>CAVRFL010000017.1:0-238837 GCA_963720385.1 uncultured Alphaproteobacteria bacterium | reverse complement strand
TGGCCGATCAGGCTTCGCTGCTCCCGTGATCTGGAAGGACGATCCAATGTTCCTCACCGAGGTCGATCCCTGGGAGCGCTTCCGCATCGGCCCGGGCCCGGCTTGTTCAATGTCGATCCGGTGCAACTCGCAAGCTGCTGCCCGGCAACCAGTTTCCGATCGAGGCCTACGACAACTTCATGAAGCAGATCGTGCCGCGCTGGCTGTCGACCGATGACGCCATCATCGACGCCTATGTCGCACTCATCGACAAGGTTTGCCCGTGCGTGATCCTCGTTACAGCCAGGGCGGCCACTTTGCCTTCCGCGCGGCGGAGCAGCGTCCTGACAAGGTCAAAGCCATGATCTCGGTCGAGCCGGCGAACCCTCCGGCGGCGGCACTCCCGCGGCGGTCAAAGACATGCCGCTGCTGCTGGTCTACGGCGACTACATCGATCAGGACCCGCGCTGGGTCGCATACCGCAAGGCCGCGCTTGCCTATGCCGATGCCATGCGCGAGGCCGGCGGCAAGATCGAGGTGGTGAGCCTGCCGGAGCGGGGCATCAAGGGCAACTCGCACATGATGATGATGGACAAGAACAACCAGGCCGTCCTCGACGTCATCGCCAAGTGGCTCGTCGACAATGGGCTGGCAGACAACTGAGTAGCGGGGAGTAAACGCATGCTGGCGCTCTATCACAACGATATGTCGCTCTGCGCCCAGAAGGTGCGGGTATGCCTGGCCGAGAAAGGATTGCCGTGGGAAGACCGCCACCTCGTCCTGCGCGATGGCAAGCACCAGCAGCACTGGTACAAGAAGCTCAACCGCCGCGCCGTCGTGCCGACGCTGGTCGACGGCGACAAGGTGGTCCCGGAATCGAACGTCATCCTCGAATATCTCGAAGACACCTATCCGGAGCCGCGGCTGTCGCCGAAGGATTCATCGGCCGGCGCAGGATGCGGCTGTGGACCAAGCAGCTTGACGAGGACGTCCACGACGCGTGCGCCGCCATCATCAGCTTCGGCATTGCCTTCCGCCACCAGTATCTCGAACGCGGCGAGCCCGGCCGCGCGATGCTCGAGCAGATCCCCAACCTGTTCAAGCGCGAGCGCCGGCGCGACGTGATCGAGAAGGGGCCGGACTCCCACCACTTCGTCATCGCGGTGCAGCGCATGGTCCAGCTCCTGGACGAGATGGAGGAGGCGCTGGCCGAACATCCCTGGCTGGTCGGCGACGAATACACGCTCGCCGACGTCGCCTTCACGCCCTACCTGCTGCGGCTCGAGCATCTGAGCTTCTCGGCATGGTCGCGCAGCGGCCGCGCGTCGCCGGCTGGTACGCCCGCTGCCAGGCGCGGCCGAGCTTTGCGGAAGCGCTGCGCAAATGGGAGAACCAGAAGTATCTGTCGCTGATGAAGCCGCGCGGCGAGCAGCACTGGCCGCAGGTGCACGCCATCATGTCGCGGCTGAAGGCGCGCATTGCGCTGTTGCGCCGGACGGCTACCATCGCCGCCAAGCACGATCGAACGGGGCATTCCATGGTGGCATTTCGCAGGCTCGGCGGCGCCGTCCTGATCGCGCCTGGCCGGTTGCGTCTTCGCGCGCCGGCGTCGGCGCAGACTTATCCGACCCAGAATATCAATGTGATCGTGGCCTTTGCCGCCGGCGGCATTGCCGACGGGCTCGGACGTCTGGTCGGCCAGAAGCTCGGCGAGCGGCTCGGCAGTCGGTGGTGATCGAGAACCGCGGCGGCGCCGGCGGCAATCTTGCGGCGCGCGCGGTAGCGACCGCAGCGCCCGACGGCCACACGCTCCTGGCCACCACGACGGCGCTCGCGGTCAACGACACCGCCTCCAAGAACCGCGGCTATGACACCGCGGACCTGCGCCCGGTCGCGATCGTCGCCATCAGCCCGGACGTGCTCGCGGTCCATCCCAGCAATCCGGCCAAGGACCTGAAGGAGTTCGTCGCCAACGCCAGGAAGACGAGCTTCACCTATGGCAGCGCGGGCGTCGGCACCGCGCCGCATATCGGCGCGGAATATCTGTTCCGCGAAGTCGCCAAGGTGCAGTCGGTGCACGTGCCGTTCACCGGCGGCGCGCCGGCGACCACGGCCGCGCTCGGCAACCATGTCAACGCGCTGGTGCTGACCTTGCCGACGGTGACGCCGCACATCGTCGAGGGGCGCCTGCGCGGGCTGGGCATCGCAAGCGACAAACGCGTGCCGGCGGTGAAGGATGTTCCGACCTACCGGGAGATGGGATTCGACGTACTGTCCGGCTCATGGGTCGGTTTCTTCGCGCCGGCCAAGACGCCCGACGCGATCGTGCTGAAGCTGAACGCCGAGATCAACGAGATCATGAAGGCGCCCGAGGTTCAGGCAAAGCTCGCACAGATCGGGTTCGACCCGATCGTCAAGAACCATCCCGGAGACCGAGGCCTACTTCAAAAGCGAAATCACCAACTGGGGCAAGATGGTCCGCGCTGCCGGCGTGACCACCGACTAGCGGCGCTGGACGGCGCTGGCCGAACTGACTACATCCTCGCGCGCGGGCGTTTGCGTTTGAGCATGATCTTTTCCGAACGCCGGTTTCCAACTTCGGGATCATGCTCCAGGCGAGGATGTTTTCTAATGCCACGACGATGACAACCGGTCTGCGAGACCGGCCGCGCTGGTGGCGGCAGGCTTGATCCCGGCTGAGCGGCTGGCGGAGCTTGAACGGGTCGCGGCGCGTTATGCGGTGTCGCTGACGCCTGACATGGCGGCCCTGATCGATCCGTCCGATCCGCACGATCCGATCGCGCGCCAGTTCGTGCCCGACGCGGCCGAGCTGCAGTCGCGCGAGGGCGAGATCGCCGGACCCGATCGGCGACGATGCGCACAGCCCGGTCGAAGGCATCGTGCACCGCTATCCCGACCGCGTGCTGCTCAAGCTCGTGCATGTCTGCCCGGTCTATTGCCGCTTCTGCTTCCGCCGCGAGATGGTGGGGCCGGGCCGGCGGCAGTCGCTGTCGCGCGCTGCGCTTGACGCGGCGCTCGACTACATCCGCGCGCATCCGGAGATCTGGGAGGTCATCCTGACCGGCGGCGATCCGCTGATCCTGTCGCCGCGCCGGCTGCGCGAGGTCGCGCGCGCGCTCGGCGGCGATCGAGCACGTCAAGATCGTGCGCGTGCACACCCGCGTGCCGGTGGTGGCGCCGGACCGGATCACGGCCGAGCTGGTGCGCGCGCTCAAGGCGCGGGGCAAGAGCACCTATGTGGTGCTGCATGCCAACCATCCGCGCGAGCTGACCGCGCGCGCGCGAGCGGCCTGTGCGCGCATCGTCGATGCCGGCATTCCCGATGCTGAGCCAGAGCGTGCTGCTGCGCGGCGTCAACGACGACGCCGCAACGCTTGGCGCGCTGATGCGTGCGCTGGTCGAGAACCGCATCAAGCCCTATTACCTGCACCACGGCGACCTCGCGCCCGGCACCGCGCATCTGCGCACCAGGATCGCGGAAGGGCAGGCGCTGATGCGCGCCCTGCATGGTCGGATGTCCGGCCTGTGCCAGCCGGCCTATGTGCTCGACATTCCCGGCGGCCATGGCAAGTCGCCGATCGGGCCGAGCTATCTGGATCGGACGGCGGAGGAGGACGCGCGCTACGTGATCGAGGATTTCAATGGCGGCCGGCACGTGTATCCGCCGCCCGCGCCGTCAGCTATGACGGCACATGCGAACCGGTGGGTGAGGGGCGCTTGCTGTTCTCGCCGGCAGCGCGTTGATCACAGTCAGCGAACGCGCAACTGCGTCCGACTTCTACGCCGGCAAGACCATCGGCTTCATCGTCGGCACCGACGTCGGCGGCGGCTTCAGCATCTACGGGCGGGTGCTGTCGCGTCATCTCGGGCGCTTCATTCCCGGCACACCGACGCTGGTGATGAAGAACATGCCGGGCGCCGGCGGCGCGACGGCGGCGACCTATCTCTATCGGATCGCGCCCAAGGACGGCACCGCCATCGGCGTCGGTTTCGCCCAACGCCATCCTCGGCCGCCTGCTTGACGGCAATGTGGGCCAATACGATCCGACCCGGTTCCAGTACCTTGCCGGGCGCGGAGACGCGGCACGCGGCTGTGCATGACCTTCGCGCATTCCAAGACCAGGACGTTCGAGGACGCGCTACGGCAGCGCACCGTCATCGGCGCGACGTCGGCCGGCAGCCCGACCCGCGAATATGCCGCCATGGTCAAGCATTCGACCGGCGCCCAGTTCGAGATCGTCAGCGGCTACAAGGGCCCGCCCGACCTGTTCCTTGCCATGGCGCGCGGCGAGATCGACGGCGTCTGCGGGCTCGACTGGTCGGCGCTGAAGTCGCAGCAGCCGGACTGGCTGCGCGAGAGGAAGCTCAATCTCCTGGTCCAGGCGTCGATCGAGCCGGATCCGGAGCTGGCGAAGCTTGGCGTTCCGCTGCCGTGGAGATACATCAAGAACGATATCGATCGCAGGGCGGTCGAGGTGATGGTCGCGTTCCAGCAGGCGTTCGGAAAGTCCTACCTGGTGCCGCCCGAGGTGCCGGCCGAGCGGGTGGAGATCCTGCGCAATGCCTTTGCGGCGGCGCTGCGCGATCCGGAGCTGCTCGCCGAGGCCGAGAAGCTCCGGATCGAGATCACGCCGCAGAGCGGCGAAGACGTGCAGCGCGTGGTGCAGAACGCCTATGCCTCGGCCCCGGCGGTGGTCGAGCGGCTGCGGCGGATCGTCGAGCCGTGATAAGACTCAGCTTTCGTGGCCGGCCTGCACCGTCTGTGCCAGCACGCCGGTTTTCTTGCGCTTGCGCAGGAACGGCAGGAACAGCGCCAGCACCACCATCACCCACAGCACATTGGCCAGGGTGGAGGAGAACAGGATGGTCAGGTCGCCCTGACCGATCCGCATCGAGCGCAGGAAATAGGTCTCGAACAGCGGCCCCATGATCACGCCGATCAGCATGGCGCTGATCTCGAATTTGCCCTTGCGCGCGAGATAGCCGATCAGGCCGAAGAACAGCGCGAGACCCATGTCGAAGATGTATTCGCGCTCCGAGAACGCGGCGATGGTGATCAGCGACAGGATCAGCGGCACGAGGTAGCGGGTCGGCACCCACACCACGCGGCTCATGTAGCGCGCCATCGGCAGGATCAGCGCGATCATGAACATGTAGCAGACCAGCATCTGCATGTAGACGGAGTAGACGAGGTCGGCGCGCTCGATGAACAGCCGCGGGCCGAGCACGACGCCGTGATAGGTGAGCACGATCATCATGATCGCACCGGTGGTGCCGCCCGGGATGCCGAGCGCGAACACCGGCACCAGCGTGCCCGAGGTGACGCCGTTGTTGGCCGATTCCGGCGCGATCACGCCGGGCGGATGGCCGGTGCCGTAAAGCTCGGGCGTCTTCGAGAGCATCTTGGAATAGTGATAGGCCAGGAACGCCGCAATGGTGGCGCCGGCACCCGGCAGGATGCCGATGACCAGGCCGATCAGCGAGGTCCAGATCGTCTGCCACCAGTAGCGGCCGTTGATCCAGAGGCCTTCCAGCGTGTCGGCCCAGCGCGCGGCCTTGGCGGTGCCAAGTCCTCGGCGCGCACGATCGTTTCCTGCTCGATCATGATGAAGGCTTCGGAGATCGCGAACAGCCCGATCAGCGCCGGGATCAGCGGGACGCCGTCATAGAGCTCGAGGAAGCCGAAGGTCGCCCGCGGCGTGCCGAACACCGGGTCGATGCCGATCGCGCCGATCATCAGGCCGAAGAAGCCGGCGACCAGTCCCTTGAGCAGGTCCTCCGCGGCGATGGCGGCGATCAAGGTGAGCCCGAACACCATCACCACCACCATCTCGACGCTGCGGAAGTAAAGCCCGAGCTGGCCGAGCGCCGGCAGCATCGCCATGGTCATGATGGTGGTGACAAGGCCGCCGAACGCCGATGCCGCAAAGCAGCAGACCAGCGCCTGCTGCGCCTGCCCCTTCTTGGTCATCGGGTAGCCGTCGAGCGTGGTCGCGACCGCGCCGCCTTCGCCCGGCATGTTGAACAGGATGGCGGGGATGCCGCCGCCGAGCTGCGTGGTGCAATAGAGCGAGATCATCAAGGCCATGCCGGCCTCGATGTTCATGTAGAGCGTGAGCGGCAGCAGGATGATCAGCGTGTTCTGCGCGCTGAAGCCCGGCAGGATGCCGACGATGGTGCCGAGCACCATGCCCGGCAGGATGATCCACCAGAGCGAGAGCGAGCGCGTGAACAGTTCGAGCAGAAGCGAATGCGAGACGTCCACGGTCAGCCCTCGAATCCGAACAGCCAGGCGATCAGCTTCTCGACCGGACCTTGCGGCAGGCGGCTGGAGAGCAGGTATATCAGCAGCACATAGACCACCGCGCAGGTGCGCGGCCACGATCCCGACCAGGACCTTGATGCTGCGCACCCCGAGCACCATCATGCTGGCGATGAGGAGGATGAACAGCCCGAGCGTCGTGCCGGTCCACTGGCATGGCAACGATGAAGGCGGCGACCAGCGCGGCCAGCGCCAGCCGCTGCCGGTTGAACAGCGTATTGGCGAACATGTCGCCGGCGCTGAAGCTGCCTTCGCCGCGGACGATGCGGTAGAGCGTGCGCCCCATGTGGAAGAGGCACATGGCGATCAGCGGAACGCCGACGAAAACGCCGGCAGCGCGCGCCTCCCAGACGAGGTCGGTGGTGGTCGCGAGGTAGTAGATCGCGAGCCCGCAGGCGAGCAGCGGAATGATGAAATCGGCCGCAAGCGGCTCGCGCCCGCCGGCGCGGCGGCTCTCGTCCGTCGTGTTGGTCACGATATTTCCCCCCGACACCCCTGCGCCGGCCGTCCGCGAAACTCCGGCCTGTTCGGATATTTTAACGCGCGCTAGGGGAATTGAACCCGTGTTTCCGCGTTAAAGAGCAGTAACACGGACTTCTGCGGATATCCACGGACATCCTCCCGTCTCGGCTTTCGCCGTGTTTATTGTTTGGGGAGACTTCTGACGTCGCTCTTCATCTGAAGGCAGGTCAACAGCTCGACATAGCTTTGCGCGCCGGAAATGCCGGTCGCCAATTGCATGCAGCTTGCCTTGCTGTCGGGCGCGAACTGCGTCCACTGGCGCACGAGATCGTCGCGGGCTCGGCTTTCGTCGGCCATGCAGCTCTCGGAGAATCCCGGCGCTGCCTTGGCCTCGGCGCGGCATAACCTGCCGACGTCAAGCGTCGGCACATCCTGGGCAACGGCAACACTGGTGCTCAGCACCAAGACAACGGCGGCAAGAGGACCCAACGCTGCATCTTTTGTCATGTTCGATCTCCCGAAAAACCAAATCGTTGCTCACGGCCACGCGGTCGCAGGGACAGCGACGCCCGCGAGTTGTGACCATCGCAAAACATTACGCCGCGGCTATCAAACATCATCCTGCAAGCGTTGCGGCCGGCGCGATATTGCCCTTAGGTGCAGTGTCTTGGTTCAATTTTCTTTCAAGGCGCTGCAAGCGTTTACGACAATGGTATTCGGATGACGGAACCGGCTTGCAGGAAGCTGAAATCCAGCGCGTCGCGTCCGAAGTCTTCAGGTTGATAAAGACCTTCCGCGGACGCAATATACCTGGTTCCGTCAGGGTTAGGGGCGCCACCGTGCGTGCGTTATGGCGATCGGTTTTGGTGTTGGCAGTGGCTGCCATGCTTGCGAATCCCGCAGCTGCGGAGGCAGTGCCGCGGTCAGTGCTGATCTTTGACCAATCAGAACCAAACTCCCAATGGGGCATTGGATTCCGGGCTGGCTTGGTCGCGACGCTCGGCGCGGACGCGGCGAGGCCCATTTCCATTTATTCGGAGGTTCTTGATCTAGCCCGATTTCAATAGCAAGGAGTACGAGGAGCTTCAGCGCACCTATTTGCGTGAGAAATATCGCGACAAGCCGATCGGAGTCATCGTCGTCCACGGAGCATCGGCGCTCGATCTTCTTTTGCGCTTGCGCACGGAATTGTGGTCCACGGTGCCTGTGATCTTCGGGGTCGTCGACGAGGTAACGGCCGCTCGATTGCACCTTCCTCCCGATGTCACCGGAACCATTCTGCGTCTGCGGCTCAGCGATTTGGTGGCCGCTGCACGAGCGCTTGTGCCCAATCTTAAGCGAATTGCACTGGTCGGGGATCCTTTCGAGCGCCAGCCTTTCCGAAAACAGTATGCGCAGGAACTCCCTCAGTTCGCCAAGGAACTCGAAATCATCGACCTCTCGGGCTTGTCGTTGGCCGAGATTAAGGAACGCGTGGCTGCTCTGCCGGACGACACTGCGATCATCTATACTTCGATCTATGTCGATGGCGCAGGGGTGACCTATATACCTCCCGACCCGCTTGGCCGTGTCGCAGAGGCAGCAAACCGGCCCATTGTGGGCGATGCAGAGCCTCTCATTGGACATGGTTCCACAGGGGGCTTCGTGGTGATTTCCAACCCAATTGGGCAGGCAAGCGCGCGGCTCGCCTCGCGAATTCTCAACGGCGAAAAAGTCAGTGATATTCCCATCACGATGGGCGACTTCACCAGGCCGATATTTGACTGGCGGCAGTTGCAGCGGTTCGGCATCAGCGAAAATAGGCTGCCCCCGGGCAGCGAAATACGGTTTCGCCCAGCGAGCATGTGGGAGCTGTATCGCTGGCCGATAATCACAATTGCGTTGGCGATGCTGCTGCAGGCCGCCATCATCAGCTGGTTGTTGTTCGAGCGTGATCGCCGCAGGCGCGCGGAGCTTGAATCCCGCGGCCGCATGCTCGAGGTCATTCATTTGAACCGCACCGCCGCGGCCGGCGCGCTGTCCGCGTCGATCGCGCATGAGCTCAACCAGCCGTTGGGGGCGATCCTCAGCAATGCCGAAGCCGCGGAACTTCTGCTCGCCGCGAATTCCTCCCGACCTCGGTCAGGTGAGGGAGATTCTCAGCGACATCCGAGCATGCCGATCAGCGCGCGGCAGAAATCATCCAGCACTTGCGCAAGCTGTTGAAACGCACAAACGAAATTGACTTGCAGGAATTCGATCTGAACGATGCGATTTCCGAAGCAATCCATATTTTGTCGCCTGAGGCGATGAAGCGAGGCGTTGTCTTGAGCACGAACGGCGTCCAGCGTTCGCTGCCGGTGCGCGCCGATCAGGTTCACCTGCAGCAGGTCGTACTGAACCTGGCGTCGAATGGAATGGACGCCATGACCAACTCCGTCCCCGGCACGCGCACGATGTCGATCCAGACGGCATTGACCGAGGCGTCCGAAGTGGAGGTGTCGGTGGTCGATTCCGGCTCCGGAATTCCGCAGGAGAAGCTCAAGGACGTGTTCGACACGTTCTATACAACCAAGCAGGAGGGCACCGGCCTCGGATTGTCGATCGCCCGAACAATCGTCGAGACTTATGGCGGCAAGATCTGGGCGGAGAACCGCAGCGGTGGTGGCGCGGTCTTCCGTTTCACCTTGCCGCTATCCGAGGCGCGTCCGGCATGACCGACCTCGCAGCCCTCATCCACGTCGTCGATGACGACGCATCTTTCCGCACCGCGGTTGCCCGCCTGCTACGGGCGGCGGGCTATCAGGTCGCCCTGTATGAATTTGGCGACGAGGTGCTGAAAAATTCTCCCGGTGATGGGCCCGGCTGCATATTGCTCGATATCCGCATGGCCGGCCTGGACGGCCTGCAGCTGCAGGCCCGGCTCAGGCAGATGGATAGCATCCTCCCGATCGTGTTCCTCAGCGGGCACGGAGACATTCCGACCAGCGTCAAGGCCATGAAGGCCGGCGCGGAGGACTTTCTGTCGAAGCCGGTGTCGAAGAGCACGCTGCTCGAAGCCGTCGAGCGGGCCCTTGCGCGCTACCGAGAGCAGCGCCATCAGCGCGACCGGCTCGGCAGCCTCCGCGCGCTCGTAACGACGCTCACACCTCGCGAACAGGAGGTCTTTGCCCTCGTCGTGCGGGGTCGGCTGAACAAACAGATCGCTTATGAACTGGGAACGTCCGAGCGGACCATCAAAGCCCATCGCCACGCCGTGATGCAGAAGCTAAAGGTCGTCTCGCTCGCGGAGGCCGTGTCGATCGCCGAGCGCCTCGGGATGCTGACCACGGACGATTGAATGTTTTTTTGTGGACATTGCACCAAAGGACAATAGCACCTTAGCAGGCCGGCCCCATACTGGTGCGTTAGTCCGGCGCATTTCCGAATTCGGACGCGATCCCGGTCTTTTTCATGTCAGGACAACGCAAAGTGATTGCGGTCGTCGACGACGAGCAGGCTATGCTGAAAGCTATCGAGCGGCTGTTGACTGCACACGGCTTTGCCACCCGGGTCTTTGCTTCGGCCGAAGCATTCCTCGATTCCGGCGCGGCCAAGGACGCGGTTTGTCTCGTGCTTGATATTCATTTGGGCGGCATGTCGGGAATTGAGCTACGGCGGCAATTGAAGGCGGTCGATTCGAAACTTCCGGTCATTTTCATCACTGCGGTCGACGACGAGGCCACCCAAAGTGAGACGACCCAAGTTGGTTGCGTTACGTGCCTGCACAAGCCGTTTTCGGCCAACATGCTGATCAAGGCGATTGCCAAAGCGACCAGCTAGACACGGCGCCGATATCGGCTGTGCTGCCAGGCGCGCATCCTGCGGTTATTGCCCCTAAGGACAATATCGCTCCGGACGGTCCGTGGTCAGGATGCGGAACCTGACCGGTTTCCGCTCACCATCAGCGCGAGGAGTGCTCAAATGTTCAAGGCACGCGACCACGCCGCCATGCGGAGGGATCAATCCGCGCCGTGCCAAATTTCCCGGAGCCGGTCGTGGGTCGCGTCCAGCGAAACGTCGGATGTCAATCTGATCGAGGCGATTGCGGCGGGTGACACGGCCGCCATGCAGGTCTTGTTCGCGCGGCACAATGTGCAGGTGTACCGCTTCGCGCTTCGTCGCCTCGGTAATGAGGCAGTGGCCGAAGACGTCGTGAGCGACGTGTCTATCGACGTTTGGCGCCAAGCCGGGAAGTTCGAGGGGCGCTCCCAGGTGTCGACGTGGCTCCTGGCCATCGCCCGCCACAAGGCGATCGCGATTGCGCGGCGCTCGTCGATGACGAGCTTGGATGACGATGCCTGGGATTCGATCGAGGATGCGGCGGATAATCCGGAGGCGGCGCTGCAAAAGAGGCAGCAAGGTTCAGTTCTATTCGATTGTTTCACAAATTTGTCGCCGGCGCATCGCGAAATCATTGATCTTGTCTACTACCATCAAAAATCGATCGATGAGGTCGCCGCGATCATCCGCGTCCCGCGCAACACCGTGAAGACGCGCATGTTCTACGCCCGCCAAAAGCTGGCGCAGCTGCTCGACGCCCAAGGCATCACCACCGCTGTGGCCTGACCCGCAACAGGACGCGGGTGCGCGGCGCAACTCGGTATGACGGCTCTGTCCAGGAGGATGGACCTCTTGGACTTTGGACCACTGTCAAGAGGAGAAGAAGCCATGAGAACACGAGCCTCGCCTGTCACGACAAGTTCGAGAGCGAAACACGGCGCCAGCCGCTGGCTTGCGGCCGTTGGTTTGGCCGCAACGGTGATCCTGGCGGTCGCACCGGCCGCCCAGGCCCAGGAGAACGCCGCGAGAAAGATTCTCAAGACGATGTCCGACTACGTCGCGAGCCAGAAGGTCATCTCGCTGACGTATGACGCTGATATCGAGGTGCTGACTGTCGAACTGCAAAAACTGCAATTCGCAAGTTCAGGTCAGCTGCTGCTGAATCGTCCCAACCAGCTCCGCGCCACACGGACCGGCGGCTATGCCGACGTGGAGTTCATCATCGACGGCAAGACCTTCACCGTGCATGACCGGGAAAACCGGGCCTATGCGCAGTCGACCGCGGCCGGCTCGGTCGATCAGGTCATCGGACGCCTGCGGGACGAACATTTCGTCGAGGCGCCTGGTGCCGACCTGTTGCTGTCGAACTCCTATGAGGCGCTGACCGAGAACGTCATCGATGCGAGGCACATCGGCCAGGGTGTCATCGACGGGGTCGAATGCGAGCATCTCGCCTTCCGAACGGAAGACACCGATTGGCAGATCTGGATCGAGATCGGCCAGCGTCCGATTCCGCGCAAGTACGTCATCACCAGCAAGACCGTCACCGGCGCGCCGCAGTACACGCTCCGGATCAAGGAGTGGAAGACGGACGCGCAGATAGCGGCCAACGCGTTCGCGTTCAGCCCGCCGGCGGGCGCCAAGAAGCTCGATTTCAAGGAACTCGCACAGATCGATGAAGTGCCGGCAGGCACCACCGTAGGAGCAGCACAATGACCCGCACCAAGCAAAGACTGTTTCAGATCATCCTGTCGGCCGCGGTCGGCGCCGGATGTCTCTTCCTGAGCGAGACGGCGTCGCTGACCGACCCGCAATCGCTGGTGTCGACCGCCGACGCGCGCATCGGCCGCCCGCTCACGCCAATGAGCTATGCCGGCGTGGCGCGGCGGACCACGCGTCGCGCGGTTGCCGTGGGTGCCGTGGGTGCGGCCACCTACGGTGCCGCCGTGGTCGCCCCACGAGTCGGATGCGTTCAGGCGGTCGACGCCTACGGACGCATCTACACCCGCTGTTAATGAACCGGCGTCCTGTGCGAGCAGGGCACGGCTCGTTCGACCGATGGACGTCGATGCAACCCGTTCTTCATGAAGCGGTCGCGAGCGGACCCCCGATCGAAGGGCGCGACCGCACATCTCCGCCGGGAATGCTGTTCATTCCCGGCGGGACCTTCCGGATGGGCTCCGACCGGCATTATCCCGAGGAGGCGCCGGTTCATCGCGTGACCGTCGACGCGTTCTGGATGGATCGCACGCCGGTCACCAATCGCGACTTCCGCAAATTCGTCGAGGCGACCGGCTACGTTACCTTTGCCGAGATCGTTCCCGACCCGAAGGACTATCCGGGTGCGCTGCCGCACATGCTCAAGGCGGGCTCGCTCGTCTTCAGTCCGCCCAATCATCCCGTCGACCTCGGCAACTTCGCGAACTGGTGGACATTCAAGTTTGACGCCAACTGGCGTCGCCCGTACGGCAGGGGTTCATCGATCCGCGGCCTCGATGATCATCCGGTCGTGCACATCGCCCACCGGGATGCGGAAGCTTACGCCGCCTGGGCCGGCAAGACGCTGCCGACCGAGGCCGAGTGGGAATTCGCCGCGCGCGGCGGTCTCGACGGCGCTGAATTCGCCTGGGGCGATGAGTTTGCGCCCGGCCGCCACATGGCGAATACCTGGCAGGGAGACTTTCCCCGGCAGAACCTCGCGGAGGACGGCTTCACGCGGACGTCGCCGGTCGAGGCGTTCCCGCCCAACGGCTATGGCCTCCACGACATGATCGGCAACGTCTGGGAGTGGACCACCGATTGGTACGCGCCCAAGCACGAGGCCGATGCGCCGAAGGCATGCTGCATTCCGGAAAATCCGCGCGGCGGGCGGGAGGAGGAGAGCTACGACCCGTGCCAGCCGCGGATCCGGATTCCGCGCAAGGTGATCAAGGGCGGCTCGCATCTGTGCGCGCCCAACTACTGCCGCCGCTACCGGCCGGCGGCACGCCATGCCGAGCCGGTCGATACCTCGACGAGCCATCTTGGATTCAGGTGCATCATGAGAGGAGAGAAATCATGAGCAGCAAAGACCAGCAAAGTAGGAAGCCATCGAGCAACCAAGCGCTCGACCGCCGCAGCATCCTGCTCGGCGGCACAACTCTTGCGGCGATATCCGCAATGGCAGCCGGTGCGCCGACGCGGGTCGCGCAGGCGGAGCCGAAGCAGCAACCTGCGCCGGCCGGACAGCGGCCCAACATCGTCTTCATCATGGGCGACGACATTGGCTGGTTCAACATTGGCGCCTATCACCAAGGCATCATGGCGAGCCGGACGCCAAACCTCGACAAGCTCGCTGCGGAAGGCATGCGGTTTACTGACTACTACGCCGAGGCAAGTTGCACGGCGGGCCGCGCCAACTTTATCACCGGCGAATTACCGATCCGCACCGGTATGACCACAGTCGGTCAGGCCGGCTCTCCTATCGGCATGCCGGCACAGGCACCGACCATCGCAACAGCGCTCAAAGCCATGGGTTATGCCACCGGCCAGTTCGGCAAGAATCACCTGGGTGACCTCAACGAGTTCCTGCCGACCCTGCATGGTTTCGATGAGTTCTACGGCTACCTCTATCACCTCGACGCGATGGAGGACCCGGCGCACCGCAACTACCCGCAGGCCCTTCTGGCCAAGGTCGGCCCCCGCAACATGGTCCACTCCTGGGCCACGGACGTCGACGACCCGACGGTGCAACCGCGCTGGGGCAAGATCGGCAAGCAGCGGATCGAGGACGCCGGCACGCTTTATCCGAAGCGCATGGAGACGGTGGACGATGAAATTCTCAAAAACACATTCGCTTTCATCGACAAGGCGAGAGGCGAGAAAAAGCCGTTCTTCGTCTGGCTGAACCCGACGCGCATGCACGTCGTCACCCACCTGTCGGAAAAATACCAAAATATGCGCAACTCGGAAAACGGCTGGTCGGTTTCCGAAGCCGGGTTCGCGCAACTCGACGACATCGTTGGCTCAGTCATGAAGAAGCTCACCGACGAGGGCTTCGACAACAACACGATCGTCGTGTTCACCACCGACAACGGCGCGGAGAACTTTACCTGGCCGGATGGCGGCCAGACGCCGTTCGCGGGCGGCAAGGGAACGGCCATGGAAGGCGGCTTCCGCGTGCCCTGCATGATCCGCTGGCCGGGTCGCGTGCCGGCCGGCAAGGTCGAGAACGGGATTGTCTCCGGGCTTGACTGGTTCCCGACTCTCGTAGCTGCCGCCGGCAACCCGAACATCGCCGACGAGCTCAAGAAGGGCAAACAACTCGGCGGTCAAACCTACAAGGTTCATCTGGACGGCTACAACCAGATGGACATGATCACGGGAAAGGGTCCGTCGAAGCGCCACGAGATCTTCTACTTCACCGAAGGCACACTGAGCGCTGTGCGGATCGACGACTACAAGTATCGTTTCACCGATCAGCCGGGCGGTTGGCTGGGCGGCACGATCAAGGTTGATTGGCCGGTCCTCACCAATCTTCGCCTCGATCCCTTTGAACGCACGGGCTTGCCCAACGGCGCTAACGGATCGTTGGCATACTATAACTGGTTTGCTTACGAGTTCTGGCGGTTCCAGTTCGTGCAACAGGAAGTCGGCAAGCTCGCCGAGACTGCGATCGAGTTTCCGCCGATGCAAAAGGGCGCGAGCTTCAACCTGGCTGCCGTCAAGGAGCAGATTGAAAGAGCCATTCAGGCGCGTGCCGGCAAGTAAAGATGTGGCCATGAGCGGGCGCCCTGCGATGGGGGCGCCCGCTTTGCGCTTGACAGTTCCAGCGCAGGATTGAGCTCCATGGAGACGCCGTCGATCACGCAGTTGAGTCAGATTATCGCCCAGATCACGGCGCCCGCATTTCTTTTGGGCGCAGTGGCGGCATTCGTCTCGGTCCTGATCGGGCGCATGAACCGCATCGTTGATCGCACACAAGCATTGAACGCGATTGCCGACGACGACACCTCCAGGGTGCGCCTGAAATCGGACCTTCCCCGTCTGAAGTGCCGTGCTGCGCTCCTGAACCAAGCCATATTGTTTTCCACGGTGAGCGCGATCGTGACGTCGCTGCTGGTGATCGTGGCCTTCGCGACGGCGTTGTTCAACGCCCAGCACGAGTACGGTGTTGCCGTGCTTTTCGTCGTCGCGCTCGGTTTCTTCACCCTGTCGTTAATAAATCTTGCGCGCGAGATCCGCATCGCACTGGACGAACTCGACCACTACAAATAGGCGCCAAGCTCATGACCAAACGAAGCCGCTCGGCGGCACGCCATCTCCTACAACTGCAAACCGAAAAAGGAGTGCGACAATGAGAGCATATGCAATCGGGTTGACACTCGGCCTTCTGCTCGCGCCGGCACCTGCAGCCATGGCTCAGGCGATCACCGAAGAGGCGGCGCACGCCATCGGCGTCGACGCCTATGTCTACCTCTACCCGATGGTGACCATGGAGGTGACCCGCCGGCAGGCGACCAACATTCAAGCCGGCAAGGTGTTTGGTCGCGGACCGATGAACATGTTCGTCAACGTTCCGGAATTTCCGCCTGCGAATTTCCGGGATGTGGTGCGTTCGAATTTTGACACCCTCTATTCGATCGCGTGGCTGGACATGGTGAAGGAGCCTGTCGTTGTCTCCGTACCGGATACCGGCGGACGCTACTATTTGCTGCCCATGCTTGACATGTGGAGCGACGTGTTCGCTTCGCCGGGCTGGCGCACGACGGGTACCCAGGCGGCGAATTACCTGGTCACGCCCCCCGGATGGAGCGGCACGGTGCCGGAGGGGATGACGCGGCTGAATGCGCCGACGCCGCGGGTGTGGGTCATCGGCCGCACCAAGACCGACGGTCCGCCGGATTATCCCGCGGTGCATAAGATCCAGGCGGGCTTCAAGATCACACCGCTGTCGGGGTGGGGAAAGGCGGCGACGCCGGTCGAGGCGCGTATCGATCCCGACGTCGACATGAAAACGGCGCCCAAGGTTCAGGTCGACACCATGACGGCGGGCCGGTTCTTTGCCTACGCCGCGGAGCTGCTCAAGGTCTACCCGCCGCATTCCACCGACCAACCGATCATTGCGCAGATGAAGCGCATCGGTATCGAACCGGGCAGGAGCTTCGATCTTGCGAAGGCCGATCCCGCCGTGCGCAAGGCCTTGGAAGGCGTGCCGCAGACCGCGCAAAAATTGATGGCGTGGAAAGTTGCGACGCTGGCGCGGGTCGCCAATCACTGGTCGATGAATACGGACACGATGGGCGTCTATGGGAACTATTATCTCAAGCGCGCCATCGTCGCGCAGGTCGGCCTGGGCGCGAACCTGCCTGAAGACGCGATCTATCCGCTCAATCTCGGCGACGAAACCGGACGGCCGCTCGACGGATCGAACAGATACACGATCCACTTCGACAAGAACAGCATGCCGCCGGTCAACGCGTTCTGGTCGGTGACGCTGTACGACCCGAACGGCTTCCAGGTGGCGAATGCGCTCAACCGCTTCGCGGTCAGCAGCTGGATGCCGTTCAGGTACAACGCCGACGGTTCGCTCGACCTCTACCTTCAGAACGAAAGCCCGGGCAAGGACAACGAGGCGAACTGGCTCCCCGCGCCCAAGGGTGGATTCAACCTGACGATGCGGCTGTACGGCCCCAAGTCCGAGGTGCTAACCGGCCGATGGAATCCGCCGCCGGTGGTGCTGACGCAAGCGCTTCCCGGCTTGGCAGGCCAGTGACACGCAAATCGGAGCGCCGACGAATGTTCGCCGGCGCTCATGCTCGTGAGCAGGAACAACGGCGATATCCGATCCCGTCGACGAAAGGAACATCACATGTTGACAAAACGCGATCTTCTTCGTTCCGCCGCGCTGGGTGCAGTGACTGCCGCAGCGACGAAATCCGGCTTTGTGCAAGCGCAGACAAGCGGCGTCAGCCCCGGCTTCTTCGGGGCAAAGGACATTGCCGAGGCCGGCTTCATCTACGGCCTGCCGATCGTGATGAACTACGCCGTCATGCACGAGTACGCCGTCGATCGCAATTCGGGGCAGTTCAAGGCTCCGTTCAATCAGATCAAAAACGAACCCAACGTCTTCACCTACAAAGACACCGCCATTGTAACGCCGAACAGCGACACGCCCTATTCGTTCATATGGATGGACCTGCGAGCGGAGCCGGTCGTGCTTTCGGTTCCGGCCGTGGACCCAAGGCGCTACTACTCGGTCATGCTCTGCGACGGCAATACTTACAACTACGGTTATATCGGTACCCGTGCCACGGGAAGCGAGGCCGGCGACTACATGGTGGTCGGGCCGGACTGGAAGGGTGCGACCCCGCCCGGGATCAAGAAGGTGTTCCGGTCGAGCACACAGTTTTCGGTGGCAGGGTATCGCACCCAGCTCTTCAACCCGGATGATCTCGACAACGTCAAGAAGGTCCAGGCCGGCTACAAGGTGCAGATGCTTTCTAGCTACCTGAAACAACCACCGCCGCCGACCGCGCCGGCCATCGACTTTCCGAAGATCGACAAGGAACTCGTCAAATCGAACTTCTTCGAATACCTCGACTTTGCGCTGCAATTTGCGCCTGCCGAAGCAAACGAGAGAGATACGCGGCCAGCTTGCGCGCATCGGCATCGGGCCGGGCAAGACCTTCAACTTCAAGGATCTTCCGCTGGAGCAAAAGCTCGAGATCGGCTTGGGCATGAAAGAAGGTGAGCGCAAGATCGACGAGGCGGTCGCCAACCTCGGCAAGGATATTAACGGCTGGCGGATCGCGTCAGTGCCGGGCGACAGCGCGCACTACAACGGCGACTGGTTAAAGCGCGCGGTCGCCGCCAAAGCGGGCATCTACGGCAACGATGCGGTGGAGGCGATGTATCCGCTCACGCGCACCGACAGCGATGGTCAGACGCTCGACGGCAGCAAACACAACTACACGCTGACGTTCCCGCCGGGTCGGCAGCCACCGGTGAATTCATTCTGGTCGTTGACCATGTATGACGGAAAGACGCAGCTCCTGATCGAAAACCCGATCAACCGCTATCTGATCAACTCACCGATGATTTCCGCCATGAAGACGGACGCGGACGGGTCGCTGACACTTTACATCCAGAACAAATCGCCGGGTGCCGACAAGGAAGCCAACTGGCTGCCTGCTCCCAACGGCCCGGTCTATCTGGTGATGCGGCTCTACTGGCCGAAGACGACGCCACCCTCGATCCTGCCGGCGGGCGAGGGCACGTGGCAGCCGCCCGGTATAAAGCGGGTCTCGTAGAGGCGCGTGCTCAAGGAAATGAACGACGCTGCCGATCAAGCAATTGATCGGCAGACCGGAAGGTCCGGTGGGCCGGAAAGACCAAGCGCTCGGTAATGCTTTGCCGACGAGCGCGCGGGCGGGGCACGGTGGCTTAGCCTCTCGAAGCCGCTGTGCCCCGCTGAATTGCCCACAGTTCGGCGGACCGGAGCAATCCGGCTAATGCTGAGGGCCATCGGCGGCAGTACATCCGTGCGCGCCCGGTGATCATCGTGCGGCCCGTCAGGACCGCGCCGTATCTATTCAGGATCAGCAACCATTTGATCGCTGGTGCGCCCGCAACTGCAATTGAAGATCATGTGACGGAGGTTTGTGTGACCGGTGTCAGGGAACTCGCTCTCCAGCCTCATAGGGATGTCGCAGTCGGGGCAGATCGGCGGTTTGATAGGCATTGATGGATCGGGCATGGCGGCTCCCGTGTTTGCCTGTTAGGCGGGAGCGCAACCAGTCTCTCAGTCACCGACGCCAATTCCCCAGCCGGTGATGTGAAAGGTGTGCGCCGGACAATGCGGGAGAACAAGGCCCGTATCCACGAGACAATTAAGTAATTGTGCATAGCGGGCGGCTTTCCAAATCACAAATGCTTCCGGTAATTACTCAACCTCATAGCTTTCAATCTCAGCGGCCAAGTCGCGCCAACGTTGAGCCACGCTGATCAAAACCTGCCTTATTTCTTCCCTGGCGACGGTTGCGCGTTCCTCCAGGCGCCGCGCATTCTCGCGGTATTCTTCTGCTTTCGCACCCATGACACGGCCTTACTACAATCAATCAACAGCGCGATGCGAAATGCGTTCCTGATCGTTCACTTCGAAGAAATCTGGGTTTCGGTCGGCACGGCAATCATGCCTCGAGGGTCAATTGTGACAACCCGCCGGCACGGTGGCATGTCGGGTACATTGGACCAACGCAGTTCGTTTTCACGCCGCGCAGCCGAGTGTTCAGCCTCGGCGAGATCGCGCGCTGCCGCTAAGATGTTTTCATTGCCGCAACGAATACCCAGAAGCCATCCTTGTTGAACTGCGACTTGATAAGCGCCGCATCCAATCTCGTTGCGGTTTTTGAACCCGCATTCGGCGGTGGCATTGGCGATTGCCCGGTTGGACATGGTCTCCGTGGCGGCACCCCACGAGCCGTTCGGCGCCATGGTTAGCACGGTCCAGCGACCGTCCGAGGCGCTGACGTCAAGCTCAACGTTGCCCGATGACAGGGATTGAGCCTGGGCAATATTGAAGACGCCAAGGCCGATGGCAAGAGCGCATACTGTGCTGAGAGACCTTAGCTTGATCGATATGTCCATGGATATCGCCCGCCCCTGCTATGCATTGCTCCGGTTCAATAGGGCACAGCGGTGATGGGCACCTGTGACCCATTTCACAGGTTCGCTCACTTTCTTTCCCGTCCGGTTTTGAAATCGTGAGTGGCCTGTTTTTACCAAACGCGGGAACGCTATCGTACTAGTGTCCGTTAGCCGACATATGGAGCCGGCACACGAAGTTCCGCGCGACTCGTGCCCTCGTCCTCCGCCGCATCAAATGGCCGCCGGACGGCAAGCCGTCCGCGATGCCGGATTATCATGCGATGCACGGCGACAACGTGGTGGGTCGCATCTACCAGCACGATTATCCCGGCGGCGCAAAGTGGTTCTGGAGTATCAACGGCCTTGCGATCCGCGGCGAGTGTGGAATGCTCGGGTGGGCTCGCGGATATCAGCTAGAAGAATGTGGCAAGCCAAAGTTCACAGAGGCCCGCAAGGCCGTTGATACTCGAGAACCACTTTGCGCCGCCGGGATAATCCCTGCTGGTAGATGCGACCCACCACGTTGTCGCCGTGCATGGCACAGTGATAATCCGGCATCGCGGACGGCTTGCCGTCCGGCGGCCATTTGATGCGGCGGAGGACGAGGGCACGAGTCGACGCGGACTTCGTGTGCCGTCTTGCCGGTGTGAGGCTGACGGACACTAGTATGATAGCGTTCCCGCGTTTGGTAAAAACAGGCCACTCACGATTTCAAAACCGGACGGGAAAGAAAGCGAGCGAACCTGTGAAATGGGTCACAGGTGGTCATTACCGCGGTGCGCTATTGAACCGGGGCAATGCATAGCAGCGGCGGGCGACATCCATGGACATATTGATCAAGCTAAGGTCTCTCAGCACAGTATGCGCTCTTGCCGTCGGCCTTGGCATCTTCAATATCGCCCAGGCCCAATCCCCATCATTGGACAATGTTAAGCTTGACGTCAGCGCCTCGGACGGCCGCTGGACCGTGCTAACCATGGCGCCGGACGGCTCGTGGGGCGCCGCGACCGAGAGCATGTCACACCGCGCTATCGGGAACGCTATCGCGGATTGCAGCTTCAAACACCGAGAAAACATTGGATGCGGCGCGTATCAAGTCGCAGTTCAACAAGGATGGATTCTGGGTATTCGTTGCGGCAATGAGAACATCTTGGCTGCCGCCCGCGATCTAGCCGAGGCTGAACGGTCGGCTGCGCGGCGTGAAAACGAACTGCGTCAGTCTTATGTACCCGACATGCCAGGGTGCCGGCGGGTTGTCACAATCGACCGTCGCGGCATGATCACTGTGCCGACTGAAACCCAGATTTCTTCGAAGTAACGGCTCCCCGAGTGCATTGTGAGTGCATCAGACGACTATCGCCACCATGCCCTAATGTGCTTGTCGCTGGCGGCTGAAGCGAGCGACCCGAAAGCCAGAGCATCGCTGTTGTTTATGGCAGGCGCGTGGAACAAGCTTGCCGATCAAGCCGAGCGGAACAGCGCTCTCGCACAGCGACCGGTTGTCCAACACCAGCAGCAGATTCAGCCGGACAAAGACGAGCCGGAGAGCTGATTTGGAAAGCCCGGTGTTCACAACCACGGAATTTTCCCGTGGATACGGCGCTTGTTCTCCCGCTTTGTTAGGCGCACACTTTTCACATCAACCGGCTGGGGGAATGCATCGGTGACTGAGAGACGGGTTTCACTCCCGCCTGAAGGCAGGAGGGAGCTTTGACCATGCCGGACGTTCGATCCGACAATCCATGGTCACCCATCAAACCGCCCATCTGCCCCGACTGCGACGTCCCCATGCGGCTAGAGAGCGGCTGGCCCGACACCCTCCACACCAACCTCCGCCACATGATCTTCATTTGCGACTGCGGGCGCACAAGCGACCAAATGGTTGCTGATCCGGAGTAGATACGGCGCGGTCCTGACGGGCCGCACGATGACCACCGGGCGCGCACGGATGTACTGCCGCCGATGGCCCTCAGCATTAGCCGGATTGCTCCGGTCCGCCGAACTGTGGGCAATTCAGCGGGGCACAGCGGCTTCGAGAGGCTAAGCCACCGTGCCCCGCCCGCGCGCTCGTCGGCAAAGCGTTACCGAGCGCTTGGTCTTTCCGGCCCACCGGACCTTCCGGTCTGCCGATCAATTGCTTGATCGGCAGCGTCGTTCATTTCCTTGAGCACGCGCCTCTATGAGACCCGCTTTATGCCGGGCGGCTGCCATGTCCCTTCGCCCGCCGGCAGGATCGAGGGCGGCGTCGTCTTCGGCCAGTAGAGCCGCATCACCAGATAGATCGGGCCGTTCGGCGCAGGCAGCCAGTTGGCTTCCTTGTCGGCGCCCGGCGACTTGTTCTGGATGTAAAGCGTCAGCGAGCCGTCCGCGTTCGTCTTCATGGCGGGCAGCATCGGCGAGTTGATCAGATAGCGGTTGATCGGGTTCTCGATCAGCAGCTGCGTCTTGCCGTCATACATCGTCACCGACCAGAAGGCATTCACCGGCGGCAGCTGGCCCGGCGGGAACGTCAGCGTGTAGTTGTTCTTGCTGCCGTCGAGCGTCTGGCCATCGCCGTCGGTGCGCGTGAACGGATACGTCGCCTCCTCGGCGTCGTTGCCGTAGATGCCCGCCTTCGCGGCGGCAGCGCGCTTCAGCCAGTCGCCATTGTAGTGCGCGCTGTCGCCGGGCAGCCGAGCTGACCCGCCAGCCGTTGATCGCCTTGCCGGCGTTGGCGACGGCCTCGTCGACCTTGCGCTCGCCCTCCTTCATGCCCAAGCCGATCTCCAGCTTGTGCTCCAGCGAGAGGTCCTTGAAGTCGAAGGTCTTGCCCGGCCCGATGCCGATGCGCGCAAGCTGGGCGCGGATCTCCTTCTCGTTCGCCTGCGCCGGCGCGAACTGCAGCGCGAAGTCGAGATACTCGAAGAAGTTCGTCTTCACGAGTTCCTTGTCGATCTTCGGAAAGTCGATGGCCGGCGCGGGCGGCGGCGGCGGCTGTTTCAGGTAGGCCGGAAAGCGTCTGCACCTTGTAGCCGGCCTGGACCTTCTTGACGTTGTCGATGTCGTCCGGGTTGAAAAGCTGGGTGCGATAGCCCGCCACCGAGAACTGCGTGCTCGACCGGAACACCTTCTTGATGCCCGGGCGGCGTCGCGCCCTTCCAGTCCGGCCCGACCACCATGTAGTCGCCGGCCTCGCTTCCGGTCGCGCGGCTGCCGATATAGCCGTAGTTGTAGGTGTTGCCGTCGCAGAGCATGACCGAGTAGTAGCGCTTCGGGTCCACCGCCGGGACCGACAGCACGATCGGCTCCGCCCGCAGGTCCATCCACACGAACGAATAGGGCGTGTCGCTGTTCGGCGTGACGATCGCCGTGTCCTTGTAGGTGAAGACGTGGGCTTCGTTCTTGATCTGATTGAACGGCGCCTTGAACTGCCCCGAGTTGCGATCGACGGCGTACTCGTACATGACGCGCGTAGTTCATCACGATCGGCAGGCCGTAGATGAAGCCTTCCTCGGCGATGTCCTTTGCCTTGAAGAAACCTGGGCGGTCGGCGCTCGTCTGCGCCTGCACCGGGACGGACTTCGTCGTTGCGGCGGTGACTGCAGCCAGCGCGGCGGAACGAAGCAGATCGCGTTTTGTCAACATGTGATGTTCCTTTCGTCGAAGGGATCGGATATCGCCGTTGTTCCAGCTCACGAGCATGAGCGCCGCGGTCGTCGCCGGCGCTCCGGTCTGCGTGTCACTGGCCCGCCAAGCCGGGAAGCGCTTGCGTCCGGACCACCGGCGGCGAATCCAGCGGCCGGTTAGCGCCTCGGACTTGGGGCCGTAAAGCCGCATCGTCAGGTTGAATGCACCCTTGGGCGCGGGCAGCCAGTTCGCCTCCTTGTCCTTGCCGGGGCTTTCGTTCTGGAGGTAGAGGTCGAGCGAACCGTCCGCGTTGTACTTGAACGGCATCCAGCTGCTGACCGCGAAGCGGTTGAGCGCATTCGCCACCTGGAAGCCTTCAATCGTACAGCGTGACCGACCAGAACGCGTTGACCGGCGGCATGTTGTTCTTGTCGAAGTGGATCGTGTATCTGTTCGCTCCGTCGAGCGGCCGTCCGGTTTCGTCGCCGAGATTGAGCGGATAGATCGCGTCTTCAGGCAGGTTCGCGCCGAGGCCGAGCTGCGCGACGATGGCGCGCTTGAGATAGTAGTTCCCATAGACGCCCATCGTGTCCGTATTCATCGACCAGTGATTGGCGACCCGCGCCAGGGTCGCCACCTTCCATTCCATCAGTTTCTGCGCGGTCTGCGGCACGCCTTCCAAGGCCTTGCGCACGGCGGGATCGGCCTTGCTAGATCGAAGCTCCTGCCCGGCTCGATACCGATGCGCTTCATCTGCGCAATGATCGGCTGGTCGGTGGATGTGGAGCGGGTAGACCTTGAGCAGCTCCGCGGCGTAGGCAAAGAACCGGCCCGCCGTCATGGTGTCGACCTGAACCTTGGGCGCCGTCTTCATGTCGACGTCGGGATCGATACTGCGCCTCGGCCGGCGGCGCCGTCTTTCCCCACCCCGACAGCGGTGTGACCTTGAAGCCCGCCTGGATCTTGTGCACCGCGGGATAGTCCGGCGGACCGTCGGTCTTGGTGCGGCCGATGACCCATACCGCGGCGTCGGCGCATTGAGCCGCGTCAGCCCCTCCGGCACCGTGCCGCTCCATCCGGGGGGCGTGACCAGGTAGTTCGCCGCCTGAGTACCCGTCGTGCGCCAGCCCGGCGAAGCGAACACATCCTCCACATGTCGAGCATGGGCAGCAAATAGTAGCGTCCGCCGGTATCCGGCACGGAGACGACGACAGGCTCCTTCACCATGTCCAGCCACGCGATCGAATAGAGGGTGTCGAAGTTCGGACGCACCACATCCCGGAAATTCGCAGGCGGAAATTCCGGCACGTTGATGAACATGTTCATCGGCCCGCGACCCAACACCTTGCCGGCTTGAATGTTGGTCGCCTGCCGGCGGGTCACCTCCATGGTCACCAGCGGGTAGAGGTAGACATAGGCGTCGACGCCGATGGCGTGCGCCGCCTCCTCGGTGATCGCCTGTGCCATGGCTGCAGGCGCCGGCGCGAGAAGAAGGCCGAGTGTCAACCCGACTAAATATGGTCTCATTGTCGCACTCCTTTTTCGGTTTGCAGTTGTAGGAGATGGCGTGCCGCCGAGCGGCTTCGTTTGGTCATGAGCTTGGCGCCTATCTTGTAGTGGTCGAGTTCGTCCAGTGCGATGCGGATCTGGCGCGTAAGATTTATTAACGACAGGGTGAAGAAACCGAGCGCGACGACGAAAAGCACGGCAACACCGTACTCGTGCTGGGCGTTGAACAACGCCGTCGCGAAGGCCACGATCACCAGCAGCGACGTCACGATCGCGCTCACCGTGGAAAACAATATGGCTTGGTTCAGGAGCGCAGCACGGCACTTCAGACGGGGAAGGTCCGATTTCAGGCGCACCCTGGAGGTGTCGTCGTCGGCAATGGCCCCGTTCAATGCTTGTGTGCGATCAACGATGCGGTTCATGCGCCCGATCAGGACCGAGACGAATGCCGCCACTGCGCCCAAAAGAAATGCGGGCGCCGTGATCTGGGCGATAATCTAACTCAACTGCGTGATCGACGGCGTCTCCATGGAGCTCAATCCTGCGCTGGAACTGTCAAGCGCAAAGCGGGCGCCCCTTTCGCAGGGCGCCCGCTCGCAACATCTCGTTACTTTCCGGCGCGCGACTGGATGGCTTTTTCGATCTGCTCCTTGACGGCTTCCAGGTTGAAGCTCGCGCCCTTTTGCATCGGCGGAAACTCGATCGCGGTCTGCGCAAGTTTGCCGACCTCCTGTTGCACGAACTGGAAGCGCCAGAACTCGTAGACAAACCAGTTGTAGAACGCCAGCGACCCCTTATCGCCGTTGGGCAAGCCCGTGCGTTCGAAGGGATCGAGGCGGAGATTGGTGATGATCGGCCAATCGACCTTGACCGTGCCGCCCAGCCAACCGCCCGGCTGATCGGTGAAACGATACTTGTAGTCGTCGATGCGCACCGCGCTCAGCGTGCCCTCGGTGAAGTAGAAGATCTCGTGGCGGTTCGACGGACCCTTTCCGGTGATCAGGTCCATCTGGTTGTAGCCGTCGAGATGGACCTTGTAGGTGCGGTCGCCGAGCTGCTTGCCCTTCTTGAGCTCCTCGGCGATGTTCGGGTTGCCGGCGGCGGCCACGAAGGTCGGAAACCAGTCGAGCCCGGAGATGATCCCGTTCTCGACCTTGCCGGCCGGCACTCGGCCCGGCCAGCGGATCATGCAGGGCACGCGGAAGCCGCCTTCCAAGGCCGTTCCCTTGCCGCCCGCGAACGGCGTCTGGCCGCCATCCGGCCAGGTGAAGTTTTCGGCGCCGTTGTCGGTCGTGAACACGACGATGGTGTTGTCGTCGAAGCCCTCGTCGCTGAGCTTCTTCATCACGGCGCCGACGATGTCGTCGAGCTGCGCGAACCCGGCTTCGGAAATCGACCAGCCGTTTTCCGAGTTGCGCATGTTTTGGTATTTTTCCGAGAGGTGGGTGACGACGTGCATGCGCGTCGGATTGAGCCAGACGAAGAACGGCTTGTTGTCTCGCTTCGCCTTGTCGATGAAGGCGAATGTGTTCTCGAGAATCTCATCGTCGACCGTCTCCATCCGCTTCGGATAGAGCGTGCCGGCGTCCTCGATCCGCTGCTTGCCGACCTTGCCCCAGCGCGGTTGCACCGTCGGGTCGTCGCGGTCCGTCGCCCAGGAGTGGACCATGTTGCGCGGACCGACCTTGTCCTTGAGCGCCTGCGGGTAGTTGCGGTGCGCCGGGTCCTCCATCGCGTCGAGGTGATAGAGATAGCCGTAGAACTCATCGAAGCCGTGCACGGTCGGCAGGAACTCGTTGAGGTCGCCCAGGTGGTTCTTGCCGAACTGGCCGGTGGCATAGCCCATGGCTTTGAGCGCCGTGGCGATGGTCGGCGCTTGCGCCGGCATGCCGATCGGAGAGCCGGCCTGGCCGACCGTCGTGAGACCGGTGCGGATCGGCAATTCGCCGGTGATGAAGTTGGCGCGGCCGGCCGTACAGCTCGCCTCGGCGTAGTAGTCGGTGAACAGCATGCCTTCCGCGGCAAGCTTATCGATGTTCGGCGTCCGGCTCGCCATGATGCCATGGTGATAGGCGCCGATGTTGAACCAGCCGATGTCGTCGCCCATGATGAAGACGATGTTGGGCCGTTGTCCGGCCGGCGCCGGTGCTGCTGCTTCGGCTCCGCCTGCGCTGGCCGCATCGGCGCCGCGGCCGCCAATGCCGACACCGCAGCAACCGTCGTTCCGGCGAGAAGCATGTTGCGACGGTTGAGCGCCGGTTCTCGATGGCTCCCTACTTTGCTGGTCGGTTTGCTGCTCATGATTCTCTCTCCTCTGCACGATGCACCTAGAATCCGAGATGGCTGGTCGACGTATCGACGGGCTCGGCATGACGCGCCGCCGGCCGGTAGCGGCGGCAGTAGTTGGGCGCGCACAGATGCGAGCCGCCCTTGATCACCTTGCGCGGAATCCGGATCTGCGGCTGGCGCGGGTCGTAGCTCTCGTCCTCCCGCCCGCCGCGCGGGTTCTCCGGAATGCAGCAGGCCTTCGGCGCGTCGGCCTCGTGCTTGGGCGCGTACCAGTCGGTGGTCCACTCCCAGACGTTGCCGATCATGTCGTGGAGGCCGTAGCCGTTCGGCGGGAACGCGCTCACCGGCGACGTGCGCGTCATATCCGTCCTCGCGAGGTTCTGCCGGGGAAACTCGCCCTGCCAGGTATTCGCCATGTGCCGGCCGCCGGGCGTGAACTCGTCGCCCCAGGCGTAATTCGCGCCGTCGAGCCCGCCGCGCGCGGCGAATTCCCACTCCGCCTCGGTCGGCAGCGTCCTTGCCGGCCCACGCCGCATAGGCTTCGGCATCCGCGATAGGCGACGTGCACGACCGGATGATCGTCGAGGCCGCGGATCGATGCGCCTCGGGCCGTCGGGTGGCGCCAGTTGGCGCCGAACTTGAACTTCCACCAGTTCGCGACAGTTGCGCGAGATCGACCGGGTGTCGGGCGGACTGAACACCAGCGAGCCGCCTTGAGCATGTGCGGCAGCGCGCCGGGATAGTCCTTCGGGTCGGGCGCGATCTCGGCGAAGGTGACGTGGCCGGTCGCCTTGACGAATTTGCGGAAGTCGCGGTTGGTCACCGGCGTGCGGTCCATCCAGAACGCGTCGACGGTCACGCGATGAACCGGCGCCTCCTCGGGATAATGCTTGTCCGAGCCCATGCGGAACGTGCCGCCGGGAATGAACAGCATTCCCGGCGGAGATGTGCGGTCGCGCCCTTCGATCGGGGGTCCGCTCGCGACCGCTTCATGAAGAACGGGTTGCATCGACGTCCATCGGTCAAACGAGCCTGCCCTGCTCGCACAGGACGCCGGTTCATTAACAGCGGGTGTAGATGCGTCCGTAGGCGTCGACCGCCTGAACGCATCCGACTCCTGGGGCGACCACGGCGGGCGACCGTAGGTGGCCGCACCCACGGCGCCCACGGCAACCGCGCGACGCGTGGTCCGCCGCGCCACGCCGGCATAGCTCATTGGCGTGAGCGGGCGGCCGATGCGCGCGTCGGCGGTCGACACCAGCGATTGCGGGTCGGTCAGCGACGCCGTCTCGCTCGAGGAAGAGACATCCGGCGCCGACCGCGGCCGACAAGATGATCTGCAGACAGTCTTTGCTTGGTGCGGGTCATTGTGCTGCTCCTATGGTGGTGCCTGCCGGCACTTCATCGATCTGTGCGAGTTCCTTGAAATCGAGCTTCTTGGCGCCCGCCGGCGGGCTGAACGCGAACGCGTTGGCCGCTATCTGCGCGTCCGTCTTCCACTCCTTGATCCGGAGCGTGTACTGCGGCGCGCCGGTGACGGTCTTGCTGGTGATGACGTATTTGCGCGGAATCGGATGCTGGCCGATCTCGATCCAGATCTGCCAATCGGTGTCTTCGCGTTCGGAAGGCGAGATGCTCGCATTCGACCCCGTCGATGACGCCCTGGCCGATGTGCCTCGCATCGATGACGTTCTCGATCAGCGCCTCATAGGAGTTCGACAGCAACAGGTCGGCACCGGGCGCCTCGACGAAATGTTCGTCCCGCAGGCGTCCGATGACCTGATCGACCGAGCCGGCCGCGGCGGACTGCGCTATAGGCCCGGTTTTCCCGGTCATGCACGGTGAAGGTCTTGCCGTCGATGATGAACTCCACGTCGGCATAGCCGCCGGTCCGTGTGGCGCGGAGCCTGGTCTGGGACGATTCAGCAGCAGCTGACCCGAACTCGCGAATTGCAGTTTTTGCAGTTCGACAGTCAGCACCTCGATATCAGCGTCATACGTCAGCGAGATGACCTTCTGGCTCGCGACGTAGTCGGACATCGTCTTGAGAATTTTTCTCGCGGCATTCTCCTGGGCCTGGGCGGCCGGTGCGACCGCCAGGATCACCGTTGCGGCCAAACCAACGGCCGCAAGCCAGCGGCTGGCGCCGTGTTTCGCTCTCGAATTCGTCGTGCAGGCGAGGCTCGTGTTCTCATGGCTTCTTCTCCTCTGACAGTGGTCCAAAGTCCAAGAGGTCCATCCTCCTGGACAGAGCCGTCATACCGAGTTGCGCCGCGCACCCGCGTCCTGTTGCGGGTCAGGCCACAGCGGTGGTGATGCCTTGGGCGTCGAGCAGCTGCGCCAGCTTTTGGCGGGCGTAGAACATGCGCGTCTTCACGGTGTTGCGCGGGACGCGGATGATCGCGGCGACCTCATCGATCGATTTTTGATGGTAGTAGACAAGATCAATGATTTCGCGATGCGCCGGCGACAAATTTGTGAAACAATCGAATAGAACTGAACCTTGCTGCCTCTTTTGCAGCGCCGCCTCCGGATTATCCGCCGCATCCTCGATCGAATCCCAGGCATCGTCATCCAAGCTCGTCATCGACGAGCGCCGCGCAATCGCGATCGCCTTGTGGCGGGCGATGGCCAGGAGCCACGTCGACACCTGGGAGCGCCCCTCGAACTTCCCGGCTTGGCGCCAAACGTCGATAAACACGTCGCTCACGACGTCTTCGGCCACTGCCTCATTACCGAGGCGACGAAGCGCGAAGCGGTACACCTGCACATTGTGCCGCGCGAACAAGACCTGCATGGCGGCCGTGTCACCCGCCGCAATCGCCTCGATCAGATTGACATCCGACGTTTCGCTGGACGCGACCCACGACCGGCTCCGGGAAATTTGGCACGGCGCGGATTGATCCCTCCGCATGGCGGCGTGGTCGCGTGCCTTGAACATTTGAGCACTCCTCGCGCTGATGGTGAGCGGAAACCGGTCAGGTTCCGCATCCTGACCACGGACCGTCCGGAGCGATATTGTCCTTAGGGGCAATAACCGCAGGATGCGCGCCTGGCAGCACAGCCGATATCGGCGCCGTGTCTAGCTGGTCGCTTTGGCAATCGCCTTGATCAGCATGTTGGCCGAAAACGGCTTGTGCAGGCACGTAACGCAACCAACTTGGGTCGTCTCACTTTGGGTGGCCTCGTCGTCGACCGCAGTGATGAAAATGACCGGAAGTTTCGAATCGACCGCCTTCAATTGCCGCCGTAGCTCAATTCCCGACATGCCGCCCAAATGAATATCAAGCACGAGACAAACCGCGTCCTTGGCCGCGCCGGAATTGAGGAATGCTTCGGCCGAAGCAAAGACCCGGGTGGCAAAGCCGTGTGCAGTCAACAGCCGCTCGATAGCTTTCAGCATAGCCTGCTCGTCGTCGACGACCGCAATCACTTTGCGTTGTCCTGACATAAAAAAGACCGGGATCGCGTCCGAATTCGGAAATGCGCCGGACTAACGCACCAGTATGGGGCCGGCCTGCTAAGGTGCTATTGTCCTTTGGTGCAATGTCCACAAAAAAACATTCAATCGTCCGTGGTCAGCATCCCGAGGCGCTCGGCGATCGACACGGCCTCCGCGAGCGAGACGACCTTTAGCTTCTGCATCACGGCGTGGCGATGGGCTTTGATGGTCCGCTCGGACGTTCCCAGTTCATAAGCGATCTGTTTGTTCAGCCGACCCCGCACGACGAGGGCAAAGACCTCCCGTTCGCGAGGTGTGAGCGTCGTTACGAGCGCGCGGAGGCTGCCGAGCCGGTCGCGCTGATGGCGCTGCTCTCGGTAGCGCGCAAGGGCCCGCTCGACGGCCTCGAGCAGCGTGCTCTTCGACACCGGCTTCGACAGAAAGTCCTCCGCGCCGCCCTTCATGGCCTTGACGCTGGTCGGAATGTCCCCGTGCCCGCTGAGGAACACGATCGGGAGGATGCTATCCATCTGCCTGAGCCGGGCCTGCAGCTGCAGGCCGTCCAGGCCGGCCATGCGGATATCGAGCAATATGCAGCCGGGCCCCTCACCGGGAGAATTTTTCAGCACCTCGTCACCAGATTCATACAGGGCGACCTGATAGCCCGCCGCCCGTAGCAGGCGGGCAACCGCGGTGCGGAAAGATGCGTCGTCATCGACGACGTGGATGAGGGCTGCGAGGTCGGTCATGCCGGACGCGCCTCGGATAGCGGCAAGGTGAAACGGAAGACCGCGCCACCACCGCTGCGGTTCTCCGCCCAGATCTTGCCGCCATAAGTCTCGACGATTGTTCGGGCGATCGACAATCCGAGGCCGGTGCCCTCCTGCTTGGTTGTATAGAACGTGTCGAACACGTCCTTGAGCTTCTCCTGCGGAATCCCGGAGCCGGAATTGACCACCGACACCTCCACTTCGGACGCCTCGGTCAATGCTGTCTGGATCGACATCGTGCGCGTGCCGGGGACGGAGTTGGTCATGGCGTCCATTCCATTCGACGCCAGGTTCAGTACGACCTGCTGCAGGTGAACCTGATCGGCGCGCACCGGCAGCGAACGCTGGACGCCGTTCGTGCTCAAGACAACGCCTCGCTTCATCGCCTCAGGCGACAAAATATGGATTGCTTCGGAAATCGCATCGTTCAGATCGAATTCCTGCAAGTCAATGTCGTTTGTGCGTTTCAACAGCTTGCGCAAGTGCTGGATGATTTCTGCCGCGCGCTGATCGGCATCTCGGATGTCGCTGAGAATCTCCCTCACCTGACCGAGGTCGGGAGGATTCGCGGCGAGCAGAAGTTCCGCGGCTTCGGCATTGCTGAGGATCGCCCCCAACGGCTGGTTGAGCTCATGCGCGATCGACGCGGACAGCGCGCCGGCCGCGGCGGTGCGGTTCAAATGAATGACCTCGAGCATGCGGCCGCGGGATTCAAGCTCCGCGCGCCTGCGGCGATCACGCTCGAACAACAACCAGCTGATGATGGCGGCCTGCAGCAGCATCGCCAACGCAATTGTGATTATCGGCCAGCGATACAGCTCCCACATGCTCGCTGGGCGAAACCGTATTTCGCTGCCCGGGGGCAGCCTATTTTCGCTGATGCCGAACCGCTGCAACTGCCGCCAGTCAAATATCGGCCTGGTGAAGTCGCCCATCGTGATGGGAATATCACTGACTTTTTCGCCGTTGAGAATTCGCGAGGCGAGCCGCGCGCTTGCCTGCCCAATTGGGTTGGAAATCACCACGAAGCCCCCTGTGGAACCATGTCCAATGAGAGGCTCTGCATCGCCCACAATGGGCCGGTTTGCTGCCTCTGCGACACGGCCAAGCGGGTCGGGAGGTATATAGGTCACCCCTGCGCCATCGACATAGATCGAAGTATAGATGATCGCAGTGTCGTCCGGCAGAGCAGCCACGCGTTCCTTAATCTCGGCCAACGACAAGCCCGAGAGGTCGATGATTTCGAGTTCCTTGGCGAACTGAGGGAGTTCCTGCGCATACTGTTTTCGGAAAGGCTGGCGCTCGAAAGGATCCCCGACCAGTGCAATTCGCTTAAGATTGGGCACAAGCGCTCGTGCAGCGGCCACCAAATCGCTGAGCCGCAGACGCAGAATGGTTCCGGTGACATCGGGAGGAAGGTGCAATCGAGCGGCCGTTACCTCGTCGACGACCCCGAAGATCACAGGCACCGTGGACCACAATTCCGTGCGCAAGCGCAAAAGAAGATCGAGCGCCGATGCTCCGTGGACGACGATGACTCCGATCGGCTTGTCGCGATATTTCTCACGCAAATAGGTGCGCTGAAGCTCCTCGTACTCCTTGCTATTGAATTGGGCTAGATCAAGAACCTCCGAATAAATGGAAATGGGCCTCGCCGCGTCCGCGCCGAGCGTCGCGACCAAGCCAGCCCGGAATCCAATGCCCCATTGGGAGTTTGGTTCTGATTGGTCAAAGATCAGCACTGACCGCGGCACTGCCTCCGCAGCTGCGGGATTTGCAAGCATGGCAGCCACTGCCAACACCAAAACCGATCGCCATAACGCACGCACGGTGGCGCCCCTAACCCTGACGGAACCAGGTATATTGCGTCCGCGGAAGGTCTTTATCAACCTGAAGACTTCGGACGCGACGCGCTGGATTCAGCTTCCTGCAAGCCGGTTCCGTCATCCGAATACCATTGTCGTAAACGCTTGCAGCGCCTTGAAAGAAAATTGAACCAAGACACTGCACCTAAGGGCAATATCGCGCCGGCCGCAACGCTTGCAGGATGATGTTTGATAGCCGCGGCGTAATGTTTTGCGATGGTCACAACTCGCGGGCGTCGCTGTCCCTGCGACCGCGTGGCCGTGAGCAACGATTTGGTTTTTCGGGAGATCGAACATGACAAAAGATGCAGCGTTGGGTCCTCTTGCCGCCGTTGTCTTGGTGCTGAGCACCAGTGTTGCCGTTGCCCAGGATGTGCCGACGCTTGACGTCGGCAGGTTATGCCGCGCCGAGGCCAAGGCAGCGCCGGGATTCTCCGAGAGCTGCATGGCCGACGAAAGCCGAGCCCGCGACGATCTCGTGCGCCAGTGGACGCAGTTCGCGCCCGACAGCAAGGCAAGCTGCATGCAATTGGCGACCGGCATTTCCGGCGCGCAAAGCTATGTCGAGCTGTTGACCTGCCTTCAGATGAAGAGCGACGTCAGAAGTCTCCCCAAACAATAAACACGGCGAAAGCCGAGACGGGAGGATGTCCGTGGATATCCGCAGAAGTCCGTGTTACTGCTCTTTAACGCGGAAACACGGGTTCGATTCCCCTAGCGCGCGTTAAAATATCCGAACAGGCCGGAGTTTCGCGGACGGCCGGCGCAGGGGTGTCGGGGGGAAATATCGTGACCAACACGACGGACGAGAGCCGCCGCGCCGACGCGCGCGAGCCGCTTGCCGCCGATTTCATCATCCCGCTGCTCGCCTGCGGGCTCGCGGGCTACTACCTCGCGACCACCACCGACCTGGTCTGGGAGGCACGGGCTGCCGGCGTTGCCGTCGGCGTGCCGCTGATCGCCATGTGCGTCTTTCACATGGGGCGCACGCATCTACCGCATCGCTCAGGGCAGCGGCAGCTTCAGCAGCGGCGACATGTTCGCCAACACGCTGTTCAACCGGCAGCGCCTGGCGCTCGGCATCCTGATCGCCGCTCTTCATCATTGCCCTGCCCGTGGACCGGCACCACGCTCGGGCTGTTCCTGGTCCTCATCGCCAGCATGTGGATGCTCGGCGTGCACGAGTATCCGCCACGCTCGTGATCGTGGCCGCGACGACTTGCGCGACGGTCTATGTGCTGCTTGATGTACCTCGTCAGCAGCCGGCTCCCGCAGGGTCCGGTCGAGTGGCTGATCGCCTGGATCTTCGGAATCGAGGCCTGACCGTGGACGTCTCCATCTCGCTTCTCCTCGAACTGTTCGGGCGCTCGCTCTCGCTGTGGTGGATCATCCTGCCGGGGATGATGCTCGGCACCATCGTCGGCATCCTGCCGGGCTTCAGCGCGCAGAACACGCTGATCATCCTGTTGCCGCTCACGCTCTACATGAACATCGAGGCCGGCATGGCCTTGATGATCTCGCTTGTATTGCACGACGCAGCTCGGCGGCGGCATCCCGGCCATCCTGTTCAACATGCCGGGCGAAGGCGGCGCGGCCGCGACCGTCCTTGACGGCTATCCGATGACCAAGAAAGGCCAGGCGCAGCAGGCGCTGGTCTGCTGCTTCGCGGCGTCGGCGTTCGGCGGCCTGATCACCACCATCATCACCATGGCGATGCTGCCGGCGCTCGGCCAGCTCGGACTTTACTTCCGCAGCGTCGAGATGGTGGTCGTGATGGTGTTCGGGCTCACGCTTGATCGCCGCGATCGCCGCGCAGGACCTGCTCAAGGGACTGATCGCCGGATTCTTCGGCCTGATGATCGGCGCGATCGGCGTCGACCCGGTGTTCGGCACGCCGCGGGCGACCTTCGGCTTCCTCGAGCTCTATGACGGCGTCCCGCTGATCCCGGCGCTGATCGGGCTGTTCGCGATTTCCGAAGCGTTCGTGATGCTCGAAAGCGAAACGATCGTGCGCGACCGAGGATCTCGAAGACCGCCAAGGCCGCGCGCTGGGCCGACACGCTGGAAGGGCTGTGGATCAACGGCGCGCTACTGGTGGCAGACGATCTGGACCTCGCTGATCGGCCTGATCATCGGCATCCTGCCGGGCGCCGGCGCCACCGTCGCCGCGTTCCTCGCCTATCACTATTCCAAGATGCTTTCGAAGACGCCGGAGCTTTACGGCACCGGCCATCCGCCCGGCGTGATCGCGCCGGAATCGGCCAACAACGGCGTCACCTCGGGCACGCTGGTGCCGGTGTTCGCGCTCGGCATCCCGGGCGGCACCACCGGCGCGATCATGATGCTGGTGCTCACCTATCACGGCGTCGTGCTCGGCCCGCGGCTGTTCATCGAGCGCGCCGATCTTGTCTACTCCGTCTACATGCAGATGCTGGTCTGCTACATCTTCATGGCGCTGCTGATCCTGCCGATGGCGCGCTACATGAGCCGGGTGGTCTGGATCCCGACCAAGTTCCTCGTGCCGCTGATCCTGTCGCTGGTCACGATCGCCGCGTTCTCGGAGCGCGAATACATCTTCGACATGGGGCTCGCGCTGTTCTTCGGCGCTGATCGGCTATCTTCGCGCGCAAGGGCAAATACGAGGTGAGCGCCATGCTGATCGGCGTGATCATGGGACCGCTGTTCGAGACCTACTTCCTGCGCGCGATGCGGCTCGGCCAGGGCGACCTGACCATCCTGTTCTCGTCGACGCTGGCCAACGTGTTGTGGGTCATGGTGGTGCTGGCGCTGTTCCTGCCGTTCATCCGCAACCGCAAGAAGTCCGGCGTGCTGGCGCAGACCGTGCAGGCCGGGCACGAAAGCTGAGTATCAAGGCTCGACGATCCGCCGCAGGCGCTCGATCACCGCCGGGGCCGAGGCATAGGCGTTCTGCACCACGCGCTGCACCTCTTCGCCGCTCTGCGCCGCGATCTCGATCCGCAGCTTGTCGGCCTCGGCGAGCAGCTCCTGGTCACTTCAGCGCCGCCGCGAAGGCCTTGCGCAAAATCGCCACCCGCTCGGCCGGCACCTCCGGCGGCACCAGGTACGACTTTCCGAACGCCTGCTGGAACGCGACCATCACCTCGACCGCCCGGCGATCGGTATCGTTCTTGATGTAGTGCCACGGCAGCGGCACGCCAAGCTTGGCCAGTTCCGGATCGCGGCTCGATCGACGCCTGGACCAGGAGATTGAGCTTCCTGTCGCGCAGCCAGTCCGGCTGCTGCGACTTCAGCGCCGACCAATCGAGACCGCAGACGCCGTCGATCTCGCCGCGCGACATCGCCAGGAACAGGTCGGGCGGGCCCTTGTAGCCGCCGACGATCTCGAACTGCGCGCCGGTCGAATGCTTGATCATGGCGGCATATTCGCGGGTCGGGCTGCCGGCCGAGGTCGCGCCGATGACGGTGCGCTGCCGTAGCGCGTCCTCGAACGTCCTGGTCTTCGAATGCGCGAAGGTCATGCACAGCCGCGTGCCGCTTCTCCGCGCCCGCAAGATACTGGAATTTGGTCGGGTCGTACTGGCCCACATTGCCGTCAAGCAGGCGGCCGAGGATGGCGTTGGGCGAAACCGAGCCGATGACGGTGCCGTCCTTGGGCGCGATCCGATAGAGATAGGTCGCCGCCGTCGCGCCGCCGGCGCCCGGCATGTTCTTCATCACCAGCGTCGGTGCGCCGGGAATGAAGCGCCCGAGATGACGCGACAGCACCCGACCGTAGATGCTGAAGCCGCCGCCGACGTCGGTGCCGACGATGAAGTTGATGGTCTTGCCGGCGTAGAAGTCGGACGCAGTTGCGCGGTCGCTGACTGTGATCAACGCGCTGCCGGCGAGAACAGCAAGGCCCCTCACCCACCTGTTCGCATGTGCCGTCATAGTGACGGCGCGGGCGGCGGATAGACGTGCCGGCCGCCATTGAAATCCTCGATCACGTAGCCCGCGGCCCCCTCCGCCGTCCGTTCCAGATAGCTCGGCCCGATCGGCGACTTGCCATGGCCGCCCGGGAATGTCGAGCACATAGGCCGGCTGGCACAGGCCGGACATCCGACCGTGCAAGGCGCGCATCAGCGCCTGCCCCTCCGCGATGCCGGTGCGCAGATGCGCGGTCCCGGGCGCGAGGTCGCCGTGATGCAGGTAGTAGGGCTTGATGCGGTTCTCGACGAACGCGCGCATCAGCGCGCCAAGCGTTTCCGCGTCGTCGTTGACGCCGCGCAGCAGCACGCTCTGGCTCAGCATCGGGATGCCGGCATCGACGATGCGCGCACAGGCCGCGCGCGCGCGCTCGGTCAGCTCGCGCGGATGGTTGGCGTGCAGCACCACGTAGGTGCTCTTGCCCCGCACCTTGAGCGCACGCACCAGCGCGGCCGTGATCCGGTCCGGCGCCACCACCGGCACGCGGGTGTGCACGCGGATGATCTTGACGTGCTCGATCGCCCCCAAGCGCGCGCACGACCTCGCGCAGCCGGCGCGGCGACAGGATCAGCGGATCGCCGCCGGTCAGGATGACCTCCCAGATCTCCGGATGCGCGCGGATGTAGTCGAGCGCCGTCGTCGAGCGCGGCGCGCGACAGCGACTGCCGCCGGCCCGGCCCCACCATCTCGCGGCGGAAACAGAACCGGCAATAGACCGGGCAGACATGCACGAGCTTGAGCAGCACGCGGTCGGGATAGCGGTGCACGATGCCTTCGACCGGCTGTGCGCATCGTCGCCGATCGGGTCCGGCGTCTCGCCCGCGCGCGTCTCAGCTCGGCCGCATCCGGCACGAACTGGCGCGCGATCGGATCGTGCGGATCGGACGGAGTCAATCAGCGCCGCCATGTCGGGCGTCAGCGACACCGCATAGCGCGCCGCGACCCGCTCAAGCTCGCGCAAGCCGCTCAGGCGGGATCAAGCCCGCCGCCAGCAGCGCGGCCGGTCTCGCAGACCCGTTGTCATCGGTCGTGTCATGAAAACATCCTCGCCTGGAGCATGATCGTCGAAAAGTGGAAACCGGCGTTCGGAAAAGATCATGCTCAAACGCAAGCGCCCGCGGCGAGGATGTAGTCAGGTTCTGGCCGAGCGTCCGAACCAGCGCCGGCTAGTCGGTGGTCACCCCGGCGGCGCGGACCATCTTGCCCCAGTTGGCGACTTCGCTTTTGAAATAGGCGTCGGTCTCGGCGGAGGTTCTTGAAGATCGGGTCGAACCCGATCTGCGCGAGCTTCGCCTGCACGTCGGGCGCCTTCATGAGCTCGTTGATCTCGGCGTTGAGCTTCAGCACGACCGCGTCGGGCGTCTTGGCCGGCGCGAAGAAACCGACCCACGAGCCGGACAGTACGTCGAAGCCCATCTCGCGGTAGGTCGGAACGTCCTTCACCGCCGGCACGCGCTTGTCGCTTGCGACGCCGAGCCCGCGCAGGCGGCCCTCGACGATGTGCGGCGTCACCGTCGGCAGCGTCAGCACCAGCGCGTTGACATGATTGCCGAGCGCGGCCGTGGTCGCCGGCGCGCCGCCGGTGAACGGCACGTGCACCGACTGCACCTTGGCGACTTCCTTGAACAGATATTCCGCGCCGATATGCGGCGCGGTGCCGACGCCGGCGCTGGCATAGGTGAAGCTCGCCTTCCGACCGTTGGCGATGAACTCCTTGAGGTCCTTGGCCGGATTGGCGGGATGGACCGCCAGCACGTCCGGGCTGATCGCGACGATCGCGACCGCGCGCAGGTCCGACGGTGTTGTAGCCGCGGTTCTTGGAGGCGGTGTCGTTGACCGCGAGCGCGGTCGTGGTGGCCAGCAGCGTGTGACCGTCGGCCGCCGCGGTCGCCACCGCACGCGCCGCAAGATTGCCGCCGGCGCCGCCGCGGTTCTCGATCACGACCGACTGCTTGAGCCGCTCGCTGAGCTTCTGGCCGACCAGACGTCCGAGCGCGTCGGCGATGCCGCCGGCGGCAAACGCCACGATCACGTTGACGTTTCCGGTCGGATAGGTCTGCGCCGACGCCGGCTGCGCGAAGACGCAACCGGCCAGGCCCGCGATCAGGGCGGCGCCGGCCAAGCCTGCGAAATGCCACCATGGAATGCCCCTTGTTCGTCGTGCTTGGCGGCGATGCTAGCACGCCGCGCCGCTCGAACGGGCGCGCCTTCAAGCCGCAGCCATGATGGCGCGCACCTGCGGCCAGTGCTGCTCGCCGCGCTGCTTCATCAAGCGTGAGATACTTCTCGTTCTCCCATTTGCGCAGCGCTTCGGCAAAGCTCGGCCGCGCCTGGCAGCGGGCGTACCAGTCGGCGACGCGCGGCCGCTCGCGCGACCATGCCGAGAAGGTCGAGATGTTCGAGCCGCAGCAGGTAGGGCGTGAAGGCGACGTCGGCGAGCGTGTATTCGTCGCCGACCAGCCAGGGATGCCCGGCCAGCGCCTCCTCCATCTCGTCCAGCAGCTGGACCATGCGCTGCACGGCGATGACGAAATGCATCGAGTCCGGCCCCTTCTCGATCACGTCGCGGCGGCGCTCGCGCTTGAACAGGTTCGGGATCTGCTCGAGCATCGCGCGGCCGAGCTCGCCGCGTTCGAGATACTGATGGCGGAACGCGATGCCGAAGCTGATGATCGCCGCGCTCGCATCATGGACGTCCTCGTCGAGCTGCTTGGTCCACAGCCGCATCTGCGCCTTGCCGAAGGAATCCTTCGGCGACAGCCGCGGCTCCGGATAGGTGTCTTCGAGATATTCGAGGATGACGTTCAATTCCGGGATCACCTTGTCGCCGTCGATCAGGGTCGGCACCACGGCGCGGCGGTTGAGCTTCTTGTACCAGTCCTGCTGATGCACGCCGTCGCGCAGCACGAGGTGGCGGTCCTCCCACGGCAGGCCCTTCTCCGCCAGGCATACGCGCACCTTCTGCGCGCACAGCGACATGTCGTTGTGATAGAGCGCGAGCATGCGTTTACTCCCCGCTCCTCAGTTGTCCGCCAGCCCGTTGTCGACGAGCCACTTGGCGATGACGTCGAGGACGGCGCGGTTGTTCTTGTCCATCATCAGCATGTGCGAATTGCCCTTGATGCCCGCGCTCCGGCAGGCTCACCACCTCGACCTTGCCGCCGGCCGCGCGCATGGCGTCGGCATAGGCAAGCGCCGCCTTGCGGTACGCGACCCAGCGCGGGTCCTGATCGATGTAGTCGCCGTAGACCAGCAGCAGCGGCATGTCCTTGACCGCCGCCGGAGTGCCGCCGCCGGCGGATCGCCGGCTCGACCGAGACCATGGCTTTGACCTTGTCGGGACGCTGCTCGGCGGCGCGGAAGGCAAAGTGGCCGCCCTGGCTGTGCGCGAGGATCACGCACGGGCAAACCTTGTCGATGAGCGCGACATAGGCGTCGATGATGGCTTCGTCGGTCGACAGCCAGCGCGGCACGATCTGCTTCATGAACGTTGTCATAGGCCTCGATCGGGAACTGGTTGCCGGGCAGCAGCTTGCGTTTGCGCCGGATCGACATTGAACGAGCCCGGGCCCGGTGCCGATGCGGAAGCGCTCCCAGGGATCGACCTCGGTGAGGAAGATCGGATCGTCCTTCCAGATCAGCGGGATCGCGAAGCCTGATGCGGCCGCGCTCGGTGGCATCGGTGATGTACACGTCCCAGCCGCGGCGGATCATCATGTCGCGCCAGCCCTCGCGGCCGTCGGGCGTGGTCTCATAGGTGGCGCCGGTGAGCCCGCCGCCGTGCCACATCAGGAGCGGCCACTTGCCCTTGCGGTTCTGCACCAGGAAGTACTGCGCGTACATATGCTCGACATGATAGGTGCCGTTGAGATCGAGTTTCGACATCGGCCCGCCTGGGACGCGCACGATTTCCTTGACCGGCTGCCCGGTCACTTCGACCTTGCGCCCGCCGACATGGAACGATCCCATGTCGCGCAATGCGAGCGGCTCTTGTGCCACTGCAGAGGTGACGAGCAGACCGGTGGCCAGCGCGGCTGCGAACGATTGGCGCATCTCTCTCCCCTTCGCTTTTTTCCGCTCGTCCCCGCGAAAGCGGGGACCCAGGCTAAATCTAGACTGGATTCCTGCTTTCGCGGGAATGAGCGGAGGATAGAACAAGCCGAGCCGGAAGAAATCTAGCAGATGCACTGCCCTGCCCGCGCTACTACGGCACGTCGACCGGCGTCCACATCACCTGATCGATCCGGGTGGCGCCGGCCGCCAGCATCACCAGCCGGTCGAAGCCGAGCGCGACGCCGCAGGCCGGCGGCATGGTCCGCAGCGCGGCGATGAAATCGTCGTCGATCGGATAGCGCTCGTGATAGATGCGCTCCTTCTCCGCCATCTCGGCGGCGAGCCGCCGGCGCTGCTCGACCGCATCGGTGAGCTCGCCAAAGCCGTTCGCGAGCTCGACCCCGCAGATGTAGACCTCGAAACGTTCGGCCACCCGCGTGTCGCCGAGCTTGGGCCGCGCCAACGCCGACATCACCGCCGGATATTCGTCCAAGATCGTCGCCCGGCCGATGCCGAGATTCGGCTCGATCTTCTCCACCAGGACGCGGCTGAAGACGTCGCCCCAGGTGTCCTCGTTTGGAACGTTCACGCCGGCGTCGATCGCCATCATCGCGAAGCGGCGGCGGTCGGGCCCTTCCGGCGGCAGCGCCGCCATCAGGTCGATGCCGGCGAAGCGATCGAACGCCTCGGTCACCGTGATCCGCTCGGGCTCGGCGAACGGGCTTGCGCGTGCGGTCGCGGAAGCGTGAACTCCCGGGTGCCCGCGGTCTGCGCGGCGCAGGCCATCACCGCCATGCAGTCGTCCATCAGCAGCTCGTACTGGCCGTGCGCCCGGTACCATTCGAGCATGGTGAATTCGGGGTGATGCAGCGACGCCGCTTTCGCGGTTGCGGAAGCAGCGGGCGAACTCGAAAATCCGCCGCTCGCCGGCCGCCAAAAGCTTCTTGCAGGCGAATTCCGGGGAGGTGCGCAGGTAGCGCCGGTCGCGGCCGGTCGGCGAGGCCAGTTCGGTCCGCATGGCATGGATATGGGTCTCGTTGCCCGGCGAGACCTGCAGCGTCGCGGTCTCGACCTCGACGAATTCCAGCACCGCGAACAGATCCCGCACCGCCCGGGCGATCTCGCCGCGGGCGCATCAGGAACGGCCGGCGCTCGGCGTGGGTATCGGGAGCCCAGAAGCGGGGGCGGTTGGCCATCAGAAAAGGCCCGAGAAAAGGTCCCGCCGCCGTGAAAATCGCTGGCGGTCGGGCGCAGGATCAGTATGTTGCGCCCCGACATGACGGCCGCCCACTGTCCACCAGTAACGGCCGCCAGATTTGCTCAAACAAGGATGCACGTTCGTGAAGGTCATCGCCAGTTCGCTCCGTAAAGGCAATATCCTCGAACTCGACGACGGTAAACTCTATGTCGTCCTGAACGCCGAAAGCTTCCACCCCGGCAAGGGCACGCCGACGACGCAGATCGACATGCGGCGCATCAGCGACGGCGTGAAGACCGCCCATCGCTACAAGACCACCGACCAGGTCGAGCGCGCCCATGTGGAGGAGCAGGACTTCCAGTACCTCTACCAGGACGGCGAAGGCTTCCACTTCATGAACAACGAGACCTACGACCAGGTCACGCTGTCGGAGGACATGGTCGGCGACCAGGCCGCCTATCTCCAGCCGGAGATGAAGGTGAAGATGGCGGTCTATGACGGCTTGCCGGTGTCGATCGAATTGCCTCAGAAGGTCACGCTCGAAGTGACGGAAACCGAACCCTCCATCAAGAGCCAGACCGCCGCCTCGTCCTACAAGCCGGCGATGCTGTCGAATGGCGTGCGCACGATGGTGCCGCCATTCGTCGGGACCGGCACCCGGATCGTGGTGATGACCGCCGACGGCTCCTATGTCGAGCGCGCCAAGGACTGACGATTGTCGGTTGCGGCGGTTCCCCGTCTTGGAGCGTCAATCGAACTTTGCGGCCGCGAAACTCTCGGCGGATTGTGAACCCGACGGTGCTGTCTCCTCGCGCCATCGGTCATAGCACGCAAAGGAGCAAAACTGCCTACGATCGTGGACGCCACCGGCAATCAAGCGGCAGTTCACCAAAAAGCTGCGACAATAATCGCACAAATTACGACGATCGATTGAGTGCAATGAGGGTGGCATAAGATTTAGTCGCGGGCCCACGCCCGACAGTTCGAACGCCAATAGTGCTGCTAAGCCGCGCGCCGGCCTTTTCTGGTCTCCGCGCCTGTCCGGACAACGTCCGCCGGTTCGTACAGTTCCGTACATTTCTTGAAATGTAACTGGTCATGCCCCGGCAATAAGCGTATGCCCAACGTACCGTCAGCCGTGAACCAGGGCGCCGACGGTTGAGAGACAGTGCCGTGCTCTTGCCCCCAAGGGTAAAGAAGCATGTTAGCCGCCTCTCGATTTGCCAAGGGCAACCGCCTTCTTCAGTTACTTTCGACAGCCGACTTCAGCCTGCTGGAGCCGCATCTCGTCGTGGTGACCATGAAGTTGCGTGACGCCTTCGAGAGCCCGAACAAACCGATCGAAAAGATTATCTTCCCCGATATCGGCATTGCGTCTGTCGTCGCCAAGCAAAATGGTTCGGAGGCCGAAATCGGCCTCATCGGATGCGAAGGCATGAGCGGAGTAGCCGTCATTCTCGGCAATCAGCGCTCCGCCAATGCGACCTATGTCCAGGTGGCGGGAGAGGGTCGCCAAATTTCTGCACAGGCCCTCCGCCGCGCCATGGGTGAAAGCCGCTCGCTCCACGGCCTGTTCCTGAAATACGTTCAGGCCTTCATGACGCAAACCGCCATACCGCGATCTCCAACGCCCGCGCCAAGCTGCCGGAGCGGCTGGCCCGCTGGCTTCTGATGGCGCACGATCGAGTACCCGAGAATCGTCTCATGCTCACGCATGAATTTCTGGCGTTGATGCTCGCGGTCCGTCGGGCCGGTGTGACCGAAGCGGTTCATGATCTTGAGAGCCGCGGCCTCATTGAGGCTTCCCGCGGGCAAATCATGGTGCTTGATCGCAGCGGCCTCGAAAAAACTGCTGGAGGTTTTTACGGCCCGCCCGAAGCAGAATATCGGCGGCTGATCCGTTAAAGCCCTTCGCAGCTGGTGGCTGCAACGCTCCGATACGGTCCAAGCGCTAGAGACAAGCACGCTTACGGTGACTGGCGCTGAGACGCGCGGCGATAGCCGACCTAGCCGTAGCGGCACTTCAATCCGAGAGTATCCAACGCCTTGGCGCACAGGCGCAGGGGATCGCGCTCGCCGGTCTCGGCGGCCGCGATGATGCGCTTCGCGATGATCTCTTTCACAAGCGCTGGCTGCCCGCCGTCGCCGAGTTCTGCGCAAGCGGCGTCGAAGGCTTCGCCCATCGCCTTCGCGGCTTCGGCGTCGAACACGTTCTGGCTGAAAAATGGAACGATGGATGTCATCGGACCCTCCGCTACGCCATAGCCGGGCACGACCGGTCGCTCAGCCACCGGCAGGCCACGGGCGGGGATCTGCCAATGGAAAATGATTCCATCACAGTCCCGGCGGGATCGCCCAACGGAAAGTTGGTACGGAATTGTACCGGCCGGGAAACGGTGGATAGTGCGGCAGGCGGCGACCGTTTCTCAACTCGTGGATGAGTTTCGACGACGAGCTCTCGCTCCGCCCCCGCTGGCCTCACGACTGTACGAATGCGTACCGTAATTCCAGTTGCGCCCCTCGGACCCGACGCCAATGTTAGTCATGGGGAAAGGTTTGCAGGCGGGAGTGAGTGATGTCCCATCAAGGCTTTGAAAGCGATGCGGCGTATTTCGATCTGATCGCGCAGTCGGCCAAGCCGGAGGACCGGAAGCATCTGCGCCAGGTCGCCACGACCTATCGGACCTTGGCCAGGAATGGCGAGACAGGTCTCGGCCCCCGGCGGGAGCATTGGAGCAATCGCGCGGCGAAATGCCGGACATTGGCCGAGCAATTTCAAAATCCAGCGTGCCGCCTTCAACTCCTGCGCCTGGCTGAAACCTACGATCTGTTGGCCGGAACGTGCGACGATATTTCCCAGGACCTGCTTTCAAGACAATCGGAGCCGGCCGAAAAGCGCTAACGCCGAGAGCGAGCCATCGGTTCCATGCGACAATTGAGGGATCAAAGCCCCTCGAAAACTCGTTGCTTCGCCCCAGCCGCCGCCTGATTATGGGTATCCACAAGGAGAGCCTCCGGGCGCCATGACGGGCAAGATTTCGCTACCAGGGTTGGACACCCGGCTCGACGGCCTGGTCGCGGCGGCGGGTGAACCCCTGCTCCGTGGTGACGAATTTTTCCGGCAATTGATGAATGCCCTTCCGGCTGCGGTCTATACGACCGACACCGCGGGTCGCATCACTTATTTCAACAAGGCGGCCGCTGAGCTTTGGGGTTATCGCCCGGACTTGGACCGGAGCGAATGGTGCGGGTCGTGGAAGCTGTATTGGCCGGACGGGCGGCCGCTGCCCCACGACCAATGTCCCATGGCCGTCGCGGTGAAGGAAAGGCGGCCGGTCCGTGGAGCCGAAGCGATCGCGGAGCGTCCCGATGGAACGCGCGTTCCATTCCTTCCCTTTCCTACACCTATCTACAATTCGGCAGGAACGTTCGTCGGGGCTGTGAACTTGCTGGTCGACATCTCGGAGCGAAAACTCGAGGAGGAGGCCGTTCAGCGCCTTGCCGCAATCGTCGAGTCCTCCGATGACGCGATTATCAGCAAGAACCTCAGCGGCATCATTACCAGCTGGAACAAGGGCGCAGAGCGGATTTTCGGGTATCTCGCCGAAGAGATCATTGGGCGGCCCGTCCGGACTTTGATCCCCGCCGAATTGCAAGACGAAGAAGACGCAATCATCGAACGCATCAAGCGCGGGCAACGCGTCGAGCACTACGAAACCGTTCGTCAGCGCAAGCACGGAAGCCGAATTGAGGTTTCGATCACGGTTTCTCCCCTCAAGGATTCGTATGGCAAGATCGTCGGCGCATCCAAGATTGCGCGCGATATCACCGAGCGCAAGCGCACCGAGATGCAGCTGGCAGTCCTTGGCCGTGAAGCCGAACACCGCACCAAGAACGTGCTGGCGACAGTGCAAGCGACGGTCCATCTGACCAGCGCGCCAACCGCTGAAGAGCTCAAGCGCGCAATCGCGGGAAGAATTCAATCGCTTGCAAACGTCCATTCCCTCTTTGTCGAGTCGCGGTGGACGGGAGCGGAATTGCGGAACCTGGTCGCGCAAGAACTCGCCCCCTATTCGCAAGAGAACGAGCTACGAACCCAAATTGATGGGCCACACGTCGTGTTGGAGCCCAATGCGGCGCAAGCGATGGCAATCGCCGTGCATGAACTCTCGACCAACGCAGCGAAATACGGTGCGCTATCGCTCCCGGAGGGCCGCGTTCAAATCACGTGGTCCCTCGGAAATGGGAGCCTCACATTCCAATGGACCGAAGCCGGAGGCCCGCAAGTCGAGCCGCCCCAGCACCGGGGCTTCGGGACGCGGGTCATCGAAAACATCATTGGTGGCCAACTCAATGGCGGCGTGCGTTTCGACTGGCGTCCATCAGGACTCTGTTGTGAGCTTGTCATTGGCGGCGCGATGCTGCGCTGAGTTTCCACACCCTCGCTGCTGCGAGTGATGGCGGGCGGACAAGGCGCAGAAAAAAGCGCGGGCTAGGCAAGCTCCGCGCCGTAGCGCGTCATCGCAGGCAAATTTACGCAGCCTGCGTACACTGGCTGCGTGCGATGCGCGCCAAAGCGCTGAGGACTCGTCCGCGCTTGGGCTCCTACCAGCGCCGAGGTCCGTGGCCCCAGCCCCGATACCCGTACCCGCCGGCGATGTAGGGGCGATAGCGATAGCCATAGCCGTACGCGCCATAGTCGTAGCCGGGATCGACGTAAACCCGCCGGCGCGGAACATAGTAGGGCTCGGGCAGGACGACGACAGCGGGTGGAGCAGGCTCGTAATAAACCGTTGGGGGAGCCGGCGCGTAACGGTAAGCCCGCGGCGGCTCACGATAGCCATAACCCTCCTCGACCGGTGGCCCACCGTATTGGGGCTCGGCCGGGATATCGGCTGCGTTGGCAGGTTGAACGACAGTGCAGGCGAGAGCGATCGTTCCCGCACACGCAGCAATCGCGCCTTTGTTCACGTTCGTCATTGTAGCCTCGATGGTGGGTACACGAAGCGCAGTAGGAAAGTCGGGCGGAGCGGCCGAATTAGAGCGCGTGCACGGCGGATTGGTGGAATTTTGCATAACGCCTGTTCAGGAACGGCAACTGATTTCCACGTGCGCTCATCCGGCCAGAGTTGCGCGGCGCGAAACGCTGTGGATTTCCATTGCGCCGATAAACGACGGTCTTCGCTGCGCTTAACCCGCCCGGCGCGCCGCGCTATCGACAGGATGTGAACAGTCGACGTGGATAAGTGCTGCCAACGTTGACAACGACTTGCCTATGACTATTATCCCAACGTCCCGTTCACCGAGGGCGTCTCCGGAGACGAGCCAGAGCGGAGCGGGATGCGGCGCCTGCGCACCTGGCCCGTAACCAGGTCCCGGGGGCCTCGGGTGACTGTCCGCCTCCACTATGAGAGGCGGCCTAAGGCTAGACGCGGTAGGGCGAGCGGGGGAAAGCCTCGCAAGCAGGGCTCGCGAATGATGCCCGTCCACAAGCGGAAGACAGTCCGGGGCTAAGCAGCCGCGGTGGAGCGCCGAGAGGCGGACGTCCCGCGTCATGGGACGTGAGGGCGCGCGATCGCGCCCTGCGGGCCTGCGTCATTGGCCCGCTTCAACGGGTGCCGCTGCACCCGAGCGCCTGTCGGCGCTCCGCTTCCCTCACATTGTGTGAGGGACCAAGCAAACCTCGGAGGACAAATGCCTCGCGAGAACGACGACGCGTGCGCAGCAGCCGTAGCCCGGATTGAGCGAAGCGAAATCCGGGAGCGCTCTTTCAAATTGGCACACCGGTCCCGGGATGTTCGCTGCGCTTCATCCGGGCTACCAGGCTTTGGCGCCCCGGAATGACGGCGGGTATTCTCCGCATTTTGAACGAAAAGCTCGTTCAAGCGGCGGGAGCTTGATCCCGAACAGTGGAAACCGGTTTTCGGGTAAGATCATGCTCAACAAGAAAGCTGACGGATTCGTGCGCAAGTCGACGTCATGACCGAACAACGCTCTTTCTCCCGCCGCGCCGTCCTGCCGGTTCTCACCGGCGCGCTGACTTTGCCAATCTCTTGGCCGTTCTACGCGCAAGCTCAGGGCACGCGGCCGTTTCCGCAATGGGTCGAAAACTTCCGGCCGCGCGCGCTCGCGCGCGGCGTCTCGGACGCGACCTACACCCGCGTCATGGGCAGCCTCAAGCCGGACACCTCGGTGTTCACCGCCATCCGCAACCAGCCCGAGTTCCAGGAGAAGATCTGGCAGTACCTCAACCGGCGGGTCTCCGACTGGCGCATCCAGACCGGCAAGGAGAAGCTCAAGGAGCACGGCGCGCTGCTGACGCGCATTGAAAAGGATACTCGGCGTTTCGCGCCTGGTGCTGCTGGCGCTGTGGGGGATCGAATCCGCCTACGGCGATCCCGACGTGCAGAAGAACGCTCATGCGTCCGGTGTTCCCGTCGCTTGCGGCGCTGGCGTGGGGCGAGCCGCGCCGCCGCACTTATTGGGAGCAGGAGCTGATCAATGCGCTGCGCATCGTCGAGCGCGGCTGGTCGACGCCGGCCGAGATGCGCGGCTCCTGGGCCGGCGCCATGGGTCACACCCAGTGGATGCCGGAGGTCTGGCTCAATATCGGCATGGACTATGACGGCGACGGTCGCGTGTCGCCGTTCGGCACGGCCCGACGACGCGCTCGCATCGACCGCGCGCTATCTCGTCAATCGCGGCAAGTACCGGCGCGGCGAGCATTGGGGCTACGTGGTGAACGCGCGCAGGCCAGCGCGGCGGCAACGCGTCCCGCAGCTACGAAGCCTGGCAGAAGGCCGGCGTCACCCGCGCCGACGGCCATCGCGTTCCCCTCGCCCGTCAGCGACCGCCAAGCTGTGGGTGCCGATGCCGGGCGGCCCGGCGTTCCTGCTCGGCCCGAATTTCTACGCCGTGCGCAGCTACAATCCGTCGATGAACTACACGCTGTCGATCGTGCACCTCGCCGACGTGATCGATGGCGCCGAGCTGGTGGCGCCGAAATTCCCCGGCGGCGAGCGCCCGCCGACGCTGGCCGAAATCCAGGAAATCCAGCGCCGCCTGACCGCGATCGGCTTCGACACCAAAGGCGCCGACGGCCGCGTCGGCGCCGGCACCATGCAGGCGGTCAGCAACTACCAGCGCAAGGTCGGCATGGAGCCGGACGGCTATGCCGGGGTGAGGCTGCTGGCACGGTTGCGACAAGGTTCTTGAAACACCGCGGCCGGCACGCCGCTACAAACGGTTGATGCGCGCGATCAGGCGGATGGCATCGGGCGGCGACGCGTCGTCCGACATCTGCCGCAGGCGGCGCGCCTCGCAGCGCGGCCGGCCGTTCGAGGCAGCGCCTGAGCCACTCGCCGAGGTGCGGCGTTGCGGAGAGGTCCATCTCGATCGCCCGGCTGATGACCGCGGCGACGTTGAGATCGGCGACCGTGAAGTCATCGCCGACGAGATAGGCCCGCTCGGCGAGCGCCTCGTCGAGCACCTTGAACGGCCGCTCGATGACCTTGAGCGCCTCCGCGAGCTTGGCCGGATCGCGATCCTCGGGCGGCAGGCGGATGGCGTGCAGCGACCAGATGTTCACCCCGCGATCGACCTCGTTGAGCGCCCACAAGCTCCACTGCCAGGTCTTGGCCTCGCCTTCGAGCGTCGCCGGGTAGAGCCCGCCGGTCGAATGCTTCTTCGCGAGATAGAGCGTGATCGCGAGCGACTCCCACAGCACGAAGCCGTCGTCGTCGATCGCCGGCAGGCGGCCGTTGGGATTGACCGCCAGGAATTCCGGCGTCCGGGCGCCGGCCGAACCGATCTCGATCGGGATGTGCTCGTAGTCGATGCCGAGTTCCATCGCCACCCAGAGGGCGCGAAAGGCGCGCGTGCGGGCGATGCCGTAAATGCGCAAGCCGGACATGGCCGTCTCCTCCGCCGCAAGGCTTTGGGCCGCGTCCTGCGAGGGCTATGCCATGCACCTGGCGACGCCGGCGTGAGGCTCCTTGCCCGGTTGCGCGAAGCCCGCCGATCCGATTTTATGGCGCCCGGCAAGTTCCTCCAGAAAAACAAGGATTGTCCAGTGAGCACTGCAACCGCCAAGGCGGCGCCCGCCGCCGAGATTTCGACTGCCGCCCATCCTTCCCTCAAAGAGATCGACCGCCCCGCCAACCTGACCCCCGCCAATGCGCCCGGCTGGGGCTCGGACGTGATCGCGGACGCGCTGCGCGACCTCAAGATCCCGTATATCGCGCTCAATCCGGGCGCGAGCTATCGCGGCATCCACGACTCGATCGTGAACTATCTCGGCAACGAGACGCCGCAGATGATCCTCTGCCTGCACGAAGAGGTCGCGGTCGCGATCGCGCACGGCTACGCCAAGGTCACCGGCAAGGCGATGGCGGCGGCGGTGCACTCCAACGTCGGCCTGTTCCACGCCACCATGGCGGTGTTCAACGCCTGGTGCGACCGCATGCCGGTCGTCATCCTCGGCGCAACCGGCCCGGTCGACGCGCACAAGCGCCGTCCCTGGATCGACTGGATCCACACCGCGCGCGACCAGGGCGCGATCGTCCGCGACTACACCAAGTGGGACGACCAGCCGGCCTCGCCGGCCGCTTCGCGCGAGGCGCTGCTGCGCGCGACCTGGATCGCCAATACCGTCGCCGCAGGGCCCGGTCTACATCAATTTCGACGCCGAGCTGCAGGAGGCGAAGCTCGACCGAGCAGCTCACGCCGATCGATCCCGCGCGCTACATGCCGCAGGCGGACACCGCGCCGTCGGCCGAGACGGTCAAGAAGGCCGCCGCGCTGCTCAAGGGCGCCAAGAACATCGTCATTCTGTGCGGCCGGACGTCTCGCGCAGCGTCGAGCGCTGGAACGAGCGCGTGGCGCTCGCCGAAGGCGCTCAACGCCAAGGTCATCACCGACCTCAAGATCGGCGCGTCGTTCCCGACCGATCATCCGCTGCATGCCTGCGCCCCCGCGCGGCAGCGCGATCCCGCCCGAAGCGCAGGCGGCGGTGAAGGCCGCCGACGTGATCCTCAACCTCGACTGGGTCGACCTCGGCGGCGTGTTCAAGGTGACAGTTCGGCGACGAGCCGCCGAAGGCGAAGGTGATCTCGATCACCAACGACTTCCGCATCCACCGCGGCTGGAGCATGGACTATCAGGGCCTGCCGGCGGTCGACGTGCTGCTGCCGGTCACGCCGGACGAAGCGGTGCCCGAGCTCAACAAGGCGCTCGGCTTCACCGCCAAGCCGTTCACCAAGCGCGCGCTGCCGAAGCGCGACAAGCCGGACCTCTCAACCGGCAAGCTGGTCGTCAACGATCTCGTGCGCGGCGCTCAAGTTCGCCTGCGGCGACCGCGACGTCACGCTGGCGCACATCTCGCTGTCCTGGGACGGCGCGACCTGGCCGTTCCAGCATCCGCTCGACTACGTGGGCTCGGAAGGCGGCGGCGGCGTCGGCGGCGGCCCGGGCAATGCGGTCGGCACCGCGCTCGCGCTCAAGGGCTCCGGCCGGCTCCTGGTCGCGGTCTGCGGCGACGGCGACTTCATGATGAGCAACGTCGCGCTCTGGACCGCGGCGCACTACAAGATCCCGCTGCTGATCGTGGTGGCCAACAACCGCTCGTTCTTCAACGACGAGCTGCACCAGGAGCGCGTCGCGCGCATCCGCTCGCGGCCGCCGGAGAACCGCTGGATCGGCCAGCGCATCTCGCCGCCCGACATCGACATCGCGACGCTCGCCCGCTCGCAGGGCGCGCAGGGCTTTGGCCCGGTGACCAAGCAGGACGATCTGGTCGAGACCTTCCGCAAGGCGATCGCCGCGGTCGAGGCCGGCGAAGTCGCGGTGGTCGACGTGCGGGTCGAGCCCGGCTACTCGGCGGTGGCAACGGCCGCGATGCTGCGCGGCACGGAAACGGCGGCGAAGAAGTAAATCGCTGCGCGTGTCAGTGTGAGAGTGCGTCATGGCCGGGCCTTCGCCCGTGCCATGATCGTTTTGCGGCGTCCTCAGATCGTGAACGTCTCGTGCGTCGAGGGATGAAACATCTCCTCCGGCGTCACCAGCCGTTGCGACAGGCCCTCCGAATGGTGGTGACGCAGGAACGTCTCCAGCACCTTGCGGTTGGCGCGCAGCCCGTACGACCAGAAATCGTGCCCCATCAGCTCGCGCGCGGCGCGCAGCTGCTCGTCCAGGAACGGCAGCGTGCATTTGCTGGTGGCGGTGTCCTCCATCTCCTCCATGCACTTGGCCTTCGACTGCTCCAGCGCCTTGAACACCGCCGCCGGCAGCCACGGGTGCTGCTCGACCAGCGTGCGGCGGATGCCGGTGACGTGCATGATCGGGAAGATGCCGGTGCGCTTGAAGTAGTCCTTGCCGGCCGCGATCGGATCGGGAAACAGCCAGCCGATGTTCGGGATTGTTCTTGCCCGCCAGCCGCGGCACCCGCGGCGCGATGAAGGCGTCGATGTCGCCGCTCTCGAGCAGCTGCGAGATGGTCTTGCCTTCGGGCGCGTCGACCATCTTCACGTCCGGCGGCAGCTTGATGGTGATCTTCTCCGGCCGCGTCGGATCGTCGATCCCGCCCCGCACCCAGGTGATGTCCGACGGCTTCACGCCGTAGTCGTCCTGCAGGATCGCGCGCGCCCAGACGCAGGCGGTGAGCTGGAATTCCGGCAGGCCGACGCGCTTGCCCTTGAGGTCCTCCGGCTTCTTGATCCGGTCGGTGCGCACATAGATGCAGTTGTGGCGGAACATCCGCGACACGAACGCCGGCACGCCGACATAGGGGCAATTGCCCTGCGCGGTCTTGACCGTGAAGCTCGACATCGACAGTTCGCAGATGTCGAAATCCATGGTGCGGAAGGCGCGGAAGAAGATTTCCTCCGGCGGCAGCATCATGAACACCGGGTCGACCCCGTCGATCTGCACGGCGCCGTCGAACAGCGGGCGCGCCCGGTCGTAATTGCCGATCGCCACGGATAATTTCAGTTTCGACATCGCCCTCAATCTTTCTGTAAAAGTGCCCGTGCGTAGATAGCCTTGCCGATGCCGCCAGAGCAACCACGAGCGGGCGGCGCCGGGTCAGTCGAGCTTGCCGACCTCGGCTTCGAGCAGCGACCAGCAGCGCGCTCCCAATCTTTCGCGCCAGGCCGAATAAACGCCGGCGAGCCGCGCCCGAAATGCCGCCTGTTCGACCTCGTTGAACGCGAGACCGCGCCGCGCCAGATCCTGTCGCAGGCGGGCATTGAGCGCACGCTGGTCCGCGCGCTGCGCCGCACATGGGCGGCCACGTTGCGCTCGATCACGCCCCTGATGTCGTCGGGCAGCCGCTGCCAGGTCGCGAGATGCGCCATCAGGTTGAAGCCCGACCACATATGGTTGGTCATGCTGACATATTTCACCAGTTCGTAGAGCTTGAAGCCGTCCAGCACGGCGAGCGGATTTTCCTGCGCCACCACCCGTCCAGTCGCGAGGCCGTCATAGAGCTGGTAGGCGGGAATGATCACCGGCTCGGCGCCGAATGCCTGGAAGGTGTCGAAGATCAATTGCCCGGGCGGGACGCGGATTCTCATTCCGGCAAGGTCATCGGGCGTCGCGACCGCGCGCGTGACGCTCGCGACCTGGCGCATGCCGTTGTCGAAGCCGCCGTGCGGAAAAAGGTGCATGCCCTTCGCCGCCATCTCCTCGCCGATCATGCGGCCGAGCGGGCCGTCGATCGCCTTGTGGGCCTGCGCCGCAGCTGCCGAAGGCGAACGGCACCTGCTGCACCTCGGCGACCGGCACCACGGTCCCGATGATCCCGCCCATCAGCGTGTAGAACTGGATTTCGCCGGCGATCAGCATGCGCAGCGCCGCCGGATCGCCGCCCGCGACCTTGCCGTTCTCGGCGTGCACCGACGCGCTCACGCGGCCGCCGGTTTCCGCGCTGAATCGCCGCCCACATCCTGACGAGGTTGCCATGCAGGGTGCTGCCCGCCGACTGACCGTGATACTGAACGAAGGCGTAGTCGGGAGCTCGGCACTTGTTTCACCGTCGTCTTGGTCGCGGCGCGTGATAGTGTATCAGCGCGGCGATGCGACAAGTGGCCACTGGCGCGTGCATTCTGCGGGCTTGCAATTGCGCGTGACAGCCCCATCAAAATCCGCTAATTTTTCAACGACATGTAGGGAGGAATTGATGAGACTGATGTCGCAGGCAAGCGTTCTGGCCGGTGTGATCGCCGGCATGCTGGTGATGCCGCTGTCGCCGGCGCACGCGCAAGCAGATTTCTACAAGGGCAAGACCATCTCGATCGTCATCGGGCGCGAAGACCGGCAGCCTCGCCGTCGCCGCGCAGCTCGTCGGCCGGCACCTGGGCAAGCACATCCCCGGCAATCCGACCGTCATCAACCGGCAGATGCCGGGCGGCGCGCATCTCAACGCGACCAACCACGTCTTCAACGTCGCCGACGCCGACGGCCTGACCATCCTGGCGGCCAATCCGAACGTCGCCATGGGCCAGCTCGCGAAGCTGCCGAACGTCCGCTTCGACGCCAACAAGTTCATCTGGCTCGGCTCGTCCGGGCCCGACGGGTCGATGTTCTCGATCCGCGCGTCGCTGCCGTTCAAGACGTTCCAGGAGATGCGGGACTCCGGCAAGGAGTTCGTCGCCGGAACGACCGGCCCGGGCTCCAACGCCCATGACATGCCGCTCCTGCTCAAGGAGTTCGCCGGCGCTGAAGATCCGGCTGGTGGCGGGCTACGCCGCCAACAGCGACATCCTGCTGGCGGTCGAGCGCAAGGAAGCCGACGCCTATTCGGCGCTTGCCACCACCATCCAGCTCGCGGTCGACCGCGGCGCCGTGCGCCCGCTGGTGCGCAGCCGCACGCCGGTGCCGGGCTGGAATCACCTCCCGACCGACGAGTCGCTGGCGACCAACGACACCGGCCGCGCGCTGATGGCGATCCGCGGCATCCCGCAGTCGATCGGACGCGCCTTCGCCGTGCGTCCGGGCACGCCGCCGGAGCGCGTGGCCATGCTGCGCGAAGCGCTCGCCAAGACGCTGAAGGACCCGGACGTTCCTGGCCGAGGCGGAGAAGGCGAAGATCGAGATGGACTACATCTCGGCCGAGAACGTCACCAAGTGGTTCGGCGACCTCCTGAACCAGCCGCCGCAGGTGCTGGAGGCGATGAACAAGTACCTCAAGGTCGGCGAATAAGCTCGATCCGAATAGGCACCGGAGCCGCGCATCCGCGGCTCCGGACGCCCCTTCGACCAGAAAACTGCAACGACAAGCAGAGCAACGACAAGAAACACGGGGAGGAATTCATGCGGCGCGTTCGCTGGTCGGGCCTCCTCGCCTGTTGCCTGATCGCGTCGTTGCGCTTCGCCGGCGGCACACGCGCAGGCCGACTTCTACAAGGGCAAGACCATCACCATCGTCGTGGGCACGCGGGTCGGCGGCTCGATCGGCAACACCTCGCTGCATCGTCAGCCGTCACCTCGGACGATTCATCCCGGGCAATCCGACCGTCATCCTCCGGCAGATGCCCGGCGGCGCCCATCTCAACGCCACCAACCATGTCTACAACGTCGCGGACGCCGACGGCCTGACCATCCTCGGCGCCAATCCCGCGATCGCCATGGCGCAGCTCGCCAAGGTGCAGGCGGTGCGCTTCGACGTGCGGCAATTCCAGTGGCTGGGCTCGACCGGTCCCGACGGCACGCTTGTTCGCGATCCGCGCGAACCTGCCCTACAAGAGCTTCAAGGAGCTCCAGAACGCCAAGGAGGACATCGTCGTCGGCACCACCGGCCCCGGCTCGAACTCGCACGACGTTCCGCTGCTGCTGAAGGAATTCGCCGGCGCGAAGTTCAAGCTGCTCGCGGGCTTCCAGGCCAACGGCGACATCCGGCTGGCGCTCGAGCGCGGCGAAGCGGACGGCTGGTCGGCGCTGTCGACGCCGATCCGCCAGGCGGCGGCCGCCGGCGCCGTGCGTCCGCTGGTGCGCGGCCGCAGCCCGGTCAAGGGATTCGATCACCTGCCGGTGGACGAGGACCTGACGCCGCCCGGGATCGGCAAATCGCTCATGATCATCCGCGGCACCCCGCTCGCGATCGGCAAGCCGTTCGGCGTGCGGCCGGGCGTGCCGGCGGATCGCGTGGCGATGCTGCGCGACGCCTTCGCGAAGGTCGTGCGCGATCCGCAGTTCCTGGCCGACGCCGAGAAGGTGCAGATCGACATCGATCCGCTGACGCGCGGAGCAGGTGACGAAGGACTTCGCCGCCATGATGAGCCAGCCGCCGGAAGCCATTGAGGCGATGCTCAAATACATCAAGCTCGAAAGCGGCGGCTGAGCTCGTCTCGAATGCCGCGACCCGGCAGCGAAGACCGCGCGCGTGCCCATGCGGTCTTGAAGCGGAGATGATCCATGCGCAGCTCGATGCCGATCGCCGAGCATGCATCGCTCGCGGCGTCTCTGCTTGCTCGCTGACGATGCAAACGCCCGCGCAGGCCCAGGCCGATTTCTACAAGGGCAAGACCGTCACCATCGTGGTCGGCGCGCGCGCGGTCGGCAGCCTGTCGCGTCTCCGCGCAGATGCTCGCCCGCCATTGGGGCCGATACATCCCCGGCAATCCGACGGTCATCCTCCGGCAGATGCCGGGCGGCGCCCATCTCAACGCCACCAACCACGTCTTCAACGTCGCCGACCCCGACGGCCTGACCATCCTGGCGGCCAATCCGCAGGTCGCGATGGCGCAACTGTTCAAGATGCCGGCGGTGCGCTTCGACGTGCGGCAGTTCATCTGGATCGGCTCGTCGGGCGCCGACGCGGCGCTGTTCGCGATCCATCCCGACCTGCCCTACAAGACCTTCAAGGACCTGCAGAACGCCAAGGAGGAGCTGGTCATCGGCACGACCGGCCCGGGCTCGAACTCGCACGACGTTCCGCTCCTGCTGAAGGAATTCGCCGGCGCCAAATTCAAGCTGGTGTCGGGCTATGCCGCCAACACCGACATCAAGCTCGCGCTCGAGCGCCGGGAAGTCGACGGCTGGACCGCGCTTGCCACCACCGTCCGGATCGCGGGCGAGCAAGGCATCGTGCGCCCGATGGTGCGCTCGAGCCGCGCGCCGATCGCAGGGCTCGATCACCTTCCGGTGGACGAGGATCTGGCGACCAGCGATCTCGGCCGCGCGCTCATGGTCATGCGCGGCACGCCGCTCGGCATCGGGCGGCCGTTCGGCCTGCGGCCCGGAACGCCGGCCGACCGCGTCGGCAATCTTGCGCGACGTCGCTGGCCAAGGCGCTCGCCGATCCGAAATTCCTGGCCGAGACCAAGACCGCGCAGATCGAGATCAATCACATCTCGGCGGACGAGGTGACCAAGGCCTTCAACGCGATGATCAACCAGCCGCCGCAAGTGCTGGATGTGATGGGCAAATATCTCAAGGCCGGCGGGGACTGATCGCGCGTCAGCGACCCGAAAAACTATCCGCCGCCGCCACGTCCAGAATCCGCAACTGCACCCGCTCCTCGCCCTGCCAGCGGTCGAGCGCGAGGCAGCCCGCGACATGCACGGTGCGCCCGCGGTTCTGCGTCAGCGCCGCGCCGAGCTTCTGGCCGACCGCGCGGAACGCAATCGCATTGACGCCTGAGCCGTCGCCGGAGCGCAGCCGCACCTTCACATGCGCCTGGCCGACCTCGTCGGCATAGGCGAGCGTATGCGCGGGCAGCGCCACCACCGGCTCCGGATTGCCGGCGCCGAACGGGCCCGGCCTGCGCGAGCGTCGCGATGGTTTCGCCGGTCGCGGCAGCCGCCGTGAGCGCGCCGTCGATCAGCAGCGCGTCGTCGCGCCGCGCCGCTGCGACCGCGTCGCCGAGGTGTCCTCGAGAAAGGCGCGGAACGCCGCGAGCGCGTCCTTGCGCAGCGTGACGCCCGCCGCCATCGCATGGCCGCCGCCCTTGATCAGCAGCCCCTCGCCCACCGCCTGCCGCACCACGCGGCCGAGATCGACGCCGGCGATCGAGCGGCCGGAGCCGGTGCCGATGCCGCCGGGCTCGAGCGCAATCGCAAAGGCCGGCCGGCCGAACCGCTCCTTCAGCCGCGCCGCCACGAGGCCGACCACGCCCGGATGCCAGCCCTCGGCGGCGGTGACCACCGCCGCGCCCTTCTCCTCGATGCCGAGCGCCGCCATCGCCTCGGCCTCCGCCTGCGCGACCGTCGCCACTTCGATGGCGCGGCGCTCGCTGTTGAGACGGTCGAGCTCGGCGGCGATGCGCGCCGCTTCGGTCGGATCGTCGGCCAGCAGCAGCTCGACGCCGAGCGACGCGCGGCCGATCCGTCCGCCGGCATTGATGCGCGGCCCGAGCAGGAAGCCGAGATGGAACGGCTCCGGCGGCCCGCCGAGCCGCGACACGTCCATCAGCGCGGTGAGGCCGACATGCTCGCGCCGCCGCATCGCCAGCAGTCCCTTGGCGACGAAGGCGCGGTTGAGCCCCTTGAGCGGCACCACGTCGGCGACGGTGCCGAGCGCGACCAGATCGAGCAGATCGAGCAGGTCCGGCTCCGGCCGCGCCGCGCTCCAGAAGCCGCGCCGGCGCAGCTCGCGGTTCACCGCCACCACGGTCATGAACACCAGCCCGACCGCGGCGAGATGGCCGAGCTTGGACAGATCGTCGAGCCGGTTCGGATTCACCACCGCGAGCGCGGGCGGCAGCGTCTCGTCGGCGAGGTGATGATCGATGACGATCGTCTCCATGCCAAGCCGCGCCGCTTCCGCCAGCGGCTCGTGGCTCACGGTGCCGCAATCGACGGTGACCAGCAGCGTTGCGCCGCGCGCCGCCAGCGCGCGAATCGCCTCGACATTCGGGCCGTAGCCTTCGAACAGGCGGTCGGGGATGTGGATGATCGGATCGATCCCGGCGAGGCGCAGGAAGCGCGCCAGCGTCGCCGCCGAGGTCGCGCCGTCGACGTCGTAGTCGCCGAAGATCGCGACCGTCTCGCGCGCGCATCGCCGCATCCGCGATCCGCGCCGCCGCCGCGTCCATGCCGGAGAGCACGCTCGGATCGGGCATCAGCGCGCGCACGGTCGGATCGAGATGGCGCGTGACGTCGTCGATCTCGACGCCGCGGCCCGCCAGCACGCGCGCCAGCAGGTCCGGCAGGTCGTGCCGCTGCGCGATCGCCAGCGCCCGCGCCGAGCCGCGCTCGTCCAGCCGGTCGCGCCAGGCGCGGCCGGTCGCGGACTGCTCGACGCCCAGAAAATGGCGGCGCTCCCCAGCGATCGGCAGAAGAGGGACTGGACAAGACGGACAACATCGGCCTGCTTTGCGGGCAAATCAGCTGGCGCTATTGTCCGAAACTCATCGTCGAAGCGCCATGCCGTCAGGAGTTCAGAATGCCACGTGTGGAAGACTTGAATCCGGAGAGCCTCACGCCCGAACAGAAGGCCGATCCACGCCCGCATCGCCGGCACCCGCGGCGGCACGGTGCGCGGGCCGTTCGCGATCTGGCTGCGCAACCCCGCGCATCGCCGACGCCGCCGACCGGCTCGGGACGACGCTGCGCAAGGCTCGCTCGACCAGCGGCTGTTCGAGCTGATGGTGCTGCTGGTCGCCCGGCACTGGACGGCGCAGTACGAATGGTTCGCCCATGCCAGGCATGCGCTGGAGGCCGGACTTGTCGCCCGCCGTCATCGACGCGATCCGGCACCGCCGCAAGCCTGAGTTTGCGCGTGACGACGAGCGGCTGATCTACGACCTTGTGACCGAGATGAACGAGACGCGGACCCTGTCGCAGCCGACCTACGACCGCGCGGTTGCCGCGCTCGGGCTCGATCGTGTCATCGAACTGATCACCGTCGATCGGCTTCTATACGATGGTCGCGATCATGCTCAACGGCTTCGACGCGCCGGTGCCGGGCGGCGAGCGGCCGTTGCCTTAGCAAGTCTCGTGTCCCGGCGCAAGCGAGCGTAGCGAGCGCGAGCCGGGACCCAGCTGTAAATGGCAAGCCGTGGCCCTCCTGCGACGAGATTTTGTTTGCCGGCGCTCCCCGAGTTCTCGCTGCGCTGCGCCCGGCGACACGAGATCAATCCAGATGGAATTTCTCGAGCTGGCGGTGCTCGGCGCGGATCCAGCGCACCGTGCCGGTGATCGAGCGCATCACCACCGTCTCGGTCTCGATGATGTCGCCCTGGAAGCGCACGCCCTTGAGCATCGCGCCGGTGGTGACGCCGGTTGCCGCGAACAGGCAGTCGCCCCGCACCATGTCCTCGATCTCGTAGCGCTTGCGAAAATCCTTGATGCCCATCTTGTGCGCGCGTTCGCGCCGCTCCTCGGTGTCGAGCACCAGCCGGCACTGCATCTGGCCGCCGATGCAGCGCAGCGCCGCCGCCGCCAGCACGCCCTCCGGCGCGCCGCCGATGCCGAGATAGATGTCGATGCCGGAGTGCTCGGCGTCGGCGGTGTGGATGACGCCGGCGACGTCGCCGTCGGTGATCAGCGCACACCGAGGCGCCGGCCTTGCGCACGCCCGCGATCAGGTCGGCGTGGCGCGGCCGGTCGAGCAGCAGCGCGGTGATCTCGCTGCGGCTTCACGCCCTTGGCCTTGGCGAGATTGAGGATGTTCTCCTCCGCCGGCGCGTCGAGATCGACCACGCCCTTGGGATAGCCGGGGCCGATGGCGATCTTCTCCATGTAGACGTCGGGCGCATGCAACAGCGTGCCTTCGTCGGCCATGGCGAGCGGTCGCGATCGCGCCCGGCATGTTCTTGGCGCAGAGCGTGGTGCCTTCGAGCGGATCGACCGCGATGTCGACCTTGGGGCCGTTCTTGTTGCCGACCTTCTCGCCGATGAACAGCATCGGCGCCTCGTCGAGCTCGCCCTCCCCGATCACGACCGTGCCGTCGATCGGCAGCTTGTTGAGCTCGCGCCGCATGGCGTCGACCGCGGCCTGGTCGGAGGCCTTCTCCTTGCCGTGGCCGCGCAGCCGCGCCGCCGACACCGCCGCGCGCTCGGTCACGCGCACGATCTCGATCGACAGGATGCGCTCCAGCACCAGATCCGGCAGGACGGTAATCGACGGGTTCGCCATCAGGTCGCCTCGCAGCCCCTCTCGCCCCAAGCACCGCTGGAACCGGCCACCGGCGGAGCATTACCCCTTCTCGATGCGGATCACCTGCGGCTTCTCCGCCACCACGCCGTCCTGCTCGATCGCGGCAAGCGCCCGGCGCACCGCATCTTCGGTTGTAGCATAGGTGATCAATGCGACGGGCGCAGGTTTGTCGGCGCTGCGCGGGTCCTCGCCGCCATGCGGCCGGCGGTCGCGGCCGCGCTGCATGATCGATTCCAGCGAGATGTTCGCTTCCGCCATGCGCCGCGCGATGGTCGCGGCCGTCCCGGGCCGGTCCACCGCCGCCAGCCGGATGTAGTAGCCGCCCTCGTGCCGCTGCATCGGCGCCCGCGGCGCCTTGACCAGCTTCGCCGCCGGGCGCCCGAACGACGCCACGCGCCGGCCGGCCGCCAGGTCCATGATATCGGCCACCACCGCCGATGACGTGGCGGCGCCGCCGGCGCCCGGCCCCATCAGCGTCAGCGCCATGGTGTCGGCATCGATCGCCACCGCATTGAGCACGCCGTCGACCTCCGCGATCACGTTGCCCTTGGGCACCATGGTCGGATGCACGCGCTGCTCGATGCCGGCGTCGGTGCGCTGCGCCACGCCGAGGAGCTTCACGCGGTAGCCGAGTTCGTCGGCGGCTTCGAGATCGGCGAGCGTGATCGACTCGATGCCCTCGACATGCACCGCCTCGGCGTCGACCTCGGTGCCGAATGCGACGCTGGTCAGGATCGCGATCTTGTGGGCGGTGTCGAAGCCGCCGATGTCGAAGGTCGGATCGGCTTCCGCATAGCCGAGCTTCTGCGCTTCCTTCAGGCATGCGTCGAAGGACAGCCGCTCCTTGTGCATGCGCGTGAGGATGTAATTGCAGGTGCCGTTGAGGATTCCGTAGATGCGGTTGATGCGGCTGCCGCCGAGCCCCTCGCGCAGCGTCTTGATGATCGGGATGCCGCCGGCGACCGCGGCCTCGAACGACAGCGTGGTCTTGTTCGCCTCGGCGAGCTGCGCCAGCGCGACGCCGTGATGCGCCAGCAGCGCCTTGTTGGCGGTGACCACCGGCCGCCCGGCGGCGAGCGCCGCCTCGACCGAGCTCTTGGCGGGGTCGCCGGAGCCGCCCATCAATTCGACAAACACGTCGATGCCCTGGTCGCGCGCGAGCGCGACCGGGTCGGCAACCTTGCGCAGCTTCGAGAGATCGAGCGTCGCGTCCCGCGGCGGGTCCTTCGAGGCATAGGCCACGAGATCGATCGGACGGCCGGCGCGCTCGGCGATGGCGTCGCGGGTGCGCATGATCATCGCGGCGACGGACGAGCCGACCGTGCCCAATCCGGCGAGCCCCACTCTCAGCGGTTCGGCCATGGGAGGAAATCCGGAAAGACTTTTCGCCGGAGCATGAACTCGCTCAGCCGCGCTTGGCGAGCGGGACGACGTTGTGCAGCTTTTCCGGGCGCGGTTTCAAGAAAGCGCCGGATGTTGCGCGCGGCCTGCCGGATGCGCTGCTCGTTCTCGACCAGCGCGATGCGCACATAGCCCTCGCCGCGCTCGCCGAAGCCGGTGCCGGGCGACACCGCGACCTCGGCCTTCTCGACCAGCAGCGTCGAGAACTCGACGCTGCCGAGCGTCTGGAACGGCTCCGGGATCGGCGCCCAGGCGAACATCGACGCGCGCGGCGCCGGCACATGCCAGCCGGCACGGCCGAAGCCTTCCACCAGCACGTCGCGGCGGCGCCGATAGGTGTCGCGCATCTCGCGGATGCAGTCGTCGGGACCGTTGAGCGCCGCCGTCGCCGCCACCTGGATCGGCGTGAAGGCGCCGTAGTCGAGATAGGATTTCACCCGGCCGAGCGCCGCGATGATGCGCTCATTGCCGACCGCGAAGCCGATGCGCCAGCCCGGCATCGAATAGGTCTTCGACATCGAGGTGAATTCGACCGCGATGTCCATCGCGCCCGGCACCTGCAGCACCGACGGCGGCGGGTTGTTGTCGAAATAGACCTCGGCATAGGCGAGATCGGAGAGGATGAGGATGCCGTGCTTCTTCGCGAACGGCACCAGCTCCTTGTAGAAGTCGAGATCGGCGACATAGGCGGTCGGATTGGACGGATAGCAGACCACGACCGCGAGCGGCTTCGGGATCGAATGCACGATGGCGCGTTCGAGCGTCGAGAAGAAGTCGGGCGTCGGCTCCGAGGGCACCGAACGGCATACCCCGCCCGCCATCAGGAAGCCGAAGGCATGGATCGGATAGCTCGGGTCCGGCACCAGCACGACGTCGCCGGGCGCGGTGATCGCCTGCGCCACATTGGCGAAGCCTTCCTTGGAGCCGAGCGTGGTGACGACCTGGGTCTCGGGATTGAGCTTCACCCCGAAGCGGCGCTCGTAATAGGCGGCCTGGGCGCGCCGCAAGCCCGGCAATGCCGCGCGAGGAGGAGTAGCGGTCGGTGCGCGGGCGCCCGATGGTGTCCTTCAGCTTCTCGATGACGTGCGCGGGCGCCGGCAGGTCGGGATTGCCCATGCCGAGATCGATGATGTCGGCCCCGGCATTGCGCGCGACCGCCTTGGCGCGGTTGACCTGCTCGAACACGTAGGGCGGCAGGCGGCGGATGCGGTGGAATTCTTCCATGGGCCAGGATCCTCGGCCGGCAAGCCGAATTCCGATTACGGCCCGCCGATATCAGGTTTTATCACGGGTTGCGGGCGCCGCCAGCGTTGCCGCCGTCGCTGCCGGTCGCCTCGGTGGCGGCGCGACCCGGTTACGGGTGTTCTTCAGGTCTTCCCGCAGTCGCTTGCTTTCGGCCGTCGCTGAGCGCGCTGTCCTGCCGCGGCGGAGGCATGTCATGCACCGCCGGATAGGCCGGCGGCGTCGCCGGCCGTTGCGGCACCCCCTCGGGCAGGCCGCCCACCGACGTCGGGATATTGTCGACGACGGACGAGCAGCCGCACAGCGTCGCGGCCAGCAGCAGCGCCGCCGCCACCGGTCCGACCCGCTTCGATTGGGACGTCGCTGTCATCAGCTGCTGCCGGGCGTCATGACGGGGTCTCTCCGCGTCGCCAAACACCGTCCGTCCGGCATCCCCCAACGCTGTGAAATCGCGAACCTATTCTGCGATTGCACACGAGCGACCCATATGCGGCTAATATGACGAAACCAAGGTTAGAATGCCAGAGTTAACAGCGGCCTGACGCGGGCTGCCGGAATCGGCAACAATGGCGGCTGCTACGGGCTCGCGCCGCCGCCGGATTCCCGGGCCGGCGTGCAGGGCAGTCAATCGAGGCGTGCACGTGCAAGCCCCATCGGAACCGGACGGCAAGTCCACCGACCTGGAGGAGTTGGCGAACAACCTCGCCCGCATGGTCGAACAGGGCGGCAAGGCGCTGGCCGCCTATCTCAAGCCGCGCGAGACAGGCCGCGGTCGAATCCGACCACGCCGAGTTCGTCGACATGGTCAAAACGCTCGGTCAGGTGGCGGAGTACTGGCTGACCGATCCGCAGCGCACGTTCGAGCTGCAGTCGGCGCTCGGCAAGGGCTATCTCGACCTCTGGGCGCACGCGGCCCGGCGCATGGCCGGCGAGGAAACCAGTCCGGTTGCGAAGCCGGACCCGCGCGACAAGCGCTTCACCGATCCCGAATGGTCGTCGAACCAGTTCTTCGACTTTCTGAAGCAGGCCTATCTGCTCACGGTCCAATTCAGCGACCGCGCTGGTCAAAGACGCCGAAGGGCTCGATCCGCTGACCCGGCAGAAGGCCGAGTTCTACCTGCGCCAGATCGTCAACGCGATCGCGCCGTCGAACTTCGTGCTCACCAATCCGGAACTCCTGCGCGACACGCTGTTGTCAAAGGGCGAGAACCTGGCGCGCGGCATGCACATGCTGGCGGAGGACATCCAGGCCGGCGGCGGCGACCTGCGCATCCGGCAGACCGACACGTCGCATTTCGAGGTCGGCCGCAATCTCGCCTCCACGCCCGGCAAGGTGATCTTCGAAAACGAACTGATGCAGCTGATCCAATATTCGCCGGCGACCGAGACCGTGCTCAAGGTGCCGATGCTGATCGTGCCGCCATGGATCAACAAGTTCTACGTGCTCGACCTCACGCCGGAGAAATCCTTCATCAAGTGGTGCGTGGATCAGGGACTGACGGTGTTCGTCATCTCCTGGGTCAATCCCGACGAGCATTTGCCGAAGAAGACGTTCGAAGACTACATGCGCGAAGGCCCCCTCGCCGCCCTCGACGCCGTCAAGAAGGCGACCGGCGAGAGCAAGGTGCATGCCGCCGGCTATTGCGTCGGCGGCACGCTGCTCGCCGTCACGCTCGCCCATATGGCGGCGGCACAAGACCAGCGGATCGTCTCGTCGACGTTCTTCGCGAGCCAGGTCGACTTCACCTATTCGGGCGATCTCAAGATATTCGCCGACGAAGATCAGATCACGGCGCTGGAAAAGCAGATGGCCGAGCGCGGCTATCTCGACAGCCGCAAGATGGCCAACACGTTCAATCTCATGCGCTCGAACGACCTGATCTGGCCCTACATCATCAACAACTACTTCAAGGGCAAGACGCCGCCGCCGTTCGACCTGCTTTACTGGAACGCCGACGCAACCCGCATGCCGCCGGCCAACCATTCGTTCTACCTGCGCAACTGCTATCTCAAGAACAAGCTCGCGCGCGGCGAGATGGTGATCGCCGGCAAGACGCTCGATCTTAAGAAGGTGAAGGTGCCGATCTACAATCTCGGCACCCGCGAGGATCACATCGCGCCGGCCAAGTCGGTCTTCTACGGCTCGAAATATTTCGGCGGGCCGGTGCGGTTCGTGCTGTCCGGCTCCGGCCATATCGCGGGCGTGATCAATCCACCCGACAAGCAGAAGTACCAGTACTGGACCGGGCCGAAGCCGTCCGGCGCCGACGTCGACAAATGGCGCGCCAAGGCGACCGAGCACGCGGGCTCATGGTGGCCGGACTGGCTCGGCTGGCTCAAGGATCATGACGCGCACGAGGTCCCCGCCCGCACGCCCGGCGGCGGCAAGCTCAAACCGATCGAGGACGCCCCGGGGCGTTATGTGAAGGTGCGGGACTAGCTTAACCGCTACGGAAACAGCGCGACCTGCTCCAGTCCGGTCGTCTCCGGTATCCCCTGCATCACGTTCATGTTCTGCACCGCCTGGCCCGATGCGCCCTTCACCAGGTTGTCGAGCGCGGAACCGATGATGGCGCGGCCCGCGACGCGGTCCTTGGCGACGCCGATGAACGTCATGTTGGAGCCGCGCACGTGGCGGGTCTGCGGCAGCTGCCCGAACGGCAGCACATGCACGAACGGCTGGTTCGCGTACCAGCTCAGAAAGATGCCATGGAGCTGTTCGGCCGACTGCCCTGAACTCCGGACGTAGATGGTCGAGAGGATGCCGCGGTTCATCGGCATGAGATGCGGGGTGAAGCTGACGATGACCTCGCGTCCGGCGGCCTTTGAGAATTCCTGGTCGAGCTCCGACATGTGCCGGTGATGCCCGACTCCATAGGCATGGATGCCCTCGGAGACTTCCGAGAACAGCATCTCTTCCTTCGCCGCCCGCCCCGCTCCGGTCATGCCGGACTTGGCGTCGATGACGATCTCGCCGGTGTCGATCGCATTTGCGCGCAAGAGCGGGATCAGCGCCAGCTGCGCGCAGGTCGTGTAGCAGCCGGGATTGGCGACCAGCCGCGCCTTGGCCACCTCATCGCGATAGACCTCGGTGAGGCCGTAGACGGCCTCCGACTGCAACTCCAGGGCCTGGTGGGCATGGCCGTACCAGCGCGCATAGGCCTCGGGAGCCAGCCGGAAGTCCGCCGAAAGGTCGACCACCCGGGTGTTGGGCGCGCGCGCGAGCAATTCCTTGATGACCTTTTGCGTCGTGCCATGCGGCAACGCGCAGAAGGCGATGTCGAGCGCGGCGGCGCGCCAGTCGATGCCGTCGATCGACTGCAGCGTCGGCAGGATGTAGGGCGAGAATTGCGGAAACACCGCCGCCATCTCCTGCCCGGCGCGGCGGTCGGCGGTCAGCAGCGCGATATCGGCGTGCGGATGCCGCAGCAACAGGCGCACCAGTTCCGATCCGGTATAGCCGGAGGCGCCGAGCACGCCGATTTTAATCTTGGTGTCAGGCTTGGGAGACATGAAACGATCCTTCGCGTCATTCGGAGCGGTGTTTACCGCGGAGGATGTCGGAAGGACAGCGCCGCGGACTTAAAAGCCGGCGGCACGGAGAGCGATCAGCAGCGATCGCGCACCGGCGCCGGAGCGCTGGTACGGCGGCGCAGCCCGCAATGGGTGCCGATCGCGATCATGGGGCGGATATAACGACGCGCCATCAAACGGTCAAGGAATGTCGATTTCGGATATCTTGTCGACGTGCCAACCGGAGGACGGTCATGAGGACGGTCATATTTGCAGCCGCAACCGCGCTCGCGCTGGCGTCGGTCGCGGCGTTTGGTGAGATGCATGACCGCCACGGCGGCCAGCCCGGCGCGCAGGGCGTGCCCGCCGGCCCGAAGGGCGACGGCGGCAAAGCCAGCCTCGCCCTCTATGCCGCCAATCAGAAAATGCACGAGGGGATGGACATCACCTTCACCGGCAATGCCGATGCCGACTTCGTCAACGGCATGATCCCGCACCATCAGGGCGCGGTCGATATGGCCAATGTGGTGCTGGCGTTCGGCAAGGATCCGGAAATCAGGAAGCTCGCCGAAGCGATCATCCAGGCGCAGGAAAGCGAAATCGCCATGATGCGGGCATGGCTCAAGCGCAACGCAAAATAGCCAGGCGACGAGGAATCCCGGCGGTGCGATATCGCTCTGCCGGCGGCTGCCCTACTCGACCGGCGGGATGGCCCGCATCCACGCGATCAGCGCCGTCATGTCCGCGTCACTCCAGGTCTTGTAGTAGGCGACGTAATCGAGCATGGGCGGCTTGAGCTTGCGGCCGTCGCGGGATACGCCTTCGACCAGCGCGCGCCGGACCTCCGCGTCGCTCCAGGCGCCAATACCCTTGGTCTTGTGCGCGCTGATATTGGCCGCGACCGACTCGCCGAATCCGCCGCGGAAGATGCGTCCACCCGCACCCCAGGCATTCTTGAAATCCGGTGGCTCGTCTTCGGAGCGGCGGGAATGGCACGCCATGCAATGGGCGAGCGAGGCCAAATAGAACCCGCGCTTCACCGGGTCACGCAACTCATCCTCGGTCATCGCCCGCTCGGCGCCTGGAACCGCTTCCTTGGGTGCCGTTGCTTTGTAAACCGGCGGCTGCACCTCGTTGCGGATCGCCGGCAGCGAACGCAGGTAGGCGACCATGGCATCGAGATCGCCGGTGGTCAAAACGTTGAAAAATGGGAATGGCATGATCGGCGCAAGCGGAGTACCGCTCGGTCGGATGCCCTCGATCAGCCCCCGCTTGAGATCGGCGACGCTCCATCTGCCGATTCCGGTCTCGGGATCGGGCGTGATGTTGGAGCCCTTGAGCACGAACCACGGCTCCGTGAAGGTCTGGAATCCGCCGGAGAGACGTTTGCTCAGGTCGGGCACGCCCTTCTCGCGCGGCGTGTGGCAGTTGCCACAGGCGCCGATATTGTTGACCAGATAGCTTCCGCGATCGAGCAGCGCGTCCTGCGCGACGGCCGCCGTTGCAATCAATGCGCCCGCGCATGTGGCAATCAATCTCAGCATAGCGCCCCCCTTGAACCAAATCTTCTCGACACCCTCTCGCCTCGTTCTTGTAACCTATGCCCAGATCACCGGCGTCTTCAAGACCGTCCGATCCGGGAGGCCCCATGCTGGCACGCAGTTGCCTGACCATCGCGGCGCTCGCGCTTTGCTGCAACAATGCCGGCGCCCAACAGCCATTCTACGCGGGCAAGCAGCTCGCCATCCTTGTCAATTATGACGCCGGCGGGCCGACCGATCTGGAGGCGCGCCTGCTGTCGCGTCACCTTGGCCGGCACATCGCCGGCAGTCCGCGTATCATCGTGCAGAACATGGGTGGCGCCGGCGGCATCGTGGGCACCAAATATCTCGGCGAGATCGCGCCCCGCGACGGCACCATGCTCGGATATTTCACCGGCTCGAGCCAGCGCTATGTGGCCACTCCCGAACGCTTCAGCGTCGACTTCCGCACCTACGAATTCATCGCGGTGGTCCCAAGCGGCCGTATCCATTTCATGCGGACCGACGTGCGGCCCGGAATCAAAAGCGCAGCCGACATCATCAAAGGCGAGAACATCGTGGTCGGCGGGCTGCAGCGCGACGGGCCGAAGGACATGGCGATGCGGCTGACGCTCGACATGCTCGGTGCGCGTTACATTTACGTGACCGGATACAATTCCAGCGCCCAGGCCATGATCGCCCTGCAGCGCGGGGAGATCAGCTACTACGCCGACTCGCCTCCCCTCTACAAAACCAAGATCGAACCGGAGGTGAAGGCGGGCACGCTGATCCCGGTGTTTTATGACCCCAATTTCGACGGTAAGGATTTTACCGTACCGGCCTACATGAAGGACCACGCGATCCCTCCCTTTCACGAGCTCTACAAGTCGATCAAAGGGACGATGCCGAGCGGCCAGCTTTGGGAGCTGTACAAGTCCATCCTGTTGGTCAACGGCACCATGTATCGGATGCTGGCGCTGCCGCCCGGTGCTCCGAAGGACGCGGTCAACGCGCTGCGCGCCGCGGTCGTGAAGCTTGCGGCCGACAAGAGCTATCTCGACGAAGCGCTCAAAGTGATGGGCGACGCCCCCGACTATGTGACCAGCGCCACACTCAATGATGACGTGCGCGCCGCGCTGTCGATCAGCCCGGAGCTCAAGGCGTTCATGGATGCCTATGGCAAGCGGGCGAAGTAGTGCCGTGCTTGGCACCGGCCTCCGTCAGAGCGTCAGGTGCCACGGCGCCGGAACGACGCGGTAGCCGTTCCCCGCCTTCTCGACCCGACCAAGACCGGGGAACGGATAGTGGAAGCCCTGCACCAGGAGTTTCTCGGCGACCAGCATGTCGTAGACCTTGCGCCGCGTCGCCACCGCCTCGTTCGGATCCTGATCGAACGAGGCAGCCCAATCGGGATGACGCGCGAACAGATCCGGATTGTTGGTCACGTCCGACTGCACATAGAGTGTGCTGTTTCCCGACGCGACCACATAGGACGTGTGCCCGATCGAATGGCCGGTGGTCGCCACCGGCAGGATGCCGGGCGCGAGCTCCTTGCCCCAGCCGTAGGGCGTGACCTTGCGGCCGAGCGCATCGAAGACGCGCCGGTTGTTCTTGAACATGCCGGCCATCCGCCCGGCCGAGGCGCGGCTCATCTCGCCGTCGTCCATCCAGAATTTCCACTCGACTTCGGGCACCAGCACTTCCGCATTCGGGAACGCGAGCTTGTTGGTGGAATCGATGAGGCCATTCACGTGGTCGCTATGGAAATGCGAAATGATCACCATGTCGATCGACGCGGGATCGATGCCTGAGGCCACGAGATTTTCCGCGAATTGTCCGGTCTCGCCCTTGGTCACCTTGTAAGCGCCCGGTCCGGCACCGGTGTCGATGACGACAAGTTTGCCGCCGGTGTTGATCACGATCGGCGAATAGTGATGGATCATGCGGTTGGGCGGCATGTAGGCCGCTTCAAGCGCCTTCCTCACCTCCTCGATCGGCGCGTTGACGACGTAGGACGGCGTCAGCTCGAACGAGCGCGCGCCGTCGGTCACGACGGTCACTTCGAGGCCGCCGACCGTGTAGCGGTACCAGCCGGGCGCCCGCCGCCCGGCGGCCGGCGCGGCAGCACCCGCGGGAACGGTCGAGCCCATCGAGGCCAACGTCGTTGCAGCCGCGGCTACAATGGCGTCGCGGCGGGTGACTTCGGTCATGTCATCCTCCCTGTTGAAGGGTCGGGCTTTATGGAACCGAAATCTCTCGATGGCCCGATCCGATCTTGTCGACACGCGCCACGCGGCATGGCCCCGTGCACGTTTGCGGGTGTCCCGGCTTGAGCCGCCGGTATTGAATAGGATACCACGGGTTCTGGGGCGTCTTAGTGTGACAAACATCCGGCCGCAGTGGCTATTCCCGGCTTGCCAGCGCCCGCACCGCAGCGGATAACTGAACCATCATGACCAATTCCGACCTCCCCTCGACCCCTGCCACCCAAGATCAAGCCTCGCGGATCACCCAGCTTCTGGTGGTCTTCACCGCGGCCATTTTTTTGAGTGCGGCGCTCCTGTTCGCGGTGCAGCCGATGTTCACCAAGATGGTGCTGCCGCGCCTTGGCGGCGCGCCGGCGGTTTGGTCGGTGGCCATGGTGTTCTTCCAGGCCGCACTGCTCGCGGGCTACGGCTACGCCCATCTGCTGACGCGTTACGCGCCCGGCCGCCGCTCGGTATTGATCCACCTCGGCTTGCTGGTGATCGCCTGCTTCTGGCTGCCGCTCTCCATCGCGTCGGGATGGAACCGCCCGGACAACACCAGCGAGGCGCTCTGGCTGCTCGGCCTGTTCGCGGTATCGATCGGCCCACCCTTCTTCGCGCTCGCCGCCAACGCGCCGCTGCTGCAAGCCTGGTTCGCGCGCACCGACCACCCGTCGGCGAGCGATCCCTATTTCCTGTACGCCGCCAGCAACGTCGGCAGCTTCCTCGCGCTGCTGTCGTATCCGATATTGATCGAGCCGCTCATTCCACTCAGCGCGCAGACCTGGTTGTGGGCGGCCGGATTCATCGTCCTCATTCTGCTGATTGCCGGCTTGCGGCTATCTCTTGTGGCAGTCGCCCGACCAGGCGCCAACGGCGGCGCCCGCGGTCGCTTCGACGAGCGCGGCCGAGGCAGCGCCGCCGACCTGGGGCGATGTCGTGCGCTGGGTTTTCCTGGCGGCGGTGCCGTCGGGACTGCTGGTCGCGGTGACCGCCCATATCTCGACCGACGTCGCCGCCGTTCCGCTGCTCTGGGTGATTCCGCTCGCGCTCTATCTCCTCACCTTCGTGATCGTGTTCTCGCGCCAGCCGATCATTCCGCATTGGCTGGTGGTCGAGGTTCAGCCGGTCTTCATCCTGGCGCTGGTCGCGGTCATCGTTTACGAGCCGATCCGGCTGATCGTCGGCATCATGGCGGTCCACCTCGTGGTGTTCTTCGTCGCCACGTTGATGTGCCACGGCGAACTCGCGCAGCGCCGGCCGGCGGCGCGCTATCTGACCTCGTTCTATATGTGGATGTCGTTCGGCGGCATGATCGGCGGCATCTCGTCCGGCCTCGCCGCGCCCTACATGTTCAACTGGATCGCGGAATATCCGATCCTGATCACGCTGGCGGTGCTCTGCCGTCCGGGCCTGACCTGGCCGAAGACGCGCTGGCAGCAGATCGCCGTCTTCGGTTCGATCTTCCTCGCGGTGATCGGCTTGGTCCTGTTCCGGCAATTCGAGCAGGACATCGATCTCGCGACCTACAATGCGATGCTCGGCGGCCTCTTGATCCTGACCGTGCTGTTCTGGCGCGATCCAATTCCGTTTGCCGCCATCATCGCAACCGTGCTGCTGGCGCATCATTTCGTCGTCGAGGGCAGCAGCACCATGACGGTGCGCAGCTTCTTCGGCGTGCTCAAGGTCAACGAGACGTCGAACGGCCGTTTCCGCACGCTCTCGCACGGCACCACGCTGCACGGCGGGCAGCGCATCCGCGATAACCAAGGCAATCCCGTCACCGGTCGACCCGAGCCGACGATGTACTACTACGACGGCTCCGCCATCGCGCAGGGCATGGACGCCGCCCGCGCGGTCAAGGGCGGCCCCATCAACTACGCCGTGATCGGCCTCGGCACCGGCAGCCTGATCTGCCGCTCGCAGCCGGGCGATAAGGCGGCTTACTACGAGATCGACCACCAGATGGTTCGGCTCGCCCGCGACACGGGCCTGTTCACCTTCCTCAAGGAATGCGGACAGGACGTGCCGATCGTCATGGGCGACGCGCGGCTCACGCTCGCCGATGCCAAGGACGGCAGCTACGACATCATCGTCGTCGACGCGTTCACCTCCGACGCGATCCCGATCCACCTGCTGACCCGCGAGGCGATGGCGATCTATCTCAAGAAGCTGTCGCCGCAGGGCATCGTGCTTGATCCACATCTCGAACCGCCACCTCGAGCTTGCCTCGGTGGTGACCGGCATTGCCGCGGCAAACGGCGCGGTGACGCGCGTCAGCGAAAGCGGCGACGTCGCCGAAGACGACAGCGACTACAAATTCCTCGGAACCGTGACGGTTACCGCACGCAAGGACGAGGATTTCGGCCCGCTCGCCAAGTCGCAGTATTGGGAATTGCAGCGGCCCGATCCGCGGCAACGGGTGTGGTCCGACGATTATTCGAACATCGTCGGTGCGCTGATCCGGCAGTTGCGGCAGTAGTTCTCGCGGAGCGGGTCACGACGCGGAGCGCACGCGGCGCTTGCGAGGACCGTTGCCTTGGCGGCAGGATAGCCGCCAGGCATGGCCACTAGCGATCGATCGAGCAACACCACGGCGCCGGGCGCTTCGTCCCGGCATCTGCCGCTGCTGGCGACATTCGTTGCAGCGATCTTTCTGAGCGCCGCGCTGCTGTTCGCGGTGCAGCCGATGTTCACCAAACTTGTGCTGCCGCGGCTCGGCGGTGCGCCGGCGGTGTGGTCGGTGGCCATGGTGTTCTTCCAGGCCGCGCTGCTCGCGGGCTATGGCTATGCCCATCTGCTGACGCGCTACGCGCCCGGCCGCCGCTCGGTGGTCATCCATGTCGCGTTGATGGCCGCGGCCTGCCTATGGCTGCCGCTGTCGATCGCGTCGGGCTGGATCCGCCCGGGCGACAGCGGTGAGGCGTTCTGGCTGCTCGGCCTGTTTGCGGTCTCGATCGGTCCGCCGTTCTTTATGCTCGCCGCCAATGCGCCCCTCATACAAGCGTGGTTCGCTCGCACCGATCATCCGTCGGCGCACGATCCTTATTTCTTGTATGCGGCCAGCAATGTCGGCAGCTTCCTCGCCTTGTTGTCCTATCCGACACTGATTGAGCCGTTCATCCGGCTTGGCGACCAGACCCGGCTATGGGCGCTCGGCTTCGTCCTCTTGATCCTTTTGATCGCGGCCTGCGGCCTGGTGATCTGGCGGACACGCCGGTCCGCGGGTCCAATGCCCCCCTCCCCGACGACACGGCTGTTCCCGCCCCGACATGGCGGGACGCCGCGATCTGGGTGGCGCTGGCAGCGGTGCCGTCCGGGCTCCTGGTCGGCGTCACTGCGCATATCTCGACCGATGTCGCCGCGGTGCCGCTGCTCTGGGTCGTCCCGCTTGCGCTTTATCTCCTGACTTTCGTGGTTGTGTTCCAGCGCCGGCCGCCGATTCCGCATTGGCTCGTCGTGCAGGCGCAGCCGGTCTTTGTCTTCCTGCTCCTGGTGCTGACACTCTTCAGCTTGTTCGATGACATCCTCATCGTCATCACCATCCACTTCATCGTGTTTTTCGTCTGCGCGTTGATGTGCCACGGCGAGTTGGCACGGCGGCGGCCGGCGGCGCGTTATCTGACCTCGTTCTACATGTGGATGTCGTTCGGCGGCATGGTCGGAGGAATCCTCACCAGCCTAGTCGCGCCCTATGCCTTCAACTGGGTGATGGAATATTCCGATCCTGATCGGGCTCGCGGTCCTGGCCCGCTGGCTGATGCCGCAACCGCCGACCAAGGGCGAGCGCGCGGTCCGCTACGGGCTCGCAACGATCTCAGTGCTGATCGTCCTATTCTGGAACTATCAGTTCGGCCTGGCCATGGCATTGGCGGCGCTGTTCCTGCGCATCCCTGCGATACCGGCGGTGCTGGTCGCCGGCCTGCTCATGCACGGCACATTCCTCGCGGAGCGATCGGGACAGGCGGTCTACCTGCGGAGCTTCTTCGGCGTGCACCAGATTTCCGAGAGCTCCCGTGGCGAGTTCCGCGTCCTCTCCCACGGCACGACCGTCCACGGCGCGCAGCGCATTCGCGACTCCAGCGGCCGCCCGGAGTTCGGCCGCCCGGAACCGGCGGCGTATTACTTCTACACGTCGCCCCTGGGTGAGTTGATCAAGTCCGTGCGGGCGCGCCGCGGCGGCGCGATCCGCTACGGCGTTATCGGTCTCGGCACCGGCAGTTTGGCCTGCCACGCCTGGCCTGACGATATGGTCGATTATTTCGAGATCGACCCGGTGATCGTGCGGATCGCCCGCGATCCCGCCCGCTTTACGTTCCTGGAGTGGTGCGGCCAGCGTGCCACGATCACGCTAGGGGACGCGCGGCTGACCCTCGCCGAGGCGCCGGACTCAACCTACGACATCATTATCGTTGACGCTTTCAGCGGTGACGCCATTCCGGCGCATCTGCTCACGCACGAGGCGATGGCGATCTACCTGAAGAAGCTCCGTCCGGGCGGACTGCTGGCGATGCATCTGTCCAATCGCAACCTGGACCTGGCCTCGATTGCTGCTGGCGTCGCCGGTTCCCACGGGCTGATCACCCGCGTCGCCGAGAGCGGCGATGAGCCTGCGATGCGGCTCGGCTCCACGGTCGCGGCGATCGCCCGCGCTGCGGAGGATTTCGGAACGCTCGCTCAAACGGAGGATTGGGAACTTCGCGAGGCCGACCCGTCGCAACGCGTTTGGACCGACGACTATTCCAACATTGTCGGGGCGCTGCTCCGGAAATGGCAGGAGTAATGCGGCTGCGTCACTGTTATGACCGCGCTCGCGGTCGAGAGTCTGGGGTTTTTGCGACGGCCGCCTGCGATTTCGACGGCCGCGATTCACTCCAGCGCTCGATCCGCACGGCCGGGAGAATGATGATCGACGCTGGCTCCTGCCGCCCGGCTCCGGTTGCCCGGCTGCGAGATACCCTTTCGAGCGGAAATCGAATGACCGTGCCCATGGCGTTGCTCCATCGCTCGTCTTGAGCGCTGCACGGTACTAAGCATGTCGTCCGCTGGGTGCTGTGTGAGCTATCTCACGCCCCCGTAAAATAAAGCGGGCCGTCGTGCGTCCGAGAATGTGTGAGGTAGCTCACACGCCGTCAAAGAAGGAGCGCCATCGCGCGCCCACGCCGCGTTGATAAGTCCGCGCCCTAGCTCCACAGCCACTTGACGAGCTTGGCCGACAATGTCGCCGGTGGTGAGCAGCACCGCCGCCCATACGAAGGCGGAGGTGAAATTCGCGATCTGGAACCGCCAGAACGGCATCTCGAAAATGCCGGCGATCAGCGGCACCGAGGCGCGCAGCGGCCCGAAGAAGCGCCCGATGAAGATGCCGAGCACGCCCCATTTCTTCATGAAGGCTTCGCCTTTCGGGATCAGATCCGGATGCCGCGACAGCGGCCAGATGTGCTGCACCGTGTATTCGAGCTTCTTGCCGATCCAATAGGACAGCCAGTCGCCGAGGGCGGCGCCGAGCGAGGCGGCGATCCAGATCGGCCAGAAATTGAGTCCGCCCGCCATGATCAGCGCGCCGATGCCGAGCAGCGCCGCCCAGGCCGGCAGCAGCAGCGAAATGAAGGCGAGCGACTCCCCGAACGCCAGCAGGAAGACGACCAGCGGCGCCCAGTCCTGGTGCGCCTTCACGAATTCGATGATGATGCTGGCGTAGCCTTCGAGGGTCTCGAACATTTGCGCGGGCGGTCCTGGCGGGCGCCGAGCATTAGCCTGCCCGCCCCTCCAATACCAGCCCTCGACTGCATAGCTCGGAGATCACGATCCGGCCATGCCCGTGGCATAGTTGGAACGGATTGATTCGTTTCGAGGCCGGAACACCCGCATGGCAAAAGCAGCAAAAAAACCCGCCACCCGCGACCTGTTCGACCTGCCGGCGGCGCGCGCCGCGCCCGGGCGGGGCAAGCCCGCCGCGCGCGGCCGCGCGCGTCGGGCGGGGCCGAGGGCGGCTATACCGCGCGCCATATCGAGGTGCTGGAAGGGCTCGAGCCGGTGCGGCGGCGGCCCGGCATGTATATCGGCGGCACCGACGAGAAGGCGCTGCATCACCTGTTCGCCGAGGTGATCGACAACGCCATGGACGAGGCGCTCGCCGGCCATGCCGATTTCATCAAGGTCGAGATCGAAGCCGACGGCTTCGTCACCGTGACCGACAACGGCCGCGGCATCCCGGTCGATCCGCATCCGAAGTTCAAGAACAAGTCCGCGCTCGAAGTGATCATGACCACGCTGCACGCGGGCGGAAAGTTCGATTCCGAGGTCTACGGCACCTCCGGCGGCCTGCACGGCGTCGGCGTGTCGGTGGCGAACGCGCTGTCGGAGCGCATGGAGGTCGAGGTCGCGCGCGGCGGCCAGCTCTACGCGCAGGCTTACGTGCGCGGCAAGCCGAAGAGCGGGCTGCAGAAGCTCGGCAAGGTCAACAACCGCCGCGGCACCAAGGTCCGCTTCAAGCCCGACCCGGAGATTTTCGGCGCCAAGGCGGCGTTCAATCCGCTGCGCGTGTTCAAGATGACGCGCGCCAAGGCCTATCTGTTCGGCGGCGTCGAGATCCGCTGGCATTGCGACCCGGCGCTGATCGCACGGCGAGCGATGTGCCGGAGGAAGCGACCTTCCACTTCGAGAAGGGGCTCGAGGACTATCTCAAGGCCACCATCAACGGCGCGACGCTGGTGCATCCCGACATTTTCGCCGGCAAGTCGGAGAAGAAGGGCGGCCACGGCACGGTCGAATGGGCGGTGGGCTTTCGTCGCCGACGCCGATCCGTTCCTGTCGTCCTATTGCAACACCATCCCGACGCCGGACGGCGGCACCCACGAGTCGGGGCTGCGCAGCGCGCTCACCAAAGGCATCAAGGACCACGCCGAGCGCACCAACCAGGGCAAGCGCGCCGCCGCGATCACCAGCGACGACGTGATGGCGGGCGCCGCCTGCATGCTCTCGGTGTTCATCCGCGAGCCGGAGTTCCAGGGCCAGACCAAGGACCGCCTCGCCACCAACGAGGCCACCCGCATCGTCGAGAACGCGATCAAGGACCCGTTCGACCACTGGCTCGCCGCCAATCAGGCGCAGGCCAGCAAGCTCCTCGACTTCGTGATCGAGCGCGCCGACGAGCGCATCCGCCGCCGGCAGGAAAAGGAAATCTCGCGCAAGAGCGCGGTGCGCAAGCTCCGCCTGCCCGGCAAGCTCGCCGACTGCACCTCGACCGCCGCCGACGGCGCCGAGCTGTTCATTGTCGAAGGCGACTCGGCGGGCGGCTCCGCCAAGCAGGCGCGCGACCGCGCGACCCAGGCGGTCCTGCCGCTGCGCGGAAAAATCCTCAACGTCGCCTCCGCCGGCCGCGACAAGCTCGCGCAGAACCAGCAGCTCTCCGACCTGGTGCAGGCGCTCGGCTGCGGCACCGGCGCGCATTTCCGCGAACAGGACCTGCGCTACGGCCGCGTGATCGTGATGACCGACGCCGACGTCGACGGCGCCCACATCGCCTCGCTGCTGATCACGTTCTTCTACCGGCAGATGCCGAAGCTGATCGACAACGGCCACCTCTATCTCGCGGTGCCGCCGCTCTACCGCCTCTCCCACGGCGGCAAGAATTTTTACGCGCGCGACGACAAGCACAAGGCGGAAATCCTGAAGAAGGAATTCCACGCCAACGCCAAGGTCGAGATCGGCCGCTTCAAGGGGCTGGGCGAGATGATGGCGGCGCAGCTCAAGGAAACCACCATGGACCCGAAGAAGCGCACGCTGCTGCGGGTCAAGGTGGTGGAGGACGACCGCAAGGCCACCGACCGCTCGGTCGAGCGGCTGATGGGCAACAAGCCCGAGGCGCGCTTCGAGTTCATCCAGGAACGCGCGGAGTTCGCGAGCGAGGACCTGCTGGACGTGTGAGGATGCGCTAAGTTGCGACAATAACCGGAGAAGCGAACGACCGGATAGCGGCACCGCCGCACTTTCCGACTACCGCCCTGCCCCCGGCGCCTTGCCCTGCGCGACGTCCATGATCATGCGCGTCATCAGATAGAGCCGCGGCTCGATCGACGAGACGAGGACGTATTCGGCCTCGATGGTGTGGGCGCCAAAGCCCTGAAGCCCGAAACGTTCGATCACCGGCGCCCTGGTCTTCAGCGACGCGAAGGCGGCATCGGTGCCGCCGCCTTCCGCGACCTGGTCGACGACCAGCTCCTTGCCGAGCTCGCGGTAAATCTGCTGCGCATGTTTGGCGAGCGCGCGCGAGGCGTCGGTCGCCTCCAGCGGCGGCCGCCGGCGCTCGAAGATCAGCTCGACCTTCGCCTCCGGCAACAGCTGGTTCTTGACCCGCTCGCGCACCTTGCGCTCGATGCCGTCATAGTCGGCGACGCGCAGCACGCGCACGTCGGCGATGCCCTGCGCGTTGGGCGGGATCATGTTGCGCACGCGGCCGGCGTTCGCCACCGTCCAGTTCATCTTGACGCCGGTCTCGGGATCGGAGAGGTCGCGCATCTGCAGGATCTGGTGCGACAGCTCGTAGAGCGCGTTGATGCCGCGTTCGGGCGAGCTGCCGGCGTGCGACGCACGACCCTGCACGTTCAACGTGATCGAAGCGATCCCGGCGGTCGCGAGCGCCAGCTTGTCGGACTCCGCGCGCGAGCCCTCGACCGAGAACACGGCATCGTGCTCCGTACCGAGCCTGGTGATCAGGCTGCGCGATCCGGGCGAGCTGATCTCCTCGTCGCTGTTGATCAGCACGGTCAGCGTGCCGTAGTCGCGGAAGTTCATGGCGCGGAGCATCGCGATGGCGATGAATGATGACCGCGATGCCCTGCTTGTCGTCGGCGATGCCCACGCCATAAGCGCGGTCGCCCTTGATGCGGAACGGCTGCTTTGCCAGCATTCCGCGCGGATAGACCGTGTCCATGTGCGCGAGCAGCAGGATCTTTTTCGTGCCGGTGCCGGTGAACGTGGCGCGCACCATCTTTCCGATCTGCGCCGGCGTGTCTTCCATCTTGTAGACGTCGGTGGGCTCGACCAGCTCGACCTGGCCGCCCAGCGCCTGCAAGCGGCCGGCGATAAGCTTTGCAATGCGCTCGAGGCCCTCGAAGTCGCGGCTGCCAGATTCGATCGATACCAGCGCTTCCAGCGTTTCGAGCAAGGCCGGCTGCTCTTTCTTGGCGAGCGAGAGCACCGGCTCGACCGGCTGCCCATGCACGGGCGCCATCGCCACGGCGGCGAGTAGGATCGCGGCGAGGCAGTTCCTTACGGCGGACACCATGGGAAACTCCCTCAGACCGCAGCGGTGAGACGGTACAATTCTGTCACAGGCGGCGCGCGTTGTCCCGCCTCGACATGGCTGTACGGGGGTGCATGGCAAAGCGGCTCCGCATCCTTGCCGCATGGCCTGAAATGCCACATCCTGACGCCAACAAGGTCGTAGGGAGGACGCCATGCGGATCGATTTCGGATCGTCGGTCGGCTGCTTGGCGTTGGCGGTCGCGCTTGTCGCCCTCCCCGCGGCCACCACCGCGCAAACCGGCGATTATTTTGCCGGCAAGACGCTGCGGGTCATTGTCGGGCTCGAGGCCGGCGGCACCGCCGACGTATTCGTGCGCGGCTTTTCGCTCCAGCTTCGCAAGCATGTTCCCAGAAATCCGGTGGTGGTGGTGCAGAACATGACCGGCGCCGGCGGCTCGGTTGCCGCCAATTACACCTATGAGCGCGCCGCTCCCGACGGCCTGACCATCGTGTTCAACACGTTCCATCCGCTGGCGCAGGCGCTTGGCGATCCGTCGATGCGGGCGCGCTACGACCAGTTCGAATATGTCGGTGCGATCGGAGACATCCGTGTGAACTATATGAGGACGGACACCGTGCCCGGCGGCGCCAAGAAGCCCGCCGACATCATGAACGCCGATATTATCGTCGTCGGGGCCCTGAGCCATTCCGATTTCAGTGGCACGCTGGGGCAGCTTTCCCTGAAAGTCCTGGGCGTCAAATACAAGCCTGTGGTCGGCTATCGCGGCGGCGCCGACATCTTCCTCGCCATGCAGCGCGGCGAGGTGCATTTCCACAACACCAGCATCGGCACCTTCAGGAGCCGCAGTGCCGCCTTCATCAAGTCGGGCCAGGGACTCGGCATCAGCTATCTCGTGCCGGTCGATGCCAGCGGCAACTACGAGCGCAGCAAGCACGTCACCGAAATGCCGGCCTATCCCGACCTCTACAAAGAAATCCACGGCAAGCTGCCGACCGGCACCGATTGGGACGCCTTCAACTGGCTCACCAACCAGGTCGGCGAGCTTGCCTTCATTGCGCTCGTGTCGCCCAAGACGCCGGCGGCCGCGCTCGAGGCGCTGCGGCTGGGATTCGAGCGCGCGACCCACGATCCCGACTTCGTCAGGGAGACGGTGAAGCGCAACGGCATCCCCTACAGCTATGTCAGCGTGCCGCGCGGCCAGGCCATCATCCGCGACCTCGCGAACGTGTCGCCCACGGTGGTGGAGACGCTGCGGGCGTCGATCGGCGGACCGAATTAGACCGGCTATCGAACGTGCCTTGAATGCGATAAATTGTGACGTATGCGATCGGGATCGCACGAATCAAAGCAGCGGGCGCTGACGGGCCCGCTGAAAAAATATCTTAGGGAGGTGTCGATGCGCTCAAGGATGCTGTTCGCCGCCGTTGTTGGCCTGGCGTTGGGCTACGCCGGTCTTCCTTCGCATGCCCAGACCGCCGCGCCGGTTGCGCTCACCGGCAAGGTCTCCTCGGCCGAGGAAGGTCTGATGGAAGGCGTGGTGGTCAGCGCCAAGCAGGGCATTGTCACCGTCAGCGTCGTCAGCAACGACAAAGGCGAATTCAGCTTCCCGGCCGCCAAGCTCGGGGGCGGCATCCATGCGCTCAGCATCAAGGCGAGCGGGTACGACCTGCAAGGGCCGCAATCGGTGACGCTGGCCGGCAGCCCCGTCAGCATTGACGTTAAGCTCGTCAAAACCAAAAACCTCGCGGCCCAGCTCACCAACCAGGAATGGATCGCGAGCGCTCCCGGCACACCCGAACAGAAGCGCATCCTGTCACGCTGCGTGAATTGCCACGGCATCGATCGGGTCACGACCTCGACCTACAACGCGGAGCAGCTGGTCGACGTCATCAAGCGGATGGCGACCTACTCCAACAACAGCTTCTTCCGCCGGCCGCAGCTGCGCAAGGCCGAGCGCGACATGGAGCGCTTCGTTCCCGAATCTGGAACGCGAGGCCGCCTATCTCGCCAGCGTCAACCGCAGCGCCAACGGCGAACTAGCCTATCCGCTCAAGACCGTGCCGCGCGTGAAAGGCCCTGGCACGCGCGTCATCATCACCGAATACGATCTGCCCAATCCGGATACCCAGCCGCACGACGTCATTGTCGATGCGCAGGGGATCGTCTGGCACAGCGACTTCAGCGGCCAGATCCTCGGACGTTTTGATCCACGGACGCTTGCGTACAAGGCCTACGACGTGCCGCTGCAACGCGAAGGCTGGCCGACCGGCGCGCTCGACCTCGAGACCGATCCGAACGGACACCTGTGGCTTGGGCTGATGTTCCAGGCCGGTGTCGCGCGATTTGACCCGAAGACCGAACGCTTCCAGATGTATCAGCTGCCGCCGGGCGTGCTGAAGGACGACTCGCAGCAGGCGATGGTGGCGCCGCACGCCTGGACCGTCGACAACAAGCTCTGGATGCAGGACCCGAGCCTGCGCGGCGTCTACCGCATGGACATGGCCACCGGCCGGACCGAGATGTGGAAGCCGTTCCAGACCATGAAGGGGCCGAATTCGGTTTATGGCATCTATGCCGACCCGCAGAACAATCTCTGGTTTCTCGACTTCGGCGGCGAGAATGTCGGCGTCATCGACGCCAAAACCGGCGTGGTCACGCTCTATCCCACCCCGACCCGCCGATCGCGGCCGCGCCGCGGCCGCTTCGACAACCATGGACGCCTGTGGTTCGCGGAGTTCGGGCAGGAACGCGTCGGGATGTTCGACACCAGGACCAAGAAGTTCACCGAGTGGCAGCTGCCGGTGCGCGACTTCTCGCCCTACGACGTCGTCCTCGACAAGAACGGCGACCTTTGGACCGGCGGCATGAACGCCGACCGCATCCTGCGGCTCAACACCGAGACCGGGGATTTCACCGAATATCCGCTGCCCCGTTACACCAACATCCGCCGCGTGTTCGTCGACGACAACACCACGCCGCCGACCTTCTGGATCGGCAACAATCACGGCGCGGCTTTGATCAAGCTCGAGCCGTTGGATTGACGAATACGTGCTTGCCGAGCCGCCACGGCCGTAGCCCGGATTGAGCGCAAGCGAAATCCGGGACTAACCTCCCCGCTCACCGAAGCTTCGCTGACCCTGACTGAACTCTCCTGCCCAGTCCTCGGGCAACAGCCCGAACCGCACGTAACGGTGAAACGAGGAGTGCGGCCAGTCGCCCACTCTCGCAACAAGGCGGTGCTTGACGGGATTGAAATGAATGTAGTCGACATGGCGTTCGAAATCCCGGTCGTCCCGGATGGTGTGCTCCCAAAATCGCCGCTGCCAGAGCGCATGTTCCCCATTGGGATGGCGTGCGATGGTCACGCCTGCTTTCGCCACAGCGGTGGTGAAGCGACGCTTGATTAAGCTCCACCTGCTAGAGAAGTCTGCATCGCCCGGCGGTAGCGTCATGACGATATGCAGATGATCGGGCAACACTACGACCGCATCGATCGTAAAAGGATGCGACCGCCGCGTGGCCTGAACTGCCGCACGCAAGGCATCGACGTGATCGACCAGTGCACTCGACTTTCGATCGGCGAGCGTCACGGTAAAGAAATACGTTGCGCCTGCGACGAGTTGCGCCGATACCCGACCATTCTACGAGAATACCCCGGATTTCGCTTCGCTCAATCCGGGCTACCGGGCTCTGCCGCCGGCATTGCCGGCGGCGGTTTTGCAGACGCTTACTGCTCGAACTTCAGGTTCGCCGCCTTGACCACGCCGAGCGTAGTTCTGGATGTCGGCGTCGATCATCTTGCGAAATTCGGCCGACGAGGTGCCGCCGGGGGTCACCGCCATTTCCTTGAGCTTCGCCGACACGCCTGGTATCGGTGATGGCGCGGCGCAAGGCCGCTTCGAGCTTCGCCGCGATCGCCGGCGGCGTCTTTGCCGGCGCGAAGAAGCCGGACCACAGCTTGGTATTGACCTCCGGCACGCCGGCCTCCGCCATGCTCGGCACGTTCGGAAGCTGCGGCGAACGATCCGCAGCCGGTGACCGCGAGCGCGCGCACCTTGCCGGCATTGATCTGCGGGATCGCGGGCGGACCGTCGGAGATCGACGAGCAGGCAATTGCTGCTGCATCACGCAAAGAACCATCTCGCCGCTGCTCTTGAGCGGGATCGCGACGCGCGGGCATCCCGGTCTTGAGCTTGAGCAGTTCGGTCGAGATGGTGAACGCCGGCGACGTGGTGCCGTAGTTCGACTTTTCGGGATTGGCCTTCGCATAGGCGACGAGCTCCATCACCGTCTTCGCCGGGTTCTCGACCGGGCTGACCAGGATCAGCGGGAAGTTCGCGATCATGGAGAGCGGGATGAAGCTCTTGGTCGGATGGTAGGCGAGCTTCGGATAGACCGCGGAGGCGATCGACATCACGCCGCTGGCGCCGACGAACAGCGTGTAGCCGTCCGCGGGCTGATTGGCGACGAACTCCGCCGCCGGGCGGCCGCCGGCCGCCGGCCGGTTCTCGATCACGAGCTGCTGGCCGAGAATCTCGGACAATTTGGCGCCGACCAGCCGCGCGAAAATATCGTTGCCGCCGCCGGCCGCGAACGGGACGATCAGGCGGATCGGCTTGTTGGGATAGTTCGCGGCATCATCCTGCGCCTGCGCCGGATCGAGGCCGGCGATGATGGCAAGCGCGACGGTGGCGCCGGCCAGAGATGCGGGAAAAGCCGATCGATTGCATGGACGTGGTTCCTCCCAAGCCTGCGTTCTCTGGTCGCGTGACAGGCAATCCGCTCAGTCTACCAGCGGCCCCAAAATACGGATAGCATCGAAATCGATATTCCCGGATGGACGCTGGACGCATCATGACCATAGCCGGCCGAAGTTTGAGTGCATTCCTTTGCGGTTTGCTCGGCGCCGCGGCGCTGCCGCTCTATGTCGCACCCGCCAATGCGCAGGCCGATTTCCGCGGCGAGACCATCTCGATCCAGATCGGCTACGGGCCCGGCGGCGGCTACGACACCTACGGGCGGGCGCTCGCCCGGCACTACGGCCGCTTCATTCCCGGCAATCCCAACGTCGTGCCGAAGAACATGCCGGGCGCGGGCTCGCTGCGCGCCGCCAACTACGTCTACAACCTCACCGCCCGCGACCCTGTCGATATCGCGTTGTTCTCGGCCTCGACCGCGGTCGAGCCGATGATGGGCAACGATCAGGCGAAATTCGACGTCACCAAGTTCGGCTGGATCGGCAGCATGAACCAGGACATCTCGTTCTGCGGCGTCTGGCTGGCGCCGGAGCTGCCCACGACGTTCCGCGACATGCTCAAGCAAGGCGGCAAGGAACTGATCTTCGGCTCGGCCGGTCCCGCGGCCATCAGCCATCAGCACCCGCTGGTCCTGAAGAATGTTCTCGGCGCCAACATCCGCGTCATCTCCGGCTACGAAGGGCAGAAGCAGGTCAACCTGGCGATGCAGCGCGGCGAAGTGCATGGCGCCTGCGGCCTGTTCGCCTCCTCGATCAAGGCGCAGTGGTTGCCGGACGTGAAGGCCGGTCGGCTCAAGCTGTTCCTGCAGATGGGACCGAAGGTCTCCGACGAGTTCGGCGCCGGTCGATGACGTTTTCGATTTCGTGAAGGCGGGCGACGACCGCAAGGTGCTGGAATTCCATTTCAAGCAGACGATCCTGGGCCGGCCGTTCGCCGCATCGCCGAACGTGCCCAAGGACCGCCTTGCCGCGCTCCGCAGCGCGTTCCTGGCCACCATGAAGGATCCCGAATTCCTCGCTGACGCCAAGAAATTCAATCTCGATATCGACATCGCGACCGCGGACGACGTCAGCCGCCTGCTCGCCGAATTCGCCAGACTATCCGAAGTCGGTGATCGACAAGGCGAAGGCGGCCATCGGCCGCTGACCGCAGACGCACAGCGCCGATACAATTCCGGCAGGATAGCGCGATGGCGATCTCCGATACCCAAAAACCGGCCGGACAAGGCCAGCTGTTCGGGCATCCGCGCGGCCTGACCTTCCTGTTCACCACCGAGATGTGGGAGCGCTTCTCCTATTACGGGATGCGCTCGCTGCTCGTGCTCTACATGGTGAAATTCGTGCTGCTGCCCGACAACGCCGGCGCCGTGATCGGGCTCGGCGCGCTGCGCAGCTTCTACGAATCCATCTTCGGCCCGCTCGGCGACGCAACCGTTCGCGTCGCACATCTATGGCCTCTATACCGCGCTCGTCTATCTCACGCCGCTGATCGGCGGCATGCTGGCCGACCGTGTGCTGGGCCAGCGCCGCACCGTGGTGCTCGGCGCTTCGCTGATGGCGATCGGCCATTTCATGATGGCGTTCGAGTCGCTGTTCCTGCTGGCACTCCTGGTGCTGATCTTCGGCAACGGCGCATTCAAGCCCAACATCTCCGCGCAGATCGGCGCGCTCTATGCACCCGGCGATCCGCGCCGCGACCGCGCCTATTCGATCTTCTATGTCGGCATCAATCTCGGCGCCTTCCTCGCCCCGCTGGTCTGCGGGACGCTCGGCGAGGGCGTCGGCTGGCACTACGGCTTCGGCGCCGCCGGCGTCGGCATGACCATCGGGCTCATCGTTTACCTTTATGCCGCTCCTCTGCTGCCGGCCGACGAGCGCGATCGTGTGGTGACATCGGGCAACGAGCGGCGGCCGCTGGATCGATCGGAGTGGCGCTCGATCCTGGCGCTGATCGCGCTGTTCCTGCCAGTGAGCCTGTTCTGGGCGACCTACGAGCAACAGGGCAACACGATCCCGCTTTGGGCCGACGACTACACCGACCGACACATCGACCTCCTGGTCTGGCGCGGCGAAATCCCGGTGACCTGGTTCCAGGCGTTCAATCCGTTCATGATCTTCGCCTTCACGCCGTTCGTGCTTGACGCTGTGGGCGCGGCAGGCGGCGCGCGGCAGCGAACCGTCGACGGTCACCAAGATGGCGGTGGGCTGCTTCGGCGTGGCGCTCGCCAACCTGGTCATGCTCGGAGCGGTCTGGCAGTCCGACGGCGGACCGCAGGCGAGTTGGATGTGGCTGTTCGCCTATTTCGTCGTCATCACCATCGGCGAGCTCTATCTCTCGCCGATCGGGCTTTCGCTGGTGTCGAAGGTCTCGCCCGGACGCGTGGTCTCGATGATGATGGGCGTGTGGCTAGCGACCAGCTTTGTCGGCAATTTCATCGGCGGCTGGCTCGGCAGCTTCTGGACCGTAATGGACAAGTCGGCGTTCTTCCTGATGATCGCGGGCGTCGCTGCGCTGGCCGGCCTTATCATCCTGGCGTTCAACCGCCCGCTGCGGGCGGCGCTAAGGGAATAGCGCCGGCATATTCGGTTTCGGTACTCCGGAGACTACGATAATCTGACCAACTAATTCCCGGTCGGTGTTGTAAAAAACGGTCTCGACATGGAACCGAATTTAGTACTCTGCTCGGTGATAATCACCGCGTACAACTATGGACGGTATTTAAAGCGCGCAATCGATTCGGTCATTTCACAGGATTTCGACGGTTACGAGATCATTCTCGTCGATGACGGCTCGGAAGATGATACTCGGGCAATCGCGGCACCTTATGGTGACCGGATCAGGTACGTTCATCAGACACATTCCGGTCCCTTCGTTGCGGCCCGGACCGGCTTTCGCCTCGCCCGGGGAAATCGCATCGTGTTCGTCGATGCAGACGATCGGCTTAGACCGGGCGCCCTCAAGCATCTGCACGATGTCGCCGCCGCCAACCCGGATGCAGCCGTCGTGTTGGGCAGGATTTGTTCGATCAACGAGAGTGAAGGGACAATCGTCTACGATAAGGGTGTTGAGCTCTCCAGCGACCCGGTCGAAAACTTCGCCAGATTCTGCCGCGGAAATCTGAAGGCACCCATTGCTGGAAGTCTTATCGACGCCTCGCTGCTGCGCCAATTCGACCGCGACCCCTTCGACTACCCCAACAGTATGGATCTGGTGATTTTCGGCGTGGGCCTGTTGAAGGGGTGCGCCCAGGCTGACCACACGACGCTTGACGTGTTTGCCCATGGGGCCCGGCTGCGGGATGACATCAACTATATTCATCGGTCCGGACTGCGCCTGATGGATGTCCTGTTCGATGAGAGGGTTCTGCCGCCCGATTGCCTGATCTACCGCCAGGAATTCCTCGGCTTCATGGAACGGGAGAGATCGCGTTCCTACCATCGTGCCGGCTGGCATTCGTTGTCTTGGCGCAGCTATCGTCGGGCCGTCGCCGCCGCGCCGGCGTCGCTTCTTCACGCCAGAAGTCTGCGACGGTTTTTCGTGAGCCTTGGATTATCTGCTTTGCGAAAGGACGAGGGGCCGGTCGCGTCGCCACCATCGCACTGGTTGTTTGGGCATCAGCGCGACTTCTACGCAAATCCGATCGAATTCACCGCCAACGCAGTCGATCGGTTTCGGACCAACATCAGACTCAACCTTCAAAAACGAACCTATCTGCTTGTCCGCGAGCAGGACGTTGAACAGGTCCTAAAGCGCAGTACAACTACCAGCCGGCGAGCATTACACGCATAGTCCCGGCTCTCGCGGGCGCGGTGCTGGGCACACCTCATCCTCGGCACGAACCGATGCGCCGTTGGATGGCGTCATTCTTTACCACAAAGTCCATCGGCGCGTGGGTTTCGATAGTCGGTGATGTCTTGGAACGCAGGACTGCCAGTTTTCCCGCCAGCGTACCGTTCGACATCGCCCCGGTCGTGCGGTCGGCGAACTTCGAAGTCGCGAGCCGGATCTTTCTGGCATGCGATTCCCCGGATGTGATGAAACAGTTGAACGACTTGATCTTGAAGTCGCATAGCTACAGCACTCGCAAATTAAGATCTTTCGTCAACCTGCCGGGCTGGGTGCCTGCCCGTTCCCACCGGGTCGTCAACAAGGTTGAGAAGCAGATTGATGGGATTTTCCATACTCTTGTCAGTGGGGATAGAAAGCATTCCCCACCTTCAGTTTTGGACCACATGCTCGCCGAACGAACCTTGGCGGGAGGAAGGTCGCTTCAGGATATCCGCTACAGCACCGTCGGTCTGCTGCTGGCGTGCGAGCCGGTCGCAATAACCACGACCTTGGCGCTCCATCTGCTCGGAAAAGACCAGGCGTTGCAGGAGCGGATTTTCGACGAAATCATGCAGGCAAAAAGCGGATCGAGCGTGTCGTCGATGAGCCATTCCGACCTCAGGGAACTCGGCTTGCTGAATCGGTTCATCGACGAGGTTCATCGCCTTTACCCAGCCGAATGGCTGTTGACGCGTGAGGCTGTATGGGCAGAAAGGCTGCCCAGCGGCCTGCTCGTGCGCCGCGGAGATCAGGTGATGATCAGCCTCTACTGCCTGCACAGGAGCGCCAATCGATTCCCCGATCCGGATCGCGTCGATCCGGATCGGTTCAGGCACGGACCGAAGTCGAGCGCGTACATACCGTTTGGAGCCGGTCCCAGGGCGTGCCTCGGGCAGCCCCTCGCGCGGCTCATGATATCGATGGCATTGGCAGCGATGCTGTCGAAGTGGCGAGTTGAGTCTCTGAAGGACGACATCGGTCTGGACAGCCTGAACTGTTTCTCCATTGCGGCGAAAGGGCCGGTATCGATGCGACTGCATGAACGGAATGCCATCAGGTGTAGCTCCATTCCCGATGCCTCAAGTCGTGTAACGCATTAAATTCCCGAGCGGGTCTCAAATCTCCACCGGCAGCCCGACATAGTTTTCGGCGAGCGAGGTGGCGGCCGCTTCCGAGCTGACGACGTAGGCGAGCTCGGCCAGTTGGCGCTTGCGGTCGAACGCGTTGTCGTCGGGATGCAGGTGCAGCATCTGCGTCATCCACCACGAGAACCGCTGCGCCTTCCAGACCCGGCGCAGGCAGGTCTGCGAATAGCGTTCCAGGAGATCGCTGCGGCCGGACCGGACATAGGCCGTGATCGCGCGCGCCAGCACGACGACGTCGGCCAGCGCGAGGTTCATGCCCTTGGCGCCGGTCGGCGGCTGGATATGCGCGGAATCGCCGGCGAGGAACAGCCGGCCGTATTGCATCGGCTCGACCACGAAGCTGTGCATGGCGGTCAGGAGCTTGTCGATGATCCGCCCCTCGGCGAGCTTGCGTGTCCCGGCAAGGCGGGCGTGCAGCTCATCCCAGATTCGGCGGTCCGGCCAGTTCGCAATGTCGTCGTGGTACGCGCATTGGATATAGAGGCGCGCCAGCGACGGCGAGCGCATGGTGTAAAGCGCGAAGCCGCGCTCATGATAGGCATAGATCAGCTCGTCGTCGGCCGGCGGCGACTCCGACAGGATGCCGACCCAGCCGAACGGATATTCGCGGTCGTAGACGGTGAGCACCCCGTCCGGAATGCTCGGCCGGCAGATGCCGTGGAAGCCGTCGCAGCCGCCGATGAAGTCGCAGGCGAGCTCCTGCGCCTTGCCATCGTGCTTGAAGCTGATCCGCGGCGACGTCCCAGTCAGGTCGTGAACAGCTGACATCGGCGGCCTCGAACAGGATCTGTCCGCCGTCGGCGAGCCGGCGCGCGACCAGGTCCTTGATCACCTCCTGCTGGCCGTAGACGGTGACGCCCTTTGCCGACGAGCTTCTGGAAATCGATATGGTGCAGCGCGCCGTCGAAGCAGAAGTGGATGCCGTGGTGGAACAGGCTCTCGCGCTGCAGGCGCTCGCCGGCGCCGGTTTCGATCAGCAGGTCCCGCGCCCAGTGCTCGATCAGTCCGGCGCGGATGCGGCCTTCGATGTAGGAACGGCTGCGGTTCTCCAGAATGATCGAATCGATGCCTTCGAGATGCAGGAGATGCGACAGCATCAGCCCGGCCGGCCCGGCACCGATAATCCCCACCTGCGTTCGCATCGGTCACCCTCCACCCGAAGTCCGCGTGCCAGATAAGCGACGCCGCCGCCCGGCGAAAGAGACATAAACGGGATTGGCTTGCACCCCCTCAGTCTCGGCCGAAGGGGGAAAAATTTAAGCATTTATGGCACTTGTTGCAGTGCGAAGGATTGACTTTCGCGCTTTCGCGCTTATGTTCGCCGGCGAACGGTCCGAAAGATTCGACCTTTCCTCCCCGCGTCAACTGCAGTCAGTTGTTCGTTCGCCGGCGCGGGCCAGCAACGGAAGGTTTTGAACTCGAGGTTATATGCCCTTTTCCAAGCTTGGTTTGTCCGACAAGGTTCTCGCTGCAGTTAAAGCAGCCGGTTACCCCGCCCCCACCCCCATTCAAGAACAAGCGATCCCCCACGTCCTCGCGCGCCGCGACGTGCTCGGCATTGCGCAGACCGGCACCGGCAAGACCGCCGCCTTCACGCTGCCGATGCTGACGATGCTGGAAAGCGGCCGCGCCCGCGCGCGCATGCCGCGCACCCTCATTCTCGAACCGACGCGCGAGCTCGCGGCGCAGGTCGAGGAGAGCTTCATCAAATACGGCGCCAAGCAGAAGCTCAACGTCGCGCTGATCATCGGCGGCGTATCGTTCGACGACCAGGACATGAAGCTCACGCGCGGCGTCGACGTGCTGATCGCAACGCCGGGGCGGCTGCTCGATCATTTCGAACGCGGGCGGCTGCTGCTGACCGGCGTCGAGCTTCTGGTCATCGACGAGGCCGACCGCATGCTCGACATGGGCTTCATCCCCGACATCGAGCGCATCTGCAAGCTGGTTCCGTTCACGCGCCAGACCCTGTTCTTCACGGCCACCATGCCGCCGGAAATCCAGCGCATCACCGGCCAGTTCCTGCACAATCCGGTCAAGGTCGAGGTCTCGCGCCCGGCAACGACGGTCGCGAACACCACCCAGCTCCTGGTGAAGAGCGGAAGCAAGCCGCACGAGAAGCGCGACGTCCTGCGGCGCCTGATCCGTTCGTCCGACAGCTTCAAGAACGCGATCATCTTCTGCAATCGCAAGACCGAAGTTGCCCAGCTCCACCGCTCGCTGCTGCGCCACGAGTTCTCGGCCGCCGCGCTGCACGGCGATCTGGACCAGTCGGCCCGGACGGCAGCGCTCGACAGCTTCCGCAAGGGCGACGTCAAGCTCCTGATCGCCTCCGACGTGGCCGCGCGCGGACTCGATATTCCGGACGTCAGCCACGTCTTCAATTTCGACGTGCCGCACCACGCCGACGACTACGTGCACCGGATCGGCCGCACCGGCCGCGCCGGCAAGAGCGGCACCGCCATCACCATCGTCAGCCCGATCGACTCCAAGTCGCTGGCCGCGATCGAGAAGCTGATCGGGCAGAACATTTCCTGGATGGGCGAGCCGCCCCGCGCGACGAGCCGAGCGCGGAAGTCCGAGCGCCCCGGAGAGCAGCGCGGAACGTCGCCGGGGGCATCGCAGCGGTCATGCGCAGCCGTGGTCACGCGCGGCGCCGAAGCCGGCCAAACGTCGCGACACGGCTCCGGCCCCGGTGACCCTGCTGGACGAAGCGCGCGGCCGCCGTCCCGTCCAAGCCGCGCCGCGCCCAGCCCGAATCCGCGCGCTGAATTCTCACCTGCCCGCATTTCTGTTGCGCCCGACCCGCGTGAAGGCCTGACGGCGATCGCAATAGCCGCTGTTATTGCGCAATAAGTTTCGCCGTTTACCCCCCATTCACCGCTGTGAAATAACGTCCGCTGGCTCGGGGCACTACACCGCCCGGCTCATTTGATTGAATTGGGGTAGGCCGCGGCGTCCCACGCCAGCGGGCGGAGCCAAGGCATGACCATCCCTTCCGACGAACACGAACGCACGATGGCGTTCGCGGAAATTGCTCTTGGTCAGATCAGGGCGCTGCGGCAGCCGGCTTCCCCGCGCCATTTTGAGATCTGGTACACCTACGCGACCGGCTACAATCCGTCGTTGAACCAGACGATCAACGAAACGCTGTCGCGCAACGGCACGCTGCGCGAATCCGACATCGAGCACATCTACGAAACCTACATTTCGGCGAGCCGTTTCACCGATCGTATCGACCGCGTCGGCTCTCAAGTCATGGATGAGATCGAGCAGGTGATGGCCATGATCGGTGCGGCCGCCGGCACCGCGTCGAGCTATACCGAGAATCTCGCGCACGTGTCGGAGAAACTCGGCGCCGACGCCGACGACCCGACCGTGCGCGCGATCGTCGAGAGCCTGGTGCAGGCGACCGCGGAAATGCAGCAGAACAACCAGGCGCTGGAAGCGCGCCTCTCGGCCTCCAAGCAGGAAATCGACCAATTGCAGGAGGACCTCGAGGCCGTCCGCACCGAAAGCCTGACCGACCCGCTGACGACGCTCGCCAACCGCAAATCGTTCGACGACGCGCTGCTGCGGGCGATCGCCGACGCCCGCGCGCGCAACGAGCATCTTTCGCTGTTGCTGACCGACGTCGACCATTTCAAGAAATTCAACGACACCTTCGGCCACCTCACCGGCGATCAGGTGCTCCGGCTGGTGGCGATGTCGGTCAAGCAGAACGTCAAGGGCCAGGACATCGCCGCGCGCTACGGCGGCGAAGAGTTCGCGGTCGTGCTGCCCAACACCGTGCTGCGCGCCGCGATCACCGTCGCCGATCACATCCGGCGCGCGGTCATGGCCAAGGAATTGATGAAACGCTCGACCGGCGAACATCTCGGCCGCGTGACCATCTCGGTCGGCGTCGCGACGCTGCGCCCGGACGACACCCCGCAGACCCTGATCGAGCGCGCCGACGCTTGCCTCTATGCCGCCAAGCGCAACGGCCGCAACCAGGTGATCAGCGAGGCCGATCCCGAGGTCGTCGATCCGGCCGCACCCAAGGTGGCCTGAACGCGCCTGACGACTCAGCGCGGGCGCCTTTTCCCGGTCTTTCCCCGCGACGCCTTGGCTTGCTTCGCCGGCCTTGCGCGCCACTTCGCTGGCGCGCTGCCGCCAATGCGGCACGCGCCCAAACCGCAAGTTCGTTGGGATCGTCGTAGAGCCGGTCGGGCATGCGCCGATAGGACATCACGGCGCGCTCGCCCTTCCGCCTTGAGAAGTGAACGGTGCGAGCCTTTCACGCTCGAACATCGCGGCATTGTTCTCGCCGGTCTTGAGGTAGATGACGCCGTCCGCGATCAGGGCGAACATCGTGCCGTCGGCATAGATACCGGCGCCGCCGAACATGCGGCGCACCGTGACCGGACCGAAAACGGAAAACAGCTCGACGATGTCGTCGGGAGCCACGCGACGCCTCCCCTCTGCTGCTATTTGGCCACTTCGGGCGCAAGGTGCGGTTTATCGGTACTCTCGGCTTCTGCCGTCCGAACTACCTGCTCCGCTGCTTCGCGCCAGGACATGCAATGGAAGCGCGCACGTATTGCATTCTCGTAGGGGACGCGCGCAGTGGGATCGGTAATCCATTGTTTGAGCTTCGCATACCATGCATCTTCATCGGCGGGATCGAGACAGGGCGAGAATTCGCCGACCACCTCCGGCAGAGCCCCTCCGGTCGATGCGATGATGGCCTTGCCTCGGGACAGAGCCTCTACAACAGGCAACCCGAATCCCTCATAGACCGACGGATACAGGCAGAACGCAGCCCCCTCATAGACTGTCGACAGCACGCTGTCTTCGGCGTTCGAAATAATCAGCAGAACTCTCAGCGACCGTTTGGTCGGCGTTGATCTGATCAAGCATGTCGTCGACCATCCAGCCAATTCGCCCAACGAAAACCAACTTGAAGTTCAATGCCTGTGGAACACCATCGGTCAGGAGCCGGCGCCAGACACGAAAGAGCATTCCATGGCCTTTGCGCGGCTCGATCGTGCTGACGAACAGCGCGTATCGACCGGGCTTCAACTCTGATGGGAGCGCACTTGCGGATGGAACAAGAGGAGCATCCGTCCCCAACGACGCGATCGCTGTCGCAGCGATCACAAGGCCGTTGGAGTGACAGTAGTCGCGTGCATCGGACTCAATTCTTCTCGCCGTGAAAATCACTCGATCAGCGATCGGAAACGCGACGCAAAAATGCTCGCGAAATTGTTCAACGTCGCGGGTGACGTAGAACTGGGGGAATAGCAATGGAATGATGTCATAACACAAAAAAACAAAACGCAACCGAGTGCCGTCCTTGAGCCGACGGATGGCGTCAACATTGAGATGCGCCCACCCCATGCCGGCACTGAACAATGTGTCGGCCGGCCCAAAGGTTAGTTCAGGGCCGACCATGTCCAAGGGCAACCGCGATCGCCGTCGTCCTTCCCGCGTGTAGAACTCCGCGCGATGCTTGTTCGACATCAGCAGGCCTTGAATGAGTTCAATCCTCTCTCTTGGTTTTTGGCGACGCTGTTTGATCCGTAAACGCTCGAGCGCTCCGAGAAGCTTCCGGCGAAACTGCAGTAACCACAGAACTGCCGGACGCAAATGCTTCGGGATTCGCTCAATCCCACGCGTTCGGTGACGATGTGGCGAAGGCATGCCGAGGAGATCGATCAGTGCGTCCCCAGCGAGGATCAGATCAACCCACGACGGATCGACCCTGCGGAAAACCTGTCGCTCGGGGTCAAAAAAGGCGAACACGGCGTCAGGACGGTTCGTGCGAACCCATAAAGCCAGCTCGCGATCGGTCCTCGCTATGCCCACCGCAGGGCCGGACCAGCGCGCGAGCGATGAAATGTCGTAAATCAACGGCACCGATATCCCCGGGAAGTGTTATTGTTCACGAACATTGCCCCGTTGGGTGGTGCTGCAGACGCTACCGACGCTACCATGGGTCCAATGCGCAAGACACCCATGACTGGTCAGTAGCGCTACACGTTCCTCGCTCCATCACGCGCCTCGCGCACCCAGTGCCTGGCTCATGACTTCGGCCGCTGCGGAGCAATAATTCCTGGTCCTAAGACCTTAGTATGGTCCGCGGTGCGCGGGATCAGACGCGCCACTTCTCCTTCGGCCACGCTATTTCCAGGCAATTTCTGCGTTCCGTGAGGGAGCGGTCGGTGAGACGTCCGCATGATTTCCCGCGCGTGCGCTTTCGAACAGGATGCAGCCACACCTACAGGGTGTGAGCCCACAGAGGAGACAGGACCATGTTCACCAAGACCATCATCGCTCTTACCGCCGCGCTCGTCGTCGCCACGTCGTTCGCGTCGGTTGCGAATGCGCAACGCGCCGCCCGTCAGCAGCAGTCTGTCCAACCGTTCACCGAAGCCGAACGGAATTGGTTCCAGATCCCGGAAGGACGCGACGACGGCATGCCCCGCCACTGAACGAGACTGGAGGCGGCCTCGTGCCTGCGATCGGCCGCCTCCAAGCGGCCAGCCGTTGCGGCTGGCCGTTTCCTCCCGCTTCGATGAACAAAGAGCCAAATCATGGTGAGAACCATAACCACGACCTCGCTCGCCTTCATCTTCCTGGCCGGATTTGCCACGCTTGCGGGCGCGCGTGCCGACGATCCGTATCCGCGACCGACGCTCACCTTTTGCGAGGAGACGTCGCCGCTTGCCCCAGGCCTCGGCGGAACTTGGAGCCGCGACGGCATCATCGGCGGGGACGGTACCACCGGGCCGACTTTTCCCTCCGTTTGCAGGTAGACGGCAACGATGCACGCCATCGACGGTGCTGCCTCTGCGCGGGCGGGGGTAGATGAGCTCGATCCGCAATAACAATCAACGCGAGTTAAATAGACCGGAGTCAGCGATGCAAATCGGGGGTGCACTACGCGACGTTCCCGCGTTCCACCTCGCAGCCGTTGCGGAACGTTCGGACGCGGCTCTGATCGAGTCGATTGCCGACGGCGATAAGCGCGCTCTACAGGTTTTGTTGGCCCGGCACAATCAACGGGTCTACCGTTTCGTTTGGCGCCTGACGCAGGATGCATCGGCGGCCGAGGATATCGCCAACGAGGTGTTCTTCCAGGTCTGGCGCGGTGCCGACCGGTTCCAATCAAAATCTACAGTTTCGACATGGTTGCTGGCGATCGCGCGCAATAAGGCGATTGCGATGCTTCGACGTCGGAAGCACGAAGAACTGGACGATGAGGCGGCGATCGCCGATCCGTCGAGCGATCCCGAGGGTGCGCTCGACAAGAAGAACCATAGCGCGCTGCTGCAGAGAAGCCTGACGGTATTGTCGCCGGTCCACCGGCAGGTCATCGACCTCGTCTATTACCATGAGAAATCGATCGCGGAGGTCGCCGAGATCGTCGATGCGCCGCAAAATACTGTCAAGACGCGAATGTTCCATGCGCGCAAGCAATTGGCTCGACTGTTGGCCGATGAGGGCATCCAAACAGCGCGGCCGTGAGGCTGATGCGGCGGATCTTCACTCCGCAGGCAGACGGTCCTCGCAACTCCGGCCCGACTGCAAGTCGCCGTGCCATCGCGGCGCGGCCGTTTGCAATGCACCCCAATCCGTCGGCACGAGGAAAGCCGCCAAAGATATCCGCGGACATTTTTTGCCTCTATCTTTCAATTCTTGAAAGCGGACCGTTTAGCGATTGCTGGACACCGGCCAATATGTCACCAGGGACGCCAATGTGAGAGATCAGTGCGATGCCGGCCGCCGCACCTTACCCCTACGTATATGTAAATGCTGATGGAACTGCCCGCGAACTGCATCCAAATGAACAGCAGTACCTGCAATCCGAATTCCGTCCCGGAGATGGCGCGGCACCGTATGTCAAGTGCAGCTACTCGGAGCGCAATGGTTGGGGTGAACTCACAGGTTACCTCAAGAGATCGAAGCTCCCCCACGGCACCCACATCCAAGAAGCGCCGACAGAAGACCCAAGTCGACCTCTCAGCAAGGCAGAATACATTGAATGGCTCCGCAGCAAGGGCGTGGAGGTGATCGAAAAAAGCGACGGCTCTTTCGTCTCGAAACCGCGCCGCTAGATGCAAGTCACATTTTCAAATTCAGGATGGTTGGTTGGCCCATCGCGAGTGCCGAGGCGCGTCAACCGGGAGAAACTTGTGACTGAGGAGAACAAAAGGCGCTTGCCGCTACGCGCCATCGCACTCGCCGTTGCCGGCGCCGGAACGCTTTTCTGGCTCTATACCTTCTACGGCATTGCCCAGGTACCGATCGGCGACGGTTCCGGCTTCCAGTGGATCGCGGTGATACCACTCGGGTTTATCTTCGTGGTGCTCACCCTGCCGGCACTCATTCTTGCACTGACGGGTCGCTTGCTTTGGCTCGCGTTGACCCTTGGTTGCGCCGGGCTCATTGCGTTCGTTTTCTTGTGGATTGACCTGCTCAATGAATTCTATCACTGAGCACAGTCTGCAAGGCAGACATGCGTGCGGGTGAAAGGGCGAGCGATGAGACCGATCATTATTCTAGCCTCCATCATTTTTTTTGCAGCGGAGGCCGCTACTGCGGCCGACCTCAAACTCGTCCCACGGTCCAATCCCAAGTCTTCCGCGCCGAGATCGGATGTGCCCATTCAAGGATACGGCAATTACGATACGTCGTGCCTGGTGTGGACAGATGGCTGTCGCAATTGTCAGCGGGCCGCAGATGGATCGAACTGCTCGAACATTGGGATTGCCTGCCAACCGGGTGCGATACGTTGCACGGCTCGAAAGTAGCGCGGCAAATACCCTGAAGGACGCCGGCACACAATTGCGGTAGGATGCAGCACGAAGTCAGAAGAGAGGCGCGTCTATCCATGCTTCAACTCGTCGGTATCGAACGCCCCGGCTAGCCTATCGGGGCGACCTGCGCCCTCACGCGAGATTAATGTCTCTTGCGGGCCCCAATGCGAAAGGCCGACGCCTCGCGGTGAAGGTGCACAAAACGGCGCGAGCTTTTTTCATGCAAAGGAGTGCTGCCATGTCGATGTCAGCTTTCGCGAGAGGTTGGCTTACTGCGGCGGTGGCCGTGGGGATGGCCATCGAAGGAGGCCGGGCCCAGACCCAGGACGTTCAGCCGGTCAACAGCGGCGCCAATCCTTATCGCGTCATCCGCGACTGGGCACAGCTCACTCTGGAGGGGCGGCCGTGGGGCGGGTCCAACGGCGTGGCCGTCGACCGGGATGGCCGGTCGGTGTGGGCGACCGACCGTTGCTCACAAGGGATCGCCCCGGGCTGTCTCGGCACCAAGGCAAACCCAATCCACCATTTCGACCCATCAGGGAAGGAGATCAGGAGCTTCGGCGGCGGAATGTTCGTGTGGCCGCACGGCATCCATGTCGATCGCGACGGAAACGTGTGGGTGACCGACGCGCGCGTGGCAAGCCCCGCCGAGCTCAACAAGTTTCCGGGAGAAGACAAGAAGGGAAGCGTTGTCGTCAAGTTCAGTCCGGACGGCAAGGTGCTGATGACGCTCGGGACACCGGGCGTGCGGGGAAATCCGCCGGACGCTCTGACCGATCCGAACGACGTCGTCACCGACCCGGGCAACGGCGACATTTACGTGGCCGAGAGTCATACCGACGTCAGGGACCCGCATCTCGTCGGGCGCATCTCGGTGTTCGACCGAAACGGCAAGTTCCTGCGGATCATCGGCAAGACTGGTACAGGCCCGGGCGAGTTCCGCACGCCACACATGATCAAGTTCGATTCCCAGGGGCGGCTGATCGTCGCCGACCGCCACAACCACCGAATTCAGATCCTGACCAAGGACGGGAAATATCTCGGCGAGTATCGGGAGTTCAGCCGCGTGAGCGGGATTGCGATCGACGGGAACGACACGGTTTATGCGGCCAACTCCGAATCGACGCCGCAGCGCAACCCGGGCTGGCTCAAGGGCATTCGCATCGGGAGTTTGAAGGACGGCAAGGTGACGATCTTCGTGCCACCGCACAAGATCGAATCTCCCGACGGAGCCATGGGAGAAGGGATCGCCATCGATGCGGCCGGCAATCTATACACCGCAGAAGCCACGGTGCGGGGCGTGACGAAGTACGTCAAGGACTAGAGGACGTACGAAGAGTGAGCGTTTCTGTTCAGGCGCATCATGCGCTAGCCGGGCGCGGCCGTTGCGGCGGCCGGCTTGAGCTGCACCGATTCGCCGCAGCCGCAGGCCGAGGTCTGGTTCGGATTGTTGAAGACGAACTGCGCCGACAGCTTGTCGCTCTTGTAGTCCATCTCGGTGCCCGAGCAGGAACAGCACCGCCTTGGGATCGATCAGGACGCGCACGCCCTTGTCCTCGACCACCTCGTCGGTCTTGGCGACCTCCTCGGCATATTCCATCGTGTAGGTCATCCCGGCGCAGCCGCCGTTCTTGACGCCGACGCGCACGCCTACCACCGGCTTCGCCGCGTTCGCCATCACGTATTTGATGCGCTCGGCGGCAGCGTCCGTCAGACGAACCACCTGCGGTCTCGGTCGCGGCGTGACCATTTGCCTTGGCTCCAGTTGTCGCTCTCGATCGACTTAGCTATTCCAATTCCAGAGTAGTTCCAAACCACCTGCGTGAGCATGCCTGATCTGTCGCTCACTACGCCATGTGGGCATCGCAACGCTCGCATGCAACTCACCACATATTGAGGACCGTTCGCGCCTCGTCCGACATCCGGCTCGGATCCCACGGCGGCTCCCAGACGATGTTGACCTTGGTCTGGCCGACGCCAGGCACGCTCGCGACCGCGTTCTCGACCATGATCGGCAGCTCCTGCGCCGCCGGACAGTTCGGCGTCGTCAGCGTCATGTCGATGGTCACCTCGCGCTCGTCCGAAATGTCGATCCGGTAGATCAGTCCGAGCTCGTAGATGTCGGCCGGGATTTCCGGGTCGTAGACCGTCTTCAGGCCGGCGACGATCTCGTCGGTCAGCCGCGCGATTTCCGCCTTCCGGCAGCGCGCTGCCGGCAGGCTTTGGCGACCTCCGGCGCCGCGGCGTCGGCCGGCGTCGTGGCCGTCTTGGTTTCGTCCTGTCGATCGCTCATGCGAAAAAACCCATCTTGCGCCTTGATCAAGGCCTCGGCGAGGCGGTCGACCTCCGCCTTGGTGTTGTAGAGCGCGAACGACGCGCGACACGTGGCGGTGACGCCGAAACGCGCCAGCAGCGGCATCACGCAATGGGTGCCGGCGCGGACCGCGACGCCCGAGCGGTCGATGATGGTGGCGATGTCGTGCGGGTGCGCGCCCTTCATCTCGAACGAGACGATCGCACCCTTGTCCTTGGCGGTGCCGATGATGCGCAGCGAATTGATCTCGCGCAGCCGGTCATGGGCGTATTTGACCAGCTCGGTCTCGTGCGCGCGGATGCGCGCCTTGCCGATCGAGCCGACATAGTCGACGGCGGCGCCGAGCCCGATCGCCTGCACGATCGAGGGTGTGCCGGCCTCGAACTTGTGCGGCGGCTCGCCATAGATGACGCGGTCCTCGAACACCTCGCGGATCATCTCGCCGCCGCCGTTGAACGGCGGCATGGCGGCGAGCATGCTCGTGTTTGCCGTAGAGCACGCCGATGCCGGACGGCCCGTAGAGCTTGTGGCCGGTGAAGACATAGAAATCGCAGCCGATGTCCTGCACGTCGACGTCGAGATGCACCGCCGCCTGGCTGCCGTCGATCAGCACCGGGATGCCGCGGGCGTGCGCGCGCTTCACCGCCTCCTTCACCGGCACGATGGTGCCGAGCGCGTTCGACATATGCGTGAGCGCGACCATCTTGGTGCGCGGCGTCAGCAGCTTCTCGAATTCGTCGATCAGGAAATTGCCGTCGTCGTCGACCGGCGCCCACTTGAGCACCGCGCCCTGCCGCTCCCGCAGGAAATGCCACGGCACGATGTTGGAGTGGTGCTCCATGATCGAGAGCACGATCTCGTCGCCTTCCTTCAGCCGCTCGCGGCCGAAGGTATAGGCGACGAGGTTGATCGCCTCGGTGGCGTTGCGGGTGAAGATGATCTCTTCGGGCCGGCCGGCATTGAGGAAGCCGCGCACCTTCTCGCGCGCGCCCTCGTAGGCCTCGGTCGCCGCATTGGCGAGATAATGCAGGCCGCGATGCACATTGGCGTATTCGGCGGTGTAGGCGTGCTGGATGCGATCGAGCACCGCCTTCGGCTTCTGCGCCGACGCGGCGTTGTCGAGATAGATCAGCGGCTTGCCGTAGACCTGCATGGCGAGGATCGGGAAATCCTCGCGGATGCGGTTGACGTCATAGCTGCCGTTGGCGACCGCGGGATGCACGGCTCACTCCCGCGTCTTCAGCCAGGCGGCGACGTGGTCGATCAGGACGTCGCGCAGGCCGGCATGCTCGATGCCGTCGATCGCCTCGCCGACGAACGCCTGGATCATCAGCGCCTCGGCTTCCTTGGCCGGAATGCCGCGCGCCTTCAGGTAGAACAGCAGATCCTCGTCGAGCGCGCCGGTGGTGGCGCCGTGGCCGCACTGGACGTCGTCGGCGAAAATCTCGAGCTCGGGCTTGCTGTCGGCCTCGGCCGTCTCCGACAGCAGCAGCGCATGCGCCGCCATCTTGGCGTCGGTCTTCTGCGCGTGCGGCTGCACGATGATCTTGCCCTGGAACACGCCGCGGCTTTCGCCGTCGAGCACCGATCTTGAACACTTCGCGGCTGATGCAGGCGCCGGCCGTGTGATCGACCACCAGCGTCGTGTCCGCGTGCTGGCGTCCGTTGCAGCAGCGTCGCACCGCGGATGCCGGCGACCGTCCCCTCGCCCTTGAAATGGACGAACAGCTGGTTGCGCACCACCGCAGCCGCGGTGGTGAACAGGAATTCGTTGAACCGCGCCTGAGCGCCGATCGCGGCCATCAGGCTCGAGACATGCAGCGTGCCTGCGCCCTCGCCGGTGATCTTGATATGATCGACATGGGCCTCGTCGCCGACCTCGATTTCGAGCGCGGTATTGACCTGGTAGTCGCTGCCCGCCACGCCCTCGTGGCTCTCGATCAGCATCGCCCGCGCGCCCTTGCCGATGACGGCGAGCGAGCGGGTGAACACCGAGGCCGGCGCGCCGCCGGCATTGAAGAACACGAGATGCAGCGGCCGCGCCAGCGCCGCGCCCGCGGCCACCTCGATGACGACGCCGTCACCCATGAACGCGGTGTTGAGCGCGACCGCGACATTGTCGGTCGGAACGATCCGGCCCAGCCGCTCGGCGACCGCCGCGTCGCCGGCCGCCAGCGCCTGCGCCATCGAGCGGATGGTGAGACCCGGCTTCGAGCCCGGCGAGGTCGGACAGTTCCGGCACGAAGGCGCCGTCGACCAGCACGATGCGCCGGCCTTCGACGGCGGCGAAGCGCCGCGCCGGCATTCTTGGCGCGCGCCTTGGCGGCCGCGTCCGGCGGCGCCGCCAGCGGCTTTGCGTCGCGCATCAGCGCGCGCAGGTCGGTGTATTTCCACTCCTCGACCCGGCGGTGCGGCAGACCCGGCGACCTCGAACCGCTTGAACGCGGATTCGCGCAGCGCGGCGGCGCCCGGCAGGCCGCCCTTCGCCGACGCGAAAGCCGTGCTCAGGGCGGTTTCAGCCGCCGTCCTGATCGGCCGAATCGTCGGCGTTCATGACGCCATCTCTTCCTGGTACTGCGCGTAGCCCTTGCGCTTCGAGCTCGAGCGCCAGCTCCTTGCCGCCGGTGCGCACGATGCGGCCGCGCGAGAGCACGTGCACCACGTCGGGCACGATGTAGTCGAGCAGCCGCTGATAGTGGGTGATGACGACGAAGGACCGCTCCGGCGAGCGCAGCCGGTTGACGCCTTCGGAGACGACCTTGAGCGCGTCGATGTCGAGGCCCGAAGTCGGTCTCGTCGAGCACCGCAAGTCTTCGGCTCCAAGCAGCGCCATCTGCAGCACCTCGTTGCGCTTCTTCTCGCCGCCGGAGAAGCCGACATTGACGCCGCGGCGCAGCATGTCGCGGTCGATGCCGAGCTTGCCGGCCGACGTCGAAGACGCGCCGGTTGAAGTCGGGCGCCGACAGCTCCTCCTGCCCGCGCTTCTTGCGCTGCGCATTGAGCGCGGTGCGCAGGAAGGTCATGGTGGCGACGCCCGGGATTTCGAGCGGATACTGGAACGCCAGGAACAGGCCCTTGGCGGCGCGCTCGTCCGGCGGCAGCGCCAGCAGATCCTCGCCGTCGAACAGCACCGTGCCCGTCGGTGACCTCGTAGTCGTCCTTGCCCGCGAGCACATGGGCGAGCGTCGACTTGCCGGAGCCGTTCGGGCCCATGATGGCCGCGACCTGTCCCTGCCTCGACGGTCAGGTTCGAGTCCGTTCAGGATTTTTTGCCGTCGACCTTGACGTGCAGGTTCTTGATTTCAAGCAAAGCCATTGAAACGTTCGTCCTATTCAATGTCTTGAGCGGTCGCGCTAACCCACGCTGCCTTCCAGGCTCACCGAAATGAGCTTCTGCGCCTCGACCGCGAACTCCATCGGCAGCGTCTGCAGCACGTCCTTGACGAAGCCGTTGACCACCAGCGCCACCGCCTCCTCCTGCGAGAGCCCGCGCTGCCTGCAGTAGAACAGCATGTCCTCGGAGATCTTCGAGGTGGTCGCCTCGTGCTCGATCACGGCGGACGAATTCTTCGCCTCGATATAGGGCACGGTGTGCGCGCCGCACTTGTCGCCGATCAGGAGCGAATCGCAATTGGTGAAGTTGCGCGCGCCCTTGGCCTTGCGGTGCGCCGACACGAGGCCGCGATAGGTGTTCTGCGATTTGCCGGCCGCGATGCCCTTCGAGATGATGCGGCTGGTCGTGTTCTTGCCGAGGTGCAGCATCTTGGTGCCGCTATCGACCTGCTGGTGGCCGTTCGAGATCGCGATCGAATAGAACTCGCCGCGCGAATTGTCGCCGCGCAGGATGCAGCTCGGGTATTTCCAGGTGATCGCCGAGCCGGTCTCGAGCTGGGTCCAGGAAATCTTCGAGCGCGGGCCGCGGCAGTCGCCGCGCTTGGTGACGAAATTGTAGATGCCGCCCTTGCCGTCCTTGTCGCCCGGATACCAGTTCTGGATGGTCGAGTACTTGATCTCGGCGTCGTCGAGCGCGATCAGCTCGACCACCGCGGCGTGCAGCTGGTTCTCGTCGCGCGACGGCGCGGTGCAGCCTTCGAGGTAGCTCACATAGGAGCCCTTGTCGGCGATGATCAGCGTGCGCTCGAACTGGCCGGTGTTGCGCTCGTTGATCCGGAAATAGGTCGAGAGCTCCATCGGGCAGCGCACGCCCGGCGGCACGTAGACGAACGAGCCGTCGGAGAACACCGCCGAGTTGAGCGTGGCGAAGAAATTGTCGGTGATCGGCACCACCGTGCCGAGATACTGCTTCACCAGCTCCGGATGCTTCTGCAGCGCCTCGGAGATCGGCATGAACAGCACGCCGGCCTTGCCGAGCTCCTCCTTGAAGGTGGTCGCGACCGAGACCGAGTCGAAGACCGCGTCGACCGCGACCCGTCTGCCGGAGCCGTTGCCGCTGCTCGCGCCCTCGCCGTCGCCGTCTCTCGTTGGCCGGGCGCTGCACGCCGAGCAGCGCCTCCTGCTCGCGCAGCGGAATGCCGAGCTTGCGGTAGGTCTCGAGAATCTCCGGGATCGATCTCGTCGAGCGACTTCGGCCCGTCCTTCTTCTTGGGGGCCGAGTAGTAATAGAGGTCCTGATAGTCGATCGGCGGGTGATGGACCTTCGCCCAGGTCGGCTCGCGCATGGTCTGCCAGCGGCGATAGGCGTCGAGCCGCCACTCGAGCATCCAGTGCGGCTCGTTCTTCTTCGCCGAAATGAAGCGGATGGTGTCGTCGTTCAGGCCCTTCGGGGCCTTGTCGGATTCGATCAGCGTCTCGAACCCGTACTTGTATTGATCGACATCGATCCGGCGGACCTGGTCCACCGTCTCTTGTACGGCCGGCATTCTTCCCTCCGCTGCGGTTTCAAGGACCGCGGGTTGGATTAGTCGGTTATGGTCGTCGCGCTCTGCGCGAGCCACCTCGGATTTTGGTCTAAGCGGCGATTTCTCGCTTCTTAAGTAGTGATTGCGACAGCTTTCTCCAAGCTTTGAGAAAACGGTCGATTTCGGCCTCGGACGGTGGTCCAGCCCATGCTCACGCGGACCGCGCCCTCAGCGATTTCAAGCTCATAGCCCATGCCCCGCACCACCTCCGAGAACTTCATGGTTCCGGAGGAGCAGGCGGACCCGGAGGAAACCGCAATCCCATCGAGATCGAGCGCCATCAAGGCGGTCTGCGCCTTGATCCCGGGAACCGCGAATTGCAGCGTATTGGCGACACGCGACGGCACGTTTTCGCCGAAAATGACGGTGTCCGGCCAGATCGCCCGCAGGCCGTTTTCGAGGCGCTGGCGCAGGCTCGAAAGCCGCCGCGCCTCGCCCGTCGAGGTCGCGCACGGCTTCCGCCACCGCGGCGCCGAATCCGGCAATGCCGACGACGATTCTCGGTGCCGCCGCGCCGGTTGCGCTCCTGGCCGCCGCCGAAACGGGAGCCGCGGACATGCAGCCTGTCGCTGCCAAGAACCAGGGCGCCGACGCCCATGGGACCGCCGATCTTGTGCGCCGACACCGCCAGAAGATCGGCTCCCAATTCCTTGATACCCAGGGATATCTTGCCAAGCGCCTGCACCGCATCGACATGCAGCAGGCCGCCCGCGGCATGCGCCAGGTCGGCGGCTTCGCGCACCGGCTGGATCACGCCGGTCTCGTTGTTGGCCGCCATCAGCGCCACCAGTGGCGACTTGGCGCCGCTGGCGGCCGCCGCGCGTCAAGCGCGCCTGCAAGTCGCCGATCGAGGCAACGCCGTCCCGGTTCAGCGCCGAACGCTCTCGACCGACTGGAAATCGCCGCCCGCCAGCACCGAGACATGCTCGATGTCCGAGGCGATCGCCACATCGCAGCGCCCACCCGCCATGCTCGATGGCCCGGCTCAGCGCAAGCGCGTTCGCTTCCGAGCCGCCGGAGGTGAAAATCACGTTGCGCGGCTCGGCGCCGACCGCCGCCGCGACGCTGCTCCCGCGCCTCTTCAACGAGATGCGCGGGCGGCGCGACCCTCGGCATGGACGGACGACGGGTTCCCCACCACCGTCCATGGCCGCAGCCATGGCGGCGCGCGCCTGCGGGCGCAGCGGCGCGGTTGCATTCCAGTCGAGATAGGTCCGTTCCGACATGGTGTCTGCTGGTCTCGGTGCTGGTCCTGACCTGGCGCCTTTACCCCGAAAGGCGGGGCGACCCAAGTTCTGAAACACTTGCTCTTTGTCCCTGCACTCGTGCTAAAAGCGCCTGCCGCGACCGCCTGGCACGGGCCCGGGATCATAAGTCCGGTGCCGCCTTGCCAAAAATTAGAATGGTTCTAAGTACTTACGCGTGCCGACCGGTTCCGTCAAGCGCGCCCTAAGCGCGTCGGCCGGTTGGTCCGCACCCGTCACTAATCGAGGACGCAATGCCCGAAATCATCTTCACCGGCCCGGCAGGTCGGATCGAAGGCCGCTACCACCCGGCACGCCAGAAGAACGCACCGATCGCCATCGTCCTGCATCCGCATCCGCAGTTCGGCGGCACGATGAACCACCAGATCATCTACCAGATGTACTATCAGTTCGTGCATCGCGGGCTTCTCGGTGCTGCGGTTCAATTTCCGCGGCGTCGGAAGGAGCCAGGGCTCGTTCGATCACGGCTCGGGCGAATTGTCGGATTCGGCCTCGGCGCTCGACTGGGCGCAGTCGATCAATCCGGAAGCCCGCTCGTGCTGGATCGCCGGCTTCTCGTTCGGCGCCTGGATCGGCATGCAGCTTTTGATGCGACGGCCCGAGATCGAGGGCTTCATCTCGATCGCGCCGCCCGCCAATCTCTACGACTTCTCCTTCCTCGCGCCCTGCCCGTCCTCCGGGCTCATCATCCACGGCGACAAGGATGCGGTGGTGCCCTACAAGGACGTCTCCGGCCTGGTCGAGAAGCTCAAGACCCAAAAAGGCATCGTCATCGACCAGAAGGTCGTGCCGGGCGCCAACCATTTCTTCGACGGCAAGATCGAGCCGCTGATGCAGTCGATCAGCGCCTATCTCGACAAGCGCCTCAAGACCGAGCGCAAGCCGGCGGCTTAGACGCACACCCTTCAAGCGCGTCGGCTGCATTGAGCGGTAAGCGCGTGTCGCACGTAGCAAAATGCACGTGGGCCGCGTAAGCCTGCATGCACGCTATGCCGGCATCCGGTTGTTGCACTCCGTGATTATTGATGCAGGCGACACGTTAAGCGGAACTTTTTTGCAGTATTTCCAACATGAATGCTCCGTTCGGGCAACTGTTTAGCCGACGTCGTGGCATTTAGGGCACAGGCTCAACCAACAGGCGAGTGTATACTTGCCGTATTGCAAGCGTCCCAGCGCTGGTGAGTCATGGGGAAACGGGGGGAGAATGTAATGCGCGTAATAGCAATTCTGCTCGCAGGCTTTGCGTTCACCGGGTGCGCTTCGGCTACTCGCGGTTGGACAGAACAGATCTCCATCGCATCGACGCCGTCCGGCGCGCTCGCCACGGTAAGCGGGAGCGAGAACCACACCTGTGTTACGCCGTGCGCAATTCAGGTGAACCGCAATTCTGATCTCCAGGTCAGCTTTGAATTGAACGGATTCGAGCCCGAGGTGGTCGTGCTGACCAAGGAGATTGCCAACACCGGCGTCGCCGGTTTTGCCGGCAACCTTCTGCTAGGCGGCATCATTGGCATGGGCGTTGATGCGGCGAACGGCGCTCCCTTGGACCACAAACCCAATCCAGTGATGGTGACACTGCGTCCGATCAGACCAGCCGCGCCGTTGGGCAGGCCCGGCCCGAAGCGCGACCGTCCGACGTCATAGCCGTGTGGGGAATGGAGCGGAGCGACATCCGCGTTGCAGGTCGCTCCTTGCCCCGGAATTCGCTGCACTTAATGCGGGTTACACACACTCGCCGTAAACGCTGAGGAGCTTGAGCGCGAAATCGCGCCGCCGAAGGCGGCAAGGATTGCGATCACCACTTCAGACTGACGCCGCCGCGCGCAACGACGGCCTTGTTGGCGAAGCGTGCGGTATAGCCCGATCCAAGGAATCCCTGGACCGTTGCGTCGCCCAGGTCCACGTAGAGAGCTTCGGCACGAATGAGCCAGCGCGGCGTGAGCATGTGCTCGACACCGCCCCCGACAGTCCATCCGGTACGCGTCTCATGATTGGTCTGATAGCCGCCAAACAGAAGGGGCACGTTGTTGGTGACGCCGCCCGCTGCGAAGCCGCCAGTCACGTAAACCATGGTCGGCGAAAAGGTCAGGCCGAGACGACCACGAACCGTGGCAAGCCATGACAGCTTCGTGGTCCATCGGCCAGCGGAGCCCACGATGCCTGAGCCGTTGGCGTCCACCCAGCTGCCGTCGCCCTCGATGCCAAAGACGACGTTGCCGGCCTGCCAGTTGAACCCGGCGTGGCCGCCAAACGCCGCGCCGGTCGCGGAGATTTTTCCCGAGGCAAAATTTTGAACGAGGGCAGCATCCTGTGCGTTGACAGTGGCCCGATGCCAGACGGCGCCGCCGTTGATCCCGATGTAGAATCCCTGCCAGGTCCACGGCACCACCGGCACCGGAGGCGGAGCCTTCGTTGGGTACGGGGCAAGATCCGCCGCCGAGGCGACGCTGATCAGTGCCAGCGACGAAACCGTGACCAGCAGATGACCTTTCATCCGGCCCCCAACCCCTAGAGTCTCTGCAGATTACCGTATTCGTCCGGCCGATACTGTTGCGATCTCGCAACACCCCCGGTTTTTTCCGCGCGTTCGCACCGCCTGGGGCTGCGGGTTGGACTTGCTAGACCCGGTTTTTCAGGGATTTGCCAAGCTCCGCCAGCCGCCGGCGGTCGATCTTGCTCGTTCATCGGAATGTCCTCGACCGCAACGAACCGCGCCGGCACAAATTCCGGCGGCAGCAGCCGCGCGCACTGGGCGCGCAGGGCCGGCTCGTCGAGCGATCCCGACGGCACGATCGCCGCGTAAAGCTCCTCGACGCCGAGCGGCGTCAGGATGCTGAATGCGCCGGCCCTGACAACACCGTTGCAGGTACTGAGCACCTGCTCGATCCGCTCCGGGCTGACCTTGTCCCCGCCGAGATTGAGCACTGCTTTCTCCCGCCCGGAAATGATCAGTAGCCGGTCGGCGGTCAACATTCCGATATCGCCGGAGTAGCACCATCCGTCACGGAAGCATTCGCGCGAGCCCACCGGATCGCCGAGATATCCGGTCGCGCCGCTGTCGCTGTGGACACGTACGAGGCCTTCCTCGCCGGGGGCCAGTACGTTGCCCGTGTGGTCGACGATCTGCACTGAAATACCCGGCGCCACGTAGCCGACGGCGCCCGCGACATGCGCGATGGCATGCGAAGGCGCGGCTGCGACCATGCCGGATTCCGTCGAACCATAGGCGGCGATCAGATTGGAGCAAAGCCTGGCGCGCGCACGCTCCGACAGCGATTGCAGAAGCGTGCTACCGCCCATCACGATCACGTCAAGGCTTGGGCCAAACATCGGAGCCTGCTCGTAGCAGTCCACGAACTCCGCAAGGCCGGCCGGCGTGCCCATCATCGCCTGCACCTTGTACAGGCCGAACGCCTGCATGGTCTCGATCGCGTCGCTGCCGCGAAAAAAGACCGTGCCGCCGCGCGAAAGCGTGTAGATTACCGAAATGAAACCAAGACCGGTCGAAAGCCCGAGATCGACAAGCATGCGCGCGCTGTCGGCGAACTTGGCTCCGAACACGGTGTTGTGGCGGTGCGTCCGGGTGAAGACCATATCGTGGCTGAAGGCGACCGCTTTGGCATCGCCCGTGCTTCCCGATGTCAACACGATACGGCAGGTTTCAGCGCCGGGCGTCGGCGCAAGCTTGGCATCGTCGATGGGCGGTTGCTCGCCTTCGACCCAGCTCATATCGAACGGTATGAAGCGGCCGGCGTTCTTGAACGAAGTGGCAACATCGCTGATGACGGCGTCGATTTTGAGTTCTTTCGGCAGTTCGGCGCTGCGCCCGGACAGCGTGACGACGCCGATACGGCACAAGCCGAGCATCAGCGCCGTGTGCAGAATCTGATCCTTGACGAACAGCGCGACCACGTCGCCGCGCACGATCCCGAGGGCGGCCGCGCGAGCGCCGATATTGCGGATGAAGCGATCGAGGCGTCCGTAGCTCAACAGGTTGAGGCCCACGCCCGGCGCGCACAGCGCGGCAGCGGGCGGCTGAAATCGGCATTGAAAGAGAATCAGATCGACGATGTTCATGCGGCCTCAGGCCTGCGATGCACTGTTACGACTCAATGTTTGCGACGTGGCGGTGCACAAGGCAGACCCCATTCAGGCTACCGAACGCCATGATGCCTTACAACCACACGTCCACGGGGCGTATGGCCCAGTGGCGCGGCGCGTCTCGCCTTTGCGGACTCAACCGTTCTCGTTGCCCACAAGTGCAAACAATTCTGTTGATACGGCTCACCTTGACAGATGGCGCCGCCATCTTGCGCATCCCACCTCACGCTGGCCGCGCCAGCACGCCGCCGGTGAGCGGCGCCTTAACGCCGGTGGTCCCCGGAAACGTGAGCGGCAATTCCCGCAGGCTGCGCACGGCGAGATAGGCGAAGGCCTGCGCTTCGAACGCATCGGCCGACCAGCCGACCTCGTTGGCAGTCTCGATTTTGGCCGGCGCCAGCCGCTCGGCGAGCATCCGCATCAGGGTGGGATTGCGCGTGCCGCCACCGGCCGCGATGAAGCTCGCCGGCGGACGCGGCAGCAGCGACCGTGCGGCCGCGATCGCGGCGGCAGTGATCGCGGTGAGGGTGGCGGCGCCGTCTTCGACGCTCTTGTTCGCAAGCCGTCCCTCTTCCGCGACCCAATGGCGGAATTCGTTGCGGTCGAGCGATTTCGGCGCACGCCGCGCGAAATAGGGATGCGCCAGCACGCGCACGACCGACTCCTCGTCGACCTTGCCGGCTGCCGCATGATGGCCGTCGGCATCGTGCGGCTCGCCGGTCCGCAGCCGGATGAAATCGTCGATCAGCGCATTGCCCGGCCCGACATCGAACGCCACCAGATCCTCGCCGTCGACAAACGTCACATTGGCGACGCCGCCGAGATTGAGCATGCCGACCGGCTGCGGCCGCTCGAGCATCCGCACCATGGCGCGGTGATAGGCCGGCACCATCGGCGCCCCCTCCCCGCCGGCGGCGACGTCGGCGGCGCGGAAATCATAGACCACCGGGATACCGAGCCGGCGCGCCAGCTCAGCGCCATTGCCGAGCTGGACCGTCAGGTGGCGATCCGGCTGATGTAGCACGGTCTGGCCGTGAAATCCGACCACGGCCACGTCGGCGGCGCTCATGCCGTTCGCCGCCAGGTAGGATTCGACCGCCTCCGCATGCACCGCGGTCAACAGCGCCTCCGCCTCCGCCAAAGCGTCCGGCCGCTGAAGGCGGTCGCACAGATTGCCGGCGGCGGCGATCGCGCGCCGCAGGACCGCGCGCTCGGCGTCGCTATAGGCGCGGTAGCCGGTGGGCCCGAGCCGTCCGATGGTTTCACCATCGGTATTGATGAGCGCGACGTCCACCCCGTCATAGGAGGTGCCGCTCATCAGGCCGATGGCAGTGAGCACCGACATCCTGAACCTCGGTTGAATCCCTCGCCGGACCTGTTACACCACCGGCCCGAAAGAGGGATTAGGCCAAAGTAACATGAGCGCCTACAAGTCAGAACTTCTGGATGTCCTCGCCAGCCGGGGCTACATCCACCAGGTCTCGGAGCCCGAGGCGCTCGACGCGCTCGCGCGTAGCTCAACGATTACCGCCTATATTGGTTTCGACTGCACCGCGCCGTCGCTGCATATCGGCTCGCTGGTGCAGATCATGATGCTGTACTGGATGCAGCAGACCGGCCATCGCCCGATCGCCCTGATGGGCGGCGGAACGACGCGCGTCGGCGATCCGTCCGGCAAGGACGACAGCCGGAAGATCCTCACCGACGACGTGATCGCGGACAACCTCACCGGCATCCGCAATATCTTTTCGAAATTCCTGAAGTTCGGCGACGGTCCGCGCGACGCCGTCATGGCCAACAATGCCGACTGGCTCAATTCGCTCAACTACATCGACTTCCTGCGCGACGTCGGCCGGCACTTTTCGGTCAACCGGATGCTCTGCTTTCGACTCGGTCAAGCTGCGGCTCGACCGCCAGCAGGAGCTGTCGTTCCTCGAATTCAACTACATGATCCTGCAGGCCTACGATTTCGTGGAGCTACACAAGCGTACCGGCTGTGTCCTTCAGATGGGCGGATCGGACCAGTGGGGCAACATCGTCAACGGCATCGAACTCGGACGCCGAATGGCTAATGCGCAACTATTCGCGCTGACCTCGCCGCTGATCACAACTTCTTCCGGCGAAAAAATGGGAAAAACCGCGGCCGGGGCGGTGTGGCTCGATGCAACAATGGTGAGCCCTTACGACTACTGGCAGTTCTGGCGTAACACTGAGGATGGCGACGTCGCACGTTTCCTCAAGCTGTTCACGGTGCTGCCGCTGGACGAGATCGGCCGTCTCGCGGCGTTAAAGGATCAAGAAATCAACGAGGCTAAGAAGATATTGGCAACGGAGGCGACCGCCTTGGTTCACGGCCGCGCCGCCGCCGAAAGTGCCGCCAAGACTGCGCACACCACCTTCGAGGAAAAGGGCATGGGCGAGAACCTGCCGACGCTCTTTGTTCAGGTTGGTGATGAGCATTCTTACTGCGCAAACAAATCTGGGTTTCTCAAGTTCGAATAGCCACGCACGTCAGTTGGTGAAGGATGGTGCGGTTTGGCTGGGCGATACGCAAATTACCGAAGTGGGCTACAAGATAAGGAAGGAAGATTTCGATCGACAAGGCAACGCTCTACTTCGAGCGGGCTCGAAAAAACGAGCAATTCTCACGTTGAAATCAGAATAGTCAGCGAACGCCCTAGCGCGGCGGATCGCCGAAACCCTGGCGGCCGCTAGCCGGGAATTCGAAGAATTTTCGGATCAATCCCGGCGCCACCACCGAAATCGGATTGACGCGCAGCACCGGCGCGCCTGGCGGGCCGACCACCTCGAAGGTCAGGCCGACGAGCCCCTCGTTGCTGCCGCCGCCCAGGAACAGGCCGAACACCGGAATCTGCCCGAACATGTTGTTGAGGCCGAAGAACGGCACGAACGTGCCGCGCATGCGGACCTCCTCGCGCAGGTAGTCGATATGGCCTTCCGCCGTGGCGCCGATCAGCGGCCCGCGCACGATGCCTTCGCGGATCGCAAAGCGGCCGTGCGTGCGCGTGAACTCGACGCGCAGGCGGGAGAATTCGACGCCCGGATTGCTGGCGGCTTGCGCGGAACCCGGCATATCGGCATTGCCGGAGGCGACGCGATCGAGCGTCGGCTCGCCGCGCACGGTGAAATCCCGGATGTTGAGAATGCCGTCCTGCGGAGCATTTCCGTCGCTCGGCGGATCCATCGCCAACCACATCTCGCCGCCGAAGATCTTCGGATAGGTGTCGCTGAAGCGGAAGAACGCGCCGGCGTCCTTGGTCTCGACGTAGATGACGTTGCGCCCGCCGGCGCGTCCGCGCAGGTCGCCGGACAGCGGCGTGTCGCGCCCGAGCCGGGCCGCCAGCGAGAAGCTCATGATGTTGCCGTTGCGCCGCGACATCTTGCAGATCGACGCTGCGCATTGTCTCGCCGTGGAAGCCGGCGACGGTGCCGAGCCGCACGTCGACGTCGACGTCCTTGAGCTTCGCGTTCTTTGCTTGCGCCGGACTCGGGCCGGACATCGACGACTTGATGAAACCGCGACCGTCGTAGACGTCGCCGCGCACCGTCACGCGCAGCGCGCCGTCGGGGCCGCGCTCGGCGCGCAGCGTCGCCCGGTCGCCGTCGGACAGATTGAAGTTCGTCAGGTTCGCCGCCAGGATTTCGCCCGATCCGTCGCACTCGACCGCGCCCTTGACCAGAAGCTCCCGAGCCCTTCGATCACGAGATCGTCGAGCCGCATCGACTGCGGCCTGCTGGTCATGACGAAGGACATGCGCGCCTGCCGTCCGGCCGGCTTGACCCAGCCCGGCAGCAACCGGTCGATGCGCGCCTGCGTGAGGTCGGCTTCGACCGAATAGCGGCTGTCGCCGCCGTCCAGCGGAACGCGGCCGTTGATCTTGACCGGCACCGGACCGCTGACATAGCCGCTGAGATCGAAACCGAGCCGCGCGCGCGCCGGCCTCGTCGAGCGTGGCCGCGACGCGGACCTCCGCTTCGGACTGGTCGCGCTGCTTGCGATATTCGAGCAGCGCCGGAATGCCGTTGATCTTCACGTCGCCGCGCAGCACGTAGCCCTGATTGTCGGCGCGCACGCGCAACGCGGCGGCCTCGACCTTCTGGCCCATGACCAGGCGTTCGGCGGAGAAATTGGCGACCTCGAGATTCATCGCGTATTGCGCGGAGCCCGCCGGCAGGTCGGGCTTGAGCGGCATGCTCATCGTCACGTACGCGGTCAGGCTTCCGCGGCTGGTGCCGGGATCGATCGGCGAGCCGGCATAGTCGCGCAGCCGTTCCCGGTTGAGCAGTTCCGCGGCGGCCGCCACCGACCCGTCAATGCGGAAGCGCACGCGCGAGGCCGGCGCGTCCATGTAGTGGTCCGGCACTTCGAATAGCGCCGCTGGAAATCGCGAGCCGGCGGCCGGTCGACACGTCGATATTGCCGCGGCCGATGGTGACGCGACGCCGTGCGTCCGGTGATGCGCACCCGGACGTCGGCATCGCTTGATCGACGGCAGGCCGTCGACCGGGCGGATCTCGGCGCCATTGCCGGAAATCTCGATGGCCAGTCCGTCGTCCGGGATCGGCGGGCTGATGGTCTTGAGCGTCGCGACCGGAGCATTGGTCGCGATGACGATGCGCTCGACCGTTCCGCTCAGGATGTGCTCGGCGACCCAGGCGTGGACCTTCGGACTGATGAAGGACGGCCACAGCCGCTTCATCGCCGCAACCGACATGCGGGTGCCGGCAATGCCGAGCGCGAGGCGCGGCTTCGCCGGAGGAATAATCGAGACCGCCGGAGATCGCGAGTCCGAGATCGGTGTTGCCGATTTCGCCCTGCTCGACGTCGATGCGCTGCTTGTCGGGATCGATGCGCAAGCCCACCTGGATCCGGTTGAGGACGAGCGCGTCCGGATCGCGCGACGACGACGCGAGCACGGCGGTGCCGCCGGTGATCCTGAGCAGCCCAGCCGGCGCTGCTTTCGCGCGGCGGCGTAAGCTGCGCCAACAGCGTGATACGGCTGCCGCCCGAGAAGATCTGGAACGGAGCGACCAGCGCCTGACGCGTGCCGTCCCATTGCAGGTCGAAATCGGCGCGGTCGATGTCGATCCGGCTCAGCGGCTCGTCGGGATCGACGATGTATCCCTTGTCGAGCTGGATCCGGCCCTCGATCATCTTCGGAATGCCGTCGGCACCGATCGATGCGCGCACGCGGGCGGACACCGGAATGTTGGGCTCGTACTGGCCGTCGCCGATCCGCAACGCCAGCAGCAGGTCCTTGGCCGGCAAACGCTCGGTCTCGATCTCGACGTTGCGAAGTCCGCCCTCGCCGCGCGCGACGGTCGCGCGCAGCAGCCAAGGCCGTTCGCCGGCCTCCGAGCTCATGGTCAGCGCGACGCCGCCACCGCTCGGCCGCGTCAGGCTGAGGTTGATGTCGTGGAATTCCCACTGCTTGCCGTTGCGCTCGATCGAACAGCGTGAGATTGCCGTTCTTGAGTCCGAGTTCGCTCAAGTCGCGACCGTCGAGGCCGGTTGCTCCGAGACTGTCGATCCACGCCAGCAGCGCGGCGAGGTCCGGGATCATGTTGCGGCTGCCCGATTGCGGCGCCACCGGACGCTCCCGGACCAAGGGATTGGGCGACTGCTCCGGCGCGCAGCGCAGGCTCCGCCACCGAGGCGGTGACGAACGGCTGCCGGTTGGTGCCGGCGAACACCGTGACCTTGCTGTCAGGCTCGATGCGGACCTGCATCTCGGCGCCGACCAGGCTCAACCGGTTGGCGCGCACCCGGCCCGGTCATCAGGCCGGAGCCGGAGAAGCTGACCTCCGCCTTGGGCGCGCTCGCGACGATCTCGCCATGGGCGTCGCGCACGACGATGTCGCGGATGCGCAGCGCGGTCCGTCCGCTGGCGTCGCGCTCAAGCTGCGTGCCGCCGACCGCGACGCGGTGATGGCTGCCGAAATTCTCTTCGATGGCGGCGGTGAGCCAAGGCGTCGCGAAATCGAAATCGATCGGTCCGCTGCCGAGCCGCCACCACAGCGCCAGCAGCCCGACCATCAGCAGTCCTGCAAGCGTGCCGGCGGCGATGGACACGCGGCGCCAGCGCGTCCAGAAGCGCAGCGCCGAAAGACGCCATGCAGGTCAGACCGAGCTGTGCCGGCGTCGAGCGTCGGCGTGCTGCCAGCGCTCGCCGCGCGCCAATGCAGCCTGTTGCATGAGGTCAAGGTGAATGCTGGCCTCAAGCTTGCGCAGGGCCGCGATATCCGGCTTCGTGTTGCTGATCCGCCGCCATGCCCCGACTGGGCGTCCCCTCGACCGCCGTCGTCCGCTGCACTCCCCGCAGCGGCCTCCGGATTGTTGCCGCCGATCGCCAATTCATGTGAAAATCGGTCGATCCGTCAGCACTCTCCCGCTTATCGTTTAACCATTTATTGACCCGGAAAAAGGGACGAAAGGAAGGCACATGGGGACCACGCCCTGAAGGAGGGCTCCAAGGCACCCCCATTCGACCTCCCGCGCGACGGCGGCGGGACCGTGTCGTTGGCCGATTTCAAGGGCCGCAAGCTCGTCCTCTACTTCTACCCCAAGGCCGACACGCCCGGCTGCACCCGGGAATCGATCGAATTCTCCAAATTGCGGGCCGGTTTTGCCAAGGCCGGGACCGACGTCCTGGGGATTTCGGCCGATCCGGTCAAAGCCCAGGACGCGTTCAAGAAGAAGCACAAGCTCTCGGTCGGCCTCCTGTCGGACGAGCAGCACGAGATGCTCGAAGCCTATGGCGCCTGGGGCAAGAAATCCATGTACGGCAGGACCTTCATGGGCATCATCCGCAGCACGGTGCTGATCGGTCCGGACGGCCGGATCGCCCGCATCTGGCCGAAGGTCAAGGTCGACGGCCATGCCGAAGAGGTCCTTGCCGCGGCCAAGGCGCTTTAACAGCGCGCCAACCACCGGAACACTTTTCCACAACTTGTTTGGAGAAAATTAACCATAACGGCGCTTGTACTTAGGCGCAGTAACGCCGGTGTTTCGGGACCACCGCCGGCGGGGAAGCGTCAATGTACCAACGCCAAGTTTCGTCACAGCCGTATCCCGGCACTCAGTACCGGCATGCCCCGAATCCCCGGGCGCATGCGGCCGCTGCCGCGCTACAGCGCACCGGCTACACGCTGGCGCATGCCGGACGACAGCTCCGCGTCGGTCCGATCGCCTTCTGGGTGGTGGTCGGCACGCTGGTGATCATGGCGGGCTGGACCGTCACCACCGCAACCTATTTCGCGTTTCGCGACGACGTGCTGACCGGTCTGATCGCACGCCAGGCCGAGATGCAATACGCCTATGAGGATCGCATCGCCGACCTGCGCGCGCAGATCGATCGCATGTCGAGCCGTCAGCTCCTCAATCAGGAACAATACGAGCAGAAGCTCGACCAGATCATGCGGCGGCAGTCGGCGCTGGAGAACCGCGCCAATGCCCTCCAGGCGATGCCTGACTCCATCGTCACCGGCTCGACCAGGCCGACCGGACGCGAGCAAACGCGATCGGTGCCGAACCGGCCGTCGCCGGTCAATGACAAGTCTTCGGGCCTGCTGCCCGACCGGGCGCCGGGCCGAGGTATCAATGTCTCGGCCGCCCTCGCGCGCCTGCAAGCGTCGCTCGATCGCGTCGAGGCGCGGCAGGCCGCGTCGCTCACGTCGATGGAAGAGACCTACGACGCCAAGGCGCGGCGCATTCGCGGCGTCCTTGCCGACCTCGGGCTCGACAGCGTGCGCGTCGACGCGCGCGACAGTGCGGTCGGCGGCCCGCTGGTCGCGGCACGCGTTGCCGGCCTATGCCGGATCGTTCGAGCAGCACGTTCACCGCGTCAGCGTCGCCCGCGCCCAGGTCGACCGGCTGACGCGGACGCTGGCTTCGGTGCCGGTGCGCAAGCCGGTCATGGGCGAGATCGACGTATCCTCCGGCTTCGGCATGCGCATCGATCCGTTCATCCGCGCGCCGGCAATGCACACCGGCATGGATTTTCGCGGCGACACCGGCGACCCGGTGCGCGCGACCGCGGACGGCAATGTCACGTCGGCAGGCCCGAACGGCGGCTATGGCAAGATGGTCGAGATCGACCATGGCAATGGGCTCACCACGCGCTACGGGCATCTGTCCGACATCGGCGTCAAGGTCGGGCAGCGGGTGCGAGCCGGCCATATCATCGGCAAGATCGGATCGACCGGCCGTTCGACCGGACCGCATCTGCATTACGAGACCCGCGTCGGCGGCGACGCGGTCGACCCGCGGAAATTCCTGCGCGCCGGAATGCGGCTGGGCGGCGCCCATTAGGGCGCGATGCGATTCCACCGGTCGGCTGGTGGTCCCAGCCGACACTCGTCATTTGCGATTGTCCAGCAATTGCGGATCCGCCAACGCGGCGGCATCATTGCGGCGGGGCGTGGCCGGATATCCCCTCCGGAGAGGAACCCGTCGCAATTCCGAGGCGAATTCGGAATAGCTTTGCAGCGTGGCCAAGGCAGCATCGGTGGCGGTGCTGACGCGTCGCTGCCGGGGTGTGCTCCCCAGGGCCGGTCAGCGCCCCTTCAGAGCCGTAATGGCCAAGCTAAAGAGGTCGCGTTTCCATGGAAACCTACTATCCCGAAATTGTCGGCGTCGCGGCTGCGGCTGCGAGCCTCTACGCGGCGCACGCCAAGACCATCATTCCCCTGCGCGTGGCAGCGGTGATCGCCAACGTACTGGCCATAGGCTACAGCGCCATGCACACCAGCTATCCAACCTTCGTGCTTAATGCGATTCTCCTGCCGCTGAACGCCTGGCGATTCCGCGAGATGTTCAACCTGATCCGCGGCATCGACAACGCGATCAAAAGCGACATGAATGTCGATTGGCTCCTGAAATACATGCACCCGAAACGCTTCAAGGCGGGGGCTCTCATGATGGCGCGCGGGGACTTTGCCACCGAAGCGTTCTATATCGTTTCCGGCGAAGTCGAGCTCGTCGAGATTGGCCAAATCCTCGGACCCAGAACGTTGCTCGGAGAGATCGGCCTGTTCACACCCGATGGCAAGCGCACCATGACGGTGCGCTGCAAGACCGACGTGAAGGCCGCTTCGATCGGCTACGATCAATTCAAGGAACTGTACTTTCAAAATCCCCAGTTCGGATTCCGTCTGCTGCATCTCATCGTGGCGCGTTTGCAGAGCAACAGCGAGGTGCGCCAACCCGCCACGCAGGCGGAGGCATCGGCGTGACGAGACCGCTAGGCCGACGACCACCTCGCTCGCGAGTTGCGGCTCCCCGGCACTGGCAATCAGCGCTGCGGACTCGGAGCTTTTGCCTTGCCCTTCTTGCCTTCTGCGCGCTCGGGCATGTATTTGGCGAGCACCGTTGGATCGAGCTGTCCCAAGGCGCTGTCGGGCAGGCGTTGCCAGACCTCGTCCATGCCGAAAAACTGGATCCCGAGGTAGCCGCGCAACGTCAATGTCTTGCCGTCCGGGCTCAGCGTCATGACCGCCCGGTAGATCTTGCCATCGCGCGGATCGAGGATGGTGCCGTCCTCGTATTTGAGCCCGGCCCGCTTCATGCCCCGGACCAGCGAGATACCGAGGATCGGCGCGTTCTTGCGGTCGTCGGTGCAGCGGCTGCAGACCGGGTTCGGTTCGTCTCCCCGGTCGCTGGAAACAGCTTGGCGATGGCGCCTTCGTAAACGCCGCCGCGGTCGACAAACAGAAACCAGCCGACCGGTTGCTTGTCCGTCATCCAGCTTCTGCCAGAGTCCGACGACCGTTGGCTGTTGCGGCTGTTGCTGCGCGCGGGAGGGCAGTGCCGCGGCGGCCAATGCTGCGGCGACGGCGGCGATAACCAGTGTGGCAATTCGTGCTTTCAAGTCCGGGATTCCATTGGTTGTTTTCGATCGGGTAACCCAACTATCTATGCGTCCCCATTCGACCCACAATATGGCCGTTTCGCGGATTTAGCGGGTCCCGCGCCGCCGCGCATAGGCCGGTCGTGGATTAAGCACGCGTCTTAATCACGCGCCAAAATTCTCCGCCGAATTCGGCGCCGATTGCCTACAATTGAGCGATGCCGACGGCCGACCGGCGAGCCGGCGGCGGGTTGAACCGGAACACGATCCGCCGGGGCGGGGAACTTGACGCGCATGTCGGCAACCAGCCTGGCGCTGAGCAATCTGCGCGCCATCGTCATCCTGATCGTGCTGGGGTTCCATTCCATCATGGGCTACCTCGGCTCGCTGCCGTCCGCAGCCGCATCGCTTCGACGCGCCGCCCTACGATTGGCAGAGCTTCCCGATCATCGACAGCCAGCGCTGGTTCGGCTTCGACCTGTTCTGCGCATGGAACGATGTCTGCCTGATGTCACTGATGTTCTTCCTGTCCGGCCTGTTCGTGTGGCCGAGCCTGCGCGCAAGAACAGCGTCACATTCCTGTCAGACCGGCTGCTGCGCCTCGGCCTGCCGATGATCCCGGCGATCTTCGTGCTGATGCCGATCGCGCTCTATCCGGTCTACCTGGTCACCGCGGCCGATCCGAGCCTTGCGGACTATTGGCGCCAGTTCCAGGCGCTGCCGTTCTGGCCGTGCGGGCCGCAATGGTTCCTGTGGCAGCTCCTGATCCTCAACATCGTCGCGGCCGGCGCTTCACAAGGTCTACCCGAGCTGGGGCGAGCATCTCGGCAAGCTCGCGGCCATCGACCCGCACCGATCCGATCCGCTTCATTCTCATTCTGACTCGCCGCGTCCGCCCTCGCCTACGTGCCGCTCGCGCTGATCTACTCGCCCTGGGCCTGGTTCCAGTACAGCGCGTTCGCGTTTCAATGGTGCCGGCCGCTGCACTATGCGGTCTACTTCTTCGCCGGCGCCGCGGTCGGAGCCTATGGGCTCGAGCGCGGACTGCTGGCGGCCGACGGCGTGCTGGTGCGGCGCTGGCCGCTCGCGCTCGCCGCGGCGGTCGCCGGCCTCGCGCTCTGGATGACGCCGACCGCGCATGATCATGGAGGGCGGCAACGACAATCCGGGTCCGCTGTGGCTCCAGCTCGCGGCCAATCTCGGCTTTGTCGTGTGCTGCGCCAGCGGCTGCCTCGTCGCTGATCGCGGTCTGCATCCGCTTCGCGACCGCCGCCGGCGCTGGCTCGACAGCCTCTCCGTCAATGCCTACGGCATGTATCTGGTGCACTACCCGTTTGTCGTCTGGATGCAATATGCGCTATTGAACGCTCCGCTGCCCGCGATCGTGAAGGCCGCGCTCGTGTTTGCCGTCGCGGTTGCGCTCAGCTGGGCAACTGGTCGCGGCCTTGCGCAACATTCCGCTCGGCGCCCGGCTGGTCGGCGCCGAACCGCGCGCGCTTGCAAAAGCGTCGATAACGAGTCGTTGTCGTTACGGATCGGTCGACTCGAAGCCAATCATGTCGCTCGCCCCCAAACTCGCGTTCCGGAACCTGTTTCATGATCGGCTGCGGCTGATCGCGACCGTCATCGGCATCGTGTTCTCGATCGTGCTGGTGACCGTGCAGATGGGCCTCTATGTGAGCTTCGAGCGGATGGTCACGGTCATGATCGACCACGCCGACGCCGACCTCTGGATCGTGCCGCGTGGAACCAAGTGTTTCGAGGATCCTTCGCTGCTCGACGAACGCGAGCGGTTTCGCGCGCTGGCGGTCGACGGCGTGGCCTCGGCGGTGCCGCTGGTGATCGGCTTTGCGCAGTGGCGCACGCCGTCGGGCGGCAACACGCCGATCTTCATGATCGGCTCCGATCCGCGCGGCGACGGACTTGCGCCCTGGAACGTGATCGAAGGCACGCGCGCAATCGCTCGCCATTCCCGGCGCCGTCGCCATCGACCGCTCCTATTTCGACCGCCTGGAGACCACCCGGGTCGGCGACTACGCCGAGATCGGCGACCAGAAGGTGCAGGTGCTGGCGATCACCAACGGCATCCGCTCGTTCACCACGACGCCCTACGTGTTCTCGTCGATCGATCGGGCGCGCGCCTATACCGGCACCGCCGCGAACAAGGCCTCGTATTTCCTGGTGCGCGTGACGCCGGGCGCGAATGTGCACCAGGTGCGCGACCGCCTGCGCGCGCAAATGTCCGACGCCGAGGTGCTCACCACCGCAGAATTTCGCAAGCGCAGCAGCCAATTTCTGGCTGTTCGGCACCGGCGCCGGCGCGGCCTTGTTTGCCGGCGCCGTGCTCGGGCTTGATCGTCGGCACCGTGATCGTCGCGCAGACGCTCTATTCCAGCACCAAGGACCATCTCAACGAATTTGCGACGCTGCGTGCAATTGGCTCGTCGGGCAGCTACATCCACAAGGTCATCATCTTCCAGGCACTGCTGAGCGCCGTGATCGGCTTCTGCATCGCCGCCGCGATCGGCTGGATCGTCGTGCAGCGCCACCGCCGACACCGCGCTGCCGGTCGTCATCACGCCGCTGATGACCGCGGCCTGCTCGTGCTCACCGTGCTGATGTGCGTCGTCTCCGCGATTGCGGCCATCGTGAAGGTGACGCGGATCGATCCCGCGATGGTGTTCACGCGATGACCGAGCCGGTGATCGAAGCCATCGATACGGTGAAGTTCCTGGGCGACGGCGCGGGCCGGGTGCAGGCGCTCAAGGGCGTCAGCCTGGCGGTCACCGGCGGCGAGCTGACGCTGCTGATGGGACCGTCGGGGAGCGGCAAGACCACGCTGCTTTCCATCCTCGGCTGCATGCTGACGCCGACCAGCGGGACGGTCCGCGTCGGCGGCCAGTCGACCGCAACGGCGCCGGTCCCGAGGAGCTCGCCAGGATCCGGCGCGAGCATATCGGCTTTGTCTTCCAGTCCTATCACCTGTTCCCGACGCTCACCGCGCTCGACAATGTGCGGCTCGCGCTCGACGTTCGCGGCGAGAACTCGCAGCGCGCGAAGCAGAAGTCGAAGGAGGCGCTGGCGACGGTCGGGCTTGGCGCTCAAGATGGGCTCCTATCCGCGCGAGCTCAGCGGCGGCGAGCAGCAGCGCGTCGCCATTGCCCGCGCCATCGTCGGCGATGCGCTCGGCGATCCTCGCCGACGAACCGACCGCCGCGTTGGACAGCGAGAACGGCCACGCCATCATGTCGGTGCTGGCGGAGATCGCGCAGCGACCGCGGCCGCGGCGTGTTGGTCGTCACCCACGACCCCCGTATAGTGCCGTTCGCCGACCGGATCGTCCGCATCGAGGACGGCAAGATCATCGGCGAAGAGCGCGCGTCGGACCGCAAGGACGAAGGCGTCGCGAAGCGCACAAGCGACGGGCAGAACGCAAGTCATAAGGCACCATGGTCGCGTTGAAACGAAATCGGATTGTCGTTGCCGCTCTCGGCCTGGTCGGTCTTGCCGCGGCGTTGCGCCGTCGCTGGGCGCCATGACGAGCGCGCGCGGAAGAAGCGCTCGACCGCAAGATGTGGCAGGCGGTGGCGCCCGGCCGCGTCGAGCCATGGTCGGGCGAAATCAGGATCGGATCGCCGGCCATGGGCCGCGTCGGCGAAGTCCTGGTGAAGATCAACGACACCGTGTTTGCCGGCGAAGCGATGATCCGGCTCGAGGACGACGAGGTGCGCACCGCGCACGCCAAGGCCGAGCTGCAGTACAACCTGCGCAAGCGCGCCCGCGCCTGCCGCGACCGCGCAAGAACGCCGAGCGGCGCAAGCACGAGGACGCCGTCGGCGACGCCGAGACGCGCGGTGGTCGATAGCCCGCGCCGCCGTCGATCGCGCCGCGGCGGCGAGACGCGCCGGCAACGGCTCCGACGACGCCCTCGCGGCCGCGCGCAAGAACCTCGCCGAACGCGCAGCGAACAACTGCCAGCAGCGGCCGCGCCGAGCTCGTCAAATTCGAGGCCGACGCGCCGCACGACCGCGCCGACCGAGCTCGAAGGGCAATTTGCGATGGCGCGCCTCGAGCTGCGCGGCGCCGAAGCCGCCCTCGACAACCTGATCGTGCGCGCGCCGATCGCCGGCGACCGTGTTGCAGGTCAATATCCGGGCCGGCGAGCTCGCGTCGCCGTCCGCGCCGCAGCCGCTGATCGTGCTCGGCGATCGTCTCGAAACTGCGCGTGCGCGCCGAGATCGACGAGCGCGACTACGGCGACATCAAAGTCGGGCAACGCGTCGTGGTGCGCTCGGCGGCGTTTCGCGGCCGCGACGTCGCCGGCACGGTGTCCTCGATCGCGCCGATCATCGAGCCCGGCCGCATCGGCGCGCGCGGCCAGCGCAACCTCACCGACGTCAATGTCGCGGAGGTCGTCATCGATCTCGCCGAACCCGGCCCGCTCGCGGTCGGGATGAAGGTCGACGTGTATTTCAGCCGCGATGCGCGCCAAATAAGCGCCGCCTCACCTACTCCACGTCCTCGACCTTCTCCGGCCCGGTGCCGAACGCCTTCTGCGCCAGCGTCGCCTCCATGAACGGGTCGAGGTCGCCGTCGAGCACGCCCGCCGGTGTCGGAGGTCTGCACGCCGGTGCGCAGGTCCTTCACCATCTGATAGGGCTGCAGCACATAGCTGCGGATCTGATGGCCCCAGCCGATGTCGGTCTTGTTGGCCTGGTCGATGGCCGCCTGCGCCTCGCGCTTCTTCAATTCCGCTTCGTAGAGTCGCGCGCGCAGCATCTGCCAGGCCTGCGCGCGGTTGCGGTGCTGCGAGCGGTCGTTCTGGCAATAGACCACGATGTTGGTCGGGATATGGGTGAGCCGGATCGCGGACTCGGTCTTGTTGACGTGCTGTCCGCCGGCGCCGCTGGGCGCGCATCGTGTCGGTGCGCACGTCGGATTCCTTGATGTCGACCTTGATGCGGTCGTCGATCACCGGATAGACGGTCGACGCTGGCAAACGACGTGTGCCGGCGCGCGTTGGAATTGAACGGCGAGATGCGCACCAGGCGGTGCACGCCGTTCTCGGTCTTGAGCCAGCCATAGGCGTTGCGGCCCTTGATCTGGATGGTCGCCGACTTGATCCCGGCCTCTTCGCCGGAGGTCTCCTCGATGATATTCGATCTTGTAGCCGTGCTGCTCGGCCCAGCGCGTGTACATGCGCAGCAGCATGTTGGCCCAGTCCTGGCTCTCGGTGCCGCCGGCGCCGGCATGGACTTCGAGATAGCTGTCGTTGGAATCGGCCTCGCCCGACGAGCAGCGCTTCCAGCTCGCGGCGCGCCACCTCGGCCTTGAGCTTCTTGAGCGCCGCCTCGGCGTCGTTCACCACCGACTGGTCTTTCTCGGCTTCGCCGAGCTCGATCATGGTGAGCTGGTCGTCGAGCTCCTGCTCGATGCGGCCGATGGCGGTGAGCTGGTCCTCGAGCGCGGTGCGCTCCTGCATCACGCGCTGGGCGCGCTGCTGGTCGTTCCAGAGATTCGGGTCTTCGGCCTGCCGGTTCAGCTCTTGCAGGCGCCTGCGTCGCCTTGTCGACGTCAAAGATGCCTCCTCAGCAGCCCGACCGACTGCTTGATCTCTTCGACGACGGTTTGAGTTTCGGCGCGCATGGTGGAATCCGTTGCACAGTCTCAATCTGCACGGGCGGATGTAGCGACTGGCAAACGCCGACGCAACCGCCGCGACGGGCGGTTGCGGGCGCTCGATCGGTCTGATCTCAGTAGAGCCCGCGGCCGCCGAACAGGCCGGGAAGATAGGCTGCTGCTGCGGTCGAGGCGGCGGCGCTGCCTCCTGCGGCGCGGCGACCGGCCGGCCGTCCGGATCGGTGACGCCGACCGACGGAGTAGCCGTCGGGCGGCGCGGTGCCGGGCTTGAACGCTTCGAGGATCGACGCCTCGCCCGGCCCGGCGCGCATGCCGGTGCGCGGGTTGACGCGGATCAGCTTGATGCCGGCCGGCACGCGGAACGGCACCGCGGGCCGGTCGGCCAGCGCGACCTTCAGGAAGTCGCGCACGATCGGCGCCGCCAGCCCGCCGCCGGTGCCGCCGCGGCCGAGATGGCGCGGCTTGTCGTAGCCGACATAGACGCCGACCACCATTTCCGGCGAGAAGCCGATGAACCAGGCGTCCTTCTCGTCGTTGGTGGTGCCGGTCTTGCCGGCGATCGGCTTGCCGACCTCGCGGATGACGGTGGCGGTGCCGCGCTGCACGACGCCTTCCATCATCGAGGTGATCTGGTAGGCGGTCATCGGATCGAGCACGCGCTCGCGCCGATCGACCAGCGTCGGCTCGGTCTGTTCGCTCGACCAGGCCTCGGAGCTGCAGCCGCGGCATTCGCGCTGATCGTGCCGGTAGATGGTGCGGCCGTAGCGGTCCTGGATGCGGTCGATCAGGGTCGGCGTGATCTTGCGGCCGCCATTGTCGAACATCGCGTAGGCCGCGGTCATGCTTCAGCAGCGTGGTTTCGCCGGCGCCGAGCACGAACGAGATGTAGGGCGTCGGATTGTCGTAGATGCCGAACCGCTTGGCGTATTCGCCGATCATCGGCATGCCGAGGTCCTGCGCCAGCCGCACGGTCATGACGTTGCGCGAGCGCTCGATGCCGAACCGCAGCGTCGACGGGCCGTAGAACTTGCCTTCGTAGTTCTCCGGCCGCCACACGCCCGAGCCGGTGTCGATCTCGAGCGGCGCGTCGAGCACCACGGTCGAAGGCGTATAGCCGTTGTCGAGCGCGGCGGCGTAGACCAGCGGCTTGAACGAGGAGCCGGGCTGGCGCAGCGCCTGGGTCGCGCGGTTGAACTGGCTCTGGTCGAACGAGAAGCCGCCGACCATCGCGAACACGCGGCCGGTGTGCGGGTCGAGCGCGACGATGGCGCCCGACACTTCGGGCACCTGGCGCAGCCGGAACTGCCCTTCCCGGCCTTCGATCGGATCGACATAGATGACGTCGCCGACTTCCAGCACCTGCGCGATGCGCGTCGGCACGCGGCCGCGCTGCCGGGCCGGATGCGGGCTTCGCCCACCGCACGCCGTCAAGCGCGATGCGTGCCGTAGTCGCGCTGCTTGACCAGCGCGCCGCCCGGCTCGCGCGCCGGCTGGAAGCCGATGCGCGCGGCCTGGTCGGTCACCTCGAGCACGACCGCGAGCCGCCACGGCGCGATGTCGGACGAGCGCCTTGATGTCGGCGAGACGCGCGCCCCAGTCGCCGGTGACTTCGATCTTCTGGATCGCGCCGCGATAGCCCTGGCGCTCTCGTCGTATTTGACGAGGCCGTCGATCAGCGCCTTGCGCGCGACCTTCTGCAGATTCGGATCGAGCGTGGTGCGCACCGAGAGGCCGCCCTCGTAGAGCTTCTTCTCGCTGTACTTGTCGTTGATGTAGCGGCGGACTTCCTCGGCGAAATATTCGGACGCGGCGATCTGCGCGCCGGTCGGGCGCGTGGTCACCTCCAGCGGGTCGCGTCTTCGCCTCTTCGGCGGCCTGCGCGCGTGACGAAGCGGTCCTCGACCATGCGGTCGAGACGTAGTTGCGCCGCGCGATCGCGTCGTCGCGGCGGCGGAACGGATGGTAGTTGTTCGGCCCCTTCGGCAGCGCCGCGAGATAGGCGGCTTCCGGCAGCGTTGAGCTCGTGCACCGACTTGTTGAAGTAGAGCAGCGAGGCCGCCGCGACGCCGTAGGCGCCGATGCCGAGATAGATTTCGTTGAGATAGAGCTCGAGGATCTTCTCCTTCGAGAAGGCGCGCTCGATCTTCATCGCGAGCAGCGCTTCCTTGATCTTGCGCGCCATCGACACTTCGTTGGTCAGCAGGAAGTTCTTGGCGACCTGCTGGGTGATCGTGGACGCGCCCTGCGGACGGCGGCCGGAGCCGTAGTTCTGAACGTAGGCCAGCCGGCGCGCGCGATGCCCGAGAAGTCGAGGCCGCCATGCTCGTAGAAGCTCTTGTCCTCGGCCGCGATGAACGCGTTGATCACCAGCCGCGGCACCGCCTGGATCGGCAGGTAGAGCCGCCGCTCGCGGGCATATTCGGCGAGCAACTGCCCGTCGGCCGCGTGCACGCGGGTCATCACCGCAGGCTCGTAGTCCTGAAGCTGTGAATAATCCGGCAGTTCCTGCGAGAAGTGCCACAGCAGCCCGGCCACGGCGGTGACCCCGACCAGGAACACGATGGTCCCGCCGGCGAAAATCCAGCCGAAGAAGCGCAGAAATAGTCTCATGACCGATGACCCGCCCCTGCCCTCAGCGGGCCCGAAAATCCGCGCTGTTTTATGTTGAAACTGAGGCCGTTGCCGCACCGACTGTACCCTCAATTCTGCCGTTGCCGGCCGCCGCCGGCAACTCGCGTCGCGAAGTATGTATCGACTGCCTTGCGCAATCGAAGCCGCCGTCCGGTTCCGCCAGGCTTCCGAGGTCAACGATTTGAGGTCGCCCCGGTTCGACACGTAGCCGAGCTCGACCAGGACCGAGGGCACGTCGGGCGCCTTGAGCACCCGGAACCCGGCGGACCGCAGCGGGTCTTTGTGCAGGCGGGTGGCATTGCGCATTTCGGTCACCAGCCCGCGCGCGAACTGCATCGAGAAGGTCTTGGTCTCGCGCCGCGCCAGGTCGATCAGGATGTCGGCGACGTCGTCGGGCTCGGCCGAGAGATCGAGCCCGGCGATCGCGTCGGCCCGGTTCTCGCTTTCGGCCAGCCGCGCGGACGGCGGCGTCCGACGCCGTTTCCGACAGGGTGTAGATCGTCGCGCCCTGCGCGTCGCCGTCGCCGCGCGCCAGCGCGTCGGCATGGATCGAGATGAACAGCCAGGCCTGCCGCGAGCGCGCCATGTTCACGCGCTCGGCGAGCGGAACGAAGGTGTCGTCGGTGCGCGTCATCACCACGCGGTATTTGCCGGTCTTTTCGATCTGCTCGCGCAGCAGCAGCGAAAATTCCAGCACGATCGACTTTTCCAGTTCGCCGCTCGCGGCCCGCGTGCCGTTGTCGATGCCGCCGTGGCCCGGGATCGAGGACGACCAGCGGCCGCGGGTCCGCCTTTTCGTCCGGCGTGCCGGACCGGGGTGCGCGGCTGTAGCCGGAGTCCGGCGCGCGGTTCTCGAGCGCGATGGCGCGCATGAAGGCCTCGCGATCGACGGCGGCCAGGTCGAGCACCAGCCGGGCCGGCTGGTCGTTGTTCGATTCGAGCACGAACGCCCGCTCGATTCGGGCCGGGCTTCGCCAGATCGATGACGATGCGGGAGCCGCCCTGCATGACCAGGCCGAAGCGGAACGCCTTGATCAGGCCGCGCCCGCTTTCGCCGGTCCGGGCCGGGAACTGGAATGCCACCTGCGGCATGTCGATGACCACCCGATACGGGTTGGCCAGCGTGAAAGCGCGGATGTCGACCTTGTGGCTGAAATCGACGACCAGCCGGGTCTGCGCTCTCGTCGCCGCCGACGCGCACCGCGCTGGCGACCGGGAAATCCCCGGCGGCGCGGGTCTGGGGCGCGGTCGCGCCGGCCCGCTCGGAGGCCCAGAGGCCGCCGAGGAGGATCGCGGCGATGACGACAGCCCAGCGCGCCGCGCGGATAGACATCGAATCCCGAGCCCCTCCGGGCATCCTCTTACTCCATTAGGAGGGCGTGGTTAACCGTTACTTAAGCCGCTTCACCAGACTTATCATCAAGCCTGTCGGATCGGTAGCCGGGATCAGAGGCTCGCTTGCCAATGCCAGTCGGCGGCCGTAAGAAGGGCCGGCTGACGGTTAACAGTTCCGGTTGTGCCGCGTTCGACATCCGGCAAGCCCGTTTCCAGGACGGCCCCAACGATCGCTCGGGGCGGTCATTCAGGCGGGTACAAAGCGTCCGCAGCGTTCCCGATCCGGCGCGCCGCGGTCGACCCAAGCCGATGCCACATGTAGAGGACAACCGGGTCGTGCGAGACATCGCTCTCGGGCTACGGCGCAGCGGCTCGACGATCAAGCCGCCATTCCGTCCAAAGTCGTCAGCCAAGAACCCGCGGCGGCGCCAGCGCGCTGCCGCAACGTAACGGGCCGAGGTCATGCTTCGACCGCGCATCGAGCGAAACCACCATCGCCAGTTTCAGCGAGGCTGCGTCGTTGAACGACGTCCTTGCCGGCGATGCTTGCGTCGCGCATGCGCGCAAGGCCCATCCTTTCCCTCATCTGTCCGGCTCCAGATCGCGCCGTATGGCTTCGCCCGCGTGGCGTCGCTTGACGGCCGCGCGCGGGCCGGCGCCCAAGAGATTGTTCAATGCCCAACAAAATGCTTATCGATGCCACCCACCCGGAGGAGACCCGGGTGGTGGTCCTGCGCGGCAACCGCGTCGAAGAATTCGACTTCGAGTCTGCCAATCGTAAACAACTCCGCGGCAACATCTATCTCGCGAAGGTGACGCGCGTTGAGCCGTCGCTGCAGGCCGCGTTCGTGGACTACGGCGGCAACCGCCACGGCTTCCTCGCCTTCAGCGAAATTCATCCGGACTATTACCAGATCCCGGTCGCCGACCGGCAGGCGCTGATCGACGAGGAAGAGCGCGCCCAGCGCGAGGCCGACGCCGAGGCCGACAACTATGCGCGCCGGCGCGCCGAGCGCGGCGCATCACGCCGTCAGGAGCGCATCGCAGCGAGCCGGGTCGACCAGACGAGATCCAGCCGATGATCGACAGCCACGATACGACCATGAGCACGACGACAGTCACGCGATGGCGGCCGGCGACCGAAGTCATGGTGCCGCCGCCGCCGATGCCGGCGATCACGACGCGCCGCAGCCGGACACGCCGCCGAGGTCACGCCCGCGGAAGCGCTGGCGGTGACCGCCGCGGCCGAGACGCCGATCGATCTCGACCAGCTGCAGACGAGCAGCGCCGACGATTCCGTCCCGGCCCACAGCGGCGAGAGCCGATGGCGGCCGCCTCCGAGCAGCCCGCGATGGAAGGGAACGGCGAGCACGGCGCATCGGTTCGCGCCGACCGCGCCGAATCGGCGATGGCGACCGATGGCGACGGCGCCAACATCACCGAGGTCTCCGGTCCGGAACGAGCGGCGAAGAGGAGGTGATCGAATCGGTCGGCGGCGCCGACGCGATGGAGGAAGTGCCGGAGCGTCCGCACCGCCCGCGCCGCCAGTACAAGATCCAGGAAGTCATCAAGCGCCGGCAGGTCATGCTGGTGCAGGTGGTGAAGGAAGAGCGCGGCACCAAGGGCGCGGCGCTGACCACCTATCTCTCGCTCGCCGGCCGCTATTCGGTGCTGATGCCGAACACGGCGCGCGGCGGCGGCATCAGCCGCAAGATCACCGACGCGCAGGACCGCCGCCGCCTCAAGGAAGTCGCGCAGGACCTCGAAGTGCCGGAAGGCATGGGCGTGATCCTGCGCACCGCCGGCGCGAGCCGCACCAAGATGGAGGTCAAGCGCGACTTCGAATATCTGCTGCGGCTGTGGGAGAACGTGCGCGACCTCACGCTGAAGTCGACCGCGCCGACGCTGGTCTATGAGGAAGGCTCGCTGATCAAGCGCTCGATCCGCGACCTCTACAGCAAGGACATCGACGAAATCCTGGTCGGCGGCGACGAAGGCTATCAGGAAGCGCGCGACTTCATGCGCATGCTGATGCCGAGCCACGCCAAGAACGTGAAGCCGTTCCGCGACACGCTGCCGATCTTCACCCGCTTCGGCATCGAGAACCAGCTCGACGCCATGTTCCAGCCGGTGGTGCAGCTTCGCTCCGGCGGCTACATCGTCATCAACCAGACCGAAGCGCTGGTGGCGATCGACGTCAACTCCGGCCGCGCCACGCGCGAGCACCACATCGAGGACACCGCGCTCAAGACCAATCTCGAGGCCGCCGACGAGATCGCGCGGCAGCTTCGGTTGCGCGATCTCGCCGGCCTCGTCGTCATCGACTTCATCGACATGGACGAGAAGCGCAACAACCGCACGGTCGAGCGGCGCATGAAAGAGGCGCTCAAGCAGGACCGCGCGCGCATCCAGGTCGGCCACATCTCGCATTTCGGCCTGCTCGAGATGTCGCGCCAGCGCATCCGTTCGAGCGTGCTCGAAAGCTCGACCGACAAGTGCCCGCAATGCGGCGGCACCGGGCATGTGCGCTCGGTCTCGTCGGTCTCGCTGCAGCTCCTGCGCTCGATCGAGGAAATGCTGCTCAAGGGCGCGACCCACAACATCATCGTGCGCACCCGCACCGAAATCGCGCTCTATCTGCTCAACCACAAGCGCGCGCATCTGCGCACGCTCGAGGAGCGGTTCCGCATCACCATCACGGTCAATGCCGACGCGACGATCTCCGGTCAGACCGTCCTACATCGATCGAAAAGGGCGAGCAGGTCCACAGCCTCGAGCAGGCGAAGGCCATCGCCGCGCAGCCGATCGCGGCGGTGCCGATCGCGGACGACGACGAGGACGATTTCGTCGAGGAGGACGAGGCCGCCGAAGAGAGCGACGTCGGAGGCTGAAGCCGAAACGCGAAGCGACCGATGACGATCAGCCGAGCGAGGCGCGCGTCGAGCGCGAACGGCGAGCGGACGCGGCCGGCGGCGCCGACGGCGCGGACGCCGCGGGGGCGGCGGCGAAGCCGCGTGAAGGCGGCTTCGCCGAGCCGGCGCCCGAGCACGGCGTCGTTCAGGCCGACGACGACAGGCCCATGGCGGCCGAGGGCGACGAGCGCCGGACGAAGCTGCCGCCGAGCAGTGAATCGGAGCGAAGCGACGGCGATGCGCGGCGACGGCCGGCGCCGGCGGCGTGGACGCCGCGGCGGACGGCGCAATCGCCGCGGCCGCAACGGCGACGGGCCGCGGATGCCGCCGGACTCGGCGGCCGCGTTCGAAGGCGATCAGGGCGCCGAAGAGCCGCGAGCCTCGCGCCGCGAGCGAGCCGCCTTCTGAACGGCACGAGACATATGCCGGCCGACCGGCACGAGAGAACGCGCTGCCGGAGCCGGCGTCGCTTCGAACCGCCGCCAGCCCGCGCCTCGCCACCGCCGCCGTCGCACCGAGCCAGCCAGTCGCCGTGCGGCCTGAGCCCGCGCCTGCCGGAGCAGCGCGGCGCCGCGACGGCGGTCCACCGTGCGCGAGCCCGCGCCCGTGCTCAGCGGCGACGCCGAAGCTGCTTCGACTCCGCCGGCACCGCCGCAGCCGGTCGAGCTGCCGCAGCCAGTGGTCACCGGAACCGCGGACGGCGAGCGGCCGAGCAGCCGCGCCGCTCCGGCTGGTGGCGCAAGCGCTAGCTAGCTTGGCAAGCGATGCCGGCCGGCGCATGTTGCACGGCGGGAGCATGCCATGAAGAGCGCCTGGATCGATCGTGACGCGCAGGCGATGGTGGATCGCTACGCCGGCGACGGCGTCGGGACCGATCTCGCGTTGCGCGTCTACACGACGCGCCTGCTCGGGCGCGATCCGCGCCTGGTGCTGCATGGCGGCGGCAACACCTCGGTGAAGACCGACGATCGCCGACCTGCTCGGCGAAGCCACCGACGTCATCTGCATCAAGGGCTCGGGCGCCGACATGGCGGACGATCGAGCCGGCCGGATTGCCGGCGGTCCGGCTCGATCGCCTGCGCAAGCTGCGCGCACGCAACGAGCTTACCGACGAGGACATGGTGCGCGTGCAGCGCGAGAACCTGCTCGATCCGGCGGCGCCCAATCCCTCGGTCGAGACGTTGCTGCACGCCTTCCTGCCGCACAAATTCGTCGACCACACCCATTCGACCGCGGTGCTGAGCCTGGTCGATCAGCCCGACGGCGAAGCGATCTGCGCCGAGGTCTATGACGGGCGCGCCAGCATCGTGCCCTACATCATGCCGGGCTTCGCGCTCGCGCAAGGCGGCCGCCGACGTGTTCGAGCAGAGCGCCCGACGTCGAAGGGCTGATCCTGCACAAGCACGGCATCTTCACCTTCGGCGACAGCGCGCGCGAGGCCTATGAGCGGATGATCGCGCTGGTCACGCCGCGCCGAGGAACGGCTCGCGCGCAATCGCAAGGCGGTGTTCGTCACCGCGCAATTGCCGCAGGCGATCGCGCCGCGCGCCGCCGTCGCACCGATGCTGCGCGGCGCCGCCAGCCTCAAGGACGAGAAGACCGAAGGCGCCTGGCGGCGGCTCATCCTCGATTTCCGCGCGACGCCGGCCGTGCTCGATTTCGTCAATGGCGCCGAGGTCGCGCGCTACAGCCAGGCCGGCGTGGTCACGCCCGATCACACCATCCGCACCAAGAACTGGCCGCTGCTCCTCCCCGCCCCCGCCGACGGCAAGCTCGACGACTTCGCAGCGCGCCGCGCGCGGCGCCGTCGCGGCGTTCATCGACGACTACCGGGCCTATTTCGCGCGCAACAATGCGCGCGTCGGCGGCATCAAGAAGCCGCTCGATCCGCTGCCGCGCGTCGCGCTGCGTTCCCGGGCTCGGCCTGTTCGGCCTCGGGCGCTCCAAGAAGGAGGCCCGCGTCGCCGCCGATCTCGCGGAATGCGCGATCGAGACGCATCACCGATGCCGAAGCGATCGGCCGGTTCGAGTCGATCTCCGAAGCCGACATGTTCGACATGGAATACTGGTCGCTCGAACAGGCCAAGCTCGGCGCCGCCAAGGAGCTGCCGCTCGCCGGCCAGGTCGCGGCGATCACCGGCGCCGCCGGCACCATCGGCTTCGCGACCGCGAAGGCCTTCGCCGCGGCCGGCGCCGAGGTCGCGCTGCTCGACATCGACGAGGCCGGCGCGGCGGCGAAAGCCAAGAGCGATCGGCGGCGCGGCGCTGCGCGGTCCGCTGCGACGTGACCGACGCCGCGTCGGTCGCGCGCCGCCTTCGACACAGATCGCCGAGACCTTCGGCGGCGTCGACATCGTGGTGTCGAACGCCGGCGCCGCCTGGCAGGGCCGCATCGGCGAGGTCGATGAAGCGACGCTGCGGCAGAAGTTTCGAGTTGAATTTCTACGGCCACCAGCGCGTCGCGCAGGCGGCGGTGAAGATCATGCTGGCGCAGGGCACCGGCGGCTGCCTGCTGTTCAACGTGTCGAAGCAGGCGGTCAACCCGGGGCCGAATTTCGGACCCTACGGCCTGCCGAAGGCGGCGACGCTGTTCCTGGTGCGCCAATACGCGGTCGATTACGGCGCCGACGGCATCCGCGCCAACGCGGTGAATGCCGACCGCATCCGCTCGGGCCTGCTCACCGACGAATTCCTCGCCGAGCGCTCGAAGGCGCGCGGCGTCTCCGAAAAGGACTACATGAGCGGCAACCTGCTGCACCGCGAGGTCACCGCCGACGACGTCGCGCAGGCGTTCCTGGCGCAGGCGCTGGCGCTCAAGACCACCGCCGACGTGACCACGGTCGACGGCGGCAATATCGCGGCGGCGCTGCGGTAGCGTCCGCTTATTACGCGCGGATCTTGCTTGTCTCATTTATCCGGCGCTCTTTCGCCGCCGACCGCTCGGTCGCCTCCCGCGTTCGATGCGCTCAGAGCATATATTCGCGCAACGCGCGGTTCACCGCTGTTTGATACTTGCGGTCCCGTGTCTTGAACCAGGCGATCACATCGGCATCGAGGCGAATCGTAACCATCTGCTTGACTGGACGATAGAATCGACCGCGATCGGCGCCACGCCGATCGACGATTTCGGGAATGTCCGATGTATTAATGTCAGCGTCGCTCATCGCCGCGAGCGCGCGAAGCTCGCGCGCGAGTTCATTTTCCTTCTTCGTAGATCGTGCGTTCGCGCCTCGTCGCTTTGCGCGCCGAGATGATGCGGACAATTTCTTCGCCGTTCTGCTCGACATGGGTATGGATCACCACCACCAGTGCAACCGCGTCGACAAAGCCGATCGTACGCCAGCGCTCCTCGCCATGCTCATATTGATCCGGAACACTCAAGTGAAACGGATCGTCGAAAACGAGCTTTGCGAGATCATGTCAATATAGCTACTCCAGCTTCGCGCCGGAGCGCTTGACCACGTCCGCCCATTTGGCGAGCTCGACGCGGATGGTTTCGCCGAATTCCTCCGGCAGGCCGCCGGCGGGCTCGTCGCCGATCTTGCCGAAGCGATCGATGAAGGCCGGCGACGCGAGCGCGCGATTGATCGCCTCGTTGAGCCGCATCACGACCGCGCGCGGCATCTTGGCCGGACCGACGATGCCGCTCCAGGTCGGCGCGTCGTAGCCCGGCACGCCGGCTTCGGCGATCGGTCGGCAGGTCCTTGAACATCGGCGAGCGCCGCGCGCCGCTCACCGCCAGCCCGCGCACCGCGCCGGTGTGCGCATGCGGCGCGATCGAATTGAGGCTCTCGAACATCAGCTGCACGTGGCCCGCGATCAGGTCGTTCATCGCCGCCGCGCCGCCGCGATACGGCACGTGCACGATATTGGTGTCGGTCATGACCTTGAACAATTCGCCGCCGACATGGCCCGGCGAGCCGTTGGCCGACGACGCGTTGGTCAGCTTGCCGGGATATTTCTTGGCCTCCGCGATCAGTTCCTGCACCGAACGGATGTTGGATTTCGGCGACACCGCGAGCAGCAGGTGCCCGCGCGTCAGCTGCGCGATCGGCTGGAAGTCGCGCAGGATGTCGTAGGGCATTTTCGCGACCATGTTGGGGCTGATCGCGAGCGCGCCCACCGGCCCCATGCCGAGCGTGTAGCCGTCGGGCGCGGCCTTCGCCACCAGATCGAGCCCGATGGTGAAGGCGGCGCCGGGCTTGTTCTCGACGATGATCTTCTGATTGAGGAACTGCTCGACCTCCGCCGAGATCGAGCGCGCCAGCAGGTCGGTGGCGCTGCCGGGCGCCTGCGGGACGATCAGCCGGATCGGCCGTCCGGGAAGCTTCCCTGCGACCTGGCATCGGCCGGCCACATCCATGCGGCGCCGGCGGCCAGCACAGCCGCAAGCATCCGCGCGCGCAGACTTGACGACGACGGCATCGCGTCCCTCCCAAGTTTTCTTGTCCAGCACCATGCAATCGTGTTCGGTCGACCGGAAGCGTAGCCACCGGGCAAACGCTTCCGCAATGCGCGATCACGCCAGTTGCGGTTAACGCTGTCGCAGCCACGCGCCGATCCGCTCGACCGCCTCGTGCATCTCGGCGGCCGAGCCGGCGTAGCAGAAGCGGATGAAGGACGCTGCCGTGCAGGGGATCGAAGTCGACGCCGGGCGTCGCCGCGACATGGGTCTCGTCCAGCATGCGCTTGGCGAAATCGAAGCTGTCGTTCGAGAACCGCGACACGTCGGCGTAAAGATAGAACGCGCCGTCGACCGGCAGAAACGTTTCGAGCCCCGCCTTCGGCAGCCCGTCGACCAGGATCCGCCGGTTCTCCTCGTAGCCGTGCTTGACCGCGTCCATCTCCGCGCGGCCGTCGAACGCCGCCGCCGCCGCGATCTGCGAAAGCGTCGGCACCGAGATCGCGAGATTGCCCTGCAGGCGATCGATCGGCCGCACCAGCGGCTCCGGCACCACCATCCAGCCGACCCGCCAGCCGGTCATGCAGAAATATTTGGAGAACGAATTGATGATGATCGCGTTGCCGGACAAGCCCGCCGCGGTCTCGGCCGGGAATGCGTAGTCGAGGCCGTGATAGATCTCGTCGGAGATGAAGCGGATGCCCTCGCCTTCCGCCGCCTCGATCAGGGCGCGCAGCGCGTCGCGCGTCATCATGGTGCCGGTCGGATTGGCGGGACTTGCCGACCAGCACGCCCTTGCCAGCGGCGTCGCGCCGGTGCGCGTCAAGCAGCATGTCCGGCGTGATCGCCCAGCGCGTCGCTGCCGTGGTTTCGATCAGGACCGGCTCGCAGCCGAGCGCCTTGAGGATGTGGCGATACGGCGGATAGCCGGGCACCGCGACCGCGACGCGATCGCCGGGCTCGAACAACGCGAGGAAGGCGAGGATGAAGCCGGCCGACGACCCCGTGGTCGCGATCACGCGCGAGGGCTCGACTGCGACGCCGTAGGCTTCGGTGTAGTGGCGCGCGATGCGCGCACGCAGCGACGGAATGCCGAGCGCTTCGGTATAGGCCGAGCCGGCCGGACGAGCGCCGCGCGCGCGGCGGCGAGCGCGGTCGAGGGCGCGGAGGCCGCCGGCTGGCCGACCTCCATGTGGATGACGCGGCCGCCGGCCGCCTCGATGCGCGCCGCCGCCGCCACCACGTCCATCACCATGAACGGCGGAACGTCGCTGCGCGCCGAAGGCACGATCAGCCGTTTCGCCGCTTCCAGCATCGATTCAACCGTCCGTTACAAGGCGAGCGCCCGCCCCGCTGTTGCCGCATTCGGCGGCTTCGGTTGCAATACCACCGATGGGGGCGACTGCGCGGTATCAACTTGCCGGGCCAGGCGCAATGGGGCCAGTTCCACGCAGGATGCGCGCGGCAAACCGGCGTGTTATCGATAGCGGCAACGAACCCGCCGGCGGCGGGCCGGCCAGGCCCCCGGGCCCGGAACTTCAGATCGGCATGACCTTGGCCGAACAAACGATCGCAGCGCATCGCAAGGCGGCCCTCTCGCCCGCTGGCGGTTGCGGTCTCGCTCGCGATCGCGGCGAGCCACTGGGTCGCGGGTCCATCGCCCGCGCAGGCCCAGGCGCGCAAGCAAGCCGGCCCGCCGATCGTGCGGGACGCCGAGATCGAACAGTTGCTGCGCGAATATACCCAGCCGATCCTGAAGGCTGCCGGCCTGGCGCAGCAGAACATCCAGGTCGTGATCATCAACCATCGTTCGTTCAACGCGTTCGTCGCCGACGGCCGGCGCATCTTCATCAATGCCGGCACGCTCATGGAGGCGGACACGCCGAACCAGGTGATCGGCGTGCTCGCCCATGAAACCGGCCACATTGCCGGCGGTCACCTGTCGCGCATGCGCGAGGAGTTGCGGACGGCAACGACGGCATCGATCATCGCCATGATCCTGGGCGCCGGCGCGATGGTCGCCGCATCCCGATCCGGCAGCGCCGATGCCGGCCAGGCCGGCCGTGGCGGCGCTGTCGGCGCCGCAGGCGGTGATCCAGAATTCGCTGCTCGCCTATGTCCGCTCGCAGGAGGACGCCGCCGACCGCGCCGGCGTGCGTTTTCTCACCGCGACCGGCCAGTCGGCCAAGGGCATGTCCGAAACCTTCAAGCGGCTGGCCGACCAGATCCTCTATGCGTCGCGCTACATCGACCCCTACATGCAGTCGCATCCGCTGCCCTCGGAACGCGTGCGGGCGCTGGAAGGGCTCGCCAAGGCCAGCCCGCATTGGGACAAGCAGGATCCGCCCGCGCTGCAGGCACGGCACGATCTCGCGCGCGCCAAGCTCTACGGCTTCATCGATCCGCGCGACGGCGTCGCGCGCCGCTATCCGATCAGCGACAACAGCCTCGCCGGCGCGCTATGCGCGCGCCATTGCCAGTATCGCTTCGGCAACCCTGCCGGCCGCGATGCAGCAGATCGATGCGCTGATCCAGGCGCAGCCGCAGAATCCCTATTTCCACGAGCTCAAGGGCCAGGCGCTTGCTGGAGGCCGGACGGCCGGCGGACGCCATCGCGCCGCTGCGCCGCGCCGTGCAGCTTGCGCCCAATCCGGCGCTCATCCAGATCATGCTCGGGCAGGCCTTGCTCGCGTCGAACAACAAGGCCATCGCCGAGGAGGCGGTCACTTTGCTCGAAACCGCAATCGCGGCGCGAGCCGGAATCGCCGGAAGCGTTCGACCAGATCGCGCTTGCCTACGGCCGCAAGGGCGACCTCGCGCCGCGCCGATCTCGCCTCCGCACAGGCCTCCTTCACACGCGGCGACCTGAAGACGGCGCGCGCGCTGGCGGGCCGCGCCAAGTCGCGTTTTCCAGTCGGCTCGCCGGGCTGGGTCAAGGCGGACGATATCGCCAGCTACAAGCCGAAGGCCATCGCAGCGCAAATAATCCCGAAAAGGACAACATGACGATGACACGCTATTTCCGGCTGCTGGCTGTCGCGCTGATCGTGCTTGCCGCCGCCGTGCCGACGTCCGATCGCGCCCGCGCGCAGCTCTTCTCGCCCGACCAGCGCGGCGAAATCGAAAAGATCATCCGCGACTACCTGCTGCGCAACCCGGAAGTCCTGCAGGAGGTCATCCAGGAGATGGAGCGCCGTCAGGCCCAGGCCGACGCCGAGAAGCATCGCGACGCGATCAAGGAGCACGCGAACGCGATCTTCAATTCGAACCGGCAGGTCGTCCTCGGCAATCCGCAGGGCGACGTCACCATGGTCGAGTTCTTCGACTACAATTGCGGCTTCTGCCGCCGGCGCTCGCCGACAAGATCGAGCTGATGAAGGCCGATCCGAAGCTGCGGGTCGTGCTCAAGGAATTCCCGGTGCTCGGCGAAGGCTCCACCCAGGCCGCACAGGTCGCCGTCGCGGTCCGCATGCAGGACAAGACCGGCGGAAAGAAGTATCTCGAGTTCCACCAGAAGATGTTCGCCAGCCGCGGCCAGATCGACAAGGCGCGCGCGCTTGCCGTGGTCCGCGAGATCGGATTCGATGCCGCCCGCGTCGAAAAAGACATGGCGCAGCGATGAAGTGCGGTTGACGCTCGAGGAAGGCTTCAAGCTGGCCGAGGCGCTCGGGATCAACGGCACGCCGACCTATGTCCTGACCGGCCAGGTCGTTGTCGGCGCGGTCGGCGTCGAAAAGCTCCGCGAAGCGATCAACACCGCGCGTTGCGGCAAGGCGACCTGCTGACGTCCGCATGACCGCTCGGGACCGGGGCCGCGGAAGCACCCGCTCCGGCTTCCCCTTTTCGCATCAGGTGCCTATAACGGGCAACCCGTCGCGGCAGCACCTATGGCGAAGACGATCTACGTTCTCAACGGCCCGAACCTCAATCTCCTCGGCACGCGCGAGCCCAAGACCTATGGGCGGGCGACGCTCAAGGATTTGGAGAAGCTGTGCCGCGACGCCGGCAAGCGCCACAAGATCGAGATCGCATTTCATCAGTCCAACCACGAAGGCGAGCTGATCGACTGGATTCACGAGGCCGGCGCCAAGAAAGCCGCCGGCCTGGTGATCAATCCGGGCGGCTACACCCACTCCTCGGTCGCGATCCGCGATGCGGTGGCGGCGGTCGACATCCCGGTGATCGAAGTGCATATCAGCAATATCTTCGCCCGCGAGGACTTCCGCCACTTCTCGCACATCGCGCCGGTCGCCAAGGCGACGCTCAGCGGATTCGGGATCACGGGCTATGCGCTCGCGATCGACGGGCTTGCCGCGCTCAATTCGGGCGGGCGGAGGAGCTGAACCGTGGCACGCGGGCCAAAAGACACAAGCGACAAGACCGAAGGCGCGGCCGTCGACCATGACGTGATCCGCGAACTGGCGAAGCTGCTGGACGAGACCGGTCTCACGGAAATCGAGTTCGAGCGCGGCGGAGTGCGCGTGCGGGTCGCGCGCCAAAGCCAGCCGGTTGTCGCCGCGGTCGCTCCGCCGCGCGCCGCGGCGGCGGACGCGGACCCTCCCGCCGCATCCGATGTTTCCGCCGGCGACCTGTCGAAACATCCCGGCGCAGTCCCCTCCCCCATGGTCGGCACCGCGTATCTGGGGCCGGAGCCCGGCGCGCGACCCTATGTCGAAGTCGGCAGCCAGGTGCGGGTCGGCCAGACATTGCTGATCGTCGAGGCGATGAAGACCATGAACCAGATTCCCGCGCCGCGGGCGGGTCGCGTCGTGCAGATTCTTGTCGAGGATGCGCAGCCGGTCGAATACGGCGAGCCGCTGATGATCATCGAGTAGGCAGCGAATCGAATAGCGAATAGTGAGTAGCGAATAGTGATCGGCGATCGGATCAAGTACGAGTTCCATTCTATTCGCTATTCGCTACTCGCTATTCGCTCTCTCGCGCTGTTCGCCTTGTGCAAACATGTTTGAGAAAATCCTCATAGCCAATCGGGGCGAGATCGCGCTGCGCGTGCTGCGCGCCTGCAAGGAGCTCGGCATCGCCACCGTGGCGGTGCATTCGACCGCCGATGCCGACGCCATGCATGTGCGGCTCGCGGACGAGAGCGTCTGCATCGGACCGCCGGCCGCGCGCGAGAGCTACCTGAACGTGCCGGCGCTGCTCGCGGCCTGCGAGATCACCGGCGCCGACGCCGTGCATCCGGGCTATGGGTTCCTGTCGGAGAACGCGCGCTTCGCCGAAATCCTTGAAGAGCACAGCATCCATTTCATCGGCCCCAAGCCCGGCCACATCCGCCTGATGGGCGACAAGATCGAGGCCAAGCGCACCGCACAACGGCTTGGAATCCCGGTGGTGCCGGGCTCCGACGGCGGCGTCACGTCCGATCAGGAGGCGCTGTCGATTGCGAAGTCGATCGGTTTCCCGGTGCTGGTCAAGGCGGCGGCCGGCGGCGGCGGGCGCGGCATGAAGGTTGCGCAGACGCCGGACGATCTGTCCGACGCGCTCGCCACCGCCCGTGCCGAGGCGCAGGCTGCGTTCGGCGACGGCGCGGTCTATCTGGAGAAATATCTCGCGCAGCCGCGCCACATCGAAATCCAGGTGCTCGGCGACGGGCATGGCCGCGCCATCCACCTCGGCGAGCGCGACTGCTCGCTGCAGCGCCGCCACCAGAAGATCTGGGAGGAAGGCCACTCGCCCGCGCTCAATACCGCCGCCCGCAACAGCATCGGCGCGACGGTGGCGAAGGCGATGCGCGAGCTCGAATATCTCGGCGTCGGGACGGTGGAATTCCTCTACGAGGACGGCAAGTTCTATTTCATCGAAATGAACACGCGCATCCAGGTCGAGCATCCGGTGACCGAGGCGATCACCGACATCGACCTCGTGGTCGAGCAGATCCGCGTCGCGGCCGGCGGCGACCTCGAGCTCAAGCAGGAGGACGTCAAATTCCATCGGCCATGCCATCGAGTGCCGCATCAATGCGGAGAACCCGCAGACGTTCCGGCCCTCGCCCGGCAAGATCCTGGCCTACCATCCGCCCGGCGGGCTCGGCGTGCGGGTCGATTCCGCCGTCTACCACGGCTATTCGATTCCGCCGTTCTACGACTCGCTGGTGGGCAAGCTCATCGTCCACGGCAAGACGCGCGGCGAATGCCTGATGCGGCTCAAACGCGCGCTCGACGAATTCGTCGTCGACGGCGTCGAGACCACGCTGCCCCTGTTCCGCATGCTGGTGCGGGAGAAGGACATCATCGACGGCGACTACCACATCCATTGGCTGGAGGAATTCCTGGCCCGAGGCGGCATGGATTTACCGGCCTGATGCCGCCCGGTCCGACGATGCTCAGACCGTTGCGGTGAATCGCCGAGGATCGGGGCTAGCGGCGCCTGCGGCCGGCGCACATATTTACAAGCAAGGTCGGTGGGCCCGCGCCAACGCGATACGGCGAGGCTCCATGGCGCATTTGACACGGATACGGACACGGCAGTGCCTGGCCTGCTTGCTGGGGCTGCTCATCGCCGTGCTGGCGCCGGCTGCGCCGGCAGCGGCACAGGGATCGGTGTTCGTGACCGACGTCCAGGGCGCGATTGGAGTCGCTGCCCACCGCCACATCGTTCAGGCCATCGACGCGGCCCAGGCGAAGCAGGCGGCGGCGCTGATCCTGCGCCTCGACACGCCGGGCGGGCTGGTGAGCGCGACCCGCACCATCATCCAGGCCCTCATCGCATCGCCGGTGCCGGTTATTGTCTACGTGGCACCGAGCGGCGCGCGCGCCGCCTCCGCCGGGACGTTCATTGCTTATGCAGCCCACATCGCCGCGATGGCGCCGGGAACGAATATCGGCGCGGCAACGCCGATCGAGATCGGCGGACTGCCGGGTCTGCCGCAGCCCAAAGGCGAGCAGAAGGACAAGCAGAAGGACAAGCAGCAGGAAGGCACCACCACTGCGGAACGCAAGGCGATCAACGATGTCGTGGCGATGCTTCGCAGCCTCGCACAGTTGCGCGGGCGCAGTGCCGAGTGGGCGGAGAAAGCGGTACGCGAGGCGGCAACGCTGACCGCCGACGAGGCGCTCAAGGAACATGTGATCGAGATCGTTGCGTCCGATCTTGGCGATCTCCTCGCGCAGGCGGACCGACGCAAGGTCACCGTGAACGGACAGGAGCGCATCCTGGCGACCAAGGATGCGTCGCTGGTGACCTTCACGCCGGACTGGCGCACCCAACTCCTCGCGGTCATCTCCGATCCCAATATCGCTTTCATCCTGTTGATGATCGGGGTCTACGGAATCCTGCTCGAATTCTGGAATCCGGGCACGTTCGTGTCCGGAACGGTTGGCGCGATCTCATTGATCCTCGCATTGATCGCGTTGACCATCCTGCCGGTTCACTACGGTGCGCTGGGTCTGCTCATTCTCGGCATCGCATTGATGATCGCAGAAGCGCTGATCCCCGGATCTGTCGTTCTCGGCATCGGCGGCATCCTCGCCTTCATCGTCGGAGCGGTCTTCCTGTTCGAGGGCCCCGGCGCCGACGTCAGCTTCGCGATTTCGCTGCCCTTGATCATTGGCCTGGCCGCCGTCACCGCCGCCCTCATATTCGGGGTGATCGCCGCCGCCATGAGGGCGCGCAAGCGCCCTCCGGCCGCCGGCGGCGAGCAACTGATTGGCAGCGTCGGAGAGGTGGTCGATTGGCCCGGGTCGCAGGGCAGCGTCCGCGTGCACGGGGAAGTCTGGGCCGCCCGCTCGCAGCAGCCGCTGAACCGCGGCGACAGCGTCCGCGTCGTCGGACGCGACCGGCTGACGTTGATCGTTGAGCCGTAAAAGAGGAGATGTGACATGCCGTCCAACCTCACCGCCTTGACCGGATTTATCTTTCCGTTGCTCGTGATTCTCGGCATTGCGCTCTATTCGATCCGCATTCTGCGGGAATACGAACGCGGCGTGGTGTTCATGTTGGGGCGATTGTGGAAGGTCAAAGGTCCCGGCCTCATCATTATTATCCCTTTCGTTCAACAGATGGTCCGCATGGACCTGCGAACCCGCGTGCTCAACGTGCCCCCTCAGGATGTCATCTCGCACGACAACGTCTCGGTGCGCGTCAACGCGATCATCTACTTCCGCATCATCGATCCGGAGAAGGCGGTCATTCAGGTTGAACGTTTTGAAGAAGCCACGAGCCAATTGGCGCAGACGACCCTGCGGTCCGTCCTCGGACAGCACGACCTCGACCAGATGCTGGCCGAGCGCGAGAAGCTCAATACGGACATCCGCCGGATTCTCGACGAGCAGACCGACGCATGGGGCATCAAGGTGTCGATCGTCGAGCTCAAACAGGTCGATATCAACGAAACGATGGTGCGAGCCATCGCCCGGCAGGCGGAAGCCGAACGCCTCAGGCGCGCCAAGATCATCGACGCCCAGGGCGAGTACCAGGCCGCCGAGAAGCTGGCACAGGCCGGCGAGATCCTGGCCGGCCGCGCCGAGGCGATGCAGCTTCGCTATTTCACCGCGCTGCAGAATATCGTCAGCGACCGCACCTCGACGATCGTGCTGCCGATTCCTATTGAAATGCTCAAGAAACTCGGCATTGGCACCTGAGCTGCAGAGGCTGCCGCGTGCCGGCGTCGCCTCTCCTCCGCGGCTCAGGGCAGCCGCGGCAGATCGACTTGATCCTCCAGCACGATCTGGTCGAAATCGTCGATCAGCAAATCAACGCGGACGATCCATTGTCCGGCGACGGGGATTTGCAGTCCTTCGAGGCGCCAGTGCCCGTCGGGAGCAGGCACCGCGGCGCGGCGGAGTGGCTCAATCCCGGCCGCCGGGTTGGCCAGCGTCACCGTCATCTCCTTGACCGTCAGCATGTTGAACGTGCTGTCGAGCACCTGGATGTCGATGCGCGGTGCGCGCGCCCGCACCGGCAGCAAGGACACCTGCGCCATGGCGCGCGCGCCGTGCAGGTGGATCTCGACCGGCTCGGACGCCGCGAGCGCGCGCGGCGGTGGCGTGAACCGCCACAGCCCCACCAGCGCGAGGATCATGAGCACGAGGCCGAACTCGGCCGCCATCGTCCGCGCCAGCGCTCCCGCCGCCGTTGCGTCCCCGTGCTGGTAGCGCGGCGTGACGACGAACCGGTTAAGCGCGGCGAGCGCGAGCAGCGCGACCACCGCCGCGATCTTGCACGACAGCACAATTCCGTAGCTTGTCGTCCACAGCGCGTCGACGCGGTCGAGCTGCGCCACCGCAAGGATGCCGCCTGAGATGACCAGCGCCGCCAGCGGGTAAGGAATGACGCGGGAGAACCGCGCCAGGGGGCCACCCTCCCCGGCCTGCACGGCCGCAATCAGCGGCAACAGCGCGCCGATCCAGAACGCCACACAGACGACGTGCACAAACACCGACGGCCGCGTCAGCAGCTGCGGCGCGGCATTGCTGGCGTGCCCGCTCAGCGCCAGTGCGAGACCGGCGGCGACCAACGCGGCGAGCGACAACATGCGCGCCATGATGTGCGACCTGGCGCGCGGTGTCGCTTCGAATGCGAACAGCCCCGCGAACAGCGCGACCATGGCCGTCATCGCCGTCAGCCCGTAGCTGGTTCCGAGACCGGTTTCCCAGACGAGCTTTTGCGCCAGCGCCGGCAACTTCAGATCGAGCGCATCGAGACCCTGCAGCCCGACCGACAGTGGTGTCACGATGAGCCCAACGGCAATCAGGGCGACCAGAACGCGGTCGACCCACGGCGTACCGGGGCTTTTCCGCTCGTCCCCGCGAAAGCGGGGACCCAGAATTTCAATTAGGAAGCCTGGATTTCCGCCGTTGCGGGAATGAGCGGCGGGAGCATCGTCCATCCATACGCGAAAGAAGGCGCCGCCAATTCCGATCAAGAGCGCGAGGTAGATGACGACTTTCGTCGCCCAGAACGCGGTGCGCACGATCGGGTCGCCGGCCGCCAATGCACCGGGCACCGGCTGCGCGCTCGCCTCGCCGACCGAAAACACCAGCGACCCGCCCACCGGATGCCCGTCGGCGGAGATCACCCGCCAGCTCAGCACATGGGTGCCGCGCTGCAGCGCCGGCGGTTTGACGGTCACCGTGGTGTTCTCGGCACTTGCCGCCGGGGTCATAGCCGTGCCGTCGGGCCCGATCAGCCGCATCACCAGGGGCGTCACCGGCTCGTTGAACGTCAGCCGCAGCGAAGCCGGCGGCTCCGCCATGAGCGCGCCGTCGGCAGGCTCCGCCCGCACCAGCGACGCGTGCGCGAAGACCGCGCCCGACTGCACCAGCGCGGTCAATAACGCGATCAGGAATGCGGCTAGTGTCCCGATTCCGAAGTTCGTATCGTATTGCAGCATCTTCATTTGCGAACTTCGGAATCGAAGGACACTAGCAACTCTTTGAACCGAGTGTGGCTTTGTTCGGGAGTCCGCATTTCGGACTCGCCGCCAAAATGATGCGGACTTCTGAGAAGTATTTTGCCATTGATCTTATTGACGAAATCCCCTACGTGTCGCGTACCTGTCGCGCTCCCGCGTTCGCACTTATTGACGCCACGTGACCGATCTACAGTAAGGAGGATAACCGATGTCCGTCCGCAAGCGAAGCTGGAAGGGTCCGGGCGGAGAGCCGAAGGAGGCGTGGGTCGTCGACTACGTCGATCAGGACGGCGAGCGCCACATCAAGACCTTTGCCAAGAAGCGCGATGCCGACGCCCATCACGCGCTGGTCGGGGTCGCCGTCCGGGCCGGCATGCACACCGCCGACAGCAAGAGCGTCACGGTCGCCAAGGCGGCCGCGCTGTGGCTCGAGAGCTGCGAGGCGGCCGCCCTGGAACGCACGACGATCACCGCCTATCGGCAGCACGTCGAGCTGCACATCGCGCCCGTGCTCGGGGCGCTGCGGCTGTCACAGCTGACGGTGCCGCTGGTGCGCGGCTTCGAGGACCGGCTGCGCCGGGACGGACGCTCGCCGGTCATGGTGCGCAAGGCCCGCCGCTCGCTCGGCGGCATCCTCGCCGACGCCCAAGAGCGCGGGCTGGTGGCGCAGAACGTGGTCTATTCACTGCGCAAGAACCGCCGCTCCCGCCGCGCCGACGGTAACGGCAAGCTCAAGATCGGCGTCGATATCCCGGCGCCCGCCGAGATGCGCGCGATCGTCGGCAAGCTCGACACCGCAGCCGGCCGCTACCGGCCGCTGCTGCTCACGGCGATCTTCACCGGGTTGCGCGCCTGCGAGCTGCGCGGCTTGCGATGGGATGATGTCGACCTGAAACGCGGCGAGCTGCATGTCCGCCAGCGCGCCGATCGCCATGGCACGATCGGGCGGCCGAAGTCGGACGCGGGCGAGCGCACCATCCCGCTCCCGCCGATGCTGGTCACCGCGCTGCGTGAGCACCGGCTCGCGTGTCGCAAGAGCGAGCTTGGCCTCGTCTTCCCCAACAGCAAGGGTCACGTCGATCACCGCAACAGCATCGTCTACGGCGGCTTCCATCCGGCGCAGATCGCGGCCGGCGTCGTCAATCAGCGACGGCGAGGCCAAGTACAAAGGCCTGCATGCGCTGCGGCACTTCTACGCCTCGTGGTGCATCAACCGGAAGGTCGATGGCGGACTCGAGTTGCCGCTCAAGAACGTGCAGACGCGGCTCGGCCACGCCTCGATCCAGATGACCGCCGACACCTATGGCCATCTGTTCCCGCGCGGCGACGATGGCAGCGAGCTGGCGGCAGCGGAGCGGGCGTTTCTGGCGGGGTGACCTATACCAACGGATAAAATTTTCCACCAAGGGGCAATATTGCCACGCCAATTTCTCCGTTAGCCTTCCGGAGCCGACATCGTCATGCAGGGCAGCTTGCTCCAGCCGCGTGCGGCATAATGAAGCCACAGGTGATATCATGAGACGGACGGTGATAGGTGCAGGTTTAGCCCTTTTAGCCGGAGTCGTGGCCGCGGATGCTCAAGGCATCGGATACGGGCCGGGGGTCAATCCATCCAACCCCCAAGATCTCACGTATCGCTCAAACCCTCAGGATCTGTCAGCGCCCGGCGGCAGCAATCGGCAGGATTTGGTCCGTCGGCCTCCGGATGTGAACGTCGGTCGCTCCAAGGTGACTTCAGTTCCCACGTCGTACACTGTGAAGACTAAACCAAAGCAGAAGCCTCAGAACCGGCGCGACGCCGCGGCCACAGGGAGGGAGCCGCCGCCTCGATCTCCCGCTGTCCAAGGCGTTCCGACCATCGACATCGCGCCGTCATGCCGCGCCTCGGCCAAGGGCAGCGCCGGTCTGCAGGAATACGAGGCCTGCCATAAGAGCGAGCTGGCCGCGCGCGAGATCCTGGTTCAGCAGTGGAGCAGCTTCCTAGCCGCCGACCGCGGCAGCTGCCACCGGCTGACGACCACCGGCACGCCCGGCACCTATACAGAATTCCTGACCTGCCTCGAAATGAAGCGTGACGCGCGCAAGCTCAACAACTCGCTCGACCGCGGGATTGATTAGCAGGTAGGGTCTTGTAGCGAGTTCCGACCCAATAGGAAAGCCGTGGGTGCGTTAATCGATGCGCCCAGGTATCTCAGCATGGGGGTAAATCGGCGTCTCGGCGGTTTGCACAAGACCAACCATCGCAAATTGCGTGACGTCAACAACATCGCTGTCAGTGAAGTGCCCGCGCATTCTCAGCATGGCACCAACACGCTGCAGAAAGAGATCGCGGCGTTCAACCGGCAACGGTCGCGCCGCGTCCATGACGGCGGCAAGCTGGCGGTCGGTGAGGAAAATCATGGGCCGGATGATGCCCGGTGGCGACAAGAACCGCCCGGCGTGAACCGGGCGGCTGCCTGACCTATCGTAAAAACGAGTGGGGCCGCGGCGGCACCCGTCGCATCCTTTGATAGCGGCCCGTTATACCTTCGCGTGATTGCTAGCGCTTGCCCGGCGGTGCTGACATGCAAGCGTCCGCGCTATGGCGGACCAGAGGAGAAAGATCATGGGCACGGTTTATTTGCGCTATCGCTATCTCTGCGGCGGAGCCCTGCTGGCCATTGGTTTCGGCCTAGTGGCCGGCCAACCGGTGACGGCCGCTCAGCTTGGCCTCGGAGCCTCCGCAATCCCCGCGGCCGCTGAAGACTCCTCTCTGGTCACGGAAGTTCAGGCCGTGCGCAGAGGAGGCCGCGTCGGCGTTGGTCGCGTCGGCGTTGGTCGCGTCGGCGTTCGTCGCGTCGGCGTTGGTCGCGTCGGCGTTGGTCGCGTCGGCTTGGGCGGTGCGCGTGTCGCCCGGCGCGCGGCCTGGTTGGGCGCTGCGGGTGCCGGAGCGGCCGCCGTCGGGGCATCAGGTGCTTACCCGGTCGCCCCGATCGGGCAGCCCTTTATCGTGAACGAAAGCACCGGAAGATGGTGCAGGGTTGAGACCGGTGGTAACGTCTGGTGCTGGAGGCCATAGCGCGAATACAGACGAGCTACTTTTCAGTCCTGAGTCTGCTAGCCCAGCCCTGCAGGTTGGGCTAGCCAGATCGCGCCGCCGCCACCGCATTGCGAACGTGGATGTAGTCCGGCTGCTCGAGCGGTCGGAGCCTGTCGCGCACGTCGGTCAGGAAAATATCGCGCCTGTCAGGCGGCACGTAGCACGCTGCGTCCTCGATGATCGCGAGCAGCTCCGGTCCCAGGCGGCGGTCGGTGTCGGTCATCATCATCATCATCATACGGCAACGATATGAGCGCGTGAAAATTCAGCCATGAGCCGCCTGCGCTCGTCTTCGTCCTCCGGATCCACAAAGACATCATCGCCAAGATCAAAACCGACGACAATGTCATCGCCGTCCGCCATTTCGCAGATGACGAGAACGGAGCGGCCGTCTTCGCATACGTCGAACAGCAAATTCTCCACCGTCGCAGCATGTGCAGCAACGGCGGCAAGCATCGCCCGACGTGCGTCCGTCATGGTCCGCATTAGCGAGCGTCCTTACCGTCCCGGCCCGCCTTGATCGCTAAAGTTCCAGTCCGGCGAGTCACCGGGCCGTTGCTTCGTCCTTCGATTGGCGTGCCACATCCCGCCCTTGAACGTGACGAACACACCGCGCTCATATTCCCGGCCCTCCTCATGGACGCCTTTCCACGGTATAGGATCGCGTGCTTCCAGTTCCGCGATGCGCTTCCGATGGTTTTCGAGAATCGGCCCCAGGGCCTCAGCTATCGCGCGGGCAAGGTCTCGCGTTCGCGGTGACACTTTCCGCATCGCCGCGAGAATTTCCGGCGGCACTTCGCGCTCGGCGCGTTCGGCCATTTATGCGGTCTCGCCAACGTCCGCCCAAGCGCGCAACGCTCGGCGACGATACGAAATACAATCGTGCATTGGCGCCAAACTGCACCGCCGCGAGTAGCCGACGAATGTCGAAGGCGATCGCGTCCGGATCAGAACCACTGCTGTCGATGCTTGTGACCGATGTGCCTTCGGTCAGCGTTTCAAGGAAAAATTGATTCGTGGCCGCCGCAACAGCCGAGCGCAACTCACGCGCGATCAACGCGTTTGCAGTCTTGCTGTTTGCCTTTGCCAGTTCGTCAGAAACAACAATGATGCCGGCGGCCTTGCGCAATTCCAATAATGGAGCAGCCAGCTGGAGCCTGCTGAGCGGCTTCGCTGAGCCGTCGCCGACGACACCGGCACTGGCTCCCGACAGCACGATGCCAACACGCTGGCGCAGCGGCACCGGCAGGAATGCCGCGTCGCTCATCAATCGATCAAAGACGGAGATATTTTTCAGGCTTTCCGCAAAAGCATCGGCGAGGTTTTGAAGGCCGGCAACATCTCCGGCCCATTCCGGATCAGCAACTGAGCCCGCCGGAATTGCTGCTTTAAGAACCCTCTGTACCCGATCGGACGCCCGCACGACTTCGGCGGTTCGTAACGCGCTTTCATTGGTACATTTGGCGTGCAACATAACTTGTGCAAGCTTCACGAAGTCGCCGGCGGAGGCAGCGGTTTCGAGCGAAACGGCTCGCTGCGCGATGGTCATCGGGGACGGTCTCCAGTGGAATCCTACCGCGGTTATTTCATAGGCGTAGAATTCGTGGCGTGACGCGTCACGGAGTCGGCATCGTCGGTAGAACTCGGAGCAAGCGACCGACCGCATCAGCAACAGCTTCGCGTTCGTCGGCAAGGTGGGAGCCCAGCAGACCAAGCGCGACGAGGGCCTCGACCTCGGCCTCTGCAATCTCGACTCGCAAAACCATCCGCCCATCGCGGCGTCGCTTGCGCCATTGCCGTGTTCTACAGGCAGCAGGCGTCACTGTGGCGTCATTCATTTGACGGGCGGGGTACGAAAATGTTCGGCCGGCCTGACTTGTATGACCGTGGGCCCCCTTTTGCGTTAAATTCCGCATATCTGGGTACGCTTTCCCCCTGTCATGACGACCGCGGCAGCAAGTAGACGTCGGCGGCCCGCAATGGCTTGGGGCGCCGCTGGACTTTCACCGCCTTGCCGCGCCGCGCCGGCGCCAGGCCGAGTTCGGCCTCCAAGGCCGGTAATCGACTCGTTCGCCTGGCGCGCGACGACGAAGTGCGGGGAATACTGAGGCACCTTTGTTCGGGGAGATTTCAGGATCGCGCCCTTCCTTCAGCGACTTGCTGCATTGCCGTTCGATAGACCAACCGGAAATGAATCAGCCGTTCGATCGCAGGGCCGTTGGCGACGCAGAGCGTCTGTGCGCTGCCTGCATTTCACGAACAATGACGCTCCATTCATCATGAGCCGAAGCCACGATCCGAGGATGTCGCTATACGTCCCCGACCAGTCCGGCTCCGGCGGACAACCCCCGCCGCCGTCGAAAATCGTCGGTTTCAATGTCATCTTGCATTCTAACCCCCCCTTCAGTTTTTGCTCCCAGTGCAAACGCAGGGACGGCAGCGGTCATACATACGCAACTGCGTGAACATTTTCCTATCCCCCCAGGTCTAGGACGGCAGCGCGGCGGCCTCGCGTAACAAGCGTTCCCGCTGGTAGTCGAAGTAGGTTTCAAAATCTTCCTTGATGCTTCGATCGGTGTGCCACTCGCGCAGAGCGATCGAGCGCGCGAGGCCGTAGACCCTCTCGTCCTTTACGCCGGCGCAACGTTAAACTTTGTCATGGCATTCTTCTCCTTCCTGTTGCCGGGCATCCGGCCCGCGCGGCTTCCTGTTGCTGAGCTTGCGACAAAAGCGACAAAAGCGACAAAAGCCTCAGTAAAAGTTGTGCTTCCCTCCAGCTTGCAACGTTAAGTAAGACTTTTGTCGCTTATGTCGCTTTTGTCGCAAGGTCAGTCATCCACAGTGGAACCAAGTCTCAACGGGACGCCCTCCGGTGGTTTGCGTCTCGCAACGGGCGACTCCGCGCGCTAGCAGATCGGCCAACGCCGCGCCGATCCGCGCCCGCGATTCGTGCCGATCGAATAGGTCGCGGATGGTGGTTCTAGCCAGGCCAGCCGCACCGGCGCCACGCAGCGCCTCGGCTATCTCATCAACCACCGGGTCCCCGGTGGTGTCGCCAAAGATGGCTGCGGCAGAATCCTCGCAGTAGCGCCAGAGCGCCAAGCCGGCCGAGAGGTGAGGCGTATCAATCTGCGGGTGGCCGTCGAGGACGGCGTAGATCATCGCCAGCCGGACCGCCTGTGCCTCCCCTCGCGCGGTCACGGCGCCAAGCATCCCCGGCTTGGCGGCGGACAGCTGGCTATAAGCGCCGGCCCACAAGTCCCGGGCCGCGTCCGTCATGGTGACGCTGAGGTTCTCAGGAACACGGGATAGGCTATTACGCAGACTCTGCCCTAAGGTGAAAACCTCCCGCTCAGTCAGGGCGCCACCGAACGGCAACTCTTTGGACCGCCTCACCAGCGGAAACAGGAAGCGATTGGCAAACCCGTTGGCAGTGTCAGTCCGGGTCAGCCTGGCGCGCAGCTCCGCCTCGGTGATGTGCGCGATAACCGAGATGTGTGCGCCCGTTGCGGTGAGCGGATTATTCCGCGTCATGGTCGACAGCTTGTCGCCGTCCCATGCTTTGCGCAGCAACGGCGACAACGTGTTGCCGTGGCGCTCCATCACAGCCAGGGCGCCGGCAAACTCCGGTTCAACAATCATCAGACGCTTGTCAGGGACTCCGGGGTCGACGACCTCCCAGGTTTTCGCCTTGGCGTCCCATTTCACGACTTCGTTGCGAACCTCGCTGATTAGACCTTCGCCGGATGAAAGTCCGCCCTTGCGCCGATCTTCCGCCCATTGATGATCGGCGACTTTCGCGACCGCGGACACGCGGCCCCAGCTCGTCCCCTTGCGCGCCTTGGAGGATTGCCCGACCAATACGGCATACAGATTCGCATGGTGCCGATCGCTCTCGACCAGGTAATGGCAGCGCCGTCCCACGATGTTGCCCGCGCTCGCCAGCAGCTGAACCAGGATCGCCACCGGGTCGGCTTCACTTTCGGGCGCGATGGTTCGAACAACGTCGCCGGCGAGTCCGTAATAGGCGGCCTCGTCAAGCGTCGGCCATGATGGCGCTTGCGGCTTGCTATGTTGTGCCTCCGCAGGGCCGCTGCTTTTGCCATGCTTCCTAGCCGCGCTGTTCACAATTCGGGGAATGTCATCGTAGCGCGAGCACCAGCGCGCATCATGCGGCACCGATGTTCCCGCCATTAAAGCCTGCAGCATGCGCGTCACTGCACTTTCATGCATGCCACTTGCGACAGCAGACATGGACAGGCTACACAACGATCGTGCAGTTCGATACCAGCCTGAACGCGCGCGATCAGCGCCCGCCAGTCGGCGCCGTAGATTTGATCAAACGTTTGCGCGCCGTTGGCGTCCGCCATTGTTGCCGCGGCGGGTTTGCAGGCGAATTGTTCAACCAGCAAGCGTTCGGCGTCCTGCAGGAAGCGCCGCGCCCACTCTTCCGAAACATAGGGTAGTTCGTCGGCTGGAATGTCCCACAGCTCGCCACCGTGCCAACGGTACGGCACGTGGGCGTCGGGGTGAATTCCACTGACTACGAACTGTTGCCCATCGGCGAGGATTTCAATTTTCACTTCTCCGCCGCCAGGCGCAACAAGTGTCAACTTCAGTTTCTTGAATGGCGTGTCGGTGCGTAACGGGATCGCGCGTTTTGGCGGGTTGCCGAAGCGCACCAGAAACCAGCCGCGCTCTTCGAAATGGTCGCGCGCCAGCTCTTCGATGGCATCAGCTGCGGCCGGGTCGACAATGTCGATATCGATGACTGGCGTTCGGGCGGTCAGGCATCCGGTGTTTGTTGCATCCGCGTATAGCGTCCCCCACAGTCCGATTTCATCGCGTGTGACGGTTACCCTTGTCGCCCATGCTGTGAGCACCGGCCGCTTGCCGATCAGCGGCAACGGCGCGTATCCTTGTGACGCAAGCTTGCAGCGAACCTCGGTTGCCGAAAACATCGAACTAACTCCAACACTAAGGAAAGCCCGTCGCGGACGTTGCAGCGCCCGCGACAGGAACAGTCTCATTTAGAATGGAATGTCGTCGTCGAGTTCTTTCTTCGAAGCCGGCTGCGGCTTAGCAACCGCGGCCGGTCGCAATGGGCGAAGGCGGATGCCAGGGCCATATGACGTCGACTCCGTAAACAGCTCGAGCGACACGCCGGTCCAAGCGGCGGGATCTTTGCTACCGCAAAGATCAGCTAGCGCGTCCGCGTTCGTCTTGTTTAACGGCAGCTGTTTGTCTTGGCCTGGGAACGACAAGACAATGCGCCGCCGCGTGCTGCCATCCTTTTGCCGAAGATCAACAACGTCAGCGCTGCCGATCGTCACACGCAGGGTCTGGTCACCGAGCACAGCTCCAGACAGATATTTTCCACCGTAGATATCATCAAATGTTGTGTTCATTTTTCAGCTCCGTTTCAGTTGCGGCGAAATGCGCGCCGCCCGCCTTGCCGAGTTTCGGCGAAGCTCTTCTCATGTTTCATCCGCCCGCCGTTCGAAGTAGCGACACGCGTCCGCGCGGCCCGACACCACCGGCCCATGTTGTCCAGTCAATTTGAAGAACTGCTCGCAGCCGTGACTTCGAACGCTGCGGACGATGTCGCCGGCGTCGTTCTTGATGCGGCGCCAGTAGCCAAGAAACACGCAGTCGTCACAGTGCGCGCCTGGTGGTCCGCTGCCGGCCCAATGCGCCATGCCCGGCTCGGTGCGCCGAATCTGCTGTTCGAGCTCGGCCGAATGGCCGGCGGTGAGATTTGTCACGACACGGCCTCCTTGATCTGGTCGGCGGTGTACTCGGCGAGCACGATCCCGCCGCACGATATGAAGGTCGCCGAGATGATGGGGCACGGCTTCTTCTTTTTGGTGCGCGAGGCGTAGGCGCAGTGCGCGAGGGTGACGCCACGCTTGAGGTCGAGCGTCTTGTGCCGGCGTCGTGGTAGACGGTCATGCGCGTTTCGTGGCCGTCGACAAAGTGCGCGATGAAGGTGGGCGAGCTGGTCATCAAAATGTCCTCCGGATTAAAAAGCGCCGCCCGCGGCACCCCCTGCGAGCGACGCCTCAGTGGTGCTCACCTTCATCAGCGGGACGATCATTTCGTCCCAAACTTTTCCGACGCCAAACGCCCGAGCGGCTTCGATCCGCTCGGCGGCAGTGCTGTTCGCAAGATGCTCGGCGAGGGAAGGCGGCGACTTAGGCCTTGCGGTGGCCGTTGCTGCCGTTATGGAGTGCCCGGCGGAGGCGATACATACTCACGCTACAGACACGGGCGGCCGCCCGTTGCGTCAGCGCTGTAACTTCACCGGCGACCAGTGCCGCCGCCACGTTGGCACGGCCGCGGTGGTTCTTGTTGCGCAGGGCATAGGCCAGTTTCCGCGCTGGCACGGTGCGCGGCGTGGCTAGACCGGTTGGTTGGGAACGTATAGAAGGCTGGTTATCCGACATTTTGCTTACTCTTTCCTGTATGGCCGGCCGTTCCCTCTTTCCCTTGCCAGGATTGGGAACGCCGGCCTCTCGTTGTCGGCAGTTGGGATGAGGACGCCGCCGACTGTCGCGCCCAACAACTCAGGCGGCGGTGAGTGACTTTGCGGCGCGGCGAAGCGCATTTTTTGAGGCGATCAAGTTCTTGCCGAGCTTGCGGATCGGCAGCCGCTGCATCGCACGCAGCGTGTAGACAGAGCGGACGGGGACGCCGAGCTCCTCGGCGATGGCAAAGGCGCCAACCAACAGGTCGTCAGCGACCCGGTTGGCGCGCCGCTCCTCAAGCCTTGCAGTTTCCATGACACTCACTCCTCTACGGGTGTGACGTCATGGTGCTCGCTCTTACGGATTTTGCACTAATTCCGAAATCGCGGAGCAAAAAAGTCCGCGATTTAACTTCCGCGATTTGGTTTCTGCCCGGGCTTGCGCAGTAAGTGCGGCGCCCAATTACGCAGCGCGCTAATCGCGACGTCGCGCGACACCTCGGGGAGAGGCCCCTTCATCGCCTTCCACCACTCAGCTTGGGTCGGTGGATTGTCGGACTGATAGGTCTTGGCGACCTTGAGCGCGGTGGCCTTCAGCTCCTTGGGGGGCGGTGGCTTGCGCCATCGCTTGACGGACGCCGCCGGCGGCAGCCGAATTTGCAGGTCGTAAAGCGGCGGCAGCCCGTCACCGAAGGCGATGCGCTCCTCATAGTCAAATTTAAGTTTGCAGACAGCCGAAGCGGGGACCGGCTCCGATTTCGCGAGGCGGTCGCTACGGCGTGCCCACAGCTCGCATTTGCCGTGCTCCAGGCATTCGCGGAGCCAAGCATCGAGCGTCGCCTTCGCCTCCTCGGTGCGGCGGCGGCGCTGCTCCTCGACGCGGCGCTCGACGGTCATAGGCAAGTCGGGGCCGGTGAAGTAGACCCTGTAGCTGGGGACGCTGGGTCCGTGGAAGCCGGGGTCCGCAGCCTTCGCGCTTTCGTAGTCGCTCCAGCGCGCCCCCGCGACCAACTCGCAGGCTGCATCGATCGGCAGCAGCCGCTTTCTTGTCGCGTTCATGTCGCGTGTAGATGACGACACTAACGGTCAACCTAAGAAAATATTGGATAAATTCCGTCACGTTGCGTTAGTGTACCACAGTTTGGCCGTAACCGGCCAAAGCACAACAAGTGCCCATTTCATCGGGGTTTATTGCACTTCGACGCAACATGGGCGGGGGAAATGATGCTTCCTTCTGAACCGCCACACTCGGCGCACACCTACTTCTTCCTCGGCAGCAGGCGCAATGCTGCCGCCGGCTCGGAGCTGCCCGCGCCGTGCCCGTCGGAATGCTTGTCCGTCGGTATTTCGATCCAGCGATGGACGCCCTGCTCGCATTCCTGCACCACCGGGAAATAGATCGTCTGACCGCCTCCGAGCTCCTCCGCGATCGTGCCGGCGAAAACAAACTCGTCGTAATGCGCGTCAAGGAGCTTTCCGCCCGACCAGGAAATCTCGGTAACGCCTTCGGTCACCGTGCGCGCCGCGCAGCATATAAGGCTTGGGATATTTGCCGCTCACCGTGTTGAGCTGCCAGCCGGGCTTCGGCATCGGCTTCACGGCGATGATGCCGGCCGGCACTCGCACGCGGATCGCCGTCGTGGGAGAGCCGCTGCATCCGTGCGGCACCCGCAGCACCGCCTTGTACGTCGAACCCACGGGCGCTTCCTGACGCTCGAGGGTGATATGGGCGGACGCCGCCGACAGGCAGGCGAAGGCGCCGGCGGCGCCGATAACGAGCTTGCGAAACATTGGAAATCTCCAGACGTTGCACGTGAACCGGGGGCCGGCGCGCGGCCGGCCCGCTCAAGTCAAGGCAGGTTCAGGCGGCAGTCGGAGGCGCTTGCGACGGTCCGGCACGGATCGCCCGCCGGGTCAGGCGCACGTCGCCAGGAACAACGGCCTCGCCGGCGCGGAGCGTCGGCGTCAGCCATTCGGTGACCGGTGCGCCGGCCGACAGCGCGACCGGTCCGGGATTGGTGCAGGACGCGCAGCAGTCATGCGCGGCGGTTCCGGCAGGCGCGGAACCGTCCTCGCCATTGTCGTGGCAGATCACCCCGGCATCTGCGCCGAACGTGGCGATCCGGGCTGCCGCATGCGCGCTTGCGAGCCCCGCCACCAGCGTCTGCAGCAGCAGGATCGCCGCCGCCAGCAGGACCAGCGGGCGCTGCAATTGGCGCAGGGCTGCGATGAATTCGTGCACGACAACCTCTCGCCTCCGATATTAGCATAGTATATGGAGGCGACCAGCGCGCCGCCGCCGAGCACGGATATTCGGACGACATGGCCAATCGCGAATCCGCCTCCTATCGAGATCACGCCGGAAGTGCTGCTCAAGGCCTATGCCTGCGGCATCTTTCCCATGGCGGAGAGCGCGGAGGATCCGTCGCTCCACTGGCTCGAGCCGGACCTGCGCGGAATCATGCCGCTCGACCGCTTCTATGTGTCGTCCCGGCTTGCCCGCACGGTCCGATCAGACCAGTTCAAAATTACCGTCAACCGCGATTTCGACGGGGTGATCGACGGCTGCGCAGAGCCGCAGCCGGGACGGCCGCGCACCTGGATCAACGAGCGCATCCGCACGCTCTATCGCAAGCTGTATGAGCGCCGGCATTGCCACAGCATCGAGGTTTATCTCGACGACGATCTGGTGGGAGGACTTTACGGTGTCGCGCTCGGCCGCGCTTTCTTCGGCGAGAGCATGTTCCATCGCTCGCGTGACGCCTCGAAAGTCGCGCTGGTGCATCTCGTGGCCCGCCTGCGCGCCGGCGGCTTCGTGCTGCTCGACACCCAGTTCGTGACCGACCACCTGAAGTCGTTCGGGGCGATCGAGGTGCCGCGCCGGCAGTATCACAAGCTGCTGGAATTGGCGCTGTCGGCGAAGGCGACTTCACGGCACTGGACAGGCGTGGCGCAAATGGCGCGCAGGTGCTGGCGCACCTCGCGGCAAATTACCGGAACGGCGGATAACTCTGCGGCGGCGGGGGCGGCGGCAGTTGCTGCACCGGCGGACGCTTGGGCTGCTGCTGCTGCACCTGCTTCTGCTTCGGCTGCGCTTTCGGCTGCGGCTGCCCTTTCGGCTGCGGCTCCTGCTGCGCGCCCTCGGCGGAGACGACCTGGCTGCCGCCGCGGCAATCGGTCAGCCAGAGATCGTAGATCGGATGCTCGACCGCATGCAGGCCGGGACTGGAGGCGAACATCCAGCCGGTGAAGATGCGCTTCACCTCGCCTTGCAATGTCACCTCGTCGACTTCGACGAACGCATCGGTGTTCGCGGTCTCCGTCGGCGGGCGGGTGTAGCAGGCGCGCGTCGTGAGCTGCAGCGCGCCGAACTGCACGGTCTCGCCGATCTCCACCGGGAAATTGATGATGCGTCCTGTGATCTTGTCGAGACCGGAGAAATGCGCGGTCGGATGCAGGATGCGCTGCGCCGGCGGTCCGGCGACGACTTCTTCGTCCGATGGCGGCGGCGGCGCGGCGCCGCCCGGCGGTCGTTGCGGCACGGCGACGGCCGGTCCGCGTGGCGGTGGCGCGCCATCGGGTCCCGGCAGCGGACGCGTCTGCACCGCGCCTCCGGGGGGCGGCGGATACTGCGGCGGCGGCGGATATTGGCGCGGCGGCGCCGGCAACGACTGCCGCCCGCCGGGACCACCGCCGCCAGGAACTTCGCCGGGTGGGCGCGGTGGCGGATCGCCGAAGATGAATCCGAATTGGGCGAGCGCGGTGCTGGCGCCAAAGATGACGACGCTCGCGACCAGGGCGGCTCGCAGGATCGATTGGGGCATTGGATATCCGCGACGCAATTGCGCCAACCTCTAGGGAACCGGTTAACATGGGGAATACGGCGGGGAAAGGGCGGCTCCACGCCCGGGCCGGCTGTCTCCGCTCGGATTTGTGGGCCACAGCAGCCCATGTCCGGTTTGGTCATGGGCAGCAAGGGTTGGGCTGAGCAAATTCGTCCGCTGTTCCCTCAATTGCAGGGACTGCGGAGGGCGCGGGTGCGCACGTCCCGCGGGTCATGCCTCAGGCTCGCTGCGCGACGCAGCGAGTTTGACTACCAGCGACCGCGGCTGCTGCCCCAGCCCCAGTTGTTGCCGCCATACCCCCCGGTATCGCCTTCAACCCTGCCGGTATAGGGGTTAAAACCCCGGGTCTGGCCGCCGCGATATTCCGGGTTTCGGGAGCAGCTTCCGCCGGCCCCTTGAGCGCTAAACCGGCACTGCTCGAATGTGTAATAGCTGCAATCCCAGCTGCCGGGGCCAAGAGAGCCGTCGCGAATACACCAGGGATTTCGCCCGCTGCTGACCTGAGCCTCGGCGGTGGGAATTTCGAGAACCGTGGCAGCCACCACAAGCATCAAGCCGGCAAGAATTGTGCTGCGCATTTTTCGCTCCATTCGCTTGTAGCCGACGAAACGTCGGACTTGTGCCGTTAATCCTAGCGCCGAAAAAGGCGGGCCATATTGTACCTAAGGACGAGGCCATTGCACCAAAGGGCAATATCCACGACCTCGGTTCTCGTATGAAATGCCCGCCATTGAACGGAAAGGGGAATGCCGAAGGGGGGCGTTGGGGATGTGAAAGTGACGTGTCATGGCCCTGTTCCGCCGCGTATTCGCCTCGTTCGCAATCGCCGCTGCCGCTTGTCTGATTGCTTTGATCCTGATTCCGCCGGCTGTTGATGCCTGGGTGTCGCGCGGCACCCGCGCGCAAATTCCGGAGCCTTCCGCAGTCCCCTGCCAAGACCAGACGTGGCCCAACGCCGATCGCGTCTGCCTGACATGGACGGCGCCGCGAGAGATGGACGCCCGTGCAGACGGGAGGCGACCATGAGCCATTCGATGTATGGCGCCGATCGAAACACTCACATCAAAGTCGTGGTCGTCGGCCTTCTTTGCGCGATCATCGTCGTGATCGTTGGCTTTACGGCCCGGTTGAGCGACCTCACCATCGCGAGCACGGATCGCCGCATTAATCCCGATACGATCATCACCCGCGCTGGAGCCCCCGCAGTGGTGACAAACAATGCTGAGAATACCATCCGCTGAGGTTCACCCCCCCCGACCCCCCGACCTTGGCGAATGGTCGCGCGCGCCTTCGGGCGCGCGCACTTTTTTCCGAAGTTCTATCGTGCCAGGCTGGCCCGGGCAATTGGCGCGAAGCCCGTTCGGCAGCCGGTCAATTCCGGAGAGGTTATTACCCCCCTGGCGTCCACGGCTTGTAGTCGCCGGTGGCGCGCGGCCGACGTCCCTGCGCCAAGGTGGAGCCGGTCGGCCGCTGGGCGCCGGGCGTGCCGGTGAGGTTCGGTCGGTGCGGCTTCCACCACGGGCGCGGTTCGACCCGCTCCTGCGTGGGCGGCACATCGACCATGTGATGCATCCAGCCGTGCCACGCCGGTGGAATTGTCGAAGCCTCGGCGACGCCGTTGTAGATCACCCAGCGCCGCTCGAAGCCGAGTGCCGGATCGATCTTGCCGCCCTTGGTTCGGTAGTAGCGGTTGCCGAACTCGTCGCTGCCGACGACTTCGCCATAGAGCGCGGTCCAGACCTGCGTTCCAAAGGTCTGGCCGTTCCACCATGTGAAGAAGCGGAGAAGAAAGGTCTTCATGTCGTTCCTGCCTGCGGCCCAGCGCCGGCTTCGCAAGGGCTAGTGTCTCGATTCCGAAGTTCGTACGACCTTGCGGGTTGATGCCATTATGGCCGAGCGATGTCCAGCACGCCGGATGCACCACGGCATCAGCTGCTGATCGCGGAACACTGCATGGCAGGGACACTTCGTCACCGGCACGCTGAGCCGCATTGCGGAGGCGGAAGCCCCTGCCCTATGCTCCCCGCAACGCGAAGGCGCGGCGCCGCCGCATCGGCGTGTGCGCGCAAGAACATCGCCGGAAATTTCGGCCAGCTCGCGCCGCAGAGGGAGGACGTCAGGATGACCCGCACGCTCACGTCATTGGCCGCGCTTGCGCTGGCCGCGATGCTGTCGGGCGGATCCGCCGGCGCCCAGAGCTACCCCACCAAGACCGTGACGATCATCGTGCCGCTCGCCGCCGGCACCGGCATGGACACGCTGGTACGGCTCTACGGCGACAAGCTCGCGCAAGTGCTCGGCCGCCCGGTGGTGGTCGAGAACAAGCCCGGTGCTGCAACGATGCTCGGGCGTCGCGCAGACCGCCACCTCCGCTCCCGACGGTCATACGCTCGGCGTCGCTGACCAGCTCGGCGATGTCGATCAATCCGGTGCTCTACAAGAAGATCAACTACGACCCGGACAAGGACCTCGTCCCGGTCTCGTTCTACGTGAAGTCGCCGTTCATCCTGATCGTGAACCCGCAGCTCCCGATCCAGTCGGTGACCGACCTCATCCGGCTGGCGAAGGAGCGCTCGACGCCCTTCACCTACAGCTCGCCGGGCGCCGGCGTGCTCCAGCACCTGTCGATCGAATTCATGGAGCAGCGGTTCGGCCTGGACATTGACCCACGTGCCCTACAAGAGCACGCCGCAATCCGTCACCGACATCGCCGCCGGCCACGTCGATTTCGGATTTGCCGAGGCCGGCGCGTCGCTGCCGCTGATCCGCGAAGGCAAGGTGCGCGCCATCGCGGTCTCCTCGACCGACGCCGCTGCCGACGGTGCCCGAGGTGCCGCCGTTCTCGGTCGCGGCCAACGCTCCCGACTTCGAAGCGGTCTCCTGGCATATCCTGTTCGCGCCGTCGGCGACGCCGCGCCCGATCGTCGAGCGGCTGCATCAGGAGATGACCAAGATCATGTCGGATCCCGAGATGCACAAGCGCGCCTCGAACATCGGGCTGCTTCCGCTCAATCCGCCGTCGATCGCCGAGACCCAGAAATACCTCGCCGCCGAGAGCGAGAAATGGGGCTCGCTGGTGCGCAAGCTCGGGCTCGCCGGCACGCTGTAAGCTCGTCGATCCAGAACGTGGGAGGAAAGACATGCTGAACACGTCAGGCTCGCCGCGGCGGCTGCACGTCGCCGCTTGCGCATTGGCGGCGGCGCTGGTGTCGGCGGCGGCGGCCAATCAAGCCCTGGCGCAGGCCTGGCCGAACCGGACCGTCACGGCGATCGTTCCGTTCGCGGCCGGCAACGCCAACGACATCGTCGGCGCGCATCGTGCTCGATCAGGTCTCGAAGCAGGTCGGGCAGACCGATCGTGGTCGACAACCGCGCCGGCGGCGGCGGCACCATCGGCGTCAACGCAGTCGCGCGCGCGGCGCCCGACGGCTACACGATGCTGGTGCATTCGTCCTCGTTCAGCGCGTCCTATTCGCTGCACAAGGCACCTGCCCTACGACACCTTCAAGGATTTCGCGGCCGTGGTCCCGCTCGGCTTCCAGCCGACGGTGCTGGTGGTCGCCGCGTCGAAGCCGTGGAAGACGCTCGGCGAGCTCGTCGCCGAAGCCAAGGCCAAGCCCGGCGCGCTCAACTTCGCCTCCGCCGGCGTCGGCGCGGCGTCGCATCTCGCCGCCGAGCGCTTCCGCATCAGTGCGGGCTTCGAGGCGCAGCACATTCCGTTCAAGGGCCCGGTCGAGGCGCTCACCGAGGTCATGACCGGCCGCATCGACTTCTATTTCCTGCCGGTCGCGCCGGCGCTCAACCTGATCAACGACGGCAAGATCCGCGCATTGGCGGTGAGCACGTCGAAACGCGCGGCGGCGCTGCCGAACGTGCCGACCACCGCCGAAGCCGGCCTGAAGGACGCGGCCTATGTGTTCTGGAACGGGCTGTTCCTCCCGGCCAAGACGCCGGCCGACATCGTCAACCGGCTGCACGCCGAGACCGACCAAGGCGCTGGCGGTCGCCTCGGTGCAGGAGCGGCTCGCCAAGATCGGCCAGGAGCCGCTGGCGATGACGCCGGCGGAATTCGAGCAATACTTCCACGCCGACGTGCGCGACACCGCCAAGCTGATGGCGGCCAGCGGCGCCAAGCCGGACTGAGCAGTCGGGGATCGGCCAACACGCGAGCAAGAATCAGGGGTGCGGCGGCCGGCGCGCCCGTTTGAGTCCGGTGGAATTCGGCAGAATCATTCGCCGGCAGGCGGGAAGTATCGGCGGCTGTGGGCTTTCGTCGACTGCCGCCCGAGAGGCCGGGGATGCCGGAGGTTGTCGGTCACCGCGATTGCGCGCTCGGGACGGCCCGACCAGCCCTCTGCAACAGGTAATTAAATTACCTATTTTTGCCCTTGACTTCCGCGCTCATGACGCTCGCGTGACGCCCCTGTGAATATCGCTCTTCCGAATCCGCCGCGGAAATCCGATACTTCCTGCCCCCCCTTGATTCTCTCCCCACATTTCACAGATTCGCACAAGCCTTAGTGGTTGATTCAGACTCATCCCGCTAGGTCTTGACGACAACGGCAGAGTCGTCCTAGCCTCTGACCGTTCGGCGCGAGTGGTTTCTCGTACCCGCCGGGCTCTCCTGACAGGGTTCCGCGTAACCACTCCGCCTGCTGCAACGGCACCGGAGAGGGCGTCTTTGCGTCCCCAGGAGACCGCCCGGACGTGCCGCAACGAACCGGGCCGCGAAGGCCCGGAACAGCAGGACAGGCGTTAGTCAGAGACGAGCCGGGTCAAACCGGGTGGAAGCGCGGATCGGGACAGGGACCGCGCGCAGAACAGGTGTCGGCGGCTTATAGTGATGGCGGGCACTCCGCCGGCTGCCGGCCCAAGAAAAAGGGGCAAGAGAATGCGGATCGAGCGTCGTTACACCAAGGAAGGTCAGTCAGCCTATGCGGGGATCGAATTCCGGCTGACCACGAGCGAGATTCGCAATCCCGACGGCTCGGTCGTGTTCCAGGCCGACGACGTCGAGGTGCCGGCTGGCTGGTCGCAGGTCGCCGCCGACGTCATCGCGCAGAAATATTTCCGCAAGGCCGGCGTGCCCGCGCGCCTGAAGAAGGTCGAGGAAGAGACCGTCCCCTCCTGGCTGTGGCGCTCGGTGCCCGACGAGGAGGCGCTCGCGGCGCTGCCCGAGAAGGAGCGCAACGTCGGCGAGCGTTCGTCCAAGCAGGTGTTCGAGCGGCTGGCCGGCACCTGGACCTACTGGGGCTGGAAGGGCGGCCACTTCGATTCGGAGGCGGACGCGCGCGCCTTCTTCGACGAGCTCGTCTACATGCTCGCGATGCAGATGGCGGCGCCGAACTCGCCGCAATGGTTCAACACCGGCCTGCACTGGGCCTACGGCATCGACGGCCCGAGCCAGGGCCACCACTACGTCGACTTCCAGACCGGCAAGCTCACCAAGTCGAAGTCGGCCTACGAGCATCCGCAGCCGCACGCCTGCTTCATCCAGTCGATCGCCGACGACCTCGTCAACGAGGGCGGCATCATGGACCTGTGGGTGCGCGAGGCGCGCCTGTTCAAATACGGCTCCGGCACCGGCTCGCAACTTCTCCTCGCTGCGCGGCGAAGGCGAGCGGCTCGCCGGCGGCGGCAAGTCGTCCGGCCTGATGTCGTTCCTCAAGATCGGCGACCGCGCCGCCGGCGCGATCAAGTCGGGCGGCACCACGCGCCGCGCCGCCAAGATGGTGATCGTCGACACCGACCATCCCGACATCGAGCAGTTCATCGACTGGAAGGTGAACGAGGAGCAGAAGGTCGCCTCGCTGGTCACCGGCTCCAAGATCAACCAGAAGCACCTGCGCGCGGTCCTCAAGGCCTGCGTGAACTGCGAAGGCTCCGGCGACGACTGCTTCGATCCGGAGAAGAACCCGGTGCTCCGCCGCGAGATCAAGGCGCGCGCGCCGCAACCACGTGCCCGACAACTACATCAAGCGCGTGATCCAGTTCGCCAAGCAGGGCTACGACCGACATTTCGTTCCCGATCTACGACACCGACTGGGATTCGGAGGCCTACCTCACCGTCTCCGGCCAGAACTCCAACAACACCGTGCGCGTCACCGACGAGTTCCTGAAAGCCGTCGAAGCCGACAAGAGCTGGGACCTGACCTGGCGCACCAAGCCCGGCAAGATCGCCAAGACCCTGAAGGCGCGCGATCTGTGGGAGAAGATCGGCTACGCCGCCTGGGCCTCGGCCGATCCGGGCCTGCAATTCCACTCCACCATCAACGACTGGCACACCTGTCCGGCGTCGGGTCCGATCATCGCGTCGAACCCGTGCTCGGAATACATGTTCCTCGACGACACCGCGTGCAATCTCGCCTCGATGAACCTGCTCGCCTTCCTCGCCAAGGATCTCGGCCAGGGCGAGCCGCGCATCTTCGACGTCGAAGGCTACGAGCATGCGGTGCGGCTGTGGACGGTGGTGCTCGAGATCGCGGTGCTGATGGCGCAGTTCCCCTCGAAGCAGATCGCGCTGCGCTCCTACGAGTTCCGCACGCTCGGCCTCGGCTATGCCAATGTCGGCGGGCTGCTGATGTCGGCCGGCATCCCCTACGACTGCGACGCCGGCCGCCAGATCTGCGGCACGCTCACCTCGATCCTCACCGGCATCAGCTACGCCACGTCGGCGGAGATGGCGAAGGAGCTTGGCCCCTTCCCCGGCTACAAGAAGAACCGCGAGGCGATGCTGCGCGTGATGCGCAACCACCGCCGCGCCGCCTATGGCGAGCGCACCGGCTACGAGAAGGTGGCGACGCCGCCGGTCCCGCTCGACCACAAGGCCTGCCCCGACCAAGCGCTGGTCGAGCACGCCAAGCGCGCCTGGGACCGCGTGGTCGAGCAGGGCACCCGCACGGCTTCCGCAATGCGCAGGTCTCGGTGGTGGCGCCGACCGGCACCATCGGCCTGGTCATGGATTGCGACACCACCGGCATCGAGCCCGACTTCGCGCTGGTGAAGTTCAAGAAGCTCGCCGGCGGCGGCTACTTCAAGATCATCAACCGCGCGGTGCCGGAGGCGCTGCGCGTGCTCGGCTACTCGCCGGCCGAGATCGCCGAGATCGAGGTCTATGCCGTCGGCCACGGCTCGCTCGGCCAGGCGCCCGGCATCAACCACTCGACGCTCAAGGCCAAGGGCTTCTCCGACGAGGCGATCGCCATCGTCGAGAAGGCTCTGCCGACCGCGTTCGACATCAAGTTCGCGTTCAACAAGTGGACGCTGGGCGAAGAGTTCCTGCGTCAACGAGCTCGGCATCGACGCCGTCGCAGATCAACGACCCGAAGTTCGACCTGCTCACCGCGGTCGGCTTCACCAAGCGCGAGATCGAGGCCGCCAACATCCACGTCTGCGGCGCCATGACGGTCGAAGGCGCGCCGCACCTCAAGGCCGAGCACTACGCGGTGTTCGACTGCGCCAATCCGTGCGGGCGCACCGGCAAGCGCTATCTCTCGGTCGAGAGCCACATCCGGATGCTGGCGGCGGCGCAGCCGTTCATCTCGGGCGCGATCTCCAAGACCATCAACATGCCGAACGACGCCACGGTCGAGGACTGCAAGGCGGCCTACACGCTGTCGTGGAAGCTCGGACTGAAGGCCAACGCGCTCTACCGCGACGGCTCCAAGCTCAGCCAGCCGCTGCAGAGCCAGCTGATCGAGGACGAGGACGACGAGGACGACACCGTCGAGGTGTTCCTGGAGAAGCCGCCGCCGGCGCGCGTCTCCGCGCTCGCCGAGAAGGTGGTGGAGAAGGTGGTCGAGCGCATCGTGGTGATGCGCGAGCGCGAGCGCATGCCCGACCGCCGCAAGGGCTACACCCAGAAGGCGGTGGTCGGCGGCCACAAGGTCTATCTGCGCACCGGCGAATACGACGACGGCCGGCTCGGCGAGATCTTCATCGACATGCACAAGGAAGGCGCGGCGCTGCGCTCCTTCATCAACAATTTCGCCATCGCGGTGTCGCTCGGCCTGCAATACGGCGTGCCGCTCGACGAATATGTCGACGCCTTCACCTTCACGCGCTTTGAACCTGCCGGCCCTGTGCAGGGCAACGACTCGATCAAGTTCGCGACCTCGATCCTCGACTATGTCTTCCGCGAGCTGGCGGTGAGCTACATGGAGCGGTTCGACCTCGCGCATGTCGATCCGACCGAAGTCCGGCTTCGACGCGCTCGGCAAGGGCGTCGCAGGAAGGCAAGCCGACCGGCGCCAACCAGTACGTCTCGCGCGGGCTCACCCGCTCGCGCACCGACAAGCTCGGTGGTGATCGCCGGGCGGCGGCGGCCGCGAGTCACCCTCCCCTGCAGGGGGAGGGTCGGCCGCCGAAGGCGGCCGGGGTGGGGTGTCTTCGCGTCGCTCGCGTCACCGCCTTCGGCGCCGCCGCTCCGCGCCGAATTCGCCGGCACCACCGCGCTCAAGAGCGAGCCCGAGCAGAAGCTCTCGCCCGCCGAGCAGCTCGAAGTGCAGCACCTGCTCCGCTCCGCCAAGCCCGACGCCAAGGCCACCGCCGCCGCGCGCCGCGCCGAAGCCAAGGCCAAGGGCTACGAAGGCGAGATGTGCGGGGAGTGCCTGAATTTTACGCTGGTGCGCAACGGCACGTGCCTGAAGTGCGACACGTGCGGGTCAACGACGGGGTGTAGCTAAAAGGCCGATAGCCACCAACAGGAGAGCCTCATGCCACATCTGGAAGAGATGAGGATATCGAACGAGTTGCTCGTCAGCTGCGGATAAGGCTCGGGATCGATGACCAGCTTCGCCCCGACATGATGACCGTGATCGTCAAACTGAAGGATTGCGGCTTGATCAAGAACTATGTGCGCATTCCGGATGAAGAAATGCCGGACGACGAGGCATGCTTCGATTCAGATGACAAGCTGCTTTACATTCGTGAGAGCACGTACTGCGCCGCAAACGCCATGTACACGCATACGGAAGCGGAACGACGGCACGCGCGTTTCACCATCGCACACGAAATAGGTCACCTCGCATTGAAGCATGATGGTCTTCACTTTCGTGGAACGACGAGCGCAGATGCAAAGAAAATTCCGTCACGAGTTCGCCAGCACGAACGCGATGCAGAGCGGTTCGCCGCGGCGTTTCTCGCCCCTGCGCATTTGGCCTGAAGGGGCGATCAATGACTCATGAGGAGCTTGCGGAGCGGTTCGATATCAGCGTCACTGCCGCACAAATCCGCCTTCAAGAGATTGAAAGGATGCAGCGACAAAAGACTGGGACAAAACGACCGCTGCCTAGAGGCGTTGTGGAGTACTTAAGGAATGCACAGAGAAAGGGACTAAGAATAACTAGTCTCAGCAAAGAGGAGATTGTCTAAGTTCAGCTGCCCGCCGCCAGTCTCGGGTGACCAAGTGTTCCATGCCCCTTCCCGCCAGTTATTGTATTCCGCCTATCGGCTACGTGTTGAACACTTAGGTCCACGTGGAGATTCGCTACGTCTAAGCGGCACAGCATTTTATGTTTGCTGGAACGACAAGATGGTTCTTATTACCAACCGACACAATGTCGACGCGGCAATGAAGATCAAAAATATGTCGGCTATCAGCCTTGCGGGCTAACATTGGAAGGACATTTTGGCAACAACTACTTGATCTGTGAATTGGCCCATCCAGAAATTTCGATAGGATGCCCCACCAACCCGAGCGAAGACGTGGCAGCGATCGACCTAACGACCGCAAAGTTCCACGTCGACAAATCTGCCGATATGTCTGTCTGTTTCTTGCATAGCGAATTGCTCGCTAATGAAAATGTGCTCGAGACGATCCAAGTCTGCGACATGGTCGCGTTCCCGGGCTATCCAAAATACTATGATAGGGACGGTGAGCGGCCGATCATGAGGATGGGTACAATTGCCAGCGATCCATCCAGCAATTATCGAGACGGACAAATGTCGCCCGCGCGTAGGATTGCGTACGAAGCCTTCTCGTCCGGCGGCTCGTCCGGCAGTCCAGTGTTCGCATTGGCAAAGGGTTGGAAAGCTGGCGACGGGCTCACTGGAGGATATTTCCGAGACCTCGCGCTCATAGGGGTCAATGCGGGACATCTGATTGGAACTGATGAGCACCTCCCGGCCTACCATTCCGGAATTTCATATTGTTACAAATCAACGTGCATATTCGAGGCAATTCAAGCCGCACTTGGCAGCTAGGGCAATGAGCGAACCGCAGCCAGTTCCCAACTCCGTTCAAGGAAGCACGTGACATGACGCGCAGCAACGTCCTTTATCTCGTTCTCGGCGCGCTGCTCGTGGCGGTCGTGGTCCTTGGCTATCAGCTCTATCAGGAGCGCCGGCAGCCGGAGGGCGTGCAGATCAAGATCGGCCCGGGCGGCCTGTCGATCGAGAAGAAATAGCGGACGAACGCGGGCGTGAACCCACAAACCCGCCCGCGTCGCGATGGCGAATCCACAAGATGCCGCCGTGGAAAGTGGCAAAACCGGCTCCCAATCCCCATATACCCGCCATGACACCATTTTCAGACAGCGACGAGGCCAAGGCGCGTCGAGCGACTTTGCTGGCACGAAAGATTTCACAAGCCGAGGAAGGCCGCGCTGCGATGGATGACTATCATCGATCGCATGAGGCCACGCTCGACCGCACGGCGAGACTGCGGGCTTTGCGCCTCGCGCAACAGACTGCGCCTGTTGAAGCGAAGCCTCAGAAGGCTCAGAAGCCGACCAAGCACAAGCGGACGGCGAAAGTCGCTTGACGCCTAAGACGGCGGCTGGTCGGGTTTCCAGATCCGATTTGCCCCGCGATTTGTCAGGACGGGACGATGTCTGGCGTCGTCCGGACGAAGGATCTGCCGCAGCCGTCCCTATGATCGGCGCTTTTGATCGCCGCGATCTCCTTCACCCTTCTTGACGGTGCGCTTCGCCTTGGTGCGCCGATCCGACCGGAGTGAGCGGCCGACGTCATCCGATTCCTTGAAGCGACCTTCGGCGTCGCGCCGCACATACCGCTTGTCCGTCCCAGTGTTGATTCGCTCGCGTGGCATGCTGTTCCTCCTGCTGGACAAGGAGGGAATGCGGGGATCGAAAAAATGGTTCCGTCAAAACTGCCGAAACAGTGCGGCTGTCCTGACAAAGGCATTCGCAGCTCAGCAAGCGTAGCAACCATCAAGTCACCACCGCTTGATCGGCCCGACCTGCCTGGTCGGGTGATCGAGCTTCACGAAATCGTCGTCGACATAGCACCAGCCCCAGCCTTCAGGCGGATCGTAGCCTTCGATGATCGGATGACCGGTGGCGTGAAAGTGCTTGGTGGCGTGCCGGTTGGGCGAACTGTCGCAACAGCCGACATGCCCGCAGGTGCGGCACAGTCGAAGATGCAGCCACGGGCTGCCGATCTTCAGGCACTCCTCGCAACCGGGTGCACTCGGCGTCACGTCACGGATCTGGTCGGCGTGGGCGCATCCCTTCGTCATGCGATCAGACTCCGTTCGCAAGAGTAGGGTGGGCAAAGCGAAGCGTGCCCACGTCTTGCTTTTGCAGTACGTGCATCGCGTGGGCACGGCGACGGCGCGCCGTGCCCAGCCTGCAAACCAATTCGGGCCACCGGCTGCCCGTTCCACCTAATCGCGGCGATAGTATCGCCGTTCGCTGCCGTCGAACCGGCCCGAGCGCATGCAGCAGGTCTTGAAATCTGCGTCCGGAACCGCAGGGGCACAGGTCATTGCGCCCGAGCTTCTCGAGGAGCTCCTTGTCGCCATGCACGACGCGATCGCCGCGGCCGACGCGCGTTTCCGAGGGATAACCCTCTCCTCCGCTTAGACGAGGTCTCGAAAGCAGGGGAGGTCTTCGAGCTTGTCACGGGAGCGCATGACACACCTCCTTGAGTTGGCGCCGGCCGGCGCGGGAGGCCGGCTTATGCCGGATCGGAGGATGCAAGTCCAGGGCGCGAGGACGGCCCCGTGTCCGCTCCTCCTGCCTATCGTTCAAGCTTCCGCCGCGCGAAACGTCGTCAAATCGCCTGTCCCACAGGCAACGAATCGCGATGGTCGAAACGCGGACCTGCTTCGTGTTGGGATGATGACGGGTTTTTTATCAGCCGTGAGCAAATTTCCCCCGAGTTCAAATTTTGGTGTGCCATCGCCCAAACCTCTTTCCGACCGTATTCGCGATTATCGCATCGTCTGCTTGCAGCCGGGAATGGCCCCAAGAACAAGAGAGAAAGGCTGTAACGATGCGAAAGCTGATCTACTCGATTGGAGCAATCGTCGTCGCCGTCGTGGCGATCTTCATCTGGTCGCAAACCGCGCTCGCGCCGTCGCTGGCAACGACCGCATCGATGGTTGGTTTCCCTCAGCACACCGTCGTATCGCCGGCAGCGGCCGCGACGATCTCGCCGGCCGACATGATGCTCAATTACAAGGCCCCGCTGCGCGCGGAGCAGTGGGACTCGTTCTGACCCGCGCCTGAACAAGGCAGGCTGGGCTGAGCAAAGCCCACGGAACCTGTGTCAAAGCGCGGTTGAGCTGCGGAAAGCGGCGCGCGCTCTTGCGGCAATCACCGGGAACACGCCTCGCGGTGCCGCCGCGCGGCGTGTCACGACGGAAAAACCCCGGCCGGAGCCAGGGTTTTCTATGCTGTGGCACAAGTCTCAGCGCCGTTTGCTGCCAGCGCCACCAACGACACCGGAGGCAGGCGGTGCAATCATCAATGCACGACGGCCGCGCAGGTTCCCGGCACGTCGGACGGAAAATCTAATCTTTCCGCTGACGCTTCTCGGCGTTCATGTGCAGCATTCCATCCCAGATGATGAACGGAAGCCAAAAGAAAAGCGGCATGGCCATAACCTTTCGCGGTGCGGCACTATAACGGCCGCCGGCGTGCGAGGTTCCCTCGCCATGCAGCTGTACGGCACGCGCACGTCATGTTTCCTCAGGGGTGTTTGTTGAACTGTCGGAGCAACACGAAGCGACTGCGAACGTTCCCGCGCTCCGCCAGTGCGCGTCGGATGGGTTGAGCCCTTGCGAAACCCATCTCTTCGCTTCGGCAATTGATGGGTTTCGCTTCGCTCAACCCATCCTACGTGCGCGATGCGGGCCGCAAATCGGTGTGGATATGTTGCGTCGATAACGATTGCTCTTCCGCGGCGTCCATCAACAGATTTGCCCGGGAGCCAACAACCGCCGCGGTGGAGCGCCGAGAGGCGAGCGTCCCCGCAGGGACGCAAGGCGCCTCGCAAGCGCTTGCGGGCCTACGTCATTGGCCCGCCGACGGGTGCCGCAGCACCCGAGCGCCTGTCGGCGCTCCGCTCCCTCACGTTGTGCGGTGAGGGAAACAGCAAACCTCGGAGGACAGATGCCTCGCGAGAACGATGAAACTTGTGCCATTCGTAGCTACAACCCGCCCTCGCCCACCCGCGCCAGGAGCCGCTCGATGAACGGCCGCTGGCCGGCGAGAATCTTTCGCCGCGCATCAGCGGGCGTGAACCATTCGGCGCGATCGACCTCCGGAAACGATTGCCGGCGTCCGCTCTTCGGCGGCCATTCGAGCTCGAACGTATTCGATTGCAGGCGGCTCACGTCGACATCGCCTCCGAGCGCCCAGACGCGCACCACCTTGCGGCCGGGCTGCACCACCTCGCCCAGGTCGACAAACGTGCCGTCGGGCGCCGTCCCCACCTCCTCCATGAATTCGCGCTTAGCGACCGCGAGCGGATCTTCGCCGTCGGCGTGCTCGCCCTTCGGGATCGACCAGGCGCCGTCGTCCTTGCGCGCCCAGAACGGCCCGCCCGGATGCACGAGCAGGAGCTCGAGCGCGCCGTGCGCTCGCCGGTACATCAGAAGGCCCGCGCTTCGCTTCGGCACGTCGCGCCTCCACGTTGGCCGCATCGTTTCGCTCTGTTGCGCATGATGCACAACGCGCCATTGCGCAGGCAGCGTCCGCAGGCGGCTGCTGACAGCGCGCGCTACGCGGAACTTTCTACGTCCCCGTCAGTTCTTGCAACACGGTGCGCGCACACAGTCGGCTATAGCCGACTTGGCATCTGAAGTGCCGATCTCGGGTCAACCCGAGGTCGGGTGACGCGCAGCCGGCATCACCGCTTGAGGAGGCGTCTATGAATGGAATCATCTATATTGTGGGCCTGATCGTCGTGATCATGTTCATCCTGTCGTTCCTCGGCTTGCGCTGATCGCAAACCGGAACCGAGGAACACCCCGCATGACAGTCATGGAACCGGTCGCCGTCGCCGTCGAAGACGAGCCAGGCGACTACATTCAATGGACGCCGGCCGTCGCCGGGGCGCTTGCCGCCGCCGCGCTGGCGTTCGTGATGCACTCTTTCGCCGCCGCCATCGGGCTCGCCGTGACCTCGGCCGCGCCGACCTGGCGCGACGCGTCGATATGGCTGCAGCTGCTCTCCGGCCTCTATCTGGTGCTGGTGGCGCTCGCGGCGTTCGGGGCCGGCGGCTACATCGCGGGGCGCATGCGCGCTCCGATCGCGGCCTCGGACGACGAGGTGGAATTCCGCGACGGCACCCACGGGCTCCTGGTCTGGGCGATCGCGCTGGTGCTTACGGTCCTGCTGACCTGGGCGACGGCGCAGTCGTTGACGCGGCTCGCGGCACCCTCGGGCGCCCCGGCCGGCAGCGCGCAGTCGGTCGCCGGCGAGAACATCATCGCCTATGACCTCGACCGCCTGTTCCGCGCCGAGAAGCGGCCGCAGAATGTCGACCTGACCTATGCGCGATCGGAAGCCGCGCGCATCCTGCTCACCGCCGCCGGCCACAGCGGCATCGCCGCGGACGACCGCGCCTACCTGATCCGGCTCACCGCCGCCAATACCGGACTGGCGCAGCCGGAGGCGGAGAAGCGCGTCGATACCATCATCACACAGGCGCGCGACAATATCCGCAAAGCGCGGCGCTCGGGCGTGATCCTCGCCTTCATGGCGGGCGCGGCGGCGCTACTCGGCGGAGCGGTCGCGTGGTTCGCCGCCGCTGCCGGCGGACGCCATCGCGACGGAACGTCGGCGCCCTCACTGGACTGGGGGTGGCGTGGCCCGCGCATGGTGCGGTAGGCGATTAGCGAAGCCAGCGCAGCCCGGATGAGCGAAGCGAAATCCGGGGTGCGGCTGGCGGCATCCAACAGGCTGCTTACGCACTGGACTCCGCCCCTTCCTCGCGCGAAGCTTGGCGCAACAAAAACGCTACGAGGGAGGGTTCAATGCGCATGAAGCGTGTCGCGGCAGCGATTCTGGTCGCCGCCTTTGTCCTCGCCACCGGCTCCGCGCAAGCCGACGTCAAGAAAGAGTGGATCGAGTACAGCCACGGCGCCAAGAAGCTCAAAGGCTACGCCGTCTATGACGACGCCCAGAACGGCAAGCGGCCCGCGATCCTGTTGATTCACGGGCAGGACGGCATGTCGCCGAATACGCGGCTGCTGGTCGAGACCTTCGCCAAGTTCGGTTACGTGACGTTCGCGACCGATATTTTCGGTTTCGGCGAAGGGATCCTGCCGAAGGACGCTGCGGAAAGTCGCGAACAGACCACGATCTACCGGAAGGACCGCGCGCTGATGCGCGCACGCGCACAGGCCGGCTTCGATGCGCTCGCCGCCCACCCGCTGGTCGATGGCTCGCGGATCGCGGCGATCGGATTCTGCTTCGGCGCAGCCGTCGGCGTCGAGTTTGGCTCGACCGGTGCGCCGCTCGCGGCGAATGTCTCGATCCACGGTTCGTTCGGCGGCCATGCGCCGGGATGGGCGAAGACCATCAAGGGCCGCTACCTGATCCTGCACGGCTCCGAGGACAGGGGCTACCCGCTCACGACGGTCAACGGGGTGATCGACGAGCTGCGCGCTGCCAACGTCCCGTTCCAGGTCGAGATCTACGGCGGTGTCGGCCACGGCTTCTACAAGCCCGCCAACAAGGCCGCGGAGCGCGCGCTCGAACTATCGATCGCCTCGACCGGGCGCTACCTCCGGGAGGTTTTTGCGCCCTGAGGGCGTCATTCCTCCGGCTCGGTGGTGAAGTAGAGCGGATAGCCGTTCTGCTTGCCGAGCTCGGTCGCCTCCTTGGCCTTGGTGTCGGCGACGTCCTTGGTGTAAACCGCGATCACGCAGGCGCCGCGCCGGTGCGCGGTCATCATCACCATGTAGGCGCGCTCCGCGTTCATGCGGAACACCGCCTTGAGCACCTGCACGACGAATTCGCGCGGCGTGTAGTCGTCGTTGAGCAGGATGACCTTCCAGAGCTTCGGCCGCTGGGTCTTCGGCTTGACCGCGGTCTTGGGCTTGACGATGGTCTTTTCGCTCATGGCGGCGCACCTCCGAGCCGATGCGCATCGATGGCCGGCGCGCAATCTAGCAGCTTGCCGGGCGCGCCAAAACCGCCCACTCTGGCGGGTGGCTTGCGACAGCGTCCGGAGAAGCGCCGATGAGCCTGGGAACCCGCAAGGTCGCGGCCGCTCTCGTGGCAGCCGCAGCGATCGGCATCGCGCTTTCCTTGGCGCTCGCCGCTGACGCGCGCGCGCAGACCTCGCGCACGGTCAAGATCGTGGTGCCCTACCCGCCCGCGAGCGGCCCCGACATCCTCTCGCGCCTGATGGCGGAGCAGATCGGCAAGATGCAGGGCGCCACCGTGGTGATCGAGAACCGCCCCGGCGGCGGCACCATGATCGGGACCGAGGCCGCCGCGCGCGCGGCGCCCGACGGCGGCACGGTGCTGCTGGTGGCCAATTCCTTCGTGATCAATCCGGCGCTGAAGCCGCAGAGCTACGACGTCAGCCACGAGCTTCGATCCGGTCTGCCATCTCGCGGCGACGCCGATGGTGCTGGTCGTGCAAGGCGCCTCGCCCTACAAGACGCTCAACGACCTCCTCACCGCGGCGCGCGCAAAGCCCGGCGCCGTTGTCGCTCGGCGCGGCGCCGGCGTCCTCGCTTCACATCGCGTTCGAGGTGATCAAGCGCTCGGCCGACATCAACATGACCTTCGTGCCGTTTCCGCGGCACGGCGCCCGCGATCAACACGCTGATGGGCGGCCACGTCACCGCGGTGTTCGCGGACTATCCGACCGTGGTCGGCCACCTCAAGTCCGGCACGCTGCGCGGCCTCGTCACCGCGTCGGCCAAGCGCAATCCGGACGCTGCCGGACGTGCCGACCTTCGCCGAGGCCGGCGTCACCGCCTATGACGCCGACATCTTCTACGGCATCGTCGCGCCGGCGAAGACGCCGCCCGACGCACTCAAGCAATTGTCCGGCTGGTTCGGCGCGGCGCTCAAGGCGCCGGAGGTGCAGCCGCGGCTTGCGCAGCAGGGGCTGTTCCCGGTCGGGATGTGCGGCGCGCCGTTCGGCGACTTCATGCGCCGGCTGGCGGAGGACTACGCGCGGATCATCCGCGAGTCAGGCATCAAGGCGAATTGACCATGATCAGGACATTGATTGCTGCCGCGCTTCTCGTCCGTCGCCAGCACTGCCGTGCAGGCCGCCGAGATCAAGGTGATCTCCGCCAACGGCATGCGCGAGGTCATCGCCGAGACGCAAGGCGACGGTTCGAGACCGCGTCCGGCCACACAGCTCAACGTCACCGTGGTCGAAACCGGCGCGATCCGCAAACGCGTGCTCGGCGGCGAGGCCTTCGACGTGATCATGGTGCCGAGCGACGTGTCCGACGCGTTCCTCAAGGCGAACCGCATCACCGCCGGCAGCCAGGCGCCGCTGATCCGCGTGAATTTCGGTCTCGCGGTACGCGCCGACGGGCCGCGGCCCGACACCAGCACGCCCGATGCGCTGCGAAAGACCTTCCTCGCCGCCAAGCGCGTGCTGATCACCGATCCCGCGACCGGCGGCATCAGCGGCGTGCACCTGATGGAGGTGCTGAACAAGCTCGGCATCGCCGACGAGATGAAGGACAAGCTCGTGCCCAACCGCGGCAGCGGCCATCACGCCGAGCGCGTGGTCAAGGGCGAGGCCGATCTCGCGGTGCAGGCCGAGCACGAGATCCGGTGCGTGCCGGGCGCGGCCTTCCTCGACTATCCGAAGGAGTTGCAGCGCTCGATCGTGTTCATCGGCAGCGTCGGCGCCGCGACGACCGACGCGGCCGCCGCCAAGGCCTACCTGACCTTCGTCACCGGCCCGGAGGTCGCGCCGGTGATCAAGGCGAAATGCCTGTCGCCGGGCTGAGCTCTACCGGCGTTCCCTACGGCAATTCGGAAATCAGCTTGGTCATCTCCGCTTCGCTCCAGGCCCGCACCGTTTTGGTGCGCACGTTGCCCTGGCTGCTGAGCGCGAGCGCGAATTTTGCGACGTTGTCGCCCTTCTCGGTCTCGATGATGACCAGGAGATCGTCGTCGCCGGATGTCATGTAGACCTGCTTGATGTCGACGCCGAGCTTCTTGGCGAGCTCCCGCGCAGCCTTGGCGCGCTTGGGCGCATCCTTCACCGCCTTGATGCCCTGCTCGGTCCAGCCGAGCGAACAGATGAATGTCGGCATGCGATCCTCCCGTTGTGGCACGCAGTCGGCGGTCTGCCGCCTGCCCGATCGACTATAGCAGCGAATGGCCTTTCAGGCAGTGCGGCAGGTGAAGCCGGGTGAGGGTGTGCCTGGGGATGGTAGCCAGCTCGCCCTCACCCGCCCTCTCAATACGAGAGGGTCTTCACGGCAGACGCTGTAAACTGCCGTGACGCCTGAATTGCGCCCTCTTTGTCGGCGAATATGGCAATCGCATGACCGGATGTGACGGCCGTCACATTCTGGGCGATAACGCCGCATGACCGACCCGTGATCCTTGCCGCCAATGCTGCCCGTTGCCGCGCTGCGTGGGCAGGCGCTCCTCGGCGATGCGCTCCTCGGCGTCTACCTGCTCGGCAGCCTCGCGCATGGCGGGTTTTCGCGGCGCTACAGCGATATCGACGTGGCCGTCATCACCGAAGCTGGTCTCACGCCGGCGGAGTTCGACGCGATGCGCGCCGACGCCGCCGCGATCTCAAGCGAGCTTGCCGCGAAGCTGTCCATCTTCTGGACCGATCGGACGTTTTCGGCCGGGCGCTTCCCGCCGCTCGACCGCGCCGACTACCTCGATCACGGCGTGGCGCTGATCGAGCGCGAGCGCGTGACGCCGCCGCGGCCGGGACTTGCGGAGGTCCGCGCCTATCTCACCGGCAAGCCGTTCGAAGCATGGCGCAGGGCGCCGCGCAGTTCGCCGCGCTCGACGCGCTCGAGCCGAAATCGCACAAGCCCTATCTGCGCGCGCACCTTTATCCTGCGCGCTTCGTCTACAGCTTCATGACCGGCCGCATGGGATCGAACGATGCCGCGGTGGAGTGGCTCAAGGATCGCGCGCCGCCCGGACTCGACGTCGCGCTCGATCGCCGCGGCGCTCGACTGCCGCCGCGCCGCCGCCGATCCGGACGCGCTGTTTCGCGCGCGCGCGGCGCTGCCGCGGCAAGTCGCGGCCTGCGCCGCGCTGATCAGCGAGAGCGAAGCCGAGCGGCCGTGACTATTCGAAGAACGCGTTTTCGATGAACACCGTCGGCTTGGTGCCGGGCGCGTGGCCGCGGCCGGCGATCGGCTTGCCCTCGGGATCGAGGCGGTCGCCCTTGAAGTTCTTCTCCATGGCGCCGAAGCGGAGCATCACCAGCGGCTCGTCGCCATCGTTGCTGAACGAGTAGAAGCAGCCCTTCGGCAGCATCAGCGCCTGATGCTTGCGCAGCACCGGCAGCGGGCCGTTCAGGTCGTAGAACTGCGCCTCGCCCTGCAGCACCACGAAGATGTGGTCCTCGTCGGTATGGGCATGCAGCCCGTTCTCGCCGCTCTTCGGACCATAGCAATGGATGCGGAAGGTCGAGTTGTCGGTCTCGGCCAGCAGGACCCGGGTGTGACCCTGGCTCACCAGTTGGGTGCGCAGGCTGAGGATTTGCGGCTCGACTCGCGGCCTCGGAGCCGCCGTGTCTGCCATGACTGCTGTTTCGTTCGCCACGATTGATTCTCCTGTCGTTTCCTGGTTCTGGCCCAGTCTAGTCGTTCCCGCGCGCGGAGGCGAGCCCCTTGTGCGCAGTGCCCGTGACGCGCCACATGAGAACGGTAGCATGCGCGGAGGCAACGGAGACATTCAACAATGCCCGAGACGCAAGACCTACACCGGCGGCTGCCATTGCGGCCGCGTGCGCTACGAGGTGACGACCGACCTCGCCATGGTGATGGAATGCAATTGCTCGCATTGCAGCAAGCGCGGCCTGCTGCTGACCTTCGTGACCCCCGACAAGTTCACCGCTGTGGCGGGCGACGACGGGCTTAAGGACTACCAGTTCAACAAGCATAGGACGGCATTCGGACTGGATCGGACTGGGAAGCATTAGGTGCGATTTTCCCTTGCAATTTGCCGCATAACCTGAGTAGTACCATCAGTTGCGTCTCGGACTGGATCGGACTAGAACCGATTCCCAGATGACTACCCAGGAGGGCGTCCGATGTCATTCAGCAAGACGACTGATGTTCTCAAGCTGCCGGCGCCGAAATCGGGCGAGGTGCTGCATTTCGACGGCGGCAAGCCAAGCGAGCGGGTGCCGGGTCTAGCGTTGCGCATTCGTGCCGGCGGCTCTCGCAAATTCGTTTTCCTTTATCGGCATCGGCGGCCGGCAACTGAAATACACCATTGGCGACGCTACTGCGTGGGCGCTCGACGACGCCCGCACCGAGGCGCGCACGGTTGCGGGTGATGGTGGATCAAGCGGGATAAACCCCGGCGCCGAAAAGGCGGAACGCAGCGAAGCCTCGCGGCTGATCTTCTCGGCTGTCATTGACGACTATCTAGCGGTCAAGGCGCGCACGATGAGGGCGCGCAGCCACGACGAGGTTGCGCGACATCTGCGGACAGCATTGCAAGCCGTTCCACGGGCTTCCCATTGGCGGCGTGACGCGCTCTATGGTCGCCTCCCGGCTTCGCACCATTGCGGAGGATAGCGGCCCCGCCGCCGCTGATCGCGCCCGCAGCACGCTGTCGGCGATGTACGCTTGGGCGATTGGTGAAGGGCTGTGTCGAGGCTAACCCCGTCATCGGGACCAACAAGCACAGCAACGCCAAGCCGCGCGACCGCGTGCTGTCCGACGCGGAGCTGGTCGCCATCTGGAAGGCCGCACCGGATTCCGACTTTGGGCGGATCGTCAAGCTGCTGATGCTGACCGGACAGCGGCGGGATGAAATCGGCTCGCTGCGCTGGTCCGAGATAGACATCGCCGGCAAGCTGATCGCGCTGCCGAGCGAGCGCACCAAGAACGGCCGGCGCGCATGACGTGCCGTTGTCCGATATGGCGCTCGACGTGCTGTCGAAGCAACACCGCCGCATCGGCCGCGCTCACGTCTTCGGCGAAGGCGCGGGCGGCTTTGGCGGGCTGGACGAAAGCGAAGGCGGCGCTCGACGACGCGACCAAGCTCCCGCATTGGACGCTTGCACGATCTACGGCGGACGGCCGCCACGCGCATGGCGGACCTTGGCGTGCAGCCCCACATCATCGAGGCGGTGCTGAACCACGTCAGCGGGCACCGGGCGGGCGTGGCCGGCATCTACAATCGCGCGACCTATGCACCGGAGAAGCGGGCGGCGCTCGACCTGTTGGCAAGCCACATCAAGGTCGAGCTAGCCAAGGCGGCAGGCGGCAACGTTCACCGGCTCAAGCGCGGCTAGGTAGTAGCCCGCGAGCGTCTTTTCAAACTAGTGGTAATTCGGGCTCTAGCCGTCTTGCGGACTGCGGCATCGTCGGCCCCCTGTTGTTGGCGCTCCAGCCGCCGGGATTTCGACCAACTCGATTGCGAGGGCCGTTATTTGGGCGGCCGGCAGCGTCTCGGCCTTCTGTGGGACCACCCCCAACCGAGCAACCGCCTGCTGCAACCGCTCCGCGATCACCTGCGTGATATCCGGCGCCGTCAACGATTGCTCCAGCCTGTGGATAATCTCGCTATTCATCGAGCGGCCGTTACGGGCGGCCTCTTTTTCCAGCTTGCGCCGCAGAGCTTCTGCGAATTGCAGCTCTTAGTTGAACGATTTCGGTCGCTTTTCGTGTCATTTGCCTGCCCTTTCCCCAGCCGGCCACCGGGCAGATATAGCACGGGGCCGGTGGGGTCACAAGGTCCCCATTGGGGATATTGACTTTTACGGCGGTCAGGCGGCCATTAAGACGGTGGGGTCAAGGTGGCCCCAGGGGCCGTGCCTATATATACTAGAGGGGCGATAGAGCCCCTAGACGGCGGGACGTAAAAAAAGGGCCGACGCCCGCCTCTCGACGAGCAATCGGCCCAGTTTGGAACATTGCTTATGAATATAGTCACGCCCCCGATCCGGGGGCAATTGCTAGAGGCGGGCGACGAAGCGTTCATTGATTCGGGCGTTTCAGGCGGGCGACCAAGCGGGCCGGCGCTGTGCTGTATAGATCGCACAAGGGCTCGCTCACCAATTCGTGCGACGACTATCGCAAGAAGTACCCTTGGCTGCCTTGGGATGATCTGTGGTCGGCTGCGCAAGAGGCGTTCGTTAAGGCAATCCGAGACTTTGACCTAACCCGCAACAACGGCTTAAACGCCTATGCGCGGGCCGTCCGGTTCGCTCTGCAAGGCATCCTTGAGGATCACCTGCGCAACGGCGCCAAGGGCGAAGGTCGTGCAGGCAAGTGGCTATCCGGCGACTGGGAGAACCGGCGACACCTGACGCCCCGCCAGATAGTCCGCGCAATGCCGCCGGCCGAGCGGGTGAGCGAGGCGAACGCCCGCGACGCCCTCGAAGCCGAAACCGCCATCCGTGAGGGGCGGTCTTCTACGATACCGTTGGCGAAAGCGGCTATGACTTTTCGACTGAGCCATCCGGCCCCGTCAGCATCGGCTTAGACGATGTTGCGGCCGAGCCTGACGATGACGACGCCCAAGAGCACAACGACGACGACGACCAGCCACCGGCCGAGGACGAAGACGCCGAAGAACACGTTGACCCGGCGCCCGCCGATGCTGGCGGCTTAGGTGCTGAAAGATATCTCGACGCGGAGGACGGCGACGACGCAGCCGCGGACGTTAGCGACGACCCCGGCGCGGACGCCATCGCGGACGACGCGGAGACGGCGACACGCAGCCGCGCATCATCCTGGCGAAGGCTATTACCGGCCGCTCAGCGATGACGAGTGGTCGAACTACCGCCACCGGGCGGCGCCATGCTTTCCGTCTCCGAGGCAGGTGAGTTCGTGTGGCGCGCGCTAGGCACCGGGCGTGCAGCCGCCAAGCTAAAGCAACTAGGCCGGCGGCAATACGAAACCGACCAAGCGATGGCGTTCCGGCATGTTCGCACGCCGAATTTTCAAGCCGCAATGCAAGGGCACGGCAAGCCGCGCCTGCCCGAAGTCAGCGAGGCGGCACGGCGCGACTATGAATGGACGCTCGCGATTGCGAAGACGCGGCGCAGGTTGGATAACGCGGCGTGGGAGCGCGACCGGCACAAGGCGTTCTGTGGAGGGCTGGAAATCGCGCCACAGCCCGGCTGGAATATCCCGCTTGAAGATTTGCGCATCACGCGACCAAAGGCCGGCGAGCTAACTTGGAGCGGCACGGTCGTCGATAAGTTAAGGCCACAGGTGAAGCGGCCCGGTAATCGCTGGCGCAGCGTTCCGATGACGGCGGCGGCGGTTCGAGCGGCGCATCAGTTATTGAACATGGTTGTTGAACGCGGCCGGCGGCGCCGAATGTTGCCGGGCCTCGCGGAGCCTTTGCCAGACCGGCAAGCACGCGAGCCGCATCCGTCACGTATCGTCAAAGAGTAAACGCAACGCCGCTGCGGCGGCATCATCGAAGGAACTACAAAATGCAACAAGAGCACGACAACAAACACCCGCGCGGCGGGCTTCTAATCTCGTTCCGCGTGGACGACGAAATGGCTTCGGCAATGGGCGCCGCAGCACGGAAAGAGCTTCTGACAAAGACGGGCATTGCTCGCCGCGCCCTCGCGGATGATCTGCGCAGGCGCGGACTGTTGAACGACGCATCATAAGGGCTCCAGGTTGGTCAGAGAAAAATCAATCTAACAAAGCCGTGGGGACGGGACGGCCCGTATTACGGGGCATTGCAAATCCACGGAGTGCAAGACGAGCGGCGGGCGACCATAGAGTTGCTACCCGCCGAAGTGCGAGACTGTTCCTTAGTTCCTTGGAAAACCGTCGCGGTCATTCTTGGCCTCGATGATGTCGAGAACGTCCGCGAGATAGTTATCGCCGCAGGTGTGCCCTTGGTGCACGTCAGCGAACGGCGCAAGCTCCCGCGGTGGCGCGACATTCGCGATTTCATGGACAGCAGGGAGGTGCGGCATGACCCCCGCCGAAGTCGCACGCGCCCTTGGCGGCAAAGTAACCGGCCGCAATATCGTTCGCGCACCGGGGCCGGGGCATTCGAGGGATGACGATTCGCTAGTCGTGTGGGTTGACCCGGACGCGCCGGACGGTTTCCGTTGCCATCCACACTCGCCCAAGGACGACTGGAAGACCTGCCACGATCACGTGCGGCAGCGTCTCGGGCTGCCGAAATGGGAGCCGCAGCGCAAGTCGGTCGATCATTTAGCGCGGATGCGCGAGGGGCAGCGCAGGCTTCACGGCCGCTCAGATACAGGAATTCCTGTATCTGAAAGTCGTCCCCTTCGCGGGGCCAAAACAGCGCAGCGCGTTCAACGACGCCGGCCTATTGCGTGACGGTTACCAAAACGTTGCGACCTACGACTACACCGACGACGCAAGGCGGGCTGCTATATCAGAAACTTCGGTACGAGCACCCGACCAAGCGCAAGGAATTCCGGCAGCGCAGCCCCGACGGCAACGGCGGATGGTTCGCAGATGCAGGCGAGCGCAAGGTTTTATATCGCTGCACCGACCTTAAGAAGGTCGCGCACACCACGGTATTTGTCTGCGAGGGCGAGAAGGACGCCGACCGGCTGGCGTCGCTCGGATTGCTCGCGGTCACGGTGCCGGAGGGCAAGAAGTGGTCAGACGAGGCAATCGCGACGCTGTGCGGCTATGACTGCCACATCCTAGAAGACAACGACAAGGCAGGCCGCGAGAAGGCTCTAGCGGCAGCGGAAGCACTGCACGGTGTTGCGCAGTCTGTCCGCATCGTGCGGCTTCCTGGCCTCGACGAAGGCGGCGACGTTAGCGACTGGCTCGACGCCGGCAACGATCATGGCAAGCTGATTGAGTTTGCGGGGGCGGTGCCGGTGTGGGCGCCGCCAGAGAGCGAGCAGCCCGCGGCGCTGATTATCTCAAGCCGCGATTTCATCGAAAACTTCACACCGCCCGACTACATCGTCGATGGACTACTACAGCAAGGTTTTCTCTGGTCGCTGACCGGAGCAACCGGCGCGGGCAAAACCTGCATCACGCTGCGGCTGGCGGCGAGCGTGGCGACCGGAGCGAAGTTTGCTAATCGCGAAACCAAGAAAATGCGGGTGCTCTACCTCGCGGCGGAAAACCCGGACGACGTTCGGATGCGTTGGATAGCACTAGCGCAGCACATGCACTTTGACCCCCGCACCATCGACGTGTTTTTTATCGAGGGGGCGTTCAAAATTTCCGGGGCGGTCGCGCGGCTGAAGGACGAAGCCGACGCAATCGGCGGCGAGTTTGGCATGGTCATCATTGACACTAGCCCGGTGTTTTTCGAAGGCGACGACGAGAACAACCGAACGCAGGCGCGGCAGCACGCCCTCATGTTGCGCACGCTGATCGACACAATACCGGGCCGCCCCGCCGTGGTGGCAAACTGCCATCCGGTAAAGAATGCCGCCGCCGACAATCTGCTACCGGCAGGCGGTGGCAGTTTTCTAAACGAGGTGGACGGAAACCTAACGGCCGCGAAGACCGACAGCACGAGCGAGCTACACTGGCAAGGCAAGTTCCGCGGTGTCGAGTTTGCGCCGATGCACTTCACGCTCAAGACGGTAACGCACGAGCGGCTCAAGGACAGCCGGGGCCGCCTAATGCCCACCGTGATTTGCGAGTGGATCAGCGACACGGCGCAAGAGGAAATCCGCGCCTTAAAGACCGTGGACGAGGATCGCCTGTTAGCGTTGATTGCCGCCAACCCGAAAGCCTCTCTGCGCGAGCTTGCAATCAAGATGGAATGGACGCTGCACGGTGGCGATCCGAACAAGATGAAGGTTAGCCGCTGCGTCAAGGCGCTAGAGCGCGCCAAGCTGGTCAAGGAAACCCGCACCGGGAATTATCGGCTAACGCCGGAGGGCGAAAAGGCGAACGGGGGGCCGTCCGAAACGTGACCGACTTTAAGCCATTAGGGGCGGAAAAAACGACCAAACCGATGTTACGGCAAATGTCGGTTTTTCAGCGGATCGTAACAGCATCGTAACGGTTACGGAAACGACCGTTACGGTGTTACGATTTGAAAAGAACATAAACAAAAACAAGGCTTTGCAGCAAATCAGCCTTGTTACGGTTTCGCCCACTTCGGAGGGGGGCTTTTGCCCTCCTACGTGGGTCGTAACGTAACGTTCCTTTCCCTAGGGGGGTCGGATGTTACGGTTGCGGGGCGGATATTACAACCCCCCTGCAACTCAACTGAAATTTGGCGCCCGGCGATTGTCACCCGCCGCCGTGCCGTTTGCGGGACCGGGGGCCGGGCAACTGGTCCTCGGTCAAGCCGCTCAGGTGCGTCACATGTCGCACCTGCCAACAATCACCACGCCCGCCCCCCTTTGGGGCTTTTTAAATGGGAAAGGGAATTCAATGCACATCGAAACCTAAGACCAACAGGCGAACAAGCTACAATTCTGATTTTCAATCATCCGGCCCCATAGGGGCAGAAAGATTTTTTAAAATGACTAACAAGGTTGTTAAACTTTCAAACGACGTTCGACCCGCTTACGAATTTTGCCAATTGGCGCGCTACATGCTCATGGGCAAAGGCCGCCGAGCGGACGCAGCCCATCATGCGCGTGAAGGGCGGGCAACGGATCGCGTTGTCGAAATCCTGGACAAAGCCGCCGTCAATCCCGCACTGCTTTCCGACCCATCTTGGGCCGGCACTGCCGGATTTCAATCTTGGCATCGCGTTTCTGGACAGCCTCAAGGGAATTGCAGTCTTCGATACCTTGCTGCCCAATATGAAACGGATGCCACTGCACACCACGTTCGCCGTCACTACGGCCGGGGCAAGCGGGTCGAAAGTCGACGAAGGCGACTTTCGCCGGTATCGGAAATCGCGTTCGAGGCTTCTGGCCAATTGGAAGTGCAAAAAGCCTGCGCCCTCGTTGTCGTATCTAATGATTTGGTCCGAAGCTCCAGCGGCGAGGCCAGCAGCCTTCTCCGCAGAGAACTGCAAGCAGCCCTTTCGCTCGTGGTCGATCAGGAATTTCTGGCTACGATTTCCGAGGGCCTGTCGCCGGTCGCAACATCGTCCGGTGCTGACATGGACTCGGCGCGGGCCGATCTCGCCGCGCTACTGCAAGCGGTGCGGGTCGGTCAAACATCCAAGCTCTATCTCATCATGGGCGGGGCCAACGCGAAAGCGCTAACAACGATGGGCGGGAATTCCGATTTCTCGTTTAGTCAAATGTCACCGCAGGGCGGAACGGTCTGCGGAATGCCTGTGCTTGTCGCGGACGGAATTGCCGACGATGAGGTGATGCTCATCGACGCGAGCCGGATCGGAGCAAGCGGAGGCACTGTGACGCTTGAAACTGCCGAACATGCCACGTTGAGGCTTAGTAACACGCCGAGCAGTGACGAGGCTGTTGACGAGCCTTTGGCAGAAAAACTTGGCCGCGATAAAGGCCATGAGGTACTTCGCGGCACGTCGCCTGACGGATGACTGCGTTGCTATCGTTGACGGAGTTAATTACAGCGGCGAGACGGTCTAACATGAGCATCAGCGAAAAAAGTCGATGGCCACGCTCATGTCGCGCGCTCGCTCCCGTCTTGCATGAACACTGCGCAGAAAATGGCAGCACCACTGCGGAAGCGCATCGCAGAGTTGGAGTCACGCCCCGAGTTGAAATATTCGGGTGTTTGGAAATCTGACACCAGCTATCCCGAAGGCGCCGCAGTCACGCACGATGGCTCTTGCTGGATCGCTAAGGCTGTAACGTTACCAGGGCAGCGCCCCGGCGATAGTGATGCGTTCACGCTTCGCAGTTAAGCGGGGGCGTGACGGTAAGGACGCAGGCGATGACAATCGAGCAAGCACAGTGCCCGCGTGTTCGCGGAACTACTTGAAGCGGGCGTTAGCTGGCAAGTCGTCTGCCATTCGGCAAATCGACTTCGAGCATGAAGCGGGCGGTGAGGTCGTCGCATGGTGTTACCTCGACGTCAGCGGACGAAGCGTTGTTTTGCAGTCAGCTTCACGCCTCGGCTGCCAATCCCGGAAGGTGAAATCCGGCGGCTGCTGACTCGTGACCCGCTGATGGTGCGCTGATGCATATCGAAGAACTAACGGGGGTGAAGCTCACGCCCGGCGATGAGACCGTAAAAGTAGCAGCCCTTTTTGTACCCCTGCGATTGCGTGCCGAGTTTATGAAAGGGCTAGGCGATAGGCTGCGGCCTATACGGGACATCAAGAGCACAGACGTAAACCATCACATCGCTGCTTGCCTCAACCGCTACGCCCCCAAGTGCGGAACCTACCGAGGCAAGAGCCAACGGTGTGGGTGGGTCAAGGTTGGTGGTCGATAGCTAGATCAGTGTGGGCGTGAAGCCGGCAACACAGCTAAAAGTATCATATACTCTATAAGTTTGATAGAGGGGGATTATGTGCTATATAGCGGGCGGATTAGAGGAGGAGTGCCCATCGCATGAAAATCCTCTTGATCGATGATCATGTCCTGATCCGCGAGGCGTTGCAGGGCATTCTCAAGGAATTGAGACCCGATACCACGGTCTTAGAAGCCGCGAACTGTAATCAGGCTATGCGGTTGGCAGAGGAGCATGCCGACCTCGAGGTTATTCTCCTCGATTTGAATTTGCCGGATGGCGATGGCTTCAACTTGCTCGCCGAGTTGCGCGAACTCTACCCGGCAGTTTCGATTGTCGTGTTGTCCGCCACCAACGATCGCGACACGGTCACGCGGGCACTCGATCTCGGCGCGGTCGGCTTCATTCCGAAATCCACTCAGCGTGCTGTCATGCTGAGCGGCCTGGAACTGACGCTCGCTGGCGGAATCTATATTCCACCTGAAATTCTCGCGCCGCACGTCTCTCCGGGAGATCATCTTGGTATGACAGAACGCCAGGCGAGCGTTTGCTCTCTTAATGCAGGGGAAGAGCAACAAGGCAATCTGTCGCGCGCTCCACTCGTGCGAACAGACGGTAAAGACTCACGTGGGCGGTATTCTGAAGGCCTTGAAGGTCCACAACCGCACCGAGGCGGTGGTGGCCATGTCAGCCACGAACGGACCCGCGGCCGTCCGCAAAACACGATGAATAGTCCCGGATCGCCCGGAACTTTCCTCCTCTGGAACTGACCCGCGGCGCGAACCGCGGGTTTTTTTCAACGTTTGTGCCTGGCCGGCTGCGTTTGTGCCTGGCCGGCTGCGCGCCTTCCGAAAATTAGGACACAGCCCCCGGCGCCAGCTACGCCATCAATACAAGCGTGCCGAAATAGCCAACGTAAAAACCGAACAGTGCAATAGAAACCTGGTTAATCCTACCCATTACACGATCCCCCGATCGACAAACGTGCAATTCTAATTACGCTATTAACGAACAGCACCGGAAATCGTTTCACCTCGAAAGGCGTCAAAATCATACCGCGCGGGGAGTTCGGAAAATGGGCGGGGCCAATCATCACACCGCTGAGGTCTGAATCATTTCAATGATTTAGGGGGGCGTGGCAAATGTTGCTCAGCGGCTCGGATAATGACCGCCTGGCCTCCCTATCAAAGAAATAAATCTAGTACTTTTTCAAATTAGCGCTATGCGGTTATGAGTTTTCTCGAATCCGCTCGACCGCCAGTGCACAAATGCGGCTGGGGTTCTTCTCTCCCGTCTGCGCAATCTCGACGATGTGGTGGGCGACTGTTTCCATCAGGGGATCGCTTCGGTTTGTGAGCTTGAGGGAAACCAGCGCAAGCTCGTAAGCGTCGCCCATTCGCTTGGTATCTTCGGGGTCGAACGCCGACTTTTGCAACAACCGATAGATCGCCACTGAAGCACCCCCAGGCACAACCGAGGCCCCGCCGTTCCAGATTGTAGACTGTGAACATAACATCCGTCTTGAACCTAGGTTATCTCAGCTCCACGGTGCTGGCGCCCAACGAAAGGGGCCGCCGTCGCCAGCAGCCCCAGACGCTCACTCCCTCACGTTACGCCAAGCCACCTAGACGAGCAGGCGGTGACGGCGGCCGGAGTTCCTTGACAAGGCCCAAATTTTATAAAAACTTTACGGCATCGGGGGTGTGGAGTATGGCTAGTCCGACATTGGGATTGCTCGGCGTTTCCGCGGCTTGATTGCGTTCGGCATAGCGCTCGCATTCTTTTTCTAAGAACACCTGGCACAGAGCGCGGCTTGCCAAGCGGCTTGTGCTGAGTGTGGGCGGGGGCTTTCCGGCAATACATTCCATGAAGTGATCCACGACCCGTCGAAGATAATCAATCCGGCGGGTTGTTATCCGCGCCGTTCGGCCGTCCAATAGCCGGAACATCCGCTGCCGCCGGATTGGCCGCTCCAAAAACCCTGGCCGACGTTGCGGCTGAGCCGTCCCGAGCCATCGGCGAATGCGCCGCCGGACGTGACGCGCACGTTCACCGTGCCATTGGCCGCGACGTGGCCGGTGAAATTGACGCCGCCGCCGCCGTAATAGACGTAGCCGCTGCGGATCGAAATGCCATAGCGGTAGGCGCGTCGCAGGTGCCACGCTCGGTGACGATCAGCACGCTCCAATTCCCATCCAACATCCTTTGTGCGACGGCCGCCGGTATTTTCGCGGCGCGTACCTTTCAGCCCGGCTTTGGCGCGGCCTGCCTGGCCTTGGTCTTCGCTTTGGCTTTCTTGCTTTCTGCGTTTGTGCGTAGGCGGTGCCGGCGCCATTCGATGTGAAAACCGGCAGCGTCGTCCCGAATACAAAGCCCGCGACGATGAGGCCAAAGGCCAGGCTGGCGACGACGCGATTTACGGCAGGTCTCCGGTCAGATCAAACGCTTCGATTGCATGTCACAATTTCGATTCGCAACGTTTCTGTAAGGAATTGCGGGGCATGACGCGCCTGCCCGGTGCGTTGTGCTCAAGTAGCGGTCGGGTGTGACATACACCCGGCCGCTGCGCCTTATAACCTTATAATATGTGTGCGCCTATTCGTGGGGTTTCTGGGCTTCCCATCCGCTTCCCAGGCCCGATTTCTGGGAATTAAAGCGCGCGCTAAGTATTAGTTGATACAAAGCAATATTTAAACGATGACCCATCTTATCAACAAGAAGATGATCCATCACCTGTTGTGCCCGACGTGCGGCATCGAATTGTTCGCGCGCGGCGCGGGGCCCGACGGCAAGGAAATGGTTGCGATCAACGTCCGCTGCCTTGACGGCGTCGACGTCAAATCGTTGTCGCTGACGCCGATCGACGGCGCCACTGTGACCACGCGGCTTCTATCCGCCTCCGTCGGGTTGAGACTGCCAAATCCCTCATGGTGAGGAGCGCCCGAAGGGCGCGTCTGAACAAAGCCATGCCGGGGCCTCATCCTTCGAGACGCCGCGCTCCGCACGGCCTCAGTAGCGGCCCGCTCGCTGAACATCACGCCGCCCTTGCCCTTGGAATTGGCCTCGGTCTCGATGATCGATACCACCACCGCGTCGGCGGGTGTGTTCATGTGCTTCATGACCGCGGTGGTGATGTCCTGCACCAGCGCTTTCTTCTGCTCGAACGAGCGGCCCTTGACGACGTGAACGTAGACTTCCGGCATACCCCGTCTCCCTGTTGTTCGACCGACCATTATAGCGCGGCCGCGAGGCGGCGGTGCAATCCCTCAGCCGAAGGGGAAGCCGAAGCGCGCTACCAGCCGTAGCCGTAAATCGGGCGGCGTTCGTACCGTAGTTCGGGCGGCTCCGCGAAGCGCCGGAATGGACCGGCAAAGGCGCGCGGGATGAGTTCGAGCGGAGTGCGACGCAAGGTCCGGTCAGGTTCTGGTTCGCGCACGACCTTCTTTTTCGGCTTGGCAACCGCCTTCACGTCGGCCGGAGCAGGCGCGGCGGCGACCGCAGGCTCAGCCGGTGCGGCGGCGACCGCAGGCGCGGGCGGAACCATCAAGTCCGATGCCGCCGCCGCAACCGTTGGCGGCGCGAAGCTCAGGACTCGAGGTTGGGCCGGCGCGGCGTCGGGCAAGGCAATTGATTCCGGGACGAACCGCACGGGCGCCGCATTGTCCACCGCCGCTGCTTGCGTCGGCGACGATCGCGCCGGGGTCGCCGACACCGGGGTCGCCAACACCGGCGTGGACACCATGGTGAGCGCCCTCTCCTCGCGATCCATCACCAGGACGAACATGGCGGCCGCGCCGACGAGCCCGCCCAAAGCCGCTGCCTTGATGGTCAGCGCGACCTTGCGACGAGCGCCTATCGTCGGGACGAGATAGCCAAATTCCGGATGAAATTGGGTCGCGTCTGATGGCGAAGCAGGCATGGAGGCCCTCCTTGAGCCCCATCCCGCCCGGTGCTCGACAACGCGCCGGCGCCGGCGGTGTTCCGGACGCTACAACAGCCCATGCATAACGGCATTTAATGCCGCCAAAGAACCGGCGCGCAGGCTTAACTGAATGCAAACGGAGGGGGCGGCCGCCGGCATGGGCCCCGCCCGGTTTCTGGGTGGCGCCGCGGCCCGGACCGCACTATGGAGTGCCGGGCGGCTTGCGCTACCCGCGCGCTAATGGCGGATAAGGTCAAACAGTGTCGTTAATAACGCCGCAATATTTGCCTTGGCGCATCATGATCCTGCGCGACTTTGTGCTCAGCACCGTGCTGGCGTTTGGCGAGCGGGTGGCAGAGCGCATATTCCTGCCCGGGCTACACCGCAGTGCAAACCGCATCGTCGATCCGGCGCGCGTAGATGATCTCTCTACTTTGATCAGCCACAGCGTCGCTCTGATGCTCTTGATCTGGATGTTCTTCCTGGGCCTCTACACCATCAGCATTTTCACCAGGCGGCCGATCAAGCCCTATGCGGCGGCGATCGTGGGCGGCGGACTCATGATCATCGTATTCATTGGATCGACGGCGGAGTGGTTCGCCCTGCCGATACCGCCGCTGAAGTGACATGGTCCAGTCATAGTCACGACATCGATCGACGATTAGTGGTGGAAAACTCATCCGAGTTTTCTTGAATGTCGATAGGTCAGCTTGACTGCTTCATTGCGCAGGAGATTTCGCTACCCTCTCGAGCAGACGGGAACAAGGGGGAGGGGATTAAGAACACGACGTAGGGAGAGCCGCCCCATGGAACTTCGAACCCGCACCCGTGTCGCCAGCTATCCTCGGTTGAGCAACTACTGCGCCCAGTGCGGCGAGGTGATGTTCATGCCCGAGTGGTCTGAATATGTCAGCGAACACCGCGTGCGTCATCTGTGGACATGTGATGCCTGCGGCTACCGCTTTGAGACGGTCGTCGCGTTTCCGGAATCTTGAAGCGCACAAAGCATCACACTAAGCAGCTGTCGCGAGCGATTTCAAAGAGCCATCGCGTGCCGATGGCTCTTTGATTTTCGGTCGACGCTCTTACGCCGGCTCGCCCGCGATCTCGCCGCTCTTGACAGCCGCTGCCTTGGGCTCGGGCCGCGCCGTCGCCGGCAATTGCAGCACGGTCGCGGTCTGGCCCGGACGCAGCCGCGTCACCAGCACGACCTGCCCGTCGGGAAACTCGAGCGCGTCGTGATGAACGCTCGGCTGGTTGGGATCGACCTGCCGGAAGCGCGCCAAACGCTGCCCGATCTTCCGGGAGCGGAACAGGCGAAACGCCGGCTGACACTCAACGTCCTTATCGAAGGCAATCTCGGTGCCTGGCAGCAGGCAAACCGCGACGCCGGGTTCTCCGACCGCCGCAAAGCCACGCGTGATGGAGTTGGGAAACGTGGCCGTGATCAGCCGATCCTGGACCTTAGCCGCCCGTGAGGCGACGTGTTGCAGACTGTAATCGCACATCGAAGATACTCCTCTTACTGTGCTCTCGCCGCGAGGTCCCCCTTCCCTGCTGGACATGCCAGCAAGCGATGGTGTCAATCGTTTGTCGATCCCGCGGTTCCTGCATGGTCCCGGGAGGCGGCCATGCGCCGGCATCGACAGTCGCGTGTCGCCGTGGTGGGATACCACCGCAGCTCAACTCACTCGCGCGCGGGACAACCATGAATAAGCAAGTGATCAAGGCGGGCGTTCCAGAGACGTCCGGACCCTTCAACCTCTGTGTCCGGTATGGGGACATGATCTTTATTTCGGGGCTGCCGCCCTTCGATGAGGAGTACGCCTCGAAACTGCGCGAGGCGCGGGCCAAAGCTCAGCCGATCCCGCCGTTTCCCGACCTCCCGTTCGAGCGGCAGGTCCGCATCGTCATGGATCACATGAAGTTGCTGGTGGAGGCCGCCGGTTCCAATATGGATTGCCTGCTCAAAGTGATCGTCTGGCTGAAAGACCAGCGCCAGCAGGAGGAATTCGACCGGATCTACCGCAGCTATTTCTCGAGCACCGAGACGCTGCCGGCGCGCACCCGGATGCAGGCTGGGCGCACGCCGATGGATTGTGGCCTTGAAGTCGAGGCGATCGGTTACGTCCCCTGACGCACCGCCCGCAAAGCAAAGAGAGCCCCGGCATTGCCGGGGGTCTCCGAGTTCACTGCAACAGGAAGCGGCCTATTGCTTCGCCGGCGGGGTCGGCGCCGGCGCCGGATTCATGGACGGTGCCTGGGACGGCGCGCCGGCCGGCGGAGCCGGCGGCATGGTGCGCTCGCCGGTCGTCGCCGGCGGGCGAGTCTTGTCCGTCGCAGTCCGATCGCCGTTACCGCTCATGCCGAATGCGAAAATCAGGATCAGCACCACCACCGAAATGCCCGCAATCCAGCCCCAGGTCGCCGTGGACCAATGGCTTGCATCCGCCGGAGCGGCCGGGTCCCGATAGCCGGGGCGATTCGGGTCGCGGTAATTGGGGTCGCGATAGTCTGTCATGGCGTCCTCCAAGTTGAGCCTTAAACAGACAACCGCCAAGCGCGGTTGAAGGTTCCCGCTCCGGCGCACCGGACTGAGCAATCCATCGCTGCAGATTGATGTGGGAGTGTGGCTTTCGCGACATTGTGACGATTCAGAATATGCACCTATGATCACCGGGGTTGGGGAGGACCATGCATGCTCCATAAAATCGCTATCGTGCTTGCCGCCGCCGTTGCCGGATCGACCGTCGCGCTGGCTCAACTGCCGCTACCGCTTCCGCTGCCGATGCCGCAGGGCACGCCGGAGGATCGCGCGGCCTGCGAGCCGGACGTCCAGCGCCATTGTCGGTCCTCGATTCCGGACCAGTTGCGCGTCCTGAATTGTCTGCAAGATAATCGCAAGCGGATCAGCCAGGCGTGCCAGGGGGTGCTGGTCAAATACGGTCAGTAACCGCATGGTGCCATGCCGACCGATCGCCGATCGTTGCTGACGCTGCTTGCCGCGCTTGCGTCGTCAAGCACCATGCCAGGGATCGCGCCCGATATCGCGCATGCACAATCACCGGCCATGAGCCGCGTCACTGCCTACGCCTTCACCTTCGCCGGCCTCAAAGGCGACGACATCCGGCTTGCCGACCATGCCGGCAAGCCGGTGCTGATCGTGAACACCGCGTCGCTCTGCGGATACACCCCGCAATACGCCGGGCTGCAACAGCTCTGGTCCCGCTTCCGCGACCGCGGGCTGGTTGTCATCGGCGTCCCGTCGAACGACTTCGGCGGTCAGGAGCCGGGCGGCACCAGCGAGATTTCGCAGACCGCGGAAACGGAATATGGCGTCAGCTTTCCGATGGCGGCAAAGGTCGACGTTCGCGGCGCCAACCCGCATCCGTTTTATCGCTGGGCGGCCGCCGAACGGCCGCTCGACACGCCGCGCTGGAATTTCCACAAGTACCTGATCGGTCGCGACGGACGCATCGCCGCGGTCTTCGCGACCACTGTCGAGCCCATGGACGCGCGCGTGGTCAACGCCGTCGCCAAGGAACTGTCCCGCTCGCAGTGAACCCGGCTCGCAAGGCAAAGGAGCCGGCGCCCGGAACCCGCCTCATGGCCTTTGCGTTGATGGTTTTGCCGGCCGGCCCCAATGGCATGGTCGCTGAAATGCGCTAGAGTGAGGGGGCCGTAAGCTCCCGGCTCTCATTCCTCTCAAGGATCGCACCGATGAATCTGCTCATCAGCGTACTCATTACGTTTCTGGTCGTCATTCTCATTCTCTACCTGATCAACATGCTTCCCATCGATGGCCGCGCCAAGCAGATCGTGCGCGTCATCGTGATCGTCATCGGCGTGCTCTATCTCCTGCGTGCCCTCGGAGCATTGACGGTCTTCTAAGGTCCTCCTCCGTCACGCATGCCGGGTCCGACCAGTATCGAAGGTTTCGCCATCGTTTCCGACGATGGCATGCTTGCCGATGCCGGCCGACACATTCCGCCCGCCCTTGTGGTCGCGGCCGACCAGAAATTCTTTCATGACAGCCTCGAGCACGCCGCGGTCGTAGTGCATGGCGCGCATTCCCACGAAGGAGGTCCACGCGCCGACACCCGGCATCGTCTGGTGGTGACGCGCCGCGTGCCGTCGCTGGCGCCGCATCCTACGCTTCCGAAGACGCTCCTGTGGAATCCACAAGGCGCCTCGCTGGCGGACGCCTGGGCCAGACTCGGCGCGCCCGACGGCATGCTGGCGGTGATCGGCGGCGGGGACGTCAACCAACTCTTTCTCGAGCATGGCTTCGACGCGTTTCATTTGTCGCGGGTCGCCGGGGTCCGCCTGCCCGGCGGCCGACCGGTCTTCCCGGACGTTGGCCTCAACCGTTCGCCGGAAGACGTGTTGGCGCAGCACGGCCTGAAGCCGGGGCCGGAACGCATGCTCGACACGGCGGCGGGCGTAACGCTGGTGACTTGGCGGCCCTGATGTGGCCCGACCGGTTTCGCGCGCGCGAGCAGGCGTGCGAGCAACACCGCGACATGCGCTGCCTCAGCGGCAAATCGTCTGCGATATTATAATGTTAACCAAACCTTCCAGCGCCCAGGCCGCGCCCGAAGCCGCCTTGCGGCGGCCTCGGCTGCGCGTTGATGGCATTCAAATACAGTTGACGAATCAGCGGCTTGATGTGATCTGTCACGAGATTGATACACGCGGGCCGGCGGCGTCTGAGGCCGACCCGTCACGGTTCCTCCCCGCGTGGCGTGATCAACTGGGCGGCCCCATCGGCCGCCCATTCTCTTATCGGCCCCTCCCCGCGCCCGCGCAGAAATCGTTTTTTCATGACTGTTCGGCCATTCTGCCGCCGGTACTGCGTGCCGAAAAGGCCCAGCGGAGATGGCTCATCCGTCCGACGTGCGGCGCTTGACGACAGGTCAGGCGGCTGCGGACGCAAGGCCATGCCGCTGCGGCTGAACGTGCCCCGGAGCAACGCGCCACAAGGCCATGACGACCCAGGCGTCTTTGATCGACGAACTCGAGCGTGCGCTGGCGGTCGGCAGCGATGCCCAGCGCAACGAGATGATGGCGCGCATCACGGACCTCTTCATGGCCGGCGCCAACCGCTATTCCGAGGACCAGGTCGACTTGTTCGACGAGGTAATCACCAAGCTCGCAACGGCGATCGAGGCCAAGGCGCGCGCCAAGCTTTCGATCCGCCTCGCCGATGTGCCGACCGCGCCGGCTGGCGTCGTACGGATGCTTGCCCTTGACGACGACATCGACGTGGCGTGGCCGGTCCTCAAGGACTCCGAACGTCTCGACGAGTCCGATCTGGTTGCCACCGCCAACAGCAAGAGCCAGCAGCATCTCGCCGCCATTTCCAAGCGCAGATCGCTGAGCGAGGCGGTCACCGACGTCCTGGTGTCGCGCGGCAATCGCGACGTCGTTCACTCGGTCGTCCGCAACAAAGGGGCGCGGTTTTCCGACGCGGGCTTCCGCCTGCTGGTGAAGCGGTCGTCAAGCGACGACGCGCTGGCAATGCAGGTCGGCGCCCGCCGCGACCTGCCGCGGCAGCACTTCCTGCGGCTGCTCGAACAGGCGTCGGCCACGGTCCGCAGCCGGCTCGCCGCGGAGAATCCGACCGCCGCGGCCGCCGTCGAAGGCGTCCTCACCGAGGTCGTCGGCGGAATCCGCACCGAGACCCGCAAGATTTCGTCGGAATATGCGACCGCCGCGACCGAAGTTGGAAAGCTCAAACAGGAAGGTCATCTCGGCGAGGCCGAGGTGTACAAATTCGCGCGCGAGAATCGCTTCGAGGAGGCGGCGGTCGCGCTGTCGATGATCTGCGGCGTCGAGCTCGACGCCGTCGAACGCGCGCTCCAGGATCGCGGTCACGAAATCGCGCTGATCCTGGCCAAGCTCGCCGGCTTTTCCTCGACCACGGCCAAGGCCATCCTGCTGCTCAAGACCGCGGACCGCGGAATCTCGGCGCAGGATCTCGACAACGCGCTGCGCACCTACGAGAAGCTGCAGTTGGAGACCGCCCGGCGGGTGCTTGGTTTCTACCGCACGCGTCTGAAAAGCCGTGGAAACAGTCCGACGTTCGCCGCCGCCGGGTAGGACACATCAACGGCGTGGATCGCGCTTCCTGGCGGGGGGACCTGGGCGCTCGACGAACCACGGATTGAGCGAGCACTGGTTGCTCACCCCCAACGCGCTTGCCATGCATTGCTCAAGCGAGTGATACGCACAGTCAAGCGTGCCGCCGAAATGACTGAGCGTCACGCACCAGCGTGCGCGGCCGTTGATCGGCTGGGCGGAAGCGACGTCCGCGATCGTCGTCGCGCCGACCAGCATTACCAGCATCAAAAGCGCCGCCGGCCAGATGCCGGCGCGGAGCGAGCATCGCATGTACGTCATGATTTTCCTCGCGGCGAAGCCGCCGCGAGGATGGCAAGGCAATTCCGGCGGCTTTTGGGCGTCAGCAGTAACGCGGATGGATTTGGTACCAATTGCCGTAGCGGTCCTGGGCGTAGCAACCGCCACGCCACGCGTAGTAACCGCTGCGGCGGCGTGACGCCTCGTTGGCGATGATGCCGCCGGTTGCCGCGCCCACCAGCGCGCCGGCCGCCGCACCGCTGCCGCGGCCGGTGATCGCGCCGCCAAGGATCGCCCCGGCGGCGCCGCCGAGAATGGCACCGCCAAGCGCATCCTGTGACGCGGCGTCCTGAACGGGCATGACCGTGGCAAGTACGAGCATCGCCGCAGCCCCGAACGTTCGCATCATGTCTCCCCTCCTTCGCCGTTGTTCCCATCACCCCGGTACGCCAACCCGCGCATTGTTTCAACCGTGCGGTTTACGATCTCAACATGTTGCGCGGCTAGGCCGCGGCGGGCCGCGGAAACGCGGCCGCCGGCAGCGGGGCATCCCCTGCAATCACGGCCCTGGGTGCTCCCGGAACCACTGGATCGATCGCCTCGATCAGTTGGACGAATGCCGGGCCCGGCAATGGAGGCGCGAACACGAAGCCTTGCGCAGAACTGATCCCGTGGTCGCGCAGGTAAATGACCTGCTCGAAATTCTCCACACCTTCGGCGACGATCTGCATCCGCAGATTGCGGGCGAGATCCACCAGCGTGTCGACAATCGCCCGCGAATGGGCCTCGCTGCCGATCGCATCCACGAACATCTTGTCGATCTTGATGATGTCGACGCCGAGCTTGAGGATATAGGACAGGCCGTTGTGGCCGGTCCCGACGTCGTCGATCGCCACGCGGCAGCCAAGACCTTGTAGCGCGGCGATGAGATTGCGGGTCGCGGCAAGGTCCTCGATCTCGTAGCGCTCGGTGATTTCCAGCACGATCTGCGAGGTGCTGATCGGACCGCCGACGAAAATCGAACCGATGTCGTCAATCAGCAGATCGCCCGTCAGATGACGGGGCGCGATGTTGAACGCCACGTACATGTGGGAGCGACACTCCAGCAGCGGCCCGACCTCCTCGCTGGCCTGCTGCATGATGGAGCGCGTCATATCGAGGATCAGGTCGGTGGGTTCCAGAAACGGGACGAACGTGGTCGGCAGCACCAGCGAGCCATCATCCTTGCGCCACCGCACCAGCACCTCCGCACCGACGATGGCGCCGGATTTGATATCGACGATCGGCTGATAGTACGGCACGAACTCGCCGGCGCCGATGGCGCGTTCGATGCCGTAGAAGGGGCCGTGGCGCTCGCGCCTGGGCACGATCAGCACAGCAACCAGGATGATCAGGGCAAGCAGGCCGGTGACGGCCATGCCGATCCGGCGCAAGTCGTCGTAGGTTGCGAACACACGGTCGCGCGCCACAGTGGCCGCCACTATGATGCCGTAGCGGTCGGACCGCACGCGGCTGGCGATGAGACCGTCGCGCAGCGCCGCGTCCATGTCCGATCCCACCGCGCCGACAACGGTGTCGTCGGCGAGCGCAACGCGGGCGTAGCCGGTGAACCGGCTCCCGTCGGGTGCGACTGGGGCAACAGCAGCTCGGCGGGCAGGATCGCCGCCAGCGAAACGCCGGAAGCCGTCAGCCGGCGCACGCGCAGCATCCGTTCAGGGTTCGCGTCCAGCCGCACGACGTCGAGCAGGATGCTCGGATCCGCCGTCGGCGTGGACGACACCACCTCGCGGGAGGCAATCGAACCGCCGCGATCGGTGCAGAGCGTCTGCCCATCCACGCCGACGACCGACAGTTCCTTCACCGGGCCAGCCGAAAGCAGGCTCCGGCGCAGCAGCTCGAGCTCCGCCGCACCGCAGCTATCGACGCCGCGGCCTGCAAGCTCGTCGAGCGCCGCCACCGCGCGACCAAGCTGGGCGTCGACATTGCCGATCGTCCAACTGGCCGCGACCGAGATCTCGGCCTCGCCCTGCTTCTGCAGCCAAGCGGAAAACCAGAGCACCGGTCCCGCCGTGACCAGAATGCCCAGCACAGCCGCGAGCAGCTTGTAATCCTTGAACCGTGCCAACTGTCCCTCGCGAGCTGCCCGGGACGAGGCTGCACAAACCGCGTAAAGGCGGGCCTAAGCATATGAAGGCGGGTGCAGGAAGATGATCTCAGGCTACCGTCGTGGTTAGCAAACCATGAAAGCGGGCGGACGGACGGCGCGGGCTTGCTAGCCCTTGGCGCGTTCAACCAGTTCGGCGATGAAGCGCGGCAGGGCGAAGGCCGCCTTGTGGATCTCCGGGGTCCAGTACCTAGTCTTGAAACTGCCGGCCTGCCTGTAGCGATTGGCGATGGTTTTCAGCGGCGTCTGCCGCAGCGCGTTGTTGTCCGTCGCCCAGCCCATGGCCATGTGGCCGCCGATGTAGGTCGGGATCGCGGCGACGTAGCACGAGCCATCCGCGAACAGCTTGCGCAGTTTGCTGATCCCCTTGGTGAGCTCGTTGGTTTGCAGCATCGGGACGCCGTTCTGGGTCACCATCACCGCGCCGGGCTTCATGCAGCGCTTGCAGGCGGCGTAAAATTTCGGGCTGAAGAGGATCGCGCCGGGACCCAGCGGATCGGTGGAATCCACGATGATGGCGTCGAAGCGCCGGTCGGTCTTGGCGACGTAATTCATGCCGTCGTCGATGACCAGGTCGAAGCGCTTGTTGCCGAGCACCGGCTTGGTGAATTCCGGGAAGTGCTCCTTGGAGAACTCGACCACCGAAGCATCGATCTCGACCTGGGTGACGCGCTCGATCGACTTGTGCTTGAGCGCCTCCTCGGCGATCCCGCAGTCGCCGCCGCCGACGACCAGCAGCTCCTTCACCTTGCCGTGGGCGAAGATCGGCACATGGGTCATCATCTCGTGGTAGACGAATTCGTCCTTGGTGGTGACCTGGGTCGCCCCGTCGAGCATCAGCACCTTGCCGAAGAACTTGTGCTGGAACAGCACCAGATGCTGGTGATCGGTCTGCATCTCGTAGAGCACGCGCTCGACCTCGAAGGTCATGCGGAAGCCCTCGGGATCGAACAGGGTCTCGGCAATCCAGCGCTTCTCGGCCATGGCGGTGTCCTTACAGGCGAACGGCCGGGAATGAACCCGGCCGCCATCAACAGTGTTCACAAATCAGCTCAAGCGGGCGGCGGCGTCAGGCATCCTGCCCGCGCAGGATCTCGTCCACGTCGACCCGCTTGGCCTTGAAGGCCTCGCGCAGGACCGGGATGCAGGCGTCGGGATCGGCCTTGCCGCACATGAAGATGTCGAGCGCGGCATAGCCTGCTTCCGGCCAGGTGTGGATGGAGATGTGGCTTTCGGCCAGCACCGCCACACCGGACACGCCGCTGGGCTGGAAATGATGCAGATGGATGTGCAGGAGCGTCGCGCCCGCCGCAGTCACGCAGCGGCGCAAGGTCGCCTCGATCAGGTCGATGTCATTGAGACCCTTTGCGCCATGCAGGTCGACGATCAGGTGAACGCCGGCGCAGCGCACGCCCTTGCGGACGGCAAAATGGTCGTGACGGTCATCGTCGACGATCGGCTTGACGACCGCGACCTTGGCAATCTTCGGGTCTTTCTTTCGGGCGGTGCTTGGGACTTCCAAGCCCTTGTCCAATCGCAAGAGGGCGTTCTGACGCATCCCGCCGTCCTCCCCAACCAGTGATCCCAACCCGAGTGCCACGTAGGGCGCCACGGAAAGCGAATGCCGCCCACACAGTCCGCATGAAGGACCGATGACAGCGGCAAATCCCCAAATAAGGCGTGTGGACCCGGAGTCAAGAAGATTCTGCGCTGCAGCTTCCGCCAATCATGCACTCGAAAACTCTCCGAAACGTTGACGACGACGCCATTCGCCTGATGCGGCCGAGCCGCGGCGGCATGCTGCTCTAATTCGGTCAGGTCGTCTGCCGGGCGGGACTTGACCGCCACCGAAGCTGCATCGACCATTGCCGCCGCCAAGAAGACGCCAGGGAGAAACGTTCATGACCATGACCTTCAAGCGCAGAGCCCTTCTGTGCGGGTGCGCCGGCTGCGGTCCAAGCGCCGGGTTTGCGAGCACGGCCGTGAACCGGAGGCGCTTCCTTGCAGGAGGCGCTGCGGTCGGGCTTGGCATGGCCGGCCTTGGCGCCGCGACGGCGGAGGCCGCGTCCAAGCCGCACCGGATCGACGTCCACCACCACGTGGTGCCGCCGGCGCAGCTTAAGGCCGCCGCAGCCCGTATGAGGGGCATGCCGAAGTGGTCGGTATCGATGTCGCTTGACGATATGGACAAGGGCGGCATCGCAACCTCGATCGTCTCGATCATCAATCCCGGTCCCTGGTACGGCCAGGTCGACGAGGAAACGCGAAAACTGGCGCGCGAATGCAACGAGTTTTGCGCCCAACTCGGCCGCGACCATCCCGGCCGGTTCCGCTTTTTTGCCGCCATCCCGCTGCCCGATGCCGAAGGCAGTCTGCGCGAGATCGAGTATGCCTTCGATACTCTGAAGGCCGAGGGCATCGCGCTGTGGACCAGCTACACCGGCAAGTATCTCGGCGACGCCGCCTTCGAGCCGGTCTATGAGGAGCTCAACCGCCGCAAGGCGGTCGTCTACACCCATCCCACGGTGCCGGAGTGTTGCCAGAGAGTTCGTGCCGGGCGTAACGCCAAGCACCCTGGAATTTGCATTCGAGACGACCCGGACGGTGGCCGGCCTGTTCTTCGACAAGCCCGGCGTGGGCTACAAGTTCCCGGACATCCGCTGGATCTGGTCGCACAGCGGCGGGACGATCCCGGTTCTCACCAGTCGTTTCGTTGAACTCGCAAACCGGCAAAAGCGGCAGGACCCGAGGCCGTATCTTCAGCAATTCTTCTACGAGATCGCGCAGGGCAACACGCCCGGCCATCTGGCGGCGCTGATGAAATTGGTCCCGATCTCGCAGGTGATGTTCGGAACGGACTATCCGTACCGCAACGCCAAAGACGCGATCGACGGGCTCGCCGCGTACCAGTTCTCCGATGCCGACCTGCGCGCGATCGACAACGGCAACGCGCTCAAGATGTTCCCGGACATCAAGGTCTGATTCCGGGCTCCGGCCTTCGGCCGGCCCCAGAATGACCAGCCTGCGCGTGGCGCGTCAGCCGCCCTTGTTCTCCGGCAGAGCGAGCCGGATGTGCAGCTCGCGCAGCTGCTTGGGCGTCACCTCGGACGGCGCGCCCATCATCAAATCCTCGGCGCGCTGGTTCATCGGGAACAGCACTACCTCGCGCAGGTTCTCCTCGCCGCAGAGCAGCATCACGATGCGGTCGATGCCGGGCGCGATGCCGCCGTGCGGCGGCGCGCCGAGCGACAGCGCGCGCAACATGCCGCCGAACTTCTGTTCCAGCACGTTGTCGCCGTAGCCGGCGATGGCGAAGGCCTTGCGCATGACGTCCGGGCGGTGGTTCCGGATCGCACCCGAGGACAGTTCGATGCCGTTGCAGACGATGTCGTATTGGAAGGCCTTCAGGCCCAGGATCGTCTCGCTGTCGGCAGGATCGAGCTTGAGGAACGCCTCGACATCCATGTTCGGCATGGAGAACGGATTGTGTGAGAAGTCGATCTTCGTCTCCTCCTCGTTCCATTCGAACATCGGGAAGTCCACGATCCAACAGAACTCGAAGCGGTCCTTGTCGATCAGGCCGAGTTCCTCGCCGACCTTGGCGCGCGCCGGCCCGGCGAATTTCACGAACTGGTCGGGCCGGCCGGCGATGAAGAACGCCGCATCGCCGACGCCCAGGCCAAGCTGGCTCGCGATCTGCTTGGTGCGCTCCGGTCCGATATTACGCGCGAGCGGCCCGGCGCCGCCCTCCTCGCCCTCGCGCCAGAAGATGTAGCCGAGCCCGGGCTGGCCTTCGCCTTGCGCCCATGAGTTCATGCGGTCGCAGAAGGCGCGGTTGCCGCCGCCCTTCGCCGGAATCGCCCACACTTCCGCTTTCGGATCGTTGGCAAGGATGTTGGCGAAGACCTTGAAGCCGGAGCCGCGGAACGCTTCGCTCACGTTCTGCATCTTGATCGGGTTGCGCAGGTCCGGCTTGTCGGTGCCGTACTGCCGCATCGCCTCCGCATAGGGGATCATCGGAAACTTCTGCGTCACCGGCTTGCCGTCGGCGAATTCCTCAAACACCCCGCGCATGACCGGCTCGACTGCATCGAACACGTCCTGCTGCGTCACGAAGCTCATTTCAAGATCAAGCTGATAAAATTCGCCTGGAGATCGGTCAGCGCGGGCGTCCTCGTCGCGGAAGCAGGGCGCGATCTGGAAATAGCGGTCGAAGCCCGCGATCATGATGAGCTGCTTGAACTGCTGCGGCGCCTGCGGCAGCGCGTAGAATTTTCCGGGATGCAGCCGCGAGGGCACGAGGTAATCGCGCGCGCCTTCCGGTGAGGAAGCGGTCAGGATCGGCGTCTGGAACTCGAAGAAGCCTGCCTCCTTCATGCGACGGCGGATCGAATCGATCACCTGCCCGCGCATCATGATGTTGCGGTGCAGCTTCTCGCGGCGCAGATCGAGGAAACGGTATTTGAGCCGGATCTCTTCCGGATAGTCCTGCTCGCCGAACACCGGCATCGGCAGCTCGGCGGCGGGACCGAGCACCTCGATCTCGCGGATATAGACCTCGACCGCGCCGGTCGGCATATCCGGGTTCTCGGTGTCGGCCGGACGCCTTCGCACCTTGCCGTCGATCCGTACCACCCATTCCGAGCGCAACGTCTCGGCGACCTTGAAGGCCGGCGAATCCGGGTCCGCAACCACCTGCGTCAATCCGTAATGATCGCGCAGGTCGATGAACAGCACGCCGCCATGATCGCGGATGCGGTGGCACCAGCCGGAAAGCCGCACCTCCTGGCCGATGTCGGCCTCGCGGAGCGCGCCGCAGGTTTTGGTGCGGTAGCGGTGCATGTTTGGTCCCGGGGAATCTCGTCGCGGCAATGCCGAGGTGGCGGGAAAAGCACATGCAGGCCGGGCTTTGTCAAGGCGACGAGCGGCGGCGACGGTGCCGCGAGCGCTCAGCTCAATTACTGCGCCCTCGCCCCCTTGTGGGGAGAGGGCGAAAGAAAGAACCCACGAGCGCAAATCCGGTGAGGGGTACTTTGTAGCAGGTTTTGCAAACGCCCCTCTCCCCACAAGGGGGAGAGGGCGCACCAACAACCTTCCGTTTCTGCGAAGCTTCATCAAACCAGCAGCGTGCGCACCTCGACCACCGCGACGCGGCCCTTCTCCACCTCGGCGACCGCCTCCTTGAACACGCCCGCCAGCTCCGCAGGATCGTAGATCGGACCCTTGGCCCAGGCACCGTAGCCCTTCGCGACGGTGGCGTGGTCAATGTCGGGGTCGACCATGCGCTGGCCGATCCAGGCATTCTCGACCGGCCGGTGGCGATCCTCGGCGACGTGCATCTGGTGCTTCTCGTCGTTGCCCCAGGTGGTGTTGTTGTTGATGACCAGCAGCATCGGCGCTCGATTGTGCACCGCGCTCCAGATCGCGCCCGACGACATCACGAAATCGCCGTCGCCCATCAAGGCCACGCAGAACTTTCCCGAGTCGCGGCAGGCGATCGCGGCGCCCGCCGCAGCGCCCGGCCCGTAGCCGACGCCGCCGCCGCCGTTGGTTCCGAGATAGTGGCCGGCGCCGGGGAACTGCCAGATGCCCTCGGGGAAGCTCGCCTGGTTGCGCATCGCGAGCAGCCAGTTCTTGTCCTTCACCGCCTGCCAAAGCTCGGTCACCATGCGGCCCGGGCGGATCGGCTTGTCGTCCCAGCCCTTGCGCGCGTTCTCGGCCTGGCGGGCGCGGACGGTCTTGTGCCGCTCGTTTGCGACCTTGCGGCGCTGTTCGACCTTGGCACGCGCGCTGGCGTCCTTCTCCAGCCGCTGGCGGATCACCGCGTTGAGCTGCTGCATGCCCAGCAGCGGGTCGCAGTTGATCTGCACGTCGACCAGCGGCGCCGGGCCGCGCAGATAGGACCAGGAGCTCGGCGACATGTCGTTGAGCGACATGTCGATCACCTTGCGCCCGGCGCGCAGTCGCCCGGAGCCGACGTTCTCCTTCCGCTCGGTGTAGCTGTCTAGCAGGCTTGCCAAATCGCGGCAGTCGATCGCCATGACGACGTCGGCTTCCTTCACGATCTCGCGGTCGCCGCTGGCGCTCTGCGGATGCGCGGTGGGGAACGCGACAATGCCGTTGTCGTCGCGATAGACCGCGCCCGTCAGCTCGACCAGCTCAACGAGCGGCTTGGTGACCGCGGGATTGATGCCGAAGCGCCCACCGACGATCACTGGAAGACTTGAATTGAGGAGCGCATCGGTGGCGGCCGCGAGTGCATCCGGATTGGCCGCGCTCGGCGGCGCGGGCTGGAAGAATTTCGGGTCGGGCATGATCACTTTGCCCTCGATCTTCTGCTCCTGGATGCCGCAGTCGAGCGTCACATAGACCGGGCCGCGCGGCGCGGTCAGCGCGACCTTGTGCGCCTTGGCGATGGCGTCGAGATGCCACTGCGGCGTCGTCGGCTCTTCCGACCATTTCACGTAGTTCTTGACGATGTCGGCCTGGGTCGAGGCGCAGTGCAGCCAGTCGATCCAGCGGCGGTCGGCGGGATCGAGCGGGCCCGAGCCGCCCAGCACCAGCACCGGCGCGTGATCGCCGAACGCATTGTAGACGCCCATCGAGCCGTTCATCAGTCCGACCAGGTCGTGCAGGATGCACACGCCGATGCGGCCGGTCGCCTTGGCGTAGCCGTGCGCCATCGAGACGGCGATCTGTTCGTGCGTCGTCAGCACCATCTTCGGCTTGTGATTGCGGCCGTAGTTCACCAGCGAGTCATGCAGGCCGCGATAGCTCGATCCCGGCAGCAGGAACACATAGTCGATGTCCAGCCGGCTGAGCAGCTCGACCATGGCGTCGGAGTGATATTCCGGGTCGCGCTTGTTGGCCGGAAGGTTGACCGGCGCCTCGCTCAGGAAACGCTGATTGACGTGTTCATTCATCGACTGCTCCTTGTTGTCGCCCGGAGGCTGTAGCCCGGATGAGCCGGAGCGCGTCTTCGACGCGCTTAGGCGACATCCGGGATTGATTATTGCATGCCAACAGCCCCGCGTGTCGCTCCGCTCACGCGGGCTACAAGACTGCACCACAACCTATTTTTTCGGGATGATGACCTGCTTGAGCCGCTCGATCACCGCCGCCGGGGTGGAATAGATCGATGCCACGACCCGTTGCAATTCGTCCGCCGGCACCGGGGCGATCGGCGCTTCGAGCCTGGCCGCCTCGGCGAGGAATTTCTGGTCGTGCATCACCTCCCAGAACGCCTTGCGCAGCGCCGCTGCGCGCTCGGCGGGAATGCCCGCGGCCATGAAGAAGCCGACGCCGACGTCGTCGGGGGCGTCGAGGATTTGCACCATCTGGCGTTCCTCCTCGCTCACGAGGTCGGCGAAGGATGGCAAATCGGGCATGTCCGGCGCCTTCGGGCCGGTGCGGAACAGGAACACGAGCTTTTTGTCGCGGATCCAGTCCGGCTTCACCGTGGTCCATCCGGTCCAGTAGTTGGACCGTCCGTCGATCTCGCGGCGCTCGATCGCGAGATTGATCTCGCCACCGCCGGGATATCCGGTCACCAGCTTGAATTTCGTGCCGAGGACGGCGTTGGCCAGCGTCGGGATCCAGTAATTGCCGGAGCCGACGCCGGTCGATCCCATGTTCAATTCGACATGCTTGGCGCCCTCGAGCGTCGTCGCTCGCGCGGTATGCCAGACGCCGACGACACCCGGGCGGGCGGTGAGCGATCCGAGCCACTGCAATTGCGTCGGTTCGAACCGCGTGTTGCGCATCAGCGGCACCAGCAGCGAGGGACTCAGGATTTCGGCGAACGCCGTGCCGTCCTTGGGCCCGACCTGGGAGATGAATTCGACCGCCTGCAGCCCGCCGGCGCCCGGCATCTGGATCAGGATGACGGTCGGGTTGCCCGGGATGTGGCGGCCGATGTGATCGGCGACCAGCTTGCCGTAGAGCCCGACCGAGCCGCCCATGTTGCTTGGAATGATCAGTTGAACGGTCTTGCCGCGATAGAAGCTGGCGACATTTTGGGCGGATGCAGGGAGCGTGGCGATGCAGAGCGCAGCGACGACGGCGGTACAGGTCTTTGCAAGCTGCATGGGCATGCTCCCCGTGCTCACGACTCTCGTTGCCGTCGCGATGCCCAATTGTAGCCCGGATGGAGCGCAGCGACATCCGGGATTCCGCGCGTGTGGTCTGTCACTCCCGGATTTCGCTGCGCTCAATCCGGGCTACGAACTAATCCCCGGACATCTTCCGCGTTGCCTCGACCACGTCCGCGGGGGTTTGGTAGAGCTCCTTCAGGAAGGCCTCGATCTCGGGCGCCGTCATCGGCGCGATCGTGAGCCGCTGCTTGGTGATCTCGGCGACGAATTCCGGGTCCTTCAAGGTCGCCTCGAACGCGCTTCGCAGCGCCGCCTGCCGGTCCGCCGGCACCGCCTTCGGAACGATGTACGGCCGTCCGATCACGGACGAGGCCGTGAGCAGGTCCAGGATCTGGCGCTTGCGGTTGTCGGTCAGGACATCGCGCGCCACCAGTGACGTCGCCGGCATGTCGGCGACCAGCGTGCGCGAGAAGCGCAGATGCACCGTGACCTTGTTCTCGCGCACCCAGTGCTCCGGCACGCTGGTCCAGCCGATGCAATCGCCGTCAAGCTCGCCGCGCTCGATCGCGATGCGCTTCTCGGTCGAGCCGGGATAGCCCGTTACCTGACGGACGTTGACACCGAACAGGTCGCTCAGCATCTTGCAATCGATATAGGATGACGTGCCGACGCCGGTGACGCCGAAATTCACCTGCGGGCGCTTGAGCAAATCCTGCCAGTCCTTGATGCCGGTGCCGTTCCAGGTGTGGCAGACGCGGAAATCCTCGGTGACGCTGCCGAGCCAGGCGAAGTCCAGAAAATTGGCGCCGATCTTCTGCGGCACCGTCACCGACTGCGTGATCAGGCCCGGATTGAACGCATTGATCACGGTGCCGTCGATGGGCGCTGCGGTCGCGACGTAGCGCACCGAGTTCAGACTCGCCGCGCCCGGCATGTTCTGCACGATGACGTTCGGATTGCCCGGGATGTGGCGGCCGATATGGCGCGAGAGCACGCGTGCGTAATGGTCGTAGCCGCCGCCGGCCGAGAAGCCGACGATGATGCGAACCGTTTTGCCCTTGTAGAAACCCGCCACGTCCTGCGCCGACGCCGCGGTCGCGAACAGCGCAGCCGCAGCGAGCGAAATTACAAATCTCATGATCCCTCTCATCATCCGGACGCAATCCGTTGGTAAGTATTTATACAATTGCCAATAGGCACAGGCGCCTATCTGCGGCAAGCTTCCGCAATGACGCATGTGCAGCGGTACGAGCAAACGCAGCATTCATGCAACAACGAACCACGGGAGGCGCAAATGTATTCACGGCGCGCATTCGTCATGTCCACGGCCCTGTCCTTGGCGGCAGCGGGGGGAGCGCAGGCGCAGGACGCCTGCGCGGTCTTCACGCCGGCCCGGCAGAGCGCGACGTCGCCGCAGGACGCCTTGCGGCTGCTGCAGGAAGGCAATGAGCGCTTCGCATCAGGCAAGATGATCAATTGCGATCTGATGGCGCAGGTGCGGGCGACATCACAAGGTCAGGCGCCGTTTGCCGCGATCGTGGGCTGCATCGACAGTCGCGTCCCGCCCGAGCTGGTGTTCGATCAGCAGCCCGGATCGATCTTCGCCGCGCGGATCGCCGGCAATTTCGTCAACACCGACATCATCGGCAGCCTCGAATTCTCCTGCAAGCTCGCCGGCGCCAAGGCTATCGTCGTTCTCGGCCATTCCGATTGCGGCGCCATCAAGGGCGCGATCGATCAGGCCAAGCTCGGCAACCTGACCGAGATGCTCAGCCATATCGAGCCGGCGGTCGCCGCGACCAAGATCGCGGGCGAGCGCACGTCCAAGGACGAGAAGCTCGTGCAGGCGGTCGCGGACACCAACGCGCAGCTCGCGGCGCGCATGATCCTCAGCCGCAGTCCGGTGCTCAAGGAGATGGCTGGCAAGAGGGAGATCGTGGTGGCAGCCGCGATGCACGATCTGGAGACCGGACGGGTCTCGTTCTTCACGTGAAATGCAGCCCGTAACTCACGAGGTGGGCGTGGATTTAAGCGGCGCGGCCGCTCACCACTTGTAGTTCAAGCCGCCGCGGACGGTCACGACCTGGTGCTCGAAGCGGGAACGGTAGAATCCGACGTTTGCGTTGGCGATGGTGTTAATGGCCGTCCAGTCCCCGAAGTCGGCATAGAGCGCTTCAATCTTCGCAGTCCAGTTGCGAGCGAACATGTGCTCGACGCCGCCACCCACAGTCCAACCGGCACGCGTCCTGTTGCTGGCGTATTCGGGCACTGCGAGAGAGGCCGCGCCCCACGCGTCCTTGAAGTGCGCCACCGCCAAGCCGCCGGTTACATACAGCAACGTCGGCGAGAGGGTAACGCCGAGCCGACCGCGCACCGTTGCCATCCAGTTCAGTTCAGTCTTGGCGCTCACCGGCGTGAACGTGACCGGCGGATTTATGACGGCGCTGACCTTGTTGCTGACCCCGCTAAAGTCAGCTTCGAGGCCGTAGACGATGTTGCCTGACTGGAAGTTGTACCCAATCTGGCCGCCGCCAGCGAAACCGGCTTTGTGAGGCTTCCAGAACTCGACTCCGAGCGGAGCCCGGTTCGCAATAGGCGGTACAGTCTCGTCACCGAGATCCGTAAACGCGGCGTGATTCCACACCGCGCCAGCATGGAGGCCGATGTAAAAGCCCGCCCAGCTCCATGGAGCAACGACCGGCGGCGGCGCCTTCACCGGCATTCGCGCCGGGATGTCGGCGGCCATGGCACTCGTCGAAAGTGCCGCCGCCGAAACGGTGACGAGCAGGTAACGCCGCAAGCTGCCCGTGAAGGCCCCCCGCCCTCGGGTTGAAACTCGGTTCCAATCTACGGCAGCGCGAAGATTCCAGCTATGGCGCGGGCGCAACACTGACAGATAATCTGTGGATTTGGGCCCTCCATTGGCGCATGGCGACATTGCCGAAAAAACCAGTACCTTCAACTGGATTTCAGCATCTCCTGAAGCTTTCGGCGATCGACCCGCCCGATCGCCAGTCGGGGGATATCGGCCACCTGGACGACCCGGATCGGCGCCTCCCCGGCTGGCAGCCGGAGGGCGCAGTGGTCGCGCATGGCCTGCGGATCGAGCCCCGCGCTGCCGGTCACCGCCACGCAGATCTCCTCGATGCCGAGCGCATTCGGCACGCCAAGCGCCGCGGCAAAGCTCACGCCCGGGTAGCTCATCAGCGCCGCTTCGACCCTTTCCGGGCTTATCTTGTTGCCGCCGAGGTCGATGATGTTCTTCTCGCGCCCGGTCACGACCATCATGCCATGCTCGGTCACGCGGCCGATGTCGCCGGGATAGAACCATCCGTCGCGGAAGAAAACGTCCGATCCGGGCGGATTTGCCGACATAGCCGTCGACGCAGCGTGGCCCGCGAAACCGCAGCAATCCCTCCTGGCCGATGGCCAGGGCGCGGCCGTCTTGGTCCGCCGCCTGCACGATCATGCCCGGCGAGACATATCCAACAGCGCCGGGAATCTCCGCCATGTGGTGCGCCGGGGCCGCCGCCACCGGGTTGCCCTCGGTCGCGCCGTAGGCTGCGACAAGATTCGAAGCCAGCGTCGTGCGCACGCGGTCCGCCAGCGGCTTGACCAGCATGCTGGCGATCGACAGGACGACTTCGAACGGCGACGAGAACGCCGGCGAGCGTTCGTAGTAGTCGAGGATTTCCGCCAGGCCGCCTGGCGCTGCGATCATGCACTGCACATTGTAGAGCGTGAGCGCCTGCAGGGTTTCGGCGGCTTCGCGGCCGCGCAGGAACAGCGCGCCGCCGCGCCCCAACGTGTAGACGCCCCACAGGAACCCGAAATTCGCGGCGATGCCGGGATCGAGGAACGATCGCGTGCAGGCGGGGATCCGGCTTCCAAAGGCGACGTCGAACGACTGCAGCCGCCGCACGAGGAGCTCGTGGCTCAAGGCGACCCCTTTTGGATGGCCGGTGGTGCCGGAGGTGAGGATGATGCGCGCGATGCCGTGATGGTCCTGCTCCGATTCGACCGCCGGCGGCTTGCCGTCGCCCTCGATCCAGGCGTTGTCAGCCGCGATGACACGCATTGCATTGCGAATCCCGCCGGCCACATCCGAGATCGCGATACTGACATTGCATTCGGCCGGGACCGAAGGCGCAACGCTAGACAGGCTGATCGCGCCGATGCGCCCAAGCCCGAGCACCAGGATCCAGTGCAGCACCGGATCGGTGCAGATGACCGCGACCGTGTCGCCGCGCTTGATGCCTTGAGCCAGCGCATGGCGGGCGGCATTGTTCGAAAGCGCTTCCAGCCGGCCGTAGCTGATCAGGCCGATCGGCCTGCCCGGTGCGCAGATGGCGGGCGCCGTCGGTTGAAACTGCGCCTGCAAGCGGAATGCGTCAAAGATGTTCAAGGGCGGCGCAGCCAGTCCGGGGTTCGCGGCGATGTCAGCAAACTAGTTTGTGGCCTCAAGAGCCTCAAGGCGGTTGTGGCCCTTATGTGGCTCAACAGGGGCTGTGACAAACGGGCCGTCCTGCGCTATCTAGCCCCCGGAATGCAGCCGATTACAGATACAAGAACACTGACCGAGACCTGCGCCCGCCTTGCGCGGCACCCCTTCGTGACGGTCGACACCGAATTCCTGCGCGAGAGCACCTACTACCCCAAGCTCTGTGTGTTGCAGATGGCAAGCGTCGACGAGTTGGTCGTGGTCGACGCGCTGGCGTCCGGCATTCAGCTCGGACCGCTGTTCGACCTGCTTGCCGATCCGCGCGTTGTGAAGGTGTTCCACGCCGCCCGCCAGGACATCGAAATCTGCTGGCACGAAGCGCAGATGATCCCCGCGCCGCTATTCGACACCCAGGTTGCGGCGATGGTGCTCGGCTATGGCGATTCCATTTCCTACGACCAGCTGGTGCATCGCATCACCGGCGACACCCTCGACAAGTCGAGCCGTTTCACCGACTGGACGCGCCGCCCGCTCAGCGACGCGCAGTTGACCTACGCGGTGTCCGACGTCACCCACCTGCGCGACGTGTACCTGAAACTGTCCGCCGATCTCGAGCATCGCGGCCGCGCCGACTGGCTGCACGACGAGATGCGCGTGCTCTCCTCGCCGGATACTTATCGCATGGAGCCCGAGCATGCCTGGGAGCGGCTCAAGACACGGGTACGCAAGCCGAAGGAGCTCGCGGTCCTGATCGAGATCGCCGCCTGGCGCGAGCGCGAAGCGCAGACCCGCGACGTGCCGCGCAGCCGCGTGCTCAAGGACGATGTCATCGGCGACATCGCGATCCAGGCGCCGACCACCATCGAGCGCCTCGCCGGGCTGCGCTCGCTGCCCAAGGGATTCGAGCGGTCGAAGTGGGGCGAGGCGATCATCGCGGCGGTCAAGCAAGGACTGGCACGCGATCCGAAGTCGCTGCCGCGGTTCGAGCGGGCGAAGTCGGCCGCGAACGGCCAAGCCACCGTCGAACTGCTCAAAGTGTTGCTGCGCATGACCTCGGAGAAACACGGCGTCGCCGCCAAGGTGATCGCCACCGTCGACGATCTCGATCGCATCGCCGCCGACGACCACGCCGATGTGCCGGCGCTGTCCGGCTGGCGGCGCGAGCTGTTCGGCGAGAAGGCGATCGCGCTCAAGCACGGCAAGCTCGCGCTCGCGGTCGAGAAGGGCCGCGTCGTGGCGGTCGACAAGTCCTCGTCCTGAGGCGTGCGCGACCACAACGCGCCAGCGGGATGCGCCTTATCGAGCGCCCGGCCGTTCCGGATCGGGCTCGCGGGATGACCGGCTGGAATCGGTGGTCGTCACCGGTGTTCGCTCGGACGGAGACAATTCGCTTGGCGCTGACCCCGTGGGAGGCGTGGCCATCGGGGCTGGGCGGCTTCGCGGCGTCGCGGTGTCCGGCATCGCCGACGGCGCCAGGCGCGGAGGAGAAACCGGAGGCGCACTCTGAAGCGAAGACGGGGGCGCCGATTGCGCGCCCGCAGGCAGCGATGACGACAGAACGAGCACGGCACCCAGAATGATCGGCCAAAGGGTCATGGCATGCCCTCCAACGTTGATCGTCAGGCCGCCATCATGCTCAATTGCGGCGCCCGCACAAGGCGCTGGATTCAAGGCTCTTGTGTGACTTGGCCTTGCACCGAGGTTCCCGGCCGCCGCGGCAGCGCAAGCGCGAGAATCGCGCCAAGGATCACGAACAGAAGAACCCAAAGCAGCAGGAGCGGCGTCCAGGCCTCACCCAGGCCGAACGCATTGATCGAGGCAAGATAGATCGGGAAATTGAGCAGGAAGTGCACCACCATCGCGGCAACCCCGGCGAGCAGGAACGAACGGCCGGACGCCAGCGCGTAGAACGGCGGCACGAGCAACGCGCCATGCAGGAAGCAGACGGCCAGACGCTCGAACACAAAACCGCCGAACATCCAGAACGGCAGATCGGGATAGCTCGGCGATTTGATCAGCGCATGCGCCAGGAACCAGATTTCGCCGATGCCGAAGCCGACGCCCACGGCGAGCGCCAGGAAGATCGGATCCTTGCCGATGGCGCGCCGCACTGTCGGCACCGCCGCGGTGAGCCACTTGGCGGGCTCTTCGGTCAGCGGCGCATAGAACAACGATGCGATCGTCACCCAGCCGACCATGCCGAACGTGGTCCGCAGCCAGCCGTCAATCGGCAGGCGCACCGCGTAGATCATCAACGGCTGCAGCGGCAACGCGATCAAGAATGCAAGCCCCATCGGACGCCAGTCGTCCGACTGCCGGAGCAACATGGCAAAGCCGCACAGCGCCAGCGCAGTCGTGATCGCGGCTGCAATGAACAGGCCCACGCCCCTGCCCCATCTTCCGCTTAGTGCCGATGTTCGAGCAATGACATGCCGGTCGTTTGACCGTTGCGCAATTCACCAAGCGCTTGCCTGAGGATTTTCGCCGACGAATAGAGGAACAGCCCCGCCATCGCCGCCGCGACGATCAGGTCCGGCCACCGTGTCGCGGTCGCCCAGACCGCGACCGCCGCGGCCATGACGGCCACGTTGCCGATGGCGTCATTGCGCGAGCACAGCCACACCGAACTCACATTGGCGTCGCCGTCCTTGTATTTGACCAGCAGGAGGACGCTCGCGACATTGGCGGCGAGCGCCAGAAATCCGACAATCCCCATGACCTCGGCGCGCGGAACGCCAAGAATAAGGACGTGGTATGCGGTCGCGCCCAGCACCCAAAGTCCCATCAGCGTGAGGCTGAGCGCCTTGGCGAATGCCGCCCAGGCGCGCACGCGCAACGCCGCGCCGATGACGGCGAGGCTGATGCCATAGGTCAGCGTGTCGCCGAGAAAGTCGAGGGCGTCCGCCTGCAACGCCTGCGATCCGGCGAACGCACCGGCGCCCATTTCGACGAAAAACATCGTGGCGTTGATGGCAATGACAGCCCACAGCCGGCGTCGGTAGTCCGCCGACAGGCCTTCGAACACCGGAGTGGAGCCGCAACAGTCCGCGCCCATCGCATTGCCTCGAATTGTGTGATTCCAAGATAGGTGCGTAGCGGAGGTTACACAATCACACGAGTTCGGAACGAAGCGTCGCCCTACTCCAACTCCATCACTGGCTCGCGACCGATCAGCCGCGCCAGCTGGCGCAGGCGGACGAACACCCGCTCGCCGGCGAGGTCCTTCAAACCGTTGCGGAAGCGAAGCACCAGGCGCCCGCGCTCGACGGTCATCGGCGTCTTCGGCAGAACGCCGGTGGTCGACGCCGAGACCAGATAGGCCACGCGCAGCGCCGCACCGAGTACCCGGGCGCGGTCAAGGACGCGCGTCGACGCCAGCTCGCGGATTCGCGGCGAGAGCTCCTCGTCCACCAGACCGACATGGCGGAAGAACACCGCGAGCGCGAGATAGACCCGTCCGGGATGATCGATCCCGACGAATGTGGCATTGGCGATGATGTTGAGCGACTGTTCGCCGCGATAGTCCGGGTGCGCCCGCCAGCCGATATCCGCCAGCAGGCAGGCCGCGTGGCGCAAGCGGCGCTCCTCGGCGGTTTCGTCGAGGCCGGTGGAAGCCATGAACCGATCGGTCCAGGCGATCAATTCCTCGCCGTGGGCCGGAGCGCGCGAACGCAGCACGTTCAGTTCCTGCGCGGCGGCGATCAGCGGGTCCTTCCGCCGCTCGTCAGGATCGAGCATCGAATAAAGCAGGCCTTCGCGCACGCCGAGGGCCGAGATCACGATGTCCTTCGGACGCGCGATGTCGATCAGGTGCTCGAGCACGACCGCGGCATAGGCCAAGAGCGGCCGCCGTGCGTCGGCCACGACCTCAATCTGCGACAGCGTCTCGGCGTTCACGCGATGGACCAGGCCGGCGAAGTCGAACGCTTCGCGCGCGGACAGAACATAGCCGTGCATCACATGCAGCGGGTAGCCGGTCTGCCACATATGCAGGCGCGCCAGCGCGCGCCAGGTGCCGCCGATGGCATAGAACGTGCGGTTGGCGCCGGTCTTGAGCAACTTCGCGTCGGCAAGGGATTTGCGAACCAGCTTCTCGGCCTTTTTGATCGACTTCGCGGTCAGGTCCTGCAGCGCCAGGCCGCCGAGCGGGAGCGTGATGCCGGTGTGCACCCTGTGGCCGTGGACCTCGGAGAGCTCGAGCGAGCCGCCGCCGAGGTCGCCGACGAGACCGTCGGGCCGGTGAAATCCGCACACGACCCCGAGCGCGCTCAGCTCGGCTTCGCGCTTGCCGGAAATGATCTCGACCTTGGTGCGGCAGATGCGCTCGGCCTCGGCGACAAAGGCCTTGCCGTTCTTGGCGTCGCGGCAGGCGGCGGTGGCGACCACCCACAGGCCGCCGACGTGCATGAGATCGCACAGTATGCGAAAACGCTTGAGCGCGGCGAGCGCTTTTTCCACAGCGTCGGCGGCGAGCAGTCCGGTGGACTGCACCTCGCGGCCGAGCCCGGCCAGCACCTTCTCGTTGAAGATCGGGGTCGGGCTGCGCGTCATCCCCTCATAGGTGACGAGGCGCACCGAGTTCGAACCGATGTCGATCACCGCGACCGGCTGGCCGTAATCGAGTTGTCCTTGTGCAGCCTGCATGGCGAGCGGCCGCCGCCTAACCGCGGTCGAGGCGGCGTACAAGACTGCGCGGCGACGATTTTTGAGCGATTTGCCACGTCCGGACAGGCTCGGATTCGTCATAAAGTACTTGTGGGCGTTGAAGGGCTCCTCGCCCTCGGTCGCTTTTATGCGATTCGATGTGCCGTCGGGCAAAAGTTTCCAGCTCTGTTCGTTGTCCTTGAAATTGGCCACCATGATCTGATCGAGCACCTGCTCGTGCACGGTCGGATTGAGGATCGGGCACAAGACCTCGACCCGGCGGTCGAGATTGCGCGGCATCATGTCGGCGGAGGAAATGTATACCGCCGCCTTTGGATGCGGCAGGCCATGGCCGGCGCCAAAGCAATAGATGCGGCTGTGCTCGAGGAAGCGGCCGACGATCGACTTGACCCGGATATTCTCCGACAGCCCCGGGATTCCCGGCCGCAGGCAACAGATACCACGCACCACCAGGTCGATCTGCACGCCCGCACGCGACGCGTCGTAGAGCAGATCGATGATGCCCGGATCGACCAGCGAGTTGTCCTTCATCCAGATCACCGCCGGCTTGCCGTTCCTGGCGTGGGCGATTTCCTGGGCAATGTGTTCGGCGATCCGGTTGCGCAACGTCAGCGGCGACACCGCCATCCGCTCAAGCTGCGCCGGCTCGGCGTAACCCGTGATGTAGTTGAACACGCGCGCGACGTCGCGCGCGATCACGGGCTCGGAGGTGAAGAACGAGAGATCGGTGTAGATGCGCGCCGTCACCGGATGATAGTTGCCGGTCCCGACATGGACATAAGTCGCAAGCGAGCCGCTTTCGCGGCGCACGACGAGCGACAGCTTGGCGTGAGTCTTGAGCTCAATGAAGCCAAATACCACCTGCGCGCCGGCGCGCTCAAGCGCGCGCGACCAGCGGATATTGGCCTCTTCATCGAAACGCGCCTTGAGCTCGACCAGCGCGGTGACCGACTTGCCGGCCTCAGCGGCTTCCACAAGCGACTTGACGATCGGGGATTCCGAAGAGGTGCGATAGAGCGTCTGTTTGATCGCCACCACGTCGGGATCGCGGGCAGCCTGTTGGAGGAACTCGACCACCGCATCGAATGATTCATACGGATGGTGGACAACGAGGTCCTTCTGGCGAATAGCGGCGAAGCAATCTCCGCCGTGATCGCGGATGCGCTCGGGGAAGCGCGGATTGTACGGCACGAATTCGAGATCGGGCCGGTCGAGGCTCATCAACTGGGACAATTCGTTGAGCGCCAGCACGCCGTCGACCAGGAAGATCTCGTCGTCGCTGCAGGCGAGCGCGCGCTGCACGAAGCGCCGCAGCTCGGCAGGCATGGCGGCTTCCAGCTCGAGGCGGATCACCGACCCGCGCCGGCGCCGCTTGAGCACCGTCTCGAACTCGCGCACGAGGTCCTCGGCCTCTTCCTCGATTTCAATTTCGGAATCGCGGATGACCCGGAACGCGCCCTGCCCCTTGAGCGTGTAGCCCGGGAACAACTGGCCGATGAACAATCCGGTCAGCTGCTCGATGGTGATGACGCGGGCCGCCGTTCCATCCCCGGTGGGAAGGCGGATGAATTGCTCGATCTTGTTCGGCATGCGGATCAGCGCATTCATCGCCTCGCCGTCGCTGGCGCGCGCGAGCTGAAGCGCGATCGTGAATCCGAGATTGGAGATGAACGGGAATGGGTGTGCCGGATCGATCGCCAGCGGCGTGAGCAGCGGGAACACCTGACGCAAAAAATGATCCTGCAGCCAGGCTTTTTCCTTCTTGGTCACCTCCGGGCCGTCGACCAGCACGATGCCCGCATCGGCGAGCTCGACGCGCAGTTCCCGCCATCGGGCCTGCTGGTCGCTGGCGAGCGCCGACACCGCTTCGGAGATGCGCGACAGCTGTTCGGCCGGGGTGAGCCCGTCAGGGCTTCGGGTCGTGATACCGGCGCGCAGCTGGCCCCGGAGGCCCGCCACCCGCACCATGAAGAATTCGTCGAGGTTGTTGGCCGAGATCGAGAGGAACCGGACCCTTTCGAGCAGGGGATGGGTGGGGTTTTCGGCTTCCTCGAGCACCCGGCGATTGAAGTGCAGCCAGGACAACTCACGATTGATAAAGCGGTCAGGGCTCGCGGAAAGCGGCGGCGCAGCGGCGCGTTCAGCTTCCACCGTCAGTGGAACCTCCGGCGTTTCTTCAGTAAGGACAATAGCTTGGGCGCGGTCCATGGCTGCAGCCGAAAAGCATGATCGCCGTCGTGCGTGACGGCCCAATGACATAACGCCCTCGCCCTAATATCCGGTCAAGGCTCCTGTGCGCGCAGGACCTCGGCCGCCAGCGCCCTGGTCAGGGGGCGCTGGCGGCGCATCGCCTCCTGGTCGAGCGCCGCCACGGCCGCCTGCGCGTCCGCGAACGATCGCCCGATGCGGGTTGCGACGTATCCGACCAGTTGCTCGTCCACGCCGAGCTGGCGATCCGCGAACAGTTTGACCAGCACGGCCCGCAGCAATGCGTCGTCGGGCGACGCCAATGCGATCACCGGCAAGGCCTTGAGCCGCGAGGCCAGGTCGGGAGTCCGGATCGCCCACATCCCCGGCGCCGTGCGCGCAGTGAGAAGCACGAAAGCCCCCTCCTCGCGCGCTAGGTTGAGCAGGTGAAACATCGCCGTTTCGTCAAATCCCATCTCGGCGGCGTCCTCCACCACGAGCGCACCGGTCGCGAGCGCGACGGGGACGTCCGCATCCAGGAGCGAGCGCGCCGCAACACAACGCGCACCGGCCTGCGCCGCCCAAATCGACGCCAGATGACTTTTGCCCGAGCCTTCCGGCCCGACCAGGGCCACGACGCTGCTCGGCCAGTCGGGCCAACTGTCGATCAGCGTCAGCGCCGCGGCATTCGACGGCCCGCCGAGGAAATCGTCGCGGGCGTAGCTCTCCGCATGCTCGAGGTCCAGGGTCAGCTGCCGCGGGCCTCGTCCGCCATTCATGTGGGCCCGCCCGTGCCGCCGTTCATGTGGCGCACCCATTCGCCGATGTAGAAGACGACCGACGCGAGCGTCAGGATTGCGACCAGAGCGGTCAGCCCTTGAATTGCCCACCACGCATCGAACGCGAAGGCGAGCGACGCCAGCACGACCAGCGCCAGCAGGATTTGCGCGACCGTGTTGAGCTTGGACACCGTCAGCGGCTTCAGCGTCACCGGCCTGTTCACCAGCCACGACAGGATCACCGCGGTCACGATCATGATGTCGCGGGACACGACCAGGATGACCAGCCATTGCGGGATCGCCCCCGCGATGCCGAGCGTCACGTAGACCGAGACGATCAAGGCCTTGTCGGCCAGCGGGTCGAGATAGGCGCCGAGTTCGGTCGCCATGTTGAACCGCTTGGCGAGGTAACCGTCGACTAGGTCGCTCAGCCCGGCCAGCAGGAACAGCAGAAAGGCAATCCTCATCTCGCCGGCCGCGATCGCCCAGACCATGACCGGAACCAGCAAGATCCGCGCAAGCGTAATTAAGTTCGGAATACTCAATCTGCGCCCCGGCCCATGGGCCTCAACTCAAGTGCGCCTCGCCGTCGGCGATCCGGCGCGTCATCCACTGCCGGCAGTATAGCGGGGCGACCGAGCCATTGCACAGTCGACGATTCCGCCGTAACACCCGGGCGCGCACAACCGAGGAAAACCATGGCGGACAAGGGCCTCACCTATGCCGAGGCCGGCGTCGACATCGATGCCGGCAACCGGATGGTGGAGATGATCAAGCCCTTGGTCCGCGCCACTGCCCGGCCGGGTGCCGACGCCGAGATCGGCGGATTTGGCGGACTTTTCGACCTCAAGCGAACCGGATTTGCCGATCCCGTTTTGGTGGCCGCCACGGACGGCGTCGGAACCAAACTCAAGATCGCGATCGCAACCTCCCGCCACGACACGATCGGGATCGACCTCGTCGCGATGTCGGCGAACGACCTGGTGGTGCAAGGCGCCGAACCGCTGTTCTTTCTCGACTACTTCGCCTGTGGAAAGCTCGCGCCCGAAACCGGCGCGATGATCGTCAAGGGCGTGGCCGCGGGCTGCCGCGAAGCCGGATGCGCGCTGATCGGCGGCGAGACCGCGGAGATGCCGGGGCTCTACCGTGACGGCGATTACGATCTCGCGGGCTTCGCGGTCGGCGCCGCCGAGCGGAACGCGCTCCTGCCGCGCAAGGATATTGCTGCGGGCGACATCGTACTGGGATTGGCATCGTCCGGCATCCACTCGAACGGCTATTCGCTGGCGCGGCGGGTTGTCGAAAAATCCGGGCTTGGCTGGGATGCGCCTGCGCCATTCGACCAGACTCGCACGCTGGGCGAAGCGTTGCTGACGCCGACCCGCATCTATGTGAAATCGTGCCTGGCGGCGATGCGAGAGACCAAGGCGCTGAAAGGGCTCGCCCATATCACCGGCGGCGGCTTCCCCGACAACATCCCGCGCGCACTGCCGGACGGTACCGGTGTTGCGCTCGATCTCGCGCGCGTGCCGGTGCTGCCGGTATTCAAATGGCTTGCTAGGACCGGCGGCATCGCCGAGCCGGAAATGCTGCGCACGTTCAACTGCGGGATCGGCATGATCGCGATCGTCGACGCCGGCGGCGCCGACGCGGTCGCCGACGTGCTGACGCGCAACGGCGAGACAGTGGTGCGGCTCGGCAAGGTCACCACGGTAGTGGGGGACGGTCCGCGCGTCGCCTATTCGGGCCCGCTCGATCTCGGCCGATGATCGCGATGGCGAAAAAGCGCGTCGCCGTCCTGATCTCCGGCCGCGGCTCCAACATGGCTTCGCTGATCGACGCCGCCAAGGACGACAGCTATCCGGCGGAGATCGCGCTCGTGGTGTCGAACCGGCCGGACGCGGCCGGTCTCGCTCACGCCCGCAGCCAGGGCATCGAAACCGCTGTCGTCGACCACACGCACTACGGCAAGGACCGCGAAACTTTCGAGCGTGCTCTGCAGGACGCGCTGAGGGCGCATCGCATCGACATCGTCTGCCTCGCCGGATTCATGCGCTTGTTCACGCCGTGGTTCGTCGGCCAATGGCAGGGGCGCATGCTCAACATCCACCCTGCCCTGCTGCCGGCGTTCAAGGGATTGCACACGCACAAACGCGCGCTGGCGGCCGGCGTGAAGACCCACGGCGCAACCGTGCATTTCGTATCACCCGAAACGGACTCCGGGCCGATCGTCGCGCAGGCGGAAGTGCCGGTGCTGCGACGGCGACACCCCGGAAACGCTGGCGGCGCGCGTGCTCGAAGCCGAGCACCGGATCTATCCGCAGGCGCTGCGGCAGGTCGCAAGCGAATTAGCGGGTCGCGAATAGCGAACCTGGCATGATTCCATTCGCTACTCCCTATTGACCGACCAGTAACCGTGTGTGCAGGCAGCGGACGGCCTAGCCGACGATCTCGTTTCCGGAGAAAAACTGGGTGATCTCTTTCGCCGCAGTGTCCGACGCGTCCGAACCATGGACGGAATTCTCGCCGATCGACTTTGCGTGAACTTTACGGATCGTGCCGGCGGCAGCCTTGGCGGGATCGGTCGCACCCATGATGTCGCGGTAGCGCACAATGGCGTTGTCGCCTTCCAGCACCTGAACGACCACCGGTCCCGAGATCATGAAAGTCACCAGCTCGCCGAAGAACGGCCGCTCGCGATGAACGGCGTAGAACGTTTCCGCCTGCTCGCGGGTGATCCGCACGCGCTTCTGCGCGACGATGCGCAGCCCCGCCTGCTCGATCAGGGCATTGATGGCGCCGGTCAGATTCCGCTCCGTCGCGTCGGGCTTGATGATGGAAAAGGTGCGTTCGATTGCCATTGGAAGGTTTCTGCGTTGAGAGAACGGTAACCTTAGTTCGCGGCGGCTTATAGCGACGGTCCCGGCCGCCAGCAAGCGGAGGCCGGCGATTTCCCGCGATCAATGCTGCTGAATTCGCTCGACCGACCGCCGTCAAGGACCGATTGTTTCTTCGATGTTTCGTCGCCCGCGACTTCGACGAAACCATTTTTCGCCGCGCGCGCCTGAACCGAGACACGGGCTCATGACGACTGATCACACGAGGATGTGATCTCGCATCCATACACAGGAGAGAAAGCCATGATCCGCAAGACGATGCTCGCCCTCGCCGCCACCAGTGCCGTCGCTGTCGCAGCGCTGACCCCGACCACCGCGTCCGCGTGGCATCACCACCACGGCTGGCGTGGCGTCGGCCTCGGCTTCGCGATTGCAGCGCCGGTTATCGCGGCGCCGGTTGTCACGTCGTGCTACCGGTACCAATATGTCGAGACCCGTCGCGGTCTGCGCCGCATGCTGGTGAATATGTGCGCCTACTAAAGCGCTGCGGATGAATTCGGATTTGACTGTACGGATGGGAGCCCCGGTCTCTACCACTTTTAAGGGGCACCCTCACAAGCCCAAACATTCGCCGGGGGGCGTGGATAACTGCCCCCGTAACCCTTGCATTTCCAGCCCGCCGCTCCCACTTTGCGCGCACATGAGGTAACACGGTCTAACGCTGATTTGCGTTACCTTCACGTTACCTTTGGGGTCATGGGGTGCCACGCAGGAAGATCACCGCAGCCGTTATCGGGCGAGCTGAAAGCCCCGCCCGTTGGGCAGCTCGATTACTTCGATGCGGCCTATCCGGCATTGGCGCTGCGCGTCACCGCGAACGGCGTTCGCTCGTGGGTCTACTTCGGGCGTGTGCATGGCAGGCTCAAGCGCGCAACGCTCGGCCGCTATCCCGTCATGACGCTTGCGGCTGCTCGTCTGAAGGCTGGCGAGGTTGCCGACGCAATGCGAGCGGGCATTGATCCTGCCGCTGCCAAGCGTGAGGCCAGGATGGCGGTCCGCGATAGCTTCGCAGCGGTCGCCGACGAATGGCTCAAGCGCGACCAGGCCCACAACCGCTCCCACGATAAGGTCAAGCGCCTGATCGACAAGAACGTGATGCCGGTGTGGGGAGAGCGGCTCATCACCACGATCACCCGCCGCGACGCAATCGAACTGCTCGACAGCGTTGCCGACCGTGGCGTGGTCGCTCAGGCCCGCCGGGTCCATGCGCACCTGCACCGCCTGTTCCGCTGGTGGGTCGGTCGCGGCATCATCGAGGTTAACCCGATAACGGACCTGCCCAAGCCGGGCGCCGACGTGCAGCGCGAGCGGGTGCTGAGTGATGGCGAGCTGGCCGCCGTGTGGAAGGCCGCCGACAAGATCGGATGGCCCTATGGCCCCGCATTCCAGTTGCTTGCATTGACAGGCGCCCGCCGCGAGGAAATCGGCGCGTTGCGGTGGTCGGAAATCCACGGCGACAGGATCGACCTTGACGGGGCGCGGACAAAGAACGGTCAGCCCCACACCATCCCGCTGTCGGGACTGGCGCTGTCCATTCTCAACGGGCTGCCACGGGTTGCGCGCAGCGAGTTTGTTTTCACCGCGACCGGCAAGGCACCCCTGAACGATTGGTCGAAGGCGAAGAAGCGGCTTGGCGGCCCGCCCGACTGGCGCACGCACGACTTGCGCCGCACGGTCGCCACCGGATTGCAGCGGCTCGGCATCGGCCTGCAGGTTGTCGAGGCTGTGCTGAGTCATGTGGGCTCGCGCGCCGGCATCGTCGGCGTCTATCAGCGGCACACGTTCGACGCTGAGAAGCGGGCGGCGCTCGAGGCGTGGGCGCGGCACGTTGAGGCGATTGTGAGCGGCAAGACGGTTGCGCGCGAGGGCCTCGTGATGGACGAGCCAGACTTCGACGCCGCGAAGGAGCTGGGCAAGGGAAATTTAAGGGGATTTCGACGCACGGATCGTTCTCTGCGGAATTGGGACCTTGCGATGCGGGTATGGGAATTGCGATGCATGGGCAGAGGACATCGACTTCGATAGACGGGACGACGCGTGGTGCTGAGTTTGGAACGAAAGCATAGTGAAAGACCTGATCGGTGATGCCCACGCGGGACGGGGAGGCGCACCAGGCCGTTTGCGAGATAATTGCCGAGCACATTAAAGACGAAAACGCCGCTACCGCCTTTTTTGAGTGACTTCCTGCTGGAATTGCTTAACGGCAAAAACGCCAAGCCCGCAAGGCGGCGGGGATGGGACCCGACCGCCCGGCACGGGCGGGACGATTGCATTCGCTGTGCCGTGTTTATATTGACCGGCTCGGCGGCCTCAACCGCACGCGCGATCCGAAAAGAACTAAGCACGCCGTCAGCCTGCTCGATTGTCGCGGACGTTCTTGCCGAGCTTGGCGTTGAGCGCATTTCAGAGAGGGCCGTCGAGGAAATTACTAGGGGCAAGCGGCCATCCTCGGCCGTATTGTTCTGAATATCTAATCTCAACGCCTTTAGTTTCTAATCTCATCTCAACGCCCCTTGAGATTGTTCGTCAGAATGTTTTGCGTCAGGGCGCGTCATCGCCCATTTGTGCTCCTTGACAACAACAGGAGCGCACAAATGCAAGACGACCCCAAAGACAACGCTATCTGCCCGACGCGCTCGTGCGGCAACGCTACGGCGTTTCCGACATGACGATTTATCGATGGGACGCCGATCCCGACCTCGGCTTCCCGAAGGCGCTCCGAATCAACGGCCGGCGATACCGCGACGAGGCCGAGCTGGAGGCGTGGGAACGCACGCTCGCGGCAAAGGCAAGGCGTCGAAGACGGAGGCCGCCACGTCGCTTGCCGCCAACAACACGGAGGCGGCTTGAATGGACGCCAAAAATGATGGGGCCGGCCAGCGCGCCAACGCTGAACCGGCCCCGGAAGATTATCGGCTGAGGAGCGCGATCAACATCGAGAGATAACCCGCCGACGAATTCCGCGCAAGTGGCGCTGTACTACGGCACGGCTCGCAACACCGCTAGCCCGGATCGTCCCTGACGACACCTATCCGACCATGTTCCGGATTCATCTGGCCGGACGGCCGGCATCCGACATGACGAATTGCGCCCGCGCCAAAGATGCCGGCGGCGGCGATCTGTGAACGTGGACCACCACGCACGCAACCGCGCCAGCTTCCATTGGAAATTAAAGTCGCGTCGAATAGCCCGCCAGAGGCCCGTACAGCGCGCCAATCGAACGAAGGCGGCCTAAGCATGGGTGCGGACAAGCACGAAAAGTAGCGCAAGGGCAAGGCGCCGCGCCACGTTCGCCTGTATCACTGGATGCTGAACACGCCGGCGTGGCGGGGCCTCAATCCGACAGCGCGCTCCGTCTATGTCCAATTGGCATCACGATATGCCGGCGTGAACAACGGCCGCATTTCCTATTCGGTGCGCGAGGGCACGGAGGAGCTGGGCGTCGGCAAGAGCACGATCCACCGCGCGCTGACCGATCTTGTCGATCGCGGCTTCATCGTCGTCACCAAGCGCGGCGGCTTCACCGTGAAGCTCAAGCACGCGACCGAATGGCGGCTGACGGAATTCTACTGCGACGTGAAACAGCAAGCGGCGACCAAGGATTTTATGCGATGGAAGCCGGAAGAAATTCAGAACACGGTACCGGTGGTGGGACCTAAGGTACCTGTGGTGGGACCAGTCGGTACCTGTGGTGGGACCGATGTGGCAAAAACAGCACGGAATGGTACCTGTGGCGGGACCGTAGAGGCCCCAAAATCCAATCCGCGGTCCCAGGACAGGACACTTATAGTATACCAGGTATGTGAGCCTTCTTCTGCCTCTGCTCCATCCCGCCTGACCATCACTCCCCAATTCGCTGCGACCATCGAGAAGCAGGATCGGACGCGAGCGCGGCGCGCCACCAAAAGCGCGCCAGCGAGCGCACGTGTCCGTGGGGGCGGCCGATGAGCACCGAGCGGATGCACCCCAGGGGGCGGTTCGCTGTTTTGCATAGCGGTTGTGGAAGTGCGCGCATTCGCTCGGACTTTGTTCCTATCAACAGGGTCACCGTAACGAGGGCGACTCTTCATCGACCGTCCGGAGCACTCTGGCGGCTACCGGGCGTTCCTGCCGCCCGAGGTCCTGCGCCTCGGGGTGCCGGATAGCGTGAAGGTCGTCCCCGCGAGCGAGCCGAAGCTCTGCTACTCGTTGGCCAACGTCTTCCCGTCTGGGCAGCGCGCAAGGAATTTGCGGCACGACAAAATGGCACCCCGCGATCCCGTAGAATCCCGCGCCGCTAACCGAGCAGGAGCTGGACAAGCTCAAGCCCGCGATCGACCAGGCGCTGGACAAGCTGAAGGGCAAGGAGCGCTGACCGACGCGCAACGGTGGCTGGTCAATTCCTACGTCTACATTATCAACGAGCAAATCCGGAAGTTCACCGGCCGGAAACCGGCGGCCCCCGTGATCCTATCGCGAGGCGTCCGCCGCTCGTTCGAGGACAAGCTCGTCAGCGAGCTGCAGTCGGCCGGCGCAGAGGCGCTGATCGACGCTGCTCGGGGTTTCGATCCGTCGCTCGGCTACACGTTTGCGACCTATGCCTCGAGGGCGATCGAGCAATGAGATTGGCGAGGTTGCGAAGGGCAAGCCGAAGACCGAGCCGATGGATCAGTCCGACCGCTGGTCGCTCGACTTCGCGCGGCCGAGGACGACGAGGGCAACGCCATCACTTTCGGCGACACCATTCCCGACGAGTTCGCGCCGTTGCCGGATGACGACGATCTATTGGCGCTGCCCGAGGAAGCATGGGCCGCCATCAGGGCTTCGCTATCAAGCAAGCAACTGGCCGTTCTCAATGCGAGGCTCGACGGCTCCACGCAGGATGAAATCGCCGCCGAACTCAAGACCAGCCGCGAAGACCGTTTCCATCATCGAGCGGATGGCTCGGGAGCGTGCCCGCAAGGCGATCGAGCGCGATGACGACGCCCGCAAGGTCAGGCTGGCGCGGGCGCAATAGACAGCCAGCGCGCCCTGCAACGCCTCCTGCGCTATCTGCCGGGGCGGCTCGGTGGGACAGGATTGGGACGAATACCGTCTACGTTGCGAATGGGGCCTCGATGAATGCTTCGACCAATTCGGCAATTGGGGCCGCCTCGATCGCGGCAATCCAACGCGCCGGCTGCCTCAGGTCCGCAAACCATTTTTTCGCGACCTGTTCGATTTCTGAACCCGTTGCCGCCGAGCCCGAGTCCAAAGCCGATCGGCTGAGCAGGCTCGACGCGACACCGATGCACATTGTCTACAAGAAGCGCGTGCTCGGCTGCGACGAATTCGTTGAGTACGACATTCGAGCGAACCAGGGGCGGCGCGCTCAGCTTGAGATCGCGAACGTATCCCCATAGCGTCGAGACCAACATAGCCCGCGCCTACCACAAGCGTGGGAGCTTGTGGGCGTTGATGGCAGCGTGCCGCTGCGCAACGGCTCGAGCAATCTGGCGGCTGCCCAGTTGCCGGCGCCTGCGCGCTGTGCTCCGCCCGCTCGCTTGCGGTGGGCTGAGTTCCAGTTCCCAGACCCCACGCCGCTGCGGGATGCGCTTTGCCGCCTGGTCCGCAGCCATAACGGGCCGATGACTGAGCGGCAACTGGTGACGAGGCTGTCAGGTGTGGCCTGGTCAAGGCGGGCCAGACGGCGAAGGCTAACATCAGGTTCCTGCGCAAGTCCGGCGAGCTGCCGCCGCGCTATCGCCGCGCCGGTTCACCGTCACCCGCTGGCGAACATTCACGGGCACCACAGTCCGCCGCGCCTCCTACCGGACGGCAGCATGAAAGCCGCGCGGCGCCAACGCATTGCAGAATGCCGAGCGCGCAAAGAAGGCCGGCATGATGATGGTGCGGATAACGGTGGATCAATCCGTTATCGAGGCGTTGGTGGCCACGGAAAGACTGACTGCGCATGAGTGCGATCAAGAGGAAGCCGTTGCCCCGTGCCGTGCAGGAGCTATTTGCCGGACTGCCTAAGCTGCCGCAGGTGTAACGCGTTACGACACGATTGGACGATGAGCCGCTATATATAAGCAGCCACCGAAATGGCGGGGGCCGCCATCGGCGGATTTTTTAACCCAAACGGAGTTTTTTATGAGCGTCAAGGCATTTCCCCTAGACCAACTGATCTGACTATCGAGACGAGCGGCCGAGTCGGCGAATTCGTCCAGATCTGTCGCGCCTGGGCAGCCGCGAAGGGCAGCCCGTCGGACGCCGTCGCCGAAGCCGAGCGTCGGCGTGTCTTGCCTCGCGTCGTCGGAAATCTTCAAGGCCGCAACATCACCGGGCACGCTCGGCGCTGCGACCTGGGGCGGAGAACCTAACGCCCGTTTGACGGGCTCGCAGCCGCATTTTTGGAATTGTTGCGCGGGCAAAATGTCTTCGACACCTTGTTGGTGTCGATGCGGCGCTGCCCGCCCCTGCAGGCGGTTTCCGTGGTCACGCTTGGCGCGGCCGGCGCTGCCGTCGATGAGGGAAATTTCAAGCCCGTCGACTTCATGGAAATTGGAACATCCGGCCCGTTTACGCCGCGCAAGGCTGCGGCCATGGTTGTCATGACCAACGATCTGTGGCGCTCGGTCTCCGCTGACGCGCAATCCCTTGTCTGCGCGAGCTATCGCCAGGTGGGGCCGTAACGATTCCGATTTTTCGCCGCCATCACTGACGGCGTGTCGCCTGCCGCATCATCGTCTGGCTCGGATGTCGAGCGTGCGCGCGATCTCAAGGCGCTGTTGGGCGCGGTGCAAACCGGACAACAGTCGAAGCTTTTCCTGGTCATGAGTTCCGACAACGCCAAGGCGCTGTCGATCATGGGCGGCGATGATGGCGCTTCGCCTTCCGAGCAGAATGACGCCATTGGGTGGATCAATCCAGGGCGTCCCCGTCTTGCGGTCCGACTCGATTGAACCGGACGAGGTCATGCTGATCGACGCGAACGGCATCGCGGCGAGTGCCGGCACGGTCGCTCATAGCCCCGCTTCACATGCGACGGTGCGGATCAGTTCGAACGCCAGAAGCGACATCGCGTTAACCATCGCTTGTGGCAACCGGAACAATTGGGCTACAGCGCTGAGCGAAATTTCGGCTGCGCACGCATCCGCGACAACTCCGTGGCGTTTGTTGATGGCGTCGATTACTCGAACTCGGCGACGGTCTAACATGGCCATTAGCAAAGAGAGCATGGCCACGCTCATGGCCCCGCGCTGGCCCCGGTCGTCGCCGAACATGTGCAGAAGTCGTGGCAGCCGCTCCGCAATCGCATCGCTGAGCTCGAGGCGAAGCCGGAGCTTCGGTACTGCGGTGTCTACGACAAGGGCACGAGATACGCCGAGGGCGCCGCTGTCACGCAAGACGGCTCGTTGTTTATCTGCAAGCGGGCCACGGTTGAGCGTCCCGGTGAAAGCCCGGACTGGCAGCTTGCGGTCAAGCGTGGCCGAGACGGAAAGGATGCACGATGAGAACAATGGCTGACGCTACCGCGAAACTGTCGCAGCAAATCAACGAGCGGCGCGCACACGGGATGGATTGCGACGTGGCGCACATCTCGCTCGACGTGTGCGAGGACGGCCGGACCGCCCTCATGATTATGGAGCTAACCGACGGCGACAACATCCTGGCCGGCTTTGAGCTGCCGGCTCCCGTTGATCCGACGACGACGAACTCGCGCGCCAAATGCGCGAGCGCTTCATTGAATACTGCGGCAAGATCGACTTGCTGGGCGCTTCCTTAGTCAATGCGACGAAGGGCGTTCGGATCGTCGAGGCCGTCGGATAATCGACAGGGCGTCAGCGTGGAAACGCTGGCGCATCCATTTCAACGGTTTCGGGCTTCATCGCTGGCAACGTCTCCGACATTCAGCCGACAGGAGTAATGCGAGTCACCGAACACCGCGTAGATTTCGACCTGGGAATGAATGAAACCCATGTTGAAATCTCTTACTACGTGTATACCACCGGGCTGGAAGATTTGATAGATTGTCCGCGTATTGCTATCAATCTTTGTCCCGCTCGGAGCTGAATGGTCGCAGCGGACAACGATGTCTTTGACGGCGAAAGAATTTTGGTTTCGTATTGTGAAATCTGCCTTCATGATGCTACCGAACCCTTCCTTACTCCAGGTAAAATGCGAAATTGTCACCATGCTTGGATCGTCACGACGCACGGACGTGGCGCGTGGGTCGCTCTTGTCCGCCGTTGTCGATTGTGGTGACTTACGGCCGGCCCATCATCATGACGACTAACAGCAGGCACGCAATGATTACGCTACCGACGCGGAGGTCATGAAAAAAAATTTCACGGCCTTTTTTATTTGTTGGGGCGGTCGCGATTGGTGTCGCGATTGGCGCCTCGGTTGTCTCGATGGGAACCAGTATGCGCGGTCCGCGCGTCGCAAGCACAAGAGCCCCCAAAATGCCGGCTCCCAGAAGCCACACTATCAGAACCATCATGCTCCCAATGGCAGTACCGATAGTGGCTCCGGCTTGTCCGTGCTCCGCCAGACTTCGGAAGTGCTGCCCGACTTGGCTCCAATACCTTATTAGCAAGTACAGCATAAGTGCGTTGAAAGCCCAGAATACGAGACGGAAGAGTTTCCCGACAAAGCTTGTTTGGCGAATTTCCCGATGCGCTGGCAGGCTCATATTGCCCCTCCCTGCCTTCAGTTTGCTGGAGTTATCGTAATTCAGTTTTTGATTGTGTGCTACTGTTGGGAGAAATCCAACCCCCCGGCGCGCAACCAACACACGGTTGGATGCCAGGACGGCCGTTCGGGAGTATCGCGGTCGGAATGTTGACCACAGCGCACACTCGATAATGCGCTTCGTGCACGTGGCATCAGGAATTCAAGGTAGTCGCAATTCGTTGGCCTCGACGCTTTCAAGTGGGGGGGTGGTGAAACACGCGAATCCAGAACCAAGAGTGACCGGGCCATGCCCAGACTTTTCACAATATTGCGCAAAACATTAGAGGTTAAATGACCAAACAGCCCACCAAGACACCCACGCCACCACGCCCGCTCGGTAAACACGGTGCCGCGCTGTGGGGTGTCTATTCATGGCGCATACTGCATCAACGACGCGGGCGGAATTGAAATGCTAGCGCAGGCGTGTGCGCATGCTCGACGCCGCGGAGGATTACGCGGCCCATATCAAGAAAGACGGCGCCGTGATCCGAGCGAATGGAATTATAAAAGAAATCCGTTGATAAAACACGAGCTTGCCGGCGCGTGCTTTTGTTGTGCGCACATTGCAACGCCTGGGGCTCGACGTGGAAAGCGATCAAGCCTGTCGGCCGTCCCGGCTTAACCGGATATGGAGGATAGAAAACATGGCGACAAAGCGAACGCCGATTAATAGAGAAACGCGGCGGCAGATTACGCCGGCCGCAATCGCGGCATTTCGAGAAAATGGATTATGTTTATCCCCTGGCTTACGAGCCGGCGACGTCGTGGCCGCCGACGCTTGGTGGGCGGCGCATTCCATCCTGCATCGTGAGGTCCGCGCTACTCCGTACCAGTGGCCGTGCATTGCGTATCCCCACGCCGTCAATCCTTATCCGGCAGGATCGAACAACGCCGCGTGGTGGCTGCAGGATCGCATATCGCGTCCGGAGGCGTTCCAGCTCTACGAGGCGTTGAGAGAGGCGGCGCATGGCGAATGATGACAAGCCACGGCCGGCTGAGATTACAAAAAATATGCTCGACGCCGGCTTGCTCGCATCATGGGGCTCAACCCAAGCACCGCGTTGGGTGCGGCAGATGATTATCAGAATCTATCGCGCCATGATCGCCGCCGCACCACAATGAAAGGGGGCCGCCACCGGGTCTATGCGCTGAGCGGCCACCGGGCGGCAGTACATCCTGTGCGCGCCCGGTGGTCTCCGACCCAGGAGATTGCAATTGTCTTAACCGAGGCCCCGGATGATCGCCTGCCGGGGCCCCACGGGGCCGCCCGAGAGAAGCCGAATGAGGCAGCGCCCGCAATAGTAAACGATCACGGTCCGTCGCCGGTTCCAGCCGCCAAAGCTCCTCAGGCGAACGCCGGCGTGCTTCTCCTTCAAAAACGAAAGGGGCCCCGCCGCTTGCCCCAGCAGCGACGACCGAACAAGTCCACTGCGACATGGTGGAAAAGCAGGACAAGACGGAGCATTGAAGTGAAGCGGGGGCGCCCCGCAACTTGGAACGGGGCGCCCCTACGAGGCCGCCCCCCGGGGAATTGCGAGAAGGGGGCAGCGCCCGCTTATGACGAATGAAAGATGCCGGCTCCGGTTCCGGGCGGGATTATCAGGCTCAGGAAGAAAGTGAGCGAACCTGTGAAATGGGTCACAGGCGCCCCTGACGCTCGCGAGCTATTGATACGTCATGGATGCCCAAACAAGGGGATGCGCCATGACCACCAAGATGACCAAGTTCGTATTTGCGATCGCCGTGGCCGCCGTTTTGATCCTGACCGGCTTTGGAGGATGGGCCGCCTCGACCACCCCAACGCGAGTTGAGGCTCTGGCACCACAGGGCATCGACATATCACAAATCATGATGAACGCACGCGATATGCCTACTCAAGAGTTTACCGACTATACCTTCGTGTTCTGAGCGCCTTCGCGGTTTAGTGCCACCTGCTCTTGCAAGCGCGACATTGTCGTGCGTGTTACTTGCGGCCCTGTTCCAGGGCCGCTTCTTTTGGGGAACATGGAAATGATATGCCCCATTTTGGCGACCGTAGGTTTAATCACAGGGCTGACGGCTGCTTGGCATTGGCATAGGGCAATTGAAACGGCCGGGAGCAGGGCCGAGAAGATCGCATTCGTGGGCATAGGCCAGCTATATGAGAGGGCGACGGCATGGACCACCACTTCGATCGCGCTCAGTGCGCTATGCTTCATCGCTGGTAATTTTTCGTAATTCGCCACCGTGACTTTTTACGCAACTGGGACATGGGGGACAGATTAAAGGCTACACCTCGATCTTGCGAAATTCCAATGGCTCACCGCACAGGAACGCCTTGGCCTCGTCGAAGTCGTTGGGGATGTAGAAATCGAACTCTTTCAGGGCGGTCCCCCTGACACCGCATTGCTTGCATCTCAGCCTTAGTTCGCGGAGCTGCGTCGTGTTTCCGCGTTGGATCGCCAGCTTGTCCTTATCGAGCGCCGCCCGATTGCCGCACGACTTACAATGGACGCAGAGCACGCCGACCGAGACAGCGACCGTGTGAAGGTTCGGAAGCATTCACTCGTCCAGCCGAGCCGCCAGGCGTCGCTGCTGTTCTGGATTGGTGATGTGGTAGTCTTTGATCGCCGCTTTGATCGCGGCTTTTTCATCGGCTGCGGCGACCATGCCGACAAGCTCAGCACGATTGCCGCGAATGCGAATGATCTTGAAACGCGACTTGCGAATGTTGGGACGCAACTGTTTACGCATGGCGGAAATATAGGAAAGGGCGGCCCCAGTCGGTAGCGCCCTGGGGACGTTCGGCGAGAGCCACCCTGGGCCGCCCCTGCCGGATGACCCGGCTCCCCCAATCGCACAGGGGGCGGGCGCGCGCTTTGATCTTGCTCAATCTCCAATGTACCGGCGAGGCCGACTGTCTGATAGAAGGACTATGGGGAATGACGTGAGTAGGGTTGCGTCGTGCCCAAGTGGCCCGGGTCGGTCAGTAGCTCGCTCGATCCGGGCTGCGCCTTTATGCCGAGGAGGATTGGCGTTAAATCCGCGCTTTGATAGAAGATTTGC
>CAVRFL010000016.1:0-541300 GCA_963720385.1 uncultured Alphaproteobacteria bacterium | reverse complement strand
TGGCCAGCGACGTACGCTTCGCGAGGAGCGGAAGTCCCTGTTGCAAGGTCGCGACCTTTGGCGGGAGCGGCGCCGCTGGCCTTGTGTCCATTTTTCACGCCCGTATAGCTCAAACGGCGAGAGCACCCGTCTTGTAAGCGGACGAACGCCAGCCACCAGCCCGATGAAATCAACATATTGTAGGTCATTGTCGCCGTCCGGCTAACCATCGGCTAACGCCATAGGTACGCCCGCCAAGCCACAGCGCGGCCCGCCTGTGCGGTTTCTGGCGCTGGCCGTCCCCCGGGCAACGAAAACCGCCCGGCGGTGAACCGGGCGGCTGCTCTAGCCGCTGCTAAAAAAACCCGCCGCGGTGGGAGCCGGGCGGGCCGAAGTTGAAGGGTGCCCCTCGAGGGGGCGACGCGCCTTAATGGTAGTCTGCCTCTAAGCCGCGTCATCTCGTTTTTCGGTACGGATTAGGACGATTGGTCCTAAGGTCGGTTCGCGTTTCCCCTTGTGTTCATGAATGAACAGCCGCCCCGCAACGAAATTGTTTTGATCGGTGGCCCTTTAGGAAAATCGCACGGTTGTGAGCAATTTGATACAGACTCGGCGCGATGTCGGGCTGAGGCTCACCAGTACCGGGCACTACCCCCAAGCCCCCCAGCCCCCGGAGTGCTCGAGGACCCCGACCGAATTGTTATCGGTCTGGGTCTGTCCAAGCGTGCTGTAGCGTATGCGTAGAGAGAGCCCCATAATTATCGGGCTCTTTGTTTGGGCCGCCTCAGTTGGCGGCCTCTTGCCCATCACGGTGGCCCCTTAATTTAGATTTGTGGTTTATCCGAAACTGTGGGAGGGTATTTGCATCACCCGCAACCACATCGATCTAGGCGCTGGTGGCTTAGAGACCAATCGCGCTCCCGCCTGCACGGCAAACGAGGGAGCACGGCTATGCCGAGCACGGGTTCCGGCGATCCTATCAGACCGCCAATTTGCCCGGATTGTGACAAAGCCATGCGGCTGGAAAGGGCGTCACCCGACGAGCGCTATATCAATCTCAAGCATATGATCTTCATGTGTAAGTGCGGGCAGACAAGTAGCCAGCTGGTCAGGGACTAGGGCCGCCTCAGTTGGCGGCCTCGTCCTAAGCCGCCCTGGCGGGCGAATTCTTGGCCGGGGTCTTCAGATCAAACCGCCCGGCGGTGAACCGGGCGGGCTGGCCGCGTCTCGCGATGATGCGATGGCGGCGTTCAAGGCCGCATGGGAGAAAGCGGAGAAACGGTGATGGTTATTTTTCCAACTCAATTGAAGCTGTCTCCCAACAACCCATGACCTCTCGAAAAATTGAGGTACATGAGGCCGCCGACGAAGACTGCACCAATAAACAGGATAAATGCGGCTACGTAGAAGATGCGCTTTTCGTCGTCCTTTTTCTCTTTATCTTCTGAGTTCATCGGTTGAGGTCCTAGGCCGCTTTCCAGGTCTCTGTTTCTTGCGACATCGCCTTGCTTGCAGGCGGAGCCTGGGAGTGCGTGTCAGCGATTCCGCGAGCAACGACTTCCTGGTTATACGTCACGACCTCCCAATACCAGCCGGAGCCGTTTTGCATAATGCGAGTTTGAGCGGGGTGGACCATGGCAGTCTCCTTTGCCGTTCTCAGGCGGGAGCGCAAATGATCTCTCGGTCACCGTGCCTTGGTGCATACCCTCAGCCGATGTATTTGGAACTCTGGACCTCTTGCGGTAGGAAAGCTGATCAATTTTGAACACTGGCGGGGAATGGCCGCGCAATCCACCGATCATTAGCGCCACAGTTGAAAACTGATCCTTGTGAGCAATTTTGCTCAGACTGCTGAAACAATAAAGGTACAGGCTCCCCCCAAGCACCCGATGGGAGGGTTCCAATGTCACAAACCGTTGAGTTCTGGCAATATGCCGAAGAGGCGATGATTTCGGCGCGGCAAGCCAAATCCGAAATAGAAAAAAGGGGCCTGATGGACCTTGCTCGCACATGGTCGCAAGCCGCGATGCAGAGCGAGACGACCGTGGGCGTAAACGCCTGCCCACCCGAAACCAAGGCCGCCGCTTAGGACGTTCTAGTGCCCCTCGTCCTCCGCCGCATCCTATGGCCCCCTGACGGGAAGCCCTCGGCCAAGCCGGATTACCATGTGATGATGGACGTCGATACCGTGGTGGGTCGCATCTACCAGAGCGACTATCCCGGCGGCGCAAAGTGGTTCTGGAGTATCAATGGTCTTGCGATCCGGGCGAGCATGTGCCGAGCGGTGCCGCTGACACATTCGAAGATGCGCAAGCCAAGTTCCGCGCAGCCTGGGATGTGGCTGAGAAGCGACGGCCAGGCGTAGCCGACCGCGAAGGTCGCCACGGACAAGCCAGTCCACGCTGAGACCCGCCGGAAGGCAAAGTCCAGCCGAGGCGGGCAGCCGTTCAGGTGATAGGATGGTTTGGTCACCCGTCGCGCCCAGCCCGGTGCGGTTGATGGCAAGTGGCCGGCGGTCGTGAGGCGCGATCGGCCGCTGCTCATTAGGGATCCTATTCGCCCAGACTGTGCAAGGGGCCGGCGTGTCTGTTTAGCGGTAAGCTTCGCGGTGGAGGGTCCAATATGGAAAATATGGGCATTGGCGTGATCGTTTTAGCTCTAACCGGGATCTTGTTCTGGTACATGCTGCCGCGCGGCGGTAAGTATCACCGCTTTGTGGGCACAGAGCTTGAGCCGTTTATCGGCGTAGCCTTTACCGCAGCGGTGGCGCTTTCCCTCACCATGATGCTGTCCGGTGCCATTTCGTATTTTGGATAGCCCTAGCCGCCACAATCAAACTGCGCGGGCGTTCCATCGTATGCAGCACGTGGAGACCGGCGCGCAAGAGTTAGTAATTCGGACGTACCAACTTCAGACTGTTTGTCGACAACCGAGCTGAGAGTTCGTTATGATCGATATCTCTTTCGGGCTTGTTATAGGCGGAATTTTTCTGGTGATAATCGTGCTCGTCATCATCTCCGATCACGTCGACTTACGGCCGCGGAAATGATGTGTCGCTCGGCCACCAAGCCGTAGCAAGCCGCCCGGTGGTGAACCGGGCGGCTTCCAACGAAAATGGCCCCGCCTCTACCTGAGGACGGGGCCAAGTTTTCACGGAGGGTATGCGCCCACTGAGGGCGTGCACCCGCCAGAAGTCCAGCACGGATGCAATGGAACAGCAATAACAAACCGCCCGGCGTGAACCGGGCGGCTGCCATCGCCGCAGCCCGTCAGGACCGCGGGGCCAACATGCACAACGAGGACGACTAGCAATCCTACAGACCCCCGAATATTTTCACGGCTTCCATACGGTCTTCCCAAAGCGCGACTTCGGCCCGCAGTCGCTCGATTTCCATGGCGGCGTCTTTCATCACCTTTTCGGCAAACCACGAATCGCCTGCAAGGCAGGCCCCGATGCCCTCGCCTCGGTTCAGCCGCTCGATAAGGTCATCAGAGGCGGACTGCGCAGCGGCGGTCGTAGTGTGTGCCGACGACAAAGCTGTGATCGATAACGCGAGTGATCGGACGTTCATACTGAGCTCCTGTACACTTAGAGCCTCACCGATCCCGATGCCGATCATCGCGGATCGCTGTCGTACACGCAAACGTGGCGGCGCATCCTTTGGTAGGGACCCGTTACACCTTCGGCTAATTGCTACCGCTTGCCCGGCAGTGCTGACGTGTTGTCGTCCTGCAACCCCCGATCCCCCGATCCCTCATTGCAGGGCCGTGGCCCTCGTTTCGCGCAACGAGGGCCACACCTGTTTTCAACATGAAACGCGCGGCCAGGACCGTTTTGAAAAACAAGCGGGGCCGCCCCAGCGAGAGCGGCCCCGCCGTATCGCCCGCCGGTGGGTAGCGGACCAGCGAGCAATCGTCCGCCGCAGCAACCCCATCCCCGACGTGGCACACCGTATGCAGCAGCGCTGCATACGTCTTGTTACAGTCTGCCAATCAATTGATCGATCCTACCTACGTCAGCCGCCGCGCCAGGAAGCCACACTCCCACAACAGCGCCAACGCCTCGTCGAGGCTTCGCGCGATCATGTATTCCGCACCTGCCGCGATTGCTTGCGCTTCGAAGGCGCGTTGCGTCGCCGATTGAAATGCCGCGAGAGGATTTCGGAGAAACAACGCCGGCGATCCTAAAGCAGATCGGCAGCGACGGCACGAAGGCCCATGCGCTTCAACCGCGACCCGGTCACCACGTCGCGCTTCTCACCGTTGCACACGACCGGGCGTCACAACGACGCCTCTCCGATAGGCGCTCCGAATACAGCCGTCAGCCCGACGGTAGCGGTTAGGATCGTGGTGCGGCCGACCGGGTCGGCAATGCACGTTGTCGATCACAGCCAGTTCGCCAATCGCACTGAAGACTGCGGTCTGGCCGAGCGGAGACGCTTCCGTCCGGCTGGAAACCGAAGCGATGATCGCCAATGCCGCGAGGGCCGATAGTGCAAACCACGATTTGCGCATTGGAGCCTCCTTGGTCATGCCCCCGCTACAATGACTCTCGATCTGAGTTTTTGTTCCGCTGCCGATGTGCAGCCACAAGCAATCCGGTGCGCAACACTTGTTGAGGCAATCAACAAGCGAAACCTGAATTTCAATCGCTGCATTCCCATGCCGTCAGCGTGAACGCCGCAGTCACAAACACGTCCTCGATTTCAGCCGGCGGAGTTCGTGCCTTAACCGCTCCACCGGCCTTGGCCGCGACCTATGGGTGAGTTGGTCGCGGTTACGTTGTCGATACAAAAGCCGTCGAGTACAAAGTTCTCACCGTCGTAGCTGTACAGGAACAGCAGCCGCAGGTTGGCCAGTTCAAAGTCTGACGGAAACACCGGCCGCCGCGCTGTCGTGAAGCCTGGGCGGATGCCAGGACGGATCGCCGTCGAGATGTTGCGGCGGGGTGATCGCTGGTCTGTCACCCCGCCGCTGCGAGCGCGCCGAAGGAGGCCGTCAAGCCGGCGCGTCAGCATCGCAAATCCTTTCCGCGCTTCACGAGCAAGCGCCACGTCGCATCGGTTCCTGGCCGCGCACATGTCGGCGCCTTGCACACCCAAGCCGATCCGTGATCCGAAACCACTTGGCCGATGCCGTAGACCTTTTCGTTTCCCAACTCCAGCATCGTGCAAGCTCGGCCGCGCCTCCAACGCGGCTATCCGCTTTTTCAGCGGCGCGGTCGCGTCGTCGATGGCTTCCTTAACGACCGGCGCGATCGCTTCGAGCAATTTCAAGTAGTCGCCCATACGCAGCGGCCGGCGCGATTCCTCCGGCGTCAGGTCGCGCGGTTTTTTCATTTCAGTCACTGTGCCCGCTCCGCGATCAGAACTGAACGCCACTCGAATGCGACGCTTCCTTCGTGGCGACGCGCCCATCGGATGAATCGCGTCACTGCAATGCCGACGAGATCGTGCTGCCAGAGTGAGATCAAGTTTGTCGAAGCCGTCGGCGGCGAGTTCGGCGAGGTTTCCAACTGGATTGCCGCGTGCTGCAGCGCGTCAAACACAACGTCGCCTTCGGCGAGTAAAACTTCGCTGGCGTCGATCAAAACAATTAAAAAATTTGACGGGCTGTTTGCATCGCCGGCACGTTCGCCGACGTGATGACTGGTACGCCCCAAATTGAGCCGCCGTTCGCGCCGACGTCCGGGAACGAATCGCCAAGTGATGCTAGCCACACCGCTGTCTTCGGCCGCATGATGAGGAACGGCGCGCTAAGGTTTGTACTCACGCTGTGGAATAACGATCGCAGATCGTCGGCAGCGGCCGCAGCGGTGATGCCTGTCGGAGACAACTTCGACCGCGCCGTTCGTGATCGACGCTGGTGATACATCGGTGACCGCAGCCAATGTCGGATTTAGAAACGCATCATCGGTGAACTGTGCGACGGCGGCCTGGAGGTCTAAGCGACAGAGGGCTTCGGCAGAAGGATCACTAAACTTTGTTGCCAGTTCCTTTGTGAGGATTACGATGCCGGCGATCTTCGAAAAGGTGAAAGTGATCTGATCGAACGCAAGGCTTGACGCCGGGATGGCGCGGCCTTGCCCGATCCATGTCGCCGAGCCGCCGGCCGTCACGCGCGGAAATTGGACGTTGAACGGGACGGTGCGCATTCCGGTCATTCGACCGAGCACGGTTTGCGGTCGCAGCAGATCCACGAACGCCGACGACAGATTCGACATTTCGGAAAGCTGATCATCCCCACCCGGTCGTCGAGCCGGGCACCGGCCGTCTTGCGGATGACGTCGAGCCGCTTAGAGAGTGGCCAACGCGCTTGGTAATATTTCACTGGATCCATTTCACCAGTGACAGCGGCGACGCCTGTTGCCAAAGCGAACCGCATGAATTCGGTGGCCTTACCGCGCATGTCGGTCGCGGCGGCTTTCGCGAATTGATCCACGTAGGTCATAAAAACTCCACCGGTTGATCTACTCGCGACCTAGCACACAAGCTGTTGTCACCCCGTCACGACGTGTCGCGAACCGGGCCGAGTTGGTCGTCGATCCAGTGCCCGACCACATCCGCAAGCCGCTGCCGGACCATCTCGCGGTCTGCGATGTCCCACTCCTGGATCAGGCCGGCGCTCGCCATCGCCTCGGACAGGCGAACGAAGTCCACGTCTATGGAGATGGGATCAAGCTTCAGCCGGCGGCGGCGCCGTCGATCACGAGACCGCTCCGCATTGGTTTTCGGCTGGCGGGCCGCGCTCGCTGTCGGGCTGCACCCCTCAAGCGCGCATGCAACGGCCCTGAGCCACGCAGCGCGCCGGCGGCGCGGAACGGCGGTTGCGCCGATCGCAACCCTAGCCAAGGCGCCGTCAGTGAGCCCGATCATTGGCGCAACATCCCGCAACTGTCCCCGTGTCAACCGTCGAGGAACTCGTCTTCGTCCGTGGTGGCTTCGTCGAGTGCCCGATTCCTCTCGTCCGTCAGACCTAGCTCGCTTGCATAGGCCCTCAACTGGCCGTGCCGCGCGGCCGTGAACGAAGTCGGCGCGAACCGGAATTCCGCCCACAACTCACAGAACGCAATGGCGATGGGCTCCCTGGAAGCGTCAAGCCATCCCGCCGGCACGATATATCGCTTCCAGGCAGTGGCACCTTCGCCGGTAAGGTGCTTCGGGCGGATGATCTTGCCGAAACTGGCTCTCGCCGCTTCCGCCCTGCGCCTGACTTGTTCTTCAGTGCCGTGCCGGCTGACGTTTCGGGTTCCGTCAACCGACATCAAATGCGGTGGCTTTGGTCGTGCGCCGCGTTTTGCCATTTCAGCCTCTCTCCCCGAGACCAGATTAAAATCCTTGCCACAGCACTCTATTTGCAACAGCGGCATTTTTTAGGTCGCCGCCGGTGTCCGTTTGAGCATCGAAAAACATTTTCACTCCCCCCTGGGTCATCATCGGGCAACCTGGTTTCATCGTGACATGAGGTTAGACCTCGTAACATCTTGTTATGAGGTTGCCTCCTGCTTCGCTTTCTCTGCCATGGCAGCCTTGTACTTCTCACGCATTGCGGTGTCCGCAGCATCGAGTTCGCGCTTGCGCCGCCACGCCAGCGCAGCGATTGGGTCGCTCGGGCATGGGGTATCGTCGGGATGACCAGCCATCCACTGTCGCGTTGTGCTTGTGGCCATCGTCGTTAGTCCTGCTTTGGTGGTTGGTGAACCGCCATCGCCTGCTCGTGGCGAACCCGTTCGATTGCGGCACGCTCGGCACGCTTTCTGGCCGCCCGCTGTCGGGTTTGTTCAGCGTTAATGGCGGTCCGCCGCGCCTGCAGCGCCTTGAGTTCTTCCCAGGTCCTTACCTTCCTCGTCATCGTCGCCTCCTTGCTATGCGCGGTGCCGCCGCGCGACTTTTTCCCTCTCTCCGTCGCTTGAATGATGGGTCGTGAAGTTTTGCGATTACTAGACCAAAGGGCTCCCGGTTCTCCCAGACGCAGCGCATACATCTAGCATCAATTATTACGCCGTTTTCGACCGTGATCTGACCGCTCCGGAACCGACGGGGACACGCCCCACATTGAAGGAGGCCGGTAAATAGCCTTCCCCCGCCCAGGTTGTCTCGGCGTACCTGTACCTGTACGTTAGCGCCCATTCGCGAGCCTCCGATGCCTGTCCGATATAGACACGCCTTCTGAGCTTCCGAAAGGGCCCAAAAACAGCGGGGTTCGCGCACGACCGGTCTAAGCGGTGTTCATCTTCTGACTTGTGGGGTCAATTTGTGGGCCAGGCTGGTCCCACATGATAATTTGCAGTAATTTCAAGGTATTATGCGAACTGATGGCTCCTGCTCCAGGAGCCACGACACCACTCGCAAGATAATCGCTGCCGTCGTCTAGCGGCCAAGGATGCCGGAACCTCACTCCGGAGATCGCGGGTTCACTCCCGCCGGCAGCACCAATTACTTGCCGATCCTGATCCCGGTCTCCCGGACCACGCGCCGCCATTTTTCGTAGTCCTTGCGGATCCAGGCATCGAACTCCTGCGGCGTGTTGATCTTCGCCGCCACCGCGCCGAGCTCCTGCAGGCGCGTCACGATCGCCGGCTCCTGCACGAACGCGGCGAGTGGCGCGGCGATCCGGGCGCGGATGTCGGCGGGCGTACCGGCGGGCACCATGATGCCGAGCCATGAGGTGACGTCGAATTCGGGCAGCGTTTCCGAGATCGCGGGCAGGTCGGGCAGGAACGGCACGCGCTCCGCGGTGGTCACCCCGAGCGCGCGCAGCTTGCCCTCCTGCACCAGCGGCAGCACCGACGGCAAGGTGTCGAACATCATGTCGACATGGCCGCCCAGCAGCGACGGCAGCGCCGGCCCGCTGCCGGTATAGGGAACGTGCAGGATGTTGGTCTTCGTCAGCCGCTTGAACCATTCGGCCGAGAGATGCGGCGAGGCGCCGAAACCGGAGCTGGCATAGCTGAATTTTCCGGGCGCCGCGCGCAGCAACGCGATCAGCGATTGCACGTCCTTCGCGGGAATCGCGGGACGCAGCACCAAGAGATTGGGAAAGCTCGCGATCAGCGTGACCGCGGCAAGATCGCGCTGGGGATCGTAGGGCAGATCGCTGCGCAGATGCGGCAGCAGCGTCGTGGTGGTGCCGGTGCCCATCAGCAGCGTGTGGCCGTCGGCGACAGCCTTGGCGGCGGCCGCGGTGCCGGTCGCGCCGGCGGCGCCGGAGATATTCTCGACCACCACCGGCCGGCCGAACGCGCCGCTCAGGCGCTCCGCGACCAGCCGCGCCAGAATGTCGGTCGCGCCGCCGGCCGGGAACGGCACCACGATGCGGACGATCTTCTCCGGGTAAGCGGACGCCGGCTGCGCGGCAATGCCCGCGGCAAGCAACGTCACTGCCAGCAACGCCGCAAGCGATCCAGCCCGGTGCAGCTTCATCGCCGGCCTCGCCTCAAACGCGCTCATGTGACGCTGCGCGCTGTATTGCCGGCAAGTTTACGCAGCGTGCGCAAGGTTGCCCATAGCATCATTCCACCCATAGCTCAGCGGATTGAGAGCACCGGTTTGCGGAACCGGCTAGGGTTCAAAATCGTTGCAGATCACCAATGAAATAAGGCACTTCTGGCAAAGCCAACGTGACGTTCGGGAGGTGGGGTACACGGTCGGGTAAACAACCCGCCCCGGTGTGCGTTGCAGCCCTCCGACCGACCCATCCCACCCCTCGCCGCAAACAACCTCACGTCCTGCGCAGTTGTGCGCACCTGGGCGGGTGCCTGGCGGGGTGGCCAGTGGCCTTGACGCGTGTGGGACCGCGTGCTGCGATCAGGGTGCGGGGGCATTTCTCCGACGGCCAGCGGCCGGGTCGGACAACGGAAGCGGACCTCCCTTTCCCCCGCCTGAGTGTAGTTGTCATTCGGGGGTCAAGGTTCGCGGCGGCCGCACTCCATCCGCACGCAAGCGACTATCGCGACGCGAGGAAAATTCCCAACCAAAGAACTGCATCAGCAAGCAGGTATTGATGGCCACGATGTTCTAACGCGAGGAAAATTCCCAACCAAAGAACTGTCAAGGCGACTGAGACCGCCGTCGAAAAAAGCGCAAGCTTAAACCATTCCCAGTTTGACACTTCGCGACTTCCCCATTTCGTCCGCGATGTCCGAAAACCCCAATTTGACACTTCGCGACTTCCCCATTTCGTGATCTGGTTCCGTCGCCTGTCTGCTTCCGAATTATGATCGCAACTCAAATGACAGCCAAGTAAAACTTCCGTCATCATTGCGTTCTTTAATGAATGGCGAAATTTTAGGTGGCAGGTGCCATCGGCCGCCCAAACTCCACAAACACTGCGTGCCCTCGCCGCCTTAGCGCCGCAGCTTGACCACAAAAGAATAGTGCGATCCCAGACGTTCGGGGATGAATTTGACGGCCAGCGGCCGGGTCGGAAAACGGAAGCGGACCTCCCTTCCCCGCGCGATAGGATGCAGAACGCATTGGGGTCAAGGTTCGCGACGGCCGCAATTAAATAAAGCTACTTTGCCCTTTCGATCTCCGGACTGCGCAACTCCGGCGCGGGAGTGAGCTTGAGGTCGTCCGGAGTGAGTGGCGACGGTGCTGGCATGGGAGTTCGTTCGAAGTACACTCCTTTAGGCTGCTCTATGCCCGCGGCACTCAGTACATTATCGTACTCGGAATAGATCGAGTTGAGCCGCTTGACGCGAGCCTCGATAGGAGCGCGCTCGGTCTCGGGCAGCTTCTTGATCGCCTCCTGCAGCGAAGTGATCTCTGCCGCCAGCTCTAGGTTGGCTTTCGCCAATGCTGCCTTCTGCGCACCTCCTGTCGGAGCCTTAGCCACCGCCACCAGCATATCGTTGGCGGAGCGCAGTTGCGCGTGGGTTTGTTGGAGCTCTCTTTGTATCTCTGACAGACGCAGCTCTATGCCCCGGAGGTTGAAGACGACGTTGCCGAACTGCGGCATCGCGAGCAGGACGCCTCCGACCAGCACCAAGATGATGTAGCCCAAGTTGAGTGCTCCGGAGCGCAGGAGAGCAAACAGGCCGGCGCCGACGCAGCCGATGCCCATGACAGTACTAGAAAGGCCACTGAACAGTAGAGCGAGTTCGTGCTTGGGCATCGTAGCTGTCCTCGGTCCCGGGTCTGTCGATTTACCACGAATTACCGAGAGCTACGAGTATGTCAGGGCCAAGCTTCGCTTTTGCCGCAGCAACCGGGACCGGCGACCCAGCAATTTCAATCGTCGTCGTCGCCGTCCTCGTCGCGCCGCTTGAGCGCGGCGTGCACCGCATTGCGCACGTCGACGTAGTCCGGCTCCTCGAGCGGTCGCAGGCGATCCCGCACGTCCGAGAGGAAGACGTCGCGCCAGTCCGGTCGGACGTAGTTCGCCGCGTCCTCGATGATCGCCAGCAACTCCGGTCCCAGGCGGCGCGCGAACTTCATGAGAAGAACTCGTCTCTGTCCTCGGGCTCCAAGGTCCGCCTGCGCCGCTGTCCCCGTCGCAGCTTCGAAACAGACAGGTACTTCGCGATCTCAGGATACAGCCGCTGGAGGGGTTCGACATCGCCGCGATCCGCTTGCTCCACCGCTGACTTGAACATCGCCGCCGCGTCACCGTCGCCAGGCAGCAGTTTCCTGAGGGCCAACAGGTCCGACTGCTTCAGGTCGCCGTCGTCGCGGTCCATGCCGTCGAGCATCTCGTTGACCCACGCCTCCATCGCGGCGGCCGGGGCGTCCCACTCCGGCGGGTCGATCACGATGCGCTCCGCCGGATCGAGACAACCTTCGCCTTGCGGCCCGACACGAGGCCTTCGACGTGGCTGGCCCACCGCTCCAGAGCAGCCCTCTTCTCCGGGGCGTACTGCGCGCGATTGTACGTGCCGGCGACGCCTGCCTTCGCGCCGCTGACGTGGTTCAGGCAAGCCTCGACGATGTGGGGCGCGATCCCGATCTCGGCCATGCCGGTGGCGCAGGTCCTGCGCAAGTCGTGCAGCCGCCACGGCGGGATCTTCATCGCGGCGGCGAGCCGGCTCTTGATCTTGGACCAGCCGGACACGTGCGTGCGGCCGTTCGTCGTGAAGACGAGGTCGCCGACGTCCTCGGTCGGGATCATCTTCCGCGCCAGCGGCGCCAGCGGCACGACGTGGACCCGGTGGTTCTTGGTCCGGGCGCCGGGGATGGTCCAGGTCGCGCGGTCGTCCGACAGTTCGGTGCGCCGCATCCCGGCGACTTCGTTTCGCCTGCATCCCGTCAGCAGGAGCAGCTTCAGCAGCGGGCCGAACGTCTCGTCGTCGGCCGCGCGCCAGAACTTGGCGACTTCGGCGTCGGTCAGCACGCGGTCGCGGGCCTTCGACCGCGTCGGGATGGTGGACGCCCGCGCACGGGTTGGCGGCGATCCTGCGGTGCTGCTGCAGCCACGCGAACATCTTGGACAGCGCGCCGAACATCTTCCTCGCCCGCGACTCGGACGCGCCGTCGGTGCGCCGCTCCGCGCCGGGCACGCCTTGGTGGCGCGCCTCGTTGACGACGGAGTAGACGTCGTGGCCGTCGATGGACGCGATCGGCTTGTCGGCCCACCGGTCGGCCAGGCCGCCGGGGATGACCTCGATCCCGTCCGCCGCCGGTCGCATCCCTAGCATGCGCGCCTGCTCGTCCCATCGCCGGAGCTTCTTCCTGACGTGCCCCTCGACGAAGTCGCGGGCGGCAGCGCCGAACGTGCTGGCGGCGCGGACCTCGTGCTCGGACTTCTGCCTGCGCTTGGCTGCGTCGAAGTCGGCCACCACGTCGCGACCCATCGCCCGCTGGCGGTGGACCTCGGCCGCCAGCTTCCGAGCGGAGGCCAGCGTCAGCGGCGCGCCGATCACTGGTTCGCCCTCGGCTTCGCTGGACAGGTCCACCGGACCGAGAGTCAGCTTGGCCGGCTTGCCGTTCGGCCTGCGGAAGCGCATCGCCCACGACTTCGCGCCGGTCGCGTGGACGACGAGGCGCAGGCCGGGGCACCCGGTGTCCGGTATCTCGCGCCGATCTTGCCCCGGGCGGGCGTTCTTGACGGCGACGGCAGTGAGCTTGGGCATGGTCGGTCCTCCTCTGGGGTAACATCGGGGTAATCAGGCGTGATGTCTTGCACTGTTACCCTATGTTGGAGACATAGACCACCATGATCGAGGAAATGCCTGCACAACTTAGGTTTCTTGAGGGCCGAGCATCGGTCAGTGTTGGGGGATGTCAGGCAGAGTTGGCGGGGGATCACCGGTTTGCGGAACCGGAGGCCGCAAATTCGAGTCCTGCTGGGTGGCCCATATCGTGCGTTATCCCGGCTTCCGTCTTCTCACCAAGTGGGCGATCCGCTGGAGCGTGGCGCGGACTAAGCATTTCGGCATTGTTTTAGGCTGCAGATGTAGCGGCTGAGTTCAAGCGGATAATGGCCCGCTTGGGACAGCGCGCCCTTGGTAAGCCCGAGTCAGTTGTTCGATTCTGCGCTGAGCATCTTGCATGAGAGCGGTATCATTTGCGTCGAAGGCCAATTGCAACTGGCGCTCGGCTGCTCTCATTTGCATGGCGTAGGTGGTGGGCGACATAAGGTACTCCCCCGACTTTGTTCACCGGCCGCCGAGCCTGACGAGGAGTCCTTGCGAATCCCTTAGCAAAACGGGTCAAGCAAAAAGCCCGGTTAACGGCCTGGCCTTGCCCTGCCGTTCGTTTGGCTCCCCTCAGAAAGCCCTGCAAACTTGGACGCATTAGGCCGTGTGCTCATAAATCCCTGATGTCCGTTATGCCCCCCGACAGCGACCGAAAAGCCGACATCGCTTGATGTCGGCTAAGGGGGGTTAGCGGACCTCTGGTTATTCGTCACACCGACAAAGCGGCGCGCAGTTTGTGCCCAACCTCACTTACGCGTAACGGCGGCTCAAGCTATTCTGAAAAACCTGGGATGGAGATTTTGTAGCATGGCGAAGCTCGTCTTCGGATTGAACCAGTCCCTGGACGGCTATGTCGACCACCAGGAATTTGCGCCTGGTCCCTCGCTCTTTCGTCACTTCACCGAGCAAGTGCGCGACCTGGCCGGCAGCGTGTACGGTCGCCGCATGTACGAGGTGATGCGTTATTGGGACGAAGACCGTCCTGAGTGGGACGCGGAGGAGCGCGACTTCGCGGCGGCGTGGCGGAGCCAACCGAAGTGGGTCGTGTCGCGCTCGTTAAAGTCAGTCGGCCCCAACGCCACACTTGTCGCGGATGACGTTGAGGCGGTGATACGCGGGCTGAAGGCCCAGCTCGTTGGGGAGATTGGAGTTGGCGGACCAGACCTGGCACGAAGCTTAACCGACCTTGGTCTTATTGATGAGTATCGAACTCTACTTCCGCCCCGTCGTGCTTGGTCGCGGCAAGCCATTCTTCGCCGGCCCCCGGCCGCCGCTCCGCCTTGTGGCCAGCGATTTAATCGGCGAGGACGCGATCAGGTTGACGTACGTTCCTGCCTAGGGCCTGCACGCATTCACGCGCAGATCGGATGCATCCCGGTGGTCGCTTTGATGCGCGACGCTGGCTGGATCACTCGGACGGCTGGATGTTGTTGTCGCGCACGACCTGACTCCAACGCGCGATCTCGCTCTGTAACAGCGCCTGGGCCGCCTTCGGCGAGCGCTGGTCCTTGGCGAACGGCGCCACGCCGGTCTCCGCCCAGGACTTGATGACCGGCGGATCGTCGAGCACCGCGAGCAGCACGGCGCTGAGCTTGTCGATGATGCGCTTGCGGCGTTCCGGCCGGCACGAACAAGGCATGCCAGTACAATATCTCGAGCTTGGGCCCGAGCGCGTCGACGAAGCTCGCGACACCGGGGAACTGCGGCGACGTCGCCTTCGAGGTAATGCCAAAGGCTTTCATCTGCCCGCTGGCGACGGTCTGCACCACCGATTGCGGCGTGGCAAAGAACAGGTCGACATGCCCGCCGGCGATATCCTGCAGCGCCGGCGCCGCGCCGCGATAGGGCACGCCCACGACGTCGACGTTTCGTCTCCTTGGCGAGCAGCGAGGTGGCGAGGTGGCCGGTGCTGCCAGTACCGGGATGCGCCATTCTCACCGGGGTGCTTTTCATCGTGGCGAGGAGTTCAGCGAGCGTGTTCGCCGCGAGCGACTTGCGCCCGACCAGGACCAGCGGGTTCTGGTTGATGAAGGTCGACCGGCGTAAGGTCCTTCTCGGTGTCGAAGGTGAAGCTTCGGATAGAGCGCGACATTGGCCGAGATCTGGAGGTTGTGCAGCAGCAGCGTGTGCCCGTCCTTGGCGCCGCGCGCGACCCGCCCTGTGGCGATGGTGGTGCCGCCGCCGCTGATGTTCTCGACGATGAAGTTCTGTCCGAGCTTCTCGGAAAATTTTGGTGCCAGCACCCGCGCAAGCTGGTCGGTGGGGCCGCCCGCCGGATACGGGACGATGATCGTGACGGTGCGGCTCGGATAGTCCTGCGCGACGGCGGCGAAGCCGAATGCGGTCAACAACGCGGCGAGAGAAAGACGCACTGACAGTCTCATCGAGCTTCTCCCTTGAACGCTTGCATCTGCTCCTTCCGCTTATGATTGCGGAATGATCGGCAGCAGGACGTACGGCATCTTGTCGCGCGGCGAAGTGTAGCACGTTGGTGCCGCCGAATATGTCGGGCGGCCGGTCGTTCGGGTCGGTATGCGTGAAGGGCCCGACGCCTTTCATCGGATACATTGCATTGGCGAGCCCGACATCGCTGCCGTCGACCTCATAATCCTTGCCGCGCACGGTGAGGCCGAGCCGGTAACCTGGCGGCACTACGATCGAGGTCGGCCAGATCTCGATGTCGAGCTCCGACCGGCTTGCCTGGTTCGAGCCGCCACGCTTCGTCGTGGGTGTGCCAGGGCCGGTAGGGCAACGTCTCGTCCGGATCGAGCTTGCGGTGCGAGGCGCGCAGCCAGCCAAGGCCGACCGGCGTGCGCGGATCGTTCGAGCCGATGAAGGTGACTTCCTTGCCGGCCGGATCGAACACCCGCAGCGCCAGGAACACGTCGGCGTCAGTGGTGTCGGACGACAGCCAGAGTTTCGCCGCGACCGGGCCGGTCACTTCAAGCTCGTGCGTCATCGGCGGCGTATGGAAGGTGAGGCCGTCGCCCGTCGTCTCGTAGCTGATCGCACGCTCGTGCGTCGGCACGTCGGTCCCGAGCCTGCCACTCGGCCACAGGTAGTACTTCGTCCACTGCGTGCGCGCGATCGGCCATTCGTTCTCGCCGCGCAGCGTGAAGTGTTCGCCGGGACGGCGGATGTTGAGCGAAACACGCGGCTGCTGGTCCCAGCCGGTGTCCTCCCCCTTCAGGAAATGACCGAAGAAGCGCTTCTGCAGGCCGATCCCGTAGTTGCTGTAGAAATGCGTGAAGTGGGTGTCGCCATGCACCTCGAGCCACTTCTGCCGCGAGCCCGCGCGCAGATAGCCTTCGAAATTGCCGCGCGGGTGCAGGCCGACGCCGCCCCAGTTGGCCGCCGACAACAGCGGCACGTCGATGTTCCCGAACGCCACCATGCGGGCGCGGTAATAGTCGTCGATGAACTCGCGCCGCGCGATCTCGCCGCCGGCATCGGCGTAGTTCCTGGCGAGTTCGTGCGCCGGCCATGTTTCCGGTCCCGCCACCGGCTCGCCGGTGACGCGGCTGTGGGGACCGTTCTCGCCGACGCCATGCTGCACGCGCACCACCTGGCGCTGGTACCAGCTCGCGGTGAAGCCCGAGAGGATGCCGCCGTGGCGCGCCAGTTCGCGATAGTAGTCGGCAAAGCCTTCCCAGATGCAGAGCGCGGCGAGATGCGGCGGGCGCAGCGCTCCGGCCTGCCACTGATTGGTGGCGAAGTAGGAGATGCCGTTCATGCCGACCTTGCCGGTGCTCCAGGACTGGGTCCCGGCCCATTCGATGCAATGGTAGATGTCCAGCGCCTCGCGCGGCGACCAGATATCGATGTGGCCCGGCGAGCGGCCGGCGCCGCGTGAATCGACGCGCACGCAGGCGTAACCGTCCGGCACCCATTTCTCGGGATCGACCAACTCCCAGACCTGGTACTTGTTGCTCGAGCCTTCGAGCACTTCGGGCGCCGCCTTGACGAGGCGGTCCCAGTTGCCCTTGTAGCCGTCCTGGAAGGCGAGGCCCTTGGCATAGGGCCCGTAGCTCAGAATCACCGGGTGCTGGCCGCCGCCGATAGGGCGGAACACGTCGGCGCGCAGCACAACGCCGTCATCCATCGCGATCGGCGCGTCCCAGTCGATCTGCATCCCGTCGCGCTGTTCGCTTTTCATGTCAGCTGCCTGGCTTAAGCACGTCGCAGACCCAGTCCCACATGGCGTGCACGCCGATGGTGATGTTGTCGACCTGGCAATGATGGAAGCCGCCCTCCGCACGGGTGAACACCCTGAGCTTTTTCTCTTTGGAGCCGACCGCGTCAAACAGCGTATGCGCGAGCGAGAGTGAAATCTGCTCGTCGCCCTCGCCGTGCAAGCAGCAGGAACGGGCATTTCATTTTCTGAACGATGCCGTCCAGGCGGAAGCCCTCGAGCACCTTGAGCGCGGCGGCCTGGCTATCGACGCCGAGCACCCATTGCAGGTGTTCGGGCGGCACCGACAGCGACAGCACCTTGCCGCTGGCGAGGTCCTCGAGCCGCTTCTTCCAGATCGCGTGATAGTCCCACTGCGCGCCCCAGGCGATGCAGCAGGCGAACCGCGGCTCGAGCGAGGCCGCCCGCGGCGCGTAGTAGCCGCCGAGGCTGAGCGCCATCACGCCGATGCGCTTTTCATCGAACTCGGAGCGACCGGCGAGATAGTCATAGACCGGCGTCGCGTAGCGCTCGGTCTCCGCGATCAGCGGCAGATTGCGGAAGCGCACGCTCTCGCCGTTGCCGGGGCCGTCGACGATCAGGCAGCCGACGCCGCGTGCCGCGAGGTCGGGGATCGCATAACCGTACTGGATCTCCTTGGTCACGTCGAAGCCATCGAAAAACACCATGGCCGGCGCGGGACGGGAACCGGCGGCCTCGCGATCGGGATGCACCAGCAGCGCCGGCAGGCTCGCGCCCGCATAGGGAATTTCGACGTGCTCGATGCGCGGGCTGCGCAGGATTGCGGCGGCATCGCGGAACGTCTTCACCGATTTGGCGTAGACATCCATGCCGCGCTGCGACTTCGGCTGCAGGAAGCGCTCGCCGGTCTGGTAATAGCGAGTGGCCCGCAGGAAACAGGACGCGGCCGTGAGCTTGTGGCCGTCCTGCTCAGCGGCGCGGCCCTGCGCTTCGATCTTGTCGCCCATGCGGGTCCATTCTTCGAACCAGGCATCGTCGTCGCCGACCTTGTCGCGGAGCGCGCGGCCGACGCGATTGACGTCGTCGATCTCGGCGCCGCCCCAGGGCGCGCCCGAGAGGCAGATGAGAAGTCCCATCGACCAGCGGTAATTGTCGGGAAAGTAGAGAAAGGCCGGATCGTTCCTGCGGTCTGCCACCAACACCCCTCCCCGACTTTGCAAAGCGGCTCTGCCGTTCTTGTCGGTCGACTATCCCACAGTCGGCGCAACCCCGAAACCCCGCGGGACGCGGTGGGCCGATCAACCCGAAATGTGCAACACTCAAAGAGAGGAGCGTATCGTGACTGAACTCAAGATCTACGGCGAGCATGACGAGCGCACCGTCTCGCAGATGTGGCGCTGCATGGGCGTCGGCAGCGTCGCCGGCGGCGTGCTGTGCGCCGACGGTCACCTCGGCTACGCGCAGCCGGTCGGCGGCGTGATCGCCTACGAGGACCATGTGTCGATCTCGGGCGTCGGCTTCGATATCGGCTGCGGCAACATGGCGGCGCGCATCAACCTCAAGTACGAGGACATCAAGGAGCGCGTACCGGTCATCGCCAGCGACATCGCGAAGCAGATCAGCTTCGGCCTCGGCCGCAGCAACCCGAAGCCGATCGATCACGCGGTGTTCGATTCGCCGCTGTGGCAGGATGCCGACACCGGCCATCTCAAGCAGATGGCGCGCGCGCAGCTCGGCACCGTCGGTTCCGGCAACCACTATGTGGACCTGTTCGAAGACGAACAGGGCTACGTCTGGATCGGCGTGCACTTCGGCTCGCGTGGCCTCGGCCACAAGAGCGCGACGCACTACCTCAAGCTCGCCGGCGGCAAGGACGGCATGGACGTCCCGCCGACGGTGGTCGCGGTGGAAAGCGAGCTCGGCCAGCGCTACCTCGCGGCGATGACGCTGGCCGGCGAATACGCCTATGCCGGCCGCGAGTGGGTGGTGGAAGTGGTGCGCCGCATCCTCGGCGCCGAGGCCACCGACACCGTGCACAACCACCACAACTACGCCTGGCGCGAGCGCCATGGCGAGCGTGAGCTGTGGGTGGTGCGCAAGGGCGCGACGCCGGCGTTTCCCGGGCCAGCGCGGTTTCGTCGGCGGCTCGATGGGTGACAACGCCGTCATCCTGTCGGGCATCGAGAGCGCGGACGGCGCGAAGAGCCTCTACTCGACCGTGCATGGCGCCGGCCGCGTGATGTCGCGCACCGAGGCCAAGGGCAAGCGCAACCGCAAGACCGGCGAGGTCGTCCGGGAAGGCCGCGTCAGCCCCGACGCCATGCAGGCGTGGCTGCGCGAGAAGGGCGTGCATCTCGTCGGCGGCGATCTCGACGAGGCGCCGCAGGCCTACCGCCGGCTCACGGACGTCCTCGCACAGCATGCGGGCACGGTGGCGATCGAGCACACGCTGCGTCCGTTCATCGTCGTGATGGCCGGCGCCGACGTGTTCGATCCGTTCAAGGACTAGGGACGGCGGGACACCGCCGTCCCCACATTCTCTGCAGCTCGACGTCGTGCAAGCGCAAATGCCCTCGTAGCTCAACGGACAGAGCGCCGAGCTTCTACCTCGGGACCGTGCGGGTTCAAATCCTGCCGAGGGCACCAAGAATCAGTGGTCAGTGATCAGTAATCAGCGATCAGATTCAATCTCTCATCTCTGATTACTGACGACTGATTCCTAACTCCTGGTACGGAGGGTTGGCCGAGCGGAAAGGCACCGCACTGCTAGCGCGGCGAGACCTTCGGGTCGGGCAGGTTCGACTCCTGCACCCTCCGCCAGATCAAGTTCCGGCCGACGCAAGCACCCAGGGGTATGGCGTTGGTTTTGGGGCTTGAATGCGAACTTGTTAATCTCAACGTGCTCGCTCACAATTGGGCGCGAGCGCAAAATGGGAAGCCATGGCGGTTCGCAATTCAGCCGGCACCCGCGAGAAATCGAAAATGCACGCTGCCCTGAGATTTTACATTGCAACCGTCAAAGCAGAATTCCCGGAATTCTTCGACAACGTCTCCGTGCTCGAAATTGGGTCGTTTGACGTCAATGGCAGCGTGCGGGAATACTTCAGCCGCGTAAAGGAATTTGTTGGCGTTGATGTTATTGCCGGCAAAGGAGCCGACATCGTCGCACAGGGTCAAGAAGTGACATTCGACCGCCAATTCGACGTCGTGGTCTCGACCGAGTGCTTCGAGCACAATCCCTACTACAAGGAAACATTCGTCAACATGGTTCGTCACACGCGGTCTGGCGGGTTGGTAATCTTCAGCTGCGCTTCGACCGGACGCCCTGAGCACGGCACCAGCCGCGCCGGGCCTCACGATTCACCGGGGACCGTTGCATTGGGGTGGGAATATTACAAAAACCTTGAAGCGGACGACTTCAGTGGTCTTGCGCTCAATGAGCAATTTGAAGGATGGCATTTTTTCTATAATCAGGAGAAGCACGATCTCTACTTTCTAGGCATCAAGAAGTCAGTCGAGGCTAAAAACTGGAATATGAGATTCGACAAAATTGCGGCGGCAATTCTGTCAGCCCATAATCAGATCAGCCGGACTGCAAAATGCCCCTGCGGGTCTGGCCAAAGATACAAACATTGCCACGGCCAACTCTGAAGGCCCGACCGGGCGCCGACCGTTTAAAATTCCGCGACAGAGCCCGAAAGACAGGGACAGCGTAATTTCTATAGAAATTAAACCGACATGGCCTGCAATGCCAGCTGCAGGTCGTTGCGTTCGATAACGATGTCTGAATCAAGCGCGAGGTCTTCTTTCCCTGCGATCCTGCAAGAGCAGAAGCATAATTCGAGAGAGAATATGGAACAGATTTGGCGCAGCATGGTGGCAACTGCGCCACCGCGTTCCACGTATCCTTCAGGAGCAATGCAGATTATTTTTGTGCCAGGTCGACAAAACGTCACGTTGAACTTGCTGGAACCAATAACCAGTACAATGACGTCCGCTCCGTGAAAGGCCCCAACAGCTTCTTCAAAAGTATGCAGTTCCGGGTAGAAGATCGTGAACCCCATTGAACTGAGTGTGGGCTCCAGCTCTTGCTGATTGACAACTTTCCTCTGCGTCACAAGCTTTCTGCCAACATAGAGCATATTGCCTACCGAATGCCGCACAGGCAATCGAGCCATGACGCGCTCTCTTAACATGCGAAAGCTTGAGGCTGTAATCGCTGGCTTTGACGAGCCCAGAGACGCCACGCGACGATTGCGAACGCGATAATCGTTTGCCGGATTGAGAAACATCAAATTGGACGGTGCAGACGGCACATCTAAGAAAGCTAATAGCTCATATATCTGGCTCTGCGGCTCCCCGTCAGCCAGGTAACGTGCAAAGGGCTGAAAGCCTGCCTGCTGAAAAGCAAGTAGTCGATCCAAGCAATCCGTGAAGAAATGGCCGAAGTGAGCCATGGTCCCGAGCAAAAACTTTTCGTCATCGCCTCCCAAATCAACGACATTCGTGGCTGGCCACGCACATCTTCCACCGTCCGCTATCGAGACAAATCCTCCCTCTTCCACCCAGTTGAAGGAGTGTGCGTATCCGGTCGGAAGTAACGCGTTTCCCCAAATCGTGGCAAGCCGGCGTCCACGGACAATCGCTTCCGGAATATGGGCTACAACGCGGCCCATATTCCGCAAACGGATTGAATCTATCCACGAGATGTCCCCGCCATGTACTAGCTTGACTGCCGGCAGGCGAAGCGAAAATCGCGTATCATCGGGGGCGTCAATCAGCTTCAATCCATTATTGTACGCGAACAGATGAAAGTTTTCCGTTCGAACGACCGCAAGCTCTCGCATAACGCTTAATTCCTGGCTTTATTGGACTCGCATTCGTACGGGCAATGGAGAATAGGCCTCATTCCCATACGTTTAGACCTACGAGAGTGGGCTGAACGCAAGCTAGCAATGTGACTGACCTGCTCCAAGCCTGGTGCCGTCCTTTGATGTGACGGTCTATTTCGTACTGGAAGACTTCGGAAACATCGGTTGCGTCTAGCGCGAAGCGGATGAGGACGCCAACGACCTTGAAACGGTCATTCAGAGGATGGCTCGCTGGAGAGTACAGTCGGCCGGTGCGCGAGTTCGCCTTCCTCGACGCGTGTGCGCGTCCGGGGGGTGAGGCGTGGGTAGTTACGAAATGGCAGCCAAAAACTAAATCAGATCAAAGCTATTGGGGGAATGCACCCCTTCGACAACTGTCGTCGGTGAACAAGTCCGGCGTGGTCCGTCGGGCGAAGACGGACGCGTTCGGCCGTCTTCGCCCCGATGCAGTGTGTGGTTATCCGAACGAACGCCTAGCAGCGGAAGCGGCGGCTCGAATACGGGCCATGGCACCAGCGCGGTCCGGGGACAACGAGCAGGGGCGGGGTGACCACAACCCCCGGCCCAACGACGCCGGCGCGGGCGCACCCGTCACGGCGCCTCCAATTGGTCGCAACATGATGCGGCCAGCCTGGCACGCAGTGTACCTGCTCGACGACGGACAGGTCTTGCAGCGCGGCAATGAGGCCGGAATTGCCGATCGTTGCGGCACCGGCGGGTGCGCTTAGCGCCACTGCCGCGACCACCACCAAACCCGAAACAAGCTTTCGCATTGATTGGCTCCCTTGGATCGTGATCCACCCGACATTTATCTGCATCAATTGTTCCGCCTGCGCCAGTGGGTTTTGGCGGCCGGTCACTCGCGATCTGAACCGTTGTTCAGGCACGAACCTGGCTCGTGCGCGGCTCCCTTCGTCTACTGGCTAGGATCGCGGACTTTCAATCCGCAGAAGACGGATCGAAACCGTCAGGGAGTACCATTTATCCCCCTTCGTCTAACGGGCAGGACGCTGCACTTTGAATGCAGAAATCGTGGTTCGAATCCATGAGGGGGAGCCACGCAGGGCCTCGTTGGGGAGGAGCGATCTCTCATAAGGATCGACAGCCGGGATCGTCACCCGGACCTGCGACCATTTTATGCCTGCGTAGCTCACCCGCCTTCGCTAAAGCTTCGGCGGGCAAGACCGCTTGTCGCGGGTGCCCGTCGTAGCGCGCAGCGCGAAGTCGGGCGGATCAAAACCGCGCGCAGGTCCCAACAGGGGCGTAGCTTAGCCTGGCCCAAAGCATCCGGCTCCAATCCGGAGAACGCGGGTTCAAATCCTGCCGCCCTTGCCATCGATCTGGACGTTCACGATGCTCGGCCGCGGCTGCGACACAGGCATCCATTTTGCATGAGCAATTCCTCGTGCAGAATTGGGCCCGATTGAAAGACACGGGGGTTGCGATGATTGCTCGACTGGCGCTTGGGCTGCTCACGCTGCTGCTGGCGATGCCGTCGGGCCAGGCGCAGCCGGTCGCGGATTTCTACCGCGGCAAGACCGATCCAGCTGCTGATCGGCTACACCGCCGGCGGCGGCTATGATCTCAACGCGCGCGTGCTCGCGCGTCACATCGGCAAGCACATCCCCGGCAATCCCAACGTCGTGGCGCAGAACATGGCAGGCGCCGGCAGCCTGCGGCTCGCGAATTTCCTCTACAACGTCGCGCCCAAGGACGGCACCGCGATCGGCATGGTCGGCCGCGGCATGGCGATGGAGCCTCTGATCGGCGGCAGCGCGACGCAATACGACGCGCGCCGCTACACCTGGATCGGCAGCGTCAGCGACCAGGTCAGCCTGTGCGCGACCTGGCACACGTCGAAGGTGAAAAACTGGGGCGACATGCTGAAGACCGATTTCACGGTCGGCGGCGAAGGCTCCGGGTCCGACCCCGACATGTTCGCGACCATGATCCGCAGCATCTTCGGCGTGAAGATCCGCCTCGTCTCCGGCTATCCCGGCGGGAACGAGATCAACCTCGCGATGGAGCGCGGCGAGGTCGACGGCCGCTGCGGCTGGTCGTGGTCGAGCATCAAGATCACCAAGCCCGACTGGCTCAAGAACAAGCAGATCAACCTGCTGCTGCAAATGGCGCTGCACAAGAACAGCGAGCTCGCCGACGTGCCGCTGATCATGGATCTCGCCCGCAACGAACGCGAGCGGCAGATCCTGAAGCTGGTGCTGAGCCGGCAGGAGATGGGCTGGCCGTTCACGGCGCCGCCGGACCTGCCGCGTGACCGCGCGGATGCGCTGCGCGCCGCCTTCGACGCCACCATGAAGGACCCCGACTATCTCGCCGAGGCGAACCAGCGCCGTCTCGACATCAATCCGATGAGCGGCGCCGCGATCGACAAGCTGATCGCCGAGCTTTACGCCACGCCGCCGGATGTGATCGCGGCGACCAAGACGGCGATCTCGGAGGGCGTCAAGTAGTGGCGCCTTTAGCGCGCGAACGGCCAGAACAGCGCGATCAGCGGCACGCCGGCGACGAGGACAAAGATCGACAGTGGCAGGCCCAGCCGGGCGTAGTCGCCGAAGCGGTAGCCGCCCGCGCTCATCACCAGCGTGTTGCACTGGTGGCCGATCGGCGTGAGGAAATCGCAAGCCGCGCCGATCGCGACCGCCATCAGGAACGGATCGGGTTGTAGCCGAGGTTCTTGGCGAAGCCGGCGGCGATCGGCGCCATCACCAGCACGGTGGCGGCGTTGTTGAGGAACGGCGTCACCGCCATCGCCGCCGCCATCATCAGAGCGAGCGCGCCGATCGGCGGCAGCTCCTGCGAGAAGGCCGACAGCCAGCCCGCGATCAGATCGGTTCCGCCGGTTGTGCGCAACGCGTCGCTGACCGGAATGAGCGCCCCCAGCATGACCAGAAGCGGCCACTCCACGACCTCGTAGGCTTCGCGCAGCGTCAGCGCCCGGATCAACAGGATCACGACCGCCGCGCCGAAGAAGGCGATCGCGACCGGCACCACGCCGAGCGCCATCAGCATCATCGCAAAGCCAGCACCGCGACCGGCAGCAGGCCCGCGACGGCCGCGGCCGAGCTGCATGTTGCGCTGCGCCAGCGGCAGGCACCGCAACTCGCCGAGCGCCTCCGGCATCGTGTTCAGGTTGCCCTGCAGCACGATGACGTCGCCGGGCTTGAGCCGCGTCGAGCCGATCCGGTGCAGGATGCGGCGGCCGCTGCGGCTGACGGCCAGCAGATTCACCTGGTGATGCTCGTGCAGGCGGTATTGCGTGGCCGAGCGGTCGACCAGCGGCGAGTTCGCGGTGACGATCGCCTCCATGACGCCGATATCATCGTCAGGCGCGTCGATCTCGCCGGTGTTTTCGTCGCGCACGAGCTTGAGCTTGGCATCGTCCGTCAGCCGCTTCAGCGCGTCCGGCTGGCCGATCGAGAATGAGCATATTGTCGGCGCGCAGTTTGGTGTTTGCCGGCGGCTGGTTGATGCGATCGCGCGCGCGCAGCAGCGTAAGCACCTCGACCTCGCCTTCCGACAGCTTCTCGATCTCGCCGACGGTCTTGCCGACCAGCGGCGAGCCCTCGGGAATCGTGACCTCGGTGGTGTAGCCTTCGAGGTTGAAGGCCTCGTCCATGGACGCCGCTCCCTTGCGATCTCCCGGCAGCAGGCGCCAGCCGAACGCCAGGAAGATCACGCCGCCGATGTGCCAGGCAGGCGCCGACCGGCGTGAAGTCGAACATCGAGAACGGCGTGCCGACCAGCTCCTCGCGCATGCGTGCGACGATGATATTAGGCGACGTGCCGACCAGCGTGACGATGCCGCCCAGCAATGCCGCAAACGCCATCGGCATCAGCAGATGCGCCACCGAGGTCTTGTTCTTGCGCGCGAGCTGAAACGCCACCGGCATCAGCATCGCCAGCGCACCGATGTTCTTCACGAAAGCGGACAGCAGCGCGACCGAGCCCGCCAGCACGGCCACCTGCGCCGTCGTCGTCGTCAGACGCGGCGCCAGGGGACGGATCAGCGTCTCGACGATGCCGGAGCGCTGCACCGCCGCGCTGACCAGCAGCGCCGATGCGACGATGATCACGATGTCGTCGGAGAAGCCGGAGAACGCCTTTTCGTAGCGGCACGATGCCCGCGACGATCGCGGCGAACAGCGCCAGCACGGCGACGAGGTCGTAGCGCAGGCGCCCCCACACAAACAGCGCCATCATCGCGCCGATGATGGCGAATGCGAGGATCTGCGGTGTGGTCATCGGATGCGCGCCTTCAGCCCGCACGTCAACGCGCGCTACGGAACCGAGTTCCTTGGGGTCGTACCGCAACTCACCCTCCCCCTTGTGGGGAGGGTGACTCGTGGCACCATCTCGTTTCGCCAAGCATACCGAAATTGCGTGCAGGCATTTGCACTAGAAAGGCGCGGGACAGGTACGCGAAATCGCCGCCTTACTCCGCCGCCTGCGGGCGCGCCTCCTGGATCGCGCGCCACACCCGCTCCGGCGTCGCCGGCATCTCGATGTGGCGGACGCCGTAGACCGAGAGCGCATCGACGATCGCGTTCGCCACCGCCGGCATGGCGCCGACGCAGCCGGCCTCGCCGCAACCCTTGACGCCGAGCGGATTGGTCGGCGTCGGCACCGGGTTCGAGTGGATGTTGAGCGCGCTGATGTTGTCGGCGCGCGGCATCGCATAGTCCATGAACGAGCCGGTGGTGAGCTGGCCGGACTCCGGATCGAAATGGATGTCCTCCATCAGGATCTGGCCGATGCCCTGCGCCACGCCGCCGGTGATCTGGCCGTAGACCAGGAGCGGATTGATCACGGTGCCGACGTCGTCGACCACGCTGTAGCGCACGATGTCGACCTGGCCGGTCTCCTCGTCGATCTCGACCTCGCAGACATGCGCGCCGTTGGGGAAGTTCTCGACGTCGGCGTAGAAGATCGAGGTGGCCGTCAGCCCGACCTCCATGCCCTTCGGCAGCTTGGCCGGATTGGCGGCGGTGCGCGCGACGTCGCCGATGGTCATGGTCTGGTTGCTCTTCGGCGATGAGAAGATGCCGTCCTCGAACTTGATGTCCTCGACGGCGACCTTGAGCACGTGCGCGGCGATCTTCTTGCCTTTCTCGATCACCTTGTCGGCGGCGGCGGCGACCGCGGAGCCGCCGAGCGTGGCGGAGCGCGAGCCGCCGGTGCCCTCGCCGTAGAACACCGTGTCGGTGTCGCCCGAGATATAGGTGATGTCCTTCGGATCGACGCCGAGGCGATCGCAGACGATCTGCTTGAACGCGGTCTCGTGGCCCTGGCCCTGATTGTTCGAGCCACGAGAACAACGTGATCGTGCCGCCGCGATCGAAGCGGATCTCCGCGCCTTCGGTGCTCGGCGCCGCCGCGCGCTCGATCGTGTTCGACATGCCGAGCCCGCGCAGCTTGCCGCGCTTGCGCAATTCCGCGCGGCGCTTCGCGAAGCCGTCGGCGTCGGCCATGTGCAAGGCCTCGTCCATGTTCTTCGCGAACTCGCCGGAGTCGTAGGTGAAGGTGAGCCCGGTCTTGTAGGGCATCGCGTCCGGCGGGATCGAATTCTTCCGCCGCAGCACCGCCGGATCGATGCCGAGCTCGTCGGCGGCGACGATCGACCATGCGCTCGATCACATAGGCCGCCTCCGGGCGGCCGTTGCCGCGATAGGGCCGCACCGGATTGGTGTTGGTGAGCACCGCCGTCACGTCGACGTACACCGCCGGCGTCTTGTAGACGCCCGCGAGCGTGCCGAGATTGCCGACGAAGGATTGCCCGCCGACCTGCAGGAACGCGCCGACATTGGCGATGATGGTTGACGCGCAGCCCGAGGAAATTGCCGTCCTTGTCGAGCGCGAGCTCGGCTTCGGTGACGTTGTCGCGCGCCTGGCCGTCGCTGAGGAACGCCTCCGAGCGCGTGCTGATCCACTTCACCGGCCGGCCGGTGACCTTGGCCGCCCACAGCACCAGCGCCGCTTCGTTGTAGACCGCGCTCTTCATGCCGAACGAGCCGCCGATGTCGCCGGACACGACGCGCACCTTGTGCTCCGGAACCTTGAGCACGAACTTGCACAGCTCCTCGCGGAAGGTGAAGTTGCGCTGCAGCGTGGTGTAGATGGTGTAGTGATCGTCATAGGCGACGATAGACGCCGATCGAGCCGCGCGGCTCCATGCTGGCGGCGGTCACGCGGTTGATCACGAAGCGGTGCTTGACGATCTTGTCGGCCTTGGCGAAGGCGGCGTCGGTCTTGGCCTTGTCGCCTTCGAGATGCACGAAGCAGATGTTGTTCGGGCAATCGTCCCAGACCAGCGGCGCGCCGGGCTTGATCGCATCCTCGGTGGAGACGATCGCGGGCAGCGGCTCGTAGTCGACCTCGATCAGCTCGGCCGCGTCCATCGCCTGATGCGCGGTCTCGGCCACCACGAAGGCGACGTAGTCGCCGACCCAGCGGACGCGGTCGCGCGCCAGCGCCCGGTAGCGCGGCCGGTAGAGCGGCGAGCCGTCGCGGCGCTTGGGCCGCTGACGGCACCGGCAGGTCGCCGAAGCCGGAATTGTCCCAGTCCTCGCCGGTGAGCACCGCCAGCACGCCGGGCGCGGCCTTGGCCTTGGACACGTCGATCCGCTTGATCCGCGCGTGCGCGTGCGGCGAGCGCAGCACATAGCCCGGCACCGTGCCCGGAAACATCATGTCGCCGACATAGTTGCCCTCGCCCCGGATCAGCCGCGGGTCTTCGAACCGCGGGACCGGTTGACCTATTCCCCATTGACCCACTGCACACCTCTCGCTTTGTTCTGAACTCTGACGAGTGTCAGATTGCCTCATGCCATCGGCAAATGCGAGCGTCTAGACCACGTTGCGTTGACGCCCTGGCACGGCCATTGCAAGGTCGAAAGCGGCGGGAATGGAGGGCGAATATGCGCGGATTGGCGAAATGGGGATTGAGCATCGTCGCGCTGGCGATGCCGGCCGCGGCTCAGGCGCAATCCGTGGCGGACTTCTACAAGGGCAAGACCGTCACCGTGATCGTCGGCTACACCGCCGGCGGCGGCTACGACCTCTATGCGCGCGCGCTCGCCCGCCACATGGGCCGGCACCTTCCCGGCAATCCGAGCTTCATCGTCCAGAACATCACCGGCGCCGGCAGCCTGAACGCCGCCAACAACATCTACAACGTGGCCGCCAAGGACGGCACCGTTTTCGGCACCTTCGGCCGCGGTCTCGCGATGGAGCCGCTGATCGGCACCGCCCGCGTGCAATTCGATGCCACCAAGTTCACCTGGCTCGGCAGCGGCACCAACGAGATTTCGCTGTGCGCGACCTGGCACACGTCGCCGGTCAAGACCTGGCAGGATGCGCTGAAGACACAGTTCGCGGTCGGCGGTGAAGGCGCCGGCTCCGATCCCGACACCTACGCCGCGTTCGTGCGCAACGTATTCGGCGTCAAGCTGAAGCTCGTCACCGGCTATCACGGCACCTCCGACATCATCCTGGCGATCGAGCGCGGCGAGGTCGACGGCCGCTGCGGCTGGTCGTGGTCGAGCATCAAGTCGACGCGGCCGGCCTGGATTCCGGAGAAGAAGCTCAACTACCTCGTTCCACATGTCGGAGGCGAAGGCGCCGGAGCTGGCGCACATTCCCGACCATCGCCGATTTCGCCAACGACCGGCAGAAGCAGATCCTGCGGCTCGTCACCAGCCGCCAGACCATGGGCCGGCCGTTCGCGGCGCCGCCCGGCGTGCCCGCCGACCGCGCGGCAGGCGCTGCGCGCGCGCCTTCGACGCGACGCTGAAGGACCCGGCCTTCCTCGCGGAAGCCGACAAGCTCAAGCTCGAGGTCAATCCGGTGTCCGGCGAGGACGTCGACCGTCTGGTCGCGGAGCTCTATGCAACGCCGAAGGACATCGTCGAAGAGGCGCGCGTGGCGATCAAGCCGTAGCCTGTGCGTAGGGCGGGTTAGCCGAAGGCGTAACCCGCCGCTCAGAAGCTGCCGTGGCGGATTACGCTTCGCTAATCCGCCCTACAAACTTCCGCTAAGCAATTCCCTGATCCGCTGCGGCGTCACCGGCAGCCGCGTGATCGCGCCGGGCATTCCGAGCGCGTCGTCGATGGCGGAAGCGATGACGCCGCCGGCGCCGTTGATGCCGCCCTCGCCCGCGCCCTTGAGGCCGAGCGGATGGCGCGGCGACGGCGCGTCCTCGGTCAGCAGCACCTCGACGTCGGGCACTTCGTGCAGTGTCGGCATCAGGTAGTCGGCGAACGTCGCCGACAACGGCTCGCCGGTCTCGTCATAGACGAACTCCTCCGACAGCGCGCCGCCGAGCCCCTGCACGCAGCCGCCGACGAGTTGCCCCTCGATCAGCAGCGGATTGACGGCGCGGCCGACGTCGTAGGCGACCATGAAGCGCTCGACCGCGATCTTGCCGGTCTCGCGATCGACCCGCACGGCCGCGAGATGCACGCCATAGGGAAACACCGTGTGGTCGGTGTTGTACCAGCCATGCGCGGCAAGCTGCGGATCGCGCCCGCGCAACAGTTTCGAGCCCGGCGCAATCGCGCTTGGCGATGTCGCCGAGCGAGATCGACGGCCCGCTTCCGCCGCGCCGCGCCGCATCACCGTGCCGTCGACGATGTCGAGCTCGGCGGCCGGCGTCTGCAGCAGCTCGGAGGCGAATTCGATCGCCTTCTCGCGCACCATCGTGGCGGTGACGTGCACGGCGCCGCCGGTGAGCACGGTCGCGCGCGCCGCATGCGCGCCGATGCCGTGGTCGATCAGGTCGGTCTGGCCGTGGATCACGCGCACGCGCTGGTAGTCGACGCCGAGCGCCTCGGCGCAAATCTGCGCCATCGCGGTCTCGAAGCCCTGCCCCAGCGACGCGCCGCCGGTGATCAGCTCGACCGCGCCGTCGGGATCGACCTTGATCTTGGCGTTGTCGGCTCGGGCCGCGGCCGCTCTCCTCCATGAAGATCGCGACGCCGGCGCCGACCAGTTCGCCGGCGGCGCGGCGGCGTTTCATGTCGGCCTGCAGCTTGTCCCAGCCGAACGCCTTGAGCGACTTTTCAAGCAGGGCCGGGTAATCGCCGGAATCGAATTCGAGCTCCTCGACGCCCGGCTCGTTGAACGCGATGACGTAGGGCAATTCCTCCGCGGTGATGAGATTGCGCCGGCGCACCTCGACCGGATCGAGGCCGAGCTTGGCGGCGACCGCGTCCATCAGGCGCGAGCGCACGAACGTGCTCTCGTAACGGCCGGGCGCACGATAGGTCGCGGCCGGCGTCTTGTTGGTGAGCCGCACGCGCGCCTTTGCGCGATACGCCGGCACTTTGTAGGCGCCGGTCATCATGCACATGGTGCGGTTCGGGACGTTCACGCCGTGGGTGCGGATATAGGCGCCCTGGTCGTGGAAGATCTCGTCCTCGATGCCGAGGATGCGGCCGTCCTTGTCGACCGCGATGCGCGCGAGGTGGCGCTGCTCGCGGCCCTGGTTGGCGCACATCAGGTGCTCGCGCCGGTCCTCGATCCATTTCACCGGACGCCGAAACCGCATCGCCGCGACCAGCACCAGCAGGTCCTCGGGATAAAGCTCGCCGCGGATGCCGAAGCCGCCGCCGACATGGCTCTCGTGCACGTGCAGCGACGACGGCGCGCGCTTGAGCATGCGGCAGAGCGTCTCGCGATTGCGGTGCGGGATTTTCGCCGCGCCATGCAGCTCCAGCAAATCCTTGGCCGCGTCGTAGACGCCGATGGCGCCGCGCGTCTCCAGCGGCACGCCGGAGTGGCGGCCGGTCTGGAGGTCGATCTCGATCACGGCGTGCGCGTTGCGGAACGCCGCCTCGATGTCGCCGAAGCTGTGATGCAGCACGATCGCTTCGCTGCTGCGGCCGGGCTCGAACTCGCCGGGCGGATCGCTCGCCGACACGACGACCGGCAAGTCCTCGATCTCGACCGCGACCTGCTCGGCGGCGTCCTCGGCGACGTAGGGATCGTCGGCGAACACCGCCGCCACCGGATCGCCGATGTAGCGCACGATAAGTCTTGGCCAGCGCCGGCTGGCGGAATTCGCGGATGCCGGTGGCGTTCTTGTCGGCGCGGAAATCGATCGGCGAGAGGTCGGCGATGTCGGCGTTGGTCCAGACCGCGACCACGCCCGGCATCTTGAGCGCGGCGGACGCGTCGACCGACAGGATTTTTCCGTGCGCCTTGGGCGAGCGCACGATCCGCATGTGAAGCTGATGCGGAAAGTTGATGTCGCCGGCGTAGCGGCCGCGGCCGGTGACCAGCGGCCGGTCCTCGATGCGCGTGACCGCGTGCCCGAGCACGCGCCGCTCGGACGACGGCGGCGGAGTGGGATAGTCGTGACCGTTGCCGCCGTGACTCATGCGCCTTCGCGCCGCGCATGTTGTCGCGGGCGGCACGCACCGCCTTGATGATGTTCTGATAGCCGGTGCAGCGGCAGAGATTGGACGACAGCACGTCGAGCAGCTCGTCGTCGCCGATGTCCGGATTGTGCTCCAGCGCGTTCGCCGCCAGCATCAGGAAGCCCGGCGTGCAGAAGCCGCATTGCAGGCCGTGGTGGTCGATGAAGGCCTGCTGCAACGGATGCAGCGTCCTCGCCGTTGGCGAGCCCTTCGACGGTGCGGATTTGCCGGCCGTCGGCCTGGATCGCGAACATCAGGCAGGAGCGGACCGCCTCGCCGTCGAGGATGATCGTGCAGGTGCCGCAGACGCCGTGCTCGCAGCCGATATGGGTGCCGGTCTGGCCGCAGTCGTCGCGGATCGCATCGACCAGCGTCTTGCGCGGCTCGACGCTGATCGCGTGCGCGCGACCGTTGATGGTGAGCGTGATGTCGACCTTGTCACTCATCAGCGCGGCAGGATGTCCTTGAACCGCGCCAGGATGTGCTGGTCGAGCTCCTTCGAGTTGCGCACCACGCGCGGGAAGGTGTCGCGCCGGCCGAACGGCTTGCAGGCGTCGATCACCACGCGCGCGTTGCGCGGATCGGTCTCGCTGTAGCACATCGGATCGAGCACCGTGCTCCAGCAGCCGCGCAGCACCTCGAGCCCTTCGCGCGGTTCGAACCGCGTGCACATCGCCCACATCACCTTGTTCATGTCGGACGGGATCGATGTCGTCGTCGACCACCACCACGAAGCGGTTGGCGTAGGCGCCGGCATGGCATTGCGAGGCGATCAGCCCGGCCTGCTTGGAATGGCCGGGATACATCTGCTTGATCGAGACGTTGAGCCAGAGCCGGCTGCCGCCGGTCTCGTGCGACCACACGCCCTTCACCTCCGGCACGCCGGCGCCTTCGAGCTGGTTCCAGACCGCGCCGCTGCGATAGGTGCAGCGATAGAAGCTGTCGTCGTCCGGCGGAATGCCGGGCATCGGCGCCGAGCAGCACCGGATTGTCGCGATGCATGAAGCTCTCGACCCGGATCGCCGGCTCCTTCTTGTTGCCGCCGGCGTAGTAGCCGGTCCACTCGCCGAGCGGGCCTTCGTCGATCAGATCATCGAGCGAGACGTAGCCCTCGAACGCGATCTCGGCATTGGCCGGGATCGGCAGGCCGGTGACCGGGCCGGGAATGGTCTCGACCGGCTCGCCGAGCAGTCCGCCGGCGGCGTCGTATTCGTTCTTGCCGTAGGGGATTTCGAGACCGGCCACCATGAACAGCGCCGGGTGCATGCCGCACACCACCGCGATCGGGCACTTCTGGCCGAGCTCCTTGTAGCGGTTGAGGATGAGGTTGCCGTGCTTGCCCTTGGAGCACATCACCGACGCGAGCTTCTTGCCGTGCACCTGCACGCGATAGGCGCCGTAGTTGATCCAGCCGGTGTCGGGATGGCGCATGATCACCATGTCGCCGGTGCCGATGTAGTAGCCGCCGTCGTGCTCGTGCCATTTCGGCGCGGGAATCTTGGTGAGGTCGATGTCGTCGCCGCGATAGACGTTTTCCATCACCAGCCCGGTCGGCACCTGGACCGGCGGAATGGTCTTGTTGTCCTTCATGTATTTCCGCCAGAACGCGACGAGGTCCATGTCGGTCGCGTCGGCCGGCAGGCCGAGCGTCATCTTGATGCGCTTGGTCGAGGTCAGGATGTTGGCGAGCACCCGATAGCCGGACGGATAGCCCGGCAACGTCGTCGAACAGCACGGCGCGGTTGCCGGTCTGGCGCTGGTAGAAATCGACGATGCCGCCGATCTCGGTGTCGCGATTGGCGCCGCGCACGACCTGCACGTCGTCGGCGGCCTCGAGCTGCGCGAGCCAGGTGCGCAGATCCTGCTTGGGCGCGTTGGCGAGCGTGTTGGATTTGAGATCGGCTGGCCGGTTCATCGTAGACCTTCCTTCGCTGCGAGCGCTCAAGCTGCCGCGCTGTCGAGCGCCCGGCGTGTCATGGCACGTACGAGATCGCGCCGATAATCGGCGCTTGTTTGGATATCCTCAAGCGGGTCGATCGCCGCGGCGGCAGCCTCGCCGGCGGCGTGGAACGCCTCCGGTCCGGGCGATTTGCCGTCAAGCGCGGCTTCGGCTTCGGCGATGCGGCGCGGAAACGGCTCGGCGCCGCCGATGCCGACGCGCGCATCGGCGATCTTGCCGTTCTCGACCCGGTAGGTCACCACCGCCATGCTCAGCGCGAAGTCGCCGGCGCGGCGGGAAAACTCCTGAAATCCGACGCGCGTGTCCGCGGAGAGCAAGGGCAGCCGCACCTCGGTCAGTATGTCCTCGTCATTGAGCGCCGTCGTCATGATCCCGTCGAAGTAGTCCTTGGCGGCGATGATGCGCGTGCCGCGATTGCTGTGCGCCACCATCTCGGCATCCAGGGTGGCGACGACCGCGCACCATTCCGACGCCGGATCGGCGTGCGCCACGCTGCCGCAGAAGGTGCCGCGGGTGCGGATCGGATGGTGCGCGATCTTGCGCACGACCGTGGCGAGCAGCTTGCCCAGCGGACCCTCGCACACCGGCTCGTAGAACGCGGCATGCCGGACGCAGGCGCCGATCCGCAACTTGCCGTCGGCGACCGTGACGCTGCGCCAGTTCCGCGATGCCGTTGATGTCGACGAGATGCGCCGGCTTCGCCAGCCGGAACGCCATGATCGGCACCAGGCTCTGGCCACCCGCCAGCACGCGGCCGTCGTCAGGCGCGACCTCCGCCAGCACCGCGACCGCCTCGGCGAGCGTCTTCGGCGCGTGATAGCGAAAGGCGGCAGGTTTCATGGGCTCTCTGGGTCATTCGACCGGGTGCGGACCCGGTCATCGCGCCGCATTCGTTCGCCGCTACGTGCGCGAACTGTTCCCATATTTGGGACTTTTATTATTTTTTGGATTCAGGCACGGTTTTCCGGCTATGTAAAGGCTCGGCGCCCCGCAAGCGAACGGAACGATGAAGCCACCGCCCTTCAGTTACCACGATCCGCGCACGGTCGGCGACGCCGTCGCGCTGCTCGGCCGCCTCGACAACGCCAAGCTCCTGGCCGGCGGGCAGTCGATGATGCCGATGCTCAACATGCGGTTCGTGCAGCCCGACCACATCATCGACCTCAACAAGGTCGATGGCCTCTCCTACATCCGCGAGGCGAACGGGGCGCTCGAGATCGGCGCGATGACGCGCCAGCGCGACATCGAATTCTCCGACGTGGTGCGCAAGCGCTGTCCCGCTGATGCACGAGGCGATCCAGCATGTCGGCCATCGCCAGACCCGCAACCGCGGCACCATCGGCGGCTCGCTCTGCCATCTCGATCCGTCGGCAGAGCTGGTGACCGTCGCCGCGGCGATGGATGCGACGGTGACGGTGCAGGGGCCGAACGGCACGCGCAAGGTCGAATTCGCCGCCTTCCCGGTCGCCTTCATGACGCCTGCGATCGAATTGAACGAGCTGGTGACGGCGGTGAGCTTTCCGGCCTGGCCGGACGGCCACGGCTACGGCTTCGTCGAGTTCTCGCGCCGGCACGGCGACTTCGCCATCGTCTCGGCGGCGGCGCTGCTGACGGAAGACGCCGCCGGCAAGATCACCCGCGCGTCGGTGACGCTCGGCGGCATCGCAGTCGCGCCGGTGCGCGCGACGGAAGTCGAGCAGGCGCTGGTCGGGCAGATACCCGACGACAAGCTGCTGCGCGAGGCCTGCGAGGCCTGCCGCAAATACGAAGCGATCGACGACATCCACGCGCCGGCCTCCTACCGGCAGCACCTCGCGACCGTGATGTCGCGCCGCGCGCTGGAACAGGCGCGCGCGCGGCTCAAGAGCCAGGCCAAGCATTGAACGGGCAGCCGATGACCGAAACTCGCAAGGTTGCCCTGACGGTGAACGGCAAGCGCTACGAAGCGGACGCCGAAGTGCGGCTGACGCTCGCCGATTTCATCCGCCACACGCTGGGCCTGACCGGCACCCATCTCGGCTGCGAGCACGGCGTCTGCGGCGCCTGCACCATCCTGTTCGACGGTCTCACCGCCCGCTCCTGCCTGATGCTGGCGGTGCAGGCCGACGGCCACGACATCACGACGGTCGAGGGGCTCGCGCCGTCGGCGACCGAGCTCAGCCCGCTGCAGGAGGCGTTCCGCGACAATCACGGCCTGCAATGCGGCTTCTGCACGCCGGGGATGCTGACGACGCTTACCGAATTCCTGCGCGACAATCCGAACCCGACCGAGCAGGACGTGCGCATTGCGATCTCGGGAAATCTCTGCCGCTGCACCGGCTACCAGAACATCGTCGCCGCCGCGCTCGATGCCGCGAAGCGGCTGCAGGCGGCGAAGGCGACCGCTTAACAACACAGAGCGTCAGATGACGCATGACGCGCACGTAGCGCTGAAATGGGTACGGGTCGGGCCACAGGGTTCCCTCCCCCCTTGCGGGGGAGGGACAGGGAGGGGGGTGACCGCACGCTGCTGAGTTTGCCGCTACCCCCCTCCCCACCCCTCCCCCGCAAGGGGGGAGGGAGCAGACCCATCGTGCATCGATCGCTGTGCTTCACGCCTAGGCACCTCAAGATGCCCATCCGCTTCGACGATATCGGAAACCGGCTGAAGGCGTTTCGCCTCGGCTCCGGGCTGTCGCGCCGACGAGATCGCCAACCGCCTCGGCATCTCCCGCACCGCGCTCTACCGCTTCGAGAAGGGCGAGCTCGCCAAGATCGAGACGCTCGAAAAACTCGTCCGAGCTGCTTGGCGTTTCGGTCCCCACCCTGCTTGGCGTCGGCGTCGAATACGTCGCGTCGGCGGTCGCCTATTTCGAACGCATGCGCCAGATCGAGGAGACGAGCGAGCACATCATCGTGCTCGCCGGGCCGATCTCGTACCTGCTCGCCTCCGACGACTTCGACCGCACGCTGGCGGATGTGCTGCGCGAAAACGTTCCGGAAGGCTACGAAGGCCGCAAGCGCGCGCTGGCGCAGGTCGACGAGCTGATGACGGTGCTGCGCCAGCGCAAGGAGAGCTACCGCCAGCGCCAGCCCGGCATCGTGAACCTGATCTCCGCCGCCGAGATGGAGCGCTTCCTGCGCAACGGCCTGGTCGGCCGCTACGACCTGCCGGAGGCGACGCTTAACGAACGCCGCGCGCTCGCGCGCGCCGAGGCCGAGCATTTCACGGCGATGATGGCGGACGAGCCGATCGGCGTGCAGATCGGGATCGTGCCGGACACCCTGCCCCACGCGAGCTTCCAGATCTTCCGCCAGCCCGACCGGCACGTGCTCGCGCTCTCGCCGTTCCGGCTCGGCGAGCAGCCCAATATCCGGGTCGGCGTGGCGATGATCACCTCGGCCCCGGAGGCGCTGGCGCTGCACGACAAGATGGCCAAGGACCTGTGGTCGCGCGCCATCAAGGGGCCGGCGGCGGTGCGCTTCATGCGCGAACGCCTGGAGAGCCAGCTGTGATGGCCAACTAACTGGCTGAAATAACAGCGTTAATTTCGCGATGTTCAAAAATTGGAAAAAATATTGATTTTGGTACACGAGGCTTTAGAGTAGCCGAGACCAGCAGGAAAGGCCCGACAAACCCATGCAGGCTGAGCCCTTCACCACAGCGCCGGTGGTGGTCGGCAGGAGCGACCCCGCTCCAGCCGATGCGCCGCACATTCCGATCGAGGAGACGCTTTGCCCGATCGTCTCGCACGAGTGGGTCAACAGCGAATACAAGCACCTCATCGTCGACGCCTCGCCCAAGGCGCTGGCCGTGAACCCGGGACAGTTCTTCAATCTGCTCTGCCCCTCGCCCGACGTCGGCGAGCTGTGGCTGCGGCGTCCGCAAAGCGTCTACCGCATCGACCGGCCCAAGGGCCGCATCGAATTCCTCTACAAGACCGCCGGGCGCGGCACCCGCGGACTGGCGACCCTCAAGCGCGGCGAGGACCTCAACATGGTCGGCCCGCTCGGCGTCGGCTTCTCGCTCAAGCCGGAGTGGAAGAACATCGTGGTGCTCGGCCGCGGCGTCGGGCTCGCGACCATGGGCCCGATCTCGCAGCTTGCCGGCGACAACGGCGTCAAGGTCACCGCGATCCTGAGCGCGCGCAGTGCTGAATTCGCGCTCGCCGCCGATCTGTTCGCCAAGGTCGGCGACGTGATCCCGGTGCTCGATTCCGACGGCACCAGCAATGTCGAGAACGTGGAAGCGATCCTGCGCAAGCTGATCGCCGAGAAGCGCGCCGACGCGTTCTACACCTGCGGCTCCAATCGCCTGATGCAGTTGATGAAGACGCTCGGCAAGGCGCACAACATCCCCGGCCAGGTCGCCATGGAGCAGATCATGGCGTGTGGTCTCGGCCCCTGCTACGTCTGCGTCAAGACGTTCGAGGTCAACGGCAAGAAGGAACTGCGCCGCGTCTGCATCGACGGACCGGTGTTCGATCTGCAGGAGGCAGTCGGATGGTAGACATGTCGGTGAAGATCGGGAGCCTCACGCTCGCGAACCCGGTCATGCCAGCGTCGGGCGCGTTCTCGACCGAGCTGGCGCAGGTGATGGACATCAACCGCCTCGGCGCGCTGGTGACCAAGACCGTGTCGCGCGAGTACCGGATCGGCAATCCGCCGCCGCGCGTCGCCGAGCTCGAAGGCGGCATGATCAACTCGATCGGCCTGCCGGGCAAAGGTCTGGAGTATTTTCTGCAGCACCAGCTGCCCGAATATGCCCGTTTCAAGCCGCCGGTGGTCGCCAACATCACCGCGACGACCGCCGACGACTTCGCGGCGATGGCGCGCGAGGTCACGCTGCCGGAAGTCGACGCCATCGAGATGAACATCTCATGCCCAACGCGCGAGCCGGGCGGCGGCAACTTCGCGCTGCACGAGAACCACACCTACGAGATCGTGAGCCGCGTGCGCGAGGCCACCAACAAGCCGCTCTGGGCGAAGCTGTCGCCCAACGCGGGCGAGATCGACCTGGTCGCAGCGGCGGCGGAACGCGCCGGCGCCGATGCGCTGACCATCTCCAACACGCTCTTGGGCCTCAAGATCAACACCGACACGTTCAAGCCAATGATCGGCAACGGCTACGGCGGCATCTCCGGCCCCGGCATCAAGCCGATCATCCTGCGCATGGTGCATCAGTGCGCAAAGGTGGTGAAGGTCCCGATCATCGGCTGCGGCGGCATCGTCAAGGTCGAGGACGTGGTGGAGTACATGCTGGCCGGCGCCACCGCGGTAATGATCGGCTATTTCACCTTCCGCAACCCGTCCGGCATGATCGCGATCATCGACGGGCTGGAGAAATGGTGCGAGCGCAAGGGTTTTGCGCGCGTGTCCGATCTCACCGGCGCGATGATTTACGGCAAGCCGCAAGAGACCTATACGGCGGCCGCGGCGCCCATCGGGTGATCGCGGCCTTTACCGCCTGGGCTTCAATGGATGACGCGAATGCATCGCGGGAGTTGCGAAGGTTCGCGCCACAGCGTTCCCTCCCGCCTTGTGGGGGAGGGAGCAGACGGAGTCCGCTGCACCCGCCGTGCCTCACACGATTGCAGCCTGCTGAGTGCCTTCCATGACCACCCGCATCACCATCCGCAAGCCCGACGACTGGCACCTGCACGTGCGCGACGGCGAGATGCTCAAAGCGGTGCTGCCGTACACCGCCAAGAACTTCGGCCGCGCCATCCTGATGCCGAACCTGATCCCGCCGGTGGCGACCACCAGGGACGGCATCGCCTATCGCGAGCGCGTGATGGCGGCGCTGCCGAAGGGCTCGACCTTCAAGCCGCTGATCACCTGCTACCTCACCGACGACACCGATCCCGACGACGTCGAGCGCGGCTTCAAGGACGGCGTGTTCACCGGCGTGAAGCTCTATCCCGCCAACGCCACCACCAATTCAGCCGCCGGCGTCACCGACTATCGCAAGGTCATGCGCGTGCTCGAGCGCATGGAGAAGATCGACATGCCGTTCCTGATGCACGGCGAGGACGTCGACCCCGAGATCGACATTTTCGACCGCGAGGCGATGTTCATCGAGCGCTTCCTGTCGAAATGGACCAAGCAGTTTCCTGGCCTGCGCATGATCCTGGAGCACCTGTCGTCCAAGGACGGCGTCGACTTCGTGAAGAGCGCGGCGCCGCAGGTCGGCGGCACCATCACGCCCTATCACATGATCCTCACCCGCACCGACTGGTTCGGCTGGGGCTTGAAGCCCTACATGTACGTCATGCCGGTGATCAAAACCGCCAAGGACCGCGCCGCGCTGCGCCAGGCCGCGACCTCCGGCGAGGCCTGCTATTTCCTCGGCACCGATTCCGCGCCGCATCCGGTGGCGAAGAAGCTCGCCCTCAACGGCATTCCCGGCATCTTCAACGCGCCGGTTGCGATTGAGACCTATGCCAAAGTGTTCGAGGAGGAAGGCGCGCTCGACAAGCTCGAAGCCTTCGCCTCGCTCAACGGGCCGAGGCACTACAAGCTGCCGCCCAATGAGGAGCGGATCACGCTGGAGAAGGCGTCCTGGACCGCGCCCGCGGAAGTCAAGGTGGCAGGCCCCGACGAGAAGGCGCTGATCTACCGCGGCGGCGAGACGATTGAGTGGCGCGTGGTTGCCAATTGAAATAGGGCAGGCAATAACGCCCTATCCCCGTCATCCTGAGGTGCGAGCATAGCGAGCCTCGAAGGATGGCGGCCCGGACAGTGCCCGTGCATCCTTCGAGGGCCGCTTCGCGGCCACCTCAGGATGACGGAAAGGATGACGGAGTGGGTGGAAGCGATGGCTGAGTACGACGTGATCGTGGTGGGCGGCGGCAATGCGGCGTTCTGCGCGGCGCTGGCGGCGCAGGAGCAGGGCGCGAAGGTCGTGGTGCTGGAAGCGGCGCCAGAGGACGAGGCCGGCGGTAACAGCCGCTTCACCGCCGGATCGATCCGCGTGGTCTATAACGGCGTCGACGACATCAAGACGCTGATCCCGGACCTCACCGAGAAGGAGATCGAGGAGACCGACTTCGGCACCTACACCGCCGAGAAATTCTTCGACGACATGGCGCAGGTGACGCAGAACCGCGCCAATCCCGACCTGGTCGAGCTCCTGGTCACGAAGAGCTTCGACACGCTCAACTGGATGCGCGAGAAGGGCGTCCGCTTCATCCCGATCTACGGCCGGCAGGCGTTCAAGATCGACGGCAAGTTCAAGTTCTGGGGCGGCCTGACGATCGAATCCGTCGGCGGCGGGCCCGGCCTCGTCAACATGCTCACGGAAGTCCGCCAAGAAGCGCGGCATCGAGGTCCGCTACCAGACCCGTGCGCTCTCGCTGATCCACTCAGGCGACCGCGTCGAGGGCGTGCGCGTGCGTCACGACGGGCGCGACAGCGAGATCCGCGGCAAGGCCGTGATCCTCGCGTCGGGTGGCTTCCAGGCCAATCCGGAATGGCGCACCCGCTATCTCGGTCCCGGCTGGGATCTCGCCAAGGTGCGCGGCACCCGCTTCAACACCGGCGACGGCATCCGCATGGCGCTGGAGATCGGCGCCAGCCCGTGCGGCAACTGGTCCGGCTGCCATGCCGTGCAATGGGAGATGAACGCGCCGGAGTTCGGCGACCTCGCGGTCGGCGACCAGTTCCAGAAGCACAGCTATCCGTTTGCGATGCTGGTCAACGCCACCGGCAAACGCTTTGTCGACGAGGGCGCCGACTTCCGCAACTACACCTACGCCAAATACGGTCGCGTGGTGCTGGAGCAGCCGGGCCAGTTCGCCTGGCAGGTGTTCGACCAGAAGGTGAAGCATCTGCAGCGCGACGAATACCGCATCCGCCAGATCACCAAGGTGACAGCGAACACGATCGAGGAGCTGGCGCAGAAGCTTGAGGGCGTCAACGCGGAGCAATTCATCAAGACCGTCGCCGAATGGAACAAGGCGGTGCGCAAGGACGTCCCGTTCAATCCGAACGTCAAGGACGGCCGCTGCACGCAAGGCCTCGCCATCAACAAGTCGAACTGGGCGAACACGCTCGATACGCCGCCCTATGAGGGCTACGCGGTGACCTGCGGCATTACCTTCACCTTCGGGGGCTTGCGCGTGAACACCGACTGCGAGGTCCTGAACACCGACTATCAGCCGATCCGCGGGCTCTATGCCGCCGGCGAGCTGGTCGGCGGCATTTTCTACTTCAACTATCCCGGCGGGTCCGGGCTCTGCTCCGGCGCGGTGTTCGGCAAGATCGCCGGCACGTCGGCGGGACGCGCGAAGGCGAATTGATTTGGAATACTGAACGCGCTGCGAACTCGGTGAGCTCCCTCTCCCCGCTTGCGGGGAGAGGGTCGGGGTGAGGGGGACTCACCACAAGCGCGTTCTGTCGATAGTCCCCCTCACCCGCTCGCTTCGCTCGCGACCTCTCCCCGCAAGCGGGGAGAGGTAGAGTATGCCGAACCGCATGAGGTCCCTTGCACCCATGAGCAAGCTCAACAAGCTCTCCGCGTCCGAAGTCGCCAAAGGCGTTGCGGCGAAAAAATTCACCGCCGAGGCGGTGGTGCGCGATTGCCTCGACCGCATCGCCGCGCGCGAGCCGACCGTGCACGCCTTCGCCACCATCGATCCCGACTACGCCCTCATGCAGGCGCGCGCGCTCGACCGCAGCCCGTCGTCGCGCGGCGCGCTGCACGGCGTGCCGATCGGCGTGAAGGACATCATCGACACTGAACATCTGCCGACCGAGATGGGCTCGCCGATCTACAAGGGCAACCGCTCGGCCGGCGACGCCGCCTGCGTCGCGCTCGCGCGCATGGCCGGGGCGGTGATCCTCGGCAAGACCGTCACCGCCGAATTCGCCGGCATGTTCCCGGGCCCGACCGCCAATCCGCACAATCCCGCGCATACGCCGGGCGGCTCGTCGTCGGGTTCGGCCGCCGCGGTGGCGGATTTCATGGTGCCGGCCGCTTACGGCACGCAGACCGGCGGCTCGGTGCTCCGCCCTGCGTCCTATTGCGGCTGCGTCGGCTACAAGCCGACCTTCAACCTGATCAACCGCCAGGGCATCAAGTTCGCCGCCGAGACGCTCGACACCATCGGGCTGCTGACCCGCAGCGTCGACGACGCCGAGTTGATCACCGCCGTGCTTGTGAACAAGACACCGCCGTATCTCAAGCTCGATTCTCCGCCCCGGCTGGGCGTGTGCCGCACGCCGCTGTGGGACACGGCGGAAGAGCCGACCAAGCACGCCGTCGAGGACGCGGCGAAGCGGCTCGCGGCCGCCGGCGCTTCCGTGAAGGAAATTGTGCTGCCAGAGGAATTCTCCAAGCTCTATTACACGGCGCGCGAGACCATCAACAATTATGAACGCTCGAAGAGCATGGCCGCCGACTGGCAGCATCATCCGGACAAGATCAGCAAGGTCTTGGGCGACCGCGTCAAGAAGGGCTTCGCAATGAAGCACGAGGATTACGTCGCGGCGCTGCAGCTCGCCGACCGCTGCCGCTCGCGCATCGACGACGCCTATGACAGCATCGACGCCATCATCTCGCCCTGCGTGAAGGGCGAAGCGGTGAAGGGCTTGAGCTTCACCGGCGAGCCGGCCTTCCAGCAGTTCTGGACGGTGTTGAACGGACCGGCGATGTCGCTGCCGACCCACACCGGGCCGCAGGGCCTGCCGGTCGGCATCCAGCTGGTGGCGCCGCGCTACCGCGACGACCGACTGTTCGCCTGCGCGCGCTGGGTGATGGCAAAGCTGACGTAGTTTCGAGACGAAATTTCGCCGCGACGGCAGCGCCACCCTCCCCTGGAGGGGGAGGGTCGCGAGCGAAGCGAGCGGGGTGGGGTGAGAGCGAAGCTGCTCGATAGTTCACCCCACCCCGACCGCCTCACTCGCTGCGCTCGTTTGGCGGTCGACCCTCCCCCTCCAGAGGAGGGTGACGGAGTATGCCTTGCTGGCTGAGCCAATCCTCTAAGCCGCGCTACCGCACCAGCTTCACGCCGCTCTGCACCAGGATATCGCGCAACTGCTGCTCGTAGTCGCCGAGGAACGCCGTCGTCGCCTTGGCATTCAGGTAGGCGTCGTCCAGCTGGTTGGACTGCAGGAACTTCTGCCAGCCCGGTGAACGGGACATCTTCGACAGCATGTCCTCGTAATAGGCCACCGCGTCCGCCGGCATGCCGGGCGGTCCTATGATGCCGCGCGCCTGCGGAACGTTCGGCACCTTGAAACCGGCCTCTTGCAACGTCGGCACGTCCTCGTAGCCGGGCAGCCGCTTCTCGGCGATCTGCACCACCGCGCGCAGCTTGCCGGCGCGGATGAATTCACCGGCTTCCGGCGGTTCCAGCAGCACGAAGTCGACATGCCCGCCGAGCAACGCGGCGAGCCGCTCGCTGGCGGCGGGGAACGAGATGAAGGCCCACTTCGCTCCGCTCTCCGCCATCAGGAGCTGGCGGACCAGCGCATCGCGCGCGAGCGGCGAGCCGCCTGCCTGCTTGATCTTGCCGTCCTTGAGCGCAGCGTTCATGACGTCGCGCAGCGTCTTGAACGGAGAGTCGGCGCGCACCACGATCACGGCCGGCTCCACCACCAGCCGCGCGATCGGCGTCATGTCGACGACCTTGGTGCTCGCCGCCTGCTGCACCATGGGATTGGTCATCCAGACGCTGGTGAACGCCGCCAGGACGTGGGAATCGCCTTTGCGCTCGACCAAGTAGTTAGCGGCCGTCACCCCACCGCCTCCAACCCTGTTCGAGACCTGGAAGCGCACCGGCGCCAGCTTTTCCTGCTCGATGATCTGAGCGACCGTGCGTCCGAAGATGTCGGGACCGGAGCCCGGACCGTTGTGCACCACGATCTCGATCGGCTTGGTCGGCTTGAATTGCGCCAGCGCCGGCGTGGAACCCGCAACGATGAGCGCAGCGGCAGCCGCGAAAACCAGTTTCTGAGCCATCGTCGATTTCCTCCGGATTATCTCTGTTCTCAGTCGGCCGGCATGCTCGCCGACCTCGCGCCCTGCATCAAGCGCAAAGACCGATCAGCTCGCGCACGTCGCCGAGCTTATCCAGCCGCCATGCCGTCGCGGCGATTTGCCGCGCGCGGCCGTCGCCGATCGCCGGCGCGGCGTTTGCGAGAAATTTATTTTCGATGGCGCGGTCCGACATCGGATTGTCCACCGTGCCGCTGGCATGTGCGACGCGCGCCTCGACCCGCTCGCCGGAGGCCGTCACCAGCGTCGCCAGCGCCTGATCCTTGCGGAAACTTTCGTCGGTCGTCACCTCGATCTTGCCGCGCAGCGCGACGACGTCCGGCGCCGACGCGCGCGCATCGGAGAACTGTGCAATGCCCGCGCCGCGGTCGAGATAGGCCACGGCCCCGGCGTGGTAGATGCTGAATTTTGACTGCAGCCCGGTCTTGGGATCGCCGAGGCCGGTGATCCGCACCGCGATCGGATGCACGCGCGCCTCGATGCGGGCGATGTCGTCAACCTTGAGCGCACGCTGCTCGCCGAGCGCAACCATGGCGTCGAGAATGGGATGCAGGACGACACCGCAGGCATAGGGCTTGTAGCCGTTGCGGGCGATCTCCCAGCGCGTGCCGAGCTCAGCCAGCACCAGCTCCGGTTTGGCGACGTTGCTGTAGATGCGCGCGAAGCCGCGCTTACCCTCGACGATCTCTTCCGAACTGTCGAAACCCTCTTGTGCAAGCAGCGCGGCGAGCAGCCCGTTCGACGCCGCGCGGCCGGCGTGGAACGACTTGCACATGGTGCCGCGGTTCTGCTGCATGCCCGCCGCCTGGGTCGCGGCGATGCCGAGCGCGTGCGTCATCCCGAGCGCGTCGAGCCCGAGCAGCCGGCCCGCCGCCGCACCGGCGGCGATGGTGCCGAGCGTGCCGGTGAGATGCCAGCCGCCATCGTGATGGCCGGGCGCCGACTGTCCGACGCGCACGCCGGCCTCGAAGCCGGCGGCATAGGCGCAGACGAGCGCCCGACCGTCGAACGTGCCGCGCTCGGCGAGCGCGAACAGCGCCGCCAGGATCGGCGACGACGCATGCAGCACGACGCCGCCCATATGAGTGTCGTCGAAATCGAGCATGTGTCCCATCTGGCCGTTGGCGAGCGCTGCTTCGGTCAATCCGAGCTTCAGATCGTGGCCGAGCACCGTCGCCAGCGGCTGCGCGTTCAACGCCTTCAGCACCGGCAACAGCTTGCCGACGGTCGGATGGCGGCTGCCGGCGAGCGCGCAGCCGATCCAGTCGAGCACGCCGCGGCACGCCTCGTGGATCGCGGCCTCGGGCACGTCCTCGAAGCGGAAGCGCGCCAGGAACGCGGCGAGATCGCGCGTGACGTTGAGCCCGAGCGGGGCGGCGCCGTAATCGGACCTGGTTGCCGGTTGTGAAGCCATCGCGCGTCCTTACGGCATGAACAGGCCGCCGCTGACGTGAATGGTCTGGCCGGTGATGTAGCCGTGGTCCGGCTGGCAAAGAAGCCGCACCAGCGACGCCACGTCCTCGAACGTGCCTTCGCGTCCGACCGGCGGGTTGTGCCCGATGCCGTGTCCGGACGTGGCCGAGCGCTCCCCGCCGATGCGACCGGGCACGATGCAATTCACGGTCACGCCGTGCGGCGCGAATTCCGACGCCAGCGAGCGGGTCAAACCGACGATACCGGCCTTGCCGGCGCCGACATGGGCGCGGCCGGGCGCGCCAAGATGGCTCGACACGCCGCCGAGATTGATGATGCGCCCGAACTTGTTCTTGACCATGTGCGGGAGCGCCGCGCGCGAACACAGGAACGCGCCGTCGAGAATGACACCAAGGATGTCGCGCCACTGCTGGTAGGTCATTTGGAGAAACGGCGTCTCGGCGCGGTTGGCGGCGTTGTTGACCAGGATGTCGACGCGGCCGAACCTGGCCACCACGGCGTCGACCATCGTGTTGACTGCGGCTTCGTCGGTGACGTCGGCGATGTGCACCATCGCCTTGGCGCCGGCCGCTTCCACCTCGGCGGCGGCCCTTTCAGCTTCATCGCGAGAACTTCGCGCATTGATGACGACCGACGCACCGTCGCGGGCGAATGCCAGCGCCATTCCCTTGCCGAGACGCCGCACGCCGCCGGTGACAATGGCGACTTTACCTTCCAATGGACGTTCCTGACTCACAGTGCCTCCAGCAGAAAATTGCTTCAATCGATTTATCGATAGCCGAATGAGCGCCGTTTACGCAATCACCCCTCACCCATTCGAGTGCGCGGACACATCAGCGCAGCCCTCTCCCTCAAGGGGAGAGGGCGCAATAACAACGGCCCGCGGTCTTGGCATAGCCGCGAGCAAGACGCGCATGACTGTGCTCTCTCCCCTTGAGGGAGAGGGCACGAAGGTCTTTCCGCGAATTCGAAGGGGTGAGGGGTGATGTTGCAGCGAGCCACGTTCATGGCTTAAGTGCGGGTCGCGAACAGGAAAGGCAGTCAATGGCCAGCAAGTCCGACAACCAAATTACCGCAATGACCCGGGCGCTGTCCGAATACATTTCCGCCGCCGCCACCCGCGAGCTGCCACCGGCGGTGGCCGAGAAGACCCGGCATCACATCCTGGATTCGCTCGCCGCCATCGTCTCGGGCTCGCGGCTGCGGGCGGGCGAGCTCGCCATCAACTATGTGAGACGGCTTGGCGGGGCGGCCGAGGCGACGCTGATCGGCACGCCGCTGGTCGTCCCGGTCGAGAGCGCGGCGCTCGCCAACGCCATGGGCGGACACGCCGACGAGACCGATGATTCACATCTACGCGGCCGCTACCATCCCGGCTGCGGCATCGTGCCGGCCGCGCTTGCGGTCGCGGAGCTGGCGGACCGCAGCGGCGCCGATTTCGTGCGTGCGGTCGCGCTCGGATATGACATCGGCACGCGGTTCAATATGTCGCTCGGCTATCCGAACCCCAATGCCGCGACCCACTCGACCCACACCCTCGGCGTGAATTTTGGCGCGGCCGCTGCGGCCGCCGCATTGCTCCGCTTTGACCCGGTGCAGGTGCGCTACGTGCTGTCCTATGCGGTGCAGCAGGCGTCCGGCTGTCCCTACTGGTATCGCGACAGCGATCATGTCGAGAAGGCATTCGACTTCGGCGGCATGGGCGCGCGCAACGGCGTCGCCGGCGCGATGATGGTGGCGTCCGGCATGACCGGCGTGGAAGAGCCGTTCACGGGCCAGGGCAACTTCTTCGACGGCTTCGCGCTCAAGCCAAATCCGGACATGCTGACCGAGGAACTGGGCAAGCGCTTCGAGATCATGGAGGCCTCGATCAAGAAGTGGTGCGTCGGTTCGCCGATCCAGTCGGTGCTCGACGCGACCCAGGCGCTGATCGACGAACACGGCGTGCGCCCCGACAGCGCCAAACGGATCGTCATCACCATGCCGGATGACCGCATGCACATCGTCAACAACGGCGCGATGCCGGACGTCTGCGTGCAGCATCTGGTCGCGATGTCGATCGTCGACGGCACCGTGACCTTCGCGAGCGTGCACGACCACGACCGCATGGGCGATCCCGCCGTGCAGGCGGTGCGCCGCAACGTCGAGCTGGTCGGCAGCCCGGAGCTGACGGTGGCAAAACCCGCGCGGCAGGGGATCGTCGAGGTTGAGCTCAACGATGGCCGCAAGGTGCGCCATCACGCCGTCGCGGTGCGCGGCACGCCCGACAATCCGATGACGACGCCGGAGATTGAGACCAAGGCGATCGACCTGATGGCGCCGATCTCCGGCCCGGCGAAGGCGAAGGGCCTGGTGAACGCGATTGCCGGTCTCGGCTCGCTGCGCTCGGTGCGCGAGCTGCGGCCGCTGCTGCAGGCGTAGAGAGTTAAGGGCGCGCCTCGGCTATCGAACAACGTCAAGTTTGACCTTGGCAACACCCTGTCCAACCATTCCAAGCGACTCAGCGGCGGCGTATGAGACATCGATAGAGCGCCCGCCAACGAACGGACCACGGTCATTGACTCGCACCGTTACGGACCGCCCGGTGGCGACGTTGGTGACGCGCACCTTCGTCCCGAACGGCAGTGTGCGGTGCGCCGCGGTCAATTCGCCTGCATTGAATTTTTCGCCGCTCGCGGTTTGCGAGCCATGCCTGTAGTAGCTGGCGAGCCCATCCGAGGCATCTTGTGTCCGGGCTATCCGTCGGCTGGGCGCGCTCCCCGATTGCTTTGGCGTGACCGCGGCCACGCGCGTCGGCGACGGCTGTCGAAAAGCGGCATGTGATGAGGGTTTGTCGGCTACAACAGATGATTGAGCGCAGGCTCCAAGCATGGCCGCCATCAGAGCGACGATCGACAGCTGCACAGTGGTCCGACACGAACGCTCAGGCTCGCTCGGAAAAATGCGACTTGCGGCAATGCCGGCGGATGCAGGCCGGTCAAAAAATCTGGAAGCCATGTTCGCCCCCCGCAAAACGAGTTGGTCAATGCAGAGGTGAACTTTGACCTGACGAAGACCAAATATGATGGTCTCCACCATCATTCATACGATAGTTGAGGGGCGTGGTTTTTTTGCCACGGGCAGCGACAGCCAAACCTTGTGGGTGGTCCCGTGCTACCTCCGCACTGATGGCGCGACGGGGTTGTTGACGGGGTGTTAGTGTGTGAATTGTGAGATCACCGCGCGTGGGTCGGCGCGAAGGCTTACCTTTTTACCATCGCCTGCGGGCCTCCGACTCTGCGGCCGAAGCCTCGGCTACTCCAAATTAACTGACACGCGATCGAAGCACCACGACTTTGGCGCCGAGGGGTGTGCGCTGGTAGAGGTCGATGACGTCCTGGTTGAGCATCCGAATGCAGCCGGACGAGACGCTCTGGCCGATCGTCTCGGGTTCGTTGGTCCCGTGGATCCGGTAAAGCGTGTCTTTGTTGCCTTGCCAGAGATACATGGCGCGGGCGCCGAGTGGGTTGCCGGGACCACCGGCCACGCCAAGGCCGCTCCGCAGTTGGCTCATGTGTCTCCTAAGCTCGGGCTGACGCTGGACCATTTCCTTAGGCGGATACCAATCCGGCCATTCCTGCTTGTCGCGGATGGTTGCCACGCCGGACCAAGCGAAGCCTTGCCGCCCGACTCCGATGCCGTATCGGAGCGCGCGTCCGCCGCCTTGCACCAGGTAGAGGAAGCGATTTTGCGGGTCGATAATGATGGTGCCGGGCGCTTCCTGTGAGGGGTAGGACACGGCCCGGCGCAGGTAGGTCGGGTGGACGTCAGACAACGGCACGGCTGGAATCGGAAACGGCTCTCCAGCGACCGGCCCGTAGATCGTTCTGTATTGGCGTTCGTAACCTGGCTCCAACGAGGGCGCGACTGCCCGCGGCTCCACTGGTTCTCCTGGCTGGAGACGGGGTTCAGCCGGTCTTTGGCACAGCCACGGGAACGGGAAGCACTCTTGAGCTGACGCGCTACCCGAGATGAGCGTGAGGCAAATGGCCAATACGCGATTGTCCCACATCTGCTGACCTTTACGCCGCGTGCTGCCGGACCTGTTATTTATGCCATCAACTCCCTTACCAGCAACAGCCCGGAGTGCGAGAAAACTTCGCAGGCAGCGCCGGCGCGCCGGATCAGCGTACCTCTGCGGCATGAAGTTCGAAGAAACGTTCGGCGCGCGCAAGCCGGGCGAGCGCAGGCTCGGGCCGTTTTCCGTTTCAGCTATTGTCGGCTTCGCCTAACTCGATCCGAGAATGCGCTTCCAACCGGCATTGCGGAGCTTCTCGCGGGTGGGCGGCGTGTTTCCGCGGCGCGGGGTATTCACGCTGGCGAAGACCCGTTCAAAATCGACCGTTGTCAGAATTGCTGGGGTGTACTCGCGGCGCGGCATGGCAGTGACACCGGCCAAGACCCGCTCGAAATCGATCATTGTCAAAAATGCTGGGACGTATTCGTGGCGCGGCGGGGTCGTCGCGCTGGCGAAGACGTGATCGAAGTCGGCCGTTGCTATGGAGGCTTGGCTTCCGGTCGAACTCGCGGTGCTCGGCCATACCATGGTCGCCCCCGCGACGACGCAATTCAGGGCCACGACCGCCATGACGATGCGAATAAGGTTACGCGACATTGAGGGTTCCCCCCTATCGACCTACCCGCTTTAGTCGATGCGACCGGGGAAAAGGTTCAAATGAACCCGGAAATACCACGGACAGCGCGAGAGTGGTCCCGCATGTTGCTTCGGGCCAAGAACAGACATCACTCAGTCAGCAATTATTTTGATTTGGGGCGGTCCTGGGCCGCCGTTGAGACGTCCGTAACCACGCACGATGAGACGGCCGTAACCACGCGCCGCGAAACCGTCGTCGCCGCCTTCCTCATCAACCAATCATATACCCGCGCGGCGCACCGTGGCGTCATCGGGAAAACTTGGGGAGGGACTCCGATGAAAACCCTGTACGTACTTGCAGCCGTCTGCATGTCCTTGCACGCGTTCACCGCCTCTGCGGAGACGCCTGCTCTGATGGCCGACGACTATAGCTACTCCAGCTCGATCGACGACCTCGACGCTCGCGAAGAGCTCGCCGCGCGGGACATCATGCCCGATGCGGACGCTGCGACCGACCCGGCGACCGACAACTCGTTCGCTATCAATCCGGACGCCGATGACTACACTGCGGCGGAAGTCATTCCGGGCATCAATGCGATCCCGCAGAATGACGAAGATCTGACCGGCAGCTTTGCCGAGCCTGGGACCGACGAGACCGAATAAGGGTTCGCGTCGAAACGAGCACGGACAGGAGCCGCATGCCGGACGCGGGAGACCCCCGCGTTCGGCACTCGCGCATCTCCCTCCATGCCCGGCACTCCTACTGTCCTTGCGCCAAAATCTTCCCTGCCCGCTCCACCAATGGCCGCGGTGTCGAATACACGTCCGCAAGAAATTGCTCGATCGCGGCACCGCGGATCGCAGAGATGTCGAGCCGAACCTTCGCAGCGTCGGCGAGGAAGCCTTCGTCCTTCATGGTCATATCGAACGCCCGGCGCAGCGCGAGCTTGCGATCCTCTGGAATCCCGGGCGGCGCGAGGAACGGCCGTCCCATGATGGTCCAGCCGACGATGAGCCGCAGCACGCGCCGGTCGTCGTCGCTCTTCGCGAGGTCCATCACGAAGGGAACACCGGCCAGCTTGTCGTTGCGCTCGAGCCCGATCTGCATCAGCGTGCGCACGCGGTTCTGCGCGAGCCAGTCGGGATGCGACGTCTGCAGCGCGGCATAGACCATGCCGCACATGCCCTGGACCTCGCCGCGCTCCATCGCCAGCATGATCGAGGACGTGCCGTTGTAGCCGCGCACGATCCTGATCCTGGTGCCGAGCACGGCATTGAGCGCCAGCGGGAAGTCGAGATTGGACGTCCCGGAGGCGCCAAGGATCAGCTCCTTGTCGAACAGGTCTGCCGCGGTCGCGATCGGACTGGTGTGCCATGAGAAGCAGACACCCGGTTCGTCGTTGGCGCTGCCGAGCCAGGTGAATTTCTGCCCTTCGAACTGCGTCGGGCGCACGCCGAACATCGGCTCAAGCGCGGCGCTGCCGGCGATCAGGCCGAGTTCGGAGCCGTCCTTGGGTGCGACGTTGTAGAGATAGTTCGCCGCGCGCACACTGCCGGCGCCCTGCATGTTCTTGACCACGATGTCGGGCGAGCCCGGCAGATATTTCGGCAGATGCCGCGCCACCGTGCGCGCATAGGGGTCGTAGGCGCCGCCGGGATTGAAGCCGACGATAAGGTTGACCTGGCGGCCCTTGTAGAATTGCTGCACGTCCTGCGCATAGGCCGGAACGGTCGCGGCAAGCAGCCCGGTCACAACCAACGGCGCGAGCAGCTTCGCGCGCACGGCTATTGCCCCTGCGCGAGAATTTTTGCCGCACGCTCGATCAACGGCTTCGGTGTCGCGTAGACGTCGGCCAGGAAGCGATCGATCTGCACACCGCCGGCCGGCGCGATTTCGAGCCGCTGCTTGGCCGCGTCCGCAAGGAACGCCGGATCGCGCATGGTCGCGTCGAACGCCTTGACCAACGCCGCCTTGCGATCCTCGGGGATTCCCGGCGGCGCCAGGAACGGTCGCCCCATGATGGTCCAGCCGAAGATCATGCGCAGCACGCGCTTGTCGTCCTCGGTCCTGGCGTAGTCCATGACGAACGGCCGGTCGCCCATGCGCGCGGTGCGTTCGAGGCCGATCTGCACCAGGATGCGGACCTTGTTGTCGCGCAGCCAGTCCGGCCGCTGCGTGCCGACGATGGTGTTGACCATCCCGCACATGCCCTGCACCTCGCCGCGTTCGAGCGCGAGCAGGATGTCGACCGGGCCGCGGTAGCCGCGCACGAGCTTCATCTTGGTCCCGAGCACCATGTTCATGGCGGTGGGAAACTCGAGGTTCGAGGCGCCGGACGCACCGGTGATCATCTCGTCCTTGAACAAGTCCTCCGCCGTCCGGAACGGGGTCGTGTGCCAGGCGAGGCAGCCGGCGATCTCTTCATTGGCGCTGCCGAGCCAGGTGAAATGGCGGCCGTCGAACTGTGCATTCTTCTTGCCGTAGACCGGTTCGAGCGCGGCGCCGCCGGCGATCACGCCGAGCTCGGAGCCATCACGCGGCGCGACATTGTAGAGATGATTGGCGGCGATCACACTGCCGGCGCCCTGCATGTTCTTGATGACGATGCTGGGCGAGCCCGGCAGGTGCCGCGGCAGATGCCGCGCGACCGCCCGGGCATAGGGATCATAGGCCCCGCCGGGATTGAAGCCGACGACGATATTGACCTGGCGGCCGGTATAGAACTGCTCGACCGTCTGCGCGGCGGCCGGGATGGCGAACGCAGGAACGCCAAGCAATCCGATCACAAGGCCGATCAGCGCGCCACGTAACGTCGACATTTCGACGGGCCGTGCCACAACGTCCCCACCCCCGCCTGCGGGGGTGGGACAGGGAGGGGGCATGCAGGCATTGCCGCGACCGCTCACCCTCTCCCCACCCCTCCCCCGCAAGCGGGGGAGGGAGCCGACCGAGCTCGCTGCTCCGCTGTGTCTCACAGCGCGCCTCATTGCTTCACGCGTCCCAGAATCTGCGCCGCCCGCGCCGTCACCGCTGGCGGTGTCCGCGACGCGTCCTCGACGAATTTCGCGATCGCGGCGCCGCTCATCGGCTCGATCCCGACATTGACCTTCTCGGCATCGGCGAGCAGCGCCGCATCTTTCATCGCCCGGTCGAAGCCGTCGCGCAGCGCCTGCACCCGGTTTGCGGGCGTGCCCGGCGGCGCCGCGATCGGGCGCTCGAGATCGAGCCAGCCGAACACCAAGGTGAAGATCTGCCGGTCCTGATCGGTCTTCGCGTAATCGAAGATGAACGGCACCTTCGGCATGTTGGGATTTTTCGACAGCCCGACCTGCACCAGGATATTGGCCTTGTCGGGCGTGAGCAGGCCCGCGGTGCGCATCGAGTTATAGCCCACGCCGCAGAAACCCTCGATCTCGCCGCGCTCCATCGCCAGCCGCAACGCCGCGCTGCCGGCATAGCCCTTCACCAGCTTGAATTTCGTGCCGATGACGTTGTTCATCGTCAGCGGAAAATCCAGCGTAGAGGTGCCGGAGGTGCCCGTGATCATCTCGCGCTGGAGCACGTCGTCGACGGTCTTGAACGTCGTCGTCGGCGACGACAGGCAGACGTTCGAATCCGAGGAGGGCGCACCGATCCAGTTGAAGGCGCCCGCCTCGTATTTGTGCTGGGTGCCGCCGATCAGTGGATCGATGACGATGTTGCCGGCGAACAGGCCGAGCTCGAGCCCGTCCTTGGGCGACACGTTGAACACATAATTCGCCGCCACCACGCTGCCGGCGCCCTGCATGTTGCGCACCACCACCGTCGGGTTGCCTGCCACATGCCGGCCAAGATGCCGCGCCACCAGCCGCGCATAGGTGTCGGCGCCGCCGCCCGGATTGAAGCCCGCGACCAGACTAATGGTCTTGCCGCGGTAGAAATCGGCGGCCTCCTGCGCCGATGCAGCATCGCACCACACCAGGACAACCGCGGCGGCAGACAGGGCGGCTTTGGCCGCGCGTCGGCGTGCATGGTGGCGTGCCTGGTCACGTGATGGCATCCGGGCGCTTCCTTTCCCACCGGCCAGCGCCGGGCGCGGCGGACGGCTTGAGACCGTTTCGGGCCGCGTGTTATCGAGCGATACTAGGCCGGCGTTCAATGCGCAACTTGTCGCGACGGTGGGCGGATGACCGAAGTGCGGACGATCGCAATCGTTGGGGGTGGGCTTGGCGGCCTCACCGCGGCCATCGCGTTGCGACAGCGCGGCTTCGATGTCACCGTCTATGAGCAGGCCGAGCAGCTCGGCGAGATCGGCGCCGGCATCCAGCTCAGTCCCAACGCCATGCGCGTGCTGATCGGGCTCGGTCTCGACCAGGCGTTCGAGGCGATCGCGTTCGAGCCCAACCGCCACGTCGTGCGCAACTGGAAGAGCGGCGCCGTCGTTTCGGCGACGCAGATGAAGGGGGTGTTCCGCCCGCAATACAAGGCCGGCTATTTCGGCGCGCACCGCGCGGACCTGCACGCCGTGCTGCAGCAGGCATTGCCGGCGGAATGCGTGCGGCTCGCCGCACGCTGCACCGGCGTCACGCAGACCGCGGACTGTGCGACCCTCAGCTTCGCCGACGGCCGCACCGCCCGCGCCGATATCGTGATCGGCGCCGACGGCATCCGCTCCGCCGTGCGCGAAAGCCTGTTCGGACCCGACGCGCCGCGCTTCACCGGCCATATCGTCTGGCGCGGGCTGGTGCCGGCAGGTTCCTTGCCGAAGGGGTTGATCGAGCCGGACATGACGGCGTGGTTCGGACCGAATGGCACGGTCGTGCATTACTACGTGCGGCGCGGCGAGCTGGTGAACTGGATCGCGCATTTCGAAACCGACTGGCGCGAGGAATCCTGGTCGGTGGAAACCGACTGGCGCGAGGCCGCAGACGCGTTTGCCGGCTGGCATCCGACGCTCGGCGAACTCTTCGCCCACACCGAGCGCTGCTACAAATGGGCGCTCTACGATCGCGATCCGCTGCCGCTCTGGACGTCAGGCCGCGCGACATTGCTCGGCGATGCCGCGCACCCGATGCTGCCCTACCTCGCGCAAGGCGCGGCGCAGTCGGTCGAGGACGGTTATGTGCTCGCCGACCTGCTGGCCCGGCATCGCCACGATGCACCGGCGGCGCTTCAGGCCTACGAAGCGGCGCGACGGCCGCGCACGTCGCGCATCCAGCTGCACGCCCGCGAACGCGGCAAGATCAACAATGCGACCTCGGCGTTCCAGCGCTTCAAGCGCGATCTCGGCTACCGGCTCAAGCGGCTGATCAAGCCGAACGAGCACACCTACGGCATCGAGTGGATCTACGGCCACGACGTGACGGCTGGGCAAGGCGAAACGTCGAAGGCGGCGTGACGATCTCGTGTCCCGGGCGCTGCGCAGCATGAGCGAAGCGAATGGTGCGCTGCAGACCCGGGAACCAGCTTTCTTACTGTTTGAAGTAAGCTAGGTCCCGGATCAGCGGTGCACACTTCGTGCTTGCACCGCGTCCGGGACACGAGTCCGCGGTTCCCGTTACTACGTATCCCGCACCGATTTTTCAAACAGGTCGTCGACCGCGAAGTCGCCTTTGATCAGGCCCTGGTCGTGCGAGTACATGATGAACCGTTCGAGGTTCTTGCGGTTGGCGGCAAGCCCGTTCGGCCAGATGTCGGCGCCGAATGTCTCCTGCTCGCGCTCGAAGTAGCGCCGGCCGAAGGCAAGGCTCGACCAGTTCGGATCGGAGAAATACTCCTGCGCGAGTGCGCGCGCCTCGCCATACATCTCCATCACCGCGCGCGGCAGGCCAGGATCGCGCGCGACCGCGTCATGACGGATCGCCATGATGTGCATGATCGGCCAGTAGCCGTATTTCCGGAAATAGCGCAGCTCCTCGGCATCGGCGTCGGCGAACAGGCGTCGCACCGGCACCTCGCCGCGCATGATCGAGTCCGGCGGGTGCGGCTGGATCACGGCGTCGGCCTTGCCGTCGCGCAAGAGGTGGCCGACGTCGGTGCCCTTCGGCAGTGTCTCGATCTTGACGCCCGGCTTCGGCGTGAACGCGATTTTCTCCTCGTCTTCGAGCAGCCAGTGGATGTCCTCCCACGGCACGCCGTATTCGAACTTGAGGTCGCCCTTGGCGAGGAGCGACAGCGTGGTCTGGAACGCGCGGATGGCGACGCGCTTGCCCTTGAGGTCGGCGGGGGTCGTCAGGGCCGAGTTGGCACGCACGAAGAACAGCCCGGCGCTGAACAGCCGGCGCGGGAAGATCGGCACCCCGGTGATTGGCAGCTTCCGGTCGATCGCCATCAGGTAGGTCGACATCGAGAACTCGGCGACGTCGAACTCGCCCTTGAGCATGCGGCCATGGCGGTCGATGCCGTCGCGCGCCGCGCTCGACTGGCCGACCTGCATGGCTTTGAGCGCGATGCCCCTGGGCGGCTTCACGGTGCCGTCGAAGAACGGGAAGTGGCGGTCGTAGCGCTCCAGCGCGATGGTGAGTTGCATGCCCCCTGCCCCTTTATATCTAAATTGCTTTAGCGCGTGGCGTCCATGTCGGCGACCTGCAGCGGCACGGCGGTGCGGCTGCCGCCGCGCAATACATGGAAACCTTTGTCGCGAACGTTCAGGAAGAGAGGATGCGCCTGCGGCTGAGGGGACGTATGGTGGCGACGCTGCATGGCATGTTCGCTTATTTCGTAGGCGGCACGAACATGTAACCGACGCCACGCACGGTGCGGATGGCATCGGGGTGCGCCGGATCAGGCTCAATCTTCCGGCGCAGACGCGTAATGCGCAGGTCGATGGCACGGTCGAACGCCTCCATCTCGCGATGCGACGTCACCTCCAGAAGCCAGTCGCGCTGCAACGGCCGGTTGGGATTTTCGGCGAACACTTTCAGCAGGTCGAATTCGCTCGCCGTCAGCGCCTCCTCGCGGCCGTCCTCCGGATCGACCAGCACGCGCTTTTCGAGATCGAGCACTCGGCGGCCCATGCGTACCCGGGGTCCTGCGCTCACCACCTCTCCGGTCGCGCGCCGCAAAACGCTTTTCACGCGCGCCAGCAACTCGCGCGGCTCGAACGGCTTAGCGATGTAGTCGTCCGCGCCGGTTTCGAGCCCCACGACCCGGTCCACGGTTTCAGAGGCCACCGTGACCATGATGATGCCAATGCGCGCACTTTTCTCTCGCAGCCACCGCGCCAGTGCGAATCCGTCTTCGCCTGGCAATCCGACATCGAGCAGGACGAGCGTGGGCATTTCGCGCTCGACCAGCTTGCGCAACGCTGTTCCCCCGTCAGCCCCGCTCACTTGAAAATTCTGTCGGCTGAGATAGTCCACCAACAGCCGGCGCTGCGTGGTCTCGTCTTCGACCACTACGATGTGCGGGCGGCGGTCCATCCCATCTGAGCCTTGTCGGCGCGACCGCGGCGCGACCAACAAATCAAAAAAATATGCGATCGAGGCGGTTTTCAAGATTCGATCGCCAAGCGCGAACGCGCCACTGCCGGAGCCTAACACGGGTGCGTTCAGCGTGTCAGGGCGGCCATGGCTGGCAATGGTTCACGCCTGCCCGTTTCGACTGGAACGAATGTGGCGTTAACGCTTGCGGGCTTGCGCGGTGTCACGATACGGACGATACAAAAGGCGGCTTCGGCGACATGCGCACGATACGCTGGATGGTCAAAATGTCGCGTTCGGAGAACCCCCTCTCGTTCGGAAGTCGACCACGGGCCGGCGGCTGTGGGATCGCCCCGCCGTTTCTTTACCCGGCCACGCCGATCGCAAACCCGAGTATGCTAGCTGCTCCTCTTTCGCGAGGCTGTTGCAATTGATCGTCCGATTCAGGTTCCTCGTTACCGACGGGCCGCGTTGTCATGGGCACGCGCCGTAAAAAGCGGGCATTGGCGTCCGCGCGGCAGCGCCGGCGGTCAGCGCCGCGAAGCGCGCGCAAGTCGCCTGCGCTGTCGCTGAAAAGAAAGCGGTTGCACGCCTCACCCGCGAGCTTTCCGAGGCGCTGGAACAGCAGACCGCGACCGCCGAGGTGTTGCAGGTCATCTCCACTTCAGCAGGTGAGCTGGAGCCGGTGTTCCAGGCCATGCTGGCAAACGCGACACGGCTCTGCGAGGCCAGCTATGGCGCCATGTGGCTCAGGGAAGGACATCACTTCCGCAATGCCGCATTCCATGGTCCGTTGCCCGCGGCATACGTGGAGCTGTGGCGAAGCGCGACGGTGGGCCGCACGGCCATTATGGGCCGCGTTGCTCAATCCCGAAAGCCGCTTCAGGTCGCTGATCTACGACAAGATCGAACGTATCTGGACGGCCATCCATTGACTGTCACGGCGGTCGATGTCGCCGGCATCCACACTCTGGTTATCGTGCCGATGCTCAAGGCGGATGAGTTCATCGGCGCCATCTCCATCTATCGCAAGGAGGTCCGTCCATTCACCGACAAGCAGATCGACCTAGTGCAGAACTTCGCCAACCAAGCTCTCATCGCCGTCGAGAACACCCGCCTGCTCAACGAGCTACGCCAATCGCTGCAGCAGCAAGCCGCCACCGCCGACGTGTTGAAAATCATCAGCCGCTCGACCTTCGACCTCAGGACAGTGCTTCAGACGCTGGTCGAATTGGCCGCACGACTGTGTGAGGCCGATCAAGCCTCCATAACGCGGCAGGTCGGCGACCAGTTCTTTCGCGCGGAGGCTTATGGTTTCTCGTCCGAGTTCATGGATTACGTCAGAACCATACCCGTTGAGCCGGAACGCGGGACGCTTCACGGGCGAGCCTTGCTCGAGGGCAAGATTATTCACATCCCCGATGTGCTGGCTGATCCGGACTACACATGGGCGGAGGCACAGAGGCTGGGTGGCTTCCGCACCATAGTCGGGGTTCCGATGTTGCGTGAGGGCGTCCCCATCGGCGTTCTGTCATTGACGCGCTCCGAAGTGCGACCCTTTTCCGACAAACAGATCGAACTGATGACGACCTTCGCCGATCAGGCGGCCATCGCGATCGAGAACGTGCGGCTGTTCGAGGAAGAGGCTACGGCCAGGGCCGCTGCCGAAGCCGCGCGCGACTCGGCTGAGCGGGCGCGCGCCGAAGCTGCCGCTGCCAATCACGCAAAATCGACGTTCCTTGCCACCATGAGCCATGAGATCCGCACGCCAATGAACGGCGTGCTCGGCATGGTCGACGTGCTGGAGCGGCAGGGGCTCAGCCCGGCACAGCGACGCACGGTTTCGACCATACGGGATTCAGGCAAGGCCCTGCTGCACATCATCGACGATGTGCTCGACTTCTCGAAGATCGAGGCCGGACGTCTCGATCTCGAAGCCACGCCGTTCTTGCTAAGCAACCTGGTCGATGCGGTCGTCGATACATTCCGGCCGCAGGCACTCGCCAAGCGACTCTCGCTCGATGCGGAAATCGACGCCGGCTCACAAGACGCCTTGATCGGAGATCCAACTCGGGTTCGGCAAATCCTGGTCAACTTGTTGAGCAACGCCATTAAATTCACGGATCGCGGCGGTGTATCGTTGCGTGTCGCGACCCAGCCGCTCGGTAACGGGCGCACGCGCGCGATTCTCACTGTCACGGACAGCGGCATCGGGCTCGGCGAGGAGCAGTTCGCACGCCTGTTCCAGCCTTTCGTCCAGGCCGATAGTTCGACCACCCGGCAATTTGGCGGGACCGGGCTGGGTCTTTCCATCGTTCGGCGATTGGCGCGCGTCATGGGCGGCGACGTCGCCGCCGAAAGCACGCTCGGCGCCGGGTCCACATTTACGGTGACGTTGACCCTTCAAGCAGCGCCGGCGGATTCGCCGCTCAAAACGCTGCCAAGGCCTGCATCCAAAACGTCGGCGAGTACCACGCCGAAGCGAGGTCAAGGCCCGCGCGTCCTGGTGGTCGACGACCATCCCGTGAATCGCGACGTGCTCGTGCTTCAGCTTGAGCTGCTGGGGATCGCCGCCGACACCGCGGAGAATGGCGTCGATGCGCTCGAGGCGTGGGCGACGCATGGCCATTACGCCGCAGTGCTCGCCGACATCCACATGCCGCACATGGATGGTCATGAACTGGCGCGGAGGTTGTGTGCCGCCGAGGCCGAGCGCGGCAATGCCCGCACGCCGATCGTTGCGGTCACCGCCAATGCAATGAAAGGCGAGGACGAGCGCTGTTTCGCGTCCGGCATGGACGCTTGCCTGGTGAAGCCGGTCAGCATCGAGCGCCTGTGCGCGACCCTGGAGCGCTGGCTGCCGATTGAGGCCGAGAGCGTCAGCAACGGTCCTACCGATTCGAGGCAATCCACGCCTGCTATCGACCGCGCGGTGCTCGCAGAGTGGCTCGGTGACGATCAGGCCGCCATCGCCTCGTTATTGGGGAAATTCCGTGAAACAGCGATCGACGCCGAACGGGACATCGGCGCAGCCTCGCGCACGGGTGATCTCGCAAAACTAGCTGCGGCGGCACACAAGCTCCGCGGCGCCGCGCAAGCGGTCGGCGCCACTGGTCTTGGCGCGGCGGCGGCCGCGCTGGAGCAAGCCGGCAAGGCCGGCGACCGAGACCATTGTCGCGACCTGCTTGGTCCGCTTGCCATGCAACTGCGCCACGCGCTTGTCGAGATCGAGAGCGCCCACGGATCGGCGCTTCCGTCGCAAAGCAGTGACTAGGGCCGTCCGCCTCGGCGAGCCCCTGCCGGCCACCTGCCAATCGTCGGCGTGGCCGACGATGAGCGACCTCGAGGCGCCATCGCGCCCCTCACCCGCAGGGCCGCTCGCCAAATAACTCCCATTTTTCCGTGCCAAACCGGGCGTTGTGCCGGCCATCCGCGGGCTACTCCAGGGGCCTGTCCCGGAGGTCGGTGACGGGAGCAACCCGGCTGCGCCGGGGCCTTCGGCGCACCGCGATACAAGCGATACCAAATCGCTCGCTGGCGACATCGGCCGAATACGGACGGGAGTCATGGTGGCATCACCGCAGACGCGGTGAGTTGAACAGACGCAAACAGGAGAATTCATATGCGCAAGATCCCCATGTACACCGTCGCCACCTTGCTGATCCTGACTGGCGTGGGCGGATGGATTGCTTCGACCACCCAGGCGCGCGTTGAGGCTGCGACATCCGTCGAGACGATCGACCCGATGCGGATCATGATGAACGCCCCCCGCGACGTGCCGACTGCAGAGCTGACCGACTATACGTTCGTGTTCGAACATCCCGCGTCGAGGTAACCGCATGGGTGTTCGATCCCCTGCAGACCCCCTCCCGCGCAGGAACGATCAGGCGGCTTTCAGTTCCTGCGCGGTTCAACGATCGGCCGCCACATCCATCGGACTGCAGTTTTAACATTGATGCAGCGGAGCACCGATCATGTCGTTCATGCACTCCAATAACGCCACCTGGCAGAAAAATCTCACTGCGCTTCCCCTCGCGACCTATCGGGCGGGAGAGACCGTGCTCAGCGCCACGTCGACCACCGGTCGGTTGCTGATCCTCAAGGAAGGCGCGGTCACGGTCGTCAAGGAAGGCGTCGAGATCGCCAAAGTGACCGAGCCAGGCGCGGTGTTCGGCGAACTCTCGGCATTGCTGGGTCAGCCGCACACGGCAGACGTCCGTGCGCTGGAAAACTCGCAGTTTCATGTCGCCAGTACGGCCGCTTCGCTGATGCAGGATCCGGTCGCGCTGCTTTACGTCGCAACAGCCCTGTCACGTCGGGTGGACAGCGCCAATCGCGCCCTCGTCGAGCTGAAGCACCAGGTTCAGGCGGGTCAGCCGAGCAGCAATCAGAGATCACCCGCAAGACGATCGACAAGATCGAGGAACTGCTGGGCCCCAGCGGCGTCAATCTCGTCTACGCCGGCTATCCCTATGATCCGTCCGCGCTCAACGCACCGAACTGAGACGATGTGCGACCAGGAAATGAGGCTCAAGCGGAAGCCCAGCCAAGCAGCGCACGGAGAGATCGATGAGCGATACAGTTTTTCCAGCTCGAAACCGACGGCATGCCTTCCCCCTGCCGGCCATCGTTAGTTGCACAGGCGCAATGGGCACGCCAGCTTACGCCCTCGTGAGCGAGTGGTGGCACCGCTACCGTTCGCGGCTGGAGCTCGCATCGTACTCCCATGACCAGCTTAAGGACCTCGGCTTTTCGGCAGATGTGGACGGCGAAATCGCAAAGCCGTTCTGGGAGAAGTGAAATCGGAGTTCCCTGGCCTCAGCCAGCGTTGCGCTAAATGCTGCCCATTTGGGCAATTGCATCCGTTTTGAAAACGGCAACCCCAAATGTCTGCTTTCAAGCGGCGGGTTCAACCGGTCACTGCAACACCGCTCGTAACCTATCGGCAGGAGTTTCAAAGCCCAAGGTCTTTCGTGGTCGTTGGTTGAGCCGGAGAGCGATCTTATTCAGGTACGCCTGAGAAAAATGCGAGAGATCTGTTCCTCGCGGGAAATACTGTCGCAGCAAGCCGTTGGTGTTCTCGTTGCTGCCACGCTGCCAAGGACTGCGTGGATCGCAGAAATAGACCTGCACGTTGGTGGCGATGGTGAAGCTCTTGTGGTCAGCCATCTCCTTGCCTCGATCCCAAGTCAAGGAGCGGCGCAGCTCCCGCGGCAGTTTGCGCACGTGTTTACCGAGCGCGGTGACCACGGTCGCCGTGTCCTTGCTCGGGATCTTGAGAAGCATCGTAAAACGAGTATGGCGCTCGACGAGCGTCGCGATGTGCGTGTTGTTCGCTCCGGCGAGAAGGTCTCCTTCCCAGTGGCCTGGCACGGCGCGATCCTCGGCCTCAGCCGGCCGCTCGCGGATGGAGACCGTATCGACGATCTGTCCTAGTCCGCTCTTCGTGGTACCGCCCTTGGCTTGGCGCATCTGCCGCGCGGTACGCAGGTGTGCCATCAGCTGCTTCGTCAGCACGCCGCGTGTCTGAATAAAGAGACTTCGATAGATCGTTTCGTGAGATACCTGCATGCCTTGGTCGGCAGGGAATTGCCGCTTTAGCCATCCAGAGATTTGCTCCGGCGACCACTGCAGCGAGAGTTTCTGGGCCACGCGCCATCGTAGCCCCGCATGGCGCGTCAGGCGACAAGGCTTCGGGCGCAACGCCCGCTCCCAGGCGCGCGTATCAGCCTCGCTTGCGCGGTAAGCGCTGCAGCCGCCGTTGCGTCTTATCTCTCGACTTATAGTCGAGGGCGCTCGTCCGAGGTCCTGTGCGATCCGCCGTATCGACCGACCGGCGGCAATGCCACGCGAGATCTCTTCGCGCTCCTCAAGCCTCAGCGCTACCGGAGCTCTCAGGCGTGGCGCTGGAGCAATTCCTCCATTGACAGCCAAGATCCGATAGACGCCGCTCTTGTTCCTCCTCTCAAGCGCTCGAGCGATATCCGCCACACATTGACCGCTCTTCCAGCGCTCCCAGAGCTCGGCCCTCTGCTTCGGCGTGAACCATGTCCGCGCATGCCCCTCCATCCGCACACCTCCTATCTGGCAAGATTAGAAGGTGTTGCGTCGATCGGTTGAACTCACAAGCGGAAAGCAGACATGGCGAACTGGCACAGTCATAATCTGGTATTATTCATGAGTCCGGAACCCTGGCCCGGGGGAGTGTTGGATAATGCGCGTTCGCGACCTCGCGTTTGCTCTCGCGGCCGTTGTCGCGGTTTCGGCCGATTGCGTGCTCGCGCAGGCGCCGTCGCCGCAGCAGCGGCTCTTCCGCGACATCTATCGCGAGCTTGTCGAGATCGACACTACCGATGGCGGCGACACGCTGAAGGCCGCCGAGGCCATGGCGGCACGGCTCAAGGCTGCGGGATTTCCCGCCGGCGACTTTCGCGTGATCTCGACCGGCCCGCGCAAGGGCAATCTGGTTGCGCGGCTGCGCGGCACCGGCGCCCGCAAGCCGATCCTGCTGCTCGCGCATATCGACGTGGTGCCGGCGGGCGACGGCTGGCAGCACGATCCCTACAAGCTCACCGAAGGCGACGGCTATTTCCACGGCCGCGGCGTCATCGACGACAAGGCGATGGCGGCGATCTTCCTCGCCAACCTGATCGAATGGCATCGCGAGGGCTTCAGGCCGGATCGCGACATCATCGTCGCGCTCACCACCGACGAGGAGCTCGCGCATTCGCCGCACAACGGCGTCAAATGGATTCTGGAGAACGAGCGCGCGCTGATCGACGCCGAGTTCGCGATCAACGAAGGCGGCGGCGGCGCGCTGCGCAACGGCCGCCCGTTCCGTTTCGCCGTCCAGCTCGCCGAGAAGGTCTACCAGACCTATGTGCTGGAGGTGACCGATCCCGGCGGCCACAGCGCGGCGCCGCGCCGCGACAATCCGATCTACCGGCTGTCCGCGGCGCTGACCAAGCTCGCACAGTTCGATTTCCCGCCGCGGCTGAACGTGGTGACGCGCGCGAATTTCGAGCGGCTGATCGAAACCGAGACGCCGACCGTGGTGGCGGCGATCAAGGCGCTGTTGGCTGGCTCAACCGATCCCGCCGCGCTGGCGCCGCTCGCGGCCAATCCCAACTACAACGCGCAGATGCGCACCACCTGCGTCGCGACGCTGCTCGAGGCCGGCACGGTGGAGAATGCGCTGCCGCAGACCGCGCGCGCCACCGTGAACTGCCGCATCCTGCCGGACGAGCCGGTGGAGGAGACCGCAAACATTCTCGCGCGCATCATCGCCGACGACAAGGTGACGATCACGCCCCAGGGCCGGCCGATGGCGGCGCCGCCCTTGCCGCCGCACCCGGAGGTGATGCAGGCGGTGTCGCAGCTCGCCAACGAAATGTGGCCGGGCGTGCCGGTGCAGCCTACGATGTCGGCGGGCTATACCGACAATCGCTGGCTGCGCAACGCCGGCATTCCGGCCTACGGCGTGTCAGGATTGTTCAGCGACCAGGGCAACAACGGCGTGCACGGCCGCAACGAACGCGTCGCCGTTAAGGACGTCTATGCCAGCAAGGACTTCCTCTACCGGCTGGTGAAGCAATTGACGTCGCCCGGCGTGCGATGACGGCGCCGGTGCAGGCCCAGCGCCCGACCGTGATCGAGCGCGCCAAACAGTGGGCGCGCCTGATCAAGCGCGACGTGCTGGCGCTGTGGATCGCGGCGCGCGATCCGCGCGTGCCCTGGATCGCCAAGGCTTTGGCGATGGCGGTCGCGGCCTATGCGCTGAGCCCGATCGATCTCATTCCCGATTTCATTCCCGTGCTCGGTTACCTCGACGATCTGGTGATCGTTCCGCTGGGAATCCTGCTGGTGGTCTGGCTCATCCCGGCTGCGTTGATGGCGGACTTGCGCGAGCGGGCGGCCACGCTCGCGACCCAGCCGCGCAGCCTGGCTGCCGCCGTGATCATTGTGCTGGTCTGGATCGCGGCCGCTGCGCTCACCGGCTGGTGGCTGTGGCGGTCGTTTGCCGCGTGATTTCGCTCGGCTATAGTTGGCACAAGATACAATAATCGGGAGGACCACGATGACGCGCCAGAGAGCCGCCTGGGCCGCGGCGATTGCGATCCTGATGCCCTGTGGCCCCGCGCCGGCGGACGCGCAGACGATTGCGGTGTTCACCAAGAGCCAGGGCAATCCGGTGGCCCGTTCCATCCGCATCGGCGCGGAAACCGCGGCGCGCGCGGAAAAAATGCTTGTCTTCAATTTCATCCCGACCAGCGCGGACAACGTCGCGCAGCAGACCGCGCTCGCCGAGGAGGCCTTGCGCTCGAAGCCGGACGCGGTGGTGTTGACCCCGACCGATCCGAAGGCGCTGGTGCCGGTGGTGTCGAAGTTAACCGCGGCCGGGATTCCGGTCATCAACGTCAACGATCGCCTCGCCGGCGGCAATGCCGCCGCCTATGTCGGCAGCGACGATCAGGCGATCGCGCGCGCCACCGCGCAGGTGCTGCTCAAGGCGATGAACGGCACCGGCACCGTCGTGATCCTGGAAGGCCCGCCCAAGGTGCCCTCGAGCGTGGCGCGGGTGCGCGGCTTCAACGAGGCGCTGAAGGAGTTTCCGAACGTGAAGCTCTTGGCGTCGCAAACGGCGAACTATGCGCGCAAGCCGGCGGCCGACCTGATGAACAACCTCATCCGCAAGTTTCCGCAGATCGACGGTGTGCTCGCCGCCAACGATCCGATGGCGCTCGGCGCGCTCGACGCGCTTGGACCCAACCAGCGCAAGGCCCTGATCGTCGGGATCAACGCCAGCCGCGAAGCCGCCGACCTCATCAAGTCGGGCGCGATGGTCGCGAGCGGCGACTTCAATGGATTCATCGAGGGCTGCGTGGCCGCGCAACTTGCCATCCGCCTGATCCGCAAGCAGGACGTGCCCAAGGAGGCGATGCTGCGCACCGTCGTGGTCGACAAAAGCAATGTCGAACCTTACGAATTGCCGGTCGAGAAACGCACCTGCCCGGACCTGGACGCGGCGATAGCGAATTGAGCGAATCGCCTCCATCTATGGTTATGAAGTCCGGGTCCCGGCGGCCCGGAAGGCGGCATGACGCATGAACGAACCGCGCCTCAATCTCGTCGAGCTGACGGTGTCCGAACTGTCGGCATCGCTCAAGCGCACCATCGAGGATGCGTTCGGTTTCGTGCGCGTGCGCGGCGAGCTCGGCAACGTCAAGTATCATTCCAGCGGTCACGTCTATCTCGACCTCAAGGACGACAAGGCCTGCCTCGCGGGCGTGATCTGGCGCACCGCCGCCAATCGCATCAAGCTCAGGCTCGAGGCCGGGCTTGAAGTGGTCGTCACCGGCCGCGTCACCACCTACCCCGGCCAGTCGAAATACCAGATCGTGATCGAGACGCTCGAGCCGGCCGGGCTTGGCGCGCTCATGGCGCTGGTCGAGGAACGCAAGAAGAAGCTCGCCGCCGAAGGCCTGTTCGATCCCTCGCGCAAGCAGCTGCTGCCGTTCCTGCCGTCGGTGATCGGGGTCATCACCTCGCCGACCGGCGCGGTGATCCGCGACATCCTGCATCGCCTCGCCGACCGCTTTCCGCGCCATGTGCTGGTGTGGCCGGTGCGGGTGCAGGGCGAAGGCTCCGCCGAGCAGGTCGCGGCCGCGATCCACGGCTTCAACGCGCTCGCGACGCATGGCCCGATCCCGCGGCCCGATCTCCTGATCGTCGCCCGCGGCGGCGGCTCGCTCGAGGACCTGTGGTCGTTCAACGAGGAAATCGTGGTGCGCGCCGCGGCCGAGAGCATGATCCCGCTGATCTCCGCGGTCGGCCACGAGACCGACGTGACGCTGATCGACTTCGCCTCCGACGTGCGCGCGCCGACGCCGACGGCGGCGGCCGAGATGGCGGTGCCGGTGCGCGCGGAACTCCTGGTGCGGATCGACGGTCTGGCGCGACGCTCGCTGGCCTGCTGGCAGCGCGGCCAGGAGGCGCGCCGCACCGAACTGCGCGCGGCGATCCGTGCGCTGCCGGACGCCGACGAATTGTTCGCATTGGCGCGCCAGCGGCTCGATCATGCCACCGCGCGGCTGCCGCGCGCGCTGATCGCGAACACCCAGATCGATCGGGTCAAGTTCTCCGCTCGCGGGATCGCAGGCGCGCATCGACGCGGCGCGGCTGCCTCGCAACGAGACATCTGGAGCGCTGAGCTATCGGAGCGCTGTGGATCGCCGCCATTGCGTCGGCAACGCGCCGAGCGCGCGATCGAGAACCTGCTCGACAACCGCGACCTGCGGGCCGAACGGGCCGGGCAGCTGCTGACCGCGTTTTCCTACCGCGGCGTGCTGGAGCGGGGTTTTGCCCTGGTGCGCGGCCTCGACGGCACTCCACTGCGCCGGGCGGCGGCGGTCCAGGCCGGCCAGGGCCTCGACATCGAATTTGCCGACGGGCGTGCCCGTGCGACCGCGGAAGGCGCACCCGCGCTGGCGCCCGTCGTGCCGCCAAGGCCACGGCGGCGGCGGCGCAGCGGCAGCGACGAAGGCCAGGGCAGCCTGTTCTGAATGGCTTATCCGCCGTTCATTCCCGCGCGGAGATGAATGGACTGAAACCGCCGTAAACCATGCCTACTGCTTGTGCAGGACTCATTTGATGATTGCTCCTTGGCGGAAACGGGTGACATTCGGCGGCGAGCGACTATTTTAGGGTGCTCGCCTGGTTGCCTCCGTCGCCGGAGCGCCCCGGCCTGACTGCGGCGGAGATTGTATGTGCTGAACCGTTTCGATCGCTCCTCCCCGATGGCGGGCGAGGCCGAGGTGAAATTCCTCGACGGGGATTTCCGGGTGCTGCGGCCGGGCGCATTCGTGCGCTGCGCCGTCACCGGCACGCCGATCCCGCTCGAAGAGCTGAAATACTGGAGCGTCGATCTGCAGGAAGCCTACATCTCGCCCGAGGTCGTGCTGCAGCGCCACGTTTCCAACCAAGCGAAGCGCTGACGAAGGCTCAGGCGGTTGCGCGGACCCGCGCGATCTCGCCCCGCAACAGGTTGCGAAACCCGACGTCGTCGTCGAACACCAGCGTCACCGGCAGCGCACGCGACCGTGCGGCGAGTTGCGCCGCCTCGTCGTCGCCCTGCATGCGCGCCAGGTCCTTCTCCGTCGTCACCAGGACGAGCCCCTCGCGATCGGCCTCCCGGCACAGCGTCTGTGCATCGGCCCGCGTATAGCGATGGTGATCGCCGAAGCTGCGCCTTGCAGCGACCGCGACGCCGGCCTCGCGCAAGGTGGCGAAGAATTTCTCGGGATCGCCGATGCCGGCGAAGGCGAGCACGCGGCTGCCGCCGAGTCGACGTGATGAACCGTGCATCGGGCGCGAGCCTTGCGCCGAACACCGGCAGTGTCCGATCGCGCGCCGCCGCCTTGATGTCCTCCGCCGACGCCTCGCCCACAACGATCAGCGCCTGCGCGCGTTCGAGTTGCCGATCGAGCGGCGCGCGCAGCGGGCCGGCGGGAATGATCCGGCCGTTGCCGACGCCGCGCCGGGAATCGACGACGAGGACGGAAAAATCCTTGGCCAGCGAGGGATTCTGGAAGCCGTCGTCCATGACGATGACATCGGCGCCGGCCGCCACCGCCGCCTGCGCGCCCAAGGCGCGGTCACGCGCAACGATGGTGGTTGCAGCACGCGCCAGCAAGCAGCGGCTCGTCGCCGACGTCGGCGGCGCGATGCTGCAATGGATCGACCCGCACCGGACCGGCCAGCCGGCCGCCATAGCCGCGGCTCAGGAAGGCCGGCGTTGCGCCGTCGGCCTCCAGCATGCGCGCCACCGCCAGTGCCGCCGGTGTCTTGCCCGCGCCGCCGACGGTGGGATTGCCGATGCAGACGACCGGCGCTCCTGCCCTGACGCCGTCTCGCGCCATGCGGCGCGCCGCGACCGCGCCGTAGATCGCCGCCAACGGTGCCAGCAGCGCGGCCGCGAAGCCGCCTTGCCGCCACCAGAACGGCGGTTCACGCATGACTGCTCCGGCGCTCCAGCCGGATCTGCATGAAATAGGGATCGAGAGCGGCGAGCGTGCGCTCGAGCGCGCCGCCCAGCCGCTCGACGGTCTCGCGCGCGGCGCCGGTGATCGCGGCCCGCTCCGCCGCGTCGGTCAGCAACGCGCCCACGCGCACCGTCAGCCGGCCGACGTCGGCAATCAGCTCGGCGCCGCGCGCGGTATCGAGCGCTTCGTAGAGCTCGGCGAAATTCCACACATGCGGGCCATGCAGCACCGCTGCGCCAAGCTTGATCGGCTCGACCGGATTTTGCCCGCCGTGACTTGCCAGCGATCCGCCCATGAACACGATCGGCGCCAGCCGGTAGACCAGCCCGAGCTCGCCCAGCGTGTCGACGACGTAGATGTCGTCCTGCGCATCGGGCAGCCGCCCGCGCGACCGCAGCGACGCGGCCAGGCCGGCGTCCCGCGCAATCTCGACGATCCCCGGCCCGCGATCGGGATGCCGCGGTGCGATGATCGTCAGCAGCCGCGGGAACGTATGGCGCAATCGCCGGTGCGTCTCGATCAGCGCGGTCTCCTCGCCGGCATGCGTCGAGGCCGCCGCGATGGTGACGCGGTCGCCGATCGCCGCCTGCAGCTTGCGCAGATTGTCGCGATCGGCGGGCGGCTCCGGCACGTCGAGCTTGAGGTTTCCGGTGGTCGAGATGCGCGGCGCGCCGAGATCGCGGTAGCGCGCGGCATAGGCGGCGGACTGGGCAAGGCAGAGATCGAACCGGCGCAGCAGCGCCGCGATCATGCCCGGCGCGTGGCGCCAGCGGTTGTACGAGCGCTCCGAGACGCGGCCGTTGACCAGGATCAGCGGAATGTGCCGCTCCGCGCTCATCAGGATCAGGTTCGGCCAGAGATCGGATTCGGTGAACAGGCTGAGGTCGGGCTTCCAGTGGTTGAGAAAGCGCGCGACGAAGCGCGGCGCATCCAGCGGGACGTATTGATGGATGACCCCCGGCGGCAGCCACTGGCCGGCGAGCTTGGCGGAGGTCACGGTGCCGGAGGTGAGCAGGACATTGAATTCCTTCGCCACGATCCGCTCGATCAGCGGAACGATCGCGGCGACCTCGCCGACGCTGGCGCCATGAATCCAGACCAGCGGGCCGTCCGGCCGGGGGATGCGCGTCTTCGCCGCGCCGTTCGGCCATGCGTGCGGGATCTTCCTTGCCGCGCTTGAGGCGGTTCGACAGCAGAAGCCCGGCCAGCGGCGAGCCCGCCAACGTTGCCAGCCGATAGGCGCGCAACGCGAGCGGCAGCCGCTCCGCCGCCATCGGCCTTTCGACGACCCCCTGGGACAACGCTACTCTCCGGATCAAGCGCCGCTCACAGTAACGATTATGGACGCACCGTTCCAGACTTGACATCGGCCTCTTTCACATCGGTTCTACCCACTGTGCGGGTGCAGCAGAATCACGCGGCATCGCGGCCGCGTAACCGACGGCAGAGATCAAGCCTTGGCTCGCGTATCCGTCTCGGGGTCGAGCAGGCGATGCAGGTGAACGATGAAGTATCGCATATGGGCATTGTCGACGGTTTGCTGGGCCTTCGCCTTCCAGGCGGCATAAGCGGTCGCGTAGTTCGGATAAATCCCGACGATCTCAAGCTGCGAGAGGTCCCTGAACTCGTTGCTGCCGAGGTCGGTCAGTTCGCCACCGAAGACCAGGTGCAGCAATTGTCCCTGTGGGTTGAGTCGGCCATCGATGTTCCCCAGTCGATACGACGAAGCGTCAGACGAACTGCGCTCTGCGTTCTCGTATGAGAGCAAGTGCCGTGCCATGGCGCAACCGGCTCGCGGCGACCAGCAGCCCGTGCACCGGCTGCGGGCAATTGTATGTCAGGCGCTCGCCGTCGATATCGGTCAGCGCGCCGCCGGCTTCGTGCACCAAAAGGTCCGCCGCCGCAAGGTCCCAGTCGTGGCTGTTGCCGCTGACGATCGCGATGTCGACCTCGCCATGCGCGACGCGGGCCAGCCGCAGCGCCAGCGAGCCGATCCGCGGGCAGCGGCACCACCGAGGGATGCAGTTCGGCGAGCGAGCCAAGGAAGCGCTTCGGGCCGAGCAGCTTCGCGCCTTCGAGTCCGGCGCCCGGGCCGGACCTGGATCGGAACGCCGTTGCAGGTCGCGCCCTCGCCGGCCACCGCGAAGAAGAACTCGTCCGTCACCGGCGCAAAGAGCGCGGCGAGCCGCGGCCTGCCGCCCGACGCCAGCGCCACCGAGACGACCCAGTCGTCGCGGCCGTCGAGATAGGCGCGCGTGCCGTCGATCGGATCGACGATCCAGACCGCCTCCGCCTGCAGCCGCTGCGGATCGTCTTCGGTTTCCTCCGACAGCCAGCCATAGGTCGGGAACGCGCCGCCCGAGCCGTCTCGCGCAGCGAGCGCATCGACGGCGATGTCGGCCTCGCAGACCGGCGACGACTTGCCCTTGATCCATTGCCGCAGCGGACCGCGAAAGGTCTTGAGCGCGAGCGCGCCGGCCTCGCGCACCGCCGCGGCCAGCAGATCGCGTTCGGTGGGACGATCACCGGCCGGCAACGGTCAGGCCCTCCACGCGGACGGTCGGCGCATCGACGGCGTGGCGGAACTCGAGATCGTTCGCGGGGGTCAGGTTCGCGAACATGTCGACGAGATTGCCCGCGATCGTGACCTCGCTCACCGGATAGGTCGGCTTGCCGTTCTCGATCCAGAAGCCGGAAGCGCCGCGGCTGTAGTCGCCGGTGACCTGGTTGACGCCCATGCCGATCAGGCTGGTGACATAGAAGCCTTCGCGGATGTCGGCGATCAGTTCGTCCGGGCTCATCGTGCCGGCTTCGAGATAGAGATTGGTCGCGCCCGGCGACGGCGCCGACGACACGCCGCGCTGCGCGTGGCCGGTGGTGGTGAGCCCGAGCTCGCGCGCGGTCGCGCTGTCGAGCAGCCACGACATCAGCACGCCGTCCTCGATCAGCGCGAGCCGGCTGCCGGCGACGCCCTCGGCATCGAACGGCCGCGAGCGCTGCCCGCGCTTGCGCAGCGGATCGTCGATGATGCGGATGCCCGGGCGGAACAGGCGCTCGCCGCGCTTGTCCTTGAGGAAGCTCGTCTTGCGCGCGACCGCGCTGCCGTTGATCGCGCCGGCGAGATGCCCGACCAGCGAGCTCGCCACCCGCTTGTCGTAGACGACCGGAACCTTGGTGGTTGTCGACCTTGCGCGGATTGAGCCGCGCCACCGCGCGCTCGCCGGCGGTGCGCCCGACCTTCTCGGGCGATTCGAGGTCGGCCGCATGCAGCGCGCTGGAGATAGTCGTAGTCGGTTTCCATCGCGGTGCCTTCGCCGGCGATCGCCGACATCGAGACGCCGTAGCGGGAGACGAGATAGGCGCCGTGAAAGCCGTGGCTGGTCACCAGCACCATCCCGCCGATGCTGGCCGATGCGGACGCGCCTTCCGATTTGCTGACACCCTTGACCGCCAGACCCGCCGCCTCGGCGCGCAGCGCGCGATCCTCGAGCACGGCGACCGACGGCAGCTCGGGATCGAGCAGATCGAGCTCGGGCTGCGTCCGCGCCAGCAAGGCAGGATCGGCAAGGCCGGCGAACTTGTCCTCGGGCGCGACCTTCGCCATCGCCACCGCGCGCTCGGCGAGCGGCGCGACGTCGCCCGCGATGTCGTTGGTCGAGACCACCGCGGTGCGGCGGCCGACGAACACGCGCAGCCCGACGTCGTCGCTTTCGGAGCGCTCCGACTGCTCGACGGCGCCTTCGCGCACGCCGACGTTCAGCGACATCGAGCGCACCGCCACCGCATCGGCGGCATCGGCGCCGGCGCGGCGCGCGGCGGTCACGAGACGCTCGGCAAGATCCGACAGAGCTGTCTGGTCGAGAAGTGAGGACATGCGTGGTTCTGATTGGTCTGACTGCGGTGTGAGCGGTTGACCGCAAATTGACGAAACGCGGCAACGTCCCGTCAAGCATGAGTCGAGGCGACCCATCTGATACCGCAGATTAACCAGGAACATTAAGCGGATTCCGAAGGCTTTGCGGCATGTTTGCGGCAACGATCGGGGGACGAACTCCGACGGGGGCCAACGACCGGGGAAAACCCGGCGGGGAGCAAGTTCGTGAGGCGTCAAACAGCAGTCGGCAGGGTCAAAGCCTGCCGGGTCGAGCCGTGATGAGCGGCTCGACCCGTTCTACCCTACCGGTGCAGTTCTCGGCCACCGACAAGGCGGCCGACGGACGCGTGCGCTTCGTCGAGCTGACCCGGGAACGGGTCGTGGTCCGGCGGGCGGTGCGCGGCATCAAGATGGCGGTCAACCTTCCGGTCGCCGCCTATCTCGGCGTCGCGCTGCGGATGGAGCCGCCGCAAGGCGATACGCCCGGCGCGGTCTCGATCGTGCTCGAGCATCGCGATCACGCTCTTTCACTTCCGCTCTTTCGCGCCGACGACGGCACCGACATCGTGGCCGAATGGCAGTCGTGGGCGCGCGTTCTTGGCATGCCGCTCCTGGTCGCCGAAGCGGACGGACGCTTGCGCGAAGCGTTCGACCGCATGGGCGCCGTTCGCGTCGCCTCCCCCACCTGGCGGCGTCGAAGGCGCTCGGCGATCAGGAGGCGGCGGCCGTCCATTCTGCTGCGGCGCAAGGTCGGGCCGCCCGATCGCGGATGCCGCCGTGCATCGCGAGCGCGAGATCATCGCGCGGAATTGAGGCGCCGGCTTCAGCCCAACCGTCCGCCGCACCAGCACGTCGAGCACCATCGCCGCAAACAAAATCAATCCGGCGTCGCGGTTCGACTTGAACAGCCGCAGGCACAGGTCCGGATCGCCGGTCCGGAAGCGGCTGATCTGCCAGGAGAGCTGCGCGGCGAACGCAAGCAAGCCCGATCGAGAACACGATGCCGGCGCCGGCGCCCCATCCGGCGAACGCCATCAGCGCCACCGCCAGCGTGTAGAACACCGCCAGCATCGGCCTGGTGTTCTCGCCGAACAGCAGCGCGGTCGACTTGATGCCGATCAGCGCATCGTCCTCGCGGTCCTGATGGGCATAGATGGTGTCGTAGCCGATCACCCACGCGATCGAGCCCGCATAGAGAACGAGCGCGGGCCAGTCGAGCCGGCCGAACGTCGCCGGCCATCCCATCAGCGCGCCCCACGAGAACGCCAAGCCGAGCACGATCTGCGGCCAATAGGTGACCCGCTTCATGAACGGATAGACCGCGACCACCGCCGAGCGACGCGATGCCGGTCCAGATCGTGAAGGCGTTGAACTGCAGCAGCACCGCAAGGCCGACCAGCGCCTGCGCGACCAGGAAGCCCGCCGCCGCCTGGACGCTGACCTGCCCCGACGGGATCGGCCGCGAGCGCGTGCGCTCGACCCTGGCGTCGAGATCGCGATCGACGATGTCGTTCCAGGTGCAGCCGGCGCCGCGCATGGCGAAGGCGCCGACGAAGAACAGCAGCGACGTGCCAGATGCTGACCGAATGGCCGGCGTGGATCGCCGGCGAGGCCGAGCGACCACCAGCACGGGATCAACAGCAGCCAGGAACCGATCGGCCGATCGAGACGAGCGAGCCGCAGATAAGGACGCAGCCAAACGGGCGCGTGGCTATCGACCCAGTTTCCGGTTGCATCGGCGACGCGTCCGGCCGCGTCGCTCATCGCGCGAATGGATTGCCGGTCAGGGTCTCGAATGTGCCGGCGCCCTTCTTATCCTTCGTGTCGGGCAGCGTCGGCGACGTGCCGAGCGCATCGCTCAGCGTCGGGCCGGCGGCGCGGGTCCGCGGGCCGCCGCGTCGCAAACCTGCTTGCCGATCTGCTGCGCCTTGGCGTGGCTGCCCCTGACCTGCTGGTTGATCTGCGGTGGCACGCCGCAGGACGGGCCGTTCGCTTCCAGCATCTTGAGCATCTTCGCTTCGGTCGCGAGGTAGGTCTGAACAGCTGGCAGGCGATCTTCACGTCCGCCTTCTTCTGGTTGGCGGCTTCGATCGCCGCGCCGTGCTTCTGCAAGTCGTCGCGAACCGTCAGGATCGCCTGGCACTGCGGCGGCGGGCCTGGCCGGCGGGCCGCCAAATCCGCCGCCTGCCGGGACTGCCCGGCATCCCGGGCATGCCGCCGAATTGCGCCCCGGCATGATGGAGCGTCGTGCCCACAATCGCGACCGCCAGCAGGGCCCGGCAGATAATCATCGCATTCCCTCCTCGCCGGTCGGTGAATCACCGGCGAACGACCTTGCCCCTGATCATATTAACAGGCTTTTCAATAGGGCGATAACACGGCGTATCGCCCGATTTAATCTTTGGCGGCCCTAGCCGGACCTGCGCAGACCGGGTCTATTCGCGCCTTGATATACAGTCACGCGGGCCACGACACTATGCCGCGCTACGATTTCCGCTCGCCGCGCCTCTATCTCGACGCTCCGCTCGCCGCCGGGCGCGGCTGGCGCTCGACGGCGCGCAGGCGAACTACCTGAGAAACGTGCTGCGGCTCAAAGCCGGCGACGGCGTGCTGGTGTTCAACGGCCGCGACGGCGAGTGGCGCGCGAGCCTGCCGACGGCGGCAAGCGATCGGCCGCGCTGACCGTCGGCGAGCAGACGCGGGCGCAGACGCCGCCGCGCGACCTGCATTACCTGTTCGCGCCGCTCAAGCACGCGCGCCTCGACTACATGGTGCAGAAGGCGGTCGAGATGGGCGCCTCGCGGCTGCAGCCGGTGTTGATGCAGCATTCGCAAGCGTCGCGCATCAACCTCGAGCGGATGCGCGCCAACGCGATCGAAGCCGCCGAGCAATGCGGCATCCTCACCATCCCGGAGATCGCCGAGCCGATCGTCGTTCGACCGCATGATCGCCGGCGCGCGAGCCGGCGCGCGTGCTGGTGTTCTGCGACGAGGCCGCCGACGTGCGCGACCCGGTCGCGGCGCTCGCGGCGGCACGCAAGGGCGCCGGCGCCGCCGCCGCTCGCGGTGCTGATCGGGCCCGAGGGCGGGTTCGCGGAGCACGAACGCGCGGCGCTGACGGGTCTGCCCAATGTCGTGCGGCTTGCGCTCGGTCCGCGCATCCTGCGGGCCGATACCGCCGCGGTGGCGGCGCTGGCGCTGGTCGGCAGCGTGCTCGGGGACTGGCGGGAGGGTTAACGGTCTGCGCGCGGCCGATCTCGGGTTTACCGAGATCGGCAATATATAGGCCCAAGTCGGCAACACCGACTTGGGCTGCGCTCATTCCGTAAGAGCGTCCCGATTCACCCGTAATTCATCGAAAATTGCGCATGAACCATGCTACATCGCGGCGCAACCAAGGCTGTGCCAAAGACCGTGCCATGACCACCGCCGCGACCATATCCGAGACGGACCGAGCCCGACGCGCGGGCGCAGGCGCTTGTCGCCTCCTATGCGCGCGCCGGCTATCGGCGGGTGTCGCCGGCGCTGATCCAGCCGGCCGAGCCGTTCCTCGACCTGTCGGGCGAGGAAATCCGCCAGCGCATGTTCCTCACCACCGACCGGCGCGGCAAGGAGCTGTGCCTGCGGCCCGATTTCACCATCGCGGTTTCGCGCGACTATCTGGCTTCGGCGGACGCCGGCCGCGCGGCCGGCTTCTGCTATCTCGGCCCGGTCTTCCGCCAGGGCGACGACGGCCCCGATGAATTCCTGCAGGCCGGCGTCGAGTCGTTCGGCCGCACCGACACCGCGGCAGCCGACGCCGAGATGCTTTCGCTCGGGCTCGAAGCCCTTGCCGAGTTCGGCGTCACCGCGCCCGAAATCCGCATGGGCGACGTCGGCCTGTTCACCGCGCTGGTGGAAAGCCTCGACCTCGCGCCGGCCTGGAAGCGCCGGCTGGTCAAGGATTTCAACCGCGCCGGACGGCTCGAGCGCGACCTCGACGTGCTCGCGGTCAAGCCCGGCGCCGCGCACTCGGAATACGAGGGCGTGCTCGCGGCCATGGCGCGCTCCGAGCCCAAGGCGGCGCACGCGCTGGTCACCGACCTGCTCTCGATCGCCGGCATCAACGCCGTCGGCGGCCGTTCGGTCGAAGAGATCGCCGACCGCTTCCTCGAACAGGCCGCGCTCGGCTGCGCAGACGTCGCTGCCGCAGGACATGGCGTTGCTGATCGAGCGCTTCCTGTGGATCACCGGCGATCCCGACAAGGTGGCGGCCGAATTGCGCACGCTCGCGAGCGACGCCAGCATCAACATCGATGCCGCGCTCGACCTGTTCGAGAGCCGCACCGGATTTCTGGCCGCGCGCGGCGTCGACGTCTCGCGCATTCGTTTCTCGACGCGGTTCTTCATCGGGCTCGACTACTACACCGGCTTCGAATTCCGGCTGCACGATCCGTCCGGCCGCATCGAGCAGCCGCTGGTCGCCGGCGGCCGCTACGACAAGCTGCTCAGCCGGCTCGGCAGCACGACGCCGATCCCGGCGGTCGGATTGGGCGTCTGGATCGAACGTCTCGCTGCCTGCGGGAGGCCGTCATGAGCGGCCCCTTCGTCATCGCGGTGCCCGCCAAGGGCCGGCTGCAGGAGCACACCGACGCGTTCTTCGCGCGCGCCGGGCTCGAGCTCGTCAAGCCGCGCGGCGAACGCGACTATCGCGGCGCGATCAAGGGCGTGGGCGGCGTCGAGGTCGCCTACCTGTCGGCTTCGGAAATCACGCTGCTGCTGGCGCAGGGCGCGGTGCATTTCGGCGTCACCGGCGAAGACCTCGTGCGCGAGGAGATGCCCGATCCCGACGCCAAGGTGGTTCTGCATCGAGGCGCTCGGCTTCGGCGACGCCAATGTGATCGTGGCGGTGCCGCAGGCCTGGATCGACGTGCAACAGCATGGCCGATCTCGATGATGTGGCGACCGCGTTCCGCCTCAAGCACGACCGCAAGATGCGGGTCGCGACCAAATATTTGAATCTCACGCGCGGCTTCTTCTCCCGGCACGGCATCACCGACTACCGGATCGTCGAGAGCTCGGGCGCGACCGAAGCCGCGCCGGCGACCGGCACCGCGGAGCTGATCGTCGACATCACCTCGACCGGATCGACGCTCGCCGCCAACGGCCTGAAGATCGTCGACGACGGCGTGATCCTGCGCTCGCAGGCCAATCTCGTCGCGTCGCGCGGCGCCGACTGGAGCGAGGAGAACCGCGACATCGCGCGCGACGTGCTCGACCGCATCGCCGCGCAGGCGCGCGCGCGCGCCTTCCGCGAAGTCCGCACGCGCTTTGCGAATTGCAACGATGCGCTGCTGGCCGAAGCGCGCGAGCGCTTCGGCGTCGTCGCCCCGCTCGGCGGCCCGACCTCGTCGGGCATGCTGACGCTGCACTGCCCGCCGGCGCGGGTGCATGCGCTGGCGAGCTTCCTGCGCGACAAGGGCGCGGCGGCGTGACGGTGACCGGCCTCGACTACGTGTTCGCGCGCGACAATCCGCTCTATGCGAAGCTCGAGGCCGGCCTGAACCGCTGACGCGCGTGCAGCGCAGCGACCTACGCGCATTGCTCCCTTGCCCGCCCCTGCAATGGACTTGGCCCCCTCCCCCGGTAAAGCCATCCTGCCGCGACTTGTCGCGGCGGTCACTGCCGGGACCTGACTTGTCACGCCAAGCATCGAGACGCGAACCTCCTGGGTGGTCGCGAGCGTATCGCTCGTGCTGCTCGCGGTGGCATTCGGCGCGCTGTGGATCGTGGCGGTCGGCCTGAAGGCGATTGCCGCCGATTTCGGCGGCGCGCGCTCGGCGCCGTCGCTTGCAAGCTCGTGGCCTGGTTCGGCAGTTCCCTCGGCGGCCTGATGATGGGGCCGCTCGCGCAGCGCTATGGCGTCCGCACGACGGCGATCTTCGGCGCTGTGTCGATCTGCATCGGGCTCTGGATTTCGGCACTTCGGCGAACTCGTGGCAACTCTATGTCGGCCACGGCCTGTTTGTCGGGCTGCTCGGCACCGCCGGCCTCAACGCGCCGCTCTATGTCTATGTCAGCTACTGGTTCGATCGCCGCCGCGGCTCGGCGCTGGCACTGATCTCGAGCGGGCTCTATCTCGCCGGCACGGTCTGGCCGCCGATCTTCGAGCGAGCTATCGCCAACTTCGGATGGCGGACGACCATGGTGGCCTACGGCGTGTTCGCGGCCGCCGTGATCGTTCCGCTGGCGGCTATCTTTCTGAAGCCCGCGCCGGAGATGCCGCACCGCCACCGGCGCGGCCGGCGTGCCGGCCGAGGCGCACGCCGGTATTCGGCTGGCCGCCGAACGTGGTGTTCGCACTGCTCGCGGTGGCGTCGTTCCTGTGCTGCGTGACCATGTCGATGCCGCAGAGCCACCTGGTCGCACTCTGCACCGACCTCGGCTATTCGGCGCAGAGCGGCGCTGTGATGCTCTCGCTGCTCTTGGGAATCGGCGTGCTCGGCCGGCAGATCTGGGGCGCGATCTCCGATCGGATCGGCGGCCTGTCGACGCTGCTGGTCAGCTCGCTGCTGCAGGGCCTCGCCATGACCGGCTTCGTCGTGACGCAGGACGAATGGGGCCTCTATGGCGTTGCTGCCGCGTTTGGCGTGGGCTTCAGCGCGCTCATTCCCGCCTATGTGCTCGCGGTCCGTGAATACTTTCCCGCGCGCGAGGCGAGCTGGCGCGTCCCGGTCGTGCTGCTGCTCAGCGGCAGCGGCATGGCCACCGGCACCTGGCTCGCGGGTGCGCTGTACGATTATTTCGGTTTCTACGCGCCCGCCTTTGCCGCCGGCGTTGGCTTCAACATCGCTGAACTTCATCGTGATCGCGACGCTGGTGTTGCGGCGTCGCATCTTTGCGAGCGCTATTCCGGCTTGATGCCGGCCTTCTTGATGATCGGCCACCACTTCTCGATCTCGGCCTTGTGCCAGGCGGCGAGCGCCTGCGGCGTCTGCTGGTCGCGCGCCGGCAGTTCGAGACCAAGATCGGTCAGGCGCTTCTGCACCGCCGGATCGGCCATGGCGTCCACCGCCGCTGCGTTCAGCCGGCGACGATGTCCTTCGGCGTGCCCTTCGGCACCCAGAGCGCCGTTCCAGAGCGTCATGTGGAAACCGGGCAGGCCCGCCTCCTCGGCGGTCGGGATGTCGGGCGCGGCGGCGAGCCGCTTGTTGTCGGTGATCGCATAGGCGCGGATGCGGCCGGCGCGGATCTGCTGCATGGAATTCGAGGCCTGGTCGACGATGATGTCGATCTGGCCGCCGACGAGATCGTTCAGCGCCGGTGCGGTGCCGCGATAGGGCACGTATTGCAGCTTGAGGCCGGTAAGGCTCTCCAGGTAGACGCCGGCGATGTGCGAGCCGGAGCCGGCACCCGCGGTGCCGGCGGTTGCGGTGGCCTGGTTGGCCTTGAGCCAGGCCAGCACCTCCTTGAGGGTCTTGGCCGGCAGCGCGGGCTTGCTCACCACCACCATCGGGTTGCTCGGCAGCATCACCACCGGCTCGAGGTCGGTGAGCATGTCGTAGGGCAGCGAATAGATCGCGCCGTTGGCGACATGGGTGCCGAGATGCCCGAAGCTGATGGTATAGCCGTCGGGCGCCGCGCGCACCGCGCGGCCGACGCGCGATTGAGCCGGCGGCGCCGGTGACGTTCTCCACCAGGAAGGATTGGCCGAGCGATGTCTTGAAGCGGTCGCCGATGATGCGCGCCAGCGCGTCGGAGGGTCCGCCGGCGGCGAACGGCACGATGATGGTCACCGGCTTGTTCGGGTAGGTTTGCGCGGCGGCGTCGATTGCGCCGGTGACCGCGGCGATGGCGACAATTGCCGCGAGCAGCGTTCTCATGCGTCCCTCCTCGATGACCTATTTCTTCTGCGCGGCGGCGATGGCTTCCGCCACCGGCTTCCAGATTTTCTGCTGGTCCTGGATGAAGGCGGTGAGTTCTTCCGGCGACATCGGCCGCACATAGGCGCCGAGGCCGGCGAGCTTGGCCCGCACCTCCCTGTCGTCGAGCGCCACGCGCAAGTCGGCGCTCACCTTGCGCACGATGGCGTCAGGCGTTCCGAGTGGCGCGACCAGCACGTTCCAGCCGCCGGCGAAGAAACCCGGCAAGGTTTCCGCGACCGTCGGCAAATTGGGGAATTCGGCGAGGCGCTCGGTGGAGGCGACCGCGATCCCCTTGAGCGAGCCGCCCTCAAGCCCCGCGGCCATTCCGGAATAGCCTTCGAGCACGATGGCGACGCGGCCGGCAATCAGATCGCTGAGCGCCTGCGCAGGCCCGCCGGCATAGGGAATCATCTGCAACTTGATGCCGGCCCTGATCTGCAACAGCTCCATGGTCAGGTGGGTGATGCGGCCAATGCCGGTCGTCGCATAGGAGAGTTCGCCCGGCTGCTTCTGGGCGCGCGCGATCAATTCCGGCAGCGTGGAAATGCCGAGCTTCGGCGACACCGCGATGTACATGGGAATCTGCGTGACAAAACCGATCGGAATGAAATCGCGCGGCACCTCGATCGGCAGATTGGCCGGCACGCCGGGGGCACCGGCGAGCGCCGTGAAGGTCGAGGCCGCGGCGAAGGAGAGCGTGTAGCCGTCGTTCGGCGCCTGCGCCGCCACCCGCGCCGCGATCGATCCGCCGGCGCCGGGGTGATTGAGCACGATCACCTGCTGGTTCCAGATTCTGCCCAGCCGTTCGGCGACCACCCGCAGGGTCACGTCGGTGGCGCTGCCGGGCGCGGAATCGACCACGATCCGCACCGGCTTGTTGGGATAACCGCCCTGCGCGTGCGCATCGGTTGCGGCTGCGATCGCCAGCAGTCCCGCGCATGCCGTGATGAGCCGTCGCCAAGCCATCTGCGCCCTCCCTGAAGCCCAATATTTTCCGGCGATTGTCGACTCAAAGGCTCGCGAAGTCGATGGGCTTATGGCGGTCGAGGGTGCGGCGTATCGGCGGCAACGGATACTTCAAGCCGGTCGCGCAGTTGAACAGCACCGCGCGCTCGTCGCGCCGGATGCGGCCATCGGCAAGGCCCTGCTTCCATGCGGCATAGGTGGCCGCGCCTTCCGGGCACATCAGGAAGCCGTCCTCGCGCGCGACCTCATCGAGCGCCGCGTTGATCGCCTCATCCGAGACCGCGACGGCAAAGCCGCCGCTCTCGCGCACGGCGCGGAGAATCAGAAAATCGCCGACCGCCTGCGGCACCCGGATGCCTGACGCGATGGTGTGCGCGTTCTCCCAGCGCGGCGCGTGCTCCTCGCCCCGCTCGAAGGCGCGCACCATCGGCGCGCAGCCGGTGGCCTGCACCGCCACCATGCGCGGCCGCTTCTTGCCGATGAAGCCGATCGCCTCCAGCTCCGCGAACGCCTTCCACATTCCGATCAGCCCGGTGCCGCCGCCGGTCGGATAGAGGATCACGTCGGGCACCTCCCAGCCGAGCTGCTCGGCAAGTTCGAGCCCCATCGTCTTCTTGCCCTCGATCCGGTACGGCTCCTTGAGCGTCGAGGTATCGAACCAGCCAACCTTGGCCTTGCCTTCGGCGACGATCTTGCCGCAGTCGTCGATCAGCCCGTTGACCCGATAGACCGCGGCGCCTTGCAGCGCGATTTCGCTGACATTCACCTCGGGCGTATCCTCGGGACAGAAGATCGTGGTCTTGATCCCGCAATGGCTGGCATAAGCCGCGAGCGCGGCGCCGGCATTGCCGTTGGTCGGCATCGCCATGTGCTTGATGCCGAGCGCCTTGGCCATCGAGACCGCCAGCGCGAGCCCGCGCGCCTTGAACGAGCCGGTCGGCAGGCGGCCCTCGTCCTTGACGATCAGATCGCTCGCGCCCGCGCGTGCGGCGCTGCGCGGCAGCGGGATGAGCGGCGTCATTGCTTCGCCAAGGCTCACGATGTCAGCGACGCGCCGCACCGGCAACAGTTCACGGTAACGCCAGAAATCCGGCGGACGCTTTGCCAGCGCATCTTTGGTAAGCGCCTTGCGCACGCCGTCGAGGTCGTAGCGGACCAGCAGCGGCTTGCCGGCGCGCGAGAGACCATGCACCTGGTCCGCCGGATAGCGCTCGCCGGTATAGGAGCATTCGAGGTGGGTGACGAAGGTCGGATGCTCGACTGTGAGATTCTCGTCGTACGCCAAGCGGCAATCTCCCTATGTTTAGGGCAATTTTTCACTGCGATTGGTTCTATCCTCCGCTCATTCCCAAGCAAGCGGGAATCCAGAATCCTGCTGTCTTAGGTCTGGGTCCCCGCTTTCGCGGGGACGAGCGGACGATGAGTTCGAGCCGAGTTCAACTGGAAAGCACTCTAGTGCGGCGGCGTTCCCGCACGCCGCCGGAACACCAGAAGGTGCGACAGCGTGAAGTCGACCGCGAAGCTCGCGCCGATCGCAAACAGTTTCGCCCACCGGGTCGGCATGAAAAAGGACAGCACAAACACCGTGATCGTGTTCGCGATCAGCCCGCCGACCTGCGTCGTCGCGAACCCGATGTAACGCCCAAAGCTCAGGCGACGCCCGGACTCCTTGGCGAAGGTGATCATGGAATTCAGCACGTAGGAGTTGGTGACCGCCACACACCAGGAGATGAAATTGGCCGGGATGATCGGCAGTTCGAAATATTCATGCCCGATCAAAAACACCACGAAGTCGACGGTCGCATTCACGCAGCCGACCAGCGCGAAGCTTGTCGCCTTGAGCATCAGCGCGCGGTCGAGCCAGGCCGGGAAGAGGCGCTGAATCAGGCTTTCGAGCTGGGGGGGAAGCTTCATGGCGGCTCCCCGCTTAGCACGGTGGCTGGCGGACGACACCTCTCAATTCGGCATCCGCGCGATACCGTCCGCAAACCGAGCGCAGTCGCGCGTGCACAGGCCGGCAACGTCGATATGGTGTTGGGCGCCGATTGAACTGCATGGTATGAGATTTCGATAATGTAAAGGAGTGCTGTGTGCCGGACGACGAAGAGACTTCTGCCGACACGAGGCGTGATAAGTCTATTCTGCTCGACACGACCGCTGGGCTGCTACAGGAAGGCTATGCTTGGATCGCCGAGATCCCCTCGGGCTTCGGGCCGGGAGATTCACCGACGCCCCGACCGCGTCCAAATTGGTCCTGTACGAAGATGATCGGGAGCTTCGACCATCACACTCCTCACACGAGACGATCCGCCAGCTCGGAGGTGGCGCGTACTCGCATTGGCATAACACGCTCTACTTCTCGACATCTGATCGCAGCGACCCGCGAACAAATCGCCGGAAATATCGGATTGCTCTCGGATCGTTGAAGCTCGTTGTCATCGCGGTGGACGGCACCGACCCCCGGGCGCTGAGGCGATATATCGCAGAAGGCCGCCTGCCTGCGATCGCCAGGATTCTTGAGCGGTCGCGCGAGGTTGAAGTCCAAACCGAGGGCGAACTCTTCTTTAACAGCTTCTGGCCGTGCTTTGCCACCGCACTATCAGTCGGGTCGCACGGCGTTCATGCATTCCGACCGCTGCGTTCGGGAACCTTGCAGGTCGTCGAGAGCTCGCAGCGCTCCCTGCCCACCCCGTTCTGGGAGACCGCCGCCCGCGCCGGTATCCGAACCTGCGTGCTGGATGGGCAGTTCTATCCACCGCCGGCCACTGAGAGCGGGCTCGAGAAGCTCTCCTGCGTGGAATGGGGACCGCATCCATGGGCGCGGCCACCGGGGTCCCTCCCTCCGAACCTGATCGTGCCCCTGCTCAACCGTTACGGTATCCACCCTTGCCCGATCGACCTGCAGTCTCTTGCCACAGTTCAGGATTCGGCCGACATGGCGGCGCTGTTGTGCATCGGCCTGCGCAAGCGCGCGGCTATCATCAACGATCTGATCCGGATGACCAACCCGGAACTGCTTGTCGCCCACTTTCCTGAGTTGCACACGGCGGGGCACCAATGGCTGCACAGCGAGACCCCCGATCACCGCTGCTACGATGCGGCGTTGGTACGCAAGGTCGGCTCGCCCATCGGACAGGTGTACGAAGCCGTTGACGCAGCGATCGGGAAGGTGATCGAGCAACTACCGCCGGACACCACCGTCTTGCTGGCTTGCCTCGGCGGGGTGCGGGTGACCCACGGCGGAGGCTATCTCCTGCACGATCTTCTCCATCGGCTTGGCCTGTCGGTCCCACCTGTACCTGGGGATCCCGAATCCTGGCGACGTTTCCCCGAACCAGTCCGCAAGGCACTGCGCCGTTGCCGTGAGCTCTGGACCGGCCGCCAACCGTCTGACGACGCGCTGCTCTTGAACCTTGATTGGTCGAAAACGCGCGCCTTTTCCTTGCCCTGGCACTACGATGGATACCTGCGGATCAATCAGCGGGGGCGCGAGCCGGGCGGCATCGTTGCAGAGGGGCCCGAACGCGAGCAACTCCTCGCCGAGATTGAAGCGACGGTGCGCGCACTGCGACTGGCGGGCACCAATGAACCAGCCGCCAAAGCCGTGGTCCGCACCCAGGACGCGTTTCCCGGTGCAGCCTCCGCCGAGTTGCCAGACCTGATGGTCCTGTGGAACAACGCGCGTCCCTTCGACGCTGTCGAGTCCGAGCAGGTGGGCCGCATCGAAAACCGGGATCCGGCCGGGCGTTCCGCGCACAATTCGCTGGGCGGCCTGTTTGCCTATGGGCCGCTCATCGCCGCCGGCCCGACAATTGGCGGTGTCCGCGATTTCGACATCGCGCCGACGATACTGGAGCTGCTGGATATCAAAGTTCCCGGCCATCTCGACGGCCGTGCCATTTCCGAGCTGGGCGCGGGATGATGAAAGTCCGCGGACCTGTGATCACGAAAGTGACCGCAGCGATGGCGTCGCGATCGAAAACTGGCCCCGCAACAGGCCACCTTCCGCTCCTGGTCAGGTCGTGTACTCATCAATCGCATCGTCTGCCTTGGATCACGAGCGGACATCCCGTTGCTGTTTCCGGCACGTCGGGGTTTTGACCCACAAGCGACATAGCCAAATTGAAATCCCGCAGTGCAGCAGTGCGTGCTATCCTTTCGGAAGCACGGCGGCACAGCGCCAAGTGCCGCCGATTCCCAGTGGGTCGAGGGACGAGGGGCACAACAGAAGGACTTCTGGTCATGACCAGCGGAAAGGACGAGCTCGCCGAGATCGAGGACAAGATCAAGAAGACCAAGCTCTCGAAGGAGGCCCGCGAAAAGGCCACCCACGAGCTCAAGAAGCTGCGCCAGATGTCGCCGATGTCGTCCGAGGCGACCGTCGTGCGCAATTATCTCGACTGGTTGCTCTCGATTCCCTGGAACAGGAAGACCAAGGTCAAGAAGGATCTGGCGCTCGCGCAGGAGATCCTCGACAACGACCATTACGGGCTGGAGAAGGTCAAAGAGCGCATCGTCGAGCAACTTGCGGTCCAGCAACGCGCCAACAAGCTGACCGGACCGATCCTATGCTTGGTCGGCCCGCCCGGCGTGGGCAAGACCTCGCTCGGCAAATCGATCGCGCGGGCGACCGGGCGCGACTTCGTGCGCGTGTGGCTCGGCGGCGTGCGCGACGAGGCGGAGATTCGCGGGCACCAGCGAACCTATATCGGCTCGATGCCGGGCAAGGTCATCCAGTCGATGCGCAAGGCGAAGTCGTCTGACCCGCTGTTCCTTTTGGACGGGGTGGACAAGATGGGCGCCGACGTCCTCGGCGACCCGTCTTCGGCCTTGCTGGAGGTGCTCGACCCCGAGCAGAACCATTCCTTCAATGACCATTATCTCGAGGTCGACTACGATCTCTCCCACGTGATGTTCATCACCACGGCGAACACGCTCAATATCCCGCCGCCCTTGATGGACTGCATGGAGATCATCCGCATCACCGGCTACACCGAGGACGAGAAGGTCGAGATCGCGCGCAAGCACCTGATCCCGCACGCAATCGCCAAGCACGGCCTCAAAGACGGGGAATGGGCGATCAGCGATGAGGCGCTGCTGCTGCTCATCCGCCGCTACACGCGGGAGGCGGGCGTGCGCAATCTCGAGCGCGAACTCTCGAGCCTGATCCGCAAGGCGGTGAAGGAGCTGACTCTGCACAACAAGCAGTCGATCACGGTCGAGGCGAACACGGTCGCCGACTATCTCGGCGTTCCCAAACTCCGCTCCCTGGGGACACTGGAAGACAGTGACCTTCGTAGCCGGGCTGCGGATCGACGCTCTCACCGCTCGCGTATCCTTTGCTGCGGTGCGTAAGGCAGCTTTTGGAGCCAAAGCGGACCTCACGGGATTGCCCGCTCGCGAGGGCAAAGGCGAGAACGAGAAGGCATGTGCAGCTGTAGGGTGGGCAAAGGCGCGTCTTCGCGCCGTGCCCACGTGGACCTTGCGGCAATCGCAAAGACGTGGGCACGCTTCGCTTTGCCCACCCTAGATTTGTTGCCCGCGAAACGACAGCCCCGGATTTCGCTCCGCTCATCCGGGCTACGAGCGACCCATCCGCGCAAAACCAAACATCCGTTCATCCATTGCCGGCTGCCCATACGGCCGCAGCCCCGCCCTCGCCCAATGACAGTCACGATCCCGATCACTATGTGGCAGGGCATCTGGCGACAGCCGCCCGCCCAATGCGGTATAGAGGCGGCAGGCTCGAAAGGCTTCGAATGGTGGCCACCACTATGAGCGCAGCCGGCGCCGGCACCACACCGCTGCGCCCGCGCGGGCGCAGCGAAAACGGTCTATCGATCGTCGTCCCCGTGTTCAACGAGGCCGGCGGACTTGTTGCGCTGCATGGACGCATTGCCGAGATCGCCGGCCGTCTCAGGGAACGCTGGCGGCTGGCGGCCGAGGTCGTCTATGTCGACGACGGCAGCCGCGACAACACCCTTGCGATCGCCAGCGCCCTCCCGGCCGATGTCCTGGACATCCAGGTGGTCTCGCTCTCGCGCAATTTCGGCAAGGAGGCCGCCCTGCTCGCCGGCCTCGATCATGCCCGCTTCGGCGCGGTGCTGTTCATGGACGGCGACGGGCAGCATCCACCGACGCTGGTTGAGACCCTGGTCGGGCATTGGCTCGATGACGGGTACGACGTGGTCTACACCGCCAAGGCCCACCGCGAGAACGAGCCGCTGCTGCGCCGCCTGTCCGTGCACGGCTTCTATGCGCTGCTCAATTGGGGCGCACGTCACAAGATCCCCGAGGATGCCGGCGACTTCCGCCTGCTCTCGCCGCGCGCCGCGGCGGCCCTCAAGCAGATGCCGGAGCGCAACCGGTTCTTCAAAGGACTGGCGAGCTGGATCGGCTTTCGCCAAATCCGCGTCGACTTCGAACCGGCCGCACGCAGCCATGGGCAGAGCACCTGGAATGTGTTCTCGCTGATCGGCCTGTCGATCGAGGGGCTGACGTCGTTCTCGGTCGCGCCGCTGCGGATCGCGAGCCTGCTTGGATTGCTGCTCGCAGGCGCGGCGCTGATCTTTGGAATCCAGATCCTGATCGAAACAGTCGTGTACGGGCAATCGGTGCCCGGCTATCCGTCGGTGATCGTGGGCCTGATGGTGCTCGGCGGCGTGCAGCTGGTCATGATTGGCATCATGGGCGAATACATCGGCAAGATTCTTTCCGAGCTGAAGGCGCGGCCGGTGTATTTCGTTGCCGAGCACAGCCTGAAGACCGCCGACGACGCGGACCGCACCAAGGATACGCCGGCGCGATCGGCGGCCGAGTAGAAGCGTGCGAGATGTCGGGAGTAGTCATGCCAGCTTATGAACCGCTTGCGTAAGAGAGATCTGTTAGCGACCCTCCCCCATCCCGGCCTTAGCCAGTGACCTGACGCGGCTAACGCCGCGGGGCTATTCCAGAGTTTGCGCGCGGTCCGAAGCGGGTCGATGCCTGCAAACTTCCACCAGCTGCGCTCGTCGCTGCGGTGCAGCTCGCGATGGCGGGTGCGAACCACAGATTTTTGGTTCATGCGGCCGTGCCGGGCTTCGCGGCGAGGTACACAGATCATCGAGATCACCCTCGCCAGCAATACCCGACCAGCGTGCAGAGCGCGTAGCGTCGCGCATGGTCAACGCCGCACCCAAGCGCTGCGGATGGGTTCGTTCTGCCAAATACAATTATCGCGATAACCAGATCAAATATACAATCATTGCACGTATGCGCTCCGCTAAATAGGTTTCAAGCCAGTGGCGCATTTGCGAGCCGGCGCGAGTCGAACCTGACCCCCGCGATCCCCAAGTACCCGGCCCTTGCTGATCCCTACAACATCGCCAATGCTCGATTACGACGAGACATGGCGCGACGCTCGTAGCGCTCTAGACGAAACAGATGGGGCAGCGATCGTGATAAGCGATCCATAGCGCCATTCTGAGTCTACCATCGTCGACCCGAACCAGCATCTGAGTGTTGCGTCACCCGTGGCGGCGGCAAGCATGGAGCGCCTTACCTCGCGTACCCGCTGAAGCTCAATCTGAGCTTCGGCCGCAATTGAGGCGAAGTGCCACCGCATCGGATCCGTTTTGTGCCCAGCGATCGAAAGCGCCAGTCTTTGGATCTCCGGCTGCCACCCGGGAATCGCAGCGACGCTGATTGCGAGACCGTGCCGCAGCGCATTCTGTTTGGAGCGTGCCTTGCCGTGCGCTGTACGCGGGCCGGTGCTGTGCCCAGAGGCGCGGCGACTTGCACCGCGGTCCGCAACCATGGTCAGGCCGCTGCTTTTTTCGGCGCCGAGACGGCAACTTCCGCGTCAACGACCTCGTCCGATGCCTGGCGTAGCGAGCGACCGAAAGCTTGCCGCCGCCGCTGGATTTCCTCCAACGCATTGTTTCGTCGTGCTTCGCACGCGGCCAGAATTCTTTCTGCAGTTTCGAACTCGGCCTTTGCATTGGCAAAGGATTGCGCGGTAATCGAGTGAGCATCAAGTTCGTGCTTCGCCAGCAGCTGATTGACGTGTTCCCTGCTTTTTTCGTCGGTGAACCATTCCTTCGCCAGCTTCGCTGCCTTCTGCGAGTCTTCCAAACGCAACGAGCGGACCAGGCGCAGAAATGGTGCACACGAAATGTTCAATCGCCTTTTGGCGTCCCGCGTCGAGAAGCGCCGCCTTCAGTTGGCGGAACCGAATGATTTCCCAGTTCAGATCCGCGATGTCCTTGAACCACAGCCACTCGATGACATCAGTGGGATGGACGGTGGCCGCCAGCTGTGTCAACAGACCCTGATAGAGTTTCGGATCCTCATGTCGGAGGAGCGGCGGCTTATCGAACAAGTCTTGGAGTTCGGCGGGAGGGTTGAAGCTTTTGAGTTCGCGCTGACCGCCAACTCGGGAGAGCTTGTTACGCATGTTTTCTACCTCACATGAGAAAATCGCTAACCACAACTCAATTAGAGCATATCGAAAGACGTTTTTCACTCGGCGGCCGATTTCCCCACCCTCGCCCTCACGTTTGTTTGCGAATCCGCACCCCGGGTCCTTCGCCGCTCTCAAATAAACTCGACCTTCTCGGTCTCTAGAGCGCTGCGAACAGCCAGTTCGATGGCGTGACGTACCCTCCTGCTCGATTTCGGACGTCTGATTGTGTTGATGCCGAACACCATGAATCCAGCCTGGATTGCTGACCGCAAATCTTATCGGAGGCTTCGGACCCATGCGTCATTATGGGTTCAGAAGAAACTGCCCTATCGTAGGTATAGAAACAGGGAGAAGCGCTGCCAAAGCTCCGATGGCTCATCAGCCTTCACCGAAGCCGGTCGACGAGCCACTATGGGGTCAAGCCTCAACGTAATCGCTTGCCCATGCTCCCGCTCTGGTGAAGTTGCCTCTTTTGATCCTTGATTCTTTGCAAGTCCCTTTCGCAGGCGCAAATGAGCATCAGCGGCGATTTTTCTGCTGGCGCTTACCACAAGCCTTTATCGGCGGCTCCGACGCCCGAATCATTATGGGTGATGATGAAAAAGGACTTGCTCCGCCTCTGGCGAGAAAAACGGGGCGAGGCTGCGCCAGAGGACCTTCGCGACAACCTTATCGTTCAGCTTGGCCTCACGACCGAGCCCCTCAACCGGCTTTGGTACGAGCGTAACACTGGACATAAAATTCGGTCAATTCAGGACCATGTGCGCCATCCTATCATTCGCTGGATGGGGGCGACTCTTGACGGAGTTATCGAGGCGACTGGGTCGGTTTTCGAGGCGAAGTTTATGCTGCCATGGTCGTTTTCAGAAGAAGCAGCCGCGGAAAAGCATATGGCACAGGTGCAGCATAACATGTGGGTGAAGAATTCGAAGGCGGCGGTGCTCTCGATCATTACCGGCGGCGGAAAATGGGTCCAGATCACTATTCCTGCTGATTCTCTGTACCAGCACCTGCTCCTTACAGCGGAAAAGAAATTCTGGCGTTGTGTTGAGACCGGCGAGCCCCCTCGCCTCTTTGGCGTTGAGCCGCCGCGGCCTCGGATCGAGGCGGTGCGGATTGTCGATATGAGCTCATCCAACACCTGGGCGGAATTTGCGTCGATCTTTCGTCGAACCCGGGCCACATATATGGAACATGAGTCCGCTAAGGATGAACTCAAATCGCTAATGCCGGAAGATGCCAAGGAGGCGATTGGTCATGGAATACGAGCCAAACGTTCGAGATCCGGTGCCGTGAGTTTCGACCTTCTTACAAAGGAGGCAGGGCATGCACCGATTAGTGAATCCATTGGCGCGATCGCAGCCGCACTCGCAAAGGCACAGGCCGAACTGACGAACCCTGAAAAATCTTTGACAGCCACTATTGCTACCCCCGGCCCTCGGGCGAACGACCGCACTTTCCGGTACGCGCCCCTGTCGAGCGGACTTGATATCGTACGTAAAAGTCTGGGGCAGCACGAGATCGCAACCGTGCAGACGACTGCGATCGACGCCGCCGCTGGAATCGTGCGATTAAATACCGTATTGGCACACTCTTCGGGGGAATGGATTTCGTCCGAATGGCCAGTATGTTCTGTAAACGAGACCGCTACTCCGCATCGCATGGGTGCGGCGCTCACCTATGCCCGCCGATACGCACTGTTCACGTTAGTGGGAATCGCGGGGGAGGATGATATTGACGCACCCGATATCCAACCTCCGCAGTCACCAACGAGCGACCAACAAACCAGCAGGGCGGGATCCAGACACGCGGCAAACCCAACAAACGGAGTTCGCCATAGGTCATTTCACGCGCGATCAGAATCAGTTCTCCCGGTCTCCAATTCCGCAAGCTTGCGCGACAAACTAATTCTCGATCTTGATGCGGTCGCTCTACTAGTCACGTGAAATCTAAAGTTCGCCGCATAATGTCTGCTGCGCTTTGTGGCAGAAGCGTTTCACTGAAGCCAGGATTTGGTCGGCAGATTTGGTCCATTTGAACGGCCTGGGGGAGGAGCTAGTGCGGCGGTTCAGAAGTCCGCAACATCTTAGCGGCGAGTCCGACTTGTGGACTTCTGAACCTAAGCCACACTAGAATCAATAGGTTCCTAGTGTCCTTCGATTCCGAATTTGGTATAAGAGGTCGCTGCGAAATGGTACGAACTTCGGAACGGACAGGTGAGATTACCAGCGCTGCGCATTCGCAGACGCAGCGCAAGATCTGGCTGTGCGCCGACGATTACGGCATCTCGCCGTCGGTCTCGGGCGCGATCCGCGACCTGATCGGACAAGGCCGCATCAATGCGACGTCGGTCATGGTGGTTGCGCCGAGCTTCCACCGTTCCGAGGCGGCCGCGCTCAATGCGCTGCGCGCGCACGGCGCGCGCGCGTCGCGATGGGATTGCATCTGACATTGTCGGCGCCGTTCCAGCCGCTGAGCGAGGGATTCGCGCCGCTCGCCGACAAGGCGTTTCCCTCCTACGGCGCGATGCTGGTGCGCGCCTGCCTGCGTCAGCTGCGACCGCAAGGCGTTGGAAGCGGAAGTCGCGGCGCAGATCCGGATGTTCGGGCACGAATTCGGCCGCGCGCCGGATTTCATCGACGGCCATCAGCACGTGCATATTTTCCCGCAGGTGCAGGACGCCCTGTTCACGGTCGCCAGAAAGATGGCGCCGGCCGCCTGGATCAGGCAGTGCGGCCGCGCCGGCACGCTCGCGCGCCCGGATCGGCGATCCCAAGGGGCTCGTGCTCGACCTCCTGAGCAAGCGCTTCCGCGAGCGCGCCGCGGCGATGGGCGTGCGGACCAATCCCGCCTTCGCCGGAACTTATGCATTCAACGAAAACGCGGATTTCGCGGCGTTGTTTCCGCGTTTCCTCGACGGGCTTCCGGACGGCGGACTGGTCATGTGCCATCCCGGCGTGGTCGACGCCGAATTGCGGCGCCTCGACCCGCTGACCACGCTGCGCGAGAAGGAATACGCCTATTTTTCCGGTGAATCCTTTCCGAAGCTGCTGGCGAGCCAAGGCATTACGCTCTGGCGCTAATGCCGCGTGCAGGGTTCAACCGTTCCGGCGAATAAATATTTGTGGGCGGGGCCATTCCTCCGCCATGCCGCCTGCCTACATGGCGGCCCGAAGCCTGATCCTGGGAGGACACCGACATGACACCTGCCGAACGCCAGCTCGTCACCGAGCTTTTCGACCGCCTTGCCACGTTGGAGGACGTCCAGCGCGATCCGGACGCCGAGCGCGCGATCCGCGACGGGCTCGCCAGGCGCCCAACGCGGTCTATGCGCTGGTGCAGACCGCACTGGTGCAGGACGAGGCGCTCAAGCATGCCAATGCCCGCATCCAGGAGCTTGAAGCCCAGCTCGGGATCGGCAACGAGCCGCCAGCGCCAGGGCGGCTTTCTCGACAACATGCGCGACAGCATCTTCGGCCCGCGCCAGGACCAGCGCGGCTCGGTGCCGAACGTGCGGCCGGGCGATGCGCCGATGGGAGCGCCTCCGGGGTTTGGCGGACCAGCAGGGCAGCCGATGGGCGGCCCCGGCTACGGGCGCTGGCCAGATGCCGCCGGAGCCGGCCCAGGGCCGCGGCGGTTCGTTCCTCGGCACCGCGGCTGCGGCCGCTGCCGGCGTCATCGGCGGTTCGCTGCTGCTTGACGGCATCCGCGGCGATGACCGGCGGCCGCAGGCCCGGCGGCCTCGGCCTCGCCGACTCAGGCGCACTGCCGCCGGACGCGACCACGGCGGCTCGCCGTGGGGCAGCAGCGGTGGCGGCGGTGGCGACGACCTCGCGCGGCAGGCCGGCCTTGACGATATTGGCCGCAGCTCCGGTGCCGGGCCCTTCGGTCAAAGCCAGGGCGCTGTTCAACGACAGCCGCGGCGGCAAGTCCGGCGACGCGGACACCGGTCGAAGACGTAAATCTCGACGACAGCGACTTGGACGTTGACGACGGCGGCGACTTCGATGACCGACCTCGGCGGCGAGTAAGGCAACGGCCGTCACGCAGGCATCGCGCAACACGGAAACAAAAGGCCGCCCGGCGACGGGCGGCCTTTTCTCAACTGCAGCCAGATCTGCGTATCAGATCACCACCACCCGCGTGCCGACGCGCACCCGTCCGTAGAGGTCGATGACGTCCTCGTTGCGCATGCGGATGCAGCCGGATGAGACCGCCTGGCCGATGGTCCAGGGCTCGTTGGAGCCGTGGATGCGGTAGAGCGTCGAGCCGAGATACATCGCGCGGGCGCCGAGCGGATTGTCGGGACCGCCGCGCATGTAGCGCGGCAGGTTGCGGCTGCCGGCGCAGCATCTCCGCCGGCGGCCGCCAATCCGGCCACTCGCGCATGTTGGTGACGGTATGGGTCCCGGCCCAGGTGAAACCGGGACGGCCGACACCGATGCCGTAGCGGATAGCGCGGCCGTTGCCCTGCACGAGGTAGAGCAGGCGCTCTCGCGTGTTGATGATGACGGTGCCGGGCCGCTCGCGGCCGTCGTAGATCACTTCCTGTCGCAGGAAGCGCGGATTCACCGCCGCCCGCGACGAGTGCGGGGAGGTCGCGGCAGGCTCGAGCCCGTCCACCTCCTGGTCGAGCATATGCGGCCGGCGGTAGTTGGGATTCATCATCGGAGCGGGTTGCGGCTCCGGCTGCTCGTAGCGTTGCGGCGGCGCACCGCCGGGTCCGCGGAACAGCATCTCGATGAAGCCGCCGCCGTAGCTTCGGTCTGCGCGTAGCGCGTCGGCGCGGGTTCTGCCGGCGGCGGCGACGCGAAGATCGCACCAATGCCCGGCTGCGCGGAATTCGCGGCGGGCTGAGCCTGGGGATTGAGATTGAGAGGACCGGCGAAGGCCGGTCCGAGCGCGAAGAAGGTTGTCAGGAGGGTGGGAAACGCGATGCGCTGCATTTGCATACTCTGCACTGAGGACCAACACTCCGGAGCTGCCGCACAAAGCAGCCCCGCATGCGCCACAGTAAGTCCACAACCATCGTCCGTTTGGTAAAAGTCGGAGCGGAGACTTTTAACTAACGCAGCAAGAAACCGATTGTTCATCAAGTTATAGTTTTTTTTGAGTAAAAGGCGGAATGGTATGGTTAATCGATCGTCTTCGCTCCGGCGGTCCTGCACGGAGCTCCTGCAGCGCTCTGCACCGCGATGAACCCTGCGTTAAGCGCGCCGGCGTAGGTTGCGCGTGGGTGGAGGGGCGCGCAAAGATGCCGGTCCAGCGCAAGGTCTTTCGCATCGAGCAGACGACTGCCGGTCGAGGTCACGGCCGGCATGCTGGATGGCGTTCGCATTTCGCCGGCCGACCGGCAGGAGATCCTGGCCGAGCTAAAGGCGCTGCATGATCTGGTCGAGCGCCGAAGCCCGAAACCGAGCGCGGACATCGAGGCCTGCGGGCGCCGACGAGCTTCGCCTGCTCAAGTCCGAGACCGACGCGATCTATCTCGCGCTCAACCGCACCAAGCATGAGATCGCGGCACTGCATGTGAAAGCGTTCGGGCCACCGCCGGCGCGCGTGACGCGCGAGCTCGATGCGGTGGTGGAAAGCGCGGAACAGCGCGACCCAGCAGATTCTCAGTGCCGCCGAGGACATCGAAGACGCCGCCAATACATTGTCAGCAAGTCTCAAGCGCGAGCAGGAACAGTCGCTCGCGCTCGATATCCAGGACAATGTGCTCCGCATCTTCGAAGCCTGTAATTTCCAGGATCTTAGCGGCCAGCGGATCGCCAAGGTGCTTAGCGACGCTGAAGTTCGTCGAGGAGCGCATTGCGCATATGATCGAGATCTGGGCGGCATCGACGCCTTCGGGACGCTATGCGGTGGCGGCAGCCGCCGAGCTTGACCGCGTCGCCACGCTGCATGGCCCGAAGCTCGACGGCGAAGACGGTCACGTGACGCAGGACGACATCGACGCCTTGTTCGCCACCGGCTGAACGCCTCTCTCTACCTTCCCCAGCTTGGGGAGGTTGAGTTCGGCGGACGCAAGATCGCAAGACCGACGAACGCCACCAGCGCCAGAAGGGCGACGAGCGCAAGCGCCGCCGAATCGGACGCCCGTTCGGCGACGAAGGCAAGCACCAGTGGCGCGATTGCCTGCATCACCAGGCTTGGACCCGCGATCCGTCCGATCAGCGCGCCGTAGCCGGCAGGGCCGAACAGCACCAGCGGTACCGCCCCGCGTGAAATGGTGATCAGGCCATTCGCGATGCCAAACATCACCATGAACGCGGCGGCGATCAGCGCCGACACGCCCAGCCATGCCAGGAGCGCGAACGCCAGCAGCAGGATCCCGACGGCAAGCCGTGCGACCACGAGGGGATGGACGCCGCGCGCAAACAGGAGCTCGCAGATCCGCGCAATGACCTGCGACGGCCCGAACAGCGCGCCGATCGTGACCACGGTGGCGGCGTCGATGCCGGCGCGTCCGAAGATCGCGAGCAGATGCGCCGACAGACCGGACGGGACAAAGGCGTAGGCCGCGAACGCCGCCGCCACCGTCACGAACGCCCATCCATACGACGGCAGCACAGGCGTGGGCGGTGTGGCCGGCGCGGTCGCTGGCGGAGGCGGTTCGGCGCGGGTGCGCGGCAATACAAACGCGTGCAGCGGCGCCGCCACGAATGCCAGCACCGCGGCATAGACGAGATAGGTGCCGCGCCAGCCGGTGCTCTGGATCAACAGATGGGTCACCGGCCAGCTCACCGTCGAGGCAAAGCCGCCGGCGAGCGTGAGCGCCGTGATCGGTGACCGCGCGTCTGCGCCGAAGATGCGGCCAAGCGTGGCGAAGGCCGGATCGTAGAGCGACGCCGCGATCGCGACACCAAGAAGCATCCAGGCCGCGAGATAGGCCGCAGGATGCTCGGCATGCACCAGGGCGACGAGGCCGAACGCGGCCAGCAGCGAGCCGACCGGCATCACCCGGTGGCCGCCATAGCGATCGATCAGGCGGCCGACATGCGGGAGAGACGAAACCGGCGGTGAGCAGCGCCAGCGAGAAGCCGCCCATCGCGAATGTCGTCGACCAGCTGCGCTCCGCGGCGATCAGCGGAACCGTGAGCACCGGCGGATAGAACAGCGTGCCCCAGGTGACGATCTGAGTCACGCCGAGCACAAGGACGGCGCGCCAAGGGCCCGCGATGACGGTATGAAGGCTGGGCATGCTGGGATTGCCGCGCGGAGGCGCGCGACCTTAACACGGCATCCGATCGCGCGGCCATCGCGGCCGGGGACTCTCAGCCGTCATTCCGGAAGCCGCGAAGCGGCCGACCAAACCGCTGTCACTTCTTTTTCTTGGTCTCCGCCACACCGCCGGCCGTCGGCGCGCAGCGCACGTAGATGCCGGTGCCGTAGCGGCCGTCGATCTCCGGATTGGTGAAACTTGAGCAACATGACGCGGCCGTCCAAGCTGACGATCTCCCGATCCTGCGGTCCGCCCGCGGGCTCGCCGGCCGGACCGATGAAGTTGCGATTGTTGGGGCCGCCCTTGAGCCGCAGTTCCTGCAGCTCGGACTGGTCGGCGAGATACATCATCACGCCGCCGTTCGGACCTTGCCCAATCACATAGGGATGCCGGCACTGGCCGCGGGCGGCGGTTTCGGTCCGCGCGCGATCCTCTTGCCGGCTGTAGGCGGCGTAGCCCCAGCGGCCCACAATCTCGGACGAACGAATGGTCGCCGGCATTTCCGGCACCGCCTGCGGCTGGGCCAGGGCGGGCTCCGGCTGCGGGCTTCCTCCGAACCAGCTTCCCATGCTGCCGGAACTGGAGCCGGCGCATCCCGCAAGTGCCAGCGCAGAAACAACAACCGCGACCGGCGGCGAAAGGCGCCTAAATGTCCCCATGGAATGCCCCTCCTCTGCACTGATCCGGCGGCGGTGGAGGCGATACACTGCGCGTGCCGGCATTAACCTTTCGAATGTCCTACAGTATCACGGTTAACAGGTCGGCAACCCCCCGGCTCCGCCGGTTCCGTCGAGATAGCCCCAGACAGCCGCACACTAGAGGCCGGGCAAGGCGGATATGGGGCGGATCCTTCGAAGGATACGTGTTCCATCCGCCGAGAGATGCAGCGCTCACCGTGCCGCGCTACTTCGCCTTGCCCGGAACTTTTCGCGGATCCTTGAGCGGCGGGTCGACCTTGATGTTGAGGCGCTTCGCCGCCTTGGCGTCGAAGTCGGCGTCGGCGAGGAAGCCGCCGGCATGGATGCCGTCGATGGCGCAGAGGTCGTCGACCTCGTTGACGTCGCCGGTCACGCCCAACGCGCCGACGATCTCGCCGGACGGATCGCGGATGAGCTGACCGCCGCCTTCCATGAACAAGGGACCGTCGGCAAGCTCATGCAGGTCGCTCATGAAGTGCGGCTTCTCGCGAAACTTCTGCAGCACCTGCCGCGACGAGCGGTTGAGCGACAGCGAGCCGAACGCCTTGCCGTAGGCGATCTCGAAGCGCATCAGCGAGGCGCCGTCCTGCTTCTGGAACGCCTTCACCCGGCCGCCGGCATCGAGCACGATCGCCGCCAGCGCATAGGCCTTGCGTTTCTTCGCGGACTTGAAGGTGCCGTCGATGATCTTGTTGGCCTCGGCAAGGCTCAGCGCTCGCATGCTTTTCCTCTATCGCCGGTCGTCGCCGCGGATTTCGAATTTGTTGGAATGCTGAAAGCGTTCAGTGTGTGCGGTCGCGCGTCAACATTGCCTGGCTGGGGATGAGCGGCTCGCCCCATTCATCCGGCAGCACGCCTTCCTTCAGGCCCTTGCGGACGTAGTAATTCCAGAGCTTTTTGATGTGCCAGTCGCGCATTTCCATCTTCTCGATCTGCTCGATCTCGGCATCCGTCAGCGGCAGCGGCTTCGCGCCCGCCTGCAGCGCCTGCATCTGCGCGGTCGCGTTCTCCTTGAAATGCACGGCGTCGATGAACAGCGCTTGCGGAGATTCCGCGACCAGCGTGAGCCCATGCGCGCGCATCAGCACCGCGTGGTGCGGACCGAGCGTCCTGGCGAGCGCCCTGCCCTGCTCGGTGGTCTTGATGTGGCTCGGATCGGGATCGGTGGGGATGCCGCTCTTCCAGCGCGATGCGCGCGCCCGCATCGGCTGCAGCGTGACGCCTTCCATCATCGTGAAAGCGATCGCCAGTTCCATGTGGGAGTGCAGCACCGCCTGCACGTCCGGCCGCGCTTTCAGGATTTCGATGTGGATCGGGATTTCGCTCGGCGGCTGGCCGTCGCCCTCCAGAACCTTGCCGTCATAGTCCACGACCAGCATCGAGGCGGGATCGACTTCGGCGCGGGAATGCGAGCCGATCTGGATGACGAAGGCGTCCTGGCCCGGAATCCGGATCGAGACGTGACCGCTGTAGTCGAGGATGCGCTCCCCAACCAGGAGCCGCGTCACCGCTGCGGCTTCCAGCGCCCGCGTGTCGTTGGCTTGCGGCGTGACGCCGGCTTTGCGCGTTGCCTGCATGACGGTCATTTTTTCAGCCTCCACCGCGATCCTGGTGCGCCGCGTATCGTGCCCCGCCATCCGTCGTTCGCTCATCCAGCATGAATCCCGCAGGAGGGAAAGCCGCGCGGGCGGTCGCCGGACCGCTTTGCCTTGACTCGCTGCGCCGGAAAACCTATGTCCGCGCAAGCCGTTGGCACTCTCCTATAACGAGTGCTAGCCAACCCAAAAAACGGCCTTGAACTTCAACCACTTAAGCCGAAATCACACGCCCGCGAGGACATTATGGCCAAGACCAAGTTTCGCCCGCTCCACGACCGCGTTGTCGTGCGCCGCATCGATGCCGAGGAGAAGACCAAGGGCGGCATCATCATTCCCGACACCGCCAAGGAGAAGCCGTCGCAGGGCGAGATCATCGCCGTCGGTCCGGGCGGCCGCGACGAGGCGCGGCAAGCTCATCCCCATCGACCTGAAGTCCGGCGACAAGGTGCTGTTCGGCAAGTGGTCGGGCACCGAGGTCAAGATCGACGGCGAGGAACTCCTGATCATGAAGGAGTCCGACATCATGGGCGTGATCGCCTGACGCAACCCCTCATCCTGAGGAGCGGCCGCAGGCCGCGTCTCGAAGGCCGAGGCTCCCGAAGATCCCGGTCTCATCCTTCGAGACGGCGCTTCGCGCGCTCCTCAGGACGAGGACGCTGAATGCAACGGAGCAAAATTCAATGGCTGCGAAAGACGTGAAATTCTCCACCGACGCCCGCGACCGGATGCTGCGCGGCGTCGACACCCTCGCCAATGCGGTGAAGGTGACGCTCGGCCCCAAGGGCCGCAACGTCGTGATTGAAAAATCCTTCGGCGCGCCGCGCATCACCAAGGACGGCGTGACCGTCGCCAAGGAAATCGAGCTCGACGACAAGTTCGAGAACATGGGCGCGCAGATGGTGCGTGAGGTCGCCCAGAAGACCCACGACCAGGCCGGCGACGGCACCACCACCGCCACCGTGCTGGCGCAGGCGATCGTGCGCGAAGGCGCCAAGGCCGTGGCCGCCGGCATGAACCCGATGGATCTCAAGCGCGGCATCGACATCGCGGTCGACGCGGTCGTGAAGGACATCGAGAAGCGCGCCAAGAAGGTCGGATCCTCGGCCGAGGTCGCGCAGGTCGGCACCATCTCGTCGAACGGCGACCACAGGATCGGCAAGATGATCGCCGAGGCGATGCAGAAGGTCGGCAACGAGGGCGTGATCACGGTCGAGGAGGCCAAGGCGCTCGACACCGAAGTCGAGATCGTCGAGGGCATGCAGTTCGACCGCGGCTACCTCTCGCCCTACTTCATCACCAATGCCGAGAAGATGGTGGCGGAGCTCGAGGACGCCTACATCCTGCTGCACGAGAAGAAGCTCACGGGCCTGCAGTCGATGCTGCCGGTGCTGGAGGCGGTGGTGCAGAGCGGCAAGCCGCTGGTCATCATCGCCGAGGACATCGAAGGCGAGGCGCTGGCGACGCTGGTCGTCAACAAGCTGCGCGGCGGGCTCAAGGTCGCCGCCGTGAAGGCGCCCGGCTTCGGCGACCGCCGCAAGGCCATGCTCGAGGACATCGCGATCTTGACCAACGGCCAGCTCATCTCGGAAGACCTCGGCATCAAGCTTGAGAACGTCACGCTCAACATGCTCGGGCGCGCCAAGAAGGTCATCATCGAGAAGGAGAAGACCACGATCGTGGACGGCGCCGGCAAGAAGAAGGAGATCGAGGCCCGGGTCGGCCAGATCAAGGCGCAGATCGAGGAGACCACCTCCGACTACGACAAGGAGAAGCTGCAGGAGCGTCTCGCCAAGCTCGCGGGCGGCGTCGCGGTGATCCGCGTCGGCGGCGCGACCGAAGTCGAGGTGAAGGAGAAGAAGGACCGGGTCGAGGACGCGCTCAACGCGACTCGCGCGGCTGTCGAAGAGGGCATCGTGCCGGGCGGCGGCGTCGCGCTGCTGCGCGCCAAGAAAGCGGTCGGCAGGATCACCCACGACAATCCGGACGTCCAGGCCGGCATCAACATCGTGCTGAAGGCGCTCGAAGCCCCGATCCGCCAGATCGCGGACAACTCCGGCGTCGAGGGCTCGATCGTGGTCGGCAAGATCAGCGAGAACAAGTCGGAGACCTTCGGCTTCGACGCACAGACCGAGGAGTATGTCGACATGATCGCCAAGGGCATCGTCGATCCGGCCAAGGTCGTGCGCGCGGCGCTGCAGGACGCGGCGTCGGTCGCGGGCCTGCTGGTGACCACGGAAGCCATGGTCGCGGAGATGCCCAAGAAGGACGCCGCGGCTCCGGCGATGCCGGGCGGCGGCGGCATGGGCGGGATGGGCTTCTAAGTTTCCAGCACTCGCACCTAAATACCGAAACGGGCCGCCGCGAGCGGCCCGTTTTGTTTTTCACGTCAGGCTTTCGCAACCTCCGCGATGTCATCGACAAGACGGAGACGGCGGCGTTATCATCGAACGACGAGGGAGGACACAATGAAAAAACAATTCGCCGCCGTCGTCGCTGCGCTCGCACTCGCGCTCGCGGTTTCATCAGCCCTGGCAGAACCGAAGGGCCAGAAAGGGAAGGCCCCAGCCGGGCCACAAGTCCGCTACTTCGATTTGTCGGCGAGCATCTTCAGCGAACTCGGCTCCGAGGCCATCCTCAAGGAAAATCGCCAGGGTGTCACGCTGGTCTCCGCCGAACTCGATGTTTGCCACCTGATTTCGTCGACATCCAATCGGCTGGACCGCTTTGTCGTGCCGTTGAAAGTCGAGGGCAACCGGCTTGTGGGCACCGCGCAGAGCCAGGAAGGCAAGCAGGCGGTCTCGGTCAATCTCGCCCGCCGCGTCGCGGGCGGCAATTTCACCTTCGAGGGCACGATCAGCAGCGGAACCAATACGGAAAAGATCCGGTCGACCGACAACAACGAGATGTCGGAGGAGGAGATCACCGATCAATTCCTCGCGGAGCCGTCGATCCAGCCCTCGCCCGCCGACTTTACCGCTTCCTGGCCGCAGGCGCTGCACGTGCGGATCGGACGCAACGGACTGACCGGCCTGCTCGAAGCGCTGCGCGACCAGAACGTGCGCGTGGTCTTCAACGGTCTCATCCCGTCATGCCGGGTCTTGCGATCGGGCAACTACACCGTGCAGATCGACGTCGACGCCGAGCGCATCGGTGCCGTTCTCGAAAAACTGAAGAGCGTGCCGGCGGTGACGGAGGTCGGATTTTCTCCCAACACGCCGGACATGCAGCGCGCCGTCCGCTTCCCGTCCGCAGGCTGGCGCGATGCCGCCGGCAAGCTCGACCGCGACAAGCTTGCCGCCGCGGTCGGCGCGGCCATGGCCAAGGCGATGGCGGCGACGCTGAATTCGACATCCTGGGACCCCGTGATGGGCGAGCTATCCGTCGAGCTGAAGCGGCCGGACGAGACCGTCGCCGGGCTCAAGCTCACTCAACTTGTGACCGTCTCGACCGTGATTGCGCCGGAGTCGCTCTCCTCCAACCAGCAGTCGATCCTGTGGATCGAGAGCATTACGGCACGCATCGTCGACGAACGCCCCGCTCCTCGCCTGACGTTCTCGGTCGCGCAGCCCGATGACGGCGGCGAAGGACAGGCGATCGACCCGGAAGGCAGCGACGGCCTGCCGGCGGCGGTTGCGGCCGCGCTGAAAGGCGTGCTGTGGGATTCCGACAAGGACCAATGGCGGCAGTAGCGATGAAACCGCCGCCAAGCGATCCGCCGTCAATGCGTTGACAATGCGGAAGCGGAAGGTGGTGGGGCCGATGAACTCCACGATGTCCTTGTCCCGGCGCCAGTTCGTGACCTCCAGCAGCGCCTTGGCCATTGCCTGGTCGAGTTCGATCCGTTCCGGCGTGCAGTTTTCCGGCTTCGCCGAAACGAAGTTGAACTTGATCTCATCGCCGGTCACGGCGATTTCCGCGACCGCGCTGTGGCACCACAAATCGACGGTGGCGTTGCCGTCGGGGTGAACTTCCATCATCGGCACGCGCCGCGATCCCGGCAGCGGTTTCGCCTCGAGCAGCATCTCCTGATCGTACGGAAAGTCTTGCGCGCTCGCCGCGCGCGGTCGCTGAAAGCAAAATCGCTGCCGCGGCCAGCATCGACCTGCTGCCGCCGACTCAACATCCCTGACATCAGCATCCTGACTGTCCTCACCTTTTACGATTGCTTTTTTGCTGTCGGCCGCGCGGCCCCACTGATCAGAGTCTTTGATGGCGAGTGCGCTCTCCGCGCAGCCCGGCGCCAATGAACCGACATCCGAGATACCGCGAGAAAATTGAGGCCAATAGAGTAGCATCGTGAACGCGAACACGCCCAAAGCTGCAAGCGCGATCGAGCCGTCAATATTCATGCAAACCGCGACTGCGGTCGTGTTCGCCGCGCTGAGGCGATTGGTGCAGACCGATGCCAGTGCCTGGGCCATGTCGCCGCTCCACAGCAAGACCAGAGCGGGGTTCGCCACGGCAAGCGCAACGACCACAATAGCGAGGCCCTTCTTCATCGACAGGATGAGATCGGTCACTTTGATAGCGGCGAATCCACCACCACGGCTACAAGCAGCAAACATCCATATGTTCTGCAGAGATAGCGCCGACACCGGGTTGTTCCAACAATACGCCGCAACGATGACGAACACGATGAAGCCGTTCATTTTGATGAATTCCGGGAACTTGCAACGTAATAGCCGCGCAAATAGCCGCTCCAAGCATGTCGAGGACACGCACACGCGATCATGCCGGCGGCGAAACCGCCGAGATGCGCGCCCCAGTCGATTCTCGTGACACCGAGCGGCCAACGCAATATTCAAGCCGATGTTGATGACGAAAAAGCTCCACTGCAGGCCAATTCCGCCCGAGCAACCGCAACGACAGCAAGGCGCCGAGGACAAGGCCGAGATCGCGCCCGAAGCGCCAACCGAGAGGTATGGAGTCCCGCCATGGCTGATATGACTGACGATCGCGCCGACGATCAGGCCGGCCAGCATAGATGCACGTGAAATAGAGCGATCCCTACCCGCTTTTCGAGCAGACTGCCCCAGATTATCAGGCAAAGCATATTGCCGAAGATATGAAGCGGACTTGCATGCAAAAAGCCGGCGATGAATGAACCGCCAGTACTCGCGGCGATCGATCGCATCGGAATACATGGCGCCGTATCGGAACAGAATGCTCACGCGGTAATATTCGCCTGCCCGCGATTGATGCATCATGCCAACAATCCGTAAACCACGACATTCACGGCGCAGGAGCAGTGGACCATTACTTCCGAGGCGGGGACTTTCGAACGAATGACCTGCGATAAAACGCTTAAATATCGCATTGATGAAAACTCGGACCGAGCTCACCCTCGGGCTGAACATCACCGCTGAACGCCTCATCTGTCGCTGCTGAGCAAGTCTGTCAGCCCGTCAGCTCGCGCACCGCGCGGGCGGCCTGATCGATCGCCAGATGGGCATAGGCGTCGCCGCCGGCGTCGGAGTTGGCGATCGCCACGCGACCCACCGTCTGGCGCGCACGCTCCACGGTTTTCTCATAGTCGTCGCCGTCGTACAGCGAGTTCTCCACATAGCCGTATCCATGCGGCCAACGGTTGACGGTGATTGCGGCGATGTCACGGCCGCTCGAAAATCCGCCGGGGCCGAGCATGCGGTCGAGATCGTCGCGAATTCTCGCCTCGAATTCCGAGAACGGCATTTCAAGCAGCCGCGCCTGCCCGATCTTGAATTGCTGGCGCGCCGTCAGCCCCTGGTTCGGCGCGCCCGCCACATGCACCAGATGCAGGCACATCGGCTCTCCAGGATCGCGCGGATGCCGATAGCCGCCGAGGCTGACCGGGAAATCGAGCGCAACACGGTTGTGGAACGACATCGGCGCGGATATCTCGCTGATCTTCAGTTCAACCCACGGCCGCCAGTTCCGCACCAGCACATTGGTGTAGACGATCGGCGTCTTGACGTTCTGCGCGAGCGCGTCGCGCTGCGCCGCCGGCAGCTCCGGCATGAGATGGGGAATCATCATGTGGAAGCACGCAAGCACGGCGTGCCGCGCGGCGACGCGATGGACCTTGCCGTCGCGAATATAGCCGACGAGCACCTCCCCGTCGGCATTGCGCACGTCGATGCAGGTGGAATCGAGCCGGATGCGAACATTGGACGCCGCACTGTCGAGCCCGGCGTAGTCGAACGGCGCCAGCACGACGTCGTCCATGGTGTTGCCTGGAGCGACGCCCGGGACCAGGCCGCGCACCATCAGCCGCGCCAGCGACGCGTTGCCGTCGGGAAAATGGTAGATGTAGGGCTCGCTGCGATCCGATCCGCCGGCGGCGGGCAGATTGAGGCCGCGGAAGCCCGGATAGCCGTGATCGCGGACATCGGCAGCCGGCACCGCATCGCATCCCAGGCCGAAGAAACCGTAGGTGCGGCCCTGGAAACAGTTGGCGACTTCTTCGTTGCAGCCGCAGATCTTGATCAGATAGTCGCGATAGCTCGTGGTCTTGAGCACCTTCAGCTTCTCGTCGACCGTCCGGCCCGCCAGCGGATCGCGCATGCCGGAATAGAGGCCGATGAGTTGCGCCTTGCTCGCCTCCGAGATCGGGAATCCCGAAACGAACTCGGTGAGCGGCTTGGCGTTGGCGAGCCGCCGGCTCACCTCGTTGCCCGGCATGATCAGCGAGTCGCCGGTCACCAGCAGGTCGCGCCCGAAGGCTTCGCGTGCAAAAAATATCCCGCGCGACAAGCCGAGCGATGAATAGAGATTGCGCTCGAACGCGGCCTCGAAGCGCCGCACGTCCACGCCGAGTTCGCGCAGCAATCCCTTGCCGGCATCGCTCCACCATGAATTCGGGGAGTCGATCGACTGGCTACCGCCATAGCCGATGACAAGCCGGCCATCGAGCATGAACTCGTTGCGTTTGGCATGGCCGCCGAAATCGTCGTGATTGTCGAGAATGAGGATGCGCGCCTGCGCTCCCCGCGCGCGGCGATAGAACCAGGCGGCGGCGAGCCCGCTGATCCCGCCGCCGACCACGACGAGATCGTACTGCTCCTCGGCCGGCAAATTCCCGACCGAAAATGCCGCACGGTCGCGCACGAAGGCATGCGCGGCCTCGAACGAGCCCGGGTGCTGCCCGCGCAGTCCGCGCAGCAGGGGCGGATAGCGGCCGGGCTGGGCGGCAATTTGCGCGGCCGGCGTGAGCCCGGCGGCGATCGTCAGAGCGGTTCCATTAACAAAATCGCGGCGGGAGATCGTTGGCATATCGTTTGATCGAAGCGATTGATTCTGAACGCGTTCAGTGTCGCAACCGGCCGGCGTCACACCTTATTCGGCGGCCCGGTCCCCCCTACGACGGCTGGCGGGCTTCCGTTGTTTTGACCCATTCTTGCGGGGAATATATCGACTTCAGCGATGTTGATCCTAAACATAGTTCGAAGGAAATCGCCGCGGCGTCTGATACCATAGCTCGGTACCTCGAAATCGACCTCCCCGCCTAGGGTCAGCGTGATGGACCGGAACTCGGAGAAGATCATGACAAGGGCTAAGTTTTCGTTGGGCGTCATCGTAACGGCTTGCGGACTGATGACCGCAGCGCTTATTGGCGCACGGGCAGCCAATATTGTCGATGAGTGGTCGAGCGTGAAGATTCCGCCGGCGCCGCAGTTGAAGAAGGTCACCGTCGAGCCCAAGACCACCGCGCTGCTGTTGCTCGATTTCCAAAACCCGATTTGCACAAGTCGGCCTCGCTGTATCGCAACCATGCCGGCAATGAAGAAGCTGCTGACCGACGCGCGCGCCAAGGGCGTCATGGTGGTCTACAGTCTCGCGGGCAAGGCAACGACAGCCGATATCCTGCCGGACGTCGCTCCAATTGCAGGAGAGCCATCGGTGCGCTCAAGCGTCGACAAATTCGCCGGAACGGACCTGGAAAAAATACTGGCGGACCGAGGCATTCGCAGCGTGATCGTGACCGGCACCGCCGCCCACGGCGCAGTTCTTTATACCGGAAGCGCTGCGGCGCTGCGGGGAATGAACGTCATCGTACCGGTCGACGGCATGGCGTCGGAGGACCCGTTTTATGAGCTTGCCACGGCCTGGCTGCTTGCAAATGGTGTCGGCGGCATCGGCCAAAGAGTCTCGCTGACAAAAACCGACATGATCGCGTACTGAGCTGCGATCATATGCGTGCCGATGATCAGCAGTTGCTGCCGTCGGCGATCAACCGGCCGTTTGGCGAAGCCGGCAGTAAGCCGGCTCGAAGCGGACGATCGTAAAACCCCAAGACCAGGGAGGTAGTATGGACCAGAAAATTATCGACCTTTACGATGGCTTGACCCACGGTTACATGAGCCGGCGCGAGTTCATCGATCAGGCGGCGGAGATCGTCGGGACCACCGCGGCCGCTGCGGCGCTGATACCGCTCCTGCAATGCGATTATGCCAAGGCGGCAACCATCGACCCGAACGATGCGAGGCTCGCCAATGAAAAAATCACCTACGACACCCCCAAGGGAAAAGTGACCGGGTATCTGTCGCGCCCGAAGTCGAGGGGTAAGCGGCCGGCGATCGTCGTGATTCATCAAAATCGCGGCGTCAATCCGCATATCGAGGATGTGGCGCGGCGGTTCGCTGCGGAAGGGTTCCTTGCGCTGGCGCCGGATCTGCTGTCTCCGCTGGGCGGTACGCCGGCCAACGAAGAGGAGCAACTCAAGCTGTTCTCCAAGATCGACCGCAACGACCCGACGATCGGCGTGGCGACCGTCTCCTTCCTGAAAGCCCATGCGGAATTGACCGGCAAGGTCGGCGCCGTCGGCTTCTGCTTTGGCGGCGGCATGGTCGACCTGATGGCCATGAACAGCCCCGATCTCGATGCTGCGGTGGCGTATTACGGGCCAATTCCGGCGGACAAATCCAGGGTCAAGGACATCAAGGGGCCGCTCCTGCTGCACTACGCCGGCCTCGACGTCAAACTCAACGCCGGCATCCCCGCTTGGGAAGAAGCGTTGAAGGCGAACAACAAGAAGTACACGATCTACATGTATGAGGGAGCCAACCACGCCTTCAACGACGACACCGCGGGCCCGCGTTACGACAAGGCCGCCGCCGACCTTGCCTGGGGCCGGACGCTCGCCTTCTTCAAGGAGACGCTGGGGACGCCGCCCAGCGCGGCCTAGTTCTCCGGAGCGGACAAGCTTGAAATGCGGGGCCGCCGGCGCCGGCGGCCTCGATCTTTTGGTGCCTGCAGTGGTAGGGTCGGTCGCTCCGATTGCCCGGTGCGGGAGGGAACAATGCTTTTGATGCTGGCCGGTGTGGTCGTACTCGTGGTGACCGCCGCGGTGTTCGTGGCGCTGATGCCGCGCGGCGGCAGCCCTTACCGGCTGGCCGGCACGGAATTCGAACCCTATGTCGGCGTCGCCTTCACCGCCGCAGTCGCGCTCGGATGCACCATGGCGCTCTCCGGCGCCATCACCTACTTCGGTTAGTCGACAAGACCGCCTGTTCTACTTGTAGACCACGCTCGGCAGCCACAGGCCGATCTGCGGGAATGTGTACAGCATGATCATACAGACGATCACGATCAACATGTACGGCATGACGCCGCGGAAGATGTCGTTGATGTTCACCCATGCCGGCGCCACGCCCTTCAAATAGAACGGCGCCATAGCCACCGGCGGCGACAGGAACGAGGTCTGGATATTGAGTGCGACGAGCAGGCCGAAGAACAGCGGATCGACGTCGAAGGTTTTCAGCAGCGGCAGGAAGATCGGCATGAAGATGACGATGATCTCCGTCCATTCCAGCGGCCATCCCAGAATGAAGATGATGACCTGCGCCAGGATCATGAAGCCGGTCGGCGACAGGTTCATTGCCAGCACGAATTTCTCGATCGGCTCGTGACCGCCCAGATAGGCGAATACCGCCGAGAACGTGAACGAGCCGATGAACAGCCAGCAGACCATCGCCGTTGTCCGCGCGGTCAGGAACACCGATTCCTTGAGCTGGTTGAACCTGAACTTGGTCCCCGGAATCAGCGCAATTCCGACGAACAGAGTGGTGAACAACGCAGCGGTAACGATGCGTCGATCCACCGCCAGATCGCTCATGCCGCAAACGATGAGGTAGACGAGGAACGCGCCCGCCAGAAGTCCATAGGCTTGAATCAGCAGCAGCGCCCATCGGCGTGAATAGTCCGCCCCGTAGCCGACCGCCAGCAGCAGCGCGCCAAGCGAGCCCATGGCGGCCGCTTCCGACGGCGTGGCGAGCCCGAAGATGATCGAGCCGAGCGCGGCAGCGATCAGCCCGGCGAGCGGCGGAATGACGTGATCAATGCCCAAATGACCGTGCCGATCGGCACGTTACGCTCTTCCGGCGGCAGCCGTGGCGCCAGCTTCGGATTGAGCAGCGTCATCAGCACCGTATAGAGCATGTACAGCCCGGCCAGCATGATTCCGGGAAAGAACGCGCCGGCGTAGAGCTTCACCACCGAAACGCCGGCGGTCGCCCCATAAAGGATGAGCATGACGCTCGGCGGGATGAGGATGCCAAGACAGCCGCCGGCGCAGACGACGCCGGACGCGATCTTGACGTCGTAGCCCGCGCGCAGCATCGCCGGAAACGCCAACAGCCCCATCAGCGTGACCACGGCGCCGACGATGCCGGTCGCGGTCGCGAAGATCGCGCAGGTCGCGAGCGTGGCCAGCGCCAGAGAGCCCGGAATCGGTCCGGCCGCAAGCTGGAGTGAGCGAAACAAGCGATCGAGGATGTTCGCACGCTCGATGATGTAGCCCATGAAGACGAACAACGGGATCGAGATCAGCACGTCGCTCGTCATCACCGAATACGAGCGCTGCACCAGCAGCGGGAACACGAAATCGCCCATCGCGAAGTAGCCGAAGAACACGCCGAGCGCCATCAGCGTGAAGGCGATGGGAAACCCGAACATGATGAAGACGACGAACAGCGCCAGCATCAGCACGCCGAGCTCGGGATTGCTCAGCCCGAGCATCAGATGGCCCCCTTCTGCGCACCGATCGCATCCGCCTGCGTCAGTTCGGCCTGCTTTTTCTTCTCGGCGTCTTCAAGGATGACCTTCTCGAGTTCCTCGACGTCATGCAGCCGTTGCGGCCATTCGCCCTCACGCAGGCAGATCGCGCAGCGCAAGACCTCGACGATGCCCTGGATCACCATCAGGACGCCGACGACGACAATGAGCCATTTGAACGGCCAGACGATCGGCCCGTTCGGGCTGGCGGCGGAATGCTCGTTCATCATGCGCGACAGCTCGGCGAACCCGTAGCCGGCGTAGACGAAGGCGAGCATGCCTGGAAAGAAAAAGAGGATATAGAGCACGAGGTCCAGGCCTGCCTGCCGACGCGGCGGCCAGGCACGGTAGAGGAAGTCGCCGCGGACATGCGCGTTGCGCGACAGCGCGTAAGCGCCGGCCATCATGAACAGCGTGCCGTAGAGCATGTAGCTGGCGTCGAAGGCCCACTCCGTCGGCGCCAGGAACAGGTAGCGCGAGAAAACTTCGTAGCTGGTGGTGAACGTCAGGATGACGATGCACCAGGCATAGGTTTTGCCGACCGCCGCGCTCCACCCGTCGACGACGTGGAGGGCCTGCTCGAGCGCGGAATCATCCGAGGTCCGGCCTACCACCGCCCGGACCTCGACCCAGGTCTGCCATAACAGAACTGGAATGGGGATGAGGTACAGGTAGAGCGGAAGCTGCCGAGCGCCCCCGATCAGATCGAAGAGAGGATCGATGATGCTATCGACGAAACTGGAAAACGCGTGCATTGGTTTCGGGCCCCCTCCCTAAACCCGAACGAAAACGGACGCCGCGCCGAGGTCGTCCGCGGCGAGTCCGTCGCATTCAAATGCGCTGACCGAAGTAGTGCCTGTAGGCCTTGTCTGAGCGCAGCCGAGTGCGGTGTTGTTGACCGTTCAGGTATGCGACCGTGCGGTCCACCCACGCCTTCTGAGAATTCGACAACCTTCTTGAAGAAAGGCCCGGTCTTCGGGTCCTTCTCCTGTCCTTCGATCACCTTGTCCCAAGCCGCAATCTGGGCGTCGAGCACCACATCCGGCGTCTTGAGCACCTGTACGCCGCGCTTCCTGATTGTCTCGAAATCCTTCGAATAGCGGTCGTAGGCTATGTTCAACTGATGCGCCGTGGCAGCGAAGGCCGCGTTCCTTAGGATCGCCTTTAGCTCTGGCCGGCAGCGAGTCGAACCTTTTCTTGTTGAAGATGACCTCGAAGCTCTCTGCTTGCTGGTGGTGGCTTTGCAGCATGAAGACCTTGGCGACGTCCGGGAAGCCGAGCAGGAGATCCGAGGATGGGTTGTTGAACTCGGCTGCATCGATCAGCCCGCGGTCGAGCGCCGGCACGATCTCGCCGCCGGCAAGAATGGTGACCGATGCTCCCATCTCCTTGAACAGGTCGGCCGATAGACCGACGGTGCGGTACTTCATGCCCTTGAAATCGCTCGGCCGTGTTCACCGGCGTTCTTGAACCAGCCGAGCGGCTGGGTCGGCATCGGGTAATAGAGGAACCCGACGAGGTTGAGCTTGAGGACGTCGTTGACGAGTTCGTTGTACAGGGCTTCCCCGCCGCCGGCATAGAACCAGCCGAGCATGCCCATGGGCATCCCAGCCCCATGACGGAGGCGTGCCGAACAGCGAGAACGCCTTGTGCTTGCCGTACCAGTAGGCGCAGACGCCGTGGCCGGCATCGAGCACGCCGGAATGCACCGCGTCCTGCAACTGGAACGCCGGCACGACGGCGCCGGCGGCGAGCACGTCGAGGCGCAGGCGGCCGCCGGTCATGTCATTGACCTTCTTGGCATAGTCCACGGCAAACTCGTGGAAGATGTCCTTGGTCGGCCAGGTCGACTGATATTTCCAGGTGGTGGTTTGCGCGCGCGAGACCTGCGGCATCGCGACGGCGGCGGCGCCGGTGGCGCCGGCTGCCAGGATGAACTTCCGGCGCGTGGATTTTGACGAGTGTGATCGAGTTGACATGGGCAACGCCCTCCCTGGGCGGGTGATTGTTGGTGACGAAACTTGATCGACGGCCTTTCGCCTGGCCGCAGTACCTCTAAGAACCGCCGGCAGGGATACGATATTCCAGCGGTGATCGGCCCTAGTTTGGCCAGAAGCCGCGGACTTTCACAAGGCTCCTTTCGTCTCACCCGCGCAAATGGGCTAACCCCGCCGCCAGCAGCCGAAATTGCCCGTAAATTGCTGCGACGGTGGGGACCACGCCCACGATCCAGGCGGCCCGGCCGCCGGGGAACTTCAATATCTCGCATCCGAGACCCAAATAACGGCCGGTGCCCAGCGCCAGATCAAGCCGGGGGTTTCCAACCGGCCTGCCAGGACAGGAGACCTTCGTGTCACGCCTTCTCGCGACCTTCGCCGTCATCTGGCGGCTTGCCCATCCCTACTTCTTTTCCGAGGACCGCGTGGCGGGCCGCACGCTGCTCGCCAGCGTGGTCCTGATTGAGCTGTCGCTGGTCGGCATCAACGTCATGATCAACCAGTGGCAGAACACCTTTTACAATGCCTTGCAGGACCGCGCCTGGGATGCCTTCGTCCATCAGTTGATGATCTTCTCGCTGCTGGCGGGAACCTATGTCGTGCTGGCGGTCTACCAGCTCTATCTGCAACAATGGCTGCTGATCCGCTGGCGCACATGGATGACGCGCCGCTACCTCGACCATTGGCTGGCCGGTTCCAACCACTACCGGATGCAGCTTCTCGGCGATGCCGCCGACAACCCGGACCAACGCATCGCCGAAGACATCAAGCTGTTCGCCGAGAAGGCGATCCTGATCGGCATTCGGGTGCTGGGCGCCTCGGTATCGTTCGTTTCCTTTGTCGTCATTCTGTGGGGGCTTTCGGCCGATGCGCCGCTGCAATTGTTCGGCTATGAGGTTTCGATCCCGGGCTATCTGGTCTGGGCTGCGTTGCTCTATGCCTTCGTCGGCACCGCCGTGACCCACTGGATCGGAAAGCCGCTCATCAATCTCAATTTCCTGCAGCAGCGCTACGAAGCCGACTTCCGGTTCAATCTCGTGCGCGTGCGCGAGAACTCCGAGCAGATCGCGTTGCTCAAGGGCGAGGCCGCGGAGGACGAACGATTGCAGCACCGGTTCTCCTTCGTCATCGACAATTGGCGCGCGATCATGTCGCGGCTCAAGCGGCTGACCTTGCTGACGGCGAGCTACGCGCAGGCTTCAACGGTATTCCCGTTCATCGTGGTGAGCCCCGCCTATTTCGCCGGCAAGGTCCAGCTCGGCGGACTGATGCAGACGGCCAGCGCTTTCAACAGCGTGCGGGAGGCGCTCTCGATCTTTATCGACGTCTATCGCGAGCTGGCGGAATGGCGCGCGGTCATCGCCCGGCTGGACGGCTTTGACGCCGCCATCGCACAGGCGAAAGCAACCGCCGGCAGCCAAGCCCGCGATCGAGGTCCTGGCGCGCGACGACGGCAAGTCTGTCGCGATCGCCGATCTCTTGGTGCGGCTGCCGAACGGCAAGCCGCTGGTCGTGGCCGAGGACATCGAGATCAAACCCGGCGGCGACAGCGTGCTGGTCACCGGCCCCTCCGGCGCCGGGAAGTCGACGCTGTTCCGCGCGATTGCGGGTATCTGGCCGTTCGGCAGTGGCGCCATCCGGGTGCCGGCGGGCGCGCGCGTCATGGTGATGCCGCAGCAGCCGTATTTCCCGGTATCGACGCTGGCGGCGGCGGTGAGCTACCCGGACGCGCCCGGGACCTTCGATTCCGCGCAGCTCGCGGAGGCCGTTGCCGCGGTCGGATTGCCGGAGCTGGTCGAACGCCTGGATCAGGAAGCGCACTGGAACCGGGTCTTATCCCCGGGCGAACAGCAGCGGCTAGGCATCGCGCGCGCGCTTCTGCAAAAGCCGGACTTCCTCTTCCTCGACGAGTCGACTGCGTCGCTTGACGAGGCCGCCGAAGCGACGCTGTACAAGCTGCTCAAGACCCGGCTCGGCGCCACGACCCTGGTCTCGATCGGGCACCGCGCCGCCCTGATCGGCTTTCATGATCGCCATCTGGTTCTCGTCCGCGATCCCGATGGCCACCGAGTGCGCGAGCAAACGTTGGCGACGGCCGCGGGTTAGGTAGCCCCTGCTACCACCACCGTGCCGGCCAGGCCTCGCGGCGCACGAGGTTGTGCCAAAGCCATGCGAAGGCCGCGAGCAGCAGCGCGCCGACGCCACCGGCGCGACAGAAAGCTCCACGGCATGTCCTGCGCCACCACGATCAGGGATCGATCCCGGCCGGCGGATGAAAGGTGCGGGTGGCGTGCATGACCGCCATCGCCAGACCGACCGCAAGAGCGGCCGCCCACGGTGACGGGCCGGTGATGCTCAGCGTCAGCAGCCCGACCGCGGTCGAGATCAGATGGCCGCCCACCAGCGCCCGCGGCTGGCCGGCTCGGCGTCGGGCGTGCCCATCACCAGGACGATCGAGGTCGCAAACGGAACCACATCAGCGGGAAGCCGCGTGCTCGGACAGCACCTGCATCAGGGCAATGGCGACTGCGCCGCCGGCGGCACCGGCGATGACATAGGCGGTGGTGATCTCCTTGCGCATGGCCCGACTGCAACCGCTATGCCAGGCCACTCCCCACTCGCTGCCAGGCAATAAAAAGGGCGGCGGCTCGTTCCCGAGACGCCGCCGTCAAGAGTAGACGATTACTTCAGGTGCTGCGACGCGACCAGATCGAATTTCAGAGCCGCGATGAACGTGGCCGAGCACCACTTCGACTGGCCGACGCCGTTGAACAAGGATCGCGTTCGGATCGCCGGTCAGAAGGTTACACTCTGCCTTTGACAGATCGGTGTCGTAGTAACGCAGATCGAGAGTCGCAACCTTCCAGGTGAAGGCGAGGCCGATGTTCCACGTCGCATAGTTGGGAAGGTCGGTCGCAACCAAGAAGACGCTGGGATACGCGTCCGCGGTGCCGAGCCAGTAGTAGCCAGCCTCGCCCGAGATGTACCAGCCGACCTCGTCGATCAGGCCCCAGCCGAGCCGGAATGACGGCAACGTCAACTTGGCCGTGACCGAGGCAAAGAGGCCGTCGGCACCGGTATTCAGCCAATCCGGCGAATAGTAGACGTTGGCGCCGACCGCGAACCTGTCCTTCGCGATCTCCCAGCCGAGCTTTCCATAGACTTCCCAGAAATCGGTTTGCTTGAGCGTCGCATTGCCGTTCGGAAAGCTCGGGAACGGCGCCGAGCCATCGCCAAAGAAGAAAAAGTCGTTGTGCTGCCTCTCCCGCGGATACCAGTAGTACATGCCGCCGATGTCCAAGGTGATGGGATCCATCGTCAGGCGGACGCCGCCGAAAATGTCGACCTCGGCGGTTGGATTGGTCGGCAGCGTCACGGCCCAGAATTGGGTCGCGAGATAAAGCTGGAAGTTCGGATTGACGTTGTAGCGGGTCTCCGAATAGGCGGTGACGGAGGGACCGCGATTGGACTGCGAGATGCCGCGGAAATTGTAGTCCGACATCAACGCGCCGCCGAACGCCCAATCCCATGGGCTGACCGGCGCTGCCGGTGCCGGGCGCGCCTTGACGGGCATATCGGCGGCGATCGCGGAGCTGCCGCACATCGTTGCCGCAGCAACGACCGACATCACGAACTTGTTCATGTTCAACCCCTTTCCCCAAGTTAAGCCGCCCGAACGGGGCCGCTAACGGCTCAAACTGCGAAGCTCGCTATCCCCCGGCTTCGCGCTCGGCCGTTTGTGGCAAAAAGTTAACATCACGATGAGAATTACCGGCAAGTGGAAACCGGCAGCAATTGCTGCATTTTTGGGCGATTCCGCACTGTCGGAACCGAAAGAATCTGACTGTTGCAAATCGAGCACAGATTTGTCGCTTTAGCCGCGCGCAGGGGTTGCCGCTAGGGTCGGCTAGCCCTCGCCGCCGCGAGATATCCACAGGCGATCGAATTGGGCGAGTGGCGCGTCTGCGATTTCGCCTCGCCGGCACGTTCCGCGCGGGGCCTAGTCCTCGAAAACGGCGACCGCCCGGATCGGCGAACCGGTGCCGCCACGCCATTTCAGCGGCAGGCCGATGAAGCGGAATTCGCCCTTGCCGATCAACGCCTCAAGATTGCAGAGGCTCTCGATGTGGGTGATGTCGAGCTCCAGGCAGGCCTTGTGGACGAGCGAGTTCACCCTGCCTTCCGGCCCCGGCCGCATCGAATCGATGCCGAAATGCACAATCCCCTGCTGCGCCAGCCATTCGGTGGCGGCCACGGTCACGCCCGGGTTGTCGGTCGAGTAGGCCGCGGTCGGAAAGGTGCGGACGTGGTGACCGGTGCAGAGCAGGACGGTGCCCTTCTTCGGAATTGGTACGCCGGCCTTCTTCACCGCCGCTTCCAGATCCGCCGGCGTAATTTCCGCTCTCGGCGCAATATGGCGCAGGTCGATGCAGATGCCGGGCACGATGCAGTTCTCGAGTGGATACTCATCGATCGGCGTGCCGGCCTTGCCGAAATGGCGCGGCGCGTCGATATGCGTGCCGCCGTGGTCGGGCATGGAGAAATACATCACGCTGTTGCCCTGCACGTTGCCGGATTCCGCAAAGGCCTCCTCGTGGGTCTTCCAGACGCCGTGGATGATTGGCGGCTGGCCGGGATAAGTTGGCGTGCGGTGATAGAGGTCGCGGCTCAGGTCGACGATGCGCATGGGTGGTTTCCTCTAGTGTGGCGGTTCAGAAGTTCGCCATACCTTGCGGCCGGGCTGGAAGCGAACTTCTGAACCAAAGCCACACTAGCAAGCCATAAGTGCTGGTGTCCCTTCGAATCCGAAGTTCGCATGAGCCCTTGCAGCACGGTTGTGCGAACTTCGGATTCAGGGACACCAGCTTTCAATTCTTCGGCCGCAGGTCGATGCCGACGCGCTTGTTCACGAATTGCGTGGTGAATGCGCGACGCCAGTCGAGCGCCGGCTTGACGACACCGGCGCGCACCATCTTGTCGAAGAAGCTCTTCATGCGCGCCTCGGTCATCGCGCCGATGCCGAGCGTCGACGCGTCACCGGAGTTGACGATGCCGTGCGTTTTCATGGCGGTGACGGCGTAGGCCAAAAGTGCCTCCGGCATTTCCGGGTTGTGTTTGCGGATCAGCGCATTGGCGGCACGGTTGTCGCGGTAGAGATAGTTGTACCAGCCCACGATCGAGGCATCGACGAAGCGCTGCACCAGATCGGGCCGCTTGGCGATCAGGTCGCGCCGCGTCTCGATCAGCGTCGAATAGGCGTCGAAGCCCTGGTCGGCCAGTAGGAACGTGCGCGGCTTGAAGCCCGCCTGCTGCTCGATCGCGAACGGCTCCGACGTGATGTAACCCTGCATGGCGCTCCGCTTGTCGGCGAGGAACGGCTGCGGATTGAACGTGTAGGGCTTCACCCGCCGTTCGTCGAAACCGTAGTCGGCCTTGAGCCACTGAAAATAGGTGGCGACGCCTTCGCGCGAGATGAACAAGGTGAGCTGCTTCAGGTCCTCGAACTTTTCGATGCCCTGTCCCGGATGCGCGATGAATACCTGCGGCTCCTTCTGGAAGATCGCCGCAACCGGGACCACCGGCACGTTCTGCTCCACCGCGTCGAAGCTTTGCAGTGTGTTGGCGCTCATGAAGAAATCGATCTTGCCGAGCGGCAGCAGGATGCGGTTGTTCACGTTCGGGCCGCCCTGCACGATGGTCACCTCGAGCCCGAACTTGCGATAGGTGCCGTCGGCGAGCGCCTGATAGAAGCCGCCGTGCTCGCCCTGCGCGACCCAGTTGGTGCCGAAGGAGACTTTGTCGAGCGGCTGGGCGGCGGTGGATACGGCGATCGCGGTGGTTGATACGGCGGTCAATGTCGCAACGAGTGCCCAGTATCTCGATTTCATCTTGGCCTCAGGTACCGACTTCATCCTGAGGAGCGGGCGGAGCCCGCGTCTCGAAGGATGGCCGCTTGCTCCGGGGCCCCCCGCCCTTCGACGCGCCTGCTTTCGCAGGCTCCTCAGGGTGAGGGCGGATTGAGTAGCTACTGCTCGAACCGCTCGATGAACCATTTGAGCAGCCGGATCCAGATTTCGTCCTTGCCGACCTGGTCCTCGATGCCGTGTTCGAGGTTGGGATTGTCGTTCACTTCCATCACCACGAAGCCGGTCGGGGTTTCCTTGACGTCGACGCCATAGAAACCGTCGCCGATCGGGCGCACCGCGCGCACCGCGATGTCGATCAATTCGGCCGGCGCCTTGTCGAGCTCGAAGGTGCGGAAGCCGCCCTCATGGGACGAACCGTCGGGCCGGTACTTCACCACCTGCCAATGACCGCGCGCCATGCGGTATTGGCAGATGAACAACGGCTCACCGGCAAGCACGCCAACCCGCCAGTCGAATTCGGTCGGCAGGAATTTCTGCGCCAGGACCAGATCGGTCTCCTCGAACAGCTCGTCGGCGATGCGCCTGAACGCCTCCGCGTTATCCACCTTGTGGACGCCGCGTGAGAACGAGCCGTCCGGGATCTTCACCACCAGCGGCAGCCCGAGCTCGTCCTTCGCCTTGGTCAGATCGCTATCCTCGGCCAGGATGACGGTCGGCGGCGTCGCGACCTGGTTCTGGCTCAGGAGCTCCATCAGGAACACCTTGTTGGTGCAGCGGATCATCGAGATCGGATCGTCGATGACCGGCATGCCTTCCTGCCAGGCGCGGCGCGCGAAGCGGTAGGTGTGGTTGTCGATCGACGTGTTCTCGCGGATGAACAGGCCGTCGTATTCGGCCAGCTCGGCAAGCTGGCGCCGCGTGATCGGCTCGATATCGACCGACAGCTTCTCGGCAATGCGCACGAAGTGCTTGATCGACGCCGGCGAGGACGGCGGCATTTTTTCGTTGGGATCGTACAGCACCGCCAGGTCGTACTTGGCCTGGGTACGGGCCTTGGGATCGCGCCACTCCCGGCGCGTATGCTCGTGCAGCGATTGCCGGAGGAATTCGGCCTCGCCGTTGGCAAGCCGCGTGATGTTGCGGGGGCGGATGCGCTCGATCGACAGCCACTGCCCGGGATCGACCATCACTTCCAGCGCCGGACAGCGGAACCAATCGAACAGAAGCCGGCCGAAGGATTCGAACCGGTCGTCGCGCGAAATCCCGAAGCAGACCAGGAGCTTCAGCTCGCCTTCGGGCTGGAAGTCGGCACGGCGGGCGCAGCGGTTAAGTTCGTCCTCGAGTTCCGGCAAGGCGTGCTCGTAGAGCTTCTGCTCGCGCAATTCGAGCATGGTCTCGACCGTCGGAACCACGCGATGGCCGCGTGCCTCGGCCAGCAGCGACGCGTAGTAGCCTTTCGACTGGTAGGCATAAGACCGCGCCAGATTGACCAGCTTCGGCCGGGCCGTGTCGAACAACCGGGGACGGGCGAGATATTCGCTCGTCGTGATGACCTTGTGCGGGGTCTCGGCGTTCGGAAGATCTTTGGGCTGGTCGACCAGAATGACCCAGCCGGTCATTGGTGTCCTTTCCGGATGACGACGCCGCGCCGGTCGCGGCCCGCTCGGGCCTTGCGGACACACGCGGTACCCGCAACCGCGTCGGTCTCAGACGCAGCCGTCATACCTATCATCTTCTCTGATGGCCGCCGGATCATGCGTAAGGACATGTCACCCGTCACGGCCGAAGGCGAATACCCAATGCGGCACCCCTCCAGCGCCCAAGTGATAACCTGAAACAACGACAAAGGCCACGTCTCATGAGTTCCGCCGACCGCATGAGAACCGATTCGCCCGCCGGAGTCAGGAGGTTTTCAACAACGCGCCGCCGGCCGTCTGGCGCGATCCGTGTCACCTTCGGAACTCGCGCGTCCCCGCCTCGCACCGAGCGGTTTCTCGAATTGCAGCGCGTCACCCCCGTCCTCGTAGTACGCGGCGCGGCGTCCGAACTGCCGGTAACCGCTTTTGCCGTAGCGCGAGATGGCGGCCGCGTTGGTTACGTGCACTTCGAGGCGCATGCAGCGGCACTTGCGGGCCATGGCCGCGCGCTCGGCGGCCGCCAACAGCGCAGGGGCGACCCCCTGACCGCTCATCTGCGGCGCGACCCCGATTGAATAAAGCCGCGCCACCGTCGAACGCGTCCGGAACAGCACCACGGCCGCCCCGGCGAGACGGCCGCCGATCTCAGCTACGATCACCGTGGCGGACGCGGACGAGAGCAGCCGGCGCAGGCTTGGGCGGGACAGCCGGTCGGTCGCGAAGATTCGCTGTTCGAGCTCCATGAGCTCCTCGAGGTCGGCCGGCCTGGCAGATCGCACGCGGATTTGCAGGGACTTCATGGGACTGCGGCCTGGACGCATGGGGGCGCAACGGAGTGGGATAACTGATAAGTCAGTTTTCCCGTTGTCTCCGACCTTTTCAACGGGCCCCCGGAAATCCGGACCCCTGTTTGAACCTGCCCGCAGGCGGCCGCGACCAATGAGCAAGCGGCCGTTACGGCCAGGCTCAAATCAACAGGGGAAATAATCGGTACGGCAATTACATGGGCCGCACCTGGGTCTGCAACTACTGAGGATGGTTCCTCATCGCTGAGATTGTCCTTCGGGACTGACAGTTGCGATCGGCGCGTGCGCCCCCATCCACCCCCGCGTCGGTCAAAGCGACCCGCCTGGACTTCGGTCCGGGCGGGTTTGCTTTTGGGACCATGCGTTGGCCCGGCCGGGTTTACGGCCTACAAATGCGCTGGTGTCCCGAATCCGAAGTCCGAACCGCCACCTGAGCAGCAGTTGGCCGAGGATGCATCGCCATGCAGCGCGTGACCATCACCATCGACGACGAGCTCATGACCGAGCTCGATCGCATCATCGAGGCCCGCGGCTATCAAAACCGCTCGGAGGCGATCCGCGACCTTGCGCGCGCCGGCATCCGGCAGGCCGCGGAGAGCATCGACAAGCATCGCGACTGTGTGGCGGCGCTGGTCTACGTCTACGACCATAATGCTCGCCAGCTGGCGAAACGGCTGGCGGATACCTTCCACGACCATCATGAGCTGTCGCTGGCGTCCATGCATGCGCATCTCGACCATGACAATTGCATGGAAGTGACGATCCTGCGCGGCAAGGCGGACCAGGTGCAGCACTTCGCCGAGCACGTGATCGCCGAGCGCGGCGTGCGCCATGGCCGCATCGTGCTGGTGCCGACCGACGTCATGATCAAGCCGCATACCCATGCGGACGGCTCGAGCCACAGCGATCCCCACCGGCAGTCCGGCAGGAAGCGCCGCCGCGCCGTCTAGGGCCGGCGGCAGCAACCTTCGATTTCGGCCGGTGCGGTGCCCTTGTAGGCGCCGTTCTCCTTTGATATTCAGTTTTGCACTGAAACATCTTACTCACGATTGCAAGGAAACGACGATGCGCAAACTTCTGTCGGGATTGACACTCGCCATCACCGCCCTCGCTCCGGCGGTGGCCTTCGCCCACCCCGGCCACGGCGATCAGAGCGGGCTGATCCACGGCTTCCTGCACCCAGTCGGGGGCCTTGATCATATCCTGGCAATGGTGACGGTCGGCATCCTCGCCTACCAGATCGGCGGCCCTGCGCTGTGGCTGGTTCCCGCAACCTTCCTGGCCGTCATGGCCGCGGGCGGATTGCTCGGTGTCTCCGGCGTGTCGCTCTACTTGGTAGAACCCGGCATCGCAGCGTCCGTGGTCGTGCTCGGCGTCATCGTCGCGCTTGCCCTGAAGCCGCCGGTCGCGGTGGCGATCGGGCTGGTTGCGCTGTTCGCCGTCTTCCATGGCTATGCCCATGGCGTCGAAGCGCCGGTTGCCGCGAGCGCCGCCACCTACGGTGCGGGCTTCATGCTGGCGACCGCGCTACTGCACGCCACCGGCATCGCGTTCGGCATGCTGGTCGGCCGCATCAGCGAGCGGCAGGGCCAGCTCGGTTATCGCCTGGCCGGCAGCGCGGTGGCGCTGGCAGGTCTTGTCATTCTGACCCGCGCCGTCATCTGATACTGCGGACTGAAAAACCGGCCGCCCGCATCCGCGAGCGGCCGGTTTGCTATTTCGCGCGCCGCCCTCCCCTGCCTGCTGGTGCAAGGCTGCGAGGACCGAAAATGGACTGTTGCAGGTTCGCAACTCGATATCTGAGTTACAGCTGCCCCATTGCGGACGGCCGTGCTCTGCACAACACTGCCGTTTCCACCCTGGCGTGGTTTGCGATGCCGTCCTTTGCGCGATTGACATTGGGTGTTGCTGCTGCAGCAGCGCTCCTACTGCTTGCGCTCGCGGTCCCGCGGGAGGCGCTGGCCGCGAACGGCGCGCTGGCGGTCGACGACACCGACATCGACCCGGTCGGCGCTTGCAAGGTGGATTCGTGGGTTTCCTTCGCCTCGAACCGCGACCGGCTCGGGGTCGTGTCGCCGGGATGCGTGTTCGATTTCGGTCGCCCCGTGGACGTCACCTTCGGCTTTGTGCGCGGGCGCTCGGACGGCACGTGGGAGTCGGGCGCGACCGTGAAATTGAAAACGCTCATTATGCCGGCCGGGGTCGGCAAGGTCGGTCTCGCGATCTCCGCGGCCGCCGCCTACAACATTACCACCGACGAACTGTCAGATGTTCTGGTCAACGTTCCGGCAACCTTCCAAATCGTCGAGAACTTCAAGATCAACCTGAACGGCGGCTGGCTCTACAACCTCCCCAACGAGCGGCATTCGGCCGCCTGGGGCGCAGGCTTCGACTGGAGCGTCAACGACCGGATTTCGCTCATCGGCGAGGCGTTTGGATTCGTCGGCAGCCGCGATCCGGACCAGCCGCACGCCAACGATCCGAGGGCGCAGTTCGCGGTGCGGTTCAAGCCGAATGAAAATGTCGACTTCGATGTGATCTACGGCCGCAACATCCTGGGCGAGAACGCCAATTGGATCACGGTCGGGCTCAATGTGCGCTTCGACGCCTTCGGCGATCGTGCTTCAGCGGCGGAACCCGCACCGATCCGGCGGCCAGTGATCCGCAAATAAGATGATCCGCAAATAGGGCGTGTACTCATAATAACCGGAGTCCGTTCTTCCCCCAAAAGATGGGGTAATCGGCCGGCCAGCTTGTGGATAGCTGAAGATTTTGGGTGCTGCGCTTCAGGCTGATGGTGAAACGAGGTCCGTGATTACGGCCTCAAGCATCAGAAGGAGAAGCGCAGCATGGACCATTTTGCTGGACTGGACGTTTCGGTCAAGGAGACGAGCGTCTGCATTGTGGATGACACGGGCAAGATCGTTCGGGAAGTAAAGGTGGTGAGCGAACCTGACGCTCTGCTGGCGGTGCTGTCGAACCCCGCCTACCACTTCAAGCGAATTGGATTAGAAGCCGGCCCCCTGTCGCAATGGCTGTTCAGCGCGCTCGCCGAAGCCGAGTTACCGGTGATCTGTGTTGAGACGCGGCATATGCAGGTGGTGCTGAAGGCGCAGATCAACAAGACAGATCGCAATGATGCGCGCGGTATCGCGCAGATGATGCGGGTGGGGCTTTACCGTCCGGTGCATGTGAAGACGTTACGCAGTCAGAAACTGCGGATGCTGCTGACCCATCGCAAGCTTCTGCAGTCGAAGGCGATCGCGATCGAAAATGATCTGCGCGGTACTTTACGCAACTTCGGCCTCAAGGTCGGAATAGTCGGGAAGGTGAAGTTCGAGGCACGCATCAAAGAGCTGGTCGAGAACCTCCCTGACCTGGCGGCACTGGTCGAACCGCTGCTCATTGTCCGGCGAGTGCTACGCGAACAGATCATCATCTTGCATCGCCGCTTGCTGGCCATCGTCCGGGATGATGAGGTGTGCCGGCGCTTGATGACGACCCCTGGTGTCGGTCCCGTGGTGGCGCTGACCTATCGCGCCACCGTCGACATCCCCGCTCGCTTCCGCAAATCCAAGGCAGTCGGGGCGGTGTTTGGGCTGACGTGCTCCAAGTATCAATCGGGCGAGATCGATCGCAACGGCAGAATATCACGCTGCGGAGACGAGATGATGCGGGTGATGCTCTACGAGGCAGCTCAGAGCATGCTGCATTCGAAGAAATGGTCGTGGCTCAAGGCCTGGGCGATGCAGATCGCCAGGCGCCGCGGGATGAAAAAGGCAATCGTGGCGCTGGCCCGTCGGCTCGCCGTGATCCTGCACCGCATATGGGTTGATGGCACCGAGTTCCGCTGGACCCGGGAGCAAGCCGCAGCAGCAGCATGAAAACCGCGCAGGATCAGATCCAATAGGAGGAAACTCGAGCTCCACCGAGCCGGTGGAATGATGTCCCTCGCGGGACGATGGATGAGGTGAGATCGTATGTCCGCTTGGACCTGCCGTCAGCGTGACGGCAAGGCCGTCCAAAAGATTGTTCCGCCTTGTCTTCGAATCCCATGATGGAAGGGCCTTAGTGCCGATTCCGAAGAGAAGCACGAGCCCGTGAGCGACATCGACACTGTGGTGGAGGATAGTCCGAAAGCGCTTGACCTCGAACGGCCGATTAGAGAAGCGGACATTTTATGCGGCGACCTGCATGTCCGCTTGGGGCCAACCCCGGACCGTCGGACCATACGCGTACCAATGCGCGGCTCTCGTTCGTGCAATTGCTTGCGAATTGAACGCCGCTTACCGTGCGCGTTGGAATTCGATGACCCGGCCCATGGCGCGCAGCTGGTCTAAGGTCTTGCCGTAGCAGTCTAACGCGGCTGGGCGATTGGAGGGCGGCTCCACAACGCCCTTAGCATTCACCGTACTCGAAAGCTGTCCATTTGGCGCGACATAGGTCGCAGTGCCATCCTCACTCTTTGATAGTAAAGAGATAGCCGACCCGCCAACTGTGGTCCCTCCTCATTCCAGCAGATGACGGCCAGTGGAAGTTCGGGGGGACTTTTTGGGCGACAGCCGTCGCCAGGGTGACGAGCACTGAAGTGACGGCGGTGGCCGCCAACGCCAGGTCACACTGACTAATCAACATGGTCAAACATTGCGCATCCTAACGCGGCTTCGCATGCCCGCCAGGGTCAAAAGCGGAAATCCTCAAAGCGAGCATGGCGAGTTTGCTTTCCCCAAAAGCAGAAGACATCGCTTCATGTCGGCTTAGGGTCAGAAGCGGAAACCCCGGCGCTCGATGCCGTCGCGATTGTTGGAAGGATCATCGCGGGACAGCGGATGCGGTGGTAGGAACGGCGACTGAGATCAAGACTTCAGCCGACCCACCGAGGCTTGGTAGCTAGTTCTTCTTCACCGTGACTTCACGCATTTGGCAGCACGGTATAGAACCGCCCTTATCAGGGTTCGCGGTTGGGCTTTTGCTGTCGACCCCCCGCTGTCTTTTGATCGGTCTCCGGCATTGACCGGGTCTGCCCGTCGGCGCTCCCCCGTGCCAACGCTTTGGCCCAGACGACTATTGCACTTAGTGTTATCAAAGACCGCCTAAGCAGAATTTTGACGATTTGTTTCATAGCGCGTTCCAGCCTTTTTGGGGTACGGTCTGCATCTGTTTCGAACTAGCAGGATTCCCCGCAGCTCCAGGCTATCAGGTTAGTTCCACCGAGCGATATTGTCCTTTGGAGCCACCTATCCTTCGGCTGTTGCGCTGTTGCGCCCGATAGCCTATCGAAACCCATCATAAGAATGTCGGGTAACGGTATCTCTACGGCTTAGTCCCGCTCAATTCACGCAGGTGCTTGTAGAGAGCTTCAACGGCTTCCGAAAAGCTGTTGTCCGGAAAATTAGTGCATCGCTCGTGCAGGAATCGCAGTTGCTCCAGCAAACGCAGGGTGGGGGGCAGGAGGTTCAGCTGCTCATCGACGCCCGCCGGTCGGCTGAGCAGAATCGCACTCATGAACCCTTGAGCCCAGGCTAGGTAATCTCTCTGTACCGCCGGTGTATCCCGCGCCTGGCTCAAAAACTCCGCGCAACTCGTAGCCCCAATACCCACAATCCTAACTTGGGGCTGTTGTGCACCCGCCTGCGAACAAGCAAGTGCAATGGCCATAATAGTATCACTGCTGTGCGCGCCCGCGAAGGGTGTCGTGGATGCCCATTCATAGCCTGTCCTCCCGATAGCCGTGCCAAACGCAAATCATAAGAAGTCGAGTAACGGCATCGTGGCCCGCTCGTGCGAAGCTGTCGATACCATTGCTCGCAACACCTTGCAGAAGTGGAGCGCAAGATTGAGTGCCTAGTCGCTCTGCGACGCGAACTCGATTCTATCATTGGCCAGTGCAACCACGGCACCATCGCAGAATGCAGAATTATCGAGGCGCTTTCCCCGGTGGAAGTCAGCTCCTAGATCAATAAGGAGCTTAATCGCGCTCCGAACGGCGCTTCCCGGTGAAATGACAGGCGTCACGCCGTTGCAGATTTGCGTGCGGCTTCGACGCTCATCGCCAGCACGCGGGCGACGTGCAACGCCTCGCGGCCCGCACCATCGCCGATCTGATGACGGCACGAGGTGCCATCGGCGACGATGATCGCGTCGGCCGGTGCGTTGCGCACCGCCGGCAGCAGCGACAGCTCGCCCATCTTGAGCGACACGTCGATGGTGTCCGCGCCGTAGCCGAAGGCGCCGGCCATGCCGCAGCAGCTCGATTCGACGGTGTCGACCGCCAGTCCCGGCACGAGCTTCAGCGCCGCCTCGACCGCACCCATCGCCCCGAACGATTTCTGGTGGCAATGGCCGTGCAGCAATGCGCGCTTTCCGATCGGCGCCAGCGGAAACGACGTGTCGACCTCGCGCGTCACGAACTCCTCGAACAGCATGGCGCGCGAGGCCACCCAGCGCGCTTCATCCGTCTTCAGCAAGGCTGGAATCTCATCGCGGAAGCCGAGGATGCAGCTTGGCTCGAGCCCGACCACGGGAATACCGAGCTCGACGAAAGGCGTCAGCGCGGCAATCGTGCGCTCGGCTTCCGCCCGCGCCTGGTCGACCAGACCAACCGACAGGAAGGTACGGCCGCAACAGAGCGGCCGCCGCGACCGGTCCGCCGGCTTGGGCAGATGGACGCGGCAACCGGCAGCTTCGAGCACCGCAAGCGCGGCGCGGACATTGTCGGGTTCGAAATAGCGATTGAAGGTGTCGACGAAGAGCACGAACTCGGGGCCGTCATTCTTTCGGCCGTTGGCGGAGTCCTTGAACCAATCCCGCCGCCACTGCGGCAGTTTGCGCCGCGTGCTGAAGCCGCCGTAATTTTCCGACAACCGCGCCAGCGCCGGCATCTTGTCGCGCAAGTTCGCAAGCCCGGGAAATCGTGCCGCCCATGGCGCATAGCGCGGCAGATAGCCGACCAGCCGGTCGTGCAGCGTCAGCCCGCGCTTCCTGAGCCGCGCCGCCTGCACCTCGATCTTCATGCGCGCCATGTCGACGCCGGTCGGGCATTCACGCCGGCAGGCCTTGCAGGAGACGCAATATTTCAGCGTCTCGTCCATCTCGTCCGACGTGAGCGCGTCGGGACCGAGCTGCCCGGTGATGGCGAGCCGCAGCGTGTTGGCACGCCCGCGCGTGACGTCGCGCTCGTCGCGGGTGACGCGGTAGCTTGGGCACATCACGCCCGCCGTGAGCGCGCGGCAGGCACCGTTATTGTTGCACATCTCCACGGCGCCCTGGAATCCGCCGCCCTTGCCCGGGTAGGCCGACCAGTCGAGATGCGTGGTGATCTCGTCGGCGCGATAATCGGGGCCGTAGCGGAACAGGCTGCGGTCGTCGAACTTCGGCGCGCGCACGATCTTGCCGGGGTTGAACAGGCCGGTCGAGTCGAAGCGTTCCTTGACGTCCTCAAAGGCGCTCACCAGTCGCTCGCCGAACATGAATTCGTGGAATTCCGAGCGCACAATTCCGTCGCCGTGCTCGCCGGAATGCGAGCCCTTGTAGTCGCGCACCATCGCGAAGGCTTCCTCGGCGATGGCGCGCATCGCCTTGACGTCCTTCTCCAGCCGCACATTGAGGATCGGCCGCACATGCAGGCAGCCGACCGACGCATGCGCGTACCAGGTGCCGCGGGTACCGTGCCGCTCGAAAACCTCGGTCAGCTTCGCGGTGTAGTCGGCGAGATGCTCAAGCGGCACCGCACAGTCCTCGACGAATGAGACCGGCTTGCCCTCGTCCTTCATCGACATCATGACGTTGAGGCCGGCGGCGCGGACCTCGCCGATCGCCGTCTGCAGCGCGGCGTCCATCACCTCGATCACGCCGCCCCAGCGCGCTCCGGTATCGGCCCAGGAATAGCCGAGATCCCCCATCAGCTCGCTGAGCCGCAGCAGCCTGCGGAAATTGTCCCGCTCGTCATCTTCGCCGAATTCGACAAACAGGATCGCTTCCGGATCGCCGCGCACCACCGCATTGATCGTCGGCTGGAACATTGCGATGTCGCGCGCCAGGCCGAGCATGGTGCGGTCGATCAGCTCGACCGCGATGGGAGCGAGCTTGACGATATGTTGCGCCGCCTCCATCGCGCTCTGGAAGCTGCCGAAGTGACACGCTCCGACCGCGCGGCGGCCGAGCAGCGGCGAGAGCTTGAGCTCGATCCTGGTCGAGAAGCCGAGCGTGCCCTCGGAGCCGACCAGGATATGCGCAAGGTTCACGTCATTGCGGTCGGGTGCGAGCGCGTCGAGATTGTAGCCGCCGACGCGGCGCTGCACCTGCGGGAAGCGCGCCTTGACCATCTCCGCTTCGCGCGCACCAATCTCCATAAGGTCGCGCGCCAGCGGCGCGAGGCCTGCGGGGACGTCGGAGAGATCGGGCGCGATCGGGCCGAAATGCAATGCGCTGCCGTCCGGCAGCAGCGCATCGACGGAGATGACGTTCTCGCGGGTGTTGCCATAGCGCAGCGAACGAGCGCCGCAGGAGTTGTTGCCGACCATGCCGCCGATAGTGGCGCGCGAGGCGGTCGAGATGTCGACCGGAAACCACAGCCCGTGCGGCTTGAGCTGGCGGTTGAGCTCGTCGAGCACGATGCCGGGTTCGACCACACAGCGCCGGCCGGCGACGTCCAGCTCGACCACCTGGTCGAGATATTTGGAACAGTCGACGATCAGCGAGCTATTGATCGTCTGACCGCATTGCGAGGTGCCGCCGCCGCGCGGGGTGACCGGAACTCCCTCTTCCCGCGCAATCGCGATGGCCCGCGTCGCCTCATCGACGGTGCGCGGCGCGACCACGCCCAGCGGGACAATTTGATAGTGCGAGGCGTCGGTCGCGTAGCGGCCGCGGCTGAAGCGGTCGAACAAGACCTCGCCGGTCAATTCGGCCTTGAGACGGCGTTCCAGGCCGGGGTGGATCGACTCACTCATGCACGCAGCGCTCTCACGGTCGTCAAAAAAAGGGTTTCGCAACAACATCCTGCCAAGAGGCTTGACTGACTGTCGCATTCGTCATTCATGGCGGCAAGCTGCGGCCGGCACCCGAACATGCTACGCGGCGAACGTTCCCTGACCCCCGAGAAAGCCTGCAAGGTAAGAGAGATGCCCCAGAATTCCTCGCGCCCCGTCGGCCGCCACTTCCTGCAGATTCCCGGCCCGACGCCACTGCCGGATCGCGTGCTGCGCGCGATGGACACGCCCATAATCGACCATCGCGGGCCCGAGTTCGCCAAGCTTGCCAAGCGCTGCCTCGACGGCATCAAGACCATCTTCAAGACCGCGAATCCGGTCATCATCTACACCGCCACCGGCACCGGCGCGTGGGAAGGTGCGCTGGTCAACACGCTCAATACCGGCGACCGCGTGCTGATGGTCGAGACCGGCCAGTTCGCAACGCTGTGGAAGAAGATGGCGGAGAATATCGGGCTCAAGCCCGAATTCATCTCCACCGACTGGCGCATCGGCGCCGATCCTAACGTGATCGAGGATACGCTCCGCAAAGACACCAAGAAGGAGATCAAGGCGGTCTGCGTCCTGCATAACGAGACCTCGACCGGGTGCCTGTCGCCGATCGTTGAGATCCGCAAGGCGATCAACGCCGCCGGCCATCCGGCGCTGTATATGGTCGACACCATCTCGTCGCTCGCCTCGACCGACTATCGTCATGACGAATGGGGCGTCGACGTCACCATCGGCGGCGCGCAGAAGGGCCTGATGCTGCCGCCCGGCATGTCGTTCAATGCGGTGAGCGACAAGGCGCTGGCGGCGTCGAAGACCTCGCGCATGCCGAAGTCGTTCTGGTCGTGGGACGACATGCTCAACATGAACAAGATCGGCTTCTTCCCGTACACGCCGGCGACGCAGATGCTGCATGGCCTCGCCGAAGGCATCGAGATGCTGCACGAGGAAGGGCTCGACAACGTGTTCGCCCGCCACGACCGGCTGGCGGAGGCGACCCGCCGCGCGGTGCGCGCCTGGGGTCTCGAGATCATGTGCCGCGATCTGAAATACTATTCGCCGACCATCACCGCGGTGATGATGCCCGGCGGGCATGACGCCGACGCGTTCCGCAACCTCGCGCTCGAAACGTTCAACATCTCCTACGGCGCGAGCTTCGGTCCCTATGCCGGGAAGTACTTCCGCATCGGCCACCTTGGCGACGTCAACGAGGGCATGCAGATCGGCGCGCTCGGCATCACCGAGATGGCGCTGGCGCTCGCCGGCATCCCGCACAAGAAGGGCGGCGCGCAGGCGGCGATCGACTACCTCGCCTCCTCGCTCGGTGGCGGCGCCAGGGCGGCGGCCGAGTAGCGCGCCGTCCTGCGCTGGTGTGAATTGCTGTGCCTTCTCCCCCTGAGGGAGAGGGCAGCTCGGTCTCGCGTCGACGGAAAATGGGTGAGGGGTGCTTTTGGCGCGCGCGTCACGTGCGACCCCTCACCCGACATCCTTTGTTGCAACGTCTTCATGCCCTCTCCCTCAAGGGGAGAGGGCGCAATAACAGCAGGCGCGGCGCCTAAGCCTTAGTCCACAGGCTGGATCTTGGCCGCGCGTCCGACCTCGGTCCATTGCTGCATCTCGGATTTGACGAAGGCCGTAAAATCGGATGGCGGGCTGGTGATCGGCTCGGCGCCCTCGTTGGCAAGGCGTTGCTTCATGTCGGGCGCAGTCAGGAGCGCCGCCGCTTCGGCATGCATGCGCGCGATGATCGGCGCCGGGGTCCCCGCCGGCGCAAACATGCCGAACCAGTTCAGCACTTCGTAGCCCTTGACGCCCGCCTCATCGATCGACGGGACGTCCGGCAACGCGGCAGTGCGTCGGCGCGAGGTGACGCCGAGCGCACGCAGCTTGCCGGAGTCGACATGCGGTTTGGCCGACGCCACGTTGGACACCATGGAGGCCACATGCCCGCCCAAGAGGTCGGATATTGCCGGCCCTACGCCCTTGTATGGGACGTGCACGACATCAATGCCGGTCTTGGCTTTCAAGAGTTCCATGGACAGATGCAGATTGCTGCCGACGCCGGCCGAGGCAAAGGTGATCTGGCCAGGCTTCTGCCTCGCGGCGGCGATGAACTCCGCGAGTGTCTTGAACGGCTGCGACGGATGCACCACCAGCACGTTCGGCAACGAGACCAGCTGCGTGATCGGCGCGAGGTCGCGCAACACGTCGTAAGGCAGTTTCTTGTACATGATATGATTGATGGTGATCGTTCCGGCGACGACCAGGAACGTGTAACCGTCGGGGGGCGATTTAGCCACGAGATCGATGCCGATGATGTTGCCGGCGCCGCCGCGGTTCTCGACGTAGAACTGCTGACCCATCACCTGGGTCAAGTGCGACGCCAGGAGACGGCCCAGCGTATCCGCCATTCCCCCCGGCGCGGTCGAGACGAGAATCTTCACCGGCTTGGAAGGATAATCCTGCGCCAATCCATGGCTCGCGCTGGAGCCGGCGAATGCGGCGGCCGCGCCGCTTGCGAGAAAGTCCCGTCGCTTCATCATGCGCTACCTCCAGGATTGTTGGCCGTCATCAGCGTGACATTGTGGGTAGTGTATTAGCGTGTCCGCGTCATCGCTGATTACGCCCCGGCGGCAAGATGACGCTTGAAGAAATCGACCGTCAGCGCCAATGCGCGGTCCGCCTCCGGCTTGCTGTAGGTCTTGCCGCCGTGGCGCGCAAAGGCGTGGTCGGCATTCGGATATTTGTGAATGGTGACCAGCGGATTGGGTGACAGCCGCCGTTCCAGGAGATCGTTGACCTCCGCCTGCACCCAGCGATCCTTCATCGCCATGTGCAGCACGAACGGGCGGTGCAGGTTCTTCGCCTCGCGGATGCGATGCTCGATGTAGGTGCCATAATAGGCGACGGCGCAATCGATGTCGGTGCGGCAACACATCAGGTAGCAGAGCTTGCCACCGAGGCAGTAGCCGACCGCCCCGACCTTGCCGTTGCATCCCTTCATGCCTGCGAGGAAGCGCCAGGTGTCCTCCATGTCGCGGACCGCAAGGTCGTAATCGAAATCATAATAGAGGTCGAACGCCTTCTTCACGTGCTCGGGATTGTGATCGCTGAGCTCGACCCCCGGCTCCTGTCGCCAGAACAGGTCCGGGACCAGGCAGACAAATCCCGCTTCGGCAAACTCCTGCGCGTGACGTCGCATGGTGTCGTTGACGCCCCAGATCTCCATGATCGCGATGATGGCGCCGGCGGGCGTGCGATCCGGATACGCGACGTGCGCGCCCATCTCGCCGTCGCGCAGCTTTACCTTGATGGTCTCGGTTTTCATTACCTTTCTCCCAAGCATCGCAACCCTCTCCGGCCTCATCCTGAGGAGCCCGAGCGAAGCGAGGGCGTCTCGAAGGATGGCAGCGGATTCGAACTTGTGGCCATGGTTCGAGACGGCGCGCTATCGCGCGCCTCCTCACCATGAGGTCGTTTGTGTTGCGCCACTACAGCCTCAACAACCTCTTCGCGTTGCCAGAGAATATCGCGTCCTTCTCCGCCTTTGCGATGTCGAGCGCCTCGACCGCACGAAGTGTACTGGCAATCAGCCCGCGTCCCTGTTCGGCGTCGAACGGCGCGTCGGTGGCGAACAGGCACGAGCCGGTCCCGAAGAATGCATGTCCGCAGCGTGTCGGCGCCTCCTCGCCGAGCGCGGTATCGGCATAGAGCATCTTGAAATACTCGATCGGCGATTTCTTCAGGCCGCACTCCTGCGCGATCGGGTTGCGCTCCGACGTGCCGAAGAAAATCTGCCGAAAGCCAAGCTTAATCTTGCCGGCAAAATACGGGATCATGCCGCCCATGTGATGGGTGATGATCTTCAACGTGCGCAGCTCATCGAAAATGCCGGAAAAGATGAGCCGCGTCATGCACGCCGTCGTTTCGTAGGGCCATCCAAAGCTGAACCAGATCTCGTTCTCCGAAGCTTTCTCGCTGGCATAGTCCGCAAACTGCGGGCCGCGCATGGGATGCACCCAGACCGGCAGATCGTGCGCAACCATCTTCTCGAAGATCGGACGGAACTCGGGCGCGCTGAGCGGCTTGCCGGCGACATTGGTGAACACCTGAATGCCGCGGGCGCCGAGCTGCGTGACGGCCCGGTCGATCTCGGCGAGGCAGGCGTCGACATTGTTCATGGGCAAGGAGGCGATAAACGCTGGAAAACGATCCGGGTGATCGCAGCAGACCTCGGCCAGCGCATCGTTTGCCACCCGCGCCAGCTCCGGCGATTGCGCGGGCGTCGCGATCAGCTCGAGCGGCGGATTGGCGAGGCAGATCACCTGACGCAGGTCGTCGAACTGATCGAGCAGGCGAAGCCGCGCGTCGACATCAACCAAGGTCTTCAACCTCGGAAAGGCGGTCACCGCGACATGGTCGGGTACGAGCTTCGCCAGGCGGTCAAGACAGGCTTGCGGCATAAAGTGATTGAAGACATCGATAACCACGTTCGAACGCCCTGGTTGGTGGAAAGTAGACCCGAAGGCAGCAAGCTCTGCGCTGCAATACCGTAATTGCGTGCCGGACCAGTCACTATATCATGCGGTCGCGAGACCGCACGGAGTCCGGGGCCGGGAGCGAAGCATGAATCTCAACGGGTCGGGGCTTGCGCTCCTCGCGACCTTGTCGTCGGCTGGCATGGTGCAGGCAGCGGAAGTGAAAGTCCTGGCCTCCAATTCCGCGCGGACGATGCTGGAAGACGTCGCGGCGCTGTTCGCGGGCGCAAGCGGGCACACCGTCACGCTCGGCTTTGGGACCTCCGCCCAGGTCGCCAAGCGGATGCTGGCGGGCGAAGCCGCCGATCTCCTCGTCGTCACGCCGGACGTCGTCGATGAATTGACCAAGGCGGGCAAGCTCGCAGCAGGTTCAAGCGTCGGCATCGCGCGCTCGCTCATGGGCGTCGCCGTGCGGGCGGGTGCGCCGCATCCGGACATCGGCACTGCGCCGGCGCTCAGGCGCACGTTGCTTGCTGTGAAGACAGTCACGTTCTCGGATCCGGCGACCGGGGCAGCCAGCGGCCTGCACACGGTCAGAATCTTCGAACGACTGGGAATCGCCGACGAGATGAAGCCGAAATACCGGCTGGGAACGGCACCTCGTCGGGCCGGCTGGTGTTGAGTGGCGAGGCCGAGCTTGCGATCTGGCAGATCAGCGCCATCAAGCCGATCAAGGGCCTTGAGATCGTCGGGCCGTTGCCGGCGGACCTGCAATTCACCACGCATCTGTCCGCCGCTCTCACCGCTGCCGCCACGGCGCCCGACTCCGCCAAAGCCCTGATCGGATTTTTCGCATCGCCGATCGAGGCGTTCGCGACGATGAGCGAGAGGTTTCCCGGGGCCGGCCCCTAGCGTCAGGGGGCGGGAGCCAGCCGCGGCGTCGTCCGAAGCTCAGTCGATAAGGTTCCTTAACCTTTCCAAGGGGAAAAGAGGCGTCCTCGCCTCCCTGCGAGGTCCTGATAACCGAGATTTATCAACAGGTTATTCTGAGGCGCGTTCCGGCGGGACTGGACAGAAAAAGAATGGACGAAATATGATTCCCGCCTCTCCCAGGAAGCTCGTCCTAGCTGCGGCCCTAAGTCTCCCTACCCCCAGCCCGATCCAGCTCACCAGCGACCTGTCTGGCGGGCCCTGGCGGGGGGTCTAAGTAGGTAAGACCGATCAACAGTTTGGCAGATTGTAACAAGAAGGAGATGTGTCTCTTGTCCTAAGGAGGTGAGACCCGGGGATTAGTACGTCTTTCCAAGTTGATTTCCTGCGAGCGCCAACTCACGGCCGATGAAAGGGAGGCCGCAGTGGTGAAAAAAAGAGACCACAAATGCGAGCGTCGATAGAACCTAACGGCCGACGATTTTACAACAGGTTCGGCGTGCCGCGAACCATTCCAGCGGGCCGCGTGCTCGCTCACAATCACATTCGGCACACGGTCGATACGCCGCACGGCCTCAATGGTTTCCGCTGCTGGACGTCGCAACAAACGGTCGGCGCAACTTCATACCCTCGAATCCGGCAGGTCTTGCCTACGCTCTACCCGTCGTCTCGCCAATGAACAGACCGCTGATGGCGAGCGAGGGCCGCCCAAGAGGAAGGCGTCTAGCGGTCACCTTGACGGGCTCTATGGAGCATGGTGCGATCAGGGTGCAGGGGAGATCAATGTGACGGCCAGCGGCCGGGTCGAACAGCGGGAAGCGGACCTCCCTTCTCCCCGCGGGCATTTTCCAGGGGCAAGGTTCGCTACGGCCGCACTCTATCCACGCGCAAGCGACTATCGCAACGCGAGGAAAATTCCCAACCAAAGAGCTGTCAAGGCAACTGAGAGCGCCGTCGAAAAAGCGCAAGCTTAAACCATTCCCAGTTTGACACTTCGCGACTTCCCCATTCCGTGATCTGGTTCCGTCGCCTGTCTGCTTCCGAATTATGATCGCAACTCAATGACAGCCAAATAAAACTTCCGTCATCATTGCATTCATTAATGAATTGCCACAATTTTGCAGCTGCCATGCCGGACAAACTCCACAAACACCGTGCCCTCGCCGCCTTAGCGCCGCAGCTTGACCACAAAATAATAGTGCGGTCCCAGACGTGCGGGGGTGAATCTGACGGCCAGCGGTCGGGTCGGAAAACGGAAGCGGACCTCCCTCCCCTGCGCGCTGACACATTGACGTTCGCATGGGCGTCAAGTTCGCGGCGGCCGCACTCCATTACTGCGGCACACCTGGATGGGAGCGGATGAAGCAGTACCTTCATTACACGCCAAAGAGTGCCAGGGGATTTATCGTCATCCATCGCCACGTTCCTGCGAAGATCAAGACCCAAAACCCCATGGTCGCGCTCTCCTGGATGGAGAATTCCTGGCCAGGGAGGCTTTCGGATATGGAAGGACGGGCCCTCGAATAATTATGAGGAGTGTGATTGTGGATGGGCTTCACATCTAGGAAGACACTACCGGGTCAAACGAGCCGCATGATGACGAGCGAGGGCCGCCCAAGAGGAAGCAGCCCCCGCCGCACCGCCCGCCGACGGAGCCATCCATTGGCGGACAATTCAGAAAAGAAACCGACAGCGCAGACTTATTCGTGGTCGCGCAGTCGCGCGAGCGTAGCAGCCGCCGCCAGCGCCGCGAACAGCGCGAGCGCCTCGGGGCGCTGCTCGCGCCTGCGCCGCCACTCGTCAGCCGCGTGAGAGCCGGGCGGGTGGGGACACGGCTCGTCGGGATGAGAACGCACGGCCACTCCCACGGTGGCAGCTTGAGCGCCCGGCACATCGTTCATCGCACTGGCCGGAATTGGCCTGGCAATTTCAATTCCCCACTTCCGTCAATTGAGCGAGCGAGAGTTCTCGGCGACGCACGAGCATCAGAACATCCGGTTCAACGCCGCGCTGAACAACATGTCACAAGGCTTGGCATGTTCGACGGCAGCAAGCGGCTCGTGGTGTGCAACGTGCGTTATGCCTGTCACAGCTTATGATATGCGCTGCCGCCCGAACTTCGTGGCGCCCGGAACGGCGCCAAGGACGTCAGTCGGAACAATTCTTCTGAACCGACAATGATCGCTGCGGCCTTGAGCGGCGCAATGGTGGAGCCGGTAACGGCTAAACTGGAGATCGGTTTAATCTGAAGCTCGGCGACGGTGCTACCGGTCACCGCACTACTGACGACTGCAACGCGCGTCTTCAACGGCACCTCTTTCATGCCACCCGCGAGCAAGGTGTCGAACACGCTCACACCGCGCAGGCTTTCCAGGAACGCTCCGGCGATGGTGTCGTAGTCCGAGAGTGCGCTGGTCGTGGAGCTGCCAGGGGTGACCGCGGTTTTTTGGATCAGCGACGCCAGCCGCTTGGTGGCGTTCGGCGGCAGTGGGTTGTGATCCAAATTTTTAACCGCCAGCGCTTGCTGAGCATGATGAAGTCACCGGCCTGGCTCTTGCACTCCAGGTTCATGTGGGCCTGTCCCAGCTCCTCTGCGAAGGTCGCCATCTAGTTTGTCCCCGTTGTCGCCAGGGCCGTGATCAGCTTCTGCAACGCCGCGACGACAGCCTGGCGGTCGTCAGTTCGGTTCGGGTCCAGCATACCCGCTCGCACCAACACGGTGACCAAGGCGGTCTCGTCCACCTCGACCGGAAGGACAACGAGACCACTCTTGCGGCGGTGATACGCTCGCTGCAACCGGATCGCGTTTGGGGTCCGCATCTCCATCGAGGCCACCTCATCAAGCATCGTATCTCAAGCGGCATCCTGAAGGTCGAAAAATCCGCCGATGCCGTGGGCGAAAAGCTTGCGGCGTTGAACAAGCACTCGACTGAAGCCGTATCGAGCAGAGTCGACAAGCTCACCGACGGCCGCCTGATCAAGGTCGTGCGCGCGCCATATGCCGGACGGCCTTGGCTGGGTCGCAACCCACGAAGATGTGACCGAGCAAGCCCATCGCCGCGCCTCGATTCGCGCCATCGCCGTTCGTTCCGCGAGCGCGTTGAAAGCGGAACGCGTGCCCACCGTCGGCGTCGAGCGGTTCGATGTCGGGATAGGCTTCGAGTTGCTGCTCCGCGACAGCGAGGCCCGGATAGACGATCGGATTGGCGTCGCGCGGCCTTGCCTTGGCGAGGGTGTCGTAGCGCGGCGGATCGATTGGGTCGGTGGTGATGTCATAGATCCACCGTCGGGGAGTGCACCACTGCGATGAAGTCGACCGCGCACCGACCCGTTCGGCTCGTCGAAACCTCGCAGCGCGCCAAAGGCATCCTGCAGTCATCGCAGGGAGCGTCGACCAGCGTCGAGAATGCGCGCCGCTGCCACGCGCCAGCATTTCCAGCTCCGCCACCGAGATCGGACAGCAGGTCGCGCAGACCACCAAGGTCGTTCACAGCGCCGTGAGCAAGGTCCGGGCGACGAACAACGAGTTTGCCGGGCTGTCCAACGCGGCCGCAGAAGATTCGGCCGACGTCATCAACCCGATCCTCAGCAGATTTCCGGCCAGACCAACCTCCTCGCGCTCAACGCGACCATCGAGGCGGCCCGTGCCGGCGAAACGGGGCGCGGTTTTCTTGCGGTGGTGGCGTCCGAGGTGAAATCGCTGGCGCTGCAAACCGGCAAGGCGACCGAGGACGTCGCCGAGCAGGTCTCGGCGGTGCAGGCATCCACCAAGGGCGCCATTCAAGCGGTCGACAGCATCGCGCAATGCATCGACGAGATCAGCTCGTATACAGCCGCGGTTGCGGGATCGATCGACGAGCAGAGCGCGGCGACCCTGGACATTTCCAACAACGTCGCGACTGCCGCACAGGAAACCAGCAAGATCGTCGCGGTCCTCGGCGAGGTCGCCGACGCGGCGGTCGCGACCCGCACCTCCGCGGAGATCGTGCTTTCGGCGTCTCAATCGGTCGAAGGCGCGGTCGACAACCTGCGGCGTGAGATCGCGACCTTCCTCGGCAATGTCGCGGCCTGAACCGGCCGGCGCCGTTGCCACCACCCACCTTCCCGTCTGACATTTAATCGGCGCTGTCGGCCTGGACCCGCGGATTTGCGCGCCGGGATCGCCATTGTATCATCGCCCCTGTCACGGCGCGCAGGGCCGCCGTAGCACGGGAGGAGCCAGATGAGGCAGTTGCGCTTCGCGCTGGCAATTGCCGTTGCCGTGGCCGCATTCGCGGCCACTCACACCGCCGCCCTCGCCCAGCCCTATCCTTCGAAGCCCGTCCGTATCGTGGTGCCATTCGCGGCCGGCGGCGCGGTCGATCAACTCGCGCGCATCATCGGCGCCAAGCTTCAGGATTCGCTCGGCCAGCCGGTGGTGGTCGAGAACCGCGCCGGCGCCGGCGGCACCACCGGCGCCAACGACGTCGCGAAAGCGCCGCCCGACGGCTACACCATCCTGCAGAACAGCAACGGCCAGGCGATCAGTCCGGCGATCTATCGCTCGCTGCCGTTCGACACGCTGCGCGATTTCATCCCGGTGACGCAGCTTGTCGCCACCTCGACGGTGCTGGTGGCCAACACAAAGCTGCCGGTGCGCTCCGCCGGGGAGCTGATCGCGCTCGCCAAGACAAAACCCGGCAGCCTCAACTACGGCATGACCGGCGTCGGCAACTCGCTGCATCTGACCATGGAAATGTTCAAGCGCGCGGCGGGGATCGACATCCAACCGATCCCCTATCGCGGCGACGCGCCGCTCAACACCGCGCTGATCGCCGGCGAGGTCGACGTCGCAATCGTGCCGCTGGTGGCGATCGTGCCGCATGTACAATCGGGCGCGATCCGGGCGCTGGCGGTGAACAGCGCCCGGCGCTCGGCGCTCCTGCCGGAGGTGCCGACTCTGTCGGAAGATGCGGTACCCGGTTTCGAGGAGTCCGGCTGGCAAGGCTGGTTCGTGCCGGCGAAGACGCCGCCCGAGGTGGTCGCCGCGATCCATCGCGAGACCGCGACGATCATCGCCGACCCTGCCATGACGAAGCGTCTGCTTGCCATGGGCAACGAGCCCGTCGGCTCGACGCCGGAAGCCTTCGCCGTGAAATTCCGCGACGATGTTGCGCGATTTGCTAAGCTCATCAAGGACGCGGGCATCCCTCTGCAGTAGTGAGGCCAAGCCCGTGAAACAAGCCGGGAGAGCGCCATGAGACGGCCGGCATTCCTGATCACGTGCGCTTTTGTCCTGCTCGGCTTGGTCCCGGCATCCGCGCAAACCTATCCGGCGAAGCCGATCCGCATTGTCGTTCCGTTCGTCGCCGGCGGCGCCGTCGATCTCCTGGCGCGCATCATGGGCCAGAAGCTCTCGGAGTCGCTCGGCCAGCCGGTGATCATCGAGAACCGCCCGGGCACCGGCGGCAACGCCGCGGCGGACCTGGTCGCAAAGTCGCCGCCCGACGGCTATACGATCCTCCAAACAACCAACGGACTCGCGATCAGCCCGGCGCTCTACCGCAAGCTGCCGTTCGACCCAGTGAAGGACGTCGCTCCGGTCACGCAGTTGGTCGCATCGCAGCTTCTGCTGGTTGCGACCCCGTCGTTGCCGGCGCGGACGACGCGCGAACTGATCGAGCTGGCGCAGTCGAAGCCGGGCACCCTCAACTACGGCATGACCGGCGTCGGCGTTCCGCTGCATCTGACCATGGAAATGCTGATGCACGCGGCCGGCGTCAAATTCCAGCCCATCCCCTACCGGGGCGACGCGCCGCTTAATACGGCGCTGATCGCGGGCGAGGTCCACCTCGCGATCGTTCCGTTCGCGACCGCCAAGCCGAACATCGAGTCCGGCCGGTTGCGGGCGCTGGGGATCGCCGGCCCCAAACGCTCGCCCTCGCTGCCCGAGGTGCCGACCATCGCGGAAAGCGGCGTACCGGGTTTCGAATCCGGGAGCTGGCAGGGCTGGTTCGTGCCGGCCGGAACGCCGCGCGAGGTGATTGCGTTGATCCAGCGCGAGGCTGCGAAGGCGCTCAAGATGCCGGATGTCCGCGCCCGCATGGACGCCACCGCCAACGAGATTGTCGGTTCAACGCCGGACGAGTTCGCGCTAAAGTACAAGGCGGATCTGGCGCGATTTGCCAAGGTCGTCAAGGACGCAGGCATCCCGCCGCAGGATTAGGACCAAATGGCGATTTAAGGACTGGGCTATGTCGGGGTGCGCGCGAAGTCGCTCGAGGACTGGGCGGGCTTCGGCGAGAAATTCTTGGGACTGCAGCTCGTGGACAAAAGCCGCGCCGGCCTCGCCTTCCGCATGGACGACCGCAAGCAGCGCGTAGTGGTGAGCCAGGACGGCGGCGAGGGTGTGGCGTTCTTCGGGTGGGAGGTCGCGGATGCCGCCGCGGTCGACGCCTACGCCGCGCGCCTGGAGACGGCCGGCGTTGCAGTGACGCGCGGAACGCGTGGGCTCGCCAACGAGCGGCGTGTCGCCGGCCTGATTGGCTTCGACGATCCGGTCGGCAACCGGCTCGAAATCTTCCACGGCGCCGAGATCGCGAGCGAGCCGTTCAAGCCCGGCCGCAACATTTCCGGCTTCCGTACCGGAACGCTGGGCATGGGCCATGCGGTGCTGCACGTCAAAAGCATCAACGACATGATCCCGTTCTATCGCGACGTGCTCGGCTTCCGGCTGTCCGATTTCATGACGAAGCCGTTCAACGCCTATTTCTTCCACGCCAACCCGCGCCACCATTCGATCGCCTTCATCGAGACCGGGCGCAATGCCACGCATCATCTGATGATGGAATTGTTCAATCTCGACGACGTCGGCCAGTGCTACGACCTGGCGCTAGGCGAGGAAGGCCGCATCGGCGTCACGCTCGGCCGCCACATCAACGACGAGGTGACGTCGTTCTATTCCAACACGCCCTCGGGCTTCATGGTGGAGTACGGCTGGGGCGGGCGGGTCATCGACGTCGACACCTGGCAGCCGCAGGAGGTGACCTGGGGCCCGAGCATGTGGGGTCACGACCGCATGTGGATGCCGCCGGAAGGCCGCGCCGAGGCGCGCAAGCTGCGCATCGCCGCCGCGGCGTCAGGGTTGCGCAAGCCGGTCAATGTGATCGACGGCAATCACGAGCGCATGGCCGGCGTATGTCCCTGGTGGGACCGCGCACGCACTTCGGAGGCGGCGGAGTAGCTCCGGCGCCGGCGCGGAACCGCGCGCCGCATATTTCCTCCGCGCGGCAAGCGGTGACCCCGCATCTTGAACGCACTGGCGCGGATGTTGCTTTGCGATATGCTTCCGCAGCCGTTGTGGGAGCAAGAAAATGAAGAGCATTGCCCGAGCCGGGGTTGTCCTCCTGTTCCTCCTTTGCCTCGCTGACCAACTTGCGCATGCGCAGGCTTGGCCAAACAAGCCGGTCAGAATCGTCGCGCCATTCGCACCAGGCGGGGCGGCCGACACGCTCGGGCGGATGGTCGCCGATCCGCTGTCGAGCATCTTCAAGCAGCAGTTCTTCGTCGAGAACCGCCCGGGCGCCGGCGGAATGATCGGCGCGGCCGCGGTCGCGACCGCGGCGCCCGACGGCTACACCTTGGTCGTCTCCGGCGTCGCTTCGCACGTGATCGCGCCGGCCATGGCCCCCAATCCCGCCTTCGATCCGGTGCGTGACTTCACGCACATCGCCTATCTCGGCGGGCCGCCGGTGCTTTGGATCGTCAACCCCGCGCACCCCGCGAAGGACTACAAGGAGTTTCTGGCCTGGGCCAAGGCGAGCCCGAAGCCGATCGACTACATCTCCCCCGGCACTGGAACGCAGGGCAATCTCTTTGCCGAAGGTCTCGCGCGCCGGGAAGGATTCCAGCTCGTCCATATTCCGCACAAGGGCGCGGGTCCCGCACTGATGGATCTGATCGGCGGTCACGTACCGTTTGGCTCCGTGACGTTCTCCTCGGCGGCGGAACTGATCCGCTCCGGCAAGGTCCGCCCGATCGCGGTGTCCGCCGAGAAGCGGCTCGCCAATTTCCCCGATATCCCGACCTTCCGGGAACTCGGCTACGAAGACCTCGTCACCGCCACCTGGTTTGGATTTTCCGGCCCGGCCAGGCTCCCGCCTGAGATCGCGCGGGCGCTCGGCAACGAGATCACCAACAACATCCTGCACCGGCCGGAGGTGCAGAAGCGAATGGCGCAGGACGAGATCGAGACCCGGCTGATGACGCCGGATCAGTTCACGCAATTCCTTGCAGGCGAAGTCGCGCGCTGGGTCCCGCTTGCGAAGTCGCTCAACCTGCAGGCCAACTAGGCAGGGACTCATAAATCGCGATTGGGCACTCGCTGACCGGTATCCGCGTTGCCCCCGAAAGCGGTCAAGTATCCAAGGTCTCAATAGGGTCCGCTTTGTGCCGGGAACGGTCGCCAGACCGCCCTTCCGCACCACGGAGCGATTGAGGTAGCCTGATCACAGAGCTGCCAGATGGGACCGTGCCGAAGTCTCCGTATTATTGGCAGCGATCATGCTGTCGGCGGGCATCAGCCTTTAATCCCTCAACGCTGGGGCAGACATCATGCACATGAAATTTCCTCGCCGCACGTTCTTGCGGCTGGCCGCGGCCGCGGCCGCGCTTCCGGCCGTATCGCAGACGGCGAACGCGCAAGCCTATCCGACGCGCCCGATCACCATTATCGGGCCGTATGCCGCGGGAGGCTCTACTGACGTGATCGGACGAGCATTGGCGGAGCGGATGCGGGTGCCGCTTGGTCAACCGGTCATCATGGAGAATGTCGTAGGAGCTGGCGGCAGCATCGGCGTCGGTCGGGCCGCTCGCACAGCGCCGGACGGCTACACGCTCAGCATCGGGCAATGGGGCTCGCATGTCGTCAATGGCGCCATCTACTCGCTTCCCTACGACCTGCTCAAGGATTTCGAGCCGGTCTCGCTGCTTGTGCACAGTCCGATGATGCTGACCGTCCGGACAACGATGCCGGCGAAGAATCTCGAAGAATTTGTAGCCTGGTTGAAAGCGAACCCGGGAAAAGCTTCGGCGGGAAACAGCGGCGTCGGCGGCGCTTCACATATCGCGGCAGTATTTTTTCAGAACGCCAGCGGCACTCGCTTTGGACACATACCCTATCGCGGTGGCGCTCCGGCCATCCAAGATCTGGTGGCCGGGCATATCGACTTGATGACCGCGACAGCAGGCGACGCGCTCACGCACGTACGCGGGGGCAGCATCAAGGCCTATGCCATCACGGCCAACAAACGCCTGGATGGCGCTACCACCGTCCCGACGGTGGACGAAGCAGGGCTCCCTGGTTTGTATGTTTCCCTGTGGCATGGCCTTTGGGCACCCCGGGGCACCCCGAAAGACATCATCGCCAAGATAAATGCCGCGGTCGTGGAAGCCCTTGCCGACGCGACTGTCGTGTCGCGACTTGTCGCAATCGGACAAGAGATCTACCCGCGGGAGCAACAAAACCCCGCGGCGCTGGCAGCGTTTCACAAGGCCGAGATTGACAAGTGGTGGCCGGTCGTCAAGGCAGCCAATATCAGGCCGGAGTGAGACCGATCCGGCTCAGGCCGCGTTGCAAGCTCAGATCGGCACCGCCATCGCCTCGAAGGCGCTGTCGCAATTGATGAGGTCGACCCGCTTCTGCACGATGCGGAAGCTTGCGCCGTCGCGGCGCAGCTTGTGGAGCTGGCGGCCCGCGAACACGCGCTGCACGTCATCGCGATATTCGACCATCATGACGGTCGACCCGACGGTGAATTCCCCGTTCGCCGCATCGGCGTGTTCGACGACGATATTGCCGACGAGATGCGCGGTGCGCGAGGGCGGCGTCTGCACATGGATGCGCGGATGTTCCAGACGCTCGACCCGCGTCTTCATCAGGTCGCGGTCGTCGTAGAACAGCGAGGCCTGATTGAAGGGACTCTGCTGGTCGGGCACCGCGGGCACCCAATAGGTGCCGTCGTCTGCGAACAGCGCCATCCAGTCGCGAAAACGGCGCCCATCGAGCAGCGCCGCTTCGTGGATCAGGAATTGCTCGAACGCCGCGCGGTCGATGCCCGGATTCGCCGCGTCCATCAGGCGGCCTCGCGCATATAGCCGAGCCAGGCCTTGTATTGCGCGCGCACGACCATTTCGTGGGTGGCGAGCCCGCGCGTGGCGTTGAGCTCGCGGTCGGGCTCCTCGTCCCCGAGCCCGCGCGAGATGTCGACCCAGTCGGTGAGGTTTGAGTGCAAGCCTTTCTGCGCGCGCACGAAGGATTCCAGATCGTCGGTCTGCACGAAAGAGGCCGCCGAATGAGTCACGTTGAGGAGCCGGATATTGCCGAAGTTCATGGAGTTGGGGGCGCCGCAAAGCCGGATCGGGTAGATCGTCACCTCGGTGCGGTCGACCGCGATCGGCTTGATCACGCGGACATGAATGTTGAGCCCCATGATCGACACGTTGGGATAGATCAGCGAGTTATGCAGCCGCGGCGTCAGGATCTCGTTTGCGCGCTCGGCGCCGACCTTCCCCGCCAGCACGCGCTTGTATTCGTCGAAGGCGGGGCTTGAACGCTTGCCGTCGTCGAGCGTGGTGTTGCTGGTCCAGCCGTGGCCGTTGCCGACGATGTAGCTCTTGCGGTCCTTCCAACTGCCGGCGGTCTCTTTCTTCTTGGTTTCGATGACGGCCGCGCCCTTGCTGTCGCCCTCGCGGCGGGCGAACTGCACGCCGTCTTTGTTGACGGTCGAGGCGTGACCGAACGGCACGTGATAGCTGTCGAGCACGTTCTCGACCTGGAGCTTCCAGTTCCCGTTGTACACGTAGCGATGCATGCCGGCGTCGAGCGCGAGCGTGCCGTCGGGCGCGCGATCGACCAGGTCGTCGATGTTGCCCTTCATCGGGCCAATATGGTCCTCGAAGCTCGGCCCACCGGCAGCGAGGCTTGCGAACACAAAGCCCCGGTATTCGCCAACGCGTGGCGCGCGCGCGAGCCCCAGCGCGTCCTGGTCGAATCCTTCGCCGCAGCCCTCCGGCACCGGCACCGTCACCAGGCGGCCGTCGGTGTCGTAGGCCCAGCCGTGATAGCAGCATACCAGCCGCGTCGCGTGGCCCTTGCGTTCGTTCATCACCTTGGCGCCGCGATGGGAGCAGCGGTTGAGCAGCACCTGCACGCTGCCGTCGCGGTGGCGGCACATGATCACCGGCTGGCGGCCAAGCTCGGTGGTGATGTAGTCGCCCGGGTTCGGCACCTGGCTGCCATGCCCGACGAACAGCCAGGCGCGGCCGAAGATGCGCTCCATCTCGAGCTCGAACAGGTCGGGATCGGAGTAGACGCGCCGATGAACGCGGCCCGGCTCGATGAGTTTCGCAATTTCTTCGGCGTGTCCGTTATGCATGAAAATTCTCTCCAATTCGATCGCCTGCTACCGGCCTCACGGTGAAGAGACGTGGGCGGCGCCAGGTCAAGTCATTCCGCCGCCCGGTGGGCGTAACGCTGGACCTCGGTGTTGACGAGCTGCTGCGCCGATTGCGTCTCTTCCAGCATGCCCCAGCTCCTGAGCCAGTCGTAGGTGCGCTGCATTTCGTCGGCCGGAATCGGCGCCGGATCGCAGACCTGGAGCCGGCTCTCGCGCAGCTCCTCGACCTTGAGCGCAGCGATTTCGGGATCCGTCTTGCCGTGGTAATCGATGAAGTAGTGCAGGTAGGCACGCTTATTGGCGTTGATGCGGCGCACCGCCTCGCGCACCGCACGGTTGAACGCCGCGTAGGTTTCGGCATCCACACGGTCGGACGCGACTTCGGTGCCGTGAAACAACGCTTCGCAGATGATGCGGCAGCCCTTTTTCTCGGCGAGCGACACATGCGGCTCAGTCAGCGTTGCCGCATCGATTTCGCCCTTGAGCACGGCGTCGAGCCGGTAGCGCGAGCCGTTGGGCGCGAAGCAGAGTTTCACCTCCTCGCGCCGCACGAAGCCCTGCAGCATATGGATCGCAATGTAGTGGGTGCCGAAATAGAACGGAACGCCGATCACCCGGTTGGCGAGCTGTTGCGGCGTGTAGACCGGCGAATCCGGCGCCACCACCATCGCCGAATAGGACACGATCGCGCGACGGCCGAGCTGGCGACTGCCAGCGCCGGTCGCGCCGACGCGGCAATAGTTGCCCCACTCGCAGGCGTTGTACATGTCCGCCTGCCCTTGCTCGAAGAGCTTGCCGTGGCTCAGGAAGGGATTGACGTCCCGCGGGCTGGTGATGGTGACGTCGACCGTCCTGACCGTGTTGGCTTGATCACGGTCGGCCCACTCGACTTGCAGGCCTTCCTTCTCGAACAGGCCCTCGTCAAAGGCGACGATCTCCGGCAATCCCTGAAATGGCGCGGTGGTTTCCAGCACCAGGCGTTTCATCGTTCGCGCTCCCCAAAATGGCGACGAAGTCGATGAATCTTAAGCCTCTGCGATTCTCGAATCAAGGATGGCACAGGCGTGAGCGTTTCGCGCGTAGATCGCGCCGTGGCTCACGACATACGCAACCACGCCAAACGCCGTCATCCCGAATGCGGCCGCTGCGATCGGCAGCAGCACTTCGACGGCGGCATGTCCGCACTTCAGCCGATACTGCCAGGTGTCGAATTCGCACGAAGCCCAGTTGCGAAACGATCGCCGCGGAGCCGATCGCTCATCCGGGCCCGTGTCCTCATCACGAGACACTCGCGACAGCACCAACGGAAGCGCGACAAAGATCAGGATGAACCCGCTTACGATCGCGAGCAGGTAGTCGGTATAGCCGTCGCTGGCGAAGGTCCAAACCGACAAGATGAACCACAGCGCGAGCGCGGCGATGGCTGCATAGACGTACGGGTGCAGTGCATTCAAGGTCGGACGGTCGCGAGGGACGATGTCTTTGCTCATAGCGCCCTCCTTCTTGCGTAACGCAGAGGGGGTCTGCTTCGTCGCCCGCGTCGATGACGTAGGAACGGCTGCTGCGCGCCGCAAGCTTTGAGGCCGCATTGTTGGTGGCAGTATCTAGAATTGTTGGTGGCAGCATCTAGGAGGGGGCAACAATTTGGAACAGCGTGCGGCATAAGTTCCTTTCCCGGCAGGTTCCAATTTTGTTTCCGCCGCACTGGGAGCGACGGCGAATTTCGTTTTCAACCGTCGCCAGCCGGCAGCCTGAGGCCACCGGCGGGCAGCGCCGGCACCTCGCCGCCGCGCTGAGTCGTCTCGAGCAGGGCCAGGCCTTGTTCCTTGTCGTCAGTATCGCAAGGTTGCTGCTCAATCGCGCGATGCGGTTTGCAAGTTATCTTTTGATTTCATATCTCGATGGCGCGAGAGGCTTGCCCCGGAGACACCCATGCGCGCCTTTATCCTTGCCGCCGTCGCCGCCGCCGTGCTGGCGACCACAGCTGCTTACACGTTGAATGCCTTTCAAGAGACGGTCGCACAAGCCACGACGACCGAGTTCCGTCCGTCTCGACCAGCAAGAGGCGGTGAACTGGCTCGGCCGCCAGGGATAGCAAGCTTCTCTCTCGTGTCCCGGCCGAGCGTAGCGATAGCCGGGACCCAGGGCGACACCAGGACCTCTCGCAATTCAGTATTTCGCTTTGCAACGTCTTGCGCTGGGTCCCGGGTCTCGTTTCGTTTCACTCCACTCGCCCGGGACACGAAGGGGTCGCTATGCCGCGATCTTCACGTATTCGAAGTCGCCGGGCTTGTTGTCGATGCCGACCCGCGGCGGCGCGATCCAGCTCGCGAATTTTCCGGGTTCGGTGACCGGCTTCATCAGGCTCTTGATGAATTCGCCGTCGTCGCCGGACGGCAGCCATTTGTCCTTCTCGCGATTCCAGGCAGCGTCGTCGATCATGGTGCCGTCCGGCGCCGCGTGGATGTCCTTGAACTCGCCGATATGGCGGTGGAAGGCGACGTGCGGCAGCTCCAGTTTGTAGGCCACGCCGGTCTTCTCGATGATCTTGTTCCAGCGGTCGAGCCCGCGCTGGCAATCGGCGGTGTAGTCGTCGCGCAGCCGCATGTTGATCGCGGTCAGCGCCGGCTCGTCGACGCGCTTGATCTCGCCGTCAACCAGCTTCAGCACCGGATAGGTCGAATTTTCCAATTTGTGATCGTCGTCGATCTTGGTCTCCTGGAAACGGCCTTTGATCCCGGCGTTGAACGAATTAGCGGCGTTGGTCGAGACTTCCGAGCCGAACAGGTCGAGCGACAGCGAATAGTGCAGGTTGAGCTTCTTCTTCATCGTGGGCAGGTCGATGACGCCGAGCGCGCGCACGCGCCCGACGTCGTTGACGTCCTCAATGCCGGCTTCCTTCATCGCCTCGCAGGTGCGCTGCAGGGTGCGGCCGATACCGGTCTCGCCCACGAACATGTGGTGCGCCTCTTCCGTCAGCATGAAACGGCAGGTGCGCGACAGCGGATCGAAGCCGGACTGCGCCAGGCTTTCGAGCTGCATCTTGCCGTCGCGGTCGGTGAAGAAGGTGAACATGTGGAACGACAGCCAGTCCGGCGTCGCCTCGTTGAAGGCGCCGAGCATGCGCGGCTTGTCGGCGTCGCCGGAGCGGCGTTGCAGGAGCTCTGCCGCCTCCTCGCGGCCGTCGCGGCCGAAATATTTCTGCAGCAGGTAGACCATCGCCCAGAGGTGGCGGCCCTCCTCGACGTTCACCTGGAACACGTTGCGCATGTCGTAGAGCGAGGGGGCGGTCTTGCCGAGATGGCGCTGCTGCTCGACCGAAGCCGGCTCGGTGTCGCCCTGGATGGTGATCAGCCGCCGGAGCATGGCGCGGTATTCGCCCGGCACCTCCTGCCATGCCGGTTCGCCGAGATGCTGCCCAAAGGGAATCTTTCGGCCGTCTTCGGCCGGGGCTAGAAGGATGCCCCAGCGGTAGTCGGGCATTTTCACATAGTCGAATTTCGCCCAGCCCTTGGGATCGACCGAGACGGCGGTGCGCAGATAGACCAGCGCTTCCTGGAAGCCCTCCGGCCCCATGGTCTTCCACCAGTCGATGTAGCCGGGATGCCAGCTCTCCAGCGCGCGCAGCACCGCCCGATCCTCGGTGAGGTTCACGTTGTTCGGGATCTTGGTCGAGTAATCGACGGCCTGGATGGTCATGGAACGCTCCTGTGAATTGTTTTGCCGTGCCAGCGCAGCGAGTCCTCCCTCTCCCCGCTTGCGGGGAGAGGGTCGGGGTGAGGGGGAGTCACCGAGAGCACATTCTCTCGAGAGTCCCCCTCACCCGGATCGCTTCGCGATCCGACCTCTCCCCGCAAGCGGGGAGAGGCAAGACCGAGTTCGCCGCACCTTCGGCGCATCACACCCTCTTCGTGTCGAACATCGGCCGCTGGCCGGTGCCGTAGCGTTTCAGCGCGCCCTCCTCGCCGACCGCATTCGGGCGCTGGAAGATCCAGTTCTGCCAGGCGGTCAGCCGCGCGAAGATTTTCGATTCCATGGTTTCGGGTCCACCGAAGCGCAGGTTCGCTTCGAGGCCGGTCAGCCCGTCGGGCGAAAAGCTTGCGCGCTCCTCGAGGAAGACGCGCACCTCGTCCTCCCAATCGATGTCATCGCGCGCAAAGGTCACGATGCCCATCTCTTCCGCGGTCTCGGCATCGAGCATGCGGCCGACTTCGGCCTTCGCGACCTCGACCAGCGCCGGATTGGCGAGGAACCGGCTCGCGATCCGCGTCAGTCCGTTCGACATCGGATAGGCGCCGAAATTTGCCTCCGACAGCGCCATCATCGCCGGCGGCTTGTTGTCGCCCCTCCCCCTCGCCCAGGAGCGAGCATGTAGGAGCGATCGCTCGCGAGCACCAGTTCGGCCAGCGTTCCCGCAAAGCAAGAGCCCGGCTCGACCAAAGCGACCAGCGAGCGCGAGGTCAGGTCGACACGCTTGAGCACGCGCTTCCAGTAATGCGCGATCTCGCGCACCAGCCAATCGCCCTTGTTGGTTTCGAGGAAGGCGTCGAAGGCGAGCACTCGCTCGATATCGCCCGCGGACTTGAACACAATCGCGGCCACGTCGAATTCGTTGATGCGGATGTCGAGGATGGCGTCGTCAAGTTCGCGGGCGACACGCAGCGGCCAGAAGTCGGCGCCGAGCGCGATCATCTCCTCGGCCGTTGCCGGCGGCGTGCCCTCCGGCCCGCGTAGCACAATCGTGGCGAGCCGTTCGCGGCGCTGAAACGTGACCGAGACCGCACTGTACTCGGCCGCGTCGCTGGAACGTTCGCGCTTGAGCGGCTTGAGCGCGATGCCTTTGGCGCCGTTGCCGCGTTGCGACTTTCCCGCAAAATCCTGCGCGCGCTGCTTGACGGCCGCGTCGAATTTCGAGCCCGGGATCACCTCGTCGACCAGCCGCCACTCGACCGCACGCTTGCCTTTGATGCCTTCTTCGGTGGTGCAGAAGAAATCGGCATGATCGCGCCGCACCTTGCGCTTGTCGGTGACGCGGGTGAGGCCGCCGGTGCCGGGCAAGACCGCCAGCAGCGGCAGTTCCGGCAGCGACACCGCCGACGAGCCGTCGTCGACCAGCATGATGTGGTCGGCGGCGAGCGCAAGCTCGTAGCCGCCGCCGGCCGCGGTGCCGTTGATCACGCAGATGGTCTTCAGGCCCGACGCTTCGCTCGCATCTTCGATGCCGTTGCGCGTCTCGTTGGTGAACTTGCAGAAGTTGACCTTGTGGGCATGGGTGGCGCCCGCCAGCATCCGGATATTGGCGCCGGCGCAGAACACCCGCGGCTTGCCCGAGCGCAGCAGCACGACCTTAACCTGCGGATGCTCGAAGCGCAGCCGCTCGATGGCGTCGGCAAGCTCGATGTCGACGCCGAGGTCGTAGGAATTGAGCTTCAGCTCGTAGCCTTCGTACAGCCCGCCCTTCTCGTCGACGTCCATGGTCAGCGTCGCGACCTCGCCGTCGACGGCAAGCTTCCAATGCTTGTAGCGTGATGGGTCGGTTTGGAAATCGATCCGCGTCTTGCCGTTGGCGAGCTTTCGTTCGGTGTCAGCCATGTCGATCCTCAAACTCGGCCGTCATTCCGGGGCGCGCCGAAGGCGCGAGCCCGGAATCCATGCTTCGCGACGCCCCGGAATGACGAGGAGAGATCTAAGCCGCATGCATCGCTCCTTCCTGGTGGTCGCGGAGGAGCCGATTGGCGAATTCCGATGCAGCCTTGAGCAGCACGTCATGCGCCTCGCGATGCGGCGAATGGCGCACGCCCGGCAGCAGCGCAACCTCGACCGGGCAATAGCATTCACGCTCGGCCGCCTCGATCTGCTTGACGGTGCCGTACTGGTCGCCCTCGCCCTGCACGATCAGGATCGGCACGCGGATATAGGCGAGCTCGGTCGTGATATCCCACTTGCGGAAATCGGGATCGAGCCAGGCGTCGTTCCAGCCGCGGAAGGCGTTGTCCACGTCGGCGTGCCAGCGCGCGAGTTTTACGCGAAGGTCGGTGGTCGCATAGGCGTCCCTGGCGCGCGCGATCTCGGCAATGCCTGAGTCCTCGGTGAAGAAATGTGGCGCGATCAGGATGAGGCCGCGCACGCGGTGGTCCTGCACCGAACCGGCGTAAATCGCCGCGATCGAGGCGCCGTCGCTGTGACCGAGCAGCAGGCCGCGGCGGAAGCCGATGGCGTCGAGCAGCTGGGGCAGCACGTCCTTCGCCTCGTCGTGCATGAAGGTGAGCGGCCGCGGCAGGCTGACCGGCGACGACTGCCCGTAGCCGGCGCGCGAATAGACGAACACGCCGGCGCCGGTCACAGCCGCGAGCTTGTCCGGGACATCACCCCACAATCCGGCGCAGCCGAGCCCCTCGTGCAGCATCACGATGGTCGGCGCGTCCTGCGGGCGCGGACCGATCATGCGGTATTCGAGCCGCATGTTGCCGAGCTCGAGGAAACCCTGGTCGGCGAAGGTCATGACGACCAGCTCCGCTCTTGGTCAGGGACGCACGGTCTCTCGCTCCCTCTCCCCGCTTGCGGGAGAGAGGGTCGGGGTGAGGGGGACTCTCCAAGCTGACGTGCCTGACGAAAGTCCCCCTCACCCGACGTGCTTCGCACGTCGACCTCTCCCCGCAGGCGGGGAGAGGTGAACCAGCGCCCGTTGCAGCGACTGAGTCGCTTCATCGGCGCAGCTCCGTTCACATAACGCGTCGCGATCTGCATCAGTTTCCCGAAGCTTTGCTGCTCCGCGTCTCCCGACGTATCGAGCTCGGCCTCGGCGCGCGCGTAATCGGCGCTGCGCGCGTCCAGGATCGCGACCAGGTCCGACATCGCTTCGCGATTCTGCGCCATCGGACGGAAGTCGCCCTGTGCCATCACGCGGCGCATGTGTTCCTCCGGCCGCGCCTTGATCCAGATCGTGTGCGTGCGCCGCAGCAGCAGCCCGTAGGTCTCCGGGCTCGAGACGATGCCGCCGGCGGTGGCGATGACGGCGGCGGCGTGCTGGGCAATGACGCGTTCGAGGCAGCCGCGCTCGTACCGGCGGAAGGTCGCAAGTCCCGCGATCTCGATCAGGTCCGGAATGCGCGCGCCGTAGTCCTGCTCGATCAGCCGGTCGAGCTCGATGAAGGGAACGCCGAGGCGCTGCGCGAGCATCGTTCCGAGCGTCGATTTGCCGGCGCCGCGCAGCCCGACGAGTGCGATCCGCTGCGCCCGGTCGGCGGCGAGATCGGCCGTGGTCCGGCCTTCGATCAGATCGGCGATCGCCGTCAATTCGGCTGGCGGCACGCTCGCGAGCAGATCGAGGATGCGGTTGAGCGCCTCGCTGCGTGCGCCGGTGCGGGGCAGAAGCTCGGCGACCGGCACGTCAAGCGCGTCCGCGATACCGTTCAGGATGGTCACTGAGGGATTCCCCTGCCCGCTCTCGATCTGGGCCAGGTAGCGTTCGGACGCGCCCGATTGCTCGGCGAGCTGGCGGCGGGTGATGCCGCGCTTGGCGCGAGCGGACCGCACCAGGCCGCCGATCGCGGCGGCAAAAGCATCGGCGCCCGCCGGCTCTATGCCGGACTTTTCGCGCGGTTTTGGCTGGGTTTTCGGACCGGACACGGCTTCGCCCTATCATCTGCATTATAGTGCATGCACTATAATGCAGGAGATGGGCCTCGCGCAAGCTAGTCGGCCATGGCCCCCAATCAATCGGGCTGGTTGCGATCTATTTCAGCCGTCGCACCGCCTCATTCACAAAGCTCAGATCGACGTAGGGCGTCGGGTCGAGTGCGATGGGCACGAAACCCAGCTCCTTGAGCGACGCGAGGTTCTGCGTGAGAGCCGGAATGTTCGGGCGTGCGTTGGGATCGTGGTAGTAATCGTCTTTCGTGAACACCCAGCTTGCGAACTGGTCTTCCGGCAACTTGGTGAAACGCGCGAGGATCTTGATTGCCTCGTTGCGGTTCCTGGGATCGAGAAACCAGCGCAGCGATATGATGAAGTCTTCCATGAAATCGATGACGACCGGACGGTTTTTCTCAAGGAAGCCCCGCATAGCGCCAGTCACCAGCTGCTGCGTCGGGCCCATCGCGTCCTTCACTGTGAACAGCACATGGGTGTTCGCCTTGACGGTCGGATCATAGGTAAATGGCGGCGCCAGCGCCGTCAGAGCGACCTCGCGATCCAATAACTTCTTGCCAAGCGTGGGATACGGCGCCTCGACGATTGTGACGTCACGCTTGTCCTGCAGCCATGCCGATGCAGCATCGCGCGCAGGCCGAAATCCGCCGCGCCGCCGAAGGCGTTTGAGGCGACCACCTTTCCTTTGAGATCGGCCACCGTCTTGATGCCGCTGTCGTCCCGCACGAAGAACTCGACGGAGTTGTATCCTTCGACGCCGCCCTGATTGCCGTCGGCGATGATGCGCAGATCATGCATACCTTGCTGCACGATCGCGGCGGCGACATTGGAGAATGACACCGAGCCGATCTCGAGGTCGCCGGACTTGAGCGCAGCAAGCGCCGGCGTCGTTCCCGCATAGCGAATGGCTTCGACGACGTAGGATTTGCCGTGATGCCGCATTATGTCCGTCTTCTGGAATAGTAGCGGGGATATGGTGGCGGGCGTGTTGGCCCAGCCGATCCGGATTTTCAGGGGGTCGGCCGCATGGCCGAGCCCGGGGTCGGCCGCCCAGACGAGGCACGCCGTGACGGTGAGCGCCAAATTTCTCACGCGCATGATCCGTTCCTTGTTTGCGATGACGCCCAATTCTTTCCGGCTCGACGCCGGCATCCTTGCAGCGGAGTCGCTCCGGCAATCGTCCAATGTTTTTTCTATCTCATCACGCTGCGACGCTGATCGTACCCTCGCGATTGTCCACCATGACTGGTGAATGGAGATACTCGATAACGGGTGGCGCGCCGTATTTGCCTTCTACGAACTTCTTCCATTCCAACGTGTAGACCCGGTCTGCATCTGCGCGGGAAGCCCACACGTAGATGCCGCCAGCACGATGGCCATCCTCGCTCATCCAATAATTCTTACGAAGTAATCCGGGCATGCCTTGATACTTTGGTGCCGTTCCTTGGAAGACTTTGGTGATTTCTCCCAGGGTGGTCGGCTCCGCCAAATTGAATGTGACTATGGTTACGATCATTGGTCCCTCCTCGATGATCTCGCGCCAAAATATCAGATCGGAAGGCCGCCCAGGAGTTTGCGTTGGGTCAAAAAGCAGACATCTAGCGCCGGCTCCGGATGTCCGCTTCGGGCCAAGAGGCGACGTGGCCGTGATCGATGCCCCGACTCCAAGGGGCCGAAAAGCGCGCGTACACAAAACCCGATCCGGTCAGGCGCACCGTCGTGATCGCCGCGCGGTCCGGCGTTCCTGCAAATAAAGCCGGCGTGCTGATCATTGAGAGAACAGGCCTTTGACACTATCCACTGGGCACGGACGTGCCGGCCGTGCTGCAGCCGGCGACCGTTTCAACACGGCGACGAATGTCCGCCGGGCCGCCTTCCCGCGAACGCGGTGGAGACGCCGGCGCGCGCTCCCCCGCTGAAATGAGAGCACAATGAACGCGGCAGTGAGACTTGACGCAGCAGAGCCCGCGACCGCCGCGGCCGATAGGGATTTGCTGGCGCGATGCGAACGCGCGCTCGAGCTGCTGCTGACCAATCGCGGGAATCCCGCTGTCGAGGTTGAGCGGGTGCTTGCCGACGACCCCCAATGCGTGTTCGGTCATTGTCTGCGCGCCGCGCTCATTGTGCGTGCCGACGACGACTTCGCGCGATCCACGCTTGCTGCGAGCGTGGCCGCCATCGAGGCGGCGTGCCCCGACAAGGACGACCCCGCGCGCTGTCATGCGGCCGCGGCGCATGCTTGGCTCGAGGGCGATCCGGTTCTTGCGGTCGAACGTTACGGCGCCATCGTCGTCGACCGGCCGCGCGATATCCTGGCGCTCGTGGTCGCGCATGCGCTCGACTTCCGCCTCGGCCGGCGGCGCGCGATGCGGGATCGTATCGCCCAGGTGCTGCCCGAATGGGAGGCTGCAGCGCCCGGCTACGCGAGCGTCCTTGCGATGTACGCGTTCGCCTTCGAGGAGAACGGCCAGTATCGTCGTGCTGAAAAGATGGCGCGCCGCGCGCTTGCGCTCGACCCCCGACATCCGGGCGCCATTCACGTCATCGCCCATGTGATGGAGATGCAGGGGCGCGCCCGTGAAGGTCTCGCATTCCTGGCTGCGACCGAATTGGCATGGGCCGAAGGCACCGCCTTTTCCGTCCATCTGGCATGGCATCGCGCGCTGTTCCATCTCGACGCGAACAATCCGCAATCCGCGCTCGCGACCTACGATGCGCAGATCGCGAATGCGCGATGCTTTGGACATGTCTTCGCTTGCCGATGCTTCGGCGTTGCTGTGGCGGGTCCAACTCCGAAACATCGAGGTGAGCGGGCGGTGGCGGCTATTGGCCGATCGCTGGGAGGTGCAGACGCTGGCCGGCGCACGGCCGTTCTACGTCGTGCACGCGATGATGGCGTTCGCTGCAGCGGGACGCACTGCAGCCGCGGCGCGCGCGTTCGAAGCACTGCCGCACACCGACAGAAGTAGCGCCTCGCCGGCGCTGCCGGAGGATGCGCTTGCGGCACCGTTCTGCAAAGCGCTGCTCGCCTTTGCCTGCAGTGACTATGCGGCGTGCGTCGAATGGTTGGTCCGCGTGCGCCACATCGCGCATCGCTGCGGCGGCAGCCTCGCTCAGTGCGACCTCATCCATCTCACGTTCACCGAGGCGGCATTGCGTGCGCGGAAGGCACGCCTCGCCGGCGCGCTGGTGGCGGAGCGCGTAGCGGAGAAACCCGCGAGCCAACTCAATCGGCTGCTCCTGCAGCGCTTGCGGGGTCATGCCCGCGATCGCATGAAGGGGCGGTACCGCAGCGGCCGGCACGGTTTCGGCGCATGGGGGATGGCTGCATAGATTTCCGACCCTGGACGCCGGGTGCGTTCGCAGATCGCGGTGCTTGCCGTTCGGTGGGCACCTGGACGACGACGTATCCGAGAGCTTGGCGTAACGAGGGCACGCCCTAAGGCACTTTGAAATCCGTGGCCCACAGCCGCTCGAGCTTGTCGACCGCTTCGGCCGGCAGCGGCCCGGCCTCCACCGCCTTCAGCGCCTCATCGAGGTCGCGCACATCGCCGACGCCGATGATGCGCGTCGCGAAGTCGTGGTTGCCGAGCACGAAGCGCAGTGCGGTCTGCGCCGGCGAGCCGTTCCCGGTGCCGAGCACGTTGCGCACGGCGGCGGCGCAGCGCATCTCGTTATCCACGTCGGTGCCGGAGGTCAGCACGGTCAGCCGTTCCGGGCGCGCCGGTTTGGCAAGCGGGCCGCCGGCAAAGATCCGGATGTTGAGGACGCCCATGTTCTCCCGGAAGCACGCCGCCACGATCCCGGAGAAATCCTGCGCCCGCCAGTTCTGGTGCGCGCGCGACCAGCCCGCGCTTGGATTGATGGCGTTGTAATAGACCTGTGCGCAATCGAAACGGCCGCTCCGGATCACGTCGAGGATCGCCTTGGTCTCGCCGGCGGCGGTCATGCCGGAGGCGTGGAACAATCCCTGCTCCTCGAGGCGGTCGAAGGTGTCGGCGACGCCGCCGGAGCGCAGCACCTGCTCGGGCGAGAGCTGCGGCCGGTCGCCCACCGCCGCGCCGAGCTGATTGTGAAGCTGGAACAGCGCGACCCGATCGAGGTTCAGGCGCTTGAGGCTTTCGGTGAGGCTGCGTTCGATCGCACCGGGGATGTCGTCCATCTGATCGCGCTCGATGCGCACCTTGGTGGAGACATAGGGCTGCGGCTTGATCGAGTTGATATGGCGCCCGATGGTCGCTTCCGAGGCGCCGTTGCCATAGAGCGCGGCGGTGTCGATCCAGTTGATGCCGATGACCAGCGCGCGGTTGAGGGCACGCACAGCGCCGGCTTCGTCGCCCTTGATCAGAATGCCGCCGGTCACTCCGGCGCCGAACGCAATCTCCGAGACCAGAAGTCCGGTGCGGCCGAGCAGGTTTTTTCGCATCATTCGCTGTTGCAGTCCCCGCGCGTCAAACGCAACTCAGTGCGATCGATTGAATCAGCCTCCGATCTCGGCCCTAAGCTTGAAGCGCTGGATTTTTCCGGTCGCGGTCTTGGGAAGGTCGGTGCGGAACTCGATCCAGCGCGGATATTTGTAGGGCGCGAGCTTTTGCTTGCAGTGCTCCTGCAGCGCAAGCGCCAGCGTGTCGCAGGCCGCGCCCGCCGATTTCAGCACCACGAACGCCTTGGGCTTGATCAGCTCCTCCTCGTCCGGCCAAGCGACGACCGCGGCTTCCAGCACATCGGGATGGCTTTGCAGCGCGCCCTCCACCTCGAACGGCGAGACATAGATGCCGCCAACCTTCAGCATGTCGTCGCGCCGGCCGCAGTAGACGTAATAGCCGGCGTCGTCGCGGACGTATTTGTCGCCGGAACGCGTCCACTCGCCGAGGAAGGTCGAGCGCGATTGCTCCCGATTGTTCCAATACATGACCGCGCTGGTCGGACCGCGCACCTGCAATTCGCCCATCTCGCCGGGCGTCTCGATCACACTGCCGTCATCGCCGACCAGTCGGATGTCGTAGCCCGGCACCGGCTTGCCGGAGGTGCCGTATTTCACGTCGCCGGGTCGATTGCTCAGAAAGATGTGCAGCATCTCGGTCGAGCCGAGCCCGTCGAGGATGTCGACGCCGTAGCGCTCACGCCAGCGCCGCCCGATGTCCGGCGGCAGCGCCTCGCCGGCCGACACGCAGCAGCGGAGCTTCAGCGCGTCGCGCGCCGGCGCCGACGCGCTCGCCAGGAATGCGGCGTAAAAGGTCGGCACCGCGTAGAACACGGTGACCTGATGCCGGCGGATGAGGTCGGCAACGCCGTCGGGTGTCGGACGGTCCGGCAGCAGCACCGTGGTTGCCCCGACCGACAGCGGGAAGGTCATGGCGTTGCCGAGCCCGTACGCGAAGAACAGCTTTGCCACCGAGAAGCAGATGTCGTTTTCGGTGATGCCGAGGGTCGGCGCCGCATAGAGATCGTTGGTCAGCCGCAGGTCGGCGTGCACATGCACCGCCGCCTTCGGCCTGCCGGTCGAGCCCGAGGTATAGAGCCAGAACGCGATGCTGTCGCAGGTCGTGGGCGATGCCGGCCGATCCGTGCCGTCGACATCCTCGATCAGCTTGTCGAGATCCTGGTGCGGCAGCTCCTCGTGGCCGCCGGCAACCAGCAGGTGGAAGTCCGGAAGCGCGGCGATGAGCTTCTCGAATTTCGGAAGCAGCGGCTGCGAGACCACCAGCATGCGCGCGCCGGAGTCGGCGAGCATGAAACGGTAGTCGTCTTCGGTCATCAGCGTATTGACCGGCACCGCGACACGGCCGGCACGGATCGTGCCGAGGAAGACGCTGGGCCAATCGACCGTGTCGAGCAGGCACATCAGCACGCGTTCGCCGGGCTGGATGCCTTTCGTTTCCAGCAACGAGCTGAATTGCAGGGCGCGCTTTGCAAGCTGCCCATAGGTCCACGATCCGCGCGGATCGATATAGGCCGTTCGATCAAGCCAGCTCTGGTCGTGGAAGCGCCGGAACAGGTCGTCCGCGAAATTGTAGTCGCGTGGGATTGCGCCGGCCGCCGGCAACGAGCCCGCCCATGTCTGCACTTCGGTCCCGACGGCCATCGCACTCCTCACTCGGACCGACCATTATGCAGACGGGCCAAACTGCCGCAATGCGCAGGCAGCCGGCTGTGCCTCCTGCTGTCCGGCGGGACCGGGGACACCCAGCCCGGCTGCCGTCAAGAGACGGATGCCGTACCAGTCCCTCGGCTTTGCACCACCAGATTGGATGTCATGATCTGAACCGGCTCGTCGTTCTGGTTCAACGTGGTGGTGCGGATTTTGGCGATGCCCTGCTGCGGCTTGGACCGTGACGGCCGCACCTCCAGCACCTCGCTTTCGACGCGCAGCCGGTCGCCCGGCCGCACCGGGCGCGGCCAGCGCATATGCTCCACGCCCGCGCCGATGATGCCGCCGGCGAGCGGAAGCCCACCTTCGACCAGCAGCAGCATGGTTATCGCCGCGGTGTGCCAGCCGCTTGCGACAAGGCCGTGGAACAGCGACTGGCCCGCGGCAACCTCGTCGAGATGAAACGGCTGCGGATCGAATTGTCGCGCATAGGCCTTGATGCCGTCGGCATCCACGGATGCGGGCGCGCCGCTTGAGCGATGAACCTGGCCGGGCTGCAAGTCCTCGAGATAGAGACGCGCACGCCCGGTCGTTTGCGTCTGCATCGTCATCCTCCCCTGATCCGTCACGAGGCTTGCGCGGACGGCACCAGTTCCTTCTTGCGGGTCTCGAACCATGCGCCGCTCGCAACGGCGGCGACATTCGCGAAGCCATAGATAACAAGCGCAGCCGCCAGCGCAACGAACAGGCCGTTGCGTCCGCCGAGCATCCTGACCGCGATCCAGCCGCCGCCGGCAGCAACGACGACCCGGAGCACCGCGGCCAGCATCGGCCAGGCGACCCGGCCGGCGCCCTGCGACGCGAAATACAGCGCGAGACCGCCTCCGAAGAACCCATAGAACGGGCCGACGATCTGCAGATAGCTGGTTCCGACCTCGATCATCTTTGGGTCGCTTCCGAACAGGGACAGCCATGCGCCCGGAAAGAATGCGGCCGCCAACCCGATCGCTTCCGTTAGTCCGCCGGCGATCGCGGCGCCGGTCCATGCAACCCGCAAGGCGCGATCGCGGCAGCTGGCGCCGATGCTCGTGCCGACCATGGCCGCCATCGGCGCGCCCAGGCCGAACACAAGCGGCACCAGGAGATATTCCAGCCGCGCGCCGGTGCCGTAGCCGGCAACCGCAGCCGGACCGACCAGGCCGGCCAGCCCGGTCGCAACCGCGATGCTGACATTGGTCGACAGGCTGACCACCGAAGAGGCCGCACCGACGCGAAGGATGTCGCGCATCGGCGCCCAGGCCAGCTTCGGCGGAATCAGTGAAGGCTTGAGGACGCCGCGGCCGGACCAGATGTAGCCCGCGAAGATCGCGCAGCCGATCGAATAATAGAGCACGACTGCCGCGCCCCCGCCGGCGATGCCGAGCTGCGGGAACGGCCCGAAACCGAAGATCAGCAGCGGCGACAGCGGAATGAGGACGAATGCGCCGGCGGTCATGACGGCCGCCGGAAAGAACATATTGCCGGTGCCGCGAATGATCGCGGCGAACGAATTGAACAGCCAAAGCGGGACGGCTCCCGCGAACACCACGGCGGAATAGGTCGCGGCCGCTGCGAGCGATCCGTCCCGGCCGCCCATCAGGGCATAGAGCCTGGGCCCGAACAGCAGCGCGGCGACGGTCGTGAGCGCGCCGAGCGCGAGCGTGATCGCGACGGCGGACCAGACCAACTCGTTGGCGCGCTCGCGCCGTCCCGATCCCAGGGCGCGGGCGATGGCGGACAGCATCCCGCCGCCCATCGCGCCGGCGGACACCATCTGCAGCAGCATGAACAGCGGGAACACCAGCGCCATGCCCGCGAGCGCATCGAGCCCGAGCCGGGCGACGAAATAGGTCTCGATCAGACCGATCGACGCCTGCACCACCATGACAACGACATTCGGCAGGGCCAGTCGCAGAATGGTGCGGCCGACCGGCGCCTCGAGCAGCAGCCGCGTGCGTGCGTCCATGGCAATGGCCTTTCCTGCAAGCAATTCAGAGAACACGTGCATATGCACTTGTCTCTTGACCTTGATATGCGCATATGCACCTATTGCCAAGAGGGTTGCCCAGACCGAGCGCCCGTATTCAGGAATGCGAGCCATGCAAAAGAAGGCCCCGTCCCTCGATCCGACCGCCTGCAATTGCCTCGCCCTGCGACAGGCCGCGCGTCATGTCAGCCAGATTTACGATAGCCATCTGGCCTCGGAGGGCTTGCGGACCACGCAATATTCGATCCTGGCGAAACTGAACCGGCTCGGACCGCTTTCGATCAATGAACTCGCCAAATCGATGGTCATGGACCGCACGACCTTGGGCCGCGCAATCCGACCCTTGGAACGCGACCGGCTGCTCTCGATCGGAGCCGGGGACGACGGCCGCACGCGCAGCCTGCGACTGACGCCGGCAGGCCAGGCCCGGCTGAAAGCTGCGACCGCGAAATGGCGGGAGGCACAGAAGAAATTCGAGGCAGCCTTCGGTATGGGCGATGCCGCGGATCTGCGCACCGTCCTGCGGCGCGTGATCGCCGCAACCTGAGCAGGCTGTTTCAAGGGGCCTCCCCCGGGCCGGCAATGACGACGATGCCGGGGCTGCCGTGCTATAAGCGCGCAACCCCTTGGGCCGCTCGGCCCCACGACATTCGAAGGAGCCTCCCATGGACGACACCGTCCGCAGGATCACCGCCGAGGACATCAACCCGCGCTTCAATTGGGGCCGCGCGCTGCCGGCGCTCGGCATCATGGGCGTCGATTTCGAGGAGCGCGTGGATTACCGCCGGCTCCACAAGTACCGCCTCTCGCGGGTGAAGATGGCGCTGGAGAAATCCGACCTCGGCGCGCTCCTGGTCTTCGACGTCAACAACATCCGCTACATCACCTCGACCAAGATCGGCGAATGGGAGCGCGACAAGCTCTCGCGCTGGGCGCTGCTCACCCGCACCGGCGAGCCGATCCTGTGGGACTTCGGTTCCGCCGCCGTGCATCACAAGCTCTACACGCCGTGGCTGGCGCCGGAAAACTGCCGCGCCGGGCTCGTCGGTTTGCGCGGCACCGTGCATCCGGCGTTCGGGCTGATGAAGCGGCACGCCGAGGAGCTCGCCTCGCTGATCCGCGAGGCCGGTGTCGCCGACATGCCGATCGGCGTCGACATCATCGAGCCGCCGATGCTGTTCGAGCTGGAGAAGGCCGGCTTGAAAGTGCGCGACGGCCAGCAGGTGATGCTGGAGGCGCGCGAGATCAAATCCGCCGACGAAATCGCGCTGCTCAACCGCGCCGCCGCGATGGTCGACGGCGCCTACCATCTGATCCACGAGCAGCTCAAGCCCGGCGTGCGCGAGAACGACATCGTCGCCGAGGTCAACAAGTTCCTCTACACCCACGGCTCCGACGACGTCGAGGCGATCAACGCGATCTCGGGCGAGCGCTGCAACCCGCATCCGCACAATTTCACCGACCGCATGATCCGGCCGGGCGACCAGGCGTTCTTCGACATCCTGCAAAGCTTCATGGGCTACCGCACCTGCTACTACCGTACCTTCAATGTCGGCCGCGCCACGCCCGCGCAGCACGACGCCTACACCAAGGCGCGCGAGTGGCTCGACAAGTCGATCGACCTGATCAAGCCCGGCGTATCGACGGACAAAGTCTGCTCGGTGTGGCCGAAGGCGCCGGAGTTCGGCTTCCCCGACGAGATGTCGGCGTTCGGACTGCAGTTCGGCCATGGCCTCGGCCTCGCGCTGCACGAGCGGCCGATCATCTCGCGGGTCGTGTCGATGGACCATCCGACCGAGATCAAGGAAGGCATGGTGTTCGCGCTCGAAACCTACTGCCCCGCCACCGACGGCTATTCCGCCGCGCGCATCGAGGAAGAGGTGGTGGTGACCGACAAGGGCTGCCGCGTGATCACGCTGTTCCCGGCGGAAGAATTGCCGATTAGCGCGAAGTATTGACGGGCTACACGTGCGCCTCGCCAGAGTGCGTGCACGAACGCTGTTTCCTTCCGTTGTGCTGATCGTCGCAATACTGACGACCGGCACGCAATGCGGCGCGCAAGCGAAGCTGCAGCATTAGGCGACGAACAAGTTCACAAGTTACTGGTGCTCGCGCTCGACACCATCAGCCGCGGACTTTGCGAGGACAAGAAGCGTTGCGCTCCAACCACCGCCGAAAAACGAGCAGACCCTCCGATCAACGATCGCCGAAGCGAGGCTCGTGATCCATCGCGGTGTGTTTATTTGATATTACTCCCACGTCATGCAGCAGTCCCGTGTTCCGTTCCTGGTTTTGGTCGCGACGATTGCACCCGATAGCGCCCATGCTGCCGCCCTCGACGGCGCGGCGCTGCCATGGCCGTGGGCGCTGCCGTTCATCGGCATCCTGCTGACCATCGCCGCCGGGCCGCTGCTGTTCCCGCGCCTCTGGCACCATCACTACGGAAAGCTCGCGTTCGCCTGGGGCGCGCTTGCGATCGTGCCGATTGCCGCGCTCTATGACATCCCGACCGCGACCGCCGCATTCGTGCACGCGCTGCTCAGCGAGTATCTCAGCTTCATCGTCCTCCTGTTCACGCTCTATGTCGTCGCCGGCGGCATCCTGGTGACGGGAGAGCTTCGCGGTACGCCGCTGGTCAACGCCGCGATCCTCGCTTTCGGCACGCTCATCGCCAGCATCGTCGGAACCACGGGCGCGGCCATGATCCTGATCCGGCCCCTGCTGCGCGCAAACGCCAACCGGCTGCACAACGCCCACGTGGTGGTGTTCTTCATCATCCTGGTCGCCAATGTCGGTGGGGCGCTGAGCCCGCTCGGCGATCCGCCGCTGTTCGTCGGCTTCCTGCGCGGCGTCGAGTTCTTCTGGACGGCGCAGCACCTGTGGCTGCAGACGGCGATCCTGGCCGCGACCGTCCTTGCCCTGTTCATCGTCGTCGACGTCTGGTTTTATCGCCAGGACCGGCGGGTGACGCTGATCGGCGAGCCGCCATTGCCGCCCGCCAGATTGCGCGTGCAAGGCAGCATCAATTTCCTGCTGCTGGCCGCCGTCATCGCGACGGTCCTGATCGCGTCGCAATGGAAGCCGGGCGTCGCCTATGACGTCTACGGCACCAAGGTCGAGTTGCAGGAACTTTGGCGCGACGGCACGCTGCTCGCGATCGCGATCCTGTCGCTGGTGCTCACGCCCAACGAACACCGCGACACCAACGGCTTCACCTGGGAGCCGATCCGCGAGGTGGCAATCCTGTTCGCCGGCATTTTTGCCTGCATCATTCCGGTACTGGCGATGCTGCAGGCGGGAAAGGCCGGCGCGTTCGGCTGGTTGCCGGCATTGATCGACGACAGCGTTCTGCCGAATGAGATCGCCTATTTCTGGCTCACGGGGTTGCTGTCGGCCCTGCTCGACAATGCGCCGACCTATCTGGTGTTCTTTGAGCTGGCCGGCGGTGACGCACGAGCGCTGATGGGCCCGCTCGCTCCGACGTTGGCCGCGATTTCGATGGGCGCGGTCTACATGGGCGCGCTTACCTATATCGGCAACGCGCCCAATCTCATGATCTACGCCATCGCGCAGGAGCGCGGCGTCAGGATGCCGAGCTTTGTCGGCTACATGGGCCTCGCCTCGTTGATCCTGCTGCCGGGCCTGTTGCTGCTCACCTTCTTTTTCCTCGCGCCTTAGCGGCCGCCTTGCGTGTCCCGCGTTTTGCGCCGCGCGGTTTCGCGCTCGCTGTGGCTGCCCTCGCCGGCAGCGCTGCGACCACTTCGACCTCCAGCAAGGCGCCCTCGCGCGCGAAGCTCGAGCCGCCGAGCGTCGTGCTGGCGGGAAGCGCGGCGGCGTTGAGATAGCCGGCGCGGACTTCGCGAAGTGTCGGCAAGTGTGCGATGTCAGCCAGGTAGCTGTTGACCTTGACGACATCCTTGAAGGTTGCGCCGACTGCGGCCAGCGCCGCCTTCAGGTTCTCGAACACCTGCAAAGCCTGGGCGCGGAAATCGCGGCTGACGAGCCCGCCGTCTCGGCCGGTCGCGAGCTGGCCGGAAATATAGACGGTGCGGCCGGGGCCGGTGACTTCGACCACTTGCGTATAGGTCGGCGGTTTCGTGAGCGTGTCGGGATTAATGAAGCGGATATTGGCGGCCACCATGAACCTCCCTTTGTGTGCAGTCGAGCGCTCGCGGCCGAGCGACCGCTAGTATGGTCAAACCCGGGTCGGCAGCGCCAGTGCGGACGGCTGCCCGCGAGGGCGCATCCCGCGTCCGAAATCGCCGATAAATGAGGATTGCCGCGGCCCCGGCTTAGCGGCCGTTTACTTTTGCCGGCTACAGTGCGGACCATCGACCGGGGTCTGGGTGGGGATGTTCCGGCTGCAATTTCGAACCAAAGGCCGACTTCCGCGCGACCAAGCCGCTGCGGTCCGCAACTCTTTCGCCTTATCCGCGTTGAATGACCAGCGCGCACCGATGAAGGCAGCGCGTGCAATGGAGGTATGCTTGACCGTCAGACCCCGCCGCGCCTTCGGAACACGCGCTTTCGGACTGCTGATCGCGGCGGCCGTAACAGCCCTTGTCCTGCCGGCCACGCCCGCCTCCGCCCAAGGCCTGTTCGATTTCCTGTTCGGTTCGCAGCGGCGTCCAAGCCCGCCGCAGTCCGCCAGTTCCTATGCCGATCCCAATGCGGGCTTCGACGGCGAGCGCCGCGCCGCAGCGTCCGGTCCGTCGGTCGTGTTCTGCGTGCGGGTGTGTGACGGACGCTACTTCCCGATCCAGCGGTCGGGCGGCGCCAATGCCGCGCAGCTCTGCAATTCATTCTGCCCGGCGAGCCAGACCAAGTTGTACTCCGGCGGTGGCATCGATCACGCCGTCGCGCCCGACGGCAGTCGCTATGCGAGTCTCCGCAACGCCTTCGCCTATCGCGAGCGCATCGTCGAAAACTGCACCTGCAACGGCCGCGACCCGTATGGGCTGGTGACGCTCAGCACGACCGACGATCCGACGCTGCGCCCCGGCGACATCGTCGCGACCAATGAAGGCTTCGTTGCCTACAACGGCAACCGGCGCAACGCCGAGTTCACGCCGATCCAGTCCTATTCCGGGTTGTCCGCGGAGTGGCGGCAGCGGCTCGCGGAGACCCGGATCGTCCCGAGCAACGCCACGCCGGTCTCGCCGGAGGCGCTCCGCCAGGGCGCCACAGCCGCCCAAGACAACCGCGGCCGTCGCGTTCAGCTCGACAGATAGCTAGAGTGGCGGTTCAGAAGTTCGCCATGACGAGCGGCTAAGTCGGCAGCGAACCTCTGACCCAACGCCACATCAGGCGAACTTCGAATTAAAGGACACTAGCCACTTCCTCGCCGATCGACAGCGACGACGTCAGCCCCGGCGACTCGATGCCGAACAGCATCACGAGCCGCGGCACGCCGTGGTCCTTCGGCGCGTCGATGATGAAGTCCATCGCCGGCTCGCCCTGCCCGCTGATCTTCGGACGGATGCCGGCATAGTCCGGGATCAGCGAATTGTCCGGCAGCCCCGGCCAGAATTCCCGGATACGCTTGTAGAACGCCGGCGCACGGCCGGGATCGACATCGTAGTTCTCGCGCTCGATCCACTCGACGTCCGGGCCGAAGCGCATGCGGCCGGCGAGGTCGAGCACGACGTGGATGCCAAGTCCGCCAGGGATCGGGGTCGGATAGACCAGCCGCTTGAACACCGGCCGGCCCGCGTAGCTAAAATAGTTGCCCTTCGCGAGGATCAGGCGCGGGACGCGGTCTTGCGGATACCCTTCGGTGGCGCGGCCGAGCTTCTGGGCGCCGAGGCCGGCGGCGTTGACCACCGCGTCGACGACGATCGTTTCGCCGGCGCCGAAATGGATTTCCCACCCGGCTGGTCTCTTGACCAGCCGCTCAATGCGCGTATTCAACGCGATCATGCCGCCGTGATCCTCGATCTCGCCGCGCAGGGCGAGCATGTACCGGTGGCTGTCGATGATGCCGGTCTCGGGCGAGTTCATCGCGGCCAGGCAGAACACCTCCGGCTCGAGCTTGCTGACCGCCGCGCGATCCATCAGTTCGACATTCTCGCAGCCGTTGATCTGCGCCTGCTTGTAAATCTCGTCGAGCCGCCTGAGCTCGGCGTCATTGGTCGCCACCACGAGCTTGCCGATCTTGCGATGCGGAACGCCGCGGGTATCGCAGTAGGCATAGAGCATGCGGCGGCTGCGGGCGCAGTGGCGCGCCCGGATCGAGTTGGTAGTGTAGTAGAGGCCGGCGTGGATGACTTCGCTGTTGCGCGCCGAGGTAACAGTACCGATCGCGGATTCAGCCTCCGCGACGATCACCTCATGGCCCGCAAGCGCGACTGCGCGCGCAATCCCGAGCCCGACAACGCCCGCGCCGACGACAAGCACCTGCATTTTCGATTGTTCCAGGATGAACGAACGTTGATCTAGCCGACAAATTCGTAATGTTTCCTGCGCCATTGCGTCGCGAGGTTGCCGGTAACCTCTAGCAAGACGTTCCGGGGGAACACAAATCGATTTCCGAGCAACGCAGCGCGGGAGGGATCGAACGATTCACCGGGCTTCCGCGTTGAACAAACGAAGACGGGGCGATTTGACGGGATCGCAGTGGAGTTCGACATGTTCCAAGTTGGCTTTCGCATCGCAGCGACGTCGCTCGCGATCGCTCTTGCACTGACAACGGGCGCCGACGCCCAAGGCCGCGGGAGAGGCGGCGGTGGTGGCGGAGGGGGTGGTGGCGGAGGCGGAGGCGGCCACGGAGGCGGCGGCTTCGCGCGCAGCGGGCCCGCGCCATCGGCTGTTATGCGTTCTGCACCAGCTGGGCCAGCCATGCGCCAGGTTGCTCCAGCCCCGCGACAGTTTCAGATGGCGCCGCGGCAATTCCAGGCGGCGCCGCGGCAGATGTCGCCGCGGCAGGCAGCACCTATCCAGCGTTTCGCCGCGCCACGTGCCGGCGGCCCGAAGGGCAGCCTGCAGCGCCGCGTCGGGATCGCACGTGATCAAGGAATGGCCGGCAAGCGCTCGGTGGCGAGTTCCAACATCCGCCAGCAATCCACAGTCAAGTCAAAGCTGGCCGGGCAGGAGAAAGCGCGTCAGCGCGCCGCCGAACGCCGTCAGCAAATCATCGAGCGCAAGCAGGCCGCCGACAAAGCGCGCGAGAATCTCAAGACCAAGATGCCCGACCAAACCGTTGGCAGCCGCGTCGCCAGCGGGCAGCAGAGCGCGTTGGTCAAGCACGGCAAGGGCGATCGCCAGTTGATGCTGAGCAACCGCAGCCTTGCCAACCTCTCCGCACGCACGCCGGCCACGCGCGCGATGGCGCAGTCGACGTTCAGCGGCAAGTTTGCGAGCCACAGCCACGACTGGCGTTTCCGGCACCATCGCTTCCGCCACATCTTTGTCATCGGCTGGTTCGGCCCGCTGTTCTGGCCCTTCGCCTATGACGACTTCATCGACTACACGTTCTGGCCGTACGCCTACGACTCGTTCTGGCCGTACGCCTACGACGACGTCTACGATGGCTTCTTCGGTCCCTACGCAGTCGGCGGTCCGGCTTACGCCGAACTTCCGGCGGCAGGTGCACCTTACGCCAGCGGTGCAGGTGGACCTTACGCCAGCGGGCGGGTGCGCGCAGGGGCGTCGGCACCCGGACAGCCGCCCGCGGTCCGGCCGGCGCCATGGCGCAAATCTGCACCGGCGAGACCACCGGTCTGACCGACTGGCCGGTCGAGCGGATTGCCGAAGCGGTCAATCCCGACGAGGCCCAGCGCGTCGCGCTCAATGAACTGCGCGACGCGGCCGCCCGCGCCGTAAAGCTGATGCGCTCGGCATGCCCGGACGACCTGCCGAGCACGCCGGCCGGCCGGACGGCGGCGATGCGGCAGCGGCTCGAAGCGATGCGGGAGGCGGTGCAGATCGTTCGGCCCGCGCTCGACAAGTTCTACGAGGCGCTGAGCGACGAGCAGAAGGCGCGCTTCAACGTCCTCGAGCCGCAACCGACGGCCGCAGCAGCGAAAGCGCAGAGGGCCGAGCTGTCTCAGGTCTGCAGCACAGCGGTGACGAAGACGAACGCAGCGCCGACCGCACGGATTGCACAGGCGTTGCGGCTGTCGGCGGAGCAGCGCACGGCGCTCGACAATCTCGACGCCGCGACTGCCAAAGCCGCCAAAATGCTGACTGCGAATTGCCCGACCGAGGAGACGCTGACACCGCCCGGGCGGCTCGCCGCCATGGAAGGCCGCCTCGATGCGATGCTGCAGGCGCTTGACGTCGTGCAGCCGGCACTGACGGAGTTCTACAATTCGCTGAGCGACGAGCAGAAGGCGCGGTTCAATCAGCTGGGAACCCGCCAGCAGGCCGCGCGCTGACGAACGCAACGTCAAGCGAGACGCAGAACGAGAATGGGCGGCCGCAAGGCCGCCCATTCTTGCTGTCAACGTGATCGCAATGCGTCCGGCGTCACTCGGCCGCGAGCCGCACCTCGGGAGCGGCCGCGCGCACGTCGGCGTCGACGTGCTTCTCGTATTTCACGAAGTTCTCCTGGAACATGCGCACGAGCTTGCGCGCGGTCTCGTCGAACGCCGCTTTGTCCTTCCAGGTCTTCATCGGATAGAGCAGATGCGGCTCGATGCCGGGCACCGAGGTCGGCACCGAGAAGCCGAAATACGGGTCGGTGCGGTAGCTTGCGTTCTTCAGCGAGCCGTCAAGCGCGCCGGTCACCAGAGCGCGCGTGGCCTTGATCGGCATGCGGCGGCCGGTGCCGTAGATGCCGCCGGTCCAGCCGGAATTGACCAGCCAGCAGTCGACCTTGTGCCTGGCGATCAATTCGCGCAGCAGGTTGCCGTATTCCGCCGGCGGGCGCGGCAGGAACGGCGCCGCAAAGCAGGTGGAGAACTCGGGCTCCACGCCGACCAGGCCCTTCTCGGTGCCGGCGACCTTGGCGGTGTAGCCGGAGAGGAAGTGATACATCGCCTGCGCCGGCGTCAGCTTGGCGATCGGCGGCATCACGCCATAGGCGTCGGCGGTGAGGAAGATGATGTTCCTGGGCTGGCCGGCGCGTCCGGTTTCGGAGGCGCGCGGCATGAAATCGAGCGGATAAGCGGAGCGCGTGTTCTCAGTCTTGGAGTCGTCGTCGAAGTCGCAGACGCGCGTCTCCGGGTCGAACACCACGTTTTCCAGCACCGCGCCGAAGCGATTGGTCGCGGCGTAGATTTCCGGCTCGGCCTCCCGCGAGAGCTTGATGCACTTGGCGTAGCAGCCGCCCTCGAAATTGAACACGCCGTCGGGTCCCCAGCCATGCTCGTCGTCGCCGATGAGGATGCGGTTGGGATCGGCGGACAGCGTGGTCTTGCCGGTGCCGGAGAGGCCGAAGAACAGCGCGACGTCGCCGCCGGTACCGACATTGGCGGAGCAATGCATCGGCATCACGCCCTTCGCCGGCAGATAGAAGTTGAGCGCCGTGAACACCGATTTCTTCATTTCGCCCGCATAGGACGAGCCGCAGATCAGCACGATCTTGCGGGTGAAATCGATCGCCACCATCGTGTCGGAGCCCGCGCGGCCGCCGTGACGCTTTGCATCCGGCTTGAACGACGGCAGGTCGACGATCGTCATCTCGGGCGCGAAGGCGCCAAGTTCGGAACGATCCGGACGGATCAGCAGCTGGCGGATGAACAGCGAGTGCCAGGCGAACTCGGTGAAGACCCGCACCTTGATGCGATATTTCGGATCGGCGCCGCCATAGAGGTCCTGCGCAAACAGTTTCTTGCCGCCCGCATGGGCGAGGAAATCCTGCAGGAGGTTCTCGAATTGCTGTTGGGTCTGCTTGCGATTGCCGTCCCACCAGACGGTGTTCTCGGTGACCGCATCGACGACCGTGTGCTTGTCCTTGGGCGAGCGGCCGGTGTGATGTCCGGTCTCGGCGCAGAACGGCCCGCCTTGCACGATCGCCCCCTCGTGCGCCGCCACGGCGTGCTCGTAGAGCAAGGGCGCATCGAGATTCCAGTGGACCGCGGCCAGATCCTTGAAGCCGAATTTGTCAGCGCCGTATGCGCCGTTCCTCAGACCAGTTTCCTGCACGAAAGACCTCCAGATACGCGGATCCGGCCGTCGCCGGAATTCCTCCCTGATGCCGCTTCTACCGTTCGGCTGGCCCCTACTATAGCGCCCGCCCGCAAGGCGGGCGACCTATAGTGCGGATAGCGCCACCTGCCAAGACCAAGTGGCATGTCAGGATTATTGCACTGCACACGTTCGCGCCTCCGCATCCAATCGGCGTCGCGTAAGCCTTACCGCTGCGCTGTTACGCCGCCCGCGCCTGATCCGCGAGCTGTTTGAGCACCTGCCGCAGCACGCCCGGCGTGCGAATGCGCTGCGGAAACGGCAACCGCAGCGCGGTGCGCTCGAGCTGCAGCTCAAGTCCCTCCGGATCGCAGCCGACGCAGCGCCAGGCACCATCGGCCGCGCCCAGCAGCCTCGTGGCGTAGAGCCGGCAGGTGTCGGCATGATCCGCGTTCATATGCGCGAGGATGTCCGGTTCGGCGGCGGTCAGTTCGGCGGCATCCTCGACCGGCGTGAGGATGTCCGCGGGCTTCAGGTCGACGATGCGTCCGAAGCCCGCGACCAGATGAGCGCCTGTGAGCGCGAGCCGGTAGAACGCGAAATCGGCAAAGCCGGCAAACATCTCGGCTTCGGGCTGGCGCTCGAGATAACGGCGGCGCACGTCGGTGTCGCCGGTCGGGGACGCCGTTCCCATCAGCATGACACGCGCGCCCTGCAACGGATCGCCGGCCTTGCGCTCGTCGATCATGAGCGACACCCGCGGGTCGGCGAGAACGTTCTTGGTATGCACGGCAAGGCGGGAGATCAGGAGCAGCGGCGCCCCGTCGGCGGCGGTCGCGACGTTAACCAATGAGCAGTAGGGATCGCCCGTGCCGGGCATCAGCGTCGCCAATGCCGCGCTGCGGCCTTCCCGCAGGAGCTTCTTGGCTGCCGCTTTCGGATCGAAATCGGGTGTCGGTTGCATCCGTTTGCCTCCGCGGCGGGAACTTTGCCGCTTCGCAACATTACGTGACGGCGGGCATTCTAGCCTTGCGCTGCCGCGTCAAGTATGATCAGAAAGCCTCGACGAATCACGGCTTTGTCGAGGATTAGTCACATTTCAGCCCAGCTTTGCGGGCTGCCTCGTTGAGGGGGTGACTGCTACTGAACAGGGGCTCATGCCTACAATCGCTCTTGTCGACGACGACCGCAATATCTTGACGTCGGTATCCATCGCGCTTGAAGCCGAGGGCTACCGCATCATGACCTATACCGACGGTGCGTCGGCGTTGGACGGCTTCAAAACCTCGCCGCCCGACCTCGCGATCCTCGACATCAAGATGCCGCGCATGGACGGCATGGAGACGCTTCGCCGCCTGCGGCAGAAGTCCGACATGCCGGTGATCTTCCTCACCTCCAAGGACGAGGAGATCGACGAACTGTTCGGCCTCAAGATGGGCGCCGACGATTTCATCCGTAAGCCGTTTTCGCAGCGCCTGCTGGTCGAGCGCGTGAAGGCGGTGCTGCGGCGGACGGCGCCGAAGGACGGTGCCACTCCGAAGGAAGTCGACGCGCGAGCGCTGGAGCGCGGCCACCTCCGGATGGATCCGGAACGTCACACCTGCACCTGGAAGAACGACCCGGTGACGCTTACGGTCACCGAGTTCCTGATCCTGCAGGCGCTGGCCACGCGGCCCGGGGTGGTGAAGAGCCGCAACGCGCTGATGGATGCCGCCTACGACGATCAGGTCTATGTCGATGACCGCACCATCGACAGCCACATCAAGCGGCTGCGCAAGAAGTTCAAAGTGGCCGACCAGGAATTCGATATGATCGAGACGCTTTACGGCGTCGGCTACCGTTTCAAGGAGATGTGAGGCCGTAGTCGCCCACAGGCGGGCCGCGCTATACTGCGGCTGCGCCATAGTCGAATTCTGCGGTCCGGCGGGGCCAGCCATTCCTGTGATGCTGCTGGCCGAAGCCGCCAGGGGGCACGCGACCCGGCAGATAGATCGTGCTCAACAGAACGCCCGAAACGCTACGGACCCAGGTCGAGGCGCCCCCGCCGGACGACGACCTGCCGCGCGAGAGCAAGCACCCGAAGAGTGGTCTGGTGCGGACGGCGTGGCAATTCTTCACGCATCTAAGCCTGTCGAGCCTGACGCGGCGGATCATCTTTCTCAACGTCGCCGGTCTGGTCGTGATGGTGATCGGCATCCTCTACCTGTCGCAATTCCGCGCCGGCCTGATCGACGCTCGTATCCAAAGTTTGATGATCCAGGGCGAAATCATCGCCAATGCCGTCGCAGCGTCCGGAACGATCGATCCCGACGGCGCCATCATCGATCCGCAACGGCTGCTCGACCTGCAACTGGGCGAGACCTACGACCCGTCGGAGGCCGGCAACCAGGCGCTCGATTTCCCAATCAACCCGGTGCGGGTCGCACCGGTCCTGCAGCGGCTCGTGTCACCCACGAACACCCGCGCGCGCATCTATGAGCGTGACGGCACGTTCATTCTCGACAGCCTGGCGCTCTATGACGTCTTGCGTTTCGACCTGCCGCCGCCGGAATCGTCGCAGCCGAACTACATCGAGCGGCGCCTCATGGCGTTGCGCCGGTGGCTGACGCGCGGCGACCTTCCCACCTACCGCGAACTCGGCCAGTCGAACGGCAAGGCCTATGAGGAGGTCGCGATCGCGCTGACCGGCCTCAAGTCCAGCATGGTGCGGATCAACGACCGCGCCGAGGTCATCGTCTCGGTCGCCGTTCCGGTCACGCGCTTCCGCGTGGTGCGCGGCGCGCTCATGCTCTCGACCCAGGGCGCCGAAATCGACGACATGGTCACCGCCGAACGGCTGGCGATCCTCAGAAGTCTTCCTGGTGGCGGCGGGCGTGATGATCGTGCTCTCGGTCCTGCTCGCCGGCACGATCGCAGGCCCGATGCGGCGACTGGCGGAATCCGCCGAGATCGTGCGCCGGCGCATCAAGACGCGCGTGGAGATCCCGGACTTCACCCGACGGCGCGACGAGATCGGCCATTTGTCCGGCACGCTGCGAGACATGACCAATGCGCTCTACAGCCGCATCGAGGCGATCGAAAGTTTCGCCGCCGACGTCGCCCATGAGTTGAAGAACCCCCTCACGTCGCTGCGTTCGGCGGTCGAAACACTGCCGCTCGCCAAGACCGAGGAGAGCCGCGGACGGCTGCTCGCCGTCATCCAGCATGACGTGAGACGCCTCGATCGGCTGATTTCCGACATTTCCGATGCAAGCCGCCTCGAAGCCGAAATGCAGCGCCAGGAGGCAAGCCCGGTCGACCTGATCAAGCTTCTCACGGCAGTCACCACCGTCGCCAACGAAGTGCCGCGCGAAGACGGCGTCAAGGTCACCGTCAATTTCGAGGGTGGCAGCGCGCGGTCGTTCATCGTGCCCGGCCACAACTCGCGGCTCGTCCAGGTGATCAACAACCTTATCGACAATGCGCGCTCGTTCTCGCCGCCGGGCGGCACCGTGCGGCTCACCTGCCGCCGGCTGAAGAACGAAGCCGAGATGATCGTCGACGACGACGGTCCCGGCATTGGTCCCGATGCGCTCGACAAAATCTTCGACCGCTTCTACACCGACCGGCCGGAGCACGGGTTCGGTCAGAATTCGGGACTTGGCCTGTCGATCTCCAAGCAGATCGTGGAAGCGCATGCCGGCCGCATGTGGGCGGAAAACCGCCTCAGTGTCTCGACGCCCGACGAGCCCCCGACCGTTCTGGGCGCACGCTTCATCGTGCGCCTGCCGGCAAACTAGTGTCCCGATTCCGAAGTTCGCATGATTTTGCAGCACGTTCGTTTGCGAACTTCGGAATCGAAGACGCTAGCAACATGTTGATTCTAGTGTGGCTTTGGTTCAGAAGTCCGCATGTTGAACTCGCCGCAAGCATGATGCGGACTTCTGAGAACGTATTTCGCCCTTGATTTTATTAAAGAAATACCGCTATGTGTCGCGTACTTGTCACGCTCACACGTTCGCACTTATTGACGTTACGTGTGACGCGATCTACCGTAAGGAGGATTACCTATGTCCGTCCGCAAGCGAAGCTGGAAGAGTCCGAGCGGTGAGCCGAAGGAGGCGTGGGTCGTCGATTACGTCGATCAGCACGGCGAGCGCCACATCAAGACCTTCGCCAAGAAGCGCGACGCCGACGCCCAGCACGCCCTCGTCGGCGTCGCGGTCCGTGCCGGTATGCATACCGCCGACAGCAAGAGCGTCACCGTCGCCAAGGCTGCCGCGTTGTGGCTTGAGAGTTGCCAGGCCGCCGCGCTGGAACGCACGACGATCACTGCCTACCGCCAACACGTCGACGCTGCACATCGTCCCCTTTCTCGGGCACGCTGCAGCTCTCACAGCTGACGGTGCCGCTGGTGCGCGGCTTCGAGGACCGGCTGCGCCGGGACGGCCGCTCGCCGGTCATGGTGCGCAAGGCGCGTCGCTCTCTCGGCGGCATCCTCGCCGACGCCCAGGAGCGCGGGCTCGTGGCACAGAACGTCGTCTATTCGCTGCGCAGGAATCGCCGCTCCGCGCCGCGCCGACGGTAACGGCAAGCTCAAGATCGGCGTCGACATCCCGTCACCCGGCCGAGATGCGCGCGATCATCAGCAAGCTTGTACATCGCTTGCCGGGCGCTATCGGCCGCTGTTGCTCACCGCGATCTTCACCGGGTTGCGCGCCAGCGAGCTGCGCGGCTTGCCGTGGGATGATGTCGATCTCAAACGCGGCGAGTCCATGTCCGCCAGCGTGCCGACCGGCACAGCACGATCGGGCGGCCGAAGTCAGACGCAGGTGAGCGTACCATCCCGCTCCCGCCGATGCTGGTCACCGCGCTGCGCGAGCACCGGCTTGCCTGGGCGCAATAGCGAGCTCGGGCCTCGTCTTCCCCAACAGCAAGGGCAACGTCGATCACCGCAACTGCATCATCTATGCGCGGCTTCCATCCGGCGCAGATCGCGGCTGGTGTCGTCGATCAGCATGGCGGCGCCAAATACAAAGGCCTCCATGCGCTGCGGCACTTCTATGCCTCGTGGTGCATCAACCGGAAGGTCGACGGCGGGCTCGAGCTGCCGCTCAAGGTGGTGCAGACGCGGCTCGGTCACGCCTCCATCCAGATGACCGCCGACACCTACGGTCACCTGTTCCCGCGCGGCGATGATGGCAGCGAGCTGGCGGCAGCGGAGCGGGCGTTTCTGGCGGGGTGATCCGAATCCAACCCAATAGGAAGGCCGTGGGCGCGTTAATCGATACGCCCAGGTATCTCAGCATGGGGGTAAATCGGCGTTTGGGACTGCGCAAGACCGGCCGTAGCCAACCTTGTCAACGTCGGCAACGTCGCTATCGGTGAAGCGCCCGCGCAGTTTCAACATCGCGCCGCACCGTTCCAAAAAGATACTCCGCCGCTCAGGCTTCAACCCGGCGGCGGCGTCCAAGACGATTTGAAGTTGATTGTCGCTCAGAGAAATCATATGCCGGATAATGCTGCAGCGGTCGCGCTTTTCAAGCCAGCCTGCGAACGGGCGGCTAACGAAACCGCTAGGCTGTGAACGGCGCTAAAGATTGACCAAAAGAAAAGCGGCCCGAACTTGATGATCCGGGACCGCGAAGTTTGGCCGAAAAGGGGTCCGGGAGGCCCACCGGGCATAACAGCACGGTTCGGCGGATTTGCCGCCGCATCCTCTTGGTAGGGGCCCGTTACACCTTCGGGTGATTGCTAGCACTTACCGGCAGTGCTGACATGCCGTCGTCTTGCAACCCACAGATCCCCCCCGATCCCTGATTGCAGGACTCCCAGTGGCCCTCGTTTCCCCAAACGAGGGCCACACCTGTTTGCGGCCAGGGCCGTTTTGAAACGAGCGCGCCGCCCAAGAGACCGAAGCGGCCCCGCTCGTATCGCTCGCCGGTGGTACGAAAGATGGGCCAGCGAGCAATCGTCGCGTCGCTGCCGTCGCTTGCGACGGACACGGTGTCGTAGGACTTATTTTTTTAGCGGTGAGCTCCCACACGGCGATTGCAACGGAGGCCACAGCCACCGACATCACGGCGTAAAAGACTATCGGCAGCCAATCCACAACCACGCTCCCAGTCGCGAACTGAGAGCGACTAGTCTCTCAGTTTGAAAACCGAGCGAGGCCGCCCAACAGGTAGGCGGCCCCGCCGTATCGCCCGCCGGAGGTACGAAGCCAGCAGAGCAATCGCCGTCGCTGCAACCCCACTCCTCCGACGCGGCCTACCGTATGGCAGCAGCGCTGCATCCGTCTTGCTATAAGCTGCCAATCAATTGATCGTTTAGGCCAGCGCGCGCTGGTATACGTCAGCCGCCGCGCCAGGAATCCGCGCCGCCATAAAATATCGAGCGCGGCATCGAGACTTCGCGCGATCATGTATTCCGCACCAGCCGCGATCGCTTGCGCCTCGAACGCGCGTTGGGATTCGGACTGTGTACCGCGCGAGGTCTTGAGCTCCAGGAACAGCGGCGGCGCCCCGGCACGGACAAACAGCAGATCGGCGGCGCCAGGACGGACGCCCATGCGTTTCAGCCGCGAGCCGGTGATCACGTCGCGCCGTTCGCCGTTGCCGATGTGCAGCCACAGGCATCCGGCGCAGCAAACTTGTGGAGCGCGTCAACGAGCGAAACTTGTATTTGAAACTCACTGCATTCCCAGTGCCGTCTAGCTTGAACCGCTTAGGCTGTGGGTTCTGGTCGGCCAGCGCTGTCATTATCCCACGCTGTCGTCGGCAATATGTCATCAACATCGGAGTCCGATCAAATGCATCCTCGTCTAACCTGCGCTCTTCGTGCTTCAGATCGAAGCAGGCCGTCACATCGGATTGCCTATCGGGATCGTCGGCATACAACATTCGACGCTGCGTCGATCTCGCAAAGCCGAGTCTATCTTCATTGACATCGCGCATTACGGGTTCCACCACGGCGAGGCACGCCGCAGCACCGCCGCGGCGAACGACAGCTTCTTGCGTGCGTCTAGCATCGTCATTCGTCGATCCGTCCGATCGGGCGCGACGCGCCTTTGCCGTCACGGCCGCGTTTCACGGCGAGTCGTCCACGCGTCGTAGACGTTTCCAGGCCTTTTTCGATCGTGCGCTTGCTTTGCAAAACCAGAGCGAGCCATGATCAGTTCACAAAGCAGCCGACGGGGTAGAGGTTTTTTCGTGTCCAGATGCCAGATTAGCGTAGCTCCGGCTTCGCCTCCAATTCCGCGACGCGTTCGATGAAGTTCGCCTAACGTGAGCAGCCATCGCCCCGGCGACCGCGCGGACAAATCTCTCGCGTTCGCGGTGACAGCTTCCGCGCCGCCGCGCGGATTTCCGGCGGCATTTCGCGCTGATCGCGATCGTTCACGCAGTAGCCTCACCCATCCCAGTGATTTTGCAAACGGCGTCGCTGCGTAACAGTTCGTCAGCCAAAAACGACGGTCGCCATGATCGCGGTGCTGTTGGCCTGGAACATCGAAACCGACAACACGCCGGTGCCGGTGGTTGCGTCCTGATGTCGGCGCATCCTGCATTTCGATATCACATTGAGTACTGGCCTTGACCTCGATTGGGCCGGCGTCGGCTGCGACGCCGTCTGGCGTCTATTAGGACAAGCTCACCGGAGGCAAGGATGCTGCTGACCAGCAGCGGCAGGTTTAATAACATGTCCGCCGAGTGCGCTCGCAGCCGGAAATTCCTGCGGATTGCGTACTAGAAGTTTTGCCACGGACTGACTATGCGATCCAGAACAAATCTATGAATTGCCACCAATGCCGATCGCCATCAGCGCGGCATCGCAGATCAGTCAGGATCGCGGCGGCATCGTCACCGCCTGACGTAATGATCTCAGCGTCGTTACATCGTCGATCACCAGATCGACAAATTTTTGATCCACCGCATCGGCAACCGCGCCTCTTTAGCTCACGCACGAACAGCGCCTGGCCGTGGCAGAAACATCGCCGACTAATTCATCAGTCACGACAATGAGCGCGGCAGCTCTGTGTGGTTGTCAGCAATTGATTTTGGAGCGAAAGCCGCGAGAGTGGCACTGGCTTGCCCTCGCCAATAATCCATCCGGAAGTCGGCGGCTGTCGTTATCAGAGACCCTTCGTTGCAAGCGGCACGCGAGTAAAACCGTCGTCCGATAAGAGACGAAAATAAATTGATCGGGTCCTAAGACTGTCCACGAAGGCAGCGACTGTATTTTTATAATCGCCGGCAGCAGCACCGCCCCACTCGGGGTCCAGCGTTGTACCGGCAGCGACCTGCGCTTTCAAAATTCGTTGCACCGGAGCCGGAGCGTTCGCTTCGATCCAGGCGTCCGCATCGCCAACGAGCGCCTTCGATCGGATCGCCAAGGTTCGCGCCAGCCACGGAAAGTGCGCGGCGCGTGTGCGCGGTTTCTAAATTCGCTGCAATCGGTCCCAACGCCACGGCGTCCTCCCTGAAAAAGAATTCAGCCGTGATGTTAGCAAGGCTCGGCCAGCTTATCCTGTTACGGCGTTACATCGGAGCCGATCATCGAAGCAATGTAGGCTTCGACCATCCTGTTGAGCGCGACCTTCGATCGCATTCAAGATCCTGATCATCCCATGCCTGCAAGAAAACCATCCTCGCCCAACGCCAGCGCCAGCCGATCGACGTTCACTTCAACGGTGTATTGCTTGACGCCTGCCCTTCGGCGTTCTCGGCGCATCGCATTTTTTGTCAGCGGGCGGTCAGTTGTTGGATATGGCGTGTAGCCCCTCGAGGCGCATCGCAATGTGCGTAAGCCACGCACAACGCCGGCGCACCGGGACGGCAGTCGCCGCGATCACAATCCGCGCAAGTGCCTGATCATCAAGGGCAAGCATCCGTTCACCCTGGCGTCTAGGGGGTATGAAAGTGTTTGTGCCGGTCTAACTTGTATGACCGTGGCCGCCCTTTCGCGTTAATTTTCGCAATATTCGGGTAAGTTTATAGGACAGAAACCCCGTCAGGTACTTACGGGCTACCGTGTTCATGACGGCCGCGGCAGCAAGTAGACGTCGGCGGCCCGCGATGGCTTGGGGCGCTGCTGGACTTTCACCGCCTTGCCGCGCCGCGCCGGCGCCAGGCCAAGCTCGGCCTCCAAGGCGGTAATCAACTCGTTCGCCTGGCGCGCGATGACGAAGTGCGGGGAATACTGAGGCACCTTTGTTCGGGGAGATTTCAGGACCGCGCCCTTTTCAGCGACTTCCTGCATTGCCGTTCGATAGACCAACCGGAAATCAATCAGACGTTCGATTGCATGGCCATTGGCGACGCAGAGCGTCTGTGCCTGCTCCATTTCACGAACAATGACGCTCCATTCTTCATGAGCCGAAGCCACTATCAAAGATATCGCTATACGTCCCTGACCAGTCCGGCTCCGGGGGTTGTCCCCCGCCACCGTCGAAAATTGTCGGTTTTAATCCCATTTTCCATTCTAACCCCCCCTTCGGTTTTTGCTTCGAGTGCAAACGGAGGGGCGGCGGCGGTCATACGGAAACGACTTGCGCCAAACTCAAAGGCCCCCCCGCCACCGCGCAAGAAACGCAAGCAGCCTAAGTTCGTGCGCTACTGGCAATCGCGAAAGCCTGTCTAGAACGCGTCCCCTGGCTGCGATAGCCTTCCACCCGTCCACCCGAATGGGGAGGGTTTGCCATGACAGGACTCGAAATGACGGGCATCATGTTGATCGCCGCGATGTTGGCGTTTGGGGTCTGGAGATACTACGCCCAATAGATAGCCTTTGGGCCAGCTCGGTGGCGAGTATCGAATCGATACCAAGCAAAGTTCTGTTTGCCGCTCATGGTCGTGCCTTCGATCCAGCGCAGGCGTCCGACCGATACGATGTCGCTGCAGCAAGGCATGAAGGGTTCCGCCTGTTGGGTATGCGACCAGTCCAATTCGAGCAGCAACCATGTCGGCAGGATGGATGCGAAATGTCCGATCAAGGCGTGCATCGTTTTGCGCTCGTAAGGCGGGTTGGTGATGATCGCGTCGGCATTGCCATACTGATCGACAGCCAAGGCGTCCTGGCCGGTCGCGATGTCGCCGGCATAGGCACAACGCAGGCCATAGGATTCCAGATGGCGCACCAGGGCGCCGTCACCGCAGCACGGTTCAGCGAACGAGCGCACGCCGCGCAGGTGTGGAATCAGCGGTAGCACTGCCGCGGCGGGCGTCGGGTAGAAGTCGCGCGGGATTCGCTCGAAACTGGAACGCTTGCCCATGTCGAACCTTGACGCATTCCGCCGATGCCCGGTGCCGCCGGGCGCGGTTTTCATTGCAGCGCGGCACCTGCATTCAGGTGGTTGACCTCGTCGCAATCAAGCAGGCCGATGCTTGAACCGTTCGGGCGATTTCATCCGGTGGCAACTCATGCCCCTGCACCGCGTATTTGGGACCGGGGTTGATGCCGAGGTCATCGATTTGCGTATGGCAGGCATCATCCATTTGTCGTCGAGGCTAATCTTGGTGCCGTCCAGATCGATGATGACGACGCCGCCAAATCCGTCCTCGTTTGCGAAACTTAGCCAGAACGTGCGTGTGTTGTTGGTCATGACTGGTTTCCTCTCGTGATGCCCAGGTGCCGCCGGGCGCGGTATCATTGCCGCCGCAGGAAGGGCGGGATTCCGGTGTCGGTGGCGTCGATCCAGTCGTTGACGCAGCCGGTGTGAATCCAGTGGGTGCGGCCGTCATCACCGCCGGCCACCTCGAGGCAGGGGTCGCCGGGCTGCTCGGGCGCGCCGCAGTGCTCGCAGACCAGGGGGAAGGCCTCGGGCGCGTCGGCCTCGTCTATGGGCGCACCCTTCGCATTCTCTCTAAGACCCCCCTTTTCAACCGCTACACCGCTACAAAGCCCATTCGGCGGGGGTTTCTCGCATTTCTCAACCGCTACATCGGGGTCGCGTGTAGCGGTTTGAAAAGTGGCAGAAGTGCCCGTGGCTGTAGGCGTGTAGCGGTGTAGCGGTTCGAATCGGGGGTGCCCCCTAAATAGCGCGCGAAGGCGTCGGTGAACTGGTCCAGCAGGTAGCCTTTCGGCACGTGCGTCGCCGATCCGGATGTTGCCCGGCGCGATGGCTAGACCGTCCTCCGTCGTGAATTTCTTCAGCAGCCGGGCGAGCGCGTTCTGCGTGATGGGCTTGTCGCGGTTGCGCCCCCACTCGGCCCATCGATGGCCCCTCGATACCGGCCAGCGCGGTGGCCAGGTCGGCGGAGGCGATCCGGTCGGTAGCCTTGTCCGAGAACACCGCCCGGATATCGGTCAGCAGCTCCACCCCCACCGAGTTCATCGGTCCCGCGCTTCGCTGCCGCTTCGGCGGCCTTGCGGGCGCGTGCCGGCCAGTCACCGCCGGCCACGTCGGCGACGGCCAGCAAGGGCCGCCAGTTGTCGGCCACGCGGTTGAACAGGGTGCCGACGTCAGGGTCGGAGGCCCGCAACGCCTGCTGGTGATCGGCCGCCCATCGGACGGCCTTCCTTGCGAGGGTGTGCAGATGGCCGGTTTGATCGAGCCTGAAAGGTTGCACCGCCTCGGACGCGATTCGCCGACGCAGGTCGATGGCGACGCTTCGATCCTCAAGGGTATCCGGCAATCGGCCGATCAAGGCGAACGCGCACGGCGCGAACGTCGCGAACATGCGCGGCTCGTTGTCATCCCCGACCGTGCGCAGAACGCTGCCGCCCATACGGTGGCCGGAATTCAAGACGCCCAGCAGCTCGTCGTTTTGGTTCGTTACAAATCGCTCCGCCTCATCCAGCAACAGCGTCGGCCGCGCCATCTCGACCGCCCGGAAGATTCCGGCCATGCTGGCGTTGGCCGTCGGCAGCGGCCGCCAGACCAGGCACGCGACCACATCGAGCAGCGTGGTTTTTCCACAACCTTTCACCGGCGACATGATCGCCAGGCGCGGCGTGATCGTGAACGCCTCGACCGCATGCGTGTGCAGAACCCAGAGCGCGATCACGTCCGCAGCCGTGGCCGGCAGGATGACGTGCGAGGCGATGGCGTCCGCAATGACATCCAGCAGCGCCGCACCATCAACCGCATCGGTCCAAGGTTTCGGCTCGGGCAGCTCCAGCGACCGGCCCTGTAGGTCGTCCTTCTTGTCATCCGGCTGCTTGGCGGCGACCAGCTTGTCGAGGATCGAGGCGCGGACGCCCATCCGTTCGGCAGCGGCTTTGCGCTCTTTCTCGTACTGAACGGCCGTCAGCTTTGCGAGGCGGTCAATCTCCGCATCGACATCCCGCCCGCGATCATCGGCAGTCCGGCACACACTGCAAAACGATGAACTCGCACAAGGATCGCAGCCGCAGGTCGGGCACATCATGGCGCGGCCCTCGACTTAACCCAGTCCACCAGCGGTGGCCGGCCGCAGCAAATCCAATGCAACACACGGAGCCGCTGCCGTAACAGACTGCTCCAGTCGGTGCCGCAACGCACGGCCTCCGCGCGCCACCATTCGCGATCGCGTTTCGGTTCTTACGTGCCGGGCGGGTCAGCTGGCGCAGCCGTCCCGAGAGGCGATGTCGCAGCAGCAGCGGCGAGCGCGACCGATCGCGAATTGCCGCGCGGATCGCGTAACGGCGTGCCGGATCGTTTCCATCGGCGCGCCATACTGAAAGCTGATCGAGCAGACTACGGCGGAGTCCTTGGCAGCCGCTCGCTATGGCTGCCGGCCTTCGCATTGCTTATGAAGATCTCGGCTAGGCTGCCGTCCGGATACCGCGAGATGCTGGCGACGTATCGCAGATCGTGGCACTCGAAAGCGAACGTTTCACACAGTCGGCGATCCGGCAGGCGCTCGCGGGTGGCGGTCATGATCGCACCCAGCAGATGCGGCGCAGCTCGGTCGGCCCGGAATGGTCGCGAGACCATACAAACCAAGCGAACGGGACTGCGCTTGACGCCTTCGGCCCGAGCCAGCCGGCGCGGTGCATCATCGGCAAGCGATTTCGAAACGGGTAAACCCGGGCGAGAGTCCCGGAATCGAGGATGACGCGGCGCCGTTCGCTCTCCAGGAAAGCGAGACGAAGCAGCGCCATGACTTTCGGAATCCCGAGCTCCAGCGCGTGCGCGACGAATTCGCCGGCCAACTTGTACGGCGGGATTCATGATGACGCACGCGACTCCATCCGGCGCTCGCCGTTCTAATAGGAAGTCGATGCCCGACGTGGCCTCTTGGCAGCCGTGATCCACCAGGTCGCTGGCCGTAACCTTATGGCCACGGGCGCGCAGCGCGGTGACGATGGCGCCCGGACACACACGCCGCTTCCAGACTGCAACCGGGACATCTTCGACGCGCAGCAGCGCGTCAACTGCAAGTAGCCGGCGTCATCATAGCAGATCGTCTGACCCGCGATTCCGTAGCGCGTGGCGGCCGGCGTTAGTGGAATGTGAGAGGCATCACGTCAACAAACTCCTCGAACGCAAGAACGACGCCGCCCGCGAGCAGCGAGCGACGCCTCGGTTGTCAGCCGGCTTGGGACGTCAGTAGCTGCGGGCCAACGACTTGCGCGGCGGTATCTGCGCATCGGTATCGCAATCATAATAGTCGGGTCTTTTTGAGAGCGTGCTCCTTCGCCATCGCCTCAACATCGTGCATCACCAATTTCCAGCCGCGTAGCGATCGCGCCGTCTTTGTCGAAGCGCGACATCGTGTCAGTCGACTGCGGCCGTCATCGGCTCGCGCTAAGTCGTGAATGTTCTCTGCTCGATAGTCGATTTTATATTCGGGCGCGTGTCTGTTCGCCGTCCCGATGAGATGCCGTCATACAAACCCCGAAGTCGAAGCGGCTAGGTTGTCCCGCATCCCCTACGGCCCGCGCTGCTCGTATGGCTGTTTCTACTCGATCAGGCAGACCGGAATTGTCTCGTCAACCTTTTCGTACTTGGCCACCCGCACGACGCGGATCGGAGAACATCTCGTAGCTCTTCCACTCGTCGCCTTCACGAAGCCAAACTTCGAACGCATCAGTGCCGCCGCCTCGTCGATGCGTCGACGTCAAGGAACAGATCAATGTCCACTGATAGGCCGCTCCAGCAGGCTGTCGCGCACAGCACCTCCGGCGTTATGGGCGTCGGCAGAAGCCCCTGATCGTGTTGAGGATGGGTTGTAGTGTTCCAACATTGTCCGTCTCCTGATTTGTGTTTGCCTAAAAGAAAAGGCGCCGCCCGCGAACTGCGCGCGACGCCTCAGCGGTGTCACTTCATCAGCGGGACAATCGCTTCGTCCAAACTTTTCCGACGCCGAACGCCCGAGCGGCTTCGATCCGCTCGGCGACAGTGCTGTTCGCGAGATGCTCGGCGAGGGAAGACGGCGATTTAGGCTTGCGGTGGCCGTTGCTGCCGTTATGGAGCGCCTGGCGAACCCGTAGACGCTGACGCTGCAGACGCGGGCCGCGGCCCGCTGCGTCAGCGCCGTAACTTCTCCGGCGACCAGCGCCGCCGCCACACCGGCGCGGCCGCGCTCGTTTTTGTCGCGTAGGAGATAGGCCAGCTTCCGCGCCGGCACGGTGCGCGGCGTGGCTAGACCGGTTGGTTGGGAACGTATAGAAGGCTGGTTATCCGACATTTTGCTTACTCTTCCTGTATGGCCGGCCGTTCCCTCTTTCCCTTGCCAGGATTGGGAACGCCGGCCTCTCGCTTGTCGGCAGTTTGCGATCTAGGACGCCGCCGACTGTCGCGCCCTACAACTTCAGGCGGCGGTCGCGCCTTCTGGCGTGCGCGGCGAGCTGGTTTCGGGAGGCGATCAAGTACTTGCCGAGCTTGCCGATCGGAGCCTGTTGCCCGTGCGCAGGTGTAGACGTTGTCCGGGCGGGGACAGCCGAGATCCACGGCGATCGGCGTTTGCGCCGCGCAATAGATCGTCGGCGACTCGGTTGGCGCGTCCTCACCCTCATGTCGTTGCGAGTGTCCATCGCTAAAGCTCCTCTACGGCTGTTACGCCAAGGTGCTCGCTTTGACGGATTTCGCACTAATTCGCTAAATCGCCGGAGCAAAAAAAGTCGGCGATTTAAACTTCCGCGATTTCGTTTTTTCTGCCCACGCTTGCGCAGCAGGTGCGGCGCCCATTCACGCTGTGCCTCAATCGCGACATCGCGTGACACCTCGGGGAGATACTCCTTCAGCGCCTCCCACCACTCGGGCTGGGTCGGTGGATCGTTGGGCTGATAGGTCTTCGCGACCGCGAGCGCGGCGGCCTTCAGCTTCTCGCGAGGCGGTCGCTTGCGCCATCGCTTGACGGGCGCCGCCGGTGCCTCCGCCGATGGCGATGGCGCCTTCAGCATCATCCGGCGGCAGGACCTCAATGCCGACGTCTCGCCACTTCGCCTCCCACCCTGAGCCTCACGACGCTGTGTTCGATGTCCAAGGTGCGCCGCACCTTGGGTCATGCCAGTCGATCACCACCCCTGCGCGGCTCCGTCCGGTACACGCAGCCAGCTCTGTAGCTCGATCGATTAGGCCCGTGGCCTCTATCATCGCGTTCGCGGCACAGGCGGCCGAGCGTGCACCAGGATTGCGCGGTGGTGTTCAGCTTCGCCGCTGGGGTGAATGTGAGCGACGTCGTGCCGGTCAGGTTCCTGGCAATCAGCGCCGCCGTGGGCGTGAACGTCAACATCGCGGTCCCCGACAAGGGCGTGTCGCCGTCACTTCGCCCGTCTAGAGTCTGCGTCATGTCGCTTCCTATGTCGCGTCTAGGTCGTCGGCTAAAAATTCTGAACCGTTGATCAATCAACAGAAAATATCTCAGTAATATTCCGTCACGTAGCGTTAGCGTACCACAGTACGGGTAACCGGCGAAAACGCAGAAGTATCCTTATTTCATCGGGGCTTCTTCATTTCGACGCGACATGGGCGCGGCGAAATGATGCTTCCTTCTGAACCGCCACACGAAGGGGAGGCCGCGACGGCGACGGTGCATGCCTCTGCGGTGCTGACCGGCAACCGCGCCACGCTGATCCGGGGGCCGGCCGGGAGCGGAAAGTCACGCCTGGCACTGGCGTTGATCGATGCCGCCGTCTCCGGGCTCATTCGAATTCGCGCGCTTGGTGGCGGACGACCGCATCGACCTGACGGCCAGCCATGGACGGCTGCTGCTGCGCCCGCCGCCGGCGCTCGCGGGCTTGATCGAAGTGCGCGGCGTCGGTGTAAGGCGTCTCGCTTTCGAGGCTGTTGCGGTTGCCGGGCTGGTCGTCGACCTCGAAGCGAAAGACGGCGAGCGAATTCCGGACGAATCCGCTCGAGTTGCCGAGATCAGCGGCATCCGGTTGCTGCGTCTTCCGGTCGCGCCGGGCGCCGACGCCCTGGCAGCGGTGCTTGCAACGCTGCGATCCGAGCCCACATAGACGCCCATCGTGCCGCGATGCACCACTTCCGAAAAATGAATAAACAAGCTCTTGCGCAGGGGCTTTGGATGGTCAAGATGGTGCCCCTTTCGTGCGGCGCACCCTTCGCGCCCGCGAGGAGCTCTTCATGATCGGTCTCGTTCTGGTTACGCACGGGCGGCTCGCCGTCGAGTTTCGCTCGGCACTGGAACATGTCGTCGGCCCGCAAACGCAAATCGAGGTGGTGACCATCGGTCCCGACGACGACGTCGAGCAGCGGCGCAAGGACATTATCGAAGCGGTCAAGCGCGTCGATACCGGCGAAGGCGTCGCGATCCTCACCGACATGTTCGGCGGCACGCCGTCCAACCTCGCGATTTCGGTAATGAGCCGTCCAAAGGTCGAAGTACTTGCCGGCATCAATCTTCCGATGCTGGTCAAGCTCGCGAAAGTCCGCGACGAGTATCCGCTGCCGGAGGCGGTCGCAGCGGCGCAGGACGCCGGCCGCAAATACGTCACCATTGCCAGCCGCGTGCTCGCCGGGAAATGAACGAGCAGGCCGACGCCCGTCCCGACGATGCATCGAATCCCGACGGCGGGAAGCCGATCGTCCGTGTGCTGGAAATCTGCAACAAGAAGGGACTGCACGCGCGCGCGTCCGCGAAATTCGCGCAGACGGTCGATCAGTTCGACGCCGTTGTAAAGGTGACGCGCGGCGCGGAGACGGTGGGCGGCAATTCCATCATGGGATTGATGATGCTGGCCGCCGGCAACGGCACGTCGATCACCGTGGAAGCGACCGGTCCGCAGGCTGCCGACGTGATCGAGGCGCTGGCGAAGCTTGTGAGCGGACGATTTACCGAAGACGAGTGAGCGTGCTCAAGCCGCGTGCCGCGCCAATCGCCGCGCAGCATTGCGAAGATCGGCGACGAACTGGCGGAATTCACGCGCCTTGTCGTCCTCGTCCTGGATCCGCAACAGGTACGACGGATGGATGGTCACGAATGCCGCCGTGCCGTTCGCGAGCCGGTGCTCCTGCCCCCGCATCGCGCTGATCGTGACCGCGCGCCCGAACAGGCTGCGCGCGGCAGTCGCGCCGAGCGCGACAATCGCCGCCGGCCGGATGATGGCGCGCTCGTGATCAAGCCACACTTTGCAGCGCTCGATCTCGTGCGAATTGGGCCGCTTATGCAGGCGGCGCTTGCCGCGCTGCTCGAACTTGAAATGCTTGACCGCATTAGTGACGAAGACGGTGTCACGGCGGATATCGGCGGCCGTCAGCGCCCGGTCGAGAATCGCGCCCGCCGGTCCGACGAACGGCTTGCCGACCAGATCCTCCTTGTCGCCGGGTTGCTCGCCGACCAGCATCAGCCGCGCATCGGGCCGGCCCTCGCCGGGCACGACCTGGGTCGTGTGCTTGTAGAGCGGGCAGCGCGTGCATTCGGCCTCGGCCTTCGCCAGCGCCGCCAGGGTCCGGATCGGACTGTCGGCCACGTCATCGTCGGGCGGTATTTTGGGGATTTTCGCCATCGCCAGGACAACGCCGCGCCAAGCCCTGCGATCCAAGTTGAATGACATAAAGAAATCTTTATATCTTTATTGTCTCACCGGGTGTGGCCTGCTATAGGCACGCCGCAAGGGGGCCCCATGGCCCCTCCCCCGTTTCGCTAGCCAAGGATCGTCATGACCGCGTCCGCCAAAGCCAAGACCGCCGCCGCTCCCGACTACGTCGTCAAGGACATCGGCCTCGCCGAATGGGGGCGCAAGGAAATCAACATCGCCGAGACCGAGATGCCCGGCCTGATGGCGACGCGGGAGGAGTACGGTCCGAAGCAGTCGCTCAAGGGCGCGCGCATCGCCGGCTCGCTGCACATGACCATCCAGACGGCGGTACTGATCGAGACGCTGACGGCGCTTGGCGCCGATGTGCGCTGGGCCTCGTGCAACATCTATTCGACCCAGGACCACGCCGCCGCCGCGGTCGCGGTGGCCGGCACGCCGGTGTTCGCGGTCAAGGGTGAGAGCCTGGAAGACTACTGGGACTACACCCACCGCATCTTCGAGTGGTCGGACGGCGGCACGCCCAACATGATCCTGGACGACGGCGGCGACGCCACGCTCCTGATCCATCTCGGGTCGCGCGCGGAGAATGGCGACACCAAATTCCTCGACGGCGCGGCCAACGAAGAAGAGGAAGTCCTGTTCGCCTCGATCAAGAAGCGGCTGAAGGACAAGCCGGGCTGGTACGGCGAGCGCGCCAAAAACATCCGCGGCGTCACCGAGGAGACGACGACCGGCGTGCATCGTCTCTACGAGATGCAGAAGAAGGGCACGCTGCTGTGGCCGGCGATCAACGTCAATGACAGCGTGACCAAGTCGAAATTCGACAATCTCTACGGCTGCCGGGAATCGCTGGTGGATGGCATCCGCCGCGGCACCGACGTGATGATGGCCGGCAAGGTCGCGATGGTCGCCGGTTTCGGCGATGTCGGCAAAGGTTCGGCGGCGTCGCTGCGCCAGGCCGGCTGCCGCGTGATGGTGTCGGAGATCGATCCGATCTGCGCGCTGCAGGCGGCGATGGAGGGCTACGAGGTTGTCACAATGGAGGACGCCGCGCCGCGCGCCGACATCTTCTGCACCGCGACCGGCAATGTCGACGTCATCACCATCGAGCACATGCGCAAGATGAAGGATCGGGCGATCGTCTGCAACATCGGCCACTTCGATTCCGAGATCCAGGTCAACGCGCTGCGCAATCTGAAATGGAACAACATCAAGCCGCAGGTCGACGAGATCGAGTTTCCGGACGGCAAGCGCATCATCCTGCTTTCCGAGGGACGGCTGGTGAACCTCGGCAACGCCATGGGCCATCCGAGCTTCGTGATGTCGTCCTCGTTCACCAACCAGACGCTGGCGCAGATCGAGATCTGGACCAATCCGACCAAGTACAAGAAAGAGGTCTACACACTGCCCAAGCACCTCGACGAAAAGGTCGCGCGGCTGCATCTCGCCAAGATCGGCGCCAAGCTGACCAAGATGAGCGACAAGCAGTCGAGCTATATCGGCGTGCCGCAAGACGGTCCGTTCAAGTCGGACCAGTACCGCTATTGAGCACGGCGACGCCGGACAAAGCTTCAGGAACGTCGGGTTTGCCAGACCGGGCACGGCCGGCGGCGGCCTGGATGCAATTAATTATTCGTAATCCCAATGGTCGCGAGAGGGAGACAATGCCGATTCCATTGGGACTAAGCTTGCATTAGAGTGCCAACCAGGGAGCCACCCCATTACCAACTTGTAACCCAAATGACACACTTTCCGGCACATTTTCAGCGACTTACCTGCCTTCAGGCAACACGTTGCGATGGGAGCGGCGACATGATCACCCTACTGCGCGCGGGCGCGCTGGGTTTGGCATTCACGATCGGCATCCTCGCGAGCGCCAGCGCTCAGGATCACCCGGCCGCCGGCCTTTCGATTCCCCAATCCTCGCTGACACCAGCGGAGCACGCTCGCGCCATTGCGCTGGCGGAGCCGCAGGCGGCGATCTCCAGCGCCGCGGCGCTGCATCCGGACGCGGTTCAGGCACGCAACTCGCCCAACCGGGTCGTGGTGACCGACGTGCAGGCGGTCGGCGTCGACAAGACCAACGAGCGCCTCGCGGTCGTCACGCTCTACCAGTACGAGGGCAATCTCACGGTCAACCGGCTCGTCGATTTGAACAGCGGCCGCGTGGTCGAAGAAGATCGGATCCAGAACGGCGGCGCGCGCTTCACCAATGTCGAGCAGCAATACGCGCGCGAATTGCTCCTGCGCGACGAGCGGGTCCGTCAGCTGATCGCACCGCTGCAGGGCCGCGAGTCGTTCAACTTCCTGCTGTCGACCACGCCCGACCCGAACAACCCGCTGTATGGCAAGCGCGTCGTGAACGTGCTGATCAGCACGCCTGAAGGCTATCTCACCGAAGTGCCGCGAATTTCGATCAATCTCACGGACGCTGCCGTCGTCGTCGGGCCGACGCCGTAATTCCGGTTCGCGTCGCGAACGGGGGGTGACATGACGAACAAGCTACCGTGCCGCCTCCGGGCGGCACTGGTCATTGCGGGGTGCTTGATCCCTGCAATCGCGCCGGCGCAACTCGACACGCATTTTCACACGCAGCAACGGTCCGCACAGCAGACGGATATCGAATACGGCAGCCGGACGATCACGCTGCCGATGATGCAGCGTCCGCCGTCCCCGAGCGGCGCACCGGGCACCCCGGCCGCGGAAAGCGGTGGGCCTCCGGCTCCGGGCGCGCCGCCGGCCCCTGCACCCGGCGGGCCACCGTCGCCCAAGGGACCGGGAGCGGGGTCAGGTCCGGGAGCGCCACCCGCGGCCGGCCCCGGTGGCCCTCCATCGCCCAAGGGGCCGGGTGGACCTCCATCGCCTAAGGGCCCGGGCGGCCCTCCGTCCCCGAAAGGTCCGACCGCGGGGCCGGGCGCGCCTGGCGGACCGCCAAAACCGACCGTGCCGGGCGCGGACCAGCCGCTTCCGGCGCAGCAGGCCGGCGGCGGCTGCGAACCGCATTCGCCGTTGCCGAGCGGGCTGCCATCAGGACCCGGCGCCGGCACCGCGGTCTACCAGCAGTTTCCTCCGACCGGGCCGCTGCGAACGGCATGGTTCGTGACCTTCGACCACGCGGTGCATCGCGGTCTCTTCATCACCAGCGCGTTCTTCAAGCCCGGACCTGACCGGCCCTGGGTCAAGGTGCTGTCGGATGCGGGGCCGTCTGAGATTTTCGTCCCCTATCAATCCGGCGATCCGCGTTATCTCGACCTCGCGCATCCGTCCGAAGGCGGCGCCGGCGAGTTCGGCCTCATCCGCGCGTCGCAACGCGATGCCGGCAACTGCGGCCAGGTGATCGGCCGCGGCAACGCGGTGGTGCGCGAGCTCACCGAGAAGGGCGTGCTGTGGAAGATGAATCAGCTCGTCTACCGCGGCCACAAGATGACGCTGTGGGGCACGCTCGGCTCCGGCAACTACAATTACATTCTCTCCTATGCATTCAACGACGACGGAATGATCGAGTTTCGCGGCGGCGCGACCGCCACCAATCTGCCGCAGAAGCCGTCCGAAGCGCACATGCACAACATCATCTGGCGGGTGAATGTGGACCTCAACGGCGCCAAGAATACCGTCAGCGTGGTGCGGCATATCGAGAATGCGAATTCGCCGAGTTGGCGCGATGTCGTCGAGCCCTTCAACAACAATCGCGAAGGCTCGATGGAATGGAACCCGCGCGAGTTCACGACCCTGCATGTGTCGTCGTCGACTCTCAAGAATTCGAGAGGGTCGCAGAGCGGCTACATGATCATGCCGATATATCGCGGCACCTCGCGCCACATGGAAAGTTGGATGCGCCGCGATATCTGGGTGACGCGCTACAAGCCCCAGGAGGTCGGATTCCAGTTCATCGAGCGATACGCCAACAACGAACCGATCGCCGATGAAGACATCGTCATCTGGCTGGTGACGTCCTCGCTGCACATCGCACGCGACGAGGACGGCATGGTGTACCGGCGCGAGGGCCAGCCGGCCCGGTTCATCGGAGCGGCGGTCACGATGTGGGCCGGCTTCGACATGAAGCCTCACAACGTCATGGACAACACGCCGTTCTTCCCGGAATTCAAGTGATCGGCGCCGAGTTCTTACCGGCTTGGCGGAACCAGGACGAAGACGAAGCGCACGGGCGGACCACGCCGGCCGAGAAATACGGCGGCGTGATCGAACTCCAGGCGGATCACGCCCGCGGATTGTCCGACCGCGCGGTCCACCAGCGCGAGGCAGGTCTTGAAGGCGGCCGGACAGACGGCGGCCCAGCCGTCGGACGGGCGTCGTTCCTCGGTGATCCAGGGAGTCAACTGCAGGTCGGCGAGATCCCAGGACTGCGGATGGTCGGGGCTGTAGAAGGTCGCCGCGTTTGCAAAGTCGGTACTGCTGGCAACGATCGCAAGCGGTCTCTGCGTGGCCTGTCGCCAGGCCCGGGTCAGTTCCTGGCTCACAGCGGCGAAATGGGCGCGCCCGGGTTTGGCGTTTTCCTGGATGAACCGGGCCCAGGCGATCGCCGGCGACGCCGCAAGGACCGCCAGTGAAATGCAGAGAACGAGGAACGCCAGACGGACCGCTGCCAGCCGGCTCACCGTCGCCTCCGGCGGGGCCAACAGCACAATCGGCAGCAGAAACCATGCCGGCATCGTCCAAAGCGCCGAGAAGTTTATTCCGCTGAGCGGCGACACCGCGATCGGCAGCAGCAACGGCAACACCCACAGCACGACCAGCATGCGCCGGTCGGGATCGGTCGGCCACAGCGTCGCTGCAAACGTGCGACGGTCCGGGCGGACGACCAGGGCGTAAGCTCAATCAGGATCGTGACGTAGCTGGTCGCGCTCACAACGGAGGACACGGCGTTCCCAAGGAGCTCGGCCATCGACAGGCCGCCGTGCACCTGACGGGCGTATGCCAGCGTTTTTCCGCCGGTGGTCAGGAACCAATGCAGGTGCGGCGCAAGAACAATCAGCGCGACCAATGTCGACACCCACGGTGCGGCGGACCGCAGATAGCCGAGGCGCCGGGGATGAGTTAGCGCCGCGACCACAAAGCCGGCCACCAGCAGGATCGAATAGTATTTTCCAAGCACCGCTAGCGCGGCTGCAGCACCGGCAGCTGCAGACCAGGCCAACGAGCGGGATTCGAACGAGCGCAGAAAGCAATAGGTCGCAATCGGCCAGGTCGACAGCAGGATCTGGTTGGTGGAGAACCTTTGACCGTGAAACTGGTACAACGGCGTGAGCAGGAGCAGCAGCAGCACCAGGAGCCGCTTGTCGCCGTCGACGTAGCGCCGCGCGATCAGGTCGACCGCGAAGAAGGCGACCGCCACGTTGATCATCGAGAGCAGATGAAACGACCAGTCTGCGATCGGGAAAACGGAAAACCACGCCGCTGCAACGAAGGCGGTCAGCGGCGGATGCTTGTATCCGGGAGCCAGATTTCGGCTCCAGGCGAAAACTTCCAGGAGATCGGAATGCAGATCGATCGACGCATATGAAATGATTTGAAAGCTCGTCCAGATCGCGAGGAACAGCGCCAGAAAAACCCAAAGCGCCTGTCCGCTTTGCGCGGCATCGAACCACCGATTGATCCGATCCTCGATCCTTGCCGGCGGAACTCCAGGAAAGAAATGCGGAAGCCACGAAATGTCCCCGTCCGCCGGCCAACCGGCCGTTCGTGCTGGAGCGGAAACCTATCGCACGCGATCTCCGAGGGCCATCCACCGTGCGCCCCGGGTGCCTTGATTTCAGTCCTTGCCCTCCCCGCCAGGAATGTTAAATCCTCGTTTGGGGATCGGGGTGCAGGATGCGCCATGTGCCGATGGATCGCCTATAGCGGGGAGACCATCCCGCTCGAACAATACGTCACCGCGCCGGCTCACTCGCTCGTGGTCCAGAGCGTCAGGGCGCTGGAATCGACCGCCTCCACCAACGGTGACGGCTTCGGGCTTGGCTGGTACGGCGAGCATCCGGAACCCGGCCTCTATCGCGAAGTGCGCCCGGCCTGGTCGGACGAGAACCTGCGCTACCTGTGCCGGCACATCCGCTCCCATCTCTACTTCGCCCATGTGCGCGCCTCGACCGGCACGCCGGTCACCCGCCCCAACTGCCACCCGTTCGCGTGCGGCCGCTGGTTGTTCATGCATAACGGGTTGATCGGAAACTGGACGCGCATGCGGCGGCAGGTCGAGGCCCTGATTCCGGATGAGTATTACGGCTCCCGGATCGGCACGACCGATTCCGAGGCGGTGTTCCTCGCCATCCTTGGCGCCGGCGGCGACAAGGATCCGGTCAGAGCAGCCGGCAAGGTGCTCTCGGAGCTGACCAAGATGGTGAGCGTCAAAGGCCGCCCGGAAACGCTGCGCTTCACCGCCGCGCTCGCCAACGGCCGTGACCTCTACGCGTTCCGCTATGCCGCCAACGACACGGCGAACACGCTGTACTATCGCGAGTTGGCCGGCAACGTCGTTATCGTCTCCGAACCGCTCGACTCCGAACACGCGCGCTGGAAGCCGGTGCCTGAGGGCCACATGCTGGTCGCGCTCGCCGGTCAGCCGGTGTCGCTCGAGCCGTTCCTTGGCGCGCAGCGTGTCGCAGCCGAGTGAATTGACAATCCAACATCGCCGGCGCTTCGATGCCCCAGACCATGGAGGATCAGTCGTGGCGCGCAGGTGGATGACATTGGGTGCCGGATTGCTGCTCGCGGGCGCCGCGAGTCTGCCGGCGCAAGCCCAATCGGTGGCCGATTTCTATCGCGGCAAGACGGTCAACGTCCTGATCGGCGTCGGCGTGGGCGGCGAATACGACCTGCAGGCGCGCCTGGTGGCACGCCACATCGGCAAGCACATCCCGGGCAATCCGAACGTCGTGCCGCAGAACATGGTCGGCGCCGGCGGCATCAACATGGCCAACCACCTGTTCAACTCGGTGGCGCGCGACGGCACCTTCATCGGCATGATGGGAAACAATTTCCCGGCCACCCAGGCCGTCGGCGGCAAGAGCGTGAAATTCGACGCCGGAAAATTCCAGTGGCTCGGCACTATCGCGCCGGTGGTCGAGACCATGGCGGTGTGGCACACGACCGGCGTCAAGACGGTCGACGACCTGCGCACGCGTGAAACGGTCGCCGGCGCTTCGGGCCGCGGCGCCATCACCTACTTCTACCCGACGATGATGAACGCGTTCCTCGGAACCAAGTTCAAGATCGTGACCGGCTATCCCGGCGGCAACCAGATCAACCTCGCAATGGAACGTGGCGAGGTGGAGGCGCGCAACAACACCTGGTCGAGCTGGAAGGCGACACGGCCGGCCTGGCTCAAGGACAAGCAGATCACCGTGGTCGCGCAGGCCGGTCCGCGCGCGCCCGATCTCGATGCGCCGTCGGTCGAGGAGCTTGCAAGCACGCCCGAGGACCGGCTGACCATCGAGCTGATCGTCTCCGGCACGCAGCTTGGCCGCCCGTTCGCGACAACACCCGACATTCCGGCGGATCGGCTGGCCGCGCTGCGTGACGCCTTCCGCGCCACCATGAAGGATCCCGAATTCCTCAAGGACGCGGCGCAGATGGGTTTCGAGGTCGACCCGGTCTACGGCGAGCCGATGCAGAAGATCGTCGAAAAGGTCCTGAGCACGCCCCAGCATCTCGCCATGCGCGCCAAGGAGTTCCTTGAGTGATGGCGAAACCGACACGCATGCTGGCGGCATTGGTCGCCTGCGCCGTCAGCGGCGCGGCGATCGAAGCCGCCTCGGCGCAATCCTTTCCGAGCCGTCCGATCACGCTGGTAGTGCCGTTCCCGGCCGGCGGCGGCAACGACGCGCTGGCGCGGCTGGTCGCCGAGCGGATGAGCAAGACGCTCGGCCAGCAGGTCGTGGTGGAGAACCGCGGCGGCGCCGGCGGCACGGTGGCGACCCGCGCGATCGCGAAAAGCCCGCCCGACGGCCACACGATCCTGCTTTCCTATACCGGCACGTTCGCCATCAACCCGACGCTCTATCCCAATGCCGGCTACGACCCGCGCAAGGACTTTGCCGCAATCGGCTCGATCGGGACGCTGACCAGCGTGCTGGTGTCGCACCCTTCGCTGCCGGTCAAATCGACCGCCGACCTGATCGCCTACGCCAAGGCCAATCCCGGCAAGATCAACTACGGCTTTGTGCCGGGAACCGTAGGCCATATCTCGACCGAGATGTTCGCCCGCGGCGCCGGGATCAAGCTCACCAACATTCCCTACAAGGGCAACGGCAACGCCATCGCCGACCTGATGGGCGGCCATGTCTCGATGATGTTCCTGTCGATCCTGCCGGTCATCGGGCAGATCCAGTCCGGCACGCTCAACGCGCTGGCGGTCGCGAGTCCTGAGCGCTCGTCGCTGGTCCCGAACGTGCCGACGATCGCGGAGTCGGGCCTGTCCGGCTTCTCCGCCGTCATCACCTATGGGTTGGCGGCGCCCGCCGGCACGCCGCGTGCGATTGTCGAACGGCTGAACAAGGACCTGCAGATCGCGCTCGCCGACGAGGCGCTGCGCAAGCGGCTCGATGCCGAGGGCGGCCAGGTGCTGCCGGGCACGCCCGACGAATACGCCGCCACCATCGACCGCGAGGAGAAGAAGTGGGGCCCGCTGGTCAGGAGCCTCAACCTCAAGATGGACTGAGCGCGCTTCAAGCGCGACGATATCGGATGCGGGGAGAGCTATGGCATCGATGCGAGTGTCGGCAGCGGCAGCCCTCGGCGCCGCTCTGATATTGGGCTGCGTAGGTCCGTGCGCCGCGCAGTCCGATCCGGTTACGGACTTCTATCGCGGCAAGACCGTCAACATGTTCATCGGCGTCGGAGTCGGCGGCGAATATGACCTGCAGGCCCGATTGGTCGCGAAGTATATCGGCCGCCACATTCCCGGCCACCCGAACGTTGTGCCGCAGAACATGACCGGCGCCAGCGGCCTGAAAATGCTGAATTTCCTCTACAATCAGGCGCCCCGCGACGGCACCTCCATCGGCATGATCCAGAACGGCTTCCCGGCGGCGCAGGCGATCGGGCGGCCCGGTATTCAGTTCGACGGCAATCAGCTGCGGTGGCTGGGGACGATCGCGCCGGTGGTTGAGACGCTTGCAGTCTGGCACACCGCCGGCGTCCAAAGCATCGAGGACGCGCGCAAGAAGGAAATCATCGTGGGCGCTACAGCGCGCGGCGGCATCACCTACACCTATCCCGCGCTGATGAACGAGCTGCTCGGCACGAAATTCAAGATCGTCACCGGCTACAGCGGTGGCAACGAAATCAACATCGCGATGGAGCGCGGCGAGGTGCAGGCGCGCAACAATTCCTGGTCAAGCTGGAAGGTCACCAAAACGGCGTGGCTCAAGGAGAAGAAGATTTACGTCATCGCGCAGGCGGGCGCGAAGGCAAACGACCTCGACGCACCCGCGATCGAGCAATGGACCAAAAACCAGGCGGACCGCCAGCTGGTCGAGCTCATCATGTCGGGCGCGGCGCTCGGCCGTCCAATGGCGACGACGCCCGGTGTTCCGGAACCGCGCCTGCAGGCGCTGCGCGCAGCCTTCTTGTCGGCTATGAAGGATCCCGACTTCACCAGGGAGACGGCCGCGCTCAATATCGACGTCGACCCGGTCACCGGCGAAGCCATGCAGAAAATCGTCGCGAATGTGCTGGCAACGCCAAAGCCGGTCGCGGAACGCGCCAAGCCGCTGCTGGACTAGCGGCGCGTGTCCCGGACGAGCGGGAGCACGAACCGCTACGAATCGAAATCCCGCATGATCAGGCGCGCGCCGCGCTCGTAGGTGATGTAGGCCCACAGCCATTGCAGAGTCACGCGCAGCCGGTTGTCGAACCCGACCAGCAGATAGACGTGGATGATCGCCCACATCAGCCACGCGAACCGGCCCTTGAACTGCGTCCAGCCGAAATCGAACACCGCCGCATGGCGCCCGACGATCGCGGTGTTGCCGCGGTTGCGGAATTTGAACGGCGGCATCGGGCGCCCGTCCTGCAGATTTTTGGCGAGCGCGCGGCCGAGGTGATCGCCCTGCTGGGCCGCCACCTGCGCCAGCGCCGGCAGCGGCGTGCCGTTCTCGTCGGGCGTGCTGGCGACGTCGCCAAGCGCGTAGACGTCGGCCACGCCCTTCACTGACAGGTCCCGATTGAGCGGAACGCGTCCGGCGCGGTCGAGCGCGGCGCCGAGCCAGCCGCCGGACGGCGATGCCATGATGCCGGCGCCCCAGATCACCGTGCCGGCGTCGATCCGGCGGCCGGCAACCACGACGCCCTTTGCGTCGATCGATTCCACGGCCTCCATGGTGATGACGGTGACGCCAAGCCGCTCCAGTGCCGCCTTCGCATAGTCGGAGAGCTTCTCGGGAAAGCCGGAAAGAATCCTTGGGCCGGCCTCGATCAGGATGATCTTGGCGCGGCGCGGATCGATGGCGTGGAAATCGCGCGCCAATGCGTGACGCGCGAGCTCGGCGACAGACCCCGCCATTTCGACGCCGGTCGGCCCGCCACCGACGATGACCGTGGTCATCAGCGCCTCCTGCCCGGCGGAATTGCGCGAGGCCTCGGCGCGCTCGAAAGCCGTCAGCAGCCGCGCGCGGATGCGGCGCGCATCCTCGAGCGTGCGCGGCCCCGGAGCGAATTCCTTCCATTCCGGGTGGCCGAAATAGGAGTAGTCCGACCCGGTCGCGACCACGAGCTTGTCATAGGGAAGCTCGGTGCCGTTTGCGAGGCGAATGCGGCGCGTCGCCGTATCGATGCCGGTCACGGTTCCGAGCACCACCTCGATATTGCTGAACCGCCCCACGATGCGCCGGATCGGCCGCGCGATGTCCGCCGGGGAGAGCGCGGCGGTCGCGACCTGGTACAGGAGCGGCACGAACAGGTGATAGTTCCGCCGGTCCACGATCGTGACCTTCACCGGCTTGCCGCCCAGTGCCCGGGCGCAGGCGAGACCGCCGAATCCGGCGCCCACGATCACGACGCGGGGGTGAGCTTCGGGTTTCGGCGGCATGTCGGCCTCATTCACCAGCGTGACAACCATCTTCGGGGTATTTCATTGATACTGTAGCATCAAGTTGAAGTTCGGCGCTTGCCGGTGCGGCAGGCGGGTGTTATCTGCCGCGCCATGAGTGCGGCCCCAATCGACAACATCCGCAATTTCGCGATCATCGCGCATATCGACCACGGCAAGTCGACGCTCGCCGACCGGCTGATCCAGCTCACCGGCGGGCTCGAGGAACGCGAAATGGTCGAGCAGGTGCTCGATTCGATGGACATCGAGCGCGAGCGCGGCATCACCATCAAGGCACAGACCGTGCGACTCAAGTACAAGGCGCGCGACGGCAAGGACTATGTGCTCAACCTGATCGACACGCCCGGCCACGTCGACTTCGCCTACGAGGTCAACCGCAGCCTCGCCGCCTGCGAAGGCGCACTGCTGGTCGTGGACGCGTCGCAGGGCGTCGAGGCGCAGACGCTGGCGAACGTCTATCAGGCGATCGACAACAATCTCGAGATCGTGCCGATCCTCAACAAGATCGACCTGCCGGCGGCCGAGCCCGAGAAGGTCAAGGAGCAGATCGAGGACGTGATCGGGATCGATGCATCGGAGGCGATCGGGATTTCCGCCAAGACCGGCCTCAACGTGCCCGAGGTGCTGGAAGCGATCGTGCATCGCCTGCCGCCGCCGAAGGGCGACCGCGATGCGCCGCTCAAGGCGCTGCTGGTGGATAGCTGGTACGATCTCTATCTCGGCGTGGTGGTGCTGGTGCGCATCGTCGACGGCGTGCTGCGCAAGGACCAGCGCATCCGCATGATGCGCACCGTCGCGGCCTACAATGTCGATCGCGTGGGCGTGTTCACCCCGAAGCTGACCCAGGCCGAGGAGCTCGGCCCCGGCGAGATCGGCTTCCTCACCGCCTCGATCAAGGAAGTGGCGGACACCCGCGTCGGCGACACCATCACCGACGACCGCAAGCCGGTGGCGGAGCCCCTGCCCGGCTTCCGTCCCGCGATCCCGGTCGTGTTCTGCGGACTGTTCCCGGTCGACGCCGCGCAGTTCGAGGATTTGCGCGCGGCGATGGGGAAGCTCCGCCTTAACGATGCGAGCTTCTCATACGAGATGGAAACCAGCGCGGCGCTCGGCTTCGGCTTCCGTTGCGGATTCCTCGGCCTGCTGCACTTGGAAATCATCCAGGAGCGGCTGCAGCGCGAGTTCAACCTTGACCTGATCGCGACCGCACCGTCGGTTATCTACAAGATCAAGCTGCGCAACGGCGGCACGATGGAGATCCACAATCCGGTGGACATGCCCGACCCGATGAAAATCTTGGAAATCGAAGAGCCGTGGATCGAGGCGACCATCCTGACGCCCGACGAATATCTCGGCTCGGTGCTCAAGCTCTGCCAGGACCGGCGCGGCAGCCAGAAGGAACTGACCTACGTCGGCAACCGCGCGATGGTGAAGTACGACCTGCCGCTCAACGAGGTGGTGTTCGATTTCTACGACCGGCTGAAATCGGTATCGAAGGGCTATGCCTCATTCGACTATCACCTCACCGACTACAAGCCGTCCGAACTTGTGAAGCTGCAGATGCTGGTCAACGGCGACCCGGTCGACGCGCTCTCGATGCTGGTGCATCGCACGCGCGCCGAGCAGCGCGGCCGCGCCATGGCCGAGAAGCTCAAGGAGCTGATCCCGCCGCACATGTTCCAGGTGCCGATCCAGGCCGCGATCGGCGGCAAGATCATCGCGCGCGAGACCGTGCGCGCCTTCCGCAAGGACGTGACCGCAAAGTGCTACGGCGGCGACGTCACGCGCAAGCGCAAGCTGCTGGAGAAGCAGAAGGAAGGCAAGAAGAAGATGCGCCAGTTCGGCAAGGTCGACATCCCGCAGGAGGCGTTCATCGCCGCGCTGAAGGTGGATGTGTGACGCTTGGCAATTCAGCAGCGCCGCAACTTGATCTGAACGTCCGTTACATCGGCTGCCCGGTCGTAATCTTCGGGTCCGCGGTCTCTGCGCGCCGCACCTGGGTTTCGATCAGGTTTTGTCTTGTCCACGCCGAAAGCTTTTCGATGTAGGTGGCTATGTTGTGATCGGCGATATTCCGAATCTGCAGGGTCCGGAACAGCGCGATCAGCCCTCCCAACGTGCGCCAGAATTTCGCCAGCGCGCTGGGCGACCGCCGCGACGGTGCGCTGCCGACTTTTGCGAAGTAACGCGTATCGCCGACATGGCGATATCCGAGAACCGCGAAGGGCACCGCCGGCACCACGTCGACGCCATTGGTGACACGATAGAGCGGCACCTTGACATATTGGTCGAACGAACGATCGCCGACCCGCGGGGAACCGAACGTGTAGCAGGCCGCGATGCTGTCGCGGAGCTCCCGTTCCTGGTGGTTGGCAAGCTCGGCGGTGGCCATGGTGGCAAGCGCGCCGCCAAGCGAATGCCCGGTGACGTAGACAGGCCTGGGTTTGGCCTTCAGGAGTTTCTCGACGGTGGCGAATAGCTTGTCGCGGATCGGCCAATAGGCTTAGAAGAATCCGGTATGAACCCGCACGCCGCCCTGGAGCACGACCCATGCCGCACGGACATTGGACTTCCAGTCGAGCTCGTCCTCGGTGCCGCGGAAGACGACGGCGATGATTTCATCGCCCGCCACGACGAAGCCCGCCGTCCCCACGTCGGGATCGACCAGGCCGATGCACTCCCGTAACCCGAGAGCAGCCAGGCCGCTGCTGAACAAGCCGAACGCGTTATCGTCGGTCTCGAACTGCACATACGCCCGATGCGAAAGCTTAGCCATCAGCAATGCCGTCCGGTCGGAATACGCCGCCCGATAGGTCGGAATGCTCTGATGTCGTCCGGCTCGATCGCTCCGATGTCCACTGTCATCGTCACCTCCCCGGTTCCCCGTCCGGCAGCACCACAAAGATCAGCACCGCCATGATCACCATCACGAAGCGGAAGGCGCTCGGCACGCCGTCCCATGATTTCGACTGCCACATCCCGAACCACTCGCCGCCGATCGTCATGAAGCCGACCTGCCACAGCAAAAAGCCGAGCGTCAGGCCGGCGACCGCGAACGCCTTGGCGCGGTTGAACGCCGCCGCCTCGGCGTTGAGCTGGCGCAGCAGCGCATAGGCGCCGATCCAGCACAGCACGGCGGTGAGCGCCTCGGTCGCGATGATGATCGCATAGGCCAGGTGATGCAGCGCCGGGCTCTCGATCGCGCGATAGCGGATGGTCGAGCGCTCGAAGATCGTGTCCATCGACAGCACATGCTGCACGAACGCAAGATTGGTGCCGTAGTCGGTGATGTTTCCGATCGCGACCAGGGTCGCGAACAGCGCGATGGCGGCGACCATCGCGACCTTGGCGGCCCGGATGACGATCATCGCTGTCTCCCCGCGCGTCGAGTTGTTAGTTCTTGAACAGCGCCATGGCTTCGTCCGCCAGCACGCCGCCGGTGATTGTGATCGGGGCGAATTTCGCGGTCGCGGCGACCTCCGCGCTCGACAGCATGATCTGGTCGATCTTCGTGGCGAGCTGCGCAACCGAGGCCGCGAACACCAGCCGGCTGATACGGCACCACAGGATCGCGCCCATGCACATCGCGCAGGGTTCGCCCGAGGTGTAGAGTGTGGCACCGCGCAGCGCCGCGGCCGGATATTTGTCGAGGAAGCGCCGGATCGCGACCATTTCGCCGTGCGCGGTCGGATCGCCGTTGGTGCGGCCGAGATTGCGCCCCCGTGCCAGCACCTTTCCGTTGCTGACGATCACCGCGCCGAATGGAAAATCGGCCCGGCGCGCTTCGTCGAGCGCCATGCGCATGAAATGCTCGTCATCGGCGGTGAATTGCGCGGCCGCAGCGGCGGCGAAAAACGGTGAGGCGATTGCGGCGCATGCAAGACCGGCCAGCACCGATCGCCGGCTCGACAGGACAGTGGTACCGCGGCAGCCGCAGCATTCGTGCGCGCGCATTGTTCCAGCCTCCCTGCAGACGTGCAGGCGGCCACGATTCGTGGCGGCAAGTCCAGTTCCGAAGGCGACGCTGCCCCCCGCTGTTACCCGCCAATCACCGCCACGGCCTGGATCTCAATCAGCATGCCCGGACGCGCGAAGTGCGACACCGTGATCAGCGCCGACGCGGGAAAATTGCCGTCCGGGAAGAAGCCCTTGCGCAATTCGACGAAACGGTCGCCGTTGCGCGGATCATTGATGAACACCGTCATGGTGACGAGGTTGGCGAGCGTGCCGCCGGTGCGGCGCAGCGTCTTGTCAATCAGGTTGAAGATCGCCTTCACCTGGGCGTCGAAATTGCCCGAGATGTCGGTGCTGACTTCGTCGCGGGTTGCGGTCTGTCCGGCGAGCCAGACGGTGCGGCCGCCTTCGGTGATCACGGCAGGCGAATAGGCGCGCGCCGCCTGCTGCTCGGATTTCTCAAGATACTGGGCCATCGCTCGCTCCCTTGCCGCACGCAGCGGATGCCGCTGCATGGCACTACGGGGCGAGCATACGAGACGCCGGATGGCGGCGGTAGCAGCCGATCAGCTGCCGCGCCAGGGACGGGCGTCGACCTTGACAGCGATGAGGCCGTGCGCCCTGAGCACCGCCGTGTCGGGTCGCGCATCGCGGCGGACGTCGAACCGGCGCGAGGTCCGCCGCATCACGGCGCCCATCGCGCCCCAGAAGCGGCGCGCCTGCTTGCGGGCAGAAATACCGGTCATAGTCGTCTCCTTCCACATCCTGTGCCCAACCTCTTGCAGCTTCGTTGCGCCCGCGCGGGGGAGGGTTCAGCCCCGCGGCGAAATCCACACAAACGTGACCGGCGGCACATGCCGGCGGGCGTGCAGAGCCGCCCCGCCTCGGAAACGCGCGGCTCCGGCAAAGGCCCCAGTGGCGGGTCCCAAATCCTTTGTTGCGAATAAGTTGCAGTTGCAATACTGTCCGCCGCGTCCAATCTGGGAGGATAAGCAATGCGTTCAGGACGAATGACGGCTGCACTCTTGGCGGCCATTCTTGCGACCGCAATCACTGTGGGCGGAGCCGGCGCGGCCGGCGACCTCTCGCGACAGACGCCGATCGAGATCACGGTGACGCTCGGCAAGCCCGGGCAGCACGTCTTCGAGCCGAACCGGCTGCGCTTCGAGACCGGCAAGCTCTACAAGCTGATCCTGACCAACACCAGCAACGACCCGCACTACTTCACCTCGCACGCGTTCACGCAGCTTATCTATACGCGCAAGGTGCAGGTGACGCAGATGCGCGACGGCAAGCTCGTGACGCTCGCCGAGTTCAAGGGCGCGATCCGCGAGATCGAGGTCTATCCGGGGCACAGCGCGGAATGGTGGTTCGTGCCGGTCGCGACCGGGCGCGTCACCGACCTGCAATGCGGCATCAGCGGCGCCGACGGCAAGACGCACGCGGACCACGGCATGGTCGGCGAGATCGTCATCGAGTAGGCGCGCGGAACCTGCCTGCACGGCCCGCGTTGAATTTTGGGGGCGTGCATCGTGCAGGAGTTCCGATGCCCCGCGGCGACAAGTCGAGCTACAGCAACAAGCAGAAACGCAAGGCCCGCCACATCGAAGAAGGCTACATGGAGCGCGGCGTTTCCCGCGACGAAGCCGAGCGGCGCGCCTGGGCCACCGTCAACAAGGAAAGCGGCGGCGGCAACAAGAGCGGATCCGGCCGCGGCGTGCCGGACAACACGTCGGCGTCGCGCAAAGGCGGCCGCCTGGGCGGACGCGCGGCCGCATCGCGTCCGGCCGCCGCCCGCTCGCGCTCGGCGCGCAAGGCCGCTGCCACGCGGAAGCGGCGCGGGGCCCTGCGTTGACGCGGCTTATCTTCCGCTCGTCCCCGCGCAAACGGGGACCCAGAGATAGGACCAAGCTGGATTCCCGCTGGCGCGGGAATGAGCGGAGGGATCAAGCCGTTCAGAATGAAAGTAAACTAGCGATGCGCGACGCGCGTCACCGAATCCTCGATGAGAATGCGCGTATTTGCCGGCCCGTGCTGCTGCACCAGCGCGAACAGCACCGCGGCATTGGACGGATGCAGCCGCACGCAGCCCTTCGAGGCCCGACCGCCGAGCTGCGCGACCGCAGTGGTGCCATGAATGGCGTAATGGCCGCTGTAGAAGATCGCGTAGGGCATCGGCGCGCTATTGAAGAGAGTCGAGCGGTGATTGCGCGAGAGCACTTGCGGCCGATAGGAACCGCTCGGCGTGTTGCCGAGTCCGGTCGACACCGGCCACGTGTAGCGATGTTCGCCATTCACCACGACGAACATGCGCTGCTTCGCCTTGTCAATCGTCACCACGAGCTCGGCACTGGCGGAGCCGGACGCCAGCAGGCAGGCAGCAAACATCGCAGCCGCAGTCACGGCTGCCCTTCCGAAACGTAGCATCACAGCCCCCCAGCCATGATTCAGCGCATCGTGTCTGCCGCAGGATCGCCTCATAGACGCGGTTTTGTAAAGCCGCCGCGTTAGCGCGGCCTTAATTCGCAAAAGAGTGTGCTTTGCATGCACCGGCGGTTCCGATGACAGATTCCCACGACACCAATGTCCTCACCATCGGCCATTCGAACCTGCCGGTGGACAAATTCCAGGCAATGCTGAGGGCGCATTGCGTGACAGCCATCGCCGACGTCCGTTCGGTGCCGTTCTCGCGCCGGTTTCCATGGTTTTCCAGTCGCCCGCTGTCGGAACGGCTGCAAAGCAAGGGAATCGCCTATGTCATGATGGGCGATACGCTGGGCGGCCGCCCGGCCAACCCGGCGCTGTATCGCGATGGGATCGCCGACTATGAGGCGATGGCCGGCGCCGCCGACTTCCACACCGGTATCGATCGCGTCATTGCCGAGATGACGCACCATCGTTTGTGCCTGATGTGCTCGGAACGCGAGCCGCTCGACTGTCACCGTTGCCTGCTGGTGGGGCGCGCGCTGGCGGAGCGCGGCTGCATGATCGGCCACATCCTGGGCGACGGCTCGATCGAGCCGCATTCGGCCACCGAGGAGTGCCTCCTCGCCGGCCAGCGGCCCGGCGGCGACCTGTTCGGGGACCGCGATTCGCGCCTCGCGGACGCCTACCGCCGGCGCGCCCGCAGGATCGCCGCCCGGCTGGCCGACCGGGTCCGGCCCGGGCGGATTCCGCGGGCGTTCATTTCGTCTTGAGCCCTGCCATCATGAGCTGGCGCTTGGTTACGTCACAATGGCCTCGCCGGTGCCCCGGGAAGGACTTGCGGCGGCAGCCGGCTCCGGCGACAGTCCGACGCTCAAGCGTGACATTTCCAGGGAACCGGCCATGACAGCGACGAATGCGCGGCGTGTGTCTGTGCGGCTTTCATTGTGGCGGATTGTGCTGCCGGGCGTAGCGATTGTAGCCGTCGCGACATCCGTGGCGACCGCGCAGGACAAAGGGACCGTCGAGCCGAAGCCGCTGCCGCCGCTCGCCAATCCGGACGATCCCAAGACGCCTGCCAAGGAACTGTTCGGCCGGCGCGCCACCGCGGCACCACTAACCGCGCGTTCCATCGGCTTCTACGCCAAGGGCTGCCTCGCCGGCGCGGTCGCGATGCCGATCAACGGCAAGACCTGGCAGGTGATGCGGCTGTCGCGCAACCGCAACTGGGGTCATCCGGCGCTCGTGAGTTTCCTCGAGCAGCTCTCGGAAAAAGCACCAAAGGTCGGCTGGCGCGGACTCCTGGTCGGCGACATCTCGCAGGCGCGCGGCGGACCGATGCTGACCGGACACGCGAGCCATCAGGTCGGTCTCGATGCCGACATCTGGCTCACGCCGATGCCCGACCGCGAGTTGACCCGGCTGGAACGCGAGGAAATGTCGGCGACCATGGTGGTCGCGCGCAGCCGCACCGACGTGGATCCGGATGTGTGGACGCCGGCGCATGCCGCGATCATCAAGGCGGCCGCCCAGGATCCCAAGGTCGAGCGCATCTTCGTCAACGCCGCGATCAAGAAGGCGCTCTGCCGCTCGACCGATAGCGACCGATCCTGGCTCCGGAAGGTGCGCCCGATGTGGGGGCACGACTATCATTTCCACATCCGCATGAGTTGTCCGGCGGGCAGTCCCGACTGCCGGCCGCAGGACGCGGTGCTGGCCGGCGACGGCTGCGGCAAGGATCTCGATTGGTGGTTCCGGGACGCGATCATCAAGCCCAAGCCGGCGCCCAAGCCGGATCCGGACGCCAAGCCAAAGCCGCGGGGGATGACGATGGCCGATCTGCCGGCGGCATGCCGTCAGGTCCTGCTCGCGCCGTAGCGCAGGCGCGATCGGGGTTGCATAAGGCCAAGCGGTCGGGTTGGTCGTTGGATATTGCCGCAACAGCGCGTCAAATACGGCAATCTGGATCAAGTCGGAACCTCAGGCCGGTCGCAAATTTTTGCAAAGTGATAGTCCGAGGTCATATGAGGTTGGTTATGATAACCTACTTTCGCAGCGGCGCGATTGCGCTCACAATTCTTGCGAGCATGGGCGTTGCGGACGCGCAGGACAATGCCCCCGGCAACGCTAGTGCTATGAGCCCGACCGGCAAGAGTCAGCCGCAGGGCCAGAAACAGACGCTGCAACTCAGCCCCGCCCAGAAGGAGATGATCTTTACGCTCATCCGACGGACCAGGGTGCATGTCAAAATGCCGCCGGGCAACATCCTCGTTGTGATCGGTGCGCAAGTCCCGCCCTCGACCGAACTTTATTCGCTACCGGAGGCCGCTGCTGCCAAGGTGCCAGCTGCAAGGCCGTATGATTACACGATCGTTGACGACACGTTGGTCTTGGTGGACCCGGTATCGAGGGAGATAGTCGCGACTGAACGGCAATGAGGCCCTCTGGTGGCGATGCCGACCCGATCCTAGACCTGCCCGCCGCGCCCTTGAGGATCAGCGCGCGATCGTTGTGATCAACGCGAGGCGCACCGCCACGTCGAGCAGGATCGCAAACGCTGCGACCGCGATGACATAGGGCAACGTCTTGTCGCCTGGCGTCCGCATCAGGACCGGCATTCCAGTCCACATCAGGTAAAACCCGTAGAGACCCAAAAGCACGAGAAAGCTCGCGCCGGGAACGAGCAGGAAAATTCCGGCGAGCCAGATCGGCGTGAACGAGTAGGCGGTCAGGCGGAGCGCGCTGGAATAGCCGCGCTGCCCGCCAGCCTTTGGCGCCAGCAGATCGACCACCAGCGCCACCGCAAAGACCACCGCGAAACTCAGCGCGTAGGCGATGACGGCGCCGATCAGCGCGCGGAGAAACGGCGTGTAGCCGCCGATCAGCCAGCCGCCGAAGAGCCGCGCCAGTGCCGGAATCAGGGCCAGAATCGCGATGTACCGGAACACGGCGTCGTTCGATTCGTTCGCGACCGCGGGCCACTCGGTCCGCGGCGCCATCATGATCGCCCTTACACGTGCAACCAGCCCCAGCACGGTGCCTCCGGCCGTTAATGTCGCGCACTCGCGTGCTTCGAGCAATGCCTGCGCGCGCAGGGACGCCGCGCCGCATTGCCATGGTGGGAGCGCCCTGTTAGGTTGCCCGCGTGACCCACGGCGCGCCGTAAGCGCGCCTCTGCCTGCCGGAATGGCGCTTCCGGCCCGGTCATTCAAGAAAATTGGAGCTTGCCTCTCGGGGCGCGCGCATGCGTGTGCAGCCCTGAGCGAAACATGGAGCGCCGCCATGCTCAAGCATCTGGTCCGTTGCAGCCTTGCCGCTGTCTTTATCGTTGCAGCAGGCACACTGTCGCCACCCCTTGCGCAACAGCCATCCGTCACCGTCTTCGCGGCCGCGTCGATGAAGAATGCGCTCGACGACGTCAACACGGCGTTCACCAGGCGAACCGGAGTGAAGGTGGTGGCGAGCTACGCCGCGACGTCGGCGCTGGTGCGGCAGATCGAGCAGGGCGCGCCGGCTGACATCTTCGCGTCGGCCGACCTCGAATGGATGGACTACGGACTGAAGAACAAGCTCATCAATCCGAATACGCGGATCAACCTCTTGGGCAACCGGCTGGTGCTGATCGCGCCGAAGAATTCAAGGATCGGAACCGTGACGCTCGCGAGCGGCTTCGACCTGGCAAAGCTCGCGGGCGACAGCCGGATCGTCACCGGCGACGTGAAATCAGTGCCGGTCGGCCGCTACGCTTCGGCGGCGCTGCAAAAGCTCGGCATCTGGCCGTCGGTCGAGAAGCGGATGGCCATGGTCGAGAACGTGCGCGTGGCGCTCACGCTCGTGGCGCGCGGCGAGGCCGAGCTCGGGATCGTCTACGAAACCGACGCCAAGGTGGAGCCCGGCGTGAAGATCGTCGGACATTTCCCGCCCGACTCGCATCCCGCCATCGTTTATCCGGTCGCGGCGACCGTCAGTGCGAAGCCTGACGCGACCCGCTATCTCGATTTCCTCCAGTCGAGCCCTGCGAAGGCGGTATTCGAAGGCTACGGCTTTTCCTTCCTGATCAAGCCGACGTCGTAACAGCGGGCCAGCACAGCGCGTGTTCGACCTCACCCCCGACGAATGGACCGCGATCCAGCTGTCGATCCGGATCGCGATCGTCGCAACCGCGGTGGCGCTGCCGTTCGGGATCGCGATTGCGTGGCTGCTCGCGCGCAGGGATTTCTGGGGCAAGTCGCTGCTCGACGGGCTCGTGCACCTGCCACTGGTGCTGCCGCCGGTGGTGACCGGCTATCTGCTCTTGATCTCGTTCGGGCGGCGCGGACCGATCGGCGCATTCCTGGCCGACAATTTCGGCATCGTGTTCTCGTTCCGCTGGACCGGCGCGGCGCTTGCCTGCGGCGTGATGGCATTTCCGCTGCTGGTGCGGGCGATCCGGCTGTCGTTCGAGGCGATCGACCGGCGGCTGGAGGATGCCGCCGCGACGCTCGGCGCCAGCGCGTTCCGCAGCTTCTGCACGGTGACCCTGCCGCTGGCGCTGCCCGGCGTGATCGCCGGCATGGTGCTCTGCTTCGCCAAGGCGCTCGGCGAGTTCGGCGCGACCATCACCTTCGTCTCCAACATTCCGGGCGAGACGCAGACCATCTCGGCCGCGATCTACACGCTGACCCAGGTTCCCGGCGGCGACGCGGCGGCGTTCCGCCTGGTCATGGTCGCCATCGTCATATCGCTCGCCGCGTTGGTCGTGTCGGAGTGGTTCGCTCGCCGCGCCGGCATGCGGTACCACGGGGATTAAAAGATGCTCGCGGTCGACATCGAGAAGCGGCTCGGCGACTTCGACATCAAGGTCGCCTTCGCGAGCAAGGGCAGCGTCACCGCCCTGTTCGGGAGCTCGGGCTCCGGCAAGACCTCGGTTATCAACATGGTCGCGGGCCTGGTCAGACCGGATCGCGGCCGGATCGTGCTCGACGACACGGTGCTGTTCGATTCGGCGGCACGCCTGAACGTTCCGGTGCACCGCCGCCGCATCGGCTACGTGTTCCAGGAAGGCCGGCTGTTTCCGCACCTGTCGGTCGCCGCCAATCTCGACTACGGCCGCCGCATGTCGGGCCTGCCGCGTGACCAGGGCGAGCAGCGGCGCATTGTCGATCTGCTCGACATCGGCCACCTGCTCGAGCGCCGACCCGGCCGGCTCTCCGGCGGTGAGCGCCAGCGCGTCGCGGTCGGCCGCGCGCTGCTGATGCGCCCTCGCCTCCTGCTGCTCGACGAGCCGCTCGCCTCGCTCGATACCGCGCGCAAGCGCGAGATCATGCCTTATCTCGTGCGCCTGCGCGACGAAGCGAAGGTGCCGATGGTCTATGTCAGCCACCAGTCCAGCGAGCTGCGGCGGATCGCAACCGCGGTGGTCCGGCTCGATGGCGGGCGCGTGATGGAGACCGGCGGCCTTGAATTGCTCGATCAAGCCGATCTCGACGCACTCTGATAGACTGGGCCGATGTTCCCGCCGGAGCGAAGTACCTCCTCGCTTTGTCATTTGATCCTAACCAGCAATAACTGTCAGCAAGTACCTTAAAATTTCCCGTCTTCTCAAATTCGCATCGAGAGTTCCATCACGCCGGAGTTCCAAGTTGCGCAGGCCGATCCGCGGGCAAAAAAAATGGGCCGTCGAGGAACGAGCCCCGCCGGCGGTCAGTTGAAAGTAAGAATCCCTAACAGCTTGGAGGAACAACTCATGGCTGAAGACTTGAGAGAAGCTGCTCGGAAAGCAACCAGAAAGACGGCCGAAGAAACCAGCCGCGCCGCTCAGGCGGCAGCAAATGCAGGTGCAGAAGCGGCACGGGCCGGCGCAGACCTCATTCAGCGCAACGCCGATACCATGCAGGATGCATGGAAGTCGGGAAGCAAGGTGGCCAGCCTGTTGACCGAACGATCAATGGATGGCCTCGCGCGCGCTTTCGGCTTAACCGGCGAACGCGCTGAGCAGGCGGCGCAGCAGTCGTCTCGCAACTTGGAATGCATTGTGCAGTCAGGAACGATCATGGCCGGCGGAATGCAAAACATTTCTCGGGAAATGTTGGAGTTCGCACGCAATCGCATGGAACAAAATCTCCATCGCGTTGATGCGCTGGCCAACTGCCGCACAGTGCAAGAACTCCTCGCGGCCCAAAGCGATCTTGTGCGTGACAGTCTGGAGGATTTTGTACAGAGCACGCGTCGGATATCTGAAATATCGATGCAGATGGCCGATGAGGCCGCTCGCAGAATAAACGACTTGAGCTTGGCGCCGCGGTGATGCGCGCTTGCTAGAAATCGCGTTAAGCCTGGCCAAGCGCCGGAGCAATTACGTCCATGGACAGTGTCATGATGCTTTGGCTCGTCCATATCGCCGCTTGGCGGTCGATACACGACGCGATGGTACGTGCGACCGTCGAGTTTCTGGACTATCAGGAGGACAAAGGCCGACGCGGGCTATAGGGGGATTGGCATTCTGGCCAGCCGATGCGTTGCTGTCATCGGCGCGTGGCCCGCGCATGCATTTTTCCCCAGCCTGCTCCGGCGGCCAAGAAGGTGCACAGGCTACTTCGCGACTTTGGCGCTTTCGGCAAGCTCCAGCCAGCCAGCGTCGCGCGCAAAGGTAGCCGCCTTCTGTTTACAGCCAAGCAGCACGATAACGAGTGAGCTGGGTTTTTCATAACCTGCCGGGACTTAGCTAAACATGCGCAGGTTACCGGGATTCGAACCGAATCCGGTCTCTTCGCGCGGCTCCGCCGCATCGGCCAGGGCGAGCGCCGCAAGCAAAATGATCGCGGCGGCCGTCGAACCGCAAACCATGTGGCGAACCGCGACGATGGCTGAGCTGAATACCGCCATGCTCGCAAGGCTTACACCCGCCTGCAACGAAGGACCGGCTGGCGTGGGCATTGGTGGCCTAACTGGCTCTTTCGGCATAGAAGGGAAGGTCCTGCTTGGAGGTTCTGTTCCCGCCGTCCTCTGGTAGGTCTTGCATTTGGTTTTGGGACCACTCGGCAGGATTAATGCCCCCAGCGTGCCGCCTATGAGCCTTGCCCCGGCGCATTGAAACGAAAGTTCCATGTTCCCGCCCGAGCGAATCGTCTGCCTGACCGAGGAGACCGTGGAGACGCTCTACCTCCTCGGCGAGGAGGGCCGCATCGTCGGCGTCTCCGGCTATGCGGTGCGGCCGGCGCGGGTGCGCAAGGAGAAGCCGCGGGTCTCAGCCTTCATCTCCGCTGACTACGAGAAGATCCTCGCGCTCAAGCCGGACCTGGTATTCGCGTTTTCCGATCTGCAGGCCGATCTCGTGGCGGAACTGATCCGCCGCAATGTCGCGGTGCATGCTTTCAACCAGCGCGACGTCGCCGGCATCCTCGACATGATCCGCACCGTCGGCGCGCTCACCGGCGCGCAACCGAAGGCCGACGCGCTGGCGGCGTCACTCGAAGCCAGATTGCGCAAGGCGAACGAGCGCGCGAACGCGACTCCCGCGCCACCCGCGGGTCTATTTCGAGGAATGGGACGACCCGATGATCTCCGGCATCAAGTGGGTGTCGGAGCTGATCGAGGCCGCGGGCGGCATCGAGGTGTTTCCGGCACTCGCGGCTTGCAAGAACGCCAAGGACCGGATCGTATCAGCGCAAGACGTTGTCGCGGCGGCGCCCGAGATCATCGTTGGTTCCTGGTGCGGCAAGAAATTCGTGCCGGCGAAGGTCTGCGCCCGCGATGGCTTCGATGCCATCCCCGCAGTGCGCAGCGGATGGCTGCGCGAGATCAAATCGCCGCTGATCCTCCAGCCCGGCCCGGCCGCGCTCACCGACGGGCTCGACGCGCTCTCCGCCATGTTTTCGGAATGGGCGGCGCAGACCGCGTTTTCTGTTTGAGCATGATCTCTTCCGAAAACAGGTTCCCACTTTTCGGGATCATGCTCTAGCTACTTCTGCGTCGCAAGCCGCGTGAGAACATCCGCAAGATAATCGAACGCCGGGATCAGACTTGGCCCCGCGCACAGCGTGAACCGGCTTGGCAGCACGATCCGCTTCTCGGCCGGATAAAGCGCGCGCAACGCGGGATGCGTGAGATAGAGCGCCCCCTGCCCGTCCGGCGTCTCGACCAGGCTCGCCATCACCAGGAAGTCGGGACGCAGCATGATGAGCTTCTCGAGCGGCACGTAGCCGCCGTAGCCCGCGGGCGCGCCCAACGGCGGCGCCAGCCCGGCTTCGCGCAACAGCGCCCCGGCGAGGCTGTCGGGGCCGACGGTATAGCCGCTGTTGCCGACCAGCAGCGCACTCGATGTCTGGCTCGCTGATCCGGGACGCGGCGCCGCAGCCAGCCGGCGCCGCGCCGCTTCGATCTCCGCGATCAGCGTCTCGCCGCGCTCCGGATGGCCAAGCAGCTTCGCCATCTCGCGGATTTGCGCGAGCGCCGCTGCGACATCGTTGACGACATCGACTCCGATCACGCGGAAGCCCAGGCTGCGCAGCATCCGCTGCGTCAGCGGCCGATCCCAGGTGCCGACCAGCACGAGGTCGGGTTTGAGCGGCACCATCGCCTCCGCCTGCAGCGCAAGCCGCGGATACTCGCGCGCCTTGTCGGCGATGACGGAGATCGCGGGATCGCTCGCATAGGGAGAGAGCCCGACGATCTGGGCGGGATCGGCGAGCGCCACCACAAGCTGGTCGGCGCAGACATTGAACGACGCGACGCGCCGGGGCGCATCGGCCGCGCCGGCCGTCACGCAACAGGCGAGCGCCAGCCCGACTATCGCGAGGACGGTTCGTCCAGTGACACTCAACAGCATCAGTCCTCCTGAACGGGCGATAGTGCCGCAATTCCGTTGGAGGGCAAGCCGGAAGCCTGTAGGAAGGGCGCCGGAGGAACGGTCATGACGCGCGCCGAACCAAGCGGCCTGCGGCTCAATCTGGCGCTGGCGGCGCTCATCGCGGTGCTCGCCATCATCTCGCTGTTGGTCGGCCCCGCGGGGCTTTCGCCGCGCGAGGCGCTTCAGGGCGTGTTCGCTGGCGACGGCGCGGCGGCGATTATCGTGCGCGACATCCGTCTGCCACGCACCTTGCTCGCGATCTTGATCGGCGGCACGTTCGGCCTCGCGGGCGCGGCGCTGCAGGGACTGTTGCGCAACCCGCTCGCCGAACCGGCCCTGTTCGGCGCGCCGCAGGCGGCCTCGGTCGGCGCGTCGTTCGTGATCGCCTATGGACTTGCGGGCGCAACGTCGTTCGCGGTGCCGGTTGCCGGCATCCTTGGCGCGCTGGTCTCGATCGGCGGACTGGTCGCGATCGCCGGTCGCCGCGCCAGCCTGTCGGTGACGCTGCTGGCGGGCCTCGCGCTCGCCAGTCTCGCCGGCGCCGCCACCGCGCTGATCCTCAACCTCGCGCCGACGCCCTATGCGGCGCTGGAGATCGCGTTCTGGCTGCTTGGCTCGCTCGAGGATCGCAGCATGGATCATCTGCTGATCGCAGTGCCGTTCTTCGTCGCGAGCTGGCTGCTGCTCGCGCTCAACGTGCGCGCCTTTCGCGCGCTCACGCTCGGCGAAGACGCCGCGGCCTCGCTCGGCGTCGACGTCTCGCGCACGCGCCTGATGGTGGTTATCGGCGTGGCGCTCGGGGTCGGCGCATCGGTCGCGGTCGCCGGATCGATCGGATTCATCGGGCTGGTCGCGCCGCATCTGGTGCGGCGCTCGGTCAATTCCGATCCGGCTCGCGTGTGCCTGCCGGCGGCGCTGATGGGCGCGGTGCTGCTCACCGCCGCCGACATCGCCGTGCGGCTGGTGCCGGCCAATCCGAACGCGACCGCGATCGAGATCAAGCTCGGCGTGGTCACCGCGCTGATCGGCGTGCCGTTCTTCCTGGCGATGATCTTCCGCGAGCGGCGGTTGCTCGATGGAGCGCCCTCTTGATGGCCGGCAAGCCGAAGTTGCGCGCGGACGACGTGGTGGTGCGGCTTGGCGGCGCGCTGGTGGTCGACGCTGCGGCGCTCGACCTGCGCGCCGGCGAACTGACCGTGCTGATCGGGCCGAACGGCGCCGGCAAGACCACGCTGATGCGCGCGCTGGCGGGTCTTGTTCCGGCGGAAGGCCGCATCGAACTCGACGGAACGCCGCTCTCCGCGCTGACAGTGCGCGAGCGGGCGCGGCGCATTGCCTATCTCCCCCAGGGCCATGTGTTCCACTGGCCGATGCCGGTCGCCGCGGTGGTCGCGCTTGGCCGGTACGCCTATGCCGACGCGTTCTCGACGCTGACCGATGCCGACCGGCGCGCCGTCGGCAAGGCGCTCGCCGCGACCGGAACGGGGGGGTTCGCAAACCGCCCGGTCACGACGCTGTCCGGCGGTGAGCGCGCGCGCGTGGCGCTGGCGCGGGCGCTCGCCTGCGAGGCGCCGATCCTGCTCGCCGACGAGCCGACGATGTCGCTCGATCCGCGGCATCAATTGGTGGTGATGGAGCTTCTGGCGCGCGCCGCGCATGACGGCGGCGCGGTGCTCGCGATCGGGCACGATCTCGCGCTGGCCGCGCGCTTCGCCGATCGCATCGTGATCATGGACCGCGGACGGCTGGTCGCGGACGGCGCGCCGCGCGCGGTGCTGACGGCGGAACGGATCGCAGCGGTGTTCGGAGTCGAGGCGATCATCACCGACGATACACTCGGGCCGCATCCGGTGCTCCTAAGGCCGTTGTAAGTTCACGAAAGGCGCGACCACAGCCGGCGGATCGCCCGCTGGAACCGTTCCAGCATCGTTGCCGGCGGCGCCTCGGGCTCCAGCTCTTCCGCCAGCCGCAGGCCGATGGTGGCGACGCGGCCGTCGGTCACCCGCTGCACCACCAGCGCGATGGCCCCGAGCGGCACGATGTCGCCCGCCTTCGGCGCGCGGACCGTTCGGCTTGCAATGAAATCGGCAAGCGTCATGGCGGTCTCCTCCGGCGCGATGGAGAGGCCGTAGATTTCTGCGAGCTCGCCGAGCGTGTGATCGCCGGTCACGAAGAAGTCGCCCAGCAGCAAAGGATCCGGCCGCGCCGGCGGCGGCAAATCGACAAAGAAGCGATCGAGCGCCTGCGCCCGTTCCGGCGGAGCCAGAAGATAGATGTAGTCGCCCTGGCGCAGCGGCTCGGCTTCCGCAGGGCTGAGGATGCGTTCGTCGCGCACCACCAGCGTCGGCCGCGCCCAGGTCGGCAGCAGGCCGCGCCGCAAATACGGGCTGTTGCTGCTGAGCGGATAGCCCACGATCTCCTGCTCGAGCTGGCCCGGCAGGTCGAGCTCCACGCGGCGCGGCATCGGATCGCTGCGCGGAAACGACAGCCGCAGCCAGCGCGCGGACGGCGCGACGGTCCAGCCCTGCACCAGGAGCGACACCAGCACCACGACGAAGCCGACGTCGAAATAGAGCTGGGCGTTCGGCACGCCCACCAGCAGGGGAATCGATGCGATGAAGATGCCGACCGCGCCACGCAGGCCGACCCAGGACATGAACGCCTTTTCGCGCCAGTTGAATGGATAGGGCGCAAGGCACAGAAACACGGCCGCCGGCCGCGCCACCAGCATCAGCGTGGCCGCCACCGCCAGTGCCGGCAAGATCGTCTGCGGCAGCCGACCGGGCCATGCGAGGAGCCCGAGCACCACGAACATGCCGATCTGCGCGAGCCAGGTCGCGGCGTCGAGGAAGGTGACGACTGCGTTGTGGGCGCGGGTCGCGCTGTTGCCGACCACCAGTCCGGCCACATAAACCGCGAGGAAGCCCGAGCCATGTCCAACTTGGGCGAGGGCAAAGATGACCACCGCGGCGGTCGCCACGAACGGCGCATGCAGGCCCTGCGGCAGGTTGAGCCGGTTGAGGACCAGCACGACCGCCTGGCCCCCGACATATCCGAGGAGGCCTCCGACGAACGTCTCCATGAACAGCAAGGACGCGATCTCGTACCATGGCTTGGCGCCGTGCAGGATGATCTCGATCAGCACGATGGTCAGGAAGATCGCAAACGGATCGTTGATCCCGGATTCGACCTCGAGCGTCGCGCTGACGCGCGGCCGCAGCCGCAGCCCCTTGGCGTGCAGCAGGAAGAACACTGCGGCGGCGTCGGTCGAGGCGACCACGGCGCCGACCAGCAAGGCCTCGGTCCAGCCGAGCCCGAGCGCAAGCACGGCCGCCGGCGCGGTCAGCGTCGCGGTCACCAGCACGCCGACCGTCGCCAGCAGACCCGCGGGACCGATCACATTGCAGAATGTCTGGTAGCGGGTGCGCAGCCCGCCGTCGAACAGGATCAGCGCCAGCGCCACCGACCCTATGGTGTAGGCCAGCCGCACGTCGTCGAACTTGATGCCGAGCGGCCCGGCCTCCCCCGCCAGCATGCCGACCAAGAGGAACACCAGCAGCAACGGCGCGCCGAAGCGCAGCGCCACCAGGCTCGACAGGATGCCGGCCAGGATCAGAAGCGCCGCAAGCAGAATGGCGATGCTGACCGCGTCGAGCGCGCCCATTGCGCGGAATCTCCCCTCTGTCGGGAGATTTGTTACATGGCGGAACGCGCAACGCCAAATCGCACGCGGCGTAGCCCGTCATGGCGCGTTCGCTGCCTAAGTGGGCGCCACCGGCGGGCTGGGCTCCGGCGTCGCCGAACCGTCTCCGGCCGGCGGCGATGCCGGTGGGATCGCCGCGATCATCGCCTTGGCGATCTCGTGCTCGCCCATGACGACCTGTGTGGCGCCGTGCTTCTTCAGGTGCTCGATCTCGGCTTCGGAATGGGCCCGCGCGACGATCGGCAGCAACGCGCTTCGCTCCCGCGCCTGCGCGACGATCTGGCCGCCCTCGAACGCATCCGGGACCGCGACCAGGACGCAGCGTGCCGCTTCCACATTGGCCGCCCGGATGACGTCCGGGTCGGCGGCATTTCCGGCGATCGTGTCCGGCCCCTTGCCCTTGATGCGGTTCACCCGGTCGGCGTCCTCCTCGATCACCAGAAGCGGCGTGCCGGTCCTGAGCAGGTGCTCGCTGACAAAGCTTCCCACCCGCCCGTGACCGACGAGCACGACATGGTCGGACAGCGTCGTGAGCGGAATTTCCTCCCGCGCCGGCTCCGGGACCGGACCGGGCGCGGCGTCCGGCGCCACGGGTTTGGTGGTGTCCCGCCGCGCCAGAATGCGGTCGAGCCAGGCGAAGAACAGCGGATTGAGCAGGATCGAGATGATGGCGCCCGCGAGGATCAGATCGCGTCCGCGCTCCGGCAGCAGCGCAAGCGAGACCCCGAGGCCGGCGAGGATGAAGGAGAACTCGCCGATCTGCGCGAGGCTCGCCGAGATCGTCAGTGCGGTCGAGTGCGGATGCCGGAACAGCCGCACGATCACATAGGCGGCGATCGATTTGCCGAGCACGATGATGAGAACCGTCGCGAGAACCGCGACCGGCTCGCGCACCACGATCATCGGATCGACCAGCATGCCGACCGAGACGAAGAACAGCACCGCAAAGGCGTCGCGCAAAGGCAGCGTCTCGTTGGCCGCGCGCTGGCTCAATTCGGACTCGCTCATGATCATGCCGGCGAAGAACGCACCGAGCGCAAACGAAACATCGAACAACGCCGCGGCCCCGAATGCGACGCCGAGCGCGATCGCGAGCACGGCCAGCCGGAACAATTCCCGCGAGCCGGTATGGGCGATGTAGTGCAGCAGCCACGGGATCATGCGCTTGCCGACGAGCAGCATGACTGCGACGAAGGCCGCGACCTTGGCGACGGTGATCAAGAGCGGGATGGCCAATGTCGACCACGCGAATGCGCCTACGCCGCCCTTGAACACAGGCGCCAGGGCCGGAAGCATGACGAGGGTGAGGACCATGGCGATGTCCTCGACGATCAGCCAGCCGACCGCGATGCGCCCGCGATCGGTCTCGAGCAGACGACGCTCCTGCAAAGCGCGCAGCAGCACGACGGTGCTCGCCACCGAAAGCGCAAGGCCGAAGACGATGCCGGCGCTCGTCGGCCAGCCGAGCCACCATGCCATGCCCATTCCCAACAGCGTGGCGGTCGCGATCTGGACGATCGCGCCGGGAATGGCGATCGCCCGTACCGACAACAAGTCTTCAAGCGAGAAATGCAGGCCGACGCCGAACATCAGCAGGATGACGCCGATCTCGGCCAGTTCCTGCGCCATGCCCTGGTCGGCGACAAACCCCGGCGTGAACGGCCCGACCAGGACGCCGGCGAGCAGATAACCGACCAACGGCGAGATTCGGAAGCGATGCGCCAGCGCGCCGAGCGCGAAGGCCAGCACAAGGCCGACGACGATCATGGTGATGAGCGGCGTGTGGTGCGACATCGGCGAAGTCCGCGATTCCCCTGATCCGGCGTGAGCGGTTTGATCGCTTTCTTAGCGTCTGCGCCGCGCGGCCCGAAGCGATCATTTCCGGACATATGGACGCGTCACGACGTGCAAGGCCACGTGCCGACGCTGGCGCAACTCGCCGGCCTTGCGGCGGAAGTCTTCGTAGCCCGGATAAGCGAAGCGAAATCCGAGGGGCATCGTAGGGTGGGCAAAGGCGCGTCTTTGCGCCGTGCCCACCGCTGTCATGAAACCGCGGAAAGAATGATGGTGGGCACGCTTCGCTTTGCCCACCCTACAGATGCTCCATCTGCTTGATCGTTCTCGCGAGGCAGATGCTCCTCCGAGGTTTGCCAATGTCCCTCTCACATCAAGTGAGGGGGCGGAGCGCCGACAGGCGCTCGGGTGCAGCGGCACCCGTTTGAGCGGGCCAGTGACGTAGGCCCGCAGGGCGCGATCGCGCGCCCTCACGTCCCATGACGCGGGACGTCCGCCTCTCGGCGCTCAACACGCGGCATGCTTGGCCTCGGACTGTCTTCCGCGATTCGGACGGGCATCATTTGCGAGCCCTGCTTGCGGGGCTTTCCCCCGCTCGCCCTGTTCCGTCTAGCCTTCAAGGCCGCCTCTCGTAGTGGAGGCGGACAGTGACCCGAGGCCCCCGGGGACCTGGTTACGAGCCAAGTGCGCAGGCGCCGCATCCCGCTCCGCCTCAAGCTCGTCTCCGGAGACGCCCTCGGTGAACGGGACGCAGCGACGGTGGCATGGAAATGTGTTCAGTCAAGGAGCGCGCCCGCGGATCTGTTTACATCCTGCGGACAACCGAGCGCGTCGGCAGCTTTGAACGCGCGTGAAATGCCGGAGCAGCGGCGCGATCTCTCAAGGCGCGCCATGTCCACAGGATTGTTGGGGGATGTGGATAGCGAAGCCCGCCGGACCGCGTAACTAGCGCGCTTCCCCCAGCACGTCTTGTCTCTGGGAGCGGGCCGGAGAGCTTGATTTGCATTTTGATGATAAGGAAGCACGCAGCGATACGGCCGTGGTCAGGAGGCGCGATGCGTCGTCTCGAACTATGGCCGCACGTTCCGGACCGCACGTCAGCTGTCCTGAATGACGATGTCAAACGCCCGCAATGAAAAATGGGAGAATGTGATGACCGAAGCAAAAGAAACACCAACCACGCGGCGGGAGGTGATTGTCACTCTTGCGGCAACGGGCGTGCTTGCGATGGCGGCGACGGCCGAGACCGCGCAGGCGCAGACGCCACCGCGGACATTTGTGCTGGTCCACGGCGCCTATGAGGGCGGGTGGATCTGGCGCTACGTTGCCGATCGCCTGCGGGCGAAGGGTCACAAGGTCTTCACGCCGACGCATACCGGCCTTGGCGAACGCTCGCATCTCATGAGCGGGATGATCACGCTCGAGACCCACGTCACCGACGTTGCCAACGTCATCAAATGGGAGCGCCTGGAGAACGTCGTGCTCACCGGCCATTCCTACGGCGGATGGGTCATCTCCGGCGTGGTCGAGCGGATGCTGCCGAAGATCGCTTCCATCGTCTATGTCGATGCATTCCTGCCGGAGAACGGGCAGAAGGGATTGGACCTGAACTCGCCCGGCAGCCAGAAGGCCGTGCGCGAAGCGATCGCCAGGGGCGAGGTCTCGCGTCCGCCGGACTACTCGCGCGAAAATTCGCCGATGATGACGCCGCAGGACCGCGAGTGGCTGGTGTCGAGCGCCACCCCGCAGCCGATTGGCGTGTCGCTGCAACCGCTGACGCTGACCGGCGCGCGCGACAAGGTCGCGAAGAAAGCCTATATCCGCGCCCGCGGATATCCCAATCCGACCTACGACGCGGCGTACAAGAAGCTGCAGTCCGACACATCATGGCGGCTCTACGACGTGCCATGCGGCCATTCGGTGATGATCGACATGCCGGACCGGCTGACGGAAATTTTGCTCGAGATGGCGTGACCCCCCGGAACGGGTGCAGCGCCGGGCGCGGCTTGCTAAGGCCAAAAGCAGAAGCAAACGTCACGTTTCGCGATTTCAGGTAGCGAGCATTGGGAAGGCCGGCACCAACGCCACGGCACATAGTGCAATAGCTCCGGACGGTTGCCCACGCTGAGCTGCCCCTTGGTACAATATGAACGCGCCCAAGCAATGTTAGTGTCTCTTGTTTCTGTTTCTCAAAACAGGAGGAGATGACCATGCGCTTCACGTCCATTTCAATCGCTGCCGCGCTTGTGATCGGCGCCTCCACCACGTCGGTATTTGCTCAACAGTCGGCAACCTTCGACAGTTGCTTTTCACTTTCTGAACAAAGAGGAGCGGGTGCCGAAAGCGGTCGGAAAAACCATAACGAGTTCATGCGAAATTGTTTGGCTGGGAAAATCCCCGCCACTGTAGGTGGACCAGTTTCTGCCCCAGCACCGGCCGCGCACGTTGAAAGCTATAACAGGTGCGAGGCACTTTCTGAACAAAGAGGGTCAGGCACCGACAGCGGACGTCGAACCCATCGTGACTTCATGACCGAATGCATAGCCGGAACCGTTCGTTGATCGTCCGGCGACGGCTTGTGAGTCATTCACGAAAGGCAACCGCTCTCGTGACAGTCAGAGCGGTTGCCGCCTGCCCCCCAGATTCGTATCTGGGGCTGCAAATTCTTGCTGATGTTACCCAATTCGATAATCAAGACAAAAATTGCTCGAAGAAAACCGTACATTGGTATGTCAATACGAATGACCTAATGCGGCCGTAGGTACGGTCAATACCGTCACGTTGATTCGCGTTGAGACCCAACACGTGACGGAGCCCGCTGTCCACGGCGTTCAGCGGGCTCCTGTTTATGCGCGCATTACCTATCAGCGCGGCTCACGTCTGCTTAGCGCCATCAGCGGGCTTTTCGGCTCCGCCGAGTTTCCAACGGCAGAACCTGCGCATGCAAGAGGCGATAAAACGGCACTGCACGGGCCCAATTAGCCGAAGCAAATTCTAGATCGCACACGCGGCACCGATATACCGGCGGAGTGTGTCGCTCGCGGCGAATTTTTTGTGCTTCGCGATTCCATCGATCTCTCATGCCAGTTATTATCCGCCATGGGTGGACACGCTTGGACCAACGTCGCTGGTAAATGGGTAGAGCCGATGCGCTGCATATCCTGCGGTGCAGAGATGACCAAAAGTGCGACCAGTCGGGTACTGTCAGCAGTGGCTGCCTCGAGAACCAGATAGATGGTACGTGAATGGCTGTTGACATTGACAGCGAGCTATTGCGCCTGTCGCCGCCGTCACTGGACCCGCGCAGCTCGTTCGAATGGCGGCAGCTGACGCAGCAAGTGCTGCACAGCCGCCGTGGTCCGGGTAGCGCCAATGTGAATGTGACACTTCGCGCCGCCGCCGAACGGGAGCCGCAGTCACCGCTCGCACCAGCCTATCTTCTCTGGATGGCTGACAATCATGCGCGCGATGGATCTATCGCAGAGGCGCTTGACGGTTACGACGCGAGCGTCTTGAGCGCACAGGCGGCGCCTCGCCTCATCGACGATTGCGACATTGCGTTCTGCGCCTTGCATGCGAAGGCACAACTTGCGGCGCTTGCCGGCCAGGCGGAGCTTGCAATCAACGCTTATCGTGACGCTGCGCGGCTCAAGCCCGGCGACGGAATGGGCTTGCTTCATGCCGGCATGATTGCGGAGCGTTCGGGGCGCGTCGACGTCGCGGCAGACCTGTACAGGAGCGTGCCAATAACCGGCGCGCCGCATCGCTGCGACGACCCGAACGAGCTCGCGCGCCGGGCGTTGCTGCGGCTCGATACGCCTGCGGCGGCTTTCAGCGCCGACGTCCAGGACGTCAGCGCGATGCTGACCGCCGCGCTCGAACGCCGCGATATCGCGCGGCTGCGCGCCGCCGCCAGCGCGACCCATTTCGCAATCGGACCCACCGGCGGGCATACCAGCTTCGACACCGGCAATCTCCTGGAGCATTTGTATGAGGACCTGTCGCAAAGCCGCGTCAGGGCCCGCACCAAGCTTTTGGGCTCCGGCGACAAGCGCTACCTTTACACCCGCGGCTGGCGCGGCCGGTGGTACCGCGGCGATGTCCTGTTCATCATCACGCGCGCGCCGCGCGGCTGGCAATGGACCGGGCTCGGCATTTCGGCCCCAACCGAGCTGTGGCGCGAGACCTGGCGCCCGCCCAAATTGGAGACGAACCAGCCGCTCCCGATCGAGCTGCTCGCACCGTGGCCTGCGGGCCAAAGCTTCAAGGCGGGAGGATTGACGGAATACCTGATTCAGCAGGTGGCCGTCCTGGCCTCCCCGTTGGGGCTGCTTGCATTCTACTTTGCAAGGAGTCCGTGCGGCTTCGGGCCGCGCGGATTCTATTATAACCAGTGGCCGACCCACGAAGGGAATGACGCGTTCGCGATCGATTTCACGCGATACCGGCGCTACCTGCCTTACGACAACGTCAGCGGCGGCACCCCGGTTCTCGCGGCCCGAAGCGGCGTCGTGGTCGATTGGCGTGCCGGCATTCCCAGCGGCGATCCAAGCATTGAGAATTTCGTCGACATCGCCCATCCGGATCCCGCGGATCCGTCAAAGCCGAGGCGCTTCCGCACCAGCTACCTGCACCTGGAAGGGCCGAACAAGGTCCTGGTGTCGCCGCTAATGCCGGTGGTGGTCGGCACCCGCCTCGGCTTGATGGACGACACCGGAAACTCGGTCTTGAATCACCTGCACTTCTCCATTCATGACCGCGACATTCCAAGACCGGGTGCGCCCTTTGGCGCGAGTGTGCGGCCGACGCCTTTGAGCGGCGTCCGGCTCGAGGACGGTGATGACGGTCGGTGCGTCCGCTCAAACAATATCGAGTTCGTGGAGAAGCCGATGATCGAAGTGACGAGCTTCGCCGGGCAGAACTGGGTCATCACGCCGGCCGCCCTGGCCGTCAATGAAGCGCCGCCCGCGACCATCAAGGACCAGAAATTCCTGGTGGTTTTGAGCGGCGTTGCCATGCTCAACCTCAAAGGGACCAGCACATCGCAATGGCGCCAGGAAACCGTCTTGATCCTTCCTGATGTCCAAGCCCCGATGCTATATGCGATCAACCGATACGGGATACCGACGCCTCCGGGCGCAAACGGCCTCAATTACTGGACCAACATGCAGCTGGAGCACTGGGCGCCATTTGCGGGCCTGAGCTCAATCTACAACAAGGACGAATCCGACAATTCAGGCTTCGCGGTCGACGTCTGGCGCCCCAATCCGTTCAGCTCGGGCCAGGACGCATTCACGAATGCGCCGCTGAACAACCTCTTTACCGGAATCCAGGTGGACGTGGCCGTCCGCGATACCGACGCATGGCTTTACCGCCTGAGCTATCACATCACGCTCATTGGCAAGATCGTTTTTGTCCCAATCGTCATCACGTGAGGTTTAAGTCCGGGAAAATCCGCGACACCGAGGGTGTCGGTGATGTCCGCTTGTGGCCCAAAGCTGACCTGTCGTTTGCGCGGAGCAATGTCTGCTATTGGGGTCGAAGCGGACTCGTTATCCTTGCTTCGAGCCTGTCCGCCTATGAACCATCTCTGCCATCCCAACCTCAAGATTTCTGCAGTGCAAATTGACGCCAGAACCCCATCTAGCGTCGCAAAAGGTTGGAAAACAGTGATTGCATCAAACCGCTGCGCGGTAGAGAAGTGCTGGGCTTAGGATTTGGATCTCGGTCAACCGTTCTATGATGACTTATGGGATTCGTCGTACTCACCGGCGCATCAGGCTCGGGGAAGACCGCAATCGCGGAAGCTATCGCTTCTCGCTACGCTGGACATGTCGATGTATACCACTTTGATCGTGTCGGCGTGCCTCCTCTCGAACAAATGATCGCCAAATACGGGTCAGGTGAGGTCTGGCAACGAGCCACGACCTTCGAGTGGATGGCGAGACTTGCTGCGATTCCTCCTACTGGGCACCGCACGCTGTTCGAGGGACAGATGCGCCTCTCCTTCGTATCCGAGGCTGCCGCGGCAGCAGGCATCACAAATTATGCTTTGATCCTTGTGGACTGCGACGACGCTACAAGGACGAGGCGTCTCGCGTTCCACAGGGGCAGTCCCGATTTGGCAAACACAACAATGATGAACTGGGCCAAGTATCTGCGAGACGAGGCCAACCAACTCCGCTGTACGATTTTGGACACCACGCTCACATCACTCGAAGATTGCGTAGAACAGGTCTGGGCGAAACTCGCTCAATAGCCTGCCAACGAGAGGCAATTCCCACGCGACTTCCACGTTCGTGGCCGTAAGCCACGCGGTTCAATGATCCCAAGGAAACGACATGACACAGCCTGAAGCGCGCGGGGACAGTCGCGACTCCGGCTCACTGACCAGCCGATTGCGGCATGTCTATTGGATCGGCGGCGCCAGCGGCTCCGGCAAGTCCACGATCGCGCGCCGCCTGGCCGACAAGCATGGCCTGCGGCTCTATTCGACGGACGAGGCGATGGGCGACCATGCGCATCGATGGCTGCCGAAGGACTATCCGAACCTGACCGAGTTCGTGAAGATGAGCATGGACCAGAGGTGGGTCGATCGCTCGCCGCAGACCATGCTTGAAACCTTTCACTGGTTCCGGGGCGAGGGCTTCGGCTTGATCATCGAGGATCTGCTGGCGCTCCCGCCGGATCAAGGCGTCATCGCCGAAGGCTTCAGGTTGCTGCCACACCTCGTGAAGCCGCTGCTGCATGATCCGAGCCATTGCGTCTGGCTCATCCCGACGCCCGAGTTCCGGCTGGCCGCGTTCGAAAGCCGCGGCACCATGTGGAGCATCCCCAACAAGACCAGCAACCCGAAACGCGCCCTGAGCAACCTGCTGGAACGCGATCGGCTCTTCACCGAGCGTCTCCAGGGCATGGTCGAAGCGACCGGTCTGTCCGCCGTCAAGGTCGACGGCCGCCTGACGGAAGACGCGCTCGAGAGCTGCATCGCCGGGAAATTTGGCCTCAATGGGCGAGGCTCCGGGTCCGGGCCGTAAAAGCCAAGGTCGCCGCCGTGCCTCATGCGAGCAGGCAGCTCGTCAAAGCAGCGGCAAGTTCTATGGTGACCTAGCTGGCTGTTTGCTGCGGTGCATGAGTTCGGGTAATGGCCCAAAGCGGACCTAACGGGATGTCGGTCATATGGCCACTTTCGGAGGCAAAGCGGACATCACCCGGCGATTGCCGAACAAGCGCGATTTCATGAGTACGTGCCCCAGGTCGGCCCAGATGCTCCGCTCATTCCGCGAAAGCGGGAATCCATAAATCTTGCCCGCAGTTCTGGGTCCCCGCTTGCGCGGGGACGAGCGGAGACAGGCCGAGACAACTGGAAACCGCTCATGTATTTCGTCACGCCTCCGGCCCGGCGTATTTCCCGGCGGTATCGGGGAACATCGCCTTCACGATCTTGAAGCGCGAGATGTCGGTGGTGCCGTCCATGTGCGGGAAGATCGCGGCGTCACGGAAGAGCTTCTCCACCCCGAAACCCAGCATCATGCCGTTGCCGCCGTGCAGCTCGACCGCATGCGTCGCGACCTTCAGGATTTCCTCCGACGCAAACAGCTTGGCCATGTTGCACAAGGCATCGGCATCGCCCGCCTTGGCATCGACCGCCGCCGCGGCGCGTTCGAGCAGCGCCCGCGTCGCTTCAAGCTTGGTCGCCATATCGGCCAGCCGCAGCGCCACCGCCTGATGCTTGATCAGGATGCGGCCGCCCTGCACGTAGTTCTGCACGTAGTCCGAGGTCAGCTCGAAGGCGCGCACGCCGACGCCGAGGTTCTTCGCCGCCTGGATGATCTTGCCGGGCTGGAAATACACGCCGGCGCGGCCGAGCGCATCGTTCTCCGCCAGCAGATGATCCTCCGGCACCCGCATGTCCTCGAACACCAGCTCGCCGTTGTTCATGAAGCGGCAGCCGAGCGTCTCGTTGCAGCGCGCGACCGTCAGCCCCCGTGTGTCGCGCGGAACCAGGAACGACGACGTCCCCTGCAGCATGCCGACCTTGGGATTGGTGTTGGCGTAGACCACGAACAGGCCGGCGTCGTAGCCGTTCGAGATGAACTGCTTGCGGCCGTTGATCACCCAGTCCTTGCCCTGCTTCACGGCGCGCGTCTGCATGGACGCTTCCGGCACGTTGTACGGCAGCCAGCGGTCGGACGCGCCGCGCGGTTCGGTCAGGCAATGCGCCAGCAGGAATTGCGGGTCGTCGACAATGCGCGGAAACCAGCGCTCCTGCAGGTGCTGGGGCGCAAGGTTGCGCAAGAGCACCGAAACCTTCCAGATCTGCACCAGCTTGTCGGAGAGCCCTGAATCGCCGCGCGCGATCTCTTCGGCGATGATGGCGAAGGTCTGGGTTTCGGTCCCCTTCTCGAGCTCGACCCCGCCGAACTCCTCTGGGACGCCGAGCGTGCGGATGCCGACCTTCTGGGCGCCCTCCAGGATTTCCGGCGGCAGCCGCGCCTCCGGCCGCATGTCCCACTCCCGCTGCCAGTTACCGCGGATGAACGGGATCACGACGTCGTCGACGAAATCACGGCAGCTCTGCCGCATCATGCGTTGTTCTTCGGACAGGCCGGTCATCGCGATCTCCCTCTCAATGCCATGCCGCACCATATCGCCCGCCGCCGGTCCCGCTCAACGGAGCGGATGCCGGGAAGCGCCGGTGGCGAGGACCGTCCGCCAGCAGCCGCCTAAGGGCCATTGCTTGCAACGAGCTACAGACCTTCCAGCCGAGGGCGCAGCAAGGGCTTGTATGTGCTGCGTTCAAAATCCAAGAATTCACCAAGCTTTTTCTGACCCACGACCTTGTAGGCGCCCGCCCTTGGCCAAAATGTCATTTCTCCCACGTAAATTTGGATATCAGTGCAGAATAGATCGACGCGAACGAACTTGTGTCCGGGACTTAGCTCCTGAGCGACTTGTATCATCTCGCTCCAAAGCGCGGGCTTCCTGAAGTCTGATCCGAGTTTGAAAGTGGGAATCATCTGAATCGCCAGGTCATTGCCCTCAGCATCGACAGCCTGCTCCTTCGTATCAAATCCTCCCCGGCCGCTGATGATGCGACAAATCTTCGCCACTCCTTCGCTGCAATAAAACTTGTAGTCGGGTGGGGGGTTCTGATTGTGCGGCTCGATGAACTCTTCGATTAGTACCTTTGGTTTTACATATGAATAGGCCCACTCGCCCTTCAACCACCCATAGGGCTGCTTGAGAGCAGCTTCTACTTGCGCCGCCGCGGCTTGGTAATCCAGTTTAGACTTATCCCGAACTAGAATGACCGTGCCGAAATCGTTGTTGGCCTTGATCACAAATTCCTTGGGCAGTGCATTGAAATCAATTTCGTACAAATGGTCATGCGCCTGATACAGCTTGACCAGGTATTTCTCACCGATCCGTTCTCGGACATAGTCGCGCACACGCAGCTTGTCGGTGCAACGGATTATCTCTTTGCTTTGATCGAACAGTTTGAGCCACTGCATTTTATCGTTGTAGTCGCGGCAGTTGATCAGATTAGGAAACTCTCCGAGTTCTCGCCAGCAGAAACGGTGAATGATGTCGTAAAGCTCCCAATGGTCAGGCGTCAACGGAAGATGGCGCTTGTCATATCGCCATTTAAGATCAATCCAGACGGCAAAGCAGGTATGCCCAGCTTTGCGTTTCACGCGCCGAAGGAAATTTAAGCCCGGCAACCAGCGCAAACCCGCAATGCGCGCGGAGAGCCAAGCTACAAAGGAAGGGATCGTGACCGTGCGGGACAGCGCATAGGTACGACCGTTGGTGCGTGGATCGCTGTTGTCGCTTGCCGAGAAATGGAAATTGCTCCGGTAATGCGAGTATCGACCGCCGCCATTTGCAATGATGTCGGCATGCAAGCTGTGGGCTGGTCCGAGCGGCTTGCCATTTTCGGTGAGCCGCAGCGGCGATCGGGACGGGTGTTCGTTGTTATCGGCCAAGTACTCCAGCGCCGGCAGCGGATAGAGGTATAGACGGCCGGCTGCGGGCTGTACGAGCTTGGGAACGAGCGTAATCCGCCGTTGGAATCCGGCAAATACCAGCCATGAAATGAGACGCAGGATCGCAGCGAGAAATATGTCAATCCTGAACCAAACCATTGAGCCGCGACTCTCAAGATTACCCCCGAGCTGGCCTGAACTTTGCGCTTTGCCGGCCTTGAGGATGCCAATTGATGCGCTGCAGAGTCCGGTTATGGCCGCCCTCGCTTCGTGGATAAATGGACAAGGTGACGCGGCGCCGTCCTTTCAGCAGCATGCGAAATCATCCGACGGCTCCGCGCACAGCGCGTCCTTGAGCCAGGCCGGCGGAAGGTCGTCGCGATCTCCCCATCAATGCCAGGCACCATATCGCCCGCCGCCGGTCCCGCTCAACGGAGCGGATGCCAAGAAGCGCCAAATCACGTCTTATTCGCCCCAAATACCGACGACCGGCCGGGCCAGGGTCATGGAAGGCTTCGACGAAATCCTGGACGCACTGACGCAGCAGCTGCACGCGATCCCCGCGAGCTTCACGTCGGTCTGGATACCAATTCAGCTCGCGTTGATCGCCTTCGCGGCGCTGCTGGGATGGGCGCTGGCGGCCTATTTGCGCCGGCACTTCGATATCCTGCCCCACGTCATGGGCTGGCCGACGGTCCTGCGCCGCGCCATCCGCGTGGCGATCGTCAACGTCGGCATCATCATTAGCATCGTCATCCTGATGCTCATGCGGATCGCCATGCAGGCCGCGACCCTGCCTGGCCGCTCCTATCTGATCGGCGTCGCCGCCAGCCTTGCGACCGCCTGGGTTGTCATCGCCATCGCCGCGAGCCTGATCCGCAACGCCTTCGTCAACCGCATGGTGTCGGTGGTCGCGTGGTCGATCGCGGCGCTGAGCATCGTCGGGCTGCTCGACGAGACCATCGCGGGGCTCGACCGCGCCGCGATCGTCATCGGCGGCCTGCGCGTCACGCCGCTGCTGGTGCTCAAGACCGCCGCACTGCTCCTGATCACGCTCTGGGGCGCCGTGGCGCTGAGCAATTTCCTGGATACGCGGCTGCGCACCTACCGTGACCTCACGCCATCGATCCAGGTGCTGCTCGGCAAGCTCGCCCGCGCCGCGCTGATCACTTTTGCGGTGCTGATCGTGCTGGGCTCGGTCGGGATCGACTTGGCACTCGCGATCTTCTCCGGCGCGGTCGGCGTCGGCGTCGGCTTCGGCCTGCAGAAGATCGTGTCGAACCTGGTCAGCGGCATCATCCTTCTGGCCGACAAGTCGATCAAGCCGGGCGACGTCATCACCGTCGGCAACACCTTCGGTTCGGTCGACACCATGGGCGCGCGCTACACCTCGGTGGTCAGCCGCGACGGCCGTGAATATCTGATCCCGAATGAGGATTTCATCACCCAGCGGGTGGTCAACTGGACGTTCTCCAACGACCGCGTGCGCAACGACATCAAGTTCGGCGTCAGCTACGGCAGCGATCCGCACCGGGTGCGCGCCGCCGCTATCGCCGCCGCGGCCAGTGTCCCGCGCGTGCTCAGGGACCCCGCGCCGACCTGCCACCTGACCGACTTCGGCAATTCCGCGCTCGACCTCACCTTGCGCTACTGGATCCGCGACCCCAACGACGGGCTCGGCGCCGTGCGCAGCGCCGTGATGCTGGCGCTGTGGGACGCGTTCAAGCGCGACGGTATCGAGTTCCCCTACCCGCAGCGCGACATGAACCTGAAGCAGCCGGTGCGGGTGGTGATGGAGCGCAGCGAAGACGGCCCGTCGGCGGCGTAGAGCGATAAGATGTTGGAACAAATGTTTTTTTGCCGCCCGTTGTCGCGGATTCGAATTGTGTGCGGTGTTGCAGACCTGCACTAGTGGGCGCTGCGGCCCCCGCGGTAATATTGGCGAGAATAAGCGGGATTTGAGGGCGACAATGCGCAGAGCGCTTTTGGCATCGGTCTCGGTGATCGCGCTCAGCTCGTCACTGGTCGAGGCCGCCGACATGCCGGTCAAAGCGCCAGCCATGCCCGCGGTCCTGCCGTCGTGGACCGGCTTTTATATCGGCCTCAACGCCGGCTATGCCTGGGGCAAGTCCGATCCGACGTTGACAGGAAACCCGAATGCATCGCCGCTCTCTCTCGGTGCGCCGCTCAGTCCTACTCCGCATCTGAGACCGAGCGGATTCATTGGTGGCGGACAAGTCGGCTACAATTGGCAATCGGGCCAGTGGCTGTTCGGCGCCGAGATTGATTTCAGCGGACTCAATGCCAAGGATGACGCATCGGCGAGCCCGTTCTTTCAATTTAAAGGACCATCGAGGACCATCAGCTGGTCGAGCCGATACGACTGGCTGTTCACCGCCCGCCTGCGGGGCGGATATCTGATCGCCCCAAATTGGCTCGTGTATATCACCGGCGGCCTTGCCGTAACGCACGTCAAGGACTCCGTCGCCTGTACGTCGTCGGCGGTAGCGCCGGGGGGCTCATGCGGAAGCACGGCCCAGGGATCGTCCATCAGCGGGCCAAGGTTCGAGTTCCCGGTGCGCTCACCATCCTGAAATGGTTGATGAATTGCACCGTTTCATGTGGAACGCGGAGCGGCGTCGCGGGGGCCCGGGTAAGCAGTGGGTCAGCACCCTGGGTGCTTTAGAGGGCCTGCCCGGTTGCCGCCCTCGCGCGCGCCAGCCCCTCCAGCGCGTCCCGGAAGCGGCTCGCGACATACCGCTGGCCACCAACTCACCGGCCTTGCCCTGCAGCACCGCGACGTCGGCGTAGCTCTTGCCCTCACGGAGAACCCGCTCGATCAGGTTGGCGTCGATGCGCCCGAGCTCGTGACGCATCCAGTCGATAGGCCCGCCATCGTCGCCGCTGGGCCTCAGCGATCCGAGCCCGGCCCACCTTGGTCTTTGGTCCGGTCGACAGTCCGCCATGGAACCGGCAGCGTGCCTTCCCTTTCTCTGCGCGCACCAAGTAGGCACCGCCGGCTCGGGTTTTCGCCCCACATCTGGGGCGGTCCTTGCGGCGCAGCTCTCGTTCGAAGTATGCAGTCATCGGCCGTATTACCCCATGAGCTCCGCCGAAGTGCCGGTCTAAGACGCTGGCGTACAAGGGCGCAGTCAGCTATTACGACAGGCGGTGCGGCTCGCATTCCGAAGCCGATATCGTGCTCAGCCGCCTAGAGTAAGACCCCATGACGCGTGCGCGCGCACGCGCGTACTGCTGCACAAACTCGGCCATGAGCTCCGCCGAAGTGCCGGTCTAAGACGCTGGCGTACAAGGGCGCAGTCAGCTATTACGACAGGCGGTGCGGCTCGCATTCCGAAGCCGATATCGTGCTCAGCCGCCTAGAGTAAGACCCCATGACGCGTGCGCGCGCACGCGCGTACTGCTGCACAAACTCGGCCGCTTTCCTTGCGCCGCTCCGACGGCTCGGCCCTGCTGTAAGACCCCATGACGCGCGCCCGCGCGCGCCTGCGCGTACTGCTCCGGAAACCCCGGTACCCCCCGTCGCGGTCAGCGTCAAGTTGGCCGCGGCCGCGGCGACGTTGCCGGACGCGCCGGTCAGCGCGAAGGCGTCGGTCGGGTAGCCGAGATCACCGCCGGCGATCGCCGCGGGTGAGGACATGGCCAGGAGAGCGGCAACGAGGCCGCAAATCAGTCGCTTCATGGTTTGACCTTTCGTCACGCAAATACACGGTTATCGGAGGGTGGCGCGCCCGATCGGCACTCCGAGAAGGACTGTTATCGGAAAGTCCCGGCGTTAAGATACGGTGAGCGTACAGCTCCAAGCGCTCGTCACCGTCGATGGCCTACCCAAGCTTCGATGCCCGATTCAGGACGGCGCTGCGGTCGAACGAGAGGTTCCCCGCGTCGACAATGATCCTCGGTGGTCATGGTCATCGTGTAGCTCCTTCGTTGGTGGGCCCCGACAGTAGAGCGTCAGTTCGCGACCCGAACCACACCGATCCGCAGGGCGTGTACTCATAAATGGGCGTGGCTGATCCGGCTTACGTCCGCTTATCCCCCAAGAGCGGCGCAAAAGCAGACATTCAAAAACCGCCGCTTTGGGCCATAACCGGAAATCCCGGCCCCCTTTTTTTGAGGGTCAGACCAAGTGGCTCGTACCAGCTGTCGAAGGTTGGCCTCGACGTGGCTAGCTGCGCAAACGGGCGAACCATCCGGTCCGTCCGGCGCGTTAACGGCGCACCGCTTCCACGAACAACAGCTCGGAAAGCTTGGCCAGACGGTCTCCGATCCTGAAGGCCAGCGCAGTCCGCGGCGCATTGGAATGTTGGGCGGATCTGGGCAAGGGGTCCGACAGGGCAGCCTGCGCACCCCCTTAAGCCTCATACCTAGCCCCAGGAAAGCTGATGCTAGGCCAATATATCTCGGTTTGTTTTTGTCACTCAACGGGAGCACACGGGATGGCACGGAGGACCCGCCGTGATCCTCGGTCTCAATCAAAAATCATGGTGCTCTCATGGATAAATCAAGCGCCGGTCAAAGTCTTAATCGCTCCGCATCGGCCATAAATCGGCCTGAGGCCAACAGAGAGTTATTTACCCGGTGTGGGGAAGAGGCCGCCCACGCGTCACTCAAAGGAACAGCCAATGAACATGATGAACAGGAACATCGACAGCGATCGGTACGCCCGGAGCATCAAAGCTTCTAAGCGTGTGTACTGGGATATCGACAAAGACGTGATCCGGGGACGTAGCTTCACCAGGTCCGAAAAGTATCTCCCTGATGGTCTGTCCTTGGTCTCGGAATTCACCTCGCTGTCCGTGGACGAGAAACGCTTTATCAGCCAGATCCAGGGACGCACTTACGCCAATGTATTCGGGTTAGTCGAGCGTTTCATCAACGCAAAGGTGTTGGAAATCAGTCGTGATCACTGGCTCGGCGATCAGATCGCCCTCGAGGCGCTTGTTCGGTTCAGCGACGAGGAATTGAAGCATCAAGCGCTGTTCCGACGCGTCGACGAAATGATCGGAAAGACATTGCCGGTCGGCTACCGTTTTGACGTCAACCCCGATGCGGTCGCCGGCGTGGTACTCGGCAAGAGCACCTGGGCCGTGTTGGCGCTGACGCTGGACATCGAACTGTTCACACAACTCCACTACCGCCAGAGTATCGAACCGGACAGCAACTTGTCCGAACTGTTCAAGGACATATTCCTCTATCACTGGAAGGAGGAGAGCCAGCACGCGATTCTTGATGAACTCGAGTTGAAGCGGCATGACGCCGAGATGACGGACGATGCACGCGACCAAGCGGTCAACGAGTTCATCGAACTGGTCGCCGCGGTAGACGGAATCCTGCAAGCCCAGGCTAAAGCCGACGCAGGTTACTTCGCGGCGAAGTGCGGCCGAAGCGTCGACGAGACCGAGGCCCGGGAGATCGAGGCCGCATTCCTCAAGGCCTACCGCTGGCAGTACATCCACTCGGGCGCCCAGCACCCGCACTTCGGGAAGGTGCTTTCCAGCCTGACCACCGAAAGCCAGCGCCAGCGCATTCAGGCGGCGCTCGCCACGCTCCAATAATCGATCCCGAACTCTTACTAAACCCAAGCGAAGGAGCCCCATCATGGTTGCCCAAACGAAGGCCGCCGAACCCACCGTCGTCAACGGCATCAATGTCGACGACCTGTTCGCCCTGATCGACGGCGTCAGGCGAGACGCCAAAAAAGGCAAGACAAATTGGCGCGTCACAACGACCTGGCAGGGCCAAACGCGGAGCCGTGCTCAAGTCCAGGGCTTTGAAATCGGCGGAGAACGAGTGCCGCGCCGGTTCTCGATCGACATTGACGAGCCTTGCGAATTGGGCGGATCGAACCGGTTCGCCAACCCGCAGGAACATCTGTTGGCGGCGCTCAACGCTTGCATGACGGTGGGGTACGTAGCGCAGTGCACGGTGCGCGGAATCACCCTCGAAAGCCTGGAGATCGAGACCGATGGCGAGATCGACCTCCGCGGCTTCCTCGGAATCGATCCTGCCGTGCCGGCAGGCTACGAGAACCTGAGCTACATCGTCCGCATCAAGGGTAGCGGCACCAAGGAAGAGTTCGCCGAGATCCACGCGGCGGTGATGGCGACCTCGCCCAACTTCTATAATTTGTCCCGGCCCGTAGCCCTCAAACCGACCCTCGTCGTCGAGTGATCGACGGCCCGGAGCGGCGAGGCGGTCGAGACCAGCGGTGCCTCGCTCCTTGCTTCCACGATGTCGCCTTGGGGTCAGTCTCGACCAGATAGAGACTAAGCGCTGCGTCCATGCACTTCCGCTATGCCCGGATAGCGGACGCAAATTCCAAGTCGTGACGAATGTAGCGATGGCCAACAGGCGACATGGCGCGATCAATGCCCCGAACCTAAGGGGCCGGAAAAGAGCGTTCACAAAAACCGATCCGGTCAGGCGCACCGTCGTGATCGCCGTGCGTGCGGTCCGGCGTTCCTGCAAATAAAGCCGGCGTGCTGATCATTGAGAGAACAGGCCTTGACACTATCCACTAGCCACGGACGCGCCGGCCGTGCTGCAGCCGGCGACCGTTTCAACACGGCGACGAATGCGCGCCGGGCCTTCCTGCGAACGCGGTGGAGACGCCGGCGCGCTCCCCCGCTGAAATGAGAGCATAATGAACGCAGCAGTGAGACTTGACGCAGCAAGCCCGCGACCGCCGCGGCCGATAGGGATTTGCTGGCGCGATGCGAACGCGCGCTCGAGCTGCTGCTGACCAATCGCGGGAATCCCGCTGTCGAGGTTGAGCGGGTGCTTGCCGACGACCCCCAATGCTTGTTCGGCCATTGTCTGCGCGCCGCGCTCATTGTGCGTGCCGACGACGACTTTGCGCGATCCACGCTTGCTGCGAGCGTGGCCGCCATCGAGACGGCGTGCCCAGACAAGGACGACCCCGCGCGCTGTCATGCGGCCGCCGCGAATGCTTGGCTCAGGGCGATCCGGTTCTCGCGGTCGAACGTTACGGCGCCATCGTCGTCGACCGGCCGCGCGATATCCTGGCGCTTGTGGTCGCGCATGCGCTCGACTTCCGCCTCGGCCGGCGGCGCGCGATGCGGGATCGTATCGCCCAGGTGGTGCCCGAATGGGAGGCTGCAGCGCCCGGCTACGCGAGCGTCCTTGCGATGTACGGGTTCGCCTTCGAGGAGAACGGCCAGTATCGTCGTGCTGAAAAGATGGCGCGCCGCGCGCTCGCGCTCGACCCCCGACATCCGGGCGCCATTCACGTCATCGCCCATGTGATGGAGATGCAGGGGCGCGCCCGTGAAGGTCTCGCATTCCTGGCCGCGACCGAATCGGCATGGGCCGAAGGCACCACCTTTTCCGTCCATCTGGCATGGCATCGCGCGCTGTTCCATCTCGACGCGAACAATCCGCAATCCGCGCTCGCGACCTACGATGCGCAGATCGCGAATGCGCGTGCTTTGGACATGTGTTCGCTTGCTGATGCTTCGGCGTTGCTGTGGCGGGTCCAACTCCGAAACATCGAGGTGAGCGGGCGGTGGCGGCTATTGGCCGATCGCTGGGGGGTGCAGACGCTGGCCGGTGCACGGCCGTTCTACGTCGTGCACGCGATGATGGCGTTCGCTGCAGCGGACGCACTGCAGCCGCGGCGCGCGCGTTCGAAGCTCTGCCGCACGCCGACAGAAGTAGCGCCTCGCCGGCGCTGCCGGAGGATGCGCTTGCGGCACCGTTCTGCAAAGCGCTGCTCGCCTTTGCCTGCAGTGACTATGCGGCGTGCGTCGAATGGTTGGTCCGCGTGCGCCACATCGCGCATCGCTGCGGCGGCAGCCTCGCTCAGTGCGACCTCATCCATCTCACGTTCACCGAGGCGGCATTGCGTGCGCGGAAGGCACGCCTCGCCGGCGCGCTGGTGGCCGAGCGCGTAGCGGAGAAACCCACGAGCCAACTCAATCGGCTGCTCCTGCAGCGCTTGCGGATAAATGCCCGCGATCGCATGAAGGGGCCTTACCGCCCCCGCCCGCACGGTTTCGGCGCATGGGGGACGGCTGCAGAAATTTCCGACCTGGAGCCGCCTGGCTCGGCATGAGCAAATCGAAAAAACCCGCAAAGTCCGAGCCTGAGGTTCGGGTTGTCGATCCTGCGGGATCGATGCAGGGAGTACGAGCGGACGATGACCGATCCATCCTGTCACAAACACAGAAGGCTACTCGGCAGCCGGGCGGTTTTGCGTTTGAGGGACAAGGCGCGCATGGGGGCTGCAAGTTTCACGTCAACTGACCTTCGCCAGCTTCTCCCAGGATTTCAGCACACCAAGCTCACGCGCGAGCTTTTCGAGGTCGACATCAATCTCCACAATAGCCTCCTTGCGGGCGTCGATCAGCACGAAGCTGGTCTGTCCCTTATGGCGGACGCTGCGCAGTTCGCGCGCCTGCTTTTTTAGCGCCCGCGCCATGCGAGCAAGCAAGGCACGGCGGTTAATGGGGACGAACTGCGGGCGCTTGGGCATCGCGTTCTCCTACGGGTGGATAGGAGCGCCCGTTAATAACGTTAAACGTGTAAATATTGTTACGACGTGCGCCGTTTGTCCTTGGAGCCGGTGCCCAAATACTGCGGAGGTGCGGTCACACCGATGGTGTCATGGGTTAAAAGTCAAACGAGTTTCGTGCTACCAAGTCGCAACGCGACGATCCGCGGTCGCGGGAAGTTTCGCCAAGCGGACATGCCCTTTTTCAAACCCCAAATGTGCAAAGATGGCGGACCACGCCGCCCCGCATTCTTTTTGGGTCAGGAGGGACCCGCTCTTTCCAAAGAGGGCCCTAACGCAGCTTGCGAACCAGCCGCAGCAACTCGTTGACGGCGATGAGCCAAGACACAAAGCTCGAATTGGCAAACGCCCGTGGCAAGGGACAGCAAAGTTCCGCCCTGTGGATAACCGTGATGTGGTCACATTCACGTGCCGCAGTCTTGAGGCACGCGCAGCTACAAGAACAGCGGCCCTCAGGCAGGGGAGTTCAGACATGGCGTATTTCACGAAGCGTGACCGTGCGGAACTCGACAAATTGGAGAACGTGACCGCGGAAATTAGTGATTTCGTCCGCAAGCAACACGATTCCGAGGCTGACGGTCAGTCAGTGGCAGACAATCTCGCCTCACTGCTACAGCGGGCGGCGGGCACCTCTGTGCGTGAGATCGACAACGTTATTGTCGAACTCCAGACGCTGCGCGAAAGGCTGCGGAGCGATGGAGCGCGCGTAGAACGCGAAATGGTCGAGTATGCGACCCTTAGCCAATCGACCCTGCAGTCGACGAAGGTCATTTCTGAGTGCCTGCGAAACCGGTTTCCGAAGCGTCCGGCATGACCCCGAGTGCGGTCGCAATGGGTCCGGCGGCTTCACAGTTCTCGTGGCTTCTCCGACGAAGGGACTCTTTATAGCGCATGGGATGCTTACGCGCCGCAGCACCGGCATCGGGAAATCGTCGCGCGCTGGGCGGCTGGACGATCGCAGCAATAAGAGGACAGCGCGCGACTTTTGGCGGGTTCGGTTGGGGTTAGGTGGCTGCTATGAAGTACAGAGGCGTCCGATACGCACTACGCACTGGCATTGTGCGCCATGAGTGGAGGGTCGCCATTTACATTGAAGAAAACGAGCCACCAGTAGAGCGGAAGGTCAAAGGATCGAGACGCGAAGCGGAACTCGCAGCAGAGGGGATTATCTGCCGGCTACTGAAACCAAGTCAGCTCGATAAAAAGGTGAAACGCGGTCGAGTCCCATAATCCTCCTAAATCTCATCTAGGTCGCAATGTCCACGTTCCTTTTGCGTACTCGCCCGGCTCCTTCCGCTTTCATCGAGCCATGCCTGCCCTCGACGGCTCCGAAGCCGCCAAGCGGCCCCGGCTGAATTTATGATATCAACCGAGGCTATATAATGGCGAGACGGGATGCGGCTGGCATCCGCATCCTGACCCGTAATGGTTATGATTGGACATCGAGGTTCCCGTTGATCTGGTCGGCTGCCAATAACCTCAGGGCAAAGTCATTCCTGATAGATGGCGAGGCAGTCGCATGTGACGATAGCGGCCTGGCGGTTTTCCAGAGACTACGGAAGCGCGAGGACGACGCCAGCGTGTTCATCTTCGCCTTCGATCTGGTGCTACTTAATGGGCACGATCTCCGGCGAGAGCCAATTGAGGTTCGCAAGGCTGCGCTTGAGAGGCTACTCCGTCCATAGCCTGACGGCATGCGCTTCTGCGAACATATTGAGTATGAAGACGCGGCGATCTTGTTCGAGCACGCCTGCCATTTCGGCTGCGAAGGCATCGTCTCGAAACGGCTCGGCTCGCGCTATGTGTTCGGTCGCTCGCGCGACTGGATCAAGATAAAAAATCCGAACGCGCCGCTGTGAAGCGGGAAGCGGAAGAAGATTGGGGGCGTTAGGCCCAGATCACTCAGTAGGGGGGCGGGGATTGCTAACGTAGGACAATACCAGTCTCTTTCAGACGCAATACGTCACGTTCGCCGCACGCTGTGCATATTCAACAAGCTTCTGCGCCACCAAATCGACGCAAAGGGATCGCTGACGATGAAGCACAACCCAAGCTCATCGCAGACGTCTTCAAAACACAACTGAAGATCGCTGCGAACATTCAGCCCCGAGATGCGGATGCAAGGGATCGTAGCCCCCCAAAGCACGCTACTGGGGACTACGACCCAAGTGGTTGCATCTTACCCTACGGTCGTCGCCGCCGGGTTCACCAATGTTCAGGCGTTACCAGCTCGGCATTCCGATGTGGCGTGCGCTCAATGGACCGGTCGAGATCGAACTCGAAGGCATCTTTCCGGGTCTACAAGATCGATCAGTCCGCACGTGTTCTTCGATGCACGCAACGGCCGCGACACTTTTGCTAAGGTGAGGAAGCCTCGGGGACGCAGAATGTCCCGGCCGACCAGCTTGCGACCGATGGGCTGCGCAAGGCGCCTATGCCGATCAACGATTTCAACACCCGCATCGTGCTGTTCGGACGCGATTTCGCGCAAGCGCGCGCCCTCGCTGACGCGGTGGGCAAAACTCCGTTCCAGAACGTCTCTTATTTTCCCGGCACATTCGAAGCCTTGGCGGCAGCGGTGAGGACCCAGTAGACGCTTTGCACGCAGGCGCAGGGGCTTTTCCCGACTCTCCTTGAGCCATCTGCTCAGTGCATTCCTCAGGCAACGGGTCATTCGCTACAGGTTCGGTGCACGCCGAAATCGCCCGTGTCCGCTTTGCTCCGAAAGCGACCGAACTGCTGCGTTGCCGCGAATTGTCGCGATCGGCCAACAGCGTTACGTGACTCCTCGCGGCTTTCGCGCTGTACGGCATTTCGCTCTTTCCCGTGGGCCGGAAAAAAGGTACGGTAACGCGTCGTAAGCAGTTACTTGTCCGAAGCACTGCCTAAAAACGGCGATGTACCGAAGTCTCCGCATTGGTGCCGTCGGTTCGCACGACTTCATCCGAAGTCGATTCGAATTGGATCGCGGGTGCGTCGCGCGCGCGAAACGCGAGCGCTCTGTAACGCAAGTCGTTGCTTCGGGGACTGATAGACAGAGACGAGAAATCGATAAGTCGCACTCCTCCCGTTCTTGGGCAGCTTTGGCCCCTTTTTTATTGCGATCATTCATTGACGTCGAGCTCGCCGCGTATGAAGACATTGCCGACGTCTGGATATGCCGAAGATGAGTGTTGCACAAGTCACTCATCGCAGTTGAAGCGGTGGCCAAGAATGCAACAAATTTTATTTGTTGAGGCTGGGAGATGATGCGATTTGTATTTTTTCTCCCGAGCGCGCCAGCTCTGGGTGCGCCTGGGTGTCCCGATCTGCCTCATTATTGCGCTGGCAATCGGACTGATCAGCTTCCTCAACGACTACAACTACGAAAAAGCCTATCAAGCAGCTCAATGTGTCGCGCATCACGGTGGTCGCGCGTGACCTGCGGCAAGCGATCGAGACCGGGCTCAATGTCGGTCTCGCCCCGCGCAGCAACACCCAGCTCGTCAAGGATCTCGAACGCGCCCGCCAGCACACCGAAGGTCTGCGTTTTGCGGTCGTGATCGATGAGCAGGCAAATCGGTTGGTCGAGGTCGGCGAGACACGCGCCGGAGCAGGATTGGCGGCGCCGCCTGAGTACGGTCGGCAATCAGGCCTCATGGCTTGGCGAAGGTCGTCCACACCTATCAGGTCGGCATGCCGTACCGGAACAGTTTCGGCGTGATCAGTCGGCGCGGTGGTTCTTGGATACGACAAGGCGGCAATCGACCGGGCCACTTCGGCCATGAGACATTCCTTGTTCGAGGACTGGCTCACGGCCGCTGCCTTGGCCAGCCTCATGACCCTGCTCGGCGTCTGCGTGGATCACCCGCCGACTTGAGCGGGAATTGACAGCATGCCGACGCCGCTCTCGAACAGACGCTGGCCAACGGCGCTCCACCTAAATTGGATTTGCCGGTGCTTGGCACGTTATCGAACAAGGGGTTCCCGACTTCATCCGGCAAAGCCGGGCAGCTGCATCCGCATTGGCCGCGAAAACCCAGACCTAGCGGCAATGCGCGACCTCCAACGCCGGCTCCTGCTGCTAGCCACCATCCTTATGGCAGTTGCCGCCGCGTTCGTTTCAGTGCGCGCAGGGCAGAAATTCGAGAGCAGCCTGACCGCCCAGGCGCTTGCGGCCGAAACCGAGATCAGCCGTTCCGTGATCGACGTTATCCAGCGGGCACTTCAGCACGGCGTCCCATTTGAAGGTCTGGTCGATGCGGACGGTTATCTGGCAGCGGTCAAGCGCGACAATCCGCGGCTCGAATACCTGATCGTTACCGACGCTCAAGGCCGATCGCGTTACAGCACCGATCTCAGCGGGATCAGCGATGCAGCGCTGCTTCAACGCGCTGTCGCGGGACGCGACGACACCGATACCTATCGCGTCGGCCGGTATTTCAACACGCCCTCGGCGATCCTGCACAAGGGACAACCTGTCGGCTATCTGCATCTCGGCCAGCGCGCGAACATCGTCCAGCAGCTCCTGTGGGAGATTGCCTTTGACATCCTCACCGTGCTGATCGTCGCGAGCTTGGTGGCTTTCGAGCTGGTCCGGCCGTTGCTGGCCGCCTCGTTCGCCTCGCCACTGCGGCGCTCGCTGAATTTTTCGCCGCCATGCGGTCCGGTGATTTCCGCCGCGATCTGCCGCGCGACGTCTTCGGGGGCATCGGCCGGCTCAGCCGGCGGATCAATACCGTCGTCGCTGTATTGAACAGCCGCGCGCGGCGAGCGCGAACGCTCGGGCGCGCCCTTACCGGCGGGATTCACGTTCGATACGACGCGACGAGCGGCGACTTTGCGGGTCAACGCCATCGAGAACATCCGCTGGCCGTTCTTCCTGTTGATCTTTGCGGAGTCGCTATCGTTGTCGTTCTTTCCGATTTTCGTGGGCCAGTTCTACGATCCTTCGTTCGGATTGCCGCCGCAGTTGGTGATCGGAATTCCGATCACCATCTTCATGCTGGTATGGGCGCTGGCGATGCCGGTCGCCGGGATATGGTGCGACCGAGTCGGGTATCGGCAGGCGTTCTGCTTCGGCGCCGCGCTCACCACGCTCGGCCTTGTCCTCACCGCTTATGCCAGCAACCTCGTCGAACTCTTGGCGTGGCGGTCCGTTACCGCCGTCGGCTATGGCGCGGTCTATGTGACGACGCAAACCTATATCACGGTCTATATCCCCGCCGACGAGCGTACGCGTGGAATGGCATTCTTTCTGGCGAGCTTCTTCGCCGGCTCACTCTCCGGCGCAGCCATCGGCGGCATCCTGGTCGACCGGCTCGGATACCAGTGGACCTTCCTGCTCTCGGCTGCGCTGAGCGCCATGGCGGCCGTTTATGTTCTGCGCTTTCTGCGGACCGAGGTGGTTACTGCTCCGGCCTTGCCGAAGAAATCTCTGGCCTTGTCCGATTTCAAGACGCTGCTCCAGCACAAGCAGTTTGCGATCATTGCGCTTCTTGTCTGCAGTCCCGGCCAAGATCGCGCTCGCGGGCTTCCTGTACTATTCGGTGCCACTCTATCTCAAGGGCCTCGGCCACAGCCAGTCGGTCACCGGCCGCGTGATGATGGCCTATGGGCTTGCGATCGTGTTGATAGCCCGATCGTCGCGTCGCTTGCTGACCGGATGGGCGGCCGCTCGCGTTTTGTCATGATCGGCGGCTATGCCGCCGCCATCGCCATCGTGATTCCGCTCTTTATCGAAGACACGACCGGTGCCGCACTCGCAGTCATTCTCCTTGGCATCGCGCATGCCATCGGCGTGTCGCCGCAAATGACGCTGGTCAGCGACCGCTGCGAGGAAGTGGTGCGCGAGGTCGGCCAGGCCACAACGGTCGGCATCTTCCGCTTGGTCGAGCGCATCGGGACCGTCACCGGGCCGATTCTGCTGGGCCTCATGATCGCGCTCACCGACTTCCGTGGAGCCTTTCATTCCTGGCCGTCATGACGTTCATGAGCACGACGGCTTCGCGTTGTCGCTGACCTGGTTCGACCGCGGGAAGACGGCCTCAATCGATTTGGAGAGACTGACATGTTTCGTATTCTGCTCGGGCTCCTGATGGCGGCGACGCTGCCTTGCGTGGCAAAGGCGCAGCAGGAGCCTTTCAAGGTCACGATGATCCTGTTTCGCGGCATGACGCAGGCCGAGCACGGGTTCATGGATCAGCTCAAGGCCCGCGTCCCGGTCGAATTCACGATCCGCAATGTCGATGGGAGCCGCCCCAAGATCCGGGAATATGTCGAAGAGGCAAAGCGCGTCCGCCCCGACCTGATCTACACCTTCGGCACCACAGTGACGCTCGATACGGTGGGCGCGGTCGGCAAGGCCGATCCTCACCTTCATATCACCGACATCCCCGTGATCTTCAACATCGTCGCCGACCCGGTTGGCGCGAGGCTTGCTGCCGCGTTCACCGTCACCGGGCGCAACCTCACCGGCGTGTCCCACCTCGTCCCAATGGCCGACCAGTTGCGCGTGATGCAACGCTTCAAGCCGGTCAAGTCAGCTCGGCGTCATCTACAATCCTTATGAAGCGAACTCTATGCTGGCGGTCGATCAGTTGAAGAAGGACGCCGGCCCGTTCGAGTTCGCCCTCACCGAAGCCTCACTCCAAACCGCACCCGGCGAAAGACCGGTGACGCAAGACATCGTGGACGCCATGCAGCGGCTGGCCACGTGAAGCCGGACTTCATCTATCTACCGTCGGATTCCTCGTTGATCGAGCGCGCGGCAACCATCGTGGGAATGGCGACCGCTGCAAAAATTCCGGTGATCTCCGCGACGGAAGGCCCGATCCGCGACGATGCCGCGCTGGTCGGCCTCGTCAGCAATTACTACAATGCAGGCGCCTTCGCCGCGCACAAGGCTGAGCAGATCCTGGTCGGCAAGCAGCCGGCCGGGCGATTGCCGATCGAGACGCTTCAGCGGTTTGCGGTGGTGGTGAACATGTCGACGGCAATCCAGCTCGGCCTCTATCCCCCTCTCGACCTGATCAGAATCGCAGAGCTGCTTTAGCAAAGAAACGCGTCGATACTGCGCGAGAGCATCCAGAGGCCCATGTTAGCTCACGACGTCATCGAGACCGACGCACAAGCGAATGCACTTGTGCGGATTGCGAATGGGTGGCTGACCACGGCGTGAGCGCCTCCGGACAATACCAAGCCGGGCGCGACCTGCTGCTCAGAACGCCCCCAGATTTGGGCGGCGACGTCATGCGACGCCCCGAGGAAAGTCGGCGCGCCAGGCGGCATTGCGGATGGCCCCGAAACTCCGCGGCGTGTATCCTATACAAGGGCCGCCCGGCGCAGGCAAAACGTTTATCGGTGCGCGGATGATCTGCGAGCTGGTCGCTCAGGGTGCGCGCGTCGGGATCACCGCCAACAGCCACAAGGTCATCCGCAACCTCCTCGATGTGGTCCTCAAGGTCGCGGGTGAGCGGGAGCTGGCGCTCAATGCCATTCAGAAAGTGTCCGACCCGGAAGCGGGTCACGGTTGCCTTACGTGTACCACCAAGAACGGCAATGTCTTCGACCCTCTCGATACATCCTGCCAGATCGCCGCAGGTACCTCGTGGCTATGGGCGCGGCCGGAAGCGCTGGGCACGGTTGATGTCGTGTTCGTCGACGAAGCGGCGCAGATGTCGCTTGCGAACGTGCTTGCGATCTCCCATGCCGGAGCGATCGTCGTCTTGCTCGGCGATCCGCGCCAGCTTGACCAGCCGATGCAAGGCAGTCACCCCGAAGGCGCTGATGTCTCCGCGTTTGATCACCTGCTCGGCGGTCAGCAAACTATTCACGGCGAGCAAGGGCTATTTCTCGAAGAGACATGGCGGCTACATCCTGAGATTTGCGGCTTCACCTCCGATGCCCGAGCAGGAACGCGGTCACCACTGAAACGAACGGAAATGCTCACCTTTCTCATATATCCGCCGTACTTGATGGGCCAATATTGCGGGTGTGCTGTCGCGTAGCTCGTGGCACTAACGCTTGCATGGATATCCTGTGACGCTGGGACGAGTGCCGGCCTTCACAATGATAGCAATAGTCGGGCTCGGGGTTCAGGCCGAAGCGCAAGCGCCATGCCCGGAACTGGTGCGGCTGCGCAACGCGGCCTCAGAGGCCTGGAAACAGGCGATGAGAGTACCGCCATCGGAGCGCTGCGGAGCGCTTTATCATGCCTCCTTAGCCACGGCGGCGACACTCTACTACGCAAATAACAATCACGAGTCATGCGACATTTCTGTCCCATTGCTGAACCAAGTGGAAGGGTACCACCGCGAGGCGGTACAGGCTCGCGACAATGCTTGTGCTGGACGCCCTCTTCGACCATTTCCAGCAGATATCATCCAACGCTGAGATCATAGAAAGCTTGTTCCTGTACTCGCCCATTTCGGCAATTGACGTCCGAGTTGGGTCATTCGCAACGATTGCTGCGCGCCGAAAATTGCTCGATGTCCGCTTCACCCCGAAAGCGACAGGCCGTCTTTAAAATACGATCCGTCGCGATTGGCCAGGAGGCGACATAGCGTCAATTGGGGCGCGAATTCACAAGTGGACTTGCGTGCCGGGCGTTTCCAAACGAGCGAGCGGAAGTGGGCGCTAAATGACCGTGCTTCGACCGATCTGCCGCAGCAACTCATAAGAGCGCTCGACCGCCTCACGCGCCCAATCGATTTGCTCCTTCGCCCGCTGATTACCGTAGCGAACGCAATCAATATCGGGCAAGGAGCGGGCCACCGAAGCGGAAGTTGATGCCAAATTTGATAGTATGGACTGCTACCTTGAAGTCGCCTCCACCCCTCAGCGAAATACCGGGGGGCAGCAACGGCACGAGGGTGCCGCCGACAGTCGCCGGCCCCTCGTGTTTGAGCCAGCCCAAATCGGCGTACAGGTATTCGAGCTTGGCTGAAACATTGGATGTGACCATCCCCTCCACGCCACCGCCTGCGGTCCAGCCAACATGCGTCCTCTGGTCGGACGCCGCCGCTGAAAGGGTGCCTAACTGATCTATCGTAAGCGTGATGTCACCGGCGCCGTCGACCCCGCCGAATGCCACGCCGCCCGTGCCGTATACAAGGAAACGATCGAATGCCACGCCGACACGGCCGCGAAAAGTCGCAAGCCATTTGAGATGAGCGGAAACGCCCTCCGAAGTGGTCAGCACTCCGGGGATGCCAGACGTCGAACGAAACGTTCCGTCAATATCCGTCCAGCTCGCGTCTCCCTCAACGCCGACCACGATCGAGCCGAATTGCGCGTTGACTCCCGCTTGCAGGCCACCCAGGAAGCCGTTCCCGTTGAAGTGTCTCTCGAGCGGAACACCCACAAACAGGCCAGGGAGAAAGAGAACCGGTTGATCGAGCTTTATGTACGGATCGCGAAAACCGAAGCGACCCCAACCCCAACCGACGTGCGCGCCGACATAAAATCCGGACCAATCGTAAGACGCCACGGGTGCTGCCCTGGGTGGCGCCTTGATTGGCATGTCGGCGGCAAGCGCCGATGTATCCGCACTGAGTGCGAAGAGCACGATGCTTCCAAGAAAGAGTTTGTTCATGACGACGCCCCCGAAGTTGCAAACAACTCGGAACGTTATAACTCTTCGGTCCCACAACTGTTGTTGCGGCCGGGCCACAACGAGTGAAAATCCGACTGCGGATTGGCTTTGCGGCGGAACGAATTTCGTTCCGCCCGAAAAATAGGACTAAATTCGATCGATTGAAGTAGTGCTCCATGGCCTGTCACTTTGTCGCTTGGGCGCTCTTGCCGAAGCAGAGTTACCGGTGGTCTGTGTTGAAACGCGGCACATGCAGGCGGTGCTGAAGGCGCAGATCAACAAGACCGACCGCAACGATGAGCGCGGCATCGCGCAGATGATGCGGGTGGGCTTTACCGTCCGGTGCATGTGAAGACGTTACGCAGTCAGAAACTGCGGATGCTGCTGACCCATCGCAAGCTTCTGCAGTCGAAGGCGATCGCGATCGAGAATGATCTGCGCGGTACTTTACGCAACTTCGGCCTCAAGGTCGGAATAGTCGGGAAGGTGAAGTTCGAGGCACGCATCGAAGAGCTGGTCGAGAACCTCCCTGACCTGGCGGCACTGGTCGAACCGCTGCTCATTGTCCGGCGAGTGCTACGCGAACAGATCATCATCCTGCATCGCCGCTTGCTGGCCATCGTCCGGGATGATGAGGTGTGCCGGCGCTTGATGACGACCCCTGGTGTCGGTCCCGTGGTGGCGCTGACCTATCGCGCCACGGTCGACGTGTCCGCTCGGTTCCGCAAATCCAAGGCAGTCGGGGCCGTGTTTGGGCTGACGTGCTCCAAGTACCAATCGGGCGAGATCGATCGCAACGGCAGAATATCACGCTGCGGAGACGAGATGATGCGGGTGATGCTCTACGAGGCAGCTCAGAGCATGCTGCATTCGAAGAAATGGTCGTGGCTCAAGGCCTGGGCGATGCAGATCGCCAGGCGCCGCGGGATGAAAAAGGCAATCGTGGCGCTGGCCCGTCGGCTCGCCGTGATCCTGCACCGCATATGGGTTGATGGCACCGAGTTCCGCTGGACCCGGGAGCAAGCCGCAGCAGCAGCATGAAAACCGCGCAGGATCAGATCCAATAGGAGGAAACTCGAGCTCCACCGAGCCGGTGGAATGGTGTCCCTCGCGGGACGATGGATGAGGTGAGTTCGCATGTCCGCTTGGACCTGTCGTTACACTGACGACAAGGCCGACCCAAAGATTGTTCCACCTCGTCTTCGAATCCCATGATGGAAGGGCCTTGGTGCCGATTCCGAAGAGAAGCGCGAGCCCGTGGGCGACATCAACACTGTAGCGGTCGATAGTCTGAAAGCGCTTGACCCCAAACGGCCGATTAGAGAAGCGGACGTCCCCTCAATGTCCGCTGTTGAGGGAAACGCGAACTCGATTTGCTCAGCCCGAGCCTTTCCTAAGACAATGGATAGCATCGACAACACGACGAGTAGACGTGGCATGGCGAGCACCATTCTGATTTCTGCAGATTGGTGCATATTTAGCTTGTCATTATCATAGGGCTTGTAAATCAGCCATAAGGGAAAAGGGCATTCGGCCTAAACGACCAACAAAAGTAGAGGGTCGAAGACCCGTTTAGTCGGACGTTCGGGTTTCGTTCGCTCCGCTAAGCCTCAACGTGCGAGACCTAGGTTAATTAAATAACCCAACGGTTGTGCTGCAATAGTTTCACGATAGCGGGGTTTGCCTGAGGATGATGACATGGCGTCCCAGCCGCCGCCTGATCTCCGCGACTGCGGGGATCTTTTCGCTATTGACTTTGTTTGCTTGTGCGACCGCGTGGGCAGCCGAACCGAAACGAGTGATGTTGCTTTATTCTTTTGGCCGGGATTTCAAGCCCTGGAGCGAATTCGCTAGATCCATCCGCATGGAACTGGATCAACAATCACCATGGCCGCTGGACTTTACTGAACACTCGCTTCTTACGGCCCGTTCCAGCGATGAAAGCCCGGATGCGCCCTTTGTTGAGTATCTCAGGGCGCTAAATTCCACACGTCCGCTCGACCTGATCGTGACCTTAGGTGCGCCTGCGGTCGCCTTTGTGCAGCAGTACCGGCAGGAGCTCTTTGCCAATACGCCAATGATATATACGGCGGTGGAACAGCGCCGAGTTCGATTTTCCGTCCTTACCCCGAATGACGCGGTCGTCGCGGTCCGGAGCGACTTTGTTGCTTTCATCGAGAACATATTGCGAGTGTTGCCGGAAACCAAAACTATAGCCGTGGTGAACGGCAATTCTCCTCTTGAAAGGTATTGGTTGGAGGAGATGCGCAAAGAGTTGAAGCCGTTCACAAGCAGGATCTCGTTCATTTGGTACAATGATTTGTCGTTCGAAGGGATGCTCAAGAACGCATCCAGCCTTCCACCGCATTCCGCGATCTTTTGGCAACAGCTGATCGTTGATGCGGCGGGTGCTGTGCATGAAGGTGACACTGCGTTAGTAACGCTTCGTGCCCTCGCCAACGCGCCCATTTTTTCTAATCAGGAGGCTTTCTTCGGCCATGGGATTGTTGGGGGGCCGGTTCGCTCGGTGTCCGAGGTGGGCCGACGGACAGCCTCTGTTGCCGTCCGTATCCTTGGTGGCGAGAAAGCAGGTGACATCAAGACAGCAGCCAGCGGATATGCAGCACCAAAGTTCGACTGGCGAGAGCTGCAGCGGTGGGGGATCAGCGAGAGCCGCTTGCCGCCGGGAAGCGAAATTCACTTTCGCGAACTGACCATATGGGAGCGATATCGTGCGCAGATTCTGGCGATCTGCGGTGCGCTTCTGGTGCAGGCCGCGTTGATCGGTTGGCTGATCTACGAGCATCGGCATCGCCACGTTGCGGAGGTCCAGGCTCGTCATTCCATGGCCGAGCTGAATCATATGAATCGGGTAGCGACAGCGGGGGAGTTGTCAGCCTCAATCGCGCATGAGATCAATCAGCCCCTGACAGGAATGGTGCTAAGGGCCAGCGCAGCCCGACGCTGGCTCGCAGCAGATAGGCCGGATATCGACAAGGCGCGAGACGCGTTGGATCAAATTGAGGCTGCTGGTCACCGCGCAAGCGAGATCATCACAAGCGTCAAGTCGATGTTCAGAAAGGACACGCAAGACAAATCTAGGGTCGATATCAACGAAGTGATCTGGACAGTTTTGGGGTTGGTCTACATCGATTTGCGAAAACATCAGATTGAACTTGAATTCGCGCCTCGACGATCAACTTCCGCCTGTGCTTGGCAATCAAGTCCAGCTGCAGCAAGTGATTCTGAATTTGATCATGAATGCCATCGATGCCATGCGGTCGGTACAGCCGCGTGTGCTGTCCATAAAATCCAAACTGAACGGGCACGATAGTGTGCAAGTGTCAATCGAGGATACCGGGGTTGGAATTGATCCCGCCAACCTTGATCAAATCTTCAGGCCACTGTTTACGACCAAAGACCACGGCATGGGGATGGGCCTTTCCATCTGTCATTCAATTATCGAAGGCCACAACGGTCGGATTTGGGTGACGGCTGGCAACAAGGGCGGCACAATTTTCCATTTTGAATTGCCGACGAAAGCCGTCTGACACTTTGGCCAACGAATGGGCTTTGCAGAGTTCCGCTTGTGGCCCAAAGCGGACCTACCGAGATGTCTGCTATTTGGCCGCTTTCGGGGGCAAAGCGGACATCAGCCAGCGATTGCCGAACAATCGCGATTATGGGTACATGCCTAGTCGATCGCCTTCTAAAAATTTTCTGCCGGCCCTCCGAACCGCCTAGCCGACCGAAGCGGCGCGTAAGTTTGTCCGAACCACCACCTTGTGCCTTGCAATCGCTGAAGCTGAGTGTCGCCCGTGCCGCGTGAACTTCGGCTGGGCAAATTGCTAAACTGGCATTTCCGCTTTGACCCGTTGTACCGTTCCAACACCCACGCCCACGGCGGCAGCTACCTTGTGGATGCCCATTCCCTGTTGCAGGGCCTTGGCGATGGCTCGCTCATTGCTGCCTGATGTTCGCGGTCGCCCGATGGGCTTGCCGCTCTTGGTGCCCTGAGCACGGGCGCGGGCAAGACCGGCCCGCACGCGCTCTTGGATCATGGCACGCTCGAATTCAGCAAAGACTCCCATCATGCCGAACATCGCCTTGCCCGCTGGCGTGGTGGTGTCGAGGCCCTGCTGATGCAGGAACAGGTCGACGCCAGAAGCGTGTAGCTCGGATAGAAACTCAACGAGGTCCTGCAAGGATCGGCCTAGGCGATCAACCGACCAAGCCATGACCAGATCGATTTCCCGGCGGGTGACAGCCTTGCAGAGGGCGTCAAACTGCGGGCGCTTGTCACGGCCCTTAGCGCCACTGATGCCGTGATCCTTAAAGACCTTCACGATCTCACAATCCATGCGGGCGGCAACGTCGCGAAGATCTCGCTCTTGGTTGGCAGTGGTTTGATCGATCGTCGACACCCGTGGGTACAAAGCAGCACGGCGCCTGGTCCCCTCCATTGTAAATGTCAGGCACGCTTAGTGTGCCATCACGGTATACAGAAAACAACTCTTTTCTGTACATTAATTGGTAATACTAAAAGCGCTGATCTTTCAATCCCAGCGGGATGTGCGGCCAGGGTTTCTGTACAGCTTGGGCCCGCACGCGGGTGCCCTTGTGTGCCGGACTTGAATATGTGCCCGCTACCAGTGGCAAACGGCGATGAGGTCGAGGCCTACGGGATGAAAACAACTCTGACGCTTGATCTTGGCGTTTTGGGGCGGCGGGACGGAGGTCAAATGCCACAGATGCCACAGAGAGAGCCCCTTCCTTGATGACTGTGAGAACGGCCAAAACGGCCCTTTCTTGCTGGTCATTCATGCGCCTACGGTAGCAGGGCAGGATGGAAGTGCCCATTTCTGAGTGCCTGCTAAACAGGTTTCCCTGTGTCGGATCGGGCTCCCCACGTTCGCATGTTGCCTCCAACCCAGATCGGGTTCGATGAAAACGCCCGAGAAGCCGTGCCGTTTCGACCGCTGCGTGTGGCAATGAAGCTACAGACGCCAGCGACCAGTAACTCAAGACCGCGGGCGGCAAGCGCTGGGCAAACAGGGAGACCGCAGCCTCGCTATAAATTTCGCTTGCGCCCACGAGCGTCCTCGTGCCGCTTCTTGCGAGTCCCGGCTGTTAGCTATAATCCACAGTTCGTTGAGAAAGCATAGCGCGGAAAATTGATGAACGCCGTTTTTTTGATTGACGATCAAGCATCTGTCCGCCGCGCGCTCGGCGAAATGCTACAGGTGTTCGGATTTACAGTCGAACTGTACAACTCAGCGGAGTGTTTTCTGCAAGCCATCACCCCCGCCAAGGGGGGGTGCGTCGTCGCCGACGTTCGCATGCCAGGCATGGACGGCATTGAACTCCTGCATGAGCTTGGCCACCGCAAGATAAGGCTACCGGTGGTGCTGATTTCTGGCCATGCCGACGTTCCTCACTCCGCCGGGAGAAACGGAGACCATCATGCGGTTTTTCATCAGCGCACTCCTGTGCGGAGTTTTGACGATCTCATCCGGCGCCAACGCGCAAACCTGGCCGGCACGCTCGATCCGCCTGATCGCCCCGGTGAGCGCCGGAATCGCCACCGACGTGGCGGCGCGCATGCTGGCGGAAAACTTGTCCCGTGCGCTCGGGCAGCAGGTCTATGTCGAGAACGTCCCTGGCGCCGCCGGCACGCTGGGCACGGCGGCGGCTGCGCGCGCGCCGGCGGACGGCTACACGCTGCTGTTCGCGTCGGCCGGGATGCTCTCGACCAACAAGTTCCTGTTCAAATCCCTGCCGTTCGATCTCGACCGCGACTTGGTGCCGGTTGCGATCGTCTGCCGCGGCACGCCCTTTGCGGTGTCGGTCTTTCCGGGACTGCCGGCGAAATCGCTGCCCGAACTCATCGCGCTCGCCAAGGCACAACCCGGCAAGCTCTCCTACGCCGTCGACATTTCGAGCGGATGGGCGGGCATCATCGGCGAACTGCTCAACCGGCGCGCGGGCATCGACATGATCCAGGTGCCCTACAAGATGACGTCACAGGCGATCTCGGACACCATGGCGGGAACGATCCAGGTCATGATCGGCTCGGCAATGTCGGTCCAGCCGTTCGTGGACAACGGCAAACTCCGGCGGATCGCCATCACGGCGTCCCAGCGGTTCCCGGGCATGGAGGAGTCGCCGCCGATCGCCGAGAATTTCCCGGGCTTCAGCTTCGAGGGATATTTCGGGGTCCTGGCGCCGGCCGGAATACCGGCGGACATCGTGGCGCGCCTGAGCCGCGCGATCGACACGTTTCAGCGCGAGGCCGAGACCGCCAAGCGCCTGACCGGCTTCGGCTGCATCCCAACTCCCGGCGGCACGCCGCAGACGACGAACGAATTCCTCACCGGCGAGCGCGAGCGCTGGAGCAGGATCGTCAAGGAGCTCAACATCCAGCCGCAGTGATGTTTGCGGACTAGCGTCCCGCTCCCCACACCGCCTGCGCGGTATCGACAATCACCTCGAACTTCCTCCACTGCACGTCTTCGGTGACCGCCGTGGCGCGCATGCCGCCGAAGCCGCATTGTGGGCTGAGTGCAAGCTGGTCAAGCGGCAAGTGACGGCTGGCTTCGTCGATGCGCCGCTTGAGGAAGTCCTTCGAATTCGATGTCCGGGCTCTTGGTGGTCACCAGTCCCAGCACGGCGACTTTGTCCTTCGGCACGAAGCGCAGCGGCTCGAAACCGCCGGCGCGATCGCTGTCGTATTCGAGCAGCAGCCGTTGGTGCTTGAGCTCGCTGAACAGTCGTTCGGCGATCGCGTCGTAGGAGCCCTCGCGATGCCATTGCGGCGCGACCTTGCCGGTCGCCGGATCGATGGTGCGGGCGCCGCCGCGGCAGATGTGCAGGCCGAACACGACGCCGTCGAAGCCGCCGATCACCGCATTGTCCGCCTTGATCGACCGCGCAAGGTTCGTTTCCGGGTCCTCGCCGCGGGTCCGCATCTCCTGCACGCAGATATCATCCACATAGGACGTGTACCCCGGCGCATCGATCTGGATGTAGCGGCAACCGGCGTCGACCAGTTCCGTCACCAGCTCGCGCTGAATGCGCACGACGTCGGCAACGAATTCGTCGACGTCGTGATAGATCGTCCGCGACTTTCCGGAGTCGAAGCGGTCGGTGATACGGTCGACGCTCAGCAAGGTCACTTTGACCGGCCGTTTCGCCAAGGCTTGCGTCGCCGTGAACTCATCGAGCACGGGATTGCCGACCTTGCGTAACCGCTTGGCAACGGTCCAGCGCCATTGGCCGACCGGGTCAGTGCGCGTGTACGGCTTGGCGCTGGTGTTTTCCCCCGAGCCGTGGACGTCGCGTGCATTGTCGAACCCTTCGACCGCGCCATAGAAGCTGTCCTGGAAATTCTTCCGCCGCAGTTCCCCGTCGGTGACCACGGGCAACCCCACCTCCTCCTGCTTGCGGATGAGGTCGGCGATCGTCTCCTCGCGGAGCCGGTCGAGTGCATCCTTCGGCAGGCGACCATGGCGGTTCTCTTGCGCCGCATCACGGAGCCGCATCGGCGCGCGCAGCGCACCGGTATGATCGACCCGGATGCTGGCCAGAACGCCGGACTGGGAAGCCGCCATTGTTGCCTCTCTTTTGAGGTTTCCGTAGTCCAGCCCGAGGGACCATACAAGACACCTTACAAGCGTGTTGAAAGGCCCAAATTCCCGCCTATTTCTCCTTGGTAACCGAACCGCCAAAGTTTATTCTTGCTGGCTTCTCTGCAAGGAGAGGCAAGGACCAAGCCGTGGACGCCAAGACGCCAACTGCCAAGAAACGCCCGCCCGGCGCGCTGATCGCCGAAGGCAAGACCAAGCGGATCCATCAGCTCGCCGGCAGCACCGACCTGGTGACGCTGATCGCCAAGGACGACATCACCGCCGGCGACGGCGCCAAGCACGATGTCATTCCCGAGAAGGGCGCGCTCGCCAACCGCACGACCTGCAACGTCTTCCGCCTGCTGAAGGCGTGCGGGCTCCCGGTCGCGTTCGAGGAGCAGGACAGCGCCACCTCGTTCATCGCGCCTGGCTGCACGATGCTGCCCTACGAGGTGGTGACGCGGCGCGAGGCGCACGGCTCCTATCTCAAGCGCCATCCGCATATCGCCAAGGGCCAGCTGTTTCCGCAGCTGATCGTCGAGTTCTATCTCAAGACCAAGGACAAGAACTGGAAAGGCAAGCCGCTGGTCGCCGACGATCCGCTGATGGATTTCGTCGAGGGCGGCTCGCAGATCAGGCTGCTTAATCCGGCGAAACCTGTCGTCGGACAGGAACCGTTCCTCGTGCTTCCGGCCTCCGACGTTTTGGCCGCGAACGACGAGTGGAAGATCTTCCCGGAGATGCGGCGGATCGCACGCCACGCGTTTCTCGTGCTCGAGAAGGCGTGGCAGCTCCAGGACGGCACGCTGGTCGATCTCAAGGTGGAGTTCGGCTACGACAGCAAGGGACGGCTGCTGCTGGCGGACGTCATCGACAACGACTCCTGGCGGGTGATCGAGGACGGCTCCTATATCGACAAGCAGGTTTATCGCGACGGCGGCGCGCTCGACGACGTGGCCGCGAAATATCGCCGCGTCGCGGAGATCACCGACCGCTTCGAGCTGCCGCGCCAGCGCATCATCCTGTGGCGCGGATCGGAATCCGACAAGACCGACCCCTTCACCGCGGCGCTCGGTGAGCTGAAGGACTTGATGAGCGTCGTCACCTGTTCCGTGCACAAGGAGCCGGTCAACGCCGCCGCTACGCTCCACCGCATGGCGCAGGAGGTGCCGGACACGGTCGTCATCGCCTATATCGGGCGCTCGAACGGCGCCGGGCCGACGCTGTCGGCGATGTCGACCATCCCGGTCATCACGGTGCCGGCGAGCATCAAGGAATTCCCCGACGATCTCTGGTCGTCGCTGCGGGCGCCGAGCAAGGTGCCGGTCATGACGGTGCTCGAGCCGTCCAACGCGGTGCTCGCCGCGCTGCAGATCCTCTCCGCCCGCAATCCCCGCCTCTACGCCCATGTGCGCGCGGAGATCGAGGCGCGGACGGTGAATACGATTCTGGTTTGATTCGTGACCGCACCGTCTCCGCCCTCATCCTGAGGGCGCCGGAACGGCGCGGCCGCTACAGCTTCTTGATCCCCGCCTGGGTGATGATGTCGCGAAACATCGGCACCTCCTTGGCGACGCGCGCCATGTGGCCCTTGCCGTCCCGCGCCGTCACGTCGAAGCCGGATTGCGTGAGCTTGTCGCGCATGTCGGGGCGGTTCAGGATTTCGAGCGCGACCTTCTCAAGCTGGCGCACGATCTCCGGCGGCGTCTTCGCCGGCGTCATCAGCGCGGTGTAGGTGTCGAACACGAAATCCTGGTAGCCGGCCTCGATCATGGTCGGGATCTCGGGCAGGTCGTGCCAGCGCGAGGTGCCGGTGACGGCGAGACCGAGGATTTTCCCGGCCTTGATGTGCGGATGCGCAGGCGCGAGCACGCCGGAGGACAGCTGCACCGTCCCGCCGATCAGCGCCTGCAGCGCATCGCCGCCGCCCGCGAATACCACCGTCGCCATGTCCTTCAGGCCTTCGCGCTGCTTGAGCACCTCGGCCTGGAGCTGCGGGGTGGTGCCGATCGGCGGGGTCGAGACGTTGAACTTCGCCGGATTGGCTTTGGCGAGCGCCACGAACTCTTTCATCGTCTTCGGGCCGAGGCCGGGGCTGACCGCGAACACGTGCGGCGAGATGGCGAGCTCGCAGATCGCCGCGAAATCCTTGAACGGATCGTAGGGCAGCGTGTTGTAGAGCCCGGGATTGACCGAATAGGCGCTGGTCGTCAGCAGGATAGTGTAGCCGTCGGGATCGGAGCGCGCGGCCAGTCCCATGCCGATATTGCCGCCGGCGCCGCCGCGGTTCTCCACGAAGAACGTGCCGCCGGTCGCCTGCTGCATCGCCGCCGCCATGATGCGGGCGATGATGTCGGACGGACCGCCCGGCGTGTTGGCCACGATGATGCGCACCGGCCGTTCGGGATAGGCCGCGAATGCCGGCGTGATGCGCAGCACCGCCGGTAGCGCGATGCCGGCCGCCAAGGCGCCCTTGATGACCCCACGCCGCGACGGCGCTGCGAAAGTCCTGCCCGAGCGATCCATAAGTCTTCTCCCCAAACGATTGGTCTGTTTACCGGTCATGCTAGGAATTTGCGGCCACTGCCGCAACATCGATGGGCGCGGCCATTTGTGCCGCCGATCGTGGCGCGCCACGACGATTGACAATTCGGCTGTGACGGAATGCACAGGGTGCATGATATTGCGGCTGGCCGACGCTTCCTTGTCGTCCTAACATTGCGCGAACGTCTGGAGGGCCTTAGTCATGACAATTCTCGGTCTGTCGCTTTTCACATGGTTTCATACCTTGCTGAGCCTCGTGATGCTGGTGGCCGGCTTCGTGGTCGTGAAGGACCTGTTCCACTCTCGGGTCAACGCCGCCTGGATAGCGGTCTTCCTGATTTCCGGCGTACTGACCAACGTCACCGGCTTCAGCTTTCCGTTCAGCCGCTTCACCGAGTCCCACTACACCGCAATCATCTCTTTGGTCGTGCTGGCGGGGGCGATCCTCGGGCTTTACGTGTTCAATCTGGCAGGGCCGTGGCGCTGGATCTTCGCGCTCAGCGTCGTGCTGGCGTTCTATACCGATGCCTTGGTCGCCATTGCGCAACTGTTCAAGAAGGTGCCGGCGCTCGGCGCGCCGACCGCGAGCAGCGAGCCGCAGTTCGTCGCTGCGCAGCTCGTCCTGCTGGCGATCATCATCTGGCTATGCGTCAAGGCCTACCGCGAATTTCGGCCGGCGTAACGTACTTTTACTTCGCCCGCCGATAGCGGTTCGACGCCACCGCCGGAACGTCGCGCGACGCCGCCGGGTTGGTGTTGACGAATTCATCCGCGGTGAGCTTGTCGATCGTGCGCGTCTGCGACGTGCCCTGCTGGTTGGGGAACGTGCTGGCGGCGATGTGAAACGTCAGCGTCTTCTTGGCCTCGTCGACGGTGTAGGTGCCGAACAGCGCGAGGCTGCCGTGCACGATCGCCGCGTTCTGCTCCGGCGTGCCGGCAAGGCGGTTGTTGGAGGCGATGCGCGGCAGGTCGCCCGAGACGTGCACCTGCGAGAACTGCCCGCCGGCGGTGAAGATCAGCATGCCTCTCGGACGTTCGCCGAACGGGAAGCTCTTCTTGCCGTCCGCCGTCACGATTTCCGCAATGATGAAATCCCAGGCTCCGACGAGCTGCTCGCGCAGCGGCTTCTCCGGCTGGGCGGTCGCGGCGCTTGCGCCGACGCCGACCATAAGCAAGGTCGCAATCATCCGCATGGCGTTCATCGCAATCCTCCCTGAGATTTTTTGTTTCATCCGGCGGTCCTTGCGGCTGCCGGTTCCGGCACGTCACTCTTTATACAGCACCTTCACGCGGTCGATGACCGCCTGCGGGAAGGTGTTGAGCTCGCCGATCAAGTCCTGCATCGCTTCGCCGGTCATCGGCTCGATGTCGCCGTGTACCTTCTTCACGTCTTCGACGAACGCCGCATCGCGGATCATGGCGTCGAAGGCGCGCCGCAACGCCGCGACCCGGTCGGCCGGTACCTCCGGCGTGGTGAAATAGGCCTTGCCGATCTCGGCGGCGCCCATGATGGCGCGCATCACCGCGCGGTCTTCCGACGACGTCGCAAGCTCGACCGAGGTCGGCACGTTGGGCAGATCGGGCGCGCGGTTGAGGCCGTGCTGCACGAGGATGCGGATCAGCCCTTCGTCGACCCAGCGCATGTTGACGGACTTCACCGCTTCCCAGGTGGTGGAGTGGCCCTCCGCCTCGCCGCGCTCCAGCGCCAGCATCGCCTCGTGCGTGCCCTTGTAGCCCTGCACGAGCTTGAAGCGGGTCTTCAGCACCTCGTTCATGACGTTCGGATAGAGCGAGCCGGTCGAGCCGGCGCCGGTCGCGCTCAGCACGACCTCGCTGCGGCGCGCGTCGTCGAGCGACATGATCTTCGACGTGCGCCATACCATGGTTACGCTCGACGACGACTGGATGCGGCCGATCCAGGCGAATTTCCCGGGCTCGAAGCGCGCCTGCGGCTGCCCGAGCCGCGCCTGCAGCGGAATGCCGGCCGACACCACGCCGAGCACGGTGCCGTCCTTGGGCGCGCGATTGTAGATGTGGTTGGCGGCGACCAGGCTGCCGGCGCCCGGCATGTTGCGCACGATGATCGACGGCGCGCCCGGGATGTACTTGCCGAGATGGCGCGCGACGATGCGGCCGTAGATGTCGTTGCTGCCGGCGGGCGGATAGCCGATGACCAGTTCGATCGACTTGCCGGCGTAGAACGACGCGACCGATCTCGGCGGCGGCCGCGCTGACGCCGGCGGCCAATGCGCCGATACCAAGAATGACCGGGGCAAAAATCCGCACGCGCACCGCGCGGCCTCAGACCGCGACCTTTTCCTTCGCCACCGCCTCGCCGATCTGGCCGGCGGCGTTGCCCTGCGCCTTCATGGTGAAGACCTCGGTCACGCTGGTGTAGTCCATGTAGCCGAGGCGGGCGAGCGGGCGGATCTTCTTGATGTCGATCTTGCCGTCGGCGCCGATCACGTCGTCGCGGATATGGATGCCGATCACCTCGCCGATGACGACGTGATGGGTCGAATGGCGGCGGTTCGCAGGCAGCGTCCATGTGCCGTGATATTTGCATTCGAGATGGATCGGGGATTCGGCGACCCGCGGCGGCCGGATCAATTTCGAAGGCAGCTTGGTAAGCCCGGCCAGCTCGAACTCGTCGACGTCCGGATCAACGAATTGCGCGGTCATGCTGATCTTCTCGCGCAAGCTCGTAGGTCGCCATGTTGACCACGAACTCGCCGGTCTCCTCCGCATTGGTGACCGAATCCTTGCGCTGGCCGGTGCCAGGGCGGTTCGAGCCGGAGAAGCAAACGAACGGCGGATCGTAGTTGAGCTGGTTGAACATGCTGAACGGCGCCAGATTGACGATGCCGTCATGGCTCAGGGTCGAAACCCAGCCGATCGGCCGCGGCACCACGCAGGACTTGAACGGATTGAACGGCAATCCGTGATTGTTCTTGGCGGTTTCGTAAAACACGTGTTTCCTCCGTCGGCCGATTTCGGGCATCATTGTAGGTCATGCGCAATGACCGGCGCCAGTGTCGCAAGACACCATTCCGTCGTAGGATCGCGCCAGCGACATAATGACAACAGCGGGAGGTTGAGATGTCAGGCGAAGCAACCGGGGTGCTGGCGCAGTTCGCGGCTTCGCTTGGCACCGACGACGTGCCCGAGCGCGTGCGGGAGCACTGCAAGGACCTGCTGCTCGATGCCCTGGCCTGTGCGCTCGCCGGCCACCAGGGCGAGGAAACCCATCAACTCGCGGCGCTGGCGGGAGCGCTTGCGCAGTCCGGCGAGGCGAGCGTTATCGGCGGCGGCCGCCTGTCGCTCGCCGGCGCAACGTTGCTCAATGGCTATCTGATCACCGCCACGACGATGTGCGACGTGCATCGCGCGACCATGACCCATGTCACGCCGGAGGTGATCCCGCCGGCGCTCGCGATCGCCGACGAGGATGGAAATTCCGGCCGCGACCTCCTCGCTGCGATCGCCGCCGGATGCGAGGTGACGACGCGGATCGGCGTCGGGATGGATTATCCGGAATTCCGCAAGCGCGGCTGGCACGGGCCGGGGGTGTTTGGACCGTTCGGAGCGGCCGCGGCGGTCGGCCGGCTGCGCGGCTTCGACGCCGACACCATGGCGCGCGCCTTCGGGCTCGCCGGCAGCCAGGCCGCCGGCACTTTCGCGGCCTGGGGAACGCCGACGGTGAAATTCCATCAGTGCCGCGGCGCCCTGTCCGGCCTGATGGCGGCGCTGCTGGCGGAGCAGCAATTCGTGGCAACGCGCGAATTCCTCACCGCCAAGGACGGCGGCCTGTTCAACGCCTACGCCAACGGTGGGCGGCTCGACCTCGCCATCGGTGATCTCGGCAAGCGCTGGGAACTCGAGCAGATCGCGCTGCGGCTGTGGCCGTCGGCGTCGTTGATGCAGGGGATGAACAGCGCCCTGTTCGAGATCCTTGCGCAGCAGGCCATCGACCCGGCGAAAATCAAGACCGTCCGCGTAGCGCTGAGCCCCATGGCCTTCGACATGCACGGCAATTTGCCGCGCTACAAAGGCAAGTTCGAAGCACTGATCTCCGCGCATTACACCGCGGCTGTCATCCTGCACGATCGCGCGCTCACGCTCGCGGAGTTCGAGCCGGCGCGCTACGACGACGCAACGCTGCGGCGGTTCGCGGAGCATCAGGTGGTCGCGCGCGCCGATCCGTCGCTGACCATCATGCAGACGGTCGTGGAGGTCGAGATGGCGGGCGGCACGGTGCACACCGTGCGCAGCAATCATCCGAAAGGATCGTTCGAGAACCGGCTGTCCCGCAAGGAGGTCGAGGACAAGTTCCGGGTCTATGCCAAGGGGTGCCTGCCGGCGTCAGCCATCGAGGAGATCGTCGCGGCGGTGAACGCACTTGAGCAGCTTCCGTCGGTGAGCGCGCTGATGGACATGCTGAGCCCCGCCGCACGGCGCGACGCCGCCTGAGCCGCGGATCATTTGCCGGATGCGAGTTTCTGGACCTCGCTGATCACGTCGCTCGTCGTTGCTGCCGCGAGCGTACGCATCATTTCCGCCAGGCGGCTGCCCTCGATCGGACTGCCGACCGGCAGTTCCACCCGCCGCGCGTCGGCGTGGTAGTCCTGGTCCTGCGCCATCGCCAGGAAGGCCTTGCGCAAGATCGCGGTCTGCTCGGCCGCCATGCCCGGCGGCCCCACGATCGGCACCCCGAAGGTGTCGGTCGCCATCACGAGATCGAGCACCGGCCGGTGCTGCTCGCGGATGACGTCGCGCAAGAGCGGCAGGCCCGGATAGCGCGCCGCCGATTGCACGATCGGCACCACCTGTTTCGCCAGCGCGGCGCGACTGGCGAGACCGTCGCCGGTGGTGAAAGAGCCGTCCACCTCGCCCTGCTCCAAAGCGAGCAAGATGCGCGCGGTGGAGACATAGCCGAGCACGACCCTGATCGGCGCGCCGGCGGCGGCCAGCAGGTTCGGCACCGTTGCGGTGTGCGAGCCGGCGCCGAGCGCACCGAAGCTCAGCGTCTTTCCCGAGGCTTTCAGCTCGTCGAAGGTCTTGATCCCGGTCGCGGTGCGGACGAAGGCGGCCGAGGTCACCGAGCCGGGACTGCCGATATAGGTGAGCGTCACCGGATCGAAGGCAATGCCCTGCCGCTTGACGATGCCCTCGACGAACCAGGAACGGCCCGGAATGCCGAGCGTCAGCCCGTCAGACGCCACCCGTCGCACCAGGTGGTTCACCGACACGATGCCGGCGGCGCCTTCCATGTTCTGGACCGTAACTGCGGGATTCCCCGGGATGAAGCGCCCGAGGTGGCGCGTGACCGCACGCGCCGTGGTGTCCACGCCGCCGCCCGGCGCATAACCGACGATCACGGTCAGCGTCTTGCCCTGGTAGAAGTCGGCGGCGAACGCGCCCGGCCCTGCCGATCCGGCAGCCAGGACGCCCACGCCGATCGACAAAAGCAAGCGCAGGAACTGCATCGACATCGCCCAGTCGACGGCCGCGCCGCAGGGCATGCGCGCCGCGCCTCTAGTGTCCCGATTCCGAAGTTCGTACGATCTTGCAGCGAGTTCCAATACGAACTTCGGAATCGGAGGACACTAGCAACTTATTGATTCTAGTGTGGCTTAGGTTCAGAAATCCGCGATTGTAACTTGCCGCGACGGCGTCGCGGACGTCTGAACCGCCACACTAGCCCGACTTGACAGGCCTTGACCCCCGAAAGCAATGCCGCGATACATTTCGCCGCATTCCGCTATTTTCGCGCACTTCGCGCATCACTGAACGCTTCAGGACATCATGGGTGAATTTGGAATTGGCCAGCCGGTCCCGCGGGAGGAAGACCCGTATCTCGTGCGCGGCGCCGGCCGCTATGTCGACGACGTCAGCCTCGTCAATCAGGCGCGCGCCCATGTGCTGCGCTCGCAGCACTCGCACGCCAGGGTGGTTTCGATCGACGTAAGGCGCGCGCGGCAATCGCCCGGCGTGCTGCATGTCCTGACCGGCAACGACCCCGCCGTGCTCGCGCTCGGCTTGCAGCATCCGCGCATGCCGCGCAAGCGGCGCGACGGCTCCCCGCAATTCGCCACACCGCAGCCACTGCTCGCGAGCGAGCGCGTGCGCTACATCGGCGAGCCAGTGGCGATGGTGATCGCAGAGACGCTCAACGAGGCAAAGGACGCCGCCGAGCTGATCGAGGTCGAATACGAGGAGCTGCCGTCGGTCACGACGCTGGAACAGGCGATCGCGCCGGGGGCGCCGACCGTGTGGGACGAGTGCCGCGACAATTTCGCCTTTCTGCACGAAGCCGGCAACAAGGCGGCGGCCGAGCAGGCCATTGCGTCGGCCGACCACGTCATCAAGCACCGCATGGTCGTCAACCGGCTCACCACGGCGTCGATGGAGCCGCGCGGCTGCATCGCCGAATACGATCAGCGCGACGACCGCTACACGCTGCGCTGCACGGTGCAAGGGCCGCATCAGGTGCGGCGCATCCTGGCGCAGGACGTGCTACGCATTGCGGAGAGCAGGGTCCGCGTCATTTCCGACAATGTCGGTGGCGGCTTCGGCATGAAGGGCGGCGTTTACCCGGAATATCAGCTCGCCCTGCTGGCGGCGAAGCTCACCGGCCGCCCGGTGAAATGGATCGGCGACCGCAGCGAGTCGTTCCTGTCAGACGAGCATTGCCGCGACAACGTCACGGAAGCGGAGCTCGCGCTCGACAAGACTGGCAAGTTCCTCGCAATCCGCGTGAAGAATTTCTGCAACATCGGCGCCTATAACGCCGCCGACCGCAGCGCCGGTCCGCCGACAAACAATATCGGCGTGCTGGCGGGCACCTATACATTCCCGGCCGGCCATGTCGAGGTGAACGGCACCTTCACCAACACCATGCTGACCGGCCCCTATCGCGGCGCCGGACGGCCGGAAGCCGCCTATGTGCTCGAAACCCTGGTCGACCTCGCCGCGCGCAAGCTCGGCGTCGATCCCGCGGAGCTGCGCCGCAAGAACATGATTCCGAAGGAGGCGATGCCGTTCAAGACCGCGCTGGTCTACACCTACGACTGCGGCGACTTCGGCAAGAACCTCGCCGACTGCCTCGACCTGGCGGACTATTCCGGCTTCGAGGCGCGCCGCCGGGATTCGTCCAAGCACGGCAAGCTGCGCGGGCTTGGAATCTCCAGCACCGTCGAGGCTTCAAACGCCGGCATCCTGGAGCATTCGGAGCTGCGCTTCGATCAATCCGGCGCGCTCACCGTTTCGATGGGCACGCACGACCACGGCCAGGGCCACGCCACCGCGTTCCGGCAGATCATCGCCGACAAGCTCGGCATCCCGCCCGAGCGCGTGCGTTACCAGTACGGCGACACCGACCAGATCGCGATCGGCACCGGCACTTTCGGCTCGCGCTCGATGGCGTGCGGCGGCACCGCGCTGTTGACAGCGGCCGACAAAATCATCGCCAAGGGCAAGAAGCTCGCGGCGCACACGCTCGAAGCCGCCGAGCACGACATTGTCTTTGAAAAAGGCAGGTTCACCGTCGCCGGCACCGACAAGATCATCGACCTCGCTGAGGTCGCGAAGCGGTCGTTCAACACCAAGGCGCTGCCGCCGGGAATGGAAGCCGGCATGTTCGAGAGCGGCACCTTCGACGGCGGCGAGCGTACCTATCCGAACGGCTGCCACATCGTCGAGGTCGAGATCGACGAGGCGACCGGAGCGGTCGAGATCGTGCGCTATCAAGCGGTCGACGACGTCGGCCACATGATCAATCCGATGCTGGTCGAAGGCCAGCTGCACGGCGGCATCGCCATGGGCGTCGGACAGGCGTTGATCGAGAACATCGTCTACCAGGGCGACCAGATCGTCACCGGCTCGTTCATGGATTACGGCATGCCGCGCGCCGACAATTTCTGCGAATTCGTCGCCGGCGAGAACGAAGTGCCGACCAAGCTCAATCCGCTGGGCGTGAAGGGTGCCGGCGAGTCCGGCACCGTCGGCGCGCTGCCGGCGGTGATGAACGCGGTCAACAACGCGCTGGCGCGGATCGGCGCGCCCTATGTGCAGATGCCGGCGACGTCGGAGAAAGTGTGGCGGGCGATCGAGGCGGCTCGGCAAGCCGTAATCCTCGACCCGTCACCCTGAGGCGAGCGAAGCGAGCCTCGAAGGGCGACGGCCCGAGCCGTGCATCCTTCGAGGGCCGCTTCGCGGCCACCTCAGGATGACGGATCAGGGGGCTGCGCGATGGCAGTCTCTACTCCGCCGCGGCCAGGCCCTTCTTCGCGTTATCGCGTAGGCAGCCAATCAGCATGTCGGTTGACATCACGTCGCCGAAAGTCAGGTAGAACGCCGCCAGCGAGGCGTTGTGGTCCTCGTCGGTGACGGCGGCGTTGCCGTCTGAGACCATCACGGTCTTGAAGTTGCACATCATGGCGTCGCGCGCGGTCGATTCGCAGCAGACGTTGGTGACCGTCCCGGTGACCAGGATGGTGTCGATGCCTTTGGCACGCAGCACGTCCGCCAGGTTCGACGAGCCCTGGATAAAGGCGGAGAACCGCTTCTTCTCGACAAAGATGTCGTCTGGCCGCGCGTCGAGCGTCTCCCACAGCTCGTAGCCCTTGCTGCCGGGCGCGAGCGCCTCGGCGCGCTTGGCGTTCTGCTCGGGCTTGCTGATGTCGTAATAGACCGACCAGCTCTTCTTGGTTTCGTCGGTATAGGCGGTCTGGATCCACACCACCATGCCGCCGGTCTCGCGCACCGCCTGCGCCAGCCGGTTGATGTTGGGCACGATCTCCTGCGCCATCAGGCAGAGCGAATGCGCGACGCCCGGCAGCATGAAGGCGTTCTGCATGTCGACCACGACCAGCGCGGTGCGCGACGGAATGAGGTCGTCATGAATGTGCTCGCGGCCGCGCCGCGCAATCACGCGATCGATGACCGACTGCGAAATGGCGATCTTGTGCATCAGAAACTCCTTGTGAGTATGGAGGGTGCATCCTGCGCCGGAACGGGCCGGGCATAGATGATCGAGACCAGGCCGGCGATCGCCATCAGGATGAATGCGATCCAGGTCATGCGATTGATGCTGCGGTCCCGATCGGGGTCGGACATGCCCTAGCCCTTAATAGGACTGCAATGATCGGGCCAACGCCGCGCCGGGTCAATCCCGCACTTTCGCGAAGGTGAGCATCCGCGCCGGGTTGTCGGAAAGCATCGTCTCGATGGTGGTTTCGGAGATGCCCCGCTCCGCCAGCATCGGCACGAAGTCCCGCAGCACCGTCGGATAGCCGCGCCCGCCGTAGCGCGAGAGCATGGTGCGGCGCGCGACGTCGGAGGAGAGGATCAGCTGGCGCTCGAGCCCCTTATCACAGGCGTCGCGCACCAGGTCGGCAAGCTCCACATTGGTCGGCCCCTTGGGGAAGCTCACCTTGTCGATGCCCATAAATACGCCGCAGCGGCCGACCTCGACCAGCTCCGAAATGTCCTTTGCGGCACCCATGTGGCTGATCACCGCGTGCGTCATGTCCATGCCGGCGCCTTCCAGCACACGGATATGCCATTGCGCCTGGCCGGTGTTCGAGGTGTGCGTGATGACCGGCGCGCCGGTCGCGCGCGACGCCAGCGCCGCCGCCTTGAACAGTCGCTCGGCGGGCTCGTTCGGCTCGCGCGCGGTGCCGACCTTGATGACGCCGCAGCGGATGTCGGTGCCGTCGGCGCCCTCCTCGATCTCGGCGATCATGGCGTCGCGGATCTCTTCGACCGAGCTTGCAAGCGCGATCTCCGGGAACGGATCCCAGTAGTAGCCGGCAGCGCAGATGACCTTGACGCCAGTGCGCTCGCTGATCCGGCGCAGCGCCGCGGGATCGCGGCCCCAGCGCGGCGCGCTGAGGTCGGTGATGGCGGCGAGCCCGAACTCCTTCGCTGTGCACAAATCCTCGACGACGGCGTCCTCCTCGTCGGCGCCCACTTTGTTCGCGGCACCCTTCTGCGCGGAGAGATCGATCTGCAGGTGCTCGTGCGCCAGGATGCGCCCGCTGATCGCCGCGACGTCACCGGTGACGGTGCGGATCACCACGCGCCTCCGCTACAGCCTGCCTGCAAACGCGTCGTCGATGAAGGCGTGCGCCAGGGTATAGCCGTGGCGGGTGGCGGGCTCGCTATACACCGCCACCGGCGGCCGATTGACGCCGACATCGGTGTAGGCGTGCGGCACGTTGCCGAAATAGAGCGCGTACCAGCGCGCGCCGGTCGCATCCATCTCGGCTTCGAAGAGGTCGCGGTGCTCTTTGGGCGAGATCGGATCGGCGGCACCGTGAAGGACGAGGATCGCAGCCCTGATGTCGCCCTTCTTGGCAGGCGCAGGAGTCGCCAGCACTCCGTGAACAGAGACGACCGCCTGCACGTCAGCGCCGGCGCGCGCCAGATCGATGACGTTACTGCCGCCGAAGCAGTAGCCGATGCCGGCGCGGCGCTTGCCATCGCCGATGCCGCGGGCTCCTGCCTCCTTGGTCATCGTATCCAGCCCAGCCATGATGCGCCGGCGGCATTCGTGGCAATCCTCGATCAAAGGCTTGAGGAACTCCATCGGGTTTTCGGTGCCCTTCGGCCCCTTGCCCTCGCCGAACATGTCGACGACGAATGCCACATAGCGACTGCCCGCAAGCACCTTGGCGCGCTCGATGACGTCGGCGGTGACGCCGAGCCAGTTCAGGCGCCACCAGGAGCAGCGGACGCTGCGCTTTGACGGTCTCGTCATAGACAAGCTCGCCCCGGCAGGCGAGGCTGCCGACGGAGTACTTGACGGATTCGGTCTTCACCTTGCGTCTCCCCTCTTTACATTATTGCGGCCGCAGGAATGCGAAATCGCAGCCCTCGTCGGCGCCGAGAATTTGCTCCGCATAAAGCTTGGCGTAGCCGCGCGTCGGCTTCTCCGCTTCGGGATGCACCGGCGCGACGCGCTTCTTCAGCTCGGCGTCGCCGACCAGCAATTCGATGCGCCGCTCCTTCACCGACAGCCGGATGCGGTCGCCGTTGCGGACGAGCCCGAGCGGACCGCCGGACGCAGCGTCCGGCGTCACGTGCAGCACGATGGTGCCAAAGGCGGTGCCGCTCATGCGCGCGTCGGAAATGCGGACCATGTCCTTGACGCCGCGCTGCGCGAGCTTCTTCGGGATCGGCAGGTAGCCGGCCTCCGGCATCGCCTCGGGCGCGTGCGGGCCGGCGTTCTGCAGCACGAGGATGTCCTCTGCCCGCACCTCGAGCGCAGGATCGTCGATGCGCGCCGCGAGATCCGCCAGCGAGGAGAACACCACCGCCACGCCCTCGTGCTCGAACAGTTTTGCGTCTGCGGCCGAACGCTTGAGAATCGCGCCCTTGGGCGCAAGGTTACCAAACAATGCCACAAGTCCGCCCTGCGGTTCGAACGGCGTATCACGTGACGCGATGATGGTGCGATCGACATAGCCGCCGGTCTCGGCTGCGAGACGCTCACCCAGCGTGCCGCCGGTGACGGTCGGGCAATCGAGATGCAGCGAGGGCCTGAGCTCGCGCAGCAGCGCGCCCATGCCGCCGGCGGCGAAGAAGTCCTCCATGTAGCCATTGCCGACCGGCTTGAGATTGACCAGCACCGGCGTCGTGTCGGACAGCTTGTTGAGCTGATCGAGCGTCACCGTCACGCCCGCGCGTCCGGCGATCGCGGTCAGATGAATGATCGCGTTGGTCGAGCCGCCGAGCGCGAGCAGCACGCGCAGCGCGTTCTCGACCGACTTCTCATTCACGATGCGATCGGGCGTCACCGCCGAGCCGATGAGATTGACCGCCGCCATGCCGGTCGCCTCGGCGGCGCGCAGGCGGTCGGCATGCACGGCCGGGATCGCGGCGGTGCCGGGCAGGATCATGCCGAGCGCTTCGGCGATGCAGGCCATGGTGGAGGCGGTGCCCATCACCGCGCAGGTGCCCGCCGTCACCGCCAGGTTGCCCTCGATCTCGGCGATTTCGTCGGCGCTGACCTCGCCGGCGCGATAGCGTGCCCAGAAGCGGCGGCAGTCGGTGCAGGCGCCGAGGCGCTCGCCCTTGTGGCGTCCCGTCATCATCGGCCCGGCCACCAGCATCACCGCCGGCCGCCCGGCGGAGACCGCGCCCATGAGCTGCGCCGGCACGGTCTTGTCGCAGCCGCCCATCAGCACGACCGCGTCCATCGGCTGCGCGCGGATCATCTCCTCGGTATCGATCGACATCAGGTTGCGGAATTTCAGGCTGGTCGGATTGAGGAACACCTCGCCGAGCGACACCGTCGGGAATTCGATCGGCAAGCCGCCCGCCGCCAGCACGCCGCGCTTCACCGCTTCGAGCAGCTCCGGAAAATGCCGGTGACAGTTATTGAACCCCGAGGCGGTGTTGGCGATGCCGACGACCGGCCGTTCCAGCATCTCGCGCGAATAGCCCATCGAGCGCGCGAAAGAGCGGCGCAGATACAGCGAAAAATCCCGGTCGCCGTAGTTGGTGAGGCCGTGTTTGAGGCCGGTCCCGCGCTCCGCCATCTGAATTCTCCCGCGCCCGAGCTAGACCAAACCCCGGCCGGCAAGGCAAGCACCCTCAGCCGTTCGACCCCCCTACCAAGGTGCACACCTTAACCGCCTCGACAAACCGGCTGGAACCCTTCTAAAAAGGGACGACTGGACACAGATAACAAGCAATCTGCGCGCAAGTCGGGAAGGCTGTCCATGAACTACGACGTGTTCTTCAGCGATGCTCTGGCCCGCTTGCGGGAAGAGCGGCGGTATCGGGTTTTTGCCGATCTTGAGCGGCTGGCCGGGCGCTTCCCCCGCGCCGTGTGGCATTCGCCCGCCGGGCCCCGCGACGTTATCGTGTGGTGTTCCAACGACTATCTCGGCATGGGCCAGCACCCCAAGGTGATCGGCGCCATGGTCGAGACCGCGACCCGGATGGGCACCGGCGCCGGCGGGACCCGGAACATCGCCGGCACCAACCATCCGCTGGTCGAACTGGAGCGGGAACTCGCCGACCTCCACCGCAAGGACGCCGCGCTGATCTTCACCTCGGGCTATATCTCCAACGAGACCGGCATCTCGACCTTGGCCCGGCTGATGCCGGGCTGCCTGATCCTGTCCGACGCCTTCAACCACAATTCGATGATCGAGGGCATCCGGCAGGCGCATTGCGAGAAGCAGATCTTCCGCCACAACGACATGGCGCATCTCGAGGAGCTGCTGCGCGCCGCCGATCCCAGGCGACCGAAGCTGATCGTGTTCGAGACGCTCTATTCCATGGACGGCGACGTCGCGCCGGTGAACGCGATCTGCGATCTCGCGGAGCGCTACGGCGCCATGACCTATGCCGACGAGGTGCACGCGGTCGGCATGTACGGCCCGCGCGGCGGCGGCCAGGCGGCGAGCCGCAGGGCGCGATGGAACGGGTCGATGTGCTCGAAGGCACGCTCGCCAAGGCGTTCGGCTGCCTCGGCGGCTATATCGCCGCCAACGCGTCGCTGATCGACGCGGTGCGCAGCTACGCGCCCGGCTTCATCTTCACCACCGCGCTGCCGCCGGCGATCTGCGCCGCCGCCACCGCCGCGATCCGCCACCTCAAGGCGTCGAGCTACGAACGCGAGCGCCACCAAGAGCGCGCCGCGCGCGTGAAGGCGGTGCTCGCCGCCGCCGGCCTCCCGGTGATGATGAACGACACCCACATCGTGCCGGTGTTCGTCGGCGATCCGGAGAAGTGCAAGGAAGCGACCGACATCCTGCTGGCCGAGCACGGCATCTACATCCAGCCGATCAACTATCCGACCGTGCCCAAGGGCACCGAGCGGCTGCGCATCACGCCCTCGCCCTACCACGAGGACGCGCTGATCGACGCGCTGGCGGAAGCGCTGGTCGACGTCTGGGAGCGGCTCGAACTGCCGCTCAAGCCGCGCGCGCTGGCGGCGGAGTAAGCTCAAACGTCGTAGTCTCGGACCGGAGATTGCGATGCGGGCAACCATCACCCTGACGGCCGCAGACGGCCACACGCTGCCGGCCTACCATACGACGCCGGACGGGCCACCGCGCGGCCAGCTCCTCGTCCTGCAGGAGTTCTTCGGGCTCAACGATCACATCCGCAGCGTCGCCGATCGCTTTGCGGCGCTCGGTTACGGTGCGATCGTTCCCGGCCTCTCGGACCGCGCCGAACGCGGCGCCGAATTCGGCTATGATCCGGAAGGCATCGCCGCAGGGCACGCGCTGCGGGCGAAAATTTCGTTCGAGCAGAGCCTCCTGGATGCCAAGGCCGCGATCGATTTCGTCAAGCCGCACGGCAAGGTCGGCGTCGTGGGCTATTGCTGGGGCGGGTCGCTGGCATTTTTTGCGGCGACGCGTCTCGCCGATATTGTCTGCGCCGTCGGCTACTACGGCAGCCAGATCGTCGGCGGGGTGCACGAAGTGCCCAGGATTCCACTGATGCTGCATTTCGGCGACAACGACGCCAGCATCCCCTTAAGCGACGTCGAGACGATCAGACGCGCGCGCCCGGAGGTGGCGATCTACGTCTATCCCGGCAAGCACGGCTTCAACTGCGACGCGCGGGCCAACTATGTGCCGGCCTCGGCGCAGATCGCGCTCGGACGTACGCTTGAGTTCCTGTGGAAGCACGTCGGCTAACACCGAAGAGGAACGCCATGACCCTTCCCCGCCGACAATTCCTGCATCTGGCAGCGGGCGCTGCCACGCTGGCAGCAGCCAGCCGGATGGCGTGGGCGCAATCCTATCCGACGCGGCCCGTGACGATGGTGGTCGCATTCGGAGCAGGCGGCCCATCGGACGTCATTGCGCGTATTCTGGCCGAGGGTATGCGAGCATCGCTCGGTCAACCTGTCGTCATTGAGAATATCGCCGGCGCCTCCGGCACCATTGGTGTTGGCCGCGTCGCTCGCGCCGCCCCTGATGGTTACACGTTGGTCCTCGGCAATTGGGCCACGCATGTTCTGAACGGCCCGATGTTCGCTCTGCAATACGACCTCATCGCGGATTTCGAGCCGGTCGCGCTGGTCTCCAGTGATCCGCTGATGATTGTTGGAAAGAAAGCGCTGCCGGCTAAGGACCTGAAAGAATTCGTCGCGTGGCTGAAGGCAAACCCCGACCAGGCAACGCAGGGGACCACGGGGGCAGGCGGCATTTCGACCGTCGGCGGGCTTTTCTTCCAGCGCGAGACCGGCACACGATTCAGGTTCGTGCCCTACCGCGTGGGACTTGCTGCCGCGATGCAGGATCTGGTCGGCGGCCAGATCGACTTTATGATCGACACCGCCGCCAATTCGCTGCCGCAAGTCCGCGCCGGCACCATCAAGGCTTTTGCCGTGACCTCGAAAACCCGGCTGGCGGCGGCGCCCGATATCCCGACGGTCGACGACGCCGGCTTGCCCGGGTTGTATGCATTGAATTGGCAGGCCGCGTTTCTTCCGAAGAATGCGCCGAAAGAGGTTGCTGCAAAGCTCAATGCTGCAATCGCATCGGCTTTGGCCGATACCTCGGTACGAACGCGGCTTGCCGGCATAGGCCAGGAGATATTCCCCCGCGATCAGCAGACACCGGAAGCCCTTGCTGTGTTTCAGAAGGCGGAGGTCGAGAAGTGGTGGCCGCTCATCAAGGCAGCCAACATCAAGGCCGAGTGAAGCGGTGTCGCGTGTTTCATAGGCCAAGCGCATTGCAGGGAGACAGGATCATGACCCTTCCGCGCCGACAATTTCTGCAATTGGCAGCTGGCGCTGCCGCGCTGCCGGTCATGCCGCGGATCGCGCGCGCGCAGGCTTATCCGACCCGGCCGGTGCGCCTGATCGTCGGCTTTCCGGCCGGCGGCGTCGGCGACGTGCTCGCGCGGCTGATGGGACAATGGCTGTCGGACCGGCTCGGCCAGCCGTTCGTCATCGAGAACCGGCCGGGCGCCGCCACCAATATCGCTGCCGAAGCGGTCGTGCGCTCGACGCCCGACGGCCACACACTGCTTTGGATCACCGCCGCGAATGCGATCAATGCATCGCTCTACGACAAGCTCAGCTTCAATTTCATCCGCGACATCACACCGGTCGCGAGTGTTGTCCGTGGACCGGGCGTGATGGAGGTGAACCCAGCGGTCCCCGCCAAATCGATTCCTGAATTCATCGCCTATGCGAAGGCCAATCCCGGCAAGATCAACCTGGCGTCGAGCGGCCCGGGGACGGTCAGCCACGTGGCCGGAGAACTGTTCAAGCTCATGGCCGGCGTCGACATGTTGCACGTGCCGTATCGCGGCGCGGCGCCGGCGCTGACCGATCTGATCAGCGGCCAGGTCCAGGTCATGATTCTCCCGATCATCTCGTCGATCGAACATCTCAAGGCGGGACGGCTGCGCGCGCTGGGCGTGACCACCGCGGCACGGCTGGAGGTCGTCCCGGACATCCCGACCGTGGCCGAGTACTTGCCGGGCTACGAGGTGAGCGACTGGACCGGGATCGGTGTCCCGCGGGGCACGCCGGTCGAGGTCGTCGACAGGCTGAGTGCGGAAATCAACGCCGCACTCGACGATCCCAAGATCAAGGCACGGCTCGCCGAGCTGGGCAGCCAGTTGATGCCGATGTCGCGCGCGGCCTTCGGCAAGATGATCGCCGACGAAACCGAGAAGTGGGCCAAGGTGGTCACGACCGCGGGCGTCAAGCCTGAGTGAGCACCATGCCTCAATCGTCGGACATCCCCTGCCCCGGCCGCGTCCAGGGTTTTTGCTCGGGCGGCGGCTCGCCCTTTCCGAACGTCAGCGACTTCGCGAAGATCGCGAGCGAGAAGGTGCAGATCAGCCAGCGCGACAGGTGATGGGCGCCGACATAGACGGGATCGAGCGTCAGCGCGAGCGCGAGCAGCATCATCTGGTCCTGGGCGCCGGGCGCGAACGCGATGATCACGTCAGCGGGACGGAACGGGAGCAGCACCATCACCAGCGTGGCGAAGCACGCCGCCACCGTGACCGCCACCGCGAACGATCCGAGCGCCGCGCCGAGATAGTCGACCACGGTGCGCCAGCTGGTGTTGGAAAAGCGCGATCCCGCGACCGCGCCGATCACGATCACGGCGCTGCCGCCGAGCCACCAGGGCAGCACCGCGTGCACCCATCCGGTACCGTGCAGGATGGCGGAGCCCGCCATCGCGCCGAACAGCAAGCCGCCCGGGAATTTCATCCAGCGCAAGGCGAGCGCCAGCGTGGTCGACACCGCGACCAGGATCACCAGTTCGACCAGCGACGAACCGCCCGCGGGTTCCGGCGCACCGATCACGGCGCCGGCAGCCAGCCCAAACAGCGCCAGGCTGCCCGGCAACCCGATCATGATGAGCAGCACCCGTATCACCTGCACGATCGCCACCCCGCGCAGGTCGGCCTTGAACTCGGCCGAGAGCGCGACGACCTGCGCCATGGCGCCTGGCGACGCGCCCAGAAAGGCCGAGGCCCAATCCCAGCCGTGGACGAACCGCAGATAGGACGTGGTGGCGGCGATCATGCCGATGGTGGCGACCGCCAGGACCGCGATGCTGAGCGGCCAGGTCGCCATGCCACGAAGCGTTTCGGGGGTGACGATCGCTCCCAGGAGAATGCCGATCAGCACGAAGCAGACGCGCGCGACCGGCGTCGGCACCCGCATCTGGCGGCCGGCGAGCGCGGCGATTGCCACCGCCAGCACCGAGCCCGACACGATGCCGGCCGGAATCCCGATCTTCGCGAAGGTGATGCCGCCGGCCGCGGCGATCAGCAGGGTCTCGACCGGCGGCAGGATGACGTTGCGCGGGGGGATGACGAAGGGCATCGCCTGCGATCAATGCCGCGCAGGCCGCGACGCGTCAAATGACACCAATGCGGGCCGTATATGCGAGCCTCCATCGAACCTGGGTCGAGCCAATGGTCACTCCGGGGCCGACGGCGCCTCGCTGGCCTCGATTTTCGGGACGCGCCCCGCAAGCTCGCCGGCCAGCGCCAGCAGGTTGGCCCGTTGCGCGAAGGCCTCCTGAATTTGCAGCAGCGAGAGCTTGAGCTGATTGCGCAACGCCGGAAAATCGTCGGCCCCGAGCTTCGGATGCAGCGGCATGATCGCGAGATAGTAGCTTGAATCCTCCTGCGCGACCGCCTCGGCGGTCTTCGGCCGCTGGCGCGCCAGATCGCTGAGCGAGCGCTCGAGACCGGCGCGCGCCCTGCGCCACTCGACGGCGCCGATCGCCGGCGGCACCGCCCGCCGGTCGAAATGGTCGAGGATCATTGCGATAAGTCCGAACAACACCGCGTGCGAATTCTCGCCGGCATAGGGTCGCAGCAGGCCCTCCGCCACCGTGCCCACCATCGTCAGCGCGCGCGGATAGGCTTCCCAGCTGGCCTTGTCGAGCGTCGCAGCGAACGCTGCGTCGGCAAACAGCGCATCTACACTGTCACCGGCGCGCAGCCGGCAATAGTCCTGTACGCATGCTTGCGCGAGATGGAAGGATTGTTCGTCGATAAAGCTGCCGGCTCCGGCATGGTCGCGGATGGCGCGGCGACGAAAGCGGTCGATCAGAGCCACGGCCCAACTCCAGACATACGACGGGCATGCATCGGCCGGATGTCAGCGTACGCCGAATTCGAGCCGCCGCAAGATGGCGAAGGGCGGGCCGAGATAATGCCGGTCAGCGCCGGCTGCCAATGAATTGCAGCACGATCTCGCGCCGATGGGGATCGGCGCGGTGCTCGGCGAGATAGAGACCCTGCCAGGTTCCGACCGCGAGCCGGCCGCCGACGACCGGAATATGAAGCGAGACGCCGTTGACCATGGACTTGACGTGCGCCGGCATGTCATCCGGCCCCTCGGTATCGTGCACCCAGCCGGCATCGGCGGGCGCAAGCCGGTCGAGCGCGGTCACGAGGTCGGTCTGCACGTCGGAATCGGCGTTCTCCTGGATGACCAGCGACGCCGACGTGTGGCGAAGGTAAGCGAGTAATGCACCCTCGCCCGCGCCCGCCTCGGTGAGGAAGCGCGCCGCGTCGCCGGTGAACTCGAAAAATCCCGGCCCGGTGGTGTCGATTGTGAGCGTGGCGGTGGCGATGAGTTGCGGCGTCACGCCGTTGATCGCGGACAATCGATTCACGACCGCCACGTCAGATGCGCTTCTGGAGATCGCGCTGCACGCTCGCAATCATCTCAACCAGGCGGCGCCACACTCGTTCGAGGACGCTCATGATCCGGTTGAGCTCGGCGTCGTCCGGTAGTTGCGGACGCTGGACATTGGACTTGGGACCCGGTTGATCCGGACTCATGCCGTTTGGAAGCGGCAGGCTGCGGGTCAGCAGCTCCTTCTTGAGTACGGCATTGTCGCTTTGCAGGCGGGCGATCTCGGCCTCGAGCGCGGTGCGCTCATCGGGCACGAGCTGGCATTGCCAGCCGCTGGTGCGGCGAGTGCACATCGACACCTGGCCGGAGCGGCCGTCGAGCCGCAGGTAGCCGTCGTCGGCGCGATGGAACGTGAAACGTCCGTCGCCGCTTTCGGGCGATGACGGCTGCGCATCCGCGACCGGCGCCGCCAGCGCCGAACCGGCGACCACGAAGATGGCCAGCAGGCGCCACCGGATCATGCTGAACTCCTTGTTCCGCAGCCGCGGACCGCACGAACGCGACCAAACGATGTTACCATTTCAGACACCGCCGCAGAACCGCGACGGTGTCGCGCCGAAGCACGGCATGGGCTCATTTGAAAACGCCCGGCGACGCGCTTTCGGCGCCGTTCGCGCTGCAAGAAAATCGTCGATCCAAACGCCTTTTCAGTCGGTTAGCCGGGGTTCCGCTTTTCTTGACTTGACCAGACCCGATCAGTATGGTCCGCGCGGCCTCCAGGGCGGCGGAACTGCCGTGATCTCTCCGTACGGTTTGCGGGTGTCGAAAGCATGGCCGACGACGCGCGCGACAACGACGATCGCAAGCTTCCGCCGACCGACGAGGCCGCGCTCTCCGCGCGGTTCCAGCGTCTCGGCGAACGGCTCGGCAATTTGAACCGCGGCCGTCCCTCCGACAGTCAGCCCGGCGAACCTCCGACCTCCGATCCGTCGGCGATCGCCCGAGGCTTCCGGCTTTCGGTCGAACTCGTCGCGGGCGTCCTGGTGGGTGCTGGCATCGGCTGGCTGCTCGACCGGTGGCTCGGGATTTCGCCGTTGGGGATGATCGTGTTTCTGCTGCTTGGCTTCGCCGCGGGGGTTCTCAACGTGATGCGGGCAGCGGGCGTGGTGCAGCCGAACAGGCTGGACCCACCGGGTTCGAGATAGACGAAGGCCGCCCGCGCGGGTGGCCGACTTGAGACGGACGTTTGAAGGCGGATATGGACCCAATCCACCAGTTCGAGATCAAAAATTTCTTCGTGCTGACGCGTATTGGCGGCCACGACATCGCCTTCACCAATTCCGCGCTCTTCATGGTGATCGCGCTGGTGTCGATTTCCGCGCTGATGATCGGCGCCACCGCCTCGCGGGCGCTGGTTCCCGGGCGCATGCAGTCAGTCGCCGAAATATCCTACGAGTTCATCGCCAACACGCTACGGCAGAGCGCCGGCTCCGAGGGGATGAAGTTCTTCCCGCTGGTGTTCACGCTGTTCATGTTCATCCTGTCGGTCAACCTGATCGGGCTGATCCCCTACGCCTTCACCGTGACCAGCCACATCGTCATCACCGTCTCGCTGGCACTGCTGGTGTTTCTGACCGTCATCATCTACGGCTTCAAGCGCAACGGGCTGCGCTTCTTCAAGCTGTTCGTGCCGAGCGGCATCCCGATCGTGATCCTGCCGCTGGTGACTTTCATCGAAGTCTTGTCCTTCATCTCGCGCCCGATCTCGCACAGCGTGCGGCTGTTCGCCAACATGCTTGCAGGGCACATCACACTCAAGGTGTTCGCCGGTTTCATCACCATGCTCGGCGCTGCCGGCTTTCTTGGCTGGATAGGTGCGGTGCTGCCGCTTGGTCTGACCGTGGCACTGACCGCGCTCGAACTTCTCGTGGCCTTCTTGCAGGCTTACGTGTTCGCCATCCTCACCTGCATCTATCTCAATGATGCAATTCACCCGGGCCACTGACCCGAACAACTGTCGAAAAGGAGCTTTCTCATGGATCCGACCGCCGCAAAGTTCATTGGTGCCGGCATTGCTTGTATCGGCATGGGCGGCGCCGGCGTCGGCGTCGGCACCATCTTCGGACATTACCTGGCCGCCGCGCTGCGCAATCCGTCGGCCGCGCAGGGCCAGTTCGGCAACCTGATCTTCGGCTTCGCGGTGACCGAGGCGCTCGGCATCTTCTCGCTGCTGATCGCGCTGCTGTTACTATTCGCCCTGTAAGGACCTGGAGCCGCAAGCGACGCCGGTGCAAGCAGGCGCGCGCTTGTGGGTTGATGATGGCTGAGAAGAGCGCAAAGAAGATCGCCACGACGGAGCACATTCCGGCGTCGGAGCACGGCAAGGGATTTCCTCCTTTTAATCCGGAGACCTTCGCCTCCCAGTTGGTCTGGCTGGTGCTGATCTTCGCGCTGCTCTACCTCTTGATGTCGCGGATCGCCTTGCCGCGCGTCGGCGCCATCATGGACGCGCGCCGTCAGAGTGTCGAAGGTGATCTCGACGAGGCCAAACGGCTGAAGGACTCTTCGGACGCCGCCATCGCGGCCTATGAGAAGGCGCTCGCGGATGCGCGCGGCCGTGCCCAAGCGCTCGCCAACGAGGCGCGCGAAAAATACGCGGCCGAGGCTAAGGCCGCCCGCAAGGAACTCGACGCGGCGCTCAACACCCGCATCGCCGAGGCCGAGCAGGCGATCGCCACGCGGCGGACCGCTGCGATGGCCAATGTCCAGGACATCGCCATCGAGACCGCGGCGGCGATTGTCGAGCGCCTCATCGGCAATGCCCCGCCACGCGGCGACGTCGCAAAGGCCGTTGCCGGCACGTTGAAGGGCTGAGGATCGGAACGATGTTCACCGCCGAATTCTGGGTCGCCGTTTCCTTCGTCATCTTCATCGGCGTGCTGGTCTATTTCGGCGCCCACAAGGTGATCCTCGACGCGCTCGACCAGCGTAGCGCGCGCATCAAGGCGGAGCTCGACGAGGCCCGTCGCCTCAAGGAAGAGGCGCGGGCGCTGCTCGCCGAATATGAGCGCAAGAGGGGCGAGGCCGAGCGCGAGGCGGCCGACATCATCGAGGGCGCCAAGGCGGAAGCCGAGCGGCTCGCCGTCGAGGCCAAGACCAAGTCCGAGGAATTCCTCGCGCGCCGCACCAAGCTTGCCGAGACCAAGATCGCGCAAGCCGAGGCGCAGGCGGTCGCCGACGTGCGCAACGCCGCCGCCGAAGCCGCGGTCGCCGCCGCCGAACGGGTCCTGACCGAAACCGTCAAGGGCAAGCTCGCCGACGACCTGATCGGCAAGGGCATTGCGGAAGTGAAGACGAAGCTGAACTGATACCGAAAGTTTCTCCCTCTACGTCATGCCCGCGCTTGTCGCGGGCATGACGCGACGGATAGGGTAGTCGCGATCAGCGCGCGAACTCCGGCGCGACCGAGCGCTCAAGCTTCTTCTGGGGCTTCGGCTGCGCCTTCGGCGGCGCTTTCTTCTTGGCCTGTGGCTGCTGCCGGTCGCCGGCCTCGTCGAAGCCGACATAGACGACGTACCTCTGCAAATCGGCGAACGGCGGCATCGGGAAGCTCAGATCTTCCTCGATGTCTGTAAAGACGGGGTTGCCGGATCCGAGCGCCACCGGGACGCGCCTGAACTTGGTCACGATGGTCTTGGGCTGGACGCCTTCGTGCACGACCGCATAGCGGATCGGCGCTGCGATCTGCGGCGGCGCGCCAGCGGGGCCGACGACGGCGCGACCCTGCACGCCGACCCGGATCCGCAGAGTACCGCCATCGACGAAGCATTGGCGCGCCAGTTCCAGGAACGTCAGTTGGTAGCGTAGGTCGTTCGCGGTCGCTTCCTGGGATTTGGCCGCGACCGCAAGCGTGCCCGCACCGGTCCGGATATCGACCGCGGGGCAGTCATTCTCCAGCGATATGCCCGGCGCCGAGGCCTGGGCTTGCGTGGCGGAGCTGCTGGGCGCCGAGAACCAGCTCGGCAGGCTGCCGCTGAGCGACGGCAGACTGCCCGAGCAACCTGCCGCGATGGCGCCGATGCTGAGCGCAGTCGCAAGGCGGACTGCGCCGCGCAAACGATCCTTCGGGCCCGCGATCCGCATCACGATACTCGGCTTTGACAAAGGATCCCCTCGTCTAGTGTCCCGATCCGAAGTTCGTACGGTCTTTCGGCGGCCTGCTATACGAATTCGGAATCGGAGAACACCAGTAACTCATTGAGTCCAGCTTGGCTCAGGTTCAGAAGTCCGCAATTCGGGACTCGCTGCAACAGTGTTGCGGACTTCTGAACCGCCACACCGGCGTTATAGCAGGCCAACCGTGGCGGACCCAAGGCCCGCCATCGGCCTGGTTAAGGCGACGGATCGTCCCGCAGACGGGCGAACAAGATGTGATCCTGCCAGATCCCGTCGATGCAAAGGTATTGCCGGGCAAAGCCTTCGCGCTGGAAACCCGTGTTCTCCAGCAGGCGGATCGACGCCTCATTGCCCGGAATGCAGGCCGCCTCTACGCGGTGCAAGCGCAGCGTGCCGAACGCGAACGGCAGGACGGTATTGACCGCGGCGGTCATGTGGCCCTGCCGCGCGTAGGACGCCCCCATCCAGTACCCCAGGCTCGCAGCTTGGGCGCAGCCGCGCCGGATGTTCGCCAGCGTGAGCCCGCCGACCAGGACGCTGTCGCTCTTGCGGAATATGAAAAAGGGATAAGCGAGATCGCCGCGCTGGTCCTCGGCGTAGCGCCGGATCCGCCGGCGGAAGGCGGCGCGGGTCAAGTCGTCGGCCGGCCAGGTTGGCTCCCAGGGCGTGAGGAAATTGCGGCTCGCCGCCCGCAACGTCGACCACTCCGCATGATCCGCCATCTGCGGCGCGCGCAGCAGCACCGAGTCGCCGACGATCGCGGGCAATGTTTCAGAAAAGCTGACGCTGCGGAAGAACGCCATGGATTCAGCCGACATAGGACAGGCGGCAGCGGACGAAAGACGAGCTGGTGTCCCGAATTTGAAGTTCGCACAACCGTGATGCAAATGCTGCTGTGAACTTCGGATTTAAAGGGACACCAGCAATTATGACCCGCGAGTGTGGCTTTGGTGCAGAAGTTCGCTCCCAACCTGGCCGCCAACTGTGGCGAACGTCTGAACCGCCGCACGCGTTATCGTTTTCTGTCGTCCGTCCGTCATCGGTCGTCCGTTGTCACGCTGCTCGCGGGACGAGACTGTCGACGATCGACGCCGCGCTTTCAAGGCCGGAACCCGGGCCCAGCGCCGCGATCGCCGGCCGTCCGCGCGCAATCAGCGCCCGTCCGGCAGCGCGGGCGCTCTCGACGGTCACGGCTTCGATCTTCGCCACCAGTTCGGCCAACGGCATCGGGCGACCCCATGCGAACATCTGCCGCGCGAGCTGCTCGGCGCGTGCACCGGAACTCTCGAGCGCCATCAGCAGACCTGCCTTCATCTGCGCCTTGGCGCGCGCCACCTCGACCTCGGTCACGGTCTCGGCGGCGTTCGCGATCTCGGCCACCACCACGCGCATCAGTTCCGGCAGGTCGGCGGCGTCAGTGCCGGCATAAAGGCCGAACATGCCGGTGTCTGAATAGGGCGCGTGAAACGCGTAGATCGCGTAGCACAGCCCGCGAATCTCGCGGACCTCCTGGAATAGGCGGGACGACATGCCACCGCCCAGCACGCTGGTGAAGACCTGCATGCTGAAGAGATTGGGATCGCGCTGCGGCAAGCCGTGCATCGCCAGCGCCACATGCACCTGCTCGAGATCGCGCATCTCGATATAGGTGCCTCCGCTGAAGTGAGCCGGCTCAGGCATCGGCGCTCCCGGCCCGCTGAAGCTCGCGAACTGCTTTTCGACCTGCTCGACCAATGCGTCGTGATCGATCGCGCCGGCGGCCGCCACCACCATGTCGGGTGCGCGGTAGTGGCGCCCGAGATAAGCGGCGAGCCGCTTGCGGTCGAAGGACCGCACGGTCTCGCGGGTACCGAGGATCGAACGGCCTACCGGTTGGTTGGGAAACGCGGTTTCCTGCAGCTTGTCGAAGACGAGGTCGTCGGGCGCGTCCTCAGCCGCGCCGATCTCCTGCACGATGACGTTCTGCTCGCGCTGCAATTCCTCCGGATCGAAGGTCGGATTCGACAGGATGTCGGACAGCACGTCGACCGCGAGCGGTACGTCGGCGCGCAGCACGCGCGCGTAATATGCCGTCGACTCGACGCTGGTCGCGGCATTGAGATCGCCGCCGACCGCCTCCACCTCCTCGGCGATCTGCCGGGCGGTGCGCCGCTTGGTGCCCTTGAACGCCATGTGCTCGAGCAGATGCGAAATGCCGTGCTCGTCCGCCCGTTCGTCGCGGCTACCGGAGCCGACCCAGACGCCGAGCGAGGCGGACTCCAGATGCGGCATCGCGTCGGTCACGACGGTCAGACCCGAGGGTAGGCGCGTGATTTCGACGCTCATGCGGCGGCTCCTTCGCGTGCGGCGCGACTTGAGGACAGGATATGGCGTTCGACCGCTGCCTGATCGACGGGCAGCGTCGTGACGCGTTCGGGGCGGGCATCTATGTCGCCCAACCATTCCGGCAATGGCGGACGCTGGCCGCAGGCCGCCTCCACGGCATCCGGGAATTTGGCGGCATGCGCGGTCGAAAGCACGACCATCGGCATCCCGGGGTCGCGCGCTTCCTTTTCCGCGACGGCCACGCCGACGGCGGTATGCGGATCGATGAAACGGCCGGTCTCGCGCAACAAGGTACGGATCGCCGCCGCAGTCTCCTGCTCATCGGCGCGGTTGGCGGAGAACAGGCCGCGCAGCACCGACAAGGATTGGCCGGGCAGCGCAAAACGCCGCGACTGCCCCAGCGAGCCCATCATCGCCCGGATTGATTTGTCGTCGCGGCCGCCAGCCTCGAACAGGATGCGCTCGAAATTCGAGGCGACCTGGATGTCCATCGACGGCGACGTGGTCGCCACCACGTCGCGCATCTCGTAGGAGCCGGTGGCGAGGGTGCGCGCCAGGATGTCGTTGACGTTGGTGGCGATCACCAGCCGGTCGATCGGCAGGCCCATGCGCATGGCGACGTAGCCGGCATAGACGTCGCCGAAATTCCCGGTCGGCACGGTGACGGCGAGCTTGCGATGCGGCGCGCCGAGCGCGACCGCGGCGGTGAAGTAGTAGACCGCCTGCGCCACGATCCGCGCCCAGTTGATCGAGTTGACGCCGGAGAGCGACACCCGGTCGCGGAAGCCGTGGTGGTTGAACAGTCCCTTTACGATCGCCTGGCAGTCGTCGAAGGTGCCCTCGATAGCGAGTGCGTGGACGTTGTCGTTCTCCGCGGTGGTCATCATGCGCCGCTGCACGTCCGAGATGCGTCCGTGCGGGAACAGCACGAAGACATCGGTGCGGTTGCGTCCGCGGAACGCCTCGACCGCCGCCCCGCCGGTGTCGCCGGAGGTCGCCACCACGACCGTGGTGCGCTCGCCGCGCGCGCTGAGAACATGATCCATCAGCCGGCCCAGGAGCTGCATCGCCAGATCCTTGAAGGCGAGCGTCGGACCGTGAAAGAGTTCCAGCATGAAATCATTGACGCCATACTGCGAAAGCGGCGCCACCGCCGGGTGGCGGAAGCTGCCGTAGGCCTCGCGCGCCATGCGGGCGAGGTCATGCTCCGCAACGGCGTCGCCAACGAAGGGGCGGATGACCTCGACCGCCACCTCGGCGTAGGGCCGCCCGGCCAATGCCGCGATGTCGCGCGCCTCAAGCCGCGGCCAGGATTCCGGCACATAGAGACCGCCGTCGCGGGCGAGCCCCGCGAGCGTCACATCGACGAAACCGAGCGGCGGAGCCTCGCCGCGGGTGGATACATAACGCACTGTCGACCTACCGGACTGAACCCAACCCAGGCATTGCATTACCGTTGCACCTGCCCCCTGCCCGAGCGCCATCGAGCGGCACAAGCTATTGATTTTACTTGTGTTCCTGACCCGAAGCAGCCGGGAGACGGGCAGCAGCAGGGCTGAATCTTAGAGGGTGCGGACTCCCCGCACAAGGACGGGGAATGTGGCGGGACGGCCGGTCAGCCGGCCGTCATTCCGAGGCCGGCGGAAGCCCCGATTCCAGCACCACGCGCTACTGCGTCGTCCCGGTGAGGCTCATGGCCTCGTTTGCGGCTTTGATCACCTCGGGCGGCATCCCATAGGCGCGGCGGATCACCTCGGTCACGCGCTCGCCGGAGATTTCCTTGATCTCGATGTTCTGCCTCTGCGCTTCCGCGATGAAGCCGGGGTCGCGCATCGCCGCGCTGAAGGCCTTGCGCAACGCCGCGACGCGCTCGACCGGCGTGCCGCGCGGCGCCAGAATCGGCCGGTCCATCTCGAACGGCGACAGGATCAGTTCAAGGATTTGCCGGGTCCGTTCGTCCTTGACGAATTCGATCACCGCCGGGCTGTCGGGGAATTCCGGATCGCGCTGCAATGCGATCTGGATCGGTACCGTGATCTTTTTCTCCGGGAACCAGTCCGGCCGGGTCGCCTTGATCGACGAAACGAGCCCGCCGCAGCGGCCGTGCACCTCGCCGCGTTCCATGGCGAGATAGACGTCGTTGCCGCCCTTGTAGCCCGATACGATCCTGACCTTGGCGCCGAACAATTGCTTGAGCATCGCCGGCATGGTTTCCATCTGCGAGCCGGCGCCAGTGCCGCCGACGATGAACTCGCGCTCGAACATGTCCTCCCAGCGGGCGATTCCGGACTTGGCCCAGGCCACGCAGATGCCGAAGGCCGACGTGATGCTGCCGATCCAGTGCATCTGCCGCGGATCGAAATTCGCCCCACGCGTTCCATAAAGCGGCGCGAACGGCACGCTCGAATGCACCAGCCCGATCGTGGTGCCGTCCTTGGGCGCGACCGAATTGAGATAGATCATCGCCCTGATCCCGCCGGCGCCGGGCATGCTCTGCACGACGATGTGCGGCCTGCCGGGAATGTGCGCGCTCAGGAACGGCGCGAAGGCGTGCGCATAGGTGGCATAGCCGCCGCCGGCCCCAGCGCTCAGGATCCAGTTGATGCTGCGGCCCTTGTAGAAATCGGCGACCGGATCGGCGGAGGCGGCGCCGGACCAAAACGCGAGCGCTGCCAGAGGAGCCGCAATCCTGCGCCACATGCTCGCCTCGCTCTGCATTCCTTCCCCGCCCTAGTCCTGCATCACGTCGATCAGGATGCCATCGGGGTCCGCCAGCCGATGCTGCCCCATGGCGCAGCTGCGCGCGAACAGCTTGTCGAGCGCCTCACCCTCTTTTCCGGTATGGACCGGGGCCGGCGCAAGGCGCGGATTGTCGCCGGCAATGCGCTCGACGTCGGCCTTGAACGCCTCGACGCTCTCGACCTTGAAGCCGATGTGATCCATGCCGACGGTGATGATGCCGGTCCCGTCATAATCGGTGATGTCCCAGGGCATGATCACCAGCGTCATGTGACCGTCGGTCAGGTAATGGTTCGGATCGTCGGCGCGCGTCTTGACGTTCGACGGCGCGAGCTCGAACACGTCGCGATAGAACTCCGCCATGTCGTCGGGATTCATCGTGCGCAGCGCCACGTGGTTGATGTGGCGCGGGTTGGCCTTGCCGTCGTTCTCGACATAGACCGAGGTGCGGTTCGCCATGTCCTTCTGCGAAATGTCGAACATGTTGCCGTCGGGATCGTGCGTGCTGATGCCGGCGAACGGACGCGTGGACGGACGCTTGAGCCATTTCACAGTCGGATAGTTCTTGCGCATGCGGTCGAAGCAGGTTTCGGTGTCCTCGACCTGGATGCCGAAATGGTCGAGACCGGCGGAGCGTCCGGCCCGGCGCGGGTTGATGTTCAGGCCCACATAACCGTCGCGCACCGTGACCGCCCGACCCGGCCGGGTCTTGTCCGAGGTCTGCATGCCGAACGCCGCAATGTAGAACTGCGCCAGCTGGGCGTAGTTTTCGCTGACGATGGCGACGTGATTGATCTTTGAGAACATTCGTTTCTCCCTGCCGGACGGCCGGATTTGGTTATTGGATGCGGCGCATTGTGCCCGATTTCCCAGCCGCGCGAAACCGTCACTTCGCCGGTTCCGGCGCGCGCGGCCGCATCTCGAAAGCGAGCAGGCCGAAGGCGACCACCAGCATCAGCGCCGCGCTCAGCGCCAGCGACCGGTGCACGCCGATCAGGCTGCCGGCCATCCCGACGGTGACGCCCGAGAATGCGCGCATGCCGTGGAAGCACATGTTGTAGAGGCCGAGCACGCGGCCGCGGATGTGGGGCGGCGCATGCAGCTGCACCAGCGTCTGCGCCATCGCGCTGAAAGCGAGATTGAGGAAGCCGGCGGCGACCAGCAGCGCGATCGACAGTGCGTAAATCTCCGACACCGCGAAGCCGCCGATACACACCGCCCACAGGATGACCAGCACCACCGCCATTTTCGGCCGCGCCTGCAAAAACCCATAGGTTTCGAGGATCAGCCCGGCCGCGAGCGCCCCGGCGGCATTCGCGGCGAGCAGCATGCTGTAGTGGAAATCGGCATGGTCGTGGCCGAGATCGGCGGCGAATTCGGGCATCTGCGCCTGGTAGGCATTGCCGATCACGAACGACGACGCGGCCGCGAGCAGCGTCATCGACACCACGACGCGGTTGCCGGCGATGCCGCGCGCGGTCGCGAGCACGCCGGCGAAGCCGCCCTCGACCTTCGGCGACAACCGCGGCTCCTTCGCGAACGCCGGCCCGAACGGCGCCTTCCACAGCCACCAGGTCAGCGGCACGTAGATCAGGACATTGATCAGCATGCCGAGCGATGGGCCGAACGCGAGCAGCATCGCCCCGCCGACCGCCGGACCACCCAGGAGCCCGAGCGTGCGCGCCATCGCCATCAACCGCACCGCGCTGTGAAGATTGTCGCGGCCGGCGATGTCGTGGACCAGGAGTTGCGACGCCGGCGCCCAGAACACGCCGGCCATGCCGTGGATCGTGAACAGCACCACGGCGTGCCAGACCAGCAGCGTGTCGGTTGCGAACAGCACGCCCCAGCCGAGCGAGCAGAGCATGAACAACAGCATGCCGAACTGGATGATGCGGCGGGTGTCGAAGCGGTCGGCGAGCGCGCCCGACCAGATCGAAAACAAGAGGAACGGCAGCCAGTGCGAGATCACCGCATAGCCGGCAAGCGCCGGCGAGCGGAATTTTTCGTAGATCATCCAGTAGCTGATGACGTGCTCGATCGAGTCCGCCATCATCGCCACCATGGTGCCGGCAAGATAGGCGCCATAGCCGGGCTGGCGCAGCGCGGCGAACGCGCGATGACGGGGGGTAGGGGCGGTTACGTCTTGTTTCATCCGACTGCGCGCGGACACCAAACAGCTGACAATCTTACATCTGACGCCCTCGCGCGTAAGATGCCGGAATTCTCACAATTATCGTTGCAGTTCAGCATCATATCGATTTTTTCTTACTGTCTTACCGGTCTTACACGTGTTTGCAGGGTGACTGCAAACCGTGTGGGCGAACCATCGTTGCGCCTATGGTTCCCGAAAATCCCGCCGTCTGCTATCGTCCACTCCGTTCCAGAATTCATTGGAGGACTGTCGGACAAGGGCGATCAAAAAAAGCAATTCACCGGGGGGACGACCATGGCCGACACGCAGCCCGAGCCAAGACTGCTGCTGCCGTTTCTAAAACCATTCTACGATCGCGCGGTTCCGCTGTCATGGTTGGTCATCCGCATGGCATGCGGCTGGAATCTCGCGGTGCACGGCTGGGGCAAGGTATCGCGCGGGCCGTCGGCCTACATCAAAGCATTCGTCCAATCCGGCTTCGACCCGGCGCTGCCGTGGGTTTGGGCTGCGTTGTCGATAGAGTTCTTCGGCGGAATATGCATCATGCTAGGCCTGTTCACGCGCTTCTGGGCCGCGGCCGCTGCGATCGAAATGCTGATCATCACCTCGCTCTATTGGAAGACCGGCTTCGCGTGGCTCCAACGCGGCTACGAATACACGCTGCTATGGGGCTTGGTGTGCTTTGCGATCTCGCTGCGCGGCGGCGGGCCGTATTCGCTGGACCGCAAAATCGGCGTGCAGCTCTGACGTTGCGGCGGGGCATGCGGCGCTATTCGACCTTAATGCCCGCCGCTTGAACAACTTTGGCCCATTTCGCGCTTTCGCTCCTGAGCTTCGCGGCGGAGTCCACCAGCTTGATCGCGGCCGGCTCGAACCCGGGGGCGTCCAATCGCTGCCGCACGTCGTGCAGCGCGACGACATTGTCAATTTCCCGATTGAGCAGAGCAATAATGTCAGTCGGCGTGCCCGCCGGGGCAAAAATTCCGATCCAAAACTCGACTTCGATATCTGCAAATCCGGCTTGCGCCATAGTGGGAACGTCGGGGAGCGCCAACAACCGTTTTCCGCTCGCCACCGCCAACCCGCGCAGCTTCCCGTCTTTGACCTGCGCGACACTCGAAGCCGGCGAACCGAAGGCAATTGGCGTATGCCCGCCGATGGTGGACGCCACCGCCGGGCCGGCGCCGTTGAAAGGTACGCGCACAAGATCGAGTCCGAGCGAGAGGCGAAACAGCTCGGCCGTCATGTGTCCGGGCGTCCCAATGCCGGGCGACGCGTAGCTGTATTCGCCTGGATTTGCTTTTACGAGGTCGACGAGCTCCCTGACGGTCTGAACCGGCAACGAGGGGGTCACCGTGAGCACCTGGGTGGTCGTGACCGCGATGGAGACCGGATCGAAGTCCTTGAAGGGATTGTACGGCACCTTGGGATATACGTGAGGATTGATCACGAACCCGGTATCCATCACGAGCAGAGTATAGCCATCATGACCGGCTTGTGCGGCGCGGCCGGTGCCAACAGCGCCGCCCCCGCCGCCCACGTTCTCGATGATGTATTGCTTTCCGAAATGCTCGGACAGCTTTTGCGCGATGAGGCGACCGATCGCGTCGTTCTGGCCACCGGGAGCGAAGGGAACGATCATGCGCACCGGCCGCGCGGGATAGGCCTGCGCCCAGGCAACGCACGAGACGGCCGGCAGCGCGACAGCGCCTGTGGCCAGATGCAAGAAACTCCGGCGTGGGACTTTCATGATGGTCTCACCTCACAGGCGCCAAAAATCTGCGGGCACCGATCGCGCCCGCAGTTTTGCCGCGGGGGTAGCAACATTTCGGGCTAAAACTACTTCGCGCGCGAACCGGTTGTTAAATCCGCCGCTCGTCGTCACAGGAGTACTATATTTCAATTCGTCTGCAGTAAAGACGTAATCATTCGCTTCGCATTTGTGCCCACCTGATTTCCATATGAGTCCGCTTTGACCCGAAGCAGACGTGATGCGGCCAGCTCGCAATGTCCGCTTCGGGCTAAAAGTGGAAGTGGCCCCGTCCTTGCGATGAGGCGAGTTGCGCCTCAGCCACGTCCTCACACGTACGAGATCTTGACTGTCCCCGTCACTTGAAAATGCAAGTCGACGTTATGGGACTTCGCGTTGATGATGAACGGAACGGTTTTGGCTTCTTCTTCTCCCGTAAAGTCGACCAGCACCGTTTGTGTGCCAGAGACCCACTCCCAGGCTCCGTTGGAGCCGCTCTCCGCATTCGGGTTCGTTGCCGACACGATCCCCTCGGTGTCGAGACTGAACGGCGACGGGTCGTCGTCGTTGTCGACACCGGTGGTCGAAAGCGTCACGAAGTCGGAATCAAAGACGGTAGCGTTGACGTCGATTGTTTTCGTCTTGCCTGTTCCAATGCTGATTTCGCTGCCATCGCCGGGAAATCGCAATGATTTCCCTTGTGGCTTGTTGTTGTTGTCTACGAAAAATCCGAACTTGAATTCGCCGTCGCCCAGATCGTCGCTGTCGTCGTTCATCAGGATGGTCCCGAAGTGGACGTCAAGCCGGCGGCGCTTCGACCTGAATTTCCTGATGGAATAGAGGTGATCCTTTCCCTTGAACAACAGGAAGAGCTCCGAGTTTGGCGGAATTGGCGTGACGATCACCTCGTGCACTGTTTGAGGTCCTGCAAACAGTGGAAACGTAGCACTGACGAGCTGGGTCTTCTCGAAATCAAGACCGGTGGCAGTCTTCTTTGTCGGCTTGCCGAGGCCGACCGAAACGACAGGAACTACGGGATACGTAGAATTGAATCTCACGCGCACGAACGTGCCGAATGGCGTGATATCGAAGTTGCTAAACCCTGAAAGTTTGATCTTCGGCGCCATGGGGTCCTCCATCTAGCGACCATCGAACACGAAGCTGCACGCAAGCGCGCCAACTGCTTCATCTACGACTTTAGTCGCCAGGGTTCTGGCCGCGGTTCAATCGCGGTCGCTGTCTTGCGATGAGTGGAACCCGGACTCGGCCGGGTCCCCTGCATCGGAAGGCAAACGAAGTGCTCGCGTCGTTTTGGACGAGGTGCGGCCCCGACTTCCCGTTGTCTAAAAGTTCCGCTGTGGCATCACGGCACGTCGACCGAATTCCAAGCCGTTCGCCCGGGAGGATTGCCTGATTTCACAATCCCGGCCGCGCCGGTTCGCGGACGGCGCCCGCGACCGCGCGCGCCGGGTGGTTTTTCTCCATCAGGTTCAACATCGTCGCCCAGGCTTGGTCGGCGATCCTGAGTTCCTCCGGGGAGCGCGGATGCGCGCGTGCCGGATTCTGGAAGCCGTGATCGGCATCCGGATAACGATGGAACACGCACGGAATGTTGTGGCGCTTGAGAGTGGCCTCGAACTTGTCCGCATCGGCGGGTGACGGGTTCTTGTCGAGATTTCCGAAGAAGCCGTAAACCGGGCACTTGATGTTGCCGATCAGATCAAACGGCGTCGGCATACCCTCGCCCCAATGGGTCATCATTCCACCGCCGTAATAGGCGACGGCAGCCGTGAACACCGGTTTGGTGGCGGCGCCCAGGAAGGTGAGACGCCCGCCCATGCAATGCCCCATGATGAAGAAGCGGCTGCGATCAAGATCGGGCCGTCCGAGCGCGTAGTCCGCGCTGGCCGCGATCTCGGCGGTCACCTCGGTATCCTTGAGGAACTGTTTGCAGTCGTGCAGCGGCACGTCCTTCGGACAGTGATGATAAAAATTGGGCACGATGGTCAGGTAGCCCGCCTTCGGCAGTTCCTTGACATAGTGCGCGGTGCAGTCATCCATGCCGCCGCGGTGGAACATCAACAGCACGCCGGGGAACGGTCCCTTGCCAGGCGGCAGCGCCACCAGCACGTCCATCGTGCGTCCGGCGACTTCGAGATAGATCGTCTCCGACATGACTGCTCCTTCACGCGAACAGGCGTTATTCCATTATTCCATTTTGGTCAGCGCAAGCGCCTTTGCGACCAGCGCCGGCGGATGTTCGAAAAATTTGGCGATGACCGCCTGCAACTCGGCTCCGGACATCGGATCGAGTTCGACATTCGCGACCTTGGCATCGGCCAGGAAGCCGGGGTCTTGCATCGTCGCCGCGTAGGCCGCCCGCAGCTCGGCGACCCGCTCCGGCGCCATGTCCGGCGGGGCGGTGAAGGAGCGGCCGATTTTTTCCGACTGCGAGAACAGCTCGAGAATCGTCCGCTGTTCGGCGTCGCGCCCGAGATCGACGAGGCGCGGCACGTCGGGAAGATCGGGCGCCTTGTCGAGTCCGGTCTGCAACAAGACGTTGACCTTCTTCTCGCGCAGCCAGTCGGCGCGGGTCACGCGAAAAACCGTCCACGGCATGCTGACGGCGTCGACTTCGCCGCGCTCCATGCCCAGGAGCCCCTCGGTCGCGCCCTTGTGGCCGGTGATCAGCTTGAACTTCACGCCGACAAGGTTCTTCAACATCGTCCAGCGAATTTGCGACGCGCGACCGCTGGAAGAGACGACGAGTTCCTTCGTATAGGAGTCCTCGATCCGCTTCACCGGCGCGGCGTGCCAGGAATACAGACCGGCATTGTTGCTGATGACCCGGCCGATCCAGTTCATCTTCCGCACGTCGGCCTTGACGCTCCCCGGACTGAACAATTGCGTCTCGAAGATCGACTGGTCGAGCATGCCGATGACGGTGCCGTTGCGCGCGGCGACATTGTAAAGGTGATTGGCGACCACGATCCCGCCGGCACCCGGCATGGTCCGAACGATGACGGACGGATTGCCCGGCAGATGCTTGCCGATGTGGCGTCCGACCAGTCGGCTGAGGGTGTCGTAGCTGTCGCCCGCGGCGCCGAAGACGACGATCTCGAGCGTCTTGCCCTGGTAGAAGCCCTGGGCATTGGCGGCAGGAATCGACAACGCCAGAGCGAGCGCCGCAAGGGCACATCGTGTCATGAGCCGGATATTCATCGTGATGCAGCTACTCGGCCGCCTGCTGGCCTTCTTCTTCCGCAATCCCGCGCGCTTCGATGGCGTCGATCTCAGCCTGATCCATCTTCACCAGGATGTTGGCCATGTGCTGAATCTTCGCCGGATCGTCGTCCGGCCCGAGCAGCGCCACTGCGTCGCCGCGGCCGTGGATAGTGCCGGTCAGCGGCGGGCAATGGGATTCGAACACGATTGCGGTCTCCGTGCCGCGGTTCCAGGCCCAATGCACCTTGTTGCGCGGGATGCGCATGACGTCGCCGGCCCTGCATCGATAGCCGCGCCCGTCGACGAAGAAAAACATCTCGCCGGAGACGATGTAGTTCATCTGTTCGCAGTCATGCATGTGGGGGCTGGTGTGGTAGCCCGCCGCCCGCTCGGCGAACATGATGCTGGTCTCGGTCCCGTAGACCTTTTGGGTGCGCAATACCGATTTTCCAACCGCGGCCTGTGCGACTTGCTCGGTCATCTTCACATCACGGCGGTTAACCCGGTAATTCGGCTTGTCGGACATCTCACTCCCCTTTTTGCAGCTACGTTGGCTTGCTGCCAGCGAGGATGCGCCGTTTCACTCCCGCCGACAAGGGCGGAGCCGTGCGCGCAACGCGTCCCTATTGTGCGCGGCCCAGCGCCTTGATCGTGCGCTGCACGATCGCAGGCGGCGTCTTGTAGGCGTTGGCGATGATCGCCGCCTGCTGCTCGCCGCTGATCGACACGACGTTGAGGCTCTGCTTCCTGGCGTCGTCGAGGAAGGCCGGATCGCGCAGCATGGCCTGGAATGCCGCGCGCAACGCAGCCACGCGGTCAGCCGGCACCTCGGCCGGCGCCACGAACGGCCGCCCCATGGAGGCGCGCGCGAAGAACAGCTCCAGCGCCGCGCGCTCGTCCGGCGAGCGCGCCTGTTGCAGGCCGAGCGGCACGTCCTTGATGCGCGGATCGGGCTCGATCGCCGCCTGCAACAGAATATTGAGCCGACCCTGGCGGGCGAGATTGCCGCGCAGCAGCGAGTCGTAGGCGAGGCAGATGCCCTGCACCTCGTTGCGCTCCATCGCGAGATGGATCTCGTGCGAACCCTTGTAGCCTTTCACAACCCTCATCTTCATGCCGAGCAGCACGGCCAGGAATTCCGGATAGATCGCGGTATCGGCGCCGGAGCCGGTGCCGCCCAGCGTCAACTCCTGGCTGTAGAGATCCTGCGCGCTCTGCACCGCCGCGTCCTTGCGCGCGGCGCAGACGGTGGTGTCGCGGCCGGGGCTGCCGAGATAGTTGATCTTCTGCGCGTCGAACTGCGTGCCCTGCCCGCCGAGCAAGGGCTCGAACGGGATGCCGCGATTGATCATGCCGACCACGCTGCCGTCCTTGGGCGCGGCGTTGTAAAGCCGATTGACCACGAGTATGCCGCCGGAGCCCGGCGCATGCACCGGCACCATGCCCGGATTGCCGGGAATGTGATTGCCGATATGTTTGGCGATGGTGCGCGCCCAGACGTCGTCCTCGCCGCCAGGGCCGAAGCCGACCAGTAGCTGGATGGTCTTGCCCTTGTAGAATTCCGCCGGAGATTGGGCGGAGGCGACGCAAGCACCGCCAAGCAGCAAACTGATCGCGAGCGATGCGCGTGCGAATCCCACGGTCATGCTCTAATCCCTGATGTCCTGCAGGAACCATTCGGTCGGGATGACGCGGCCGAGCTTGCGCTTCACTGCCTGCTCGTAGACAAAGCCGCCGACCGCCGAGAACTGCAGGCCCTGGTTGCCGACGTTGCGGTAGAACGTCACCTGGTCGCGGCTGGTGCGGCCCTTGGCCTTGCCGCTGACGAGATCGGCGAAGTCGGGCTTGTCGCCGCCCTTGCCGCGATCCATGAACTCGGGGGAGTCGCCGCCGAAGCCGGGTTGCGGGTTCTTCTCCGGAATGCGCTTCATCTCCTCGACGGTGCCGCCGATGAACGCCGCCGGCGACAATCCGCGCTCGGCCTGGAAACGCTCGGTCTGTTTCATCTGCAGCCCGGCGGTGCCCTGGCGGATGACCACGTCGAACTTGTCGGCGCTGGCGTCCGGCATCTCGCGACGGCCGAGATTGGTCACGTGCATGCCGGGCTCGATCCAGTCGGCATCGTAGACCGGGGCCATGCTGTCGGTGCACGACGACAGAAGGTCGGCACCGCGCACCGCCTCGCGCGGGTCGTCGACCGCGCGCACCTCGATGTTGAGCGCCTTGCTCATCTCCTCGGCGAAGGCTTCGCGGTTGGCCGCGGTCGGGCTGTAGACCTTGCACAGGCGGATATCGCGCACGCATTTGAACGCGCGCAGGAAGGTGCGCGCCATGCCGCCGGAGCCGAGCATGCCGACGACGTGGGTGTCCTCGCGCGCGAGATATTTCACCCCGATGCCGGCGCCGCCGCCGACGCGGAAGTGCTGCAGCACGCCGTCATTGATGAAGGCGAGCGGCTCGGCGTTCCTGGTCGAGACCAGCAGGATGATCCCGCAATAGGTGCCCGGCTCGCGGCAGTATTTCTCCTCTGTCCAGTTGCCGTTTTCGTCCTTGGGCCAGGTCATGATGTCGGACTTCATGCGGATGGCGAAGTAACCGTCGTTGGCGCCCTCCATGGTGCCCCAGCGGAAATAGCCGTCGGGCCGTTCGCAGGGGAAATACATGTCGATGCGCGGGCGGTGGATCGCGCCGCCGGTCGGGAGCTTCTTGAACGCCTCCTCCTGCGCGCGGATGCAGTCCTCCATCGTGAGGAGTTGCGAGACCAGTTCGTTGTTGATGATGAGCATGTGTGCCTTCTTGAGCGATTGCCTGCGCCTCTTAGCCGTTCGAGCGGCATGGACGCAAATGGGGCCTGCCGGCATTGCATCGCGGCGATGCGTCACTGACGGCAGGCGGCATCCCTTGACCGCCCAGGACGCCCCCGATAGCTCCTTTCTGCAGGAGAGATGACACAATGCCGAGCATCCGCGGTTCAAGAGTCCGCACGGTCGCCATGGGCCTCTGCCTGCTGGCGCTTTCAGCCCAAGGCAGTGCGGCGCAAACCGTCGAGCAATTCTACAAGGGCAAGACCATCAACTTCCTGGTCGCGAGCGTCCCCGGCGGCGTCAACGATCTCACCGCGCGGTTGATCTCCCGCCATCTCGGCCGGCACCTCCCCGGCAATCCCAACATCGTGGTGCAGAACCTGCAGTCGTCCGGGCTGGCGCTGGTCAACCGGATCTACAACATCCCGGAGAAGGACGGGCTCACGATCGGGATCGTCGAACGTGGCGTGCCCCAGGTCGCCATCATGGGTGACGCGAATGCGCGGTTCGACCCGCTCAAGATCACCTGGCTCGGCAGTGTCTCGTCCTATGGCAATGACGCCTATACGCTCTCCGTCAACTCGACCTTCTACGCCAAGACCGTCGAGGATCTGCGCAAGTCCGACCGGCCATCCGCGAAGATCGGCTCCACAGGCGCCGGCGCTACCAACGGCATCTTCACCAACATCGCGCGCGACGTGCTTGGCCTGAACATCCAACACGTGCGCGGCTATCGCGGCGCCGCCGACGTGTTCCTCGCCCAGCAGCGCAACGAGCTCGACGGCCAGGTCGTCGGCCTGGCCTCGATCAAGGTCGGGCAGCCGGCGTTATGGCAGGCCGGCGCAATCCGCCCGCTGATTATGTTCGGGCGCACCACGCGCTTTGGCGAGTTTCCAGACGTACCGACCGGCCGGGAGCTGGCCAAGGATCCCAAGGCGCTGCGGCTGCTCGATTTCGCGGAAGCGCCGTTCTTCATGGCGCTGCCGCTGGTTGCTCCGCCCGGATTGCCGGCCGAGCGCGCCGCGGCGTTGCAGTCGGGTTTCATGGCGATGACCAGGGACCCGGCATTCATCGCGGAGGCGGAAAAGATGAGTCTGGAGCTCAGCCCCATCGACGGCGAGCGGGTTCGCAAGGTGATCGCCCAGATGCAATCCACGCCGCCGGATGTCATCGAGCAGTTCAAGACGATCGCGGGCGCGAAGAATTAGCCCCGTTCTTGCCGGCGGCTTCGGACCCAAAATCCGAACGCGATAACGAGAACGCCGGCGAGTCCGAACCACGTCATCGCATAGCCGAAGTGGTCGTTGCGCAGGTTGATCGTCAGCTTGTCCGGCCGCGGCACGCCGCCCGCCGGCGCCGGGCTCTCCATCTCCGCATAAAACGGCGCCACCTCGCCCCAGCCGTAGCGCGCCGCCATCGCGCGATGGTCGCGCACGAACCACAGGTCCTGCCGCTCCGAATAGGGCGCGACGAACCAGCCCGGCTGCTCCGGCCAGCGCAGAGCGCCGACGATGTCGACGGGGGTCTCGGGCAGCGCAATCGGCTTGAGCGACGCATCGGGGTTGGGATTGTCGACATGGCCGCGGTTGACGACGACGGTGGACCCGTCGGGCAGCCGCACCGGCGCGAAGGCGAAATAGCCCGGACCTTTGACGTCCTCGCGCAAGCCCGCGCCGCCGCTATAAACGCGCGCCTCGCGGCCGGGCGCGAACTCGCCGCGCAACGTGACACGGCGAAATTCATCGACAGCCGGCGCGAGGCTTTGCCATTGCCCGCGCGGCGGCACTCGCGACGGCGCGGCGGACATCCGCTCCGCCAGCGTGGCTATCAGGTCTTCCTTCCAGACCTTGCGCTCGAGCTGCCAGACACCGAGCGCGATCAGCATCGCAAAGGCTGCGACAACGACGACGCCGGGCAGCAGCAGGCTCCGCCTGTCGGTCACGGCCGGTCGCCGCCGGCGAGACGCCCTTCCGCGGCCTTGTGATGGAATTGCAGCGCAATCAGCAGACCCTTGGCCGGGCGCAGCGGCAAGAGCGTCATCAAGAGGATCAGCGGAATCCAGAGCAGCGCGTGCACCCAGTAGGGCGGCTGGTAGAGCACCTCGACCACGAGCGCCGCGGCTACGACCACCAGGCCCGCGAACGACATCACGAAGAACGCCGGACCGTCGGCGGAATCGGCGAAGGAGAAATCCTGGCCGCAGCGCTCACAGCGCGGCGCCACTTTGAGGAATCCTGCGAACAGCGCGCCCTCCCCGCAACGCGGACAGCGGCCGGCAAGACCACGCCGGGCCATTGCGCGCAAGGAACGATCGTGATCCACCATGCGGTCAATCTAAGCATCTGCGCGATAAGCGAAAGGGGCGGCCTCGCGACCGCCCCTTCGCAATTCGCTTGCCGATATGCAGCTAATGCGCGGCCGGCGCGCCTGCGCCCCACACATAGATGCAGGCGAACAGGAAGATCCACACCACGTCGACGAAGTGCCAGTACCAGGCGGCAAATTCGAAGCCGAGGTGCTGTTTGGGCGTGAAGTGGCCGAGCAAGGCGCGGATCAGGCACACGGTCAGGAAGGTCGTCCCGATCAGCACGTGGGCGCCGTGGAAGCCGGTCGCCATGAAGAAGGTGGCGCCATAGATGTTGCCGCTGAACTTGAACCCGGCATGGCTGTACTCGTAGGCCTGCACCGCCGTGAACGCAGCACCGAGCAGGATGGTGAGGATCAGGCCCCACTTCAGGCCCTGCCGGTCGTCCTCCAGCAGCGCATGGTGCGCCCAGGTGACGGTGGTGCCGGAGGTGAGCAGGATCAGCGTGTTGAGCAGCGGCAGATGCCAGGGATCGAAGGTCTCGATCCCCTTCGGCGGCCACACGCCGCCCAGGAGCTCGGTGCGCGCCACCTGATGCACGTCGTGCGGAAATAGTGCGACGTTGAAATAGGCCCAGAACCAGGCAACGAAGAACATCACCTCCGATGCGATGAACAGCATCATCCCGTAGCGGTGGGAGATTTGCACCACGCGGCTGTGATGTCCCTGGTAGGTCGCCTCGCGCGCGACGTCTGTCCACCATCCGATCATGGTGTAGGCGACGCCAATGACCCCCGCGAAGAAGATGAACGGCGCGGCGGCGAAGGTGTGGTGCATCCAGAAGATGGCTCCGATCGCCATCAGGAAGGTGGAGACGGCGCCGACGATCGGCCACGGGCTCGGATCGACCAGATGATAGTCGTGCTGCTTGGCGTGGGCGTCGGCCATCGGAAGTCTCTCCGTCAGTTCGTCGTGCTCGGGCCTGCGCTCGCGCTGCCGACGGTTTGCGGCTCGCTCTGGCGCACCCGATACATGGTGTAGGACAGCGTAATGGTATTGAGGCCGTCGTGCTCGGCATCCTGCACGAGCTTCGGATCGATGAAGAACACCACCGGCATCTCGCGCTTCTCGCCTGGCTTGAGACGCTGCTCGGTGAAGCAAAAGCAGTTGATCTTGGAGAAATAGGCGCCGACGGTCGGGGGCGACACGTTGTAGGTCGCGTTGCCCACGGTCTCGCGCGCGGATTCGTTGACCACCGCGTAGTTTACGGTGATCACGTCGCCGACCTTGACCTCGATGAAGCTCCGCTCCGGCGTGAACCGCCAGGGCAGCCCGCCGGCCACATTGGCATCGAACCGCACGATGATCTTGCGCTCCAGCACGTGCTCCGGCGCCACCTGCGCGAGCACCGGCGTGCCGGCAAATCCGGTCGTGCGGCAGAACCAGTCGTAGAGCGGCACCGCTGCATACGCCATTCCCACCATGGCGGCCGCGAACACGCCGCAGGCGGCCGCGACCAGGAGATCGCGCCGGCGTCGGGGGTGTTCGGTTGCCTGGGGAGCGGTCATCGCGTGTTCACAGCGGGCGGTTCAGCACCGCCGGTCCCTTGACCAGCGTGATGACGTAGAACAGGACGACCAGGGCGCCGAGGACCAGCGCAATGGCGATGGAGCGCGAGCGGCGGCTGCGCTTCTGCTCCTCGGTGAGCTCGACCGGTTCGGGCTTGTTGTCCATATCGTCCTCATCCCGCTAACCGCCCGGCAACGCTCTCGATCAGGAGAACCGCGAACAGGCCGAAGAGATAGGCAATCGAGTAGGCGAACATCTGCCGGGCCGCGGCGGTGGCGCGTTCGCCTTCGGTTGAGATGCACACCCGCCAGGCGAATCCGACCATGAGCGCGCCGGCGATCAGCGAGGTCACACCATAGACAAGTCCGGCATAGCCCAGGAGCCAGGGCGCCGCGCCGACCGGGATCAGCAGCAGCGAATAGAGGAGGATCTGGCGGCGCGTCGCGGCGGCACCCGCGACCACCGGCAGCATCGGCACGCCGGCGCGCGCATAGTCGTCGGCGCGGATCAGTGCCAGCGCCCAAAAGTGGGGCGGCGTCCAGACGAACACGATCAGGAACAAGAGCACCGGCTCGACCGAAATGGAGCCGGTCACCGCCGCCCAGCCGATCACCGGCGGGAACGCGCCCGCCGCACCGCCGATGACGATGTTCTGCGGTGTCCAGCGCTTGAGCCACATCGTGTAGATGACGACGTAGAAGAAGATGGTGAAGGCGAGTAGCGCGGCCGCGAGCCAGCTCACCATCAGCCCGAGCACTACCACCGCGAAGCCGGCGAGCGTGATTCCGAAACCGAGCGCCTCGCCGGGGACGATGCGGCGGCGCGGGATCGGCCGGCCCGCCGTGCGCGACATCAGGGCGTCGATGTCGGCGTCGTACCACATGTTGAGCGCACCGGCCGCGCCGGCGCCGACCGCGATGCACAGGAGCGCCGTGAACGCGAGTACCGGATGGATCGTGCCGGGCGCAGCCACGAGCCCGACCAGCGCGGTGAAGACGACGAGTGACATCACCCGCGGTTTCAACAGCGCGACATAGTCGCCGACGGTCGCAACGCTCACCTGCGGACGCGCAGGTGCGGCGTCCTGCACGGACGCCGGGAGTTTTGCAATGTCGCCGATCATGGTCATCGATCGTTCGCTCACTTGATGAGCGGAAGTTTCTCGAACTGGTGGAACGGTGGAGGCGACGGCAGCGTCCATTCGAGTGTCGTTGCGCCGGCACCCCACGGATTGTCGGCCGCCCGCTCCTTGCGGATGAACGCGTGCGCCAGGCCGATGAAGAACACGACCGCGCCGAGCGCCGACACATAGGAGCCCAGCGAGGAGACGAAGTTCCAGCCGGCGAACGCGTCCGGATAGTCGGCGATACGCCGGGGCATTCCCGCGAGCCCGAGGAAGTGCTGCGGGAAGAACACAATATTGACGCCGATGAAAGTCAGCCAGAAGTGCAGCTTGCCGAGGAACTCGGAGTACATGTAGCCGGACATCTTCGGGAACCAGTAGTACCAGCCGGCGAAGATCGTGAACACGGCGCCGAGTGAGAGCACGTAGTGGAAGTGCGCCACCACGTAATAGGTGTCCTGCAGCGAGCGGTCGACGCCGGCATTCGCCAGCACGACGCCGGTGACGCCGCCGACCGTGAACAGGAAGATGAAGCCGATCGCCCACAGCATCGGCACCCTGAACTCGATCGAGCCGCCCCACATGGTGGCGATCCAGGAGAAGATCTTCACGCCGGTCGGCACCGCGATCACCATGGTGGCGGCGACGAAATAGGCCTGCGCCGCGGTCGACATGCCGACCGTATACATGTGGTGCGCCCACACCACGAAGCCGATGCCGCCGATCGCGACCATCGCATAGGCCATGCCGAGATAGCCGAACACCGGCTTCTTCGAGAACGTCGCGACGATCTGGCTGACCATCCCGAAGCCCGGCACGATCAGGATGTAGACTTCGGGGTGGCCGAAGAACCAGAACAGATGCTGGAACAGCACCGGATCGCCGCCGCCGTCGGCCGCGAAGAACGTGGTGCCGAAATTGCGGTCGGTGAGCAGCATGGTGATCGCGCCGGCCAGCACCGGCAGCGCCAGCAGCAGCAGGAACACGGTGACCAGCTGCGACCACACGAACAGCGGCATCTTGTGCAGCGTCATGCCGGGCGCGCGCATATTGAAGATCGTGGTGATGAAGTTGATCGCGCCGAGAATCGAGGACGCGCCCGCGATATGCAGCGACAGGATGGCGAAATCGACCGCCGGGCCGGGATGCCCCGAGGTCGACAGCGGCGCATAGATCGTCCAGCCGGCGCCGACGCCGGGCGCGCCCGGCTCGCCTTCCACGAACATGGAGCTGAGCAGCAGCGCGAACGATGCTGGCAGCAGCCAGAACGAGATGTTGTTCATGCGCGGGAACGCCATGTCCGGCGCGCCGATCATCAGCGGAACGAACCAGTTGCCGAACCCGCCGATCATCGCCGGCATGACCATGAAGAAGATCATGATCAGGCCGTGCGCGGTGGTGAACACGTTGAACATGTGCGAGTCGTGGAAGATCTGCAGGCCGGGCTCCTGCAGCTCGAGCCGCATGCCGATCGACAGGATGCCGCCGACCAGACCGCCGAACAGGGCGAACACTAGGTACATCGTCCCGATGTCCTTGTGGTTGGTCGAGTAGACCCAGCGCCGCCAGCCGGTTGGCGTCGCATGACCGTTGTCATGCGCGTGGGCGTGCGCACCGTGGGCCTCGTGCGCGCCGTAGGTATGTGGGGTCGTAGCCATTGTCAGTTCCTTCGACTTTTAAGTCGTTACCGCCGCCGATGTTCGTACCCATCGCTCAGCGGGCGGTCGATTGTCCCGCCGTTGCCACCGTGGTCGGCGTCGCGTCGTCGCGCGCGAATTTCTTGCGCGCGCCCTCAACCCAGGTCTTGAATTGCTCTTCGCTCACCACCCGGACCGCGATCGGCATGTAGGCGTGGTCCTTGCCGCACAGCTCGGAGCATTGTCCGTAATAGATGCCCTCGCGCATCGGCCTGAACCAGGTTTCGTTGATGCGGCCGGGGATCGAGTTGATCTTGATGCCGAACGACGGAACCGCGAACGCATGAATCACCTCGGCGCCCGTGGTGATGACGCGTATGTTCTTGTTCACCGGCACGACCAGCTCGTTGTCGACACCGAGGAGCCGCGGCTGATCGGGGCGCAGCTGCTTGGGATCGCGGACCATTAGCGAGTCGAACTCGAAATTGCCGTGGTCGGGATAGCTGTAGGTCCAGAACCATTGCTTGCCGGTCGCCTTCACGGTGACGTCGCCCTGCTCGGCGCTCATCGCCGGGATGGTCAGCTGATAGAACAGCAACCGGAACGACGGGATCGCGATGCCAACCAGGATCGCCACCGGAATCAGGGTCCAGGCGACCTCAAGCAGCGTGTTGTGGGTGGTACGCGAGGGCGTCGGATTGGCGCGCGCGTTGAACCGCACCATCACGATCAGCAGCAAAGCGAGGACGAACAACGATATCGCGATGATGATGTAGAGGACAAAGGTGTGGAACGAGACGATGTTGTCCATCACCGGCGTCGCCGACTGCTGGAAACCCAGTTGCCACGGCGATGGCTGCCCGTCGCCCGCGAGCGCGATCCCCGCCCCCGCGAGAATGACACCGATCGTTGCCGCCAAGGCGGCCAGCCGCTTGAACCCGAGCATTGTCGTCATCGCTCCTTCGATGAAGCCGTCATGCCCGCCGGGCCTCGTTTCGCAGGTCGGTGAGGCTTGATGCCTCCGGGCGCAACGCCCGCCACGGGCGGCTCCTCGGCAGGTGCGGGCGGGAACCTTTGGGGATTCCCAGGCACTCAAAACCACAATTCCGGGCCCGTCGCAATGCATCTTGGCCCTGGTTCCCATGCGATATTTGGCGCCCGTTCGCGGCCTCCGAATGACACGCCAAAGCGGCCCTTCCGAGGTTCCAAACTCGGCCACAATGCGCTGTTTTACCAATCCTTGACGGGACAGCCCGACCATGCGGGGGCTCCTGGGTCGGACGGCGTATGATTCGGTCCGGCGTACCGCCTTGGGCGGTACCGGACAATTCGAGGCAACCATGGGTTCATGTCAGCCTGGAAGGCTCACAGGCAGGGTTGCGCCCGCGCTCGTTTGCGCTTTGGCCATGCTTGCCGCAGCGACCAGCCATTCCATCGCGCAGGGCGTCGTCCGCTCGGTCCATGCCGACTGGCAGATCCGCTGCGACACGCCACCGGGCGCGCAGGGCGAGCAATGCGCCCTGATCCAAAGCGTGACGGCCGAGGATCGCGCCAATGTCGGCCTCACCGTGATCGTGCTCAAGACCGTCGACAACAAGTCACGGCTGATGCGCATCGTGGCTCCGATGGGCGTGCTTTTACCCTCCGGCCTCGGCCTCAAGATCGACAATGAGGACGTCGGCCGCGCCGGCTTCGTGCGCTGCCTGCCGAACGGCTGCGTCGCCGAAGTGGTCATGGACCAGAACCTGATCAAGCAGATGCGCACCGGCCAGACCGCGACCTTCATCATCTTCCAGACGCCCGAAGAGGGCATCGGCTTCCCGATGAGCCTCAAGGGCTTCGGCGAGGGTTTCGACAAGCTGCCGTAGCCGTTCCCCGCTGCTTTGCGCTCGCAAGCTTCAGACGCCCCTCGCAAGATGGGGAGCAAGGCACTATTTTGACGGGACGAATCCCAGCAACGTGGTTCCCCCACATGACCTCCAACCTTTCGCTCCTCGATCGCGCCGGCCTCGACCGCAACGCGGCCCGACGACATCTCGCCCGCGGCCTCGAAGGCGCCGACGACGGAGAGCTTTTTCTCGAATACCGGCAGTCCGAAATGCTGGCGTTCGACAATGGACGCCTCAAGCAGGCCACCTACGACACCTCGCAAGGTTTCGGGCTGCGCGCAGTCAAGGACGAGGCGGTCGGCTATGCCCACGCCTCCGATCTGTCGGATGCCGCGGTCGCGCGTGCGGCGGAAGCGGTGCGTGCGGTCAAGGGTGGCTATGCCGGCCAGTATGCGGCGGCGCCGGCGCGCACCAATGTGCGTCTCTATGGCGACGAGAACCCGCTCGGCGAACCCACGTTCCAAACCAAGGTGAAGCTCCTGGAGACGATCGACGCCCATGCCCGCGCCAAGGATCCGCGCGTGCGGCAGGTGACCGTCTCCTTCGGCGCGTCGTGGCAGGTGGTGGAAATCCTGCGCGCGGACGGCGACGGCTATCGCGACGTGCGTCCGCTGGTGCGCGTCAACGTCGCGGTGGTGGTCGGCGACGGCAATCGTCAGGAGACGGGCAGTTTCGGCTATGGCGGGCGCGAAGGCTTCGATCCGTTCCTCGACGAAACCAAATGGAAGCACGCCGTCGACGAAGCGGTGCGGCAGGCACTGGTCAACCTCGAAGCGGTGCCCGCGCCAGCCGGCGAGATGGACGTCGTGCTCGGGCCCGGCTGGCCGGGCGTGATGCTGCACGAGGCGGTGGGCCACGGTCTCGAAGGCGACTTCAATCGCAAGAAGACCTCGGCCTTCGCCGGCCTGATGGGACAGCGCGTCGCGTCAAAAGGCGTCACCGTGGTCGACGACGGCACGCTGTCGAAGCGGCGCGGCTCGCTCTCGATCGACGACGAGGGCACGCCGACCGGCCGCACCGTGCTGATCGAGGACGGCATCCTCACCGGCTACATGCAGGACCGGCAGAACGCACGGCTCATGGGCATGGCGCCGACCGGCAACGGCCGGCGCGAGAGCTACGCCCATGTCGTGATGCCGCGCATGACCAACACCTACATGATCGCCGGCGAGCACGATCCCGGCGAAATCATCGCGTCGGTCAAGAACGGCATCTACGCGGTCAATTTCGGCGGCGGCCAGGTCGACATCACGTCGGGCAAATACGTGTTCAACGTCACCGAGGCCTACCGGATCGAAAACGGCAAGCTCGGCGCGCCGCTCAAGGGCGCGATGCTGATCGGCAACGGGCCGACCGACCTCAACCGGGTGAGCATGATCGGCAACGACCTTCAGCTCGACACCGGCGTCGGCACCTGCGGCAAGGACGGTCAGGGCGTGCCGGTCGGCGTCGGCCAGCCGACGCTGCGCATGGATCGGATCACGGTCGGCGGCACGGGCTGAGCGCTACCGTACGACCCCGGAAATGCAGCACGGCCGCCGCACCGGCCGGGTGATGCGGTCCTTCAGGTAGCACGAGGCCGCAACGCCGACATAGCCCGGCCGCAGATAGGTCCAGGCCCGGCAGCCCTCCTCGGCTTCGCAGGCCAGCTGGCAGGCCTTGCCGGTGTGGTCGGGCGGCAATTCGAAGTGGCGGTAGTCGCCGCCGGCGCGGTCGATGGCGAATTCAAGCGGGCCGCCCTGGGGCTGGATGACGCCGGCGCCGCGCACGCCCGAAACGCAACAGGGTGCGGGGATGCGCGAGGTGACCCGCGACTTGAGCCAGCACTGCGCGTTGGGACTTTCAGTCGCGGGGTAGGAGAACGCCCAGGCCCGGCAGCGCGAGTCACGCTCGCAGCGCGCGGCGCATTGCGCCGGGTCGCCGGACCGCAGCGTGAAGCTGGCATAGTCCCCGCCCCAGCGATCAAATCCGACTTGTCCGGCGGCTGGCGTCGCCGCCACCAACGCCAAGAACAGGCCAAGCCAACTTGCGCGCCACGCCATGGCGGTTGGGCTCCTAGTACGCGTATTCCCTGTACACCGGATCGACGCTGCCGCCCCACGGTCCGTGGAATTTTTCCAAAAGCTCTTCGGCCGGCGTGACGCCGCGTGCGACGAATTCCTGGATCGGACGCAGATACCAGGTCTCGTCATGGCCCCAGTCGTTGACACGGCGCCGGCGGGCGAGCCCGCGCTCGGCCATCGTCAGCGTCGCCTTGGCGAGGCTCAGCACATGGCGGCCGCGCAACTGCGCCTTGAAGCCGAGCTTCGGCACATCGTCGCGCAGCGCCTGACGCTCTTCCGCGGTCCAGTCCTTGACCAGGTCCCAGGCGGCGTCGAGCGAGTCATCGTCGTAGAGGATGCCGGCCCAATAGGCGGCGAATGCCGGCAGCCGCCGCCACGGGCCGGAATCGGCGCCGCGCATTTCGAGATAGCGCTTGAGCCGCACCTCCGGGAAGATCGTCGAAACGTGGTTTGCCCAGTCGGAGAGGGTGGCGCGCTCGCCGGGCAGCGCGTCGAGCTTGCCGGCCAGCAAATCGCGAAACGATTTGCCGGCGACGTCGATGTATTTGTCGCCGCGCTTGACGAAATACATCGGCACGTCGAGCGCGTAATCCACCCACCGCTCGAAGCCCATGCCCGGCTCGAACGCCCACGGCAGCATGCCGGCGCGCGCGTTGTCGGTGTCGCGCCAGATTTCGGAGCGGAATGAGAGAAAGCCGTTCGGCCTGGCTTCGGTGAACGGGGAATTGGCGAAGATCGCGGTTGCGACCGGCTGCAAGGCGAGGGAGACGCGGAGCTTCTTCACCATGTCGGCTTCAGACGAGAAATCGAGATTGGTCTGCACCGTGCAGGTCCGATACATCATGTCGAGGCCGTACTTGCCGACCTTCGGCATGTAAGCCGTCATGATCCGGTAGCGCCCCTTCGGCATCGTCGGAATCTCGGCGCGGGTCCAGGTCGGCGTCATCCCGAGCCCAAGGAAGCCGATGCCGAGCGGGCGCGCGACTTCGCGCAGTTGCGCCAGGTGCGACATCAACTCCGAACAGGTGTGGTGCACGGTCTCGACCGGCGCGCCCGACAGTTCGAACTGCCCGCCCGGCTCAAGCGAGATCGCTCCGCCGCCGGTCACATCAAACATGCCAATGATATTGCCGTCTTCGAGGATCGGCTCCCAGCCGAGCAGATGCTGCATGCCTTCGAGCAGCGATCGGATGCTGCGCCGGCCCTCATACGGGATCGGCCGATGGCCCTCGACGGTGAACGGAAACTTCTCGTGCTCGGTGCCGATGCGGAATTCCGCCTTCGGCTTAACGCCCTCGGCAAACCACGCGACCAGGGCGTCGCGCGATTCGATCGGCGTCATGTCGATTTGATCGCGAGCCATGATCAAGGGCCGATTGCGGGCACCGCGGAAAGGGCCGCGACCTTACACGGGCGCCGTCAGGCAGGGCAATGTCAGTCGTGGCAGCATGGGACGTGGTGCCGCGCCGTCCGAAATCAATCCCGCCGGGCACAATTTGGCGGCTCGCGCGTTGTCAGGAGCGTTGCTCATGACCCAACCGCGTAATGGCCCCAGCGTCCTCACCCTTGATCAAGGCCGACCACAATGCCTGGCGCGCCGAGCGTGCCGGCCGCGCCGCCGTGCTGATCGATGCCGGTCAATATTTCGGCGCAGTGCGCGAGGCGTTGCTCAACGCGCGGTCCACCGCCTTCATCATCGGCTGGGACCTCGACAGCCGCACCCGGCTGGTCGGAGAGAATTGCCGGGCCGACGACGGATTTCCCGAAGGCTTCATCGATTTCCTCGGCGCCATCGTGAAACGGCGCCCGCAACTTCTCATCCACGTGCTGGTCTGGGATTACTCGATCCTCTATGCGAACGAACGCGAGCTGTTTCCGGTCGCATCCGTGCATTGGCGGACGCCAAGGCAGGTCCGCTTCTGTCTCGATGACGACCTCCCGCTGGGCGCGTCGCAGCATCAGAAGATCGTGGTGATTGACGACGCAGTCGCGTTCTCGGGTGGACTCGATCTTACCACCCGGCGCTGGGACACGCGTCAGCATCGCCTCGACGATCCCCGTCGCGTCGATCTCGCCGGAGTGCCCTATGCTCCGTTTCATGACGTGCAGGCGATTGTCGACGGCAGAGCAGCCGCAGCCCTCGCCGAGCTCGCACGCATGCGCTGGGCGCACGGCGCGTGTGAGCGCGCGCCGCCGCCACGTCCCGCGGGAGACCCGTGGCCGCCAAGCGTCACACCGGACCTGACCGACATCGATGTCGGCATCGCGCGCACCATCCCTGCCCTCGATGACGAAAGCGAGGTTCGCGAAGTCGAAGCCTTGTTCTTTGACATGGTCGATCGCGCCGAGCGGTGCATCTATATCGAGAACCAATACCTCACGTCGCAACGCTTCGCCACGCACCTTGCGCGCCGAATGGTGGAGCGGCAAGAGCTGGAAGTCATGCTGGTCACGCCCAAGCATGCCCACTCCTGGCTGGAAGAGCAGACCATGCAGGCGGGCCTCGGCCGCTTCATGCAGGCGTTCGCAGACGAGGGCGTGAGCGAGCGCGTCCGATTCCTGTTTCCGCAGGTGTCGGAGAACGGACGCAGCATCGATACCATGGTCCATTCCAAGGTGATGATCGTGGACGATCGCGTGTTGCGGGTCGGATCGGCCAATCTGAACAATCGTTCGTTCGGCGTCGACACCGAATGCGATCTCGCCTTCGAGGCGACCAGCGCAGGTCACCGCCGTGACATCATCCGCGTGCGCGACCGCCTCGTCGGCCATTTCTGCGGCGTGAGCGAGACGGAGGTCGCGGCGGCAACAGCTCAGAGCGGATCTCTCATCAAGGCCGTGGACACGCTTTCACAAAACGGCCACCGCCTCGCAGCCATCACGCTTGGCCGACCGGTGCGCGGCCAGATCACGGCGCTCGAGGAATTCGGCGATCCGGAGCGCCCGATCGCGGCGCCGGAGTTTGCAAAGTCCTTCGTCGGCGAGCGGCCGCCGGCGCGCCGCCTCCGCCGCTTCGCGAAAATCATCGCCGCCGGGCTCTTTATTGTCTTGCTGATACTGGCCTGGCGATTGACGCCACTTGCGGCTCTTACCAGCCCTCACACGATCCGCGAGTGGTTCGCCGACATCGCCGCGGCACCCGCGGCGCCGGCCATTGTGCTGGCGGTGTTTGTGGTTGGTGGGCTGCTGGTGTTCCCGGTCACGCTCTTGATCGCGGCGACCGCGGCGACATTCGGTCCGTGGCTCGGTTTCACCTACGCCGCCGCCGGCGCAGCCGCAAGCGCGATCACGGCCTATGGTGTCGGCGCGCTGATCGGTCGGCAAGCGCTCGAAAACGTGCTGGGCCCGCGGCTCAACCGCATCCGCCGCGCCCTCACGCGGCACGGCGTGCTCGCGGTCGCCACCGTGCGCATGGTGCCGGTTGCGCCGTTTACGGTTATCAATCTTGCCGCCGGCGCCAGTCGGATTCCCTTCACGGATTACCTGCTTGGCACCGTCCTTGGAATGCTGCCGGGCCTCGTGCTGATGTCGGCGCTTGGCCACCAGATCTTCAACGTGCTGACCGCCCCGACGCCGCTCAACGTGAGCCTGTTCGTGCTGGCGGTCGTAGCCTGGATCGGCGCATCGCTTGGCATCCAGGCGCTGGTGACCTGGAGCCGCCGGAGAAGCAAGGCGTGAGCGCGCAGAATAGCGGCACTCTCCGCGTGATGACGTGGAACATCCACGGCGGCATTGGCCGCGATGGGCGCTACGCGCTCGAGCGGATCACCGAAACCATCGAACGGCACGATCCCGACGTGGTGGCGTTGCAGGAAGTCGATTCCCGTCGACTGGCCGCGGGGGCACGCTCACCCTTTGAGGCGTTACGCGAGGCAGTCGGCGAGCACGGCATCGAGGCCAAGTCGATCAGCACGACCGATGGCGACTATGGCCAGATGCTCGTGAGCCGCTGTCCGTTCGACGCCACCGAGATCCATGACATCACCCATGCCGACCGCGAGCCGCGCCGTGCGATCGAAACCGAGGTGCATTGCGGGCCCGGCAAGATTCGCGTGGTCGCCACCCATTTCGGATTGAGCCTTGCCGAGCGACGCACCCAGGCCAAGCGGCTGGTCGCGATCGCACGCCGCCATTCGATGGCGACGGTCATGCTGGGCGACTTCAACGACTGGTTCTGGCCGGGCTCGCTGCGCGACGCGCTCAAGCATGAATTGCCCGGAAGGACGCCGCACGCAACGTTTCCATCGTGGTGTCCGGTCTTACGTCTGGACCGCATCTTCTGCTGGCCGCCGGACATCCTGAAGCGCAGCTTCGTCGACCGCAGTGCGCGGCGCGCCTCCGATCACCTGCCGGTAATCGCCGACATCGTCATCGAATAGCGGCCGGAGAGCGCGCAATCCGCTACTGCGTCACGCCGCCCGCGCGGCCCCGGGCGCGAAGCGGCCGTAGAAGGTGTCGCCCTTTTGCGCCATGTCGACGAGCAGTTTCGGCGGCTGGAAGCGCGGCCCGTATGTCTTCTCCAGCTTCTTGCAAAGGTCGACAAAGCGCTTCGTTCCCATCATGTCGATATAGGACAGCGTCCCGCCGGTGAACGGCGCGAAGCCGAACCCAAGGATCGAACCGACGTCGGCTTCGCGCACATCGGTGATGACGCCCTCCTCCACGCAGCGCGCGGCTTCCAGCGACTGCACCGAGAGCAGGCGGTACTTGAGCTCTTGAATGTCGATCTTGTCGGGATCGAGCTTCTTGGTCTGCAATTCGGCCAGCCCCGGCCACAACCGCTTCGGGCCATTCTGCGGGTAGTCGTAGAATCCCTTCCCGTTCTTGCGGCCGAGCCGGCCGCGCTTCTCGACCAGCTCCTGCAGCAGCCATTTCTGCTCGGCGTTGACCGTCTTGGCGCCGAGGTCGGCCTCGGTGGCCTTGAGAATTTTCCAGCCGAGATCGAGCGCCACCTCGTCATTGAGCGAGAGCGGCCCGACCGGCATTCCGGCCATGCGCGCGACGGTCTCGATCATCGGCGCCGGCACGCCCTCCATGAACATCAGGTGGCCTTCCTGGATGTAATTGAGCACGCAGCGGTTGGCGAAGAAGCCGCGCGAGTCGTTGACCACGATCGGCGTCTTGCGGATCGCGCGCACGAAATCGAGCGCGGTCGCGAGCGCCACGTCGCCGGTCTCCTTGCCGAGGATGATCTCGACCAGCATCATCCGCTCGACCGGCGAGAAAAAATGGATGCCGACGAAGCGCTTGGGATCCTTGAACTCGCCCGCGAGCGACGTGATCGGCAGCGTCGAGGTGTTGGACGCGAAGATCGTCTTGTCGCCGATCACGCCCTGCGCCTTCCTGATCGTCTCCGCCTTGACCTTGCGGTCCTCGAACACTGCCTCGATCACGAGATCGCAACCCGCAAGCGCGCCGTAGTCGGCGCTAGCCGTGATGCGCGACAGCAGCGCCTCGCGTTCGGCTGAGGTGGCGCGGCCGCGGTTGACCAGCTCGGTCATCAGCTTGTGGGAATGCGCCTTGCCCTTGTCGGCGGAATCCTGGTCGCGATCGATCAGCACCACCTCGATGCCGGCGAGCGCGGTGACATAGCCGATGCTCGCCCCCATGAAGCCCGCGCCGATGATGCCGACTTTCTTGAAGCTTGCCGGTGGCACGCCCTGCGGCCGGCGCGCGCCCTTGTTGAGCTCCTGCATGGAGACGAACAGCGATCGGATCATCGCCGCCGCTTCCGGCGTGCGCAGGATTTTCGCGAACCAGCGCGAACTCGACACGCAGCGCGAGCTCCATCGGGAGCTGCAGCCCCTCATAGACAACCTGCATGATCGCGCGCGCGGCGGGATAATTGTCGTAGGTCTCGCGGCGATAGATCGCGTTCGCCGGCGGGAACGTCATCATGCCGTTCTTGGAGTAGACGGGGCCGCCGGGCAGCCGGAAGCCGTCGACGTCCCACGGATTAGCCGGCTTGCCGCCGTCCCTGATCCACTTCTTGGCGGCCTCGATGAGATCGCCGGCGGGAACCACCGCATCGACGATCTTCATCGCTTTCGCCTGCGCCAGCCTGATCTGGTCGCCCTTGAGCAGGAACTGCAGCGCATCCCCCGGCATCATCATGCGCGCGATGCGCTGCGTGCCGCCGGCGCCGGGAAAGAGCCCGATCTTGATTTCGGGCAGGCCGACGCGCGACTTCGGATTGTCGGTAGCGATCCGATGATGGCAAGCCAGGCACAGCTCGAAGCCGCCGCCGAGCGCCATGCCGTTGATCGCCGCGACCCACGGCTTGCCGCAGGTTTCCAGCCGGTGATAGAGCTGCGATAGCCGGCGGCTCTCCTCAAAGATCCGCTGGACGCCCATCTCCTCGCCCTGCTCCCGCGCGACGTCGATGTATTCCCGGCTCAGCATTTCGAGCATGGTGAGATCGGCGCCGGCGCAGAATGTGTCCTTGCCCGAGGTGATGACGGCGCCCTTGATCGCAGCATCGCCCGCCACTGTCTCAACGATGCCGGCCAGCTCCTCCATGACCTTGAGGTCGATGACGTTCATCGAACGGCCGGGCGAATCCCAGGTGACGAGCGCGATGCCGTCGGCGTCGGTCTCGAGCTTGAAATGGACGGTGCTCATGGCTCAGGGCTCCTGCGGATACGGCTCGCCCGATCTGCGCAGAAAGCGCGTGCCTTGGTCGTCCCGCTCCATGACGAGGTCGACATCGGGATAGTGGCCGCGCTCGGTCGCCGCCCGCGTGCCGATTTCAAGATAGCGCGCGTCGCGTTGCGACTTGTTGACGAGCTGGTGGCCATTCGGCACGCCGGCCTTGAAGCCCGCGCAGTCCCCGGGCCCAAGCACAGTCTCTCCGTCGTCCTCGATCAGCACCAGTTCGCCCTCGAGCACGTAGATGAATTCGTCTTCCTGTTCGTGCCAGTGGCGCAGCGCCGACGCCGCGCCGGGTTTCAGCCGCGTGAGGTTAACGCCGAATTGCGTGAGCCCGGCAATGTTGCCCAGCGCCGCCTTCTCGCGCCCATTGGTCACGGAGCGATGCGGCTGCGGGTAGACGCCTTTGGTGCGGACGACCGCCTTGGCGATGTCGATCTTAGGCATTGTCACACTCTTTCGATGATCGTCGCGGTGCCCATGCCGGCGCCGATGCAAAGCGTCACCAGCGCGGTCTCGAGGTCGCGCCGCTCCAGCTCGTCGATCGCGATGCCGAGGATCATCGCGCCGGTTGCGCCCAGCGGATGGCCCATGGCGATCGCGCCGCCGTTGACGTTGACCTTGCCGGCGTCGAGCTTGAACGCCTGCAGGAAGCGCAGCACCACCGCCGCGAACGCCTCGTTGACCTCGATCAGGTCGATGTCCTTCAGTGTCATCTTCGCGCGCTTGAGCACCTTTTCGGTGACGTCGATCGGCCCCGTCAGCATCAGTGCCGGATCGGAGCCGATATTGGCGAAGGCCCTGATCTTGGCGCGCGGCTTGAGTTTGGCGGCGCGGCCGGCCTCGCGGCTGCCGATCAGCACGGCGGCGGCGCCGTCGACGATGCCCGAGGAATTGCCGGCGTGATGGACGTGCTCGACGAACTCGACCTCCGGATGTGCCTGCACCGCGACCGCATCGAAGCCGCCGAGCTCGCCCATCTGCACGAAGGACGGCTTGAGCTGCGCCAGCGACTGCATGTTGGTGTCCGGCCGCGGATGCTCGTCACGCGCCAGGATGACAAGCCCGTTCGGATCTTTCACAGGGATCACGGAGCCGCCGAAGTAACCTTCCTGCCAGGCGACCGCCGTGCGCTTCTGGCTCTCGACCGCGTATTCGTCGCATTGCGCGCGCGAGAAGCCGTACTTGGTCGCGATCAGATCGGCGGAGATGCCCTGCGGCATGAAATAGGACTTGAGCGCGATCGACGGGTCGACCGGCCAGGCACCGCCCGATGCGCCGATCCCGACGCGGCTCATGGATTCGACGCCGCCGCCGACCGCCATCTCGTGCTGTCCCGACATGACCTGCGCGGCGGCGAAATTCACGGCGTCGAGGCCGGAGGCGCAGAAGCGGTTGATCTGCACGCCCGGCACCTCGGTGCCGTAATTCGCGACGATCGCCGCGGCGCGCGCGATGTCGCCGCCCGCCTCGCCCACCGGATCGACGCAGCCGAGCACGACGTCGTCGACCAGCGCGGTGTCGAGCGCGTTACGCTCCTTGATCGCAGCAAGCGTCTGCGCCGCGAGATTGAGCGCGGTCACCTCATGCAGCGCGCCGTCGGCCTTGCCGCGCCCGCGCGGGGTGCGAACGTGGTCATAGATGAAGGCGTCGGGCATGGAACTCTCCTGGCTGCCGATCGCGTCGCGACAAGCTCGGCGCCGGACTTACCGGCTCACCCAAACATTGGCGTGACCGCGCCGGGTTACCGGACACAAATACCCCGGAAAACGGCGAATCGAGCCCGCATTGAGCTTACCCTTGGGGTAATAGCTATGCGAGCGGGCCGGTTGACACCAGTTGTATCTCGCTCACATATCGCGCCGTTGGAGCAAGGGGCGACGCTGGATGGAGTTCATGCAATCCGGGCCGGACATTGTCCGGTCCAACACCCAGCGTTGGCTGCTCGATTATTGGGCGAAGTTCCGTGGTCACGGATCATTGCCGATCTGGCACGGTCTCAATCCCGGCGACTTCGCGGTTCCGTTCGAGAACCTTGCAGTGATTCAGATCGTCGGCGATGCCGGCGATATGCGATTTCGGATCGAGTTTCATGGCAAGCGGCTCGTCGAAGCATTTGGGCCGGTCGACTGCGTTGGCAAGTGTCTCGACGAAATCCTCCCGCCGGCCTACCAGAACTCTGCGCTCGCGACCTATCGGCAAGTCGTGAACGGCAAGGCGCCGGTCTATACGGTCGCCGACATGCGCGATCCGGCCGGGCGTATCGTTCACCACGAGCGATTGCTGCTCCCGTTCAGCATCGGCGGCGTGGACGTCGAGCGAATCCTCGCGTCGATCGAAGCAGCCAGCCCCGAGGGACCATTCGAACTTCGCGACCTGATGAAGTCGCCGATCCGCCCCCCGGTAATTGCGCTCTGCGCAACGATCCAATATTAGAATGATGTTTCTCTGTTGTCTGGCTCTGTAGGCCAATCTTCTGTTCGACCGATTAGCCCTGCCGTCAATGTTGACGGCATCGCGCCGGGTATCCGGGGCCTGCTCGCCGCTGCCAGCCCTGTCATCCTGATGAGTGTGCGGCGCGGTTGAGGACAATGCAGGCGACCCGCAACGTCTTGCCCGGCCTGGCGCTGTCGGCGCTGGTCGCAATCGCCGCCGTCGCCGTCGCGCCGCTGATCGCGCGGTTCATGCCGATCCCTGCGATGGTGATCGCGCTGTTCATCGGCATCGCGCTCAATCCGGTCGCGCGCCGCCCGCTGTTCCAGCCCGGCATTGTGTTCTGTCTGAAGCAGCTCTTGCGCTGGGCGGTCGCGCTGCTCGGACTGCGCGTCGCTCTTGGTGAGATCGTCGCGCTCGGCTTCGCGACCGCCGCGCTGGTCGTGATCGCGATGGTGATGACGGTCGCTGCCGGCTTTCTGTTCGCACGCCGGTTCAACCAGGAAGCAGGCTATGGCGCGCTGGCCGGCGCCGGCACCGCCGTGTGCGGCGCATCCGCGACGCTCGCGACCTCGATCGTGGTGCCGGACTACAAGGGCAAGGAAGCCGATGTGGCCTTCGTGGTGGTCGCGGTCAATGCCTTGTCTACCGCCGCGATGGTGCTCTACCCGTTGATCTGCACCGCGCTCGGCTTCAACGAGCAGGCGACCGGCATCATGCTTGGCGCCACCATCCACGACGTCGCGCAGGTGGTCGGCGCCGGTTATGCGGTGTCGGAGCCGGTCGGCAATTCGGCCGTGATCGTGAAGCTGTTTCGCGTCTTCCTGCTGCTGCCGGTGGTGCTGGCGATCGGATGGTTCTTCGCGCGCCGCGCGGTGGCCGCCGATGCGGCCAAGATTCCGTTTCCGATGTTCGCGCTGGTGTTCGTCCTGCTGTGCGCGGCCAACAGCATCGCGCTGGCGATCCCGGCGGTCACGCCGGCGTATGCGCTGATCAAGGCACCGCTGGTCGAAGCCTCGACCTGGGGCCTCCTGATCGCGATCGGCGCGCTCGGGCTCGGCACCTCGCTGCCGGCCATCGCGGCGCTCGGCTGGCGCCATGTCGCGACCGTGACCGGCACGACCGTGGTGATCCTGGTGGTCGCGACCGCGGGATTGATGCTGGTGCGGTGAAACTCGCGATCCCTCACGTATCGTTGTCCGGGTGCTGGTAGCTGGCAAAGCGCGCCGCCAGCTCCGGACCGAAATCGTCCTCGGTCCTGACGCGCGGAAGGTCGCCGAGCGTCGCACACCACGCAATCGCGCTCTCCACCCCGTATTGCATCGTCGGCGGGGCGGCCGTGGGGTCGTCCAGGCTCCCGATCGTGACTGCGATCTCATCGCCCTCGAACTTGAAGGTCAGTGGCGTCCCGCAGTCTTTGCAAAAACCGCGCTGCGCCATGTTCGAGCTGCGGAAGACGCCGGGCGTGCCGCGGGTCCAGTGCAGGTGTTCCTGGTCCACTGTCGCGAACGCCATGAACGGCTGGCCGGAAGCCTTCTGGCACATCCGGCAATGGCAGATGCAGGCGCGCACCGGCGGCTGCGCCAGTTCGTAGCGAACGGCGCCACATTGGCAGCCGCCGGTCAGACGTGTTCGCCACAGTGCCATGTCTGTTCTTCCCGGATACGAGCCTCTCCGACGAACAAACGCCGGCGCCGGCAAATCGATCCCGGCGAATTGCTGATGCGATCGTCGCTTTGATCCGCGTCAGATAGGGAGCGGAAGCGTCGGCGCCAATAGACGAGCTGTCAGAACGCCTCCGCCGGCAGCTCCATCATGTTCGCCGCGCCGGACTGGATGCGCGCGAGATGCGTCGCCGTCTCCGGCAGCATGCGTTCCATGAAGAAGCGTCCGGTGATGAGCTTCGCGCTCATGCGCTCGTCGGCGCCGGCTGCAAGCTTGGCCTGCGCCGCCGCGGCCATGCGGCACCACATGTAGCCGATGGCGGTGAGCCCGAAGAGATGCATGTAGTCGGCGGCGGCGGCGCCGGCATTCTCCGGCTTCGCCATCGCGTTCTGCATCAGCCACATGGTCGCCTGTTGCAAATGCCCGAGCGCGATACCGAGCGGCGCGACATAGGGCTTCATGGCGTCGCCGCCGTTCTCCTTGATGAAGCTCTGCACCTCGGTGAAGAACGCCTGCAACGCGCGGCCGCCGTCGCGCGCCAGCTTGCGGCCGACGAGATCCATCGCCTGCACGCCGTTCGCGCCCTCGTAGATCATCGCAATTCGCGCGTCGCGCACGAACTGCTCCATGCCATGCTCGCTGATGTAGCCGTGGCCGCCGTAGACCTGCTGCGCCATCACCGCATTGGCGAAGCCCTGATCGGTCAGCACGCCTTTGATCACCGGCGTAAGCAGGCCCATGTGATCGGCCGCTGCCTGCCGCGCCTTCTCATCGGGCGAGCGGTGTTCCACGTCGGCCTGCAGCGCGGTCCAGATCACCAGCGCGCGGGCGCCTTCGTTGAAAGCACGGATCGCCATCAGCATGCGGCGCACGTCGGGATGGACGATGATCGGATCGGCCGGCTTGTCGGGAAATTTCGGACCGCCGAGCGCCCGGCCCTGCAGGCGATCCTTCGCATAGGCGGCGGCGTTCTGGTAGGCGACCTCCGACTGCGCGAGCCCTTGCGCGCCGACCGCGAGCCGCGCCTCGTTCATCATCGTGAACATGGCATTGATGCCGCGGTTCTCCTCGCCGATCAGGAAGCCGGTCGCCCCGTCATAGTTCATGACGCAGGTAGCGTTGCCGTGGATGCCCATCTTCTCTTCGATCGAGCCGCAGCTGACGGCGTTGCGCGCGCCGAGCGTGCCGTCGGCGTTGGGCAGGAATTTCGGCACGATGAAGAGCGACGTGCCGCGAATGCCGGCGGGCGCACCCTCGATGCGCGCAAGCACGAGATGCACGATGTTCTCCGTGAGATCGTGCTCGCCCGAGGAGATGAAGATTTTGGTGCCGGTGATCTTGTAGGTGCCGTCGCCTTGCTTGACCGCCTTGGTGCGCAACAGACCAAGATCGGTGCCGCAATGCGGCTCGGTGAGATTCATGGTGCCGGTCCAGCGGCCCTCGACCATCTTCGGCAGATAGGCCGCCTTCTGCTCCGGCGTGCCGTGGGTGAGGATCGCCGCGATCGCGCCCTGCGTGAGGCCCGGATACATGGTGAGCGCCATGTTGGCCGCCGCCATGATCTCGTTGACGATGGTCGTCATCGTCTCCGGCAGGCCCTGGCCGCCGAATTCCGCCGGCGCCGAAATGCCCATCCAGCCGCCGTCGGCGTATTGCTTGTAGGCGTCCTTGAACCCCTTGGGCGTGGTGACGCTCCCGTCGTCGTGGCGCGTACAGCCTTCCTCGTCGCCGGAGCGGTTGACCGGCTGCATCACTTCTTCGGCAAGCTTCGCGGCCTCGCCCAGCACCGCTTCGATCAGGTCGGGCGTGGCGTCGGCGAAGCCGGGCAGATTGTTGTAGCGGCTGATCTGGAAGACGTCGTTCAGCAGGAACATCACGTCGTCGACTGGGGCCTTGTAGATCGGCACGTCAGTTCTCCTTGGGTCCGCAACCTTCGGCGGCAACCGGCACGGGGCGTCAATGCGCACCGCTTCAACGCGCTACGCTGAACGCATCACTGTTTTGGCGATCTTGGCGATCTTTGGACGGATACCGGGCGCGCGCCGACGATCGGCGTCGCTGCCCGACATGAATCGGGCCTGCAGGCATGGATACCACCAATGCCGGGGACGCCGCACCCGGGAAGTGCGGGGTGACCGGCCGCCGGAAGCCCCGATATGCCGTCCCGGCGACGCCGGTACGATGAATGTGTCTGCAAGCCCCGCTAAACAACGATTCTTAACCGTTCATTTACCGTAAACCGCGGAAACTGCGGCGCAGGGGCACAGGGCCGCGCAGTTCGTCCACCACCTGTCAAAGGGCCGCGGTTTGGCAATAGCCGTCCGGCTCCCGCGCCTTGTTTGAACAGCGGATGCGGGCATGACTTCTGGCGTTCCGTGGCAGGCGAAAGGCGTTCGGCGCGAGGTGATCGACTCCGCACGCGAAGCCGCGCGCCGGTCCGGCATGTCGGTGGAAGAGTGGCTGGATACCGTCATCGCCGAATCCGCAAGGAATGCTGGGGTCGAGCCCGCGACACATCGGCTTTCGGATATTGATGATTACGCGTCCCGCCAGCCCGCGGCCGGAAGCTTTGCGGACGTCGGCGGCCGACTTGCCGCAATTGCCCGCCAAGTCGACCACCTGACCCAGGTACGCCAGCGCATGCTCGACAGCGGTGCCGGCGCGGCGCCGTTGGATTTGCCCCGCGCGCCGAACCAGCGCCTGCCGGACCTCGAGCAGCAGCTGCGGCAGATCAACGCCCGCATCGAGGCCATGCGCCCGTGCGGCCTCGACGGTGCGGTCGGTGCCTTGCGTAACGATCTCGCCGAGATCGGCATGATGCTGAAGGAAGCCATGCCACGCCAGGCGATCGAGGCGCTGGAATCCGAGATCCGGTCGCTCGCCTCGCGCATCGATCACGAGCGACACGCGGGCCTCAGCGGCCAGGCGATGGCGGGCGTCGAGCGCGGCCTTGCCGAAGTCCGCGACGCGCTGCGCGCGCTGACCCCCGCCGAAAGCCTTGTCGGCTTCGACCAGGCGGTGCAGGGCCTGTCGCAGAAGATCGACCGCCTGGCCGGCGCCGGCCCGGATTCGGAGGCGCTCAAACAGCTTGAAGGCGCAATCGTCGCGCTGCGCGGCGTGGTCTCCCATGTCGCCTCGAATGACGCCTTGGCGCAATTGTCCGATGACGTGCGGGCGCTCTCCGCCAAGGTCGACCGGATCACGGCGCCTGGGGCGTTTGCGGCCATGGAGCAACGGATCGCCGCGATTGCGGATGCGTTGCAGCAGTCGCGAGGTGTGCCGGCCGCCGATGCGGCCGGTCTCGAAACCGCTGTCAGAAGCCTTGCCGACAAGATCGATCAGCTTCACGCGAACCACTCCGACCGGACCGAGGACGGTGATCGGGAAGAGCGGACCGTGCGGCTGGCCGAGAAGCTCGACGCTTCCGAGGTTGCGTTCGCTTCATCCGAGCCAGCCTTGTTCCTACCGGACATTCTGCCGGGTCCGCCGGTTGCTCCCTCAGAGCCGGCTGCATCCCTGGAACCGTCCGGCGCCGACGCGCCCGCTGCGGCGCGGGCGAACCCGTCGCTCATCTCGGAGCGGCGCCCGATCGATCCCAACCTTCCGCCCGATCATCCGCTTGAGCCCGGCGCCGGTCGCTCGCGCGGCGATTCCCCGGCCGACCGCATCGCCGCCTCCGAAGCCGCTCTCGAAAACGTCCGGCCGCCGGTCATTCCGGATCCCGGCAGCAAATCGAATTTCATCGCCGCCGCACGGCGGGCTGCCCAGACCGCCATGGTCGAAGCGACGCCGTCGAAGGACGGACGTGGCTCCGACTCCGCCGGCCGCGATGCCGGAAAATCCCTGACCGACACGCTTGGCGGGCGGATCCGGAAGCTGGTGGTTGGCGCCAGTGTCGTCCTGTTCGTTCTCGGTGCGCTGCACTTCGCGGCGACGCACCTCTGGTTCGACGCCACACCAAGCGAGGAGCCCACCACCACGACCTCCGCGGAGGTCACAAGCGACCCGACGTTGCCCGCGGACGAGCCCCCCAGCCTCACCGCTCCCGCCGCGTCGGATCGCCAGTCGGCCGCGCTCCCGCCCGCCATTTCGATTGCGCCGAACGCGCTCGGAATCGGGATCGAGGTGCCACCGCCTGCGCCGGCCGCCGCGAGCATCGACGGCGAGGCAACGAGTTCGATCCCGCAGCCGGCCGCTCAGGCCGCCGCGCCGCCTGCCGCGCCGAGGCCGTTGCCCCAAACGCGACCACCCTCGGCGCCGCCCGCGCGCGGCACTCCCGCCGACCGGCTGCCCCCCGGCATCGGCAGTGGCCTGCGCACTGCCGCGGCCCATGGCGACCCTGCTGCCGAGTTCGAGGTGGCGACACGATTCGCCGACGGCCGCGGCGTTCCGCAGAATCTTCCAGAAGCCGCGGCGTGGTTCGAGCGCGCCGCCAACAAAGGTCTGATACCGGCGCAATTCCGCCTCGGCGGGCTCTACGAGAAGGGCACCGGGGTTCAAAAGAACCTCGACACCGCGCGTCGCCTGTACGTGGGTGCCGCCGAAGCCGGCCACGCCAAGGCAATGCACAACCTCGCGGTCCTTTATGCCGAAGGCATCGACGGCAAGCCCAATTATGCGACCGCGGCGCGCTGGTTCCGCAGGGCGGCCGACCATGGCGTCATCGACAGCCAGTACAACCTCGCGGTCCTCTACGCCCGCGGCATCGGCGTTGAGACCAATCTGGCGGAAGCCTTCAAGTGGTTCGCGCTCGCGAGCCGCGACGGCGACCGCGACGCGGCCAAGAGACGCGACGACGTGGCCGCGCGACTGGACCGACAGTCGCTGGCCGCCGCGATGGCGGCCGCGCAGTCCTGGCAGCCGGTGCCGCAGCCGGACGCGGCGACCCAGGTGCGGGTGCCGCCCGGCGGCTGGGATGGCGTGCCGTCGGCCGCCAAGCGCACCGTCGGGCCCAAGGTCGACAAGCAATCACGTCATCCTGCACAATAAAAAACAGTCGGGGACGTGCCTCGCGCGGCGAACGCCGCTAGAATGCCTGCACCTGCCAGCTGAGTTTCGAACCCGCGACCCGGTGGCGCCTGCAAAACGCCGCGACTCCGGCCGAGGGGCGGTCGTCTTTTTCTTGCGTTGCGGGCCGCGCACCGGTATCGCCGGGATGCAACCGTCACACCGAACAGGCTCGAACCGACGGACTTGACGCGTGCAGATCTATCTTCCGATCGCAGACCTGCCGGTGAACATTATCGTCATTCTGGCCATCGGACTCGCAATCGGATTCATTTCCGGCATGTTCGGCGTCGGCGGCGGCTTCCTTACGACGCCGCTGCTGATCTTCATCGGCATCCCGCCGGCGGTTGCTGCGGCCACCGTGACTTGCCACATCGCCGGCACGACCTTCTCCGCGGCATTCGCCTATTGGCGGCGGCGCGCGCTCGATCCCGCGCTGGCGGTGTTGTTGTTATGCGGCGGTCTCGTCGGGGCCTCGTGCGGGGTGTGGATGTTCAACCGGCTGCGCGCGATCGGACAGCTCGATATCACCATCGGCATCTCTTACGTCATCCTGCTCAGCGTGGTCGGGACGCTGATGATCGTGGAGAGCGCGCGCGCGATCAACCGCGCGCGCCATGGCCGGCCGACCGAGCTGCGGCGGCCGGGCAGCCATGCCTGGTTCCATGGCCTGCCGCTGAAATTCCGCTTCAAGCGCTCGAAAATCTACGGCTCTATTATTCCGGTGCTGGTGATCGGATTCCTTGTCGAATTCATCTCGACCTTCATCGGCATCGGGGGCGGGTTCCTGGTGGTGCCGGCGCTCATCTATGTCCTGCGAGTGCCGACCTCGGTGGTGATCGGAACCTCGCTGATCCTCACGCTGGTGACGATGGCGGTCGCCATCGTGCTGCACGCGGCGACCAATCACCAGGTCGACGCGGTGCTCGCCCTCATCCTCATCGTTGGCGGTGTCATCGGCGCGCAGTTCGGGGCCCGGACCGGGCAGAAGACCCGCGGCGAGCACCTGCGACTGCTGCTCGGCCTGCTGGTGGTTGCGGTCGGCGTGCGCTTCGCGTTCAATCTCGTGCTGGAGCCGGACGACCTCTACGTCGTGCGGCCCCTGGAGCCCAGCCGATGAAACGCTGTGCCGTCATTCTGCTCGCGGTATCCGCGCTGTGCGTCGCCAGCGCGCCGGCGGCGGCGCAGCGGCTGATCGCCTCGCTCTCGAATCACCGCGTGATGGTGACGTCGAGCTTCACCGGCGCCGACCTTGTCCTGTTCGGCGCAATCGAGACCGCAACCCCGCGCCGCGGCGGCTACGACATCGTCGCCACCATCACCGGGCCGCGCCAGGACGCGGTGACGTTCCGCAAGGCGCGCCGGCTCGGCATCTGGCTCAATGTCGATTCGCGCGAGTTCGACAACGTCCCGTCCTATCTCGCGGTGCTTGCCAACCGCGAGCTCGATGCCATCGCCAGCGCCGACACCAGGCGGCGGCTCCAGATCGGCATCGAGAACATCCCGCTGACGCAGCGCGCTGCGGTCACCATTGCGGATGCCGCCGCCGACGATCCGTTCCGCCAGGCCTTCCTGCGCATCAACATGCAGCGCGGCCTCTATCGCGAGGCGACCAACGCCATCACGTTCATGGCGCCGCTCTTGTTCCGTGCCGACATCCCGCTGCCGGCGGGCGTGTCGGTCGGCAACTACGAGGTGGATGTGCGGCTGTTCGCGGACGGCGCCATGATCGCCCGCGCGCCGTCGGCATTCGAGGTCTACAAGGCCGGCTTCGAGCAGTTCGTGACCTCGACTGCGCGCACGCACGGTCTTTTGTTCGGGCTGGTCACCGCGATGATGACACTCGCCACCGGCTGGCTCGGCTCGGTGATCTTCCGGCGGGACTGAACGCGGCGAGCATGATCCCGAAAAGTGGGAACCGGTTTTCGGAAAAGATCATGCTCAAACGCAAGTCTAATCGCGCAGGCACCGTTGCGCCGCGATGGCGTAGAGCCTTCCCTCGCCCAGCATGTGCGCGGTGAATTTGAGGGTGCCGAACACGTCGGCGAAGGCGCCATCGCGGATATTGAGGCCGCCGGTATAGGCTCCGAAGGCCGGCATCACCATGCGCTTGCCGTCGGTGGCAAAACAGCGGCGGCTCACGGTGCGCCCGCGTCCGTTCACCCGCGCCACCGGGTGCAGATGGCCGGCGATCTCGCCCTCGGCGGGCTCGCGCTCCGGCGCATGGCGAAACACCAGCGGCCCGATTGCGAACATCGCGGCCGAAACGCCGCCGAGGTCACGCACCGGCTCGGGATCGTGATTGCCGGCGATCCAGATCCAGTCGCGGCTGCGCTGCAGCGAGCCCAGCATCGCGCGATCGTCCTCCGACACGCGCTGCGGCCCGCCATCGTCGTGGAAGCTGTCGCCAAGCGCGACCACGAACCGGGGCGCGTAGCGCGCGACCAGCGCACCAAGCCGCGCCAGTGTCGCGGCGGTATCATAGGGCGGCAACAGCACGCCACGGGCCGCAAAGCTCGAGCCCTTTTCGAGATGCAGGTCGGCGACGACCAGCAAACCTTCCTCGGGCCAGTAAAGCGCGCCGCCACAATCCGCGACCAGCGAAACTCCGGTAACGGTGACATCACCCCCGATCGCAGCCGCCAGCCGCCCCCCCTGACCCGTCACTGCATCGCCTCCTTCACGAGTTCCGCCTCGGCTTCGCGCAGCAGTTCGTCCGATGCTTCGCCGTAGACCATCTCGCGGCCGATCTCCAGCATCACCGGCACTGCCAGCGGCGAAACGTGGTCCAGAGGCTTATGAATGATTCGGCCCCGGATGCGCGAGAGCATTTCGCCCAACCGGCGGATGTCGAGGAGCCCGCTACCAGCATCGGCACGCGCTGCACGCAGCAGCACATGGTCGCCCTGGTGCTTGCGCAGCACGTCGTAAACGAGATCGGTGGAGATCGTCACCTCGCGGCGCGACTTCTGCTGGCCGGGGAAGCGGCGCTCGATCAGCCCGGCAATGATCGCGCAGTTGCGGAAGGTGCGCTTCATCAGGGCGGACTCCGCAAGCCAGGCTTCGAGATCGTCGCCCAGCATGTCCTCGTCGAACAGTTCCGCCAGCGACAGTTCGCCGCGCGAGATGCGCAACGCCACGTCGCCCAAACCCCAGATCGCCAGCGCGTATTCGTTGGCGACAAAGCCCAGCGGGCGCAGCCGCGCCCGCTCCAGCCGCCGCGTGAGCAGCATGCCGAGCGTCTGATGCGCAAGATGTCCCTCGAACGGGTAGCAGACCAGGTAATATTTGTCGGCGCGCGGGAAGGTCTCGACCAAAAGATCCCGCCGCCCCGGTAACAGCGATCGCCACTGCTGGATCTCAAGCCACTCGCGCACCTGCGCCGGCAGTTCTTTCCACAACGTTCCGTCCGCCACGATCTGCCGCACGCGGTCGGCGAGATAGGTGGAGAGCGGGAATTTCCCGCCCTCGTAGGACGGCACCTTCGGGTCTTCGGAGGCGGCGCGCGAGACATAGACCTCGTCCTCGACGATCGCCTCGTAGCGCAGCACCTCGCCGGCGAACACGAAGGTGTCGCCCGGCGTCAGCATCTCGATGAAATACTCCTCGACCTCGCCAAGGAGCCGGCCGCCGCGCGGGATCAGTTTCGAGGCCCGCGAACGCATCAACCGCACCTTCAGCATGTCGGCCTCGACGATGGTGCCGACATTCATGCGGTAGCGCTGCGCGATCATGGGATGGGCAACACGCCAGCGGCTGTCCTTGCCCTGCCTGATCTTGGCAAAGCGTTCATAGGCCTTCAGCGCATAGCCGCCGGTGGCGACGAAATCGACCACCGCGTCGAAATCGGCGCGCGTGAGCTCGGCGTAGGGCGCGGCGCTGCGCGCCTCGGCGAAGAGCTCGTCGACGAGGAACGGCTCGCCGCAGGCGCGGCCGAGCACGTGCTGGGCCAGCACGTCGAGCGCACCGATGCGCGCCGGCGGCGTGTCCTGCGCCTTGGCGGCAATGGCGCCGAGCGCGGCGGTGCACTCCAGCACCTCGAAGCGGTTCGCCGGGATCAGCACGCCGCGCGATGGCTCGTCCATGCGGTGATTGGCGCGGCCGATGCGCTGGAGCAGCCGCGAAGCGCCCTTGGGCGCGCCGACATTGATCACCAGGTCGACGTCGCCCCAGTCGACACCGAGATCGAGCGACGAGGTGCAGACCACGGCGCGCAGGCGGCCGACGGTCATCGCCTGCTCGACCTTGCGCCGCTGCGCCACATCGAGCGAGCCGTGATGCAGCGCGATCGCGAGATTGTCGTCGTTGATGCCCCAAAGCTGCTGGAAGATCGCCTCCGCCTGGCTGCGGGTGTTGACAAACACCAGCGCGGTCTTGTGCTGCTTGATGAGCCCGTAGATTTCGGCGATGGCGTGCCGTGCAGTGTGTCCGGCCCAGGGCAGGCGTTCCGCCGTGTCGAGCATGGTGACGTGCGGCGGCGCGCCGTCGTCCGCGATCACGAGATCGGCGAGCGTCGGCGTGCGTTGCGTTTGCGGCAGCAGGTAACGGCGCAGATCGTCGGGCTCGGCGACCGTCGCCGAGAGGCCCACCGAGGTCAGGTCCGGCGCCAGCGCGAACAGCCGCGCCAGTCCGAGCGAGAGCAGGTCGCCGCGCTTCGACGTCACCAGCGCATGCAATTCATCGAGCACCACGCGGCGCAGCGAGCCGAACAGGAACGGCGCATCGGGCGAGGCAAGGATCAGCGCCAGCTGCTCCGGCGTCGTGAGCAGGATATGCGGCGGGTCGCGGCGCTGGCGCTGGCGCTTCGACGCCGGGGTGTCGCCGGTGCGGGTCTCGATCCGGATCGGCAGCTTCATCTCGGCGACCGGCGTTTCGAGGTTGCGTGCGATGTCGACGGCGAGCGCCTTCAGTGGCGAGATGTAGAGCGTGTGCAGCCCGCCCTCGCGCCGCACGTCGCGCCCGGTGGAGATCAGCTTGCGCGGATTCGTGCCACGAGCACCAACGTTAGTTGTTGTGGATGGTAGCGCCACACGGTTCCCTCCCCCCTTGCGGGGGAGGGACAGGGAGGGGGGTGACTGCAGACTCAGACTTTGTTGATACCCCGCTCCCCACCCCTCCCCCGCAAGGGGGGAGGGAGCAGACCGAATTTGCGGCGCCGCTCGCTCCCTGTCCTGAAGCCCTGTGTTCTGACTCAACTCCACCAGGGTCGGGAGGAATCCCGCCAGCGTCTTGCCGGCGCCGGTCGGCGCGATCAGCAGCACCGAACGGCCGGCGCGCGCCTTCGCCAGCAGTTCGAGCTGGTGCGCGCGCGGTTCCCAGCCGCGCTGCTTGAACCAGCGCGCGAACGGCTCGGGCAGCGTGGTCGTTTCGGTGCGTTCGAGGACGGTCATGCACACGCTCTTTGTTTGTGCATGATCTTGTCCGAAAACCGGTTTCCACTTTTCGAGATCATGCACTAGAGGTAGTCGCGGAAGACGGCACCGTCGAGGCCGGTTTCATCGCCACCACGACCAGGCCCGGAACCGGAATGCTCTTCTCCCGCCGCGACGCGGCCGCCGTGAGACTGACACAGGCGAGCCCCGCGCCCGCGAGCGCGGTGCGAACGTGATCCTCGCCGTGCGCGTAGCGCATCGTCTCGCGCAAGAGCACGCCATCGCCGTCGTGGGTTTCGACGGTGAAGGCGTACAGGCCGCCGTCCTCGAGCACGCGCGCCGCCGCGCAGACCAGCGGGGCGAGGTCGGAGCAATACGGCAGCGAGTCGGCGGCAATGACGAGGTCGGTCCCGCGCTCGTTCTCGCGCGCAAGGAATTCGAGCACGTCCGCCACATACAGTTGATGGTAGCGGCCGGTCCGGCGCGCCTCTTCGATCATGGCGGCGGAGAGATCGACGCCAACGAGTGAAGCGACTTGTGGTGCGAACGCCGCGCCCGCGAGGCCGGTGCCGCAGCCTAGATCGAGCGCGCGATCAAACCATGGCGCGCGGCCGAGCGAATCACAGGCGGCCATCACGGCGTCGAACAGGAGCTGCGGCCCACGGTAGTCGAGCCCCTGCAGCAGCGAGAGGTCATAGTGCTTCGCATACTGGTCGAACAGCGCGCGCACATAGCCCGCCGGCATCGGCGCCGTCGCGCCAGTCAGCCGCGCCAGTTGAACCGTGGCGCCATGGCGATCCTCCGGATCGGCGGCGCGCGCCTGTCGGAAGGCGTCCGCCGCAGCGGCGGCGTCGCCAAGCCGCTCCCGCACTTCGCCGAGCGCGAACCAGGCCGAGGCGAAGCCGGGTGCAAGCTCGACCGCCTGCGCGTAGAGGTCGGCGGCGCCGGCAAGGTCGCCGCGCTTTTCGAGGTCCTTGGCGAATTCGAAACGCCGGTCCGCAATCAGGTCGCCGGAGGAGATGAAGAGCTGCATCGGGGTACCTAAGCGCGCGGGCCGACATTATGTAAACGTCCATGCGTCCCGAAGACATCCTGGTGCCGACGCCGGCGGGCGTGTGCTGCAAGCGCGGCGGCTTCTATATCGATCCGACGCGGCCGGTGGAGAAGGCGCTCATCACCCACGGTCATTCCGACCATGCGCGGGCGGGTCACGGCGCCGTCCTTGCCACGCAAGAGACGCTCGACCTGATGCGGCTGCGCTACGGCGAGAACTTCGCCGGCACCGCGCAAGCCGTCGGCTATGGCGAAACGGTCTCGATCGGCGGCGCGCGGGTGACCTTCCATCCAGCCGGGCATGTGCTCGGCTCGGCGCAGATCGCGGTCGCGGCCAACGGGCTGCGCGTCGTCGCTGCCGGCGACTATAAGGATGTCGCCGACTCGACCTGCGCGCCGTTCGAGCTGGTTCCGTGCGATGTGTTCATCACCGAGGCGACGTTCGGCCTGCCGGTGTTCCGCCACGGCGATCCCGACGGCGAGATCGGGAAGCTCCTGCACTCGGTGGCGCTGTTCCCGGAGCGTGCGCATCTCGTCGGCGCGTATTCGCTCGGCAAGGCGCAACGCGTGATCGCACTGATCCGCAAGGCCGGCTACGACCAGCCGATCTATCTGCATGGCGCGATGGAGGCGATCACGCGCTACTACGAACGCCGTGGCATCGCGCTTGGCGATCTGCGCGCGGTGCGCGACGCGAAGAAGGCCGAGCTTGCCGGCGCGATCGCGATCTGCCCGCCCTCGGCATTGCAGGAGGTGTGGTCGCGGCGCTTCCCCGATCCTGTCTCATCGTTCGCCTCGGGCTGGATGCGGGTGCGCGCGCGGGCGCGCCAGCGCGGTGTCGAGCTGCCGCTGGTAATTTCCGACCACTCCGACTGGGAGGGCCTCACCGCCACCATCGCCGCGACCGGCGCGCCTGAGATCTGGGTCACGCACGGCCAGGAGGACGCGCTGGTGCACTGGTGCACCGCGCGAGGCCTTAAGGCGCGGCCACTCGACATCGTCGGTTACGGCGACGAGGACGAGAGCGACGGCGTCACCGACGGCAAGACCGGCGAGGCGCCATGAAGCACTTCGCCGAACTGCTCGACCGCCTGTCCTATGAGCCGGGCCGCAACAACAAGCTGCGGCTGATGACGGACTATTTCCGCCATACGTCCGATCCCGACCGCGGCTATGCGCTGGCCGCGCTCACCGGCGCGCTGTCGTTCCAATACGCCAAGCCCAATGTGCTGCGCACCCTGATCACCGAGCGCACCGACCCGGTGCTGTTCGGCCTCTCGCGCGATTATGTCGGGGACACCTCCGAAACGATTGCGCTGATGTGGCCGGCGCCAAAGCCGGTGAAGGGTAGAGACGCACAGCAGACACGGTCTGTTGCCCTCCCCCCGCGAGCACTTGCGAGCGGTGGGGGGGAGCCCACCGAGCGCTTGGCAAGCTCCGGTGGCAATACAAATGCTCCGTCTCTCTCCGAGGTCGTGGCAACCATCGCCACGCTCGGAAAATCCCAGCTCCCGGCGCAACTCGCGCGCTGGCTCGACGCGCTCGACGAGACCGGCCGCTGGGCGCTGTTGAAGCTCGTGACCGGTGCGCTGCGGGTCGGCGTCTCGGCCCGGCTCGCCAAGACCGCGGCCGCCGCGCTCGGCGGCAAGGACGTGCAGGAGATCGAGCTGCTGTGGCCCGGCCTCGCCCCGCCTTACACGGAACTGTTCACCTGGCTCGAAGGCCGCGCCGAGAAACCGTCGAGCAACGATCCGGCGCCGTTCCGTCCGGCGATGCTGGCGCACGCGATCGAGGAAACGGACTTTACCGCGCTCGACCCGGCCGATTTCCTGGCGGAGTGGAAATGGGACGGCATCCGCGTGCAGGCGTCGGCCGGCCTGCACGGCGGCGCCCGCCAGTGCCGGCTCTATTCTCGCACCGGCGAGGACATCTCCAAGAGCTTCCCCGACCTTCTCGACGCGCTGCGCTTCGAGGGCTCGATCGACGGCGAGCTCCTGATCCTGCGCGAGGGCCGCGTGCAGAGCTTCAACGTGCTGCAGCAGCGGCTCAACCGCAAATCGGTCACGCCGAAGCTGACCGCCGAGTTTCCCGTCCATTTGCGCGCCTATGATCTGCTGGTCGACGGTGCTGACGATCTGCGCGCGAAACCGTTCGCGGAGCGCCGCGCGCGGCTGGAGACGTTCATCAAGCGCCTCGACGAGCCGCGCATCGATATCTCGCCGCTGATCCCGTTCACGAACTGGGACGACCTCACCGCCGCGCGCGCCGATCCCGCCGCGGCCGGCGCCGGCGAGGATGCCGACGCGGTCGAGGGCGTGATGCTCAAGCGCCGCGACGCGCCCTATGTTCCGGGGCGGCCGAAGGGCCAGTGGTGGAAGTGGAAGCGCGATCCCTTCACCGTCGACGCCGTGCTGATGTACGCCCAGCGCGGCAGCGGCAAGCGCTCGTCGTTCTATTCCGACTACACGTTCGGCGTCTGGACCGCGAGCGATGGCCAGGACGTGCTGGTGCCGGTCGGCAAGGCCTATTTCGGGTTCACCGACGAGGAACTCCTGCAGATCGATCGCTTCGTCCGCCGCCACACGGTGGAACGGTTCGGCCCGGTGCGCGAGGTCGTGCACGAACGAAATCAGGGCTTGGTCCTCGAAGTCGCCTTCGAAGGCTTGCAGCGCTCCACCCGCCACAAATCCGGCCTCGCCATGCGCTTCCCTCGCATCAGCCGGCTGCGCTGGGACAAGCCGCCGGCCGAGGCCGACCGGCTGGAGACGCTGGAAGCGCTGCTCGACACCCGCGCGCCAGCGCCGGTGCCGAATCGGCAGACGTGATAGTGTGTATCGAAAGGTGACGCATGACGCTGCCGACGGAGAGGCCGATGGCCGGTAACGCTGCAACCCGCTTCTTTGGCGGACCGCCGTTGATGGTGATCTTCCGGCTGGTGCTGTTGTGCATCCTGGTCGGCGTGGTGCTGCGGGTGCTCGGGCTCGATCCGTTCAACATCCTGCGCAGCATCGAGGACCTGATCCGTTACATCTGGGAGATGGGCTTCGACGCCGTGGTCTGGCTGTGGCGCTATTTCCTGCTCGGCGCGGTGATCGTGATCCCGATCTGGCTGATCGTGCGGCTCGTGCGCGCGCCGAAGGGCCGGTAGGAGTAGCAGCCGTCCGACGATCCCATTGAGATATCAGTATGGCAGCCCGGATGCCCTGGTGGACATGGACGTGGCCTCTTCTGGCCTGGCTGATCCTCTTGCTCGCAGTCTTTCTCGGCAGCGGGGGCTTCATCGCCGCAGCTGCTGGTCTCTTCCTGCTAGGCACCGTCTTCGCGGCCGTGTACCACGCGGAGGTGGTTGCACACCGCGTCGGCGAGCCATTCGGCACGCTCGTCCTCGCGCTCGCCGTAACGGTGATTGAGACGGCGCTGATTGTCTCCGTCATGATCGCAGCTCCGGCCGAAAAGGCGGGGCTGGCACGCGACACGGTTTTCGCCGCCGTCATGATCGTATGCAACGGTATTGTGGGTTCCTGCCTGCTCTGGGGCGGCGCGCGCCATCACGAGCAAGGGTTTCAGATTCAAGGCGCGAGCGCCGCTCTGGCCGTGCTGGCTGCGCTCACCAGCCTCACGTTGATTCTTCCAAACTATGCGGCAAGCGAACTTGGCCCGTATTACAGCACGCCGCAGCTCGTCTTCGCCGGATTTGTGTCGCTGGTGCTCTACGGTTCGTTCGTTTTCATCCAGACCGTCCGGCATCGCGACTACTTCCTCCCGGCGCAAACTGACAACATGGAAGCGCACGCGCCTCCGCCCGCCGCGAGAGCCGCCCTTGTGAGCACCGGTCTTCTGCTTGTATCGCTTGTCGCGATCGTTGGCCTTGCCAAGCTTCTGACACCCACGGTGGAGCTTGGAATAGCTTATGTTGATGTCCCGAAGGCCGTGGTCGGAATCACTATCGCTGCGCTGGTGTTGCTGCCGGAAGGTCTGTCGGCGCTCCGGGCGGCGCGAGCCAATAGACTGCAAACGAGCTTGAACCTGGCATTGGGCTCCGCGCTCGCAACCATCGGACTTACGATCCCCGCGGTTGTCATTGTTTCGATCGTGCTCGGGCAACCTCTCGAACTTGGCCTCGATCGAAAAGATCAAGTCCTGCTGGCACTGACGCTACTTCTCGGCGTGATCACGCTGGGCACTGGCCGCACGACGGTGCTTCAGGGTATCGTCCATTTGGTCATCTTCGCTGTTTTCTTGTTCTTCGCTGTGGTGCCGTAAGCGAGGCGCGCCACCGTCCCCGCGGCAGCCACCGGGCGCTGGCCGCGTTATTCCGGCCACGCCTCCGCGGTCATCGCCGCGGCGTCGGCGCCGACGAGTTCGTCGAGGCCCGCGTGATCGCCCCGGCGCAATTCGTCGGCGAGAAAACTTTTGATCTCGCCGACTAGCACCAGCCCGCGGAACACCAGCGACGAATAGATTTGGACCAGGCAGGCCCCCGCCCTGATCTTGGCTAGCGCAGTCGCGCCGGAATCGATGCCGCCGGTGCCGATCAGCGGGAACGCGCCCTCCACGCGCACATAGGTTTCGGCCAGCATCCGGGTCGCGAGCGCAAACAGCGGCCGGCCTGAGAGCCCGCCCGCCTCCTTCGCGGTCTCCTGATCCTGCAGCCAGTCGGGACGCAGCACCGTGGTGTTGCCGACGATCATGCCGTCAACCTTGCGGCGACGCGCGATTGCGACCACCTCGTCGAGCTGGTTGAGCGTAAGGTCGGGAGCGATCTTGATCAGCACCGGCGTCGGGCCCGCCTGCACGCTCACGCGCTCGCGTGCTTCGACCACGCGCGCGGTCAGTTCATCGAACACGCTGCCCTGCTGGAGGTCGCGCAAGCCTGGTGTATTCGGTGAAGAGATGTTGCAGGTGAAATAGCTCGCCACCGGCGCGAACATCTCGATCTGGCGCACATAGTCGTCGATGCGGTCGGCGGAGTCCTTGTTGGCGCCGACATTGACGCCGACGATACCGCCGCGACCGGCGCGTGCGGCCAGCCGGCGCAGCACTGACTCCGCGCCTTCGCTGTTGAAGCCGAGGCGGTTGATCACGCCTTCGTCCGCCGGCAGCCGGAACAGGCGCGGGCGCGGGTTGCCCGGCTGCGGCAGCGGCGTCACCGTTCCGACCTCGACGAATCCGAAGCCGAGCCGCAGCAACGCATCCGGGACCTCGCCGTGCTTGTCGAAGCCCGCCGCCATGCCGAGCGGATTAGGGAAGTTGAGCCCGAAGACGCGCACCGCGAGGCTCGCATCGTCGCGCGCGCGCGGGAGGATCGGCGCGAACCGCAGGCCCAGGATCGCCAGGCTATGCGCATCCTCGGCATCGAGCTGCCGCAGCAGCGGCCGCGACAGCGCCTCGAACAGTCCGATCACGTCACCAGCTCCGGAAATACGTGCCGGCCGTCGGCTCCGAGCGGCAGCGGCTTGACCCATAGCACAGCGTCGGGCGTCAGCACGCCATAGAGGTGCGGGAAAAGCGCGCCGCCACGCGACGGCTCCCATTTCAGCGCCGGCCCGAGCGCCGCCGCGGCGACTGCGACCAGCACCAGATCGCCGAGGCTGGCGAAGTGCCGCGCCGCAGTCTCGGTCACCTGCTCGCCGGTGGAAAAATGGATATAGCCGTCGGCGAGATCGATGGCCGCGCCGCGAAAAGCACCCGCCCTCTCGGCCTCGCGCCATTCGCCCGCGCGGCAAATCTTGTAAATGACTTGCGCCACCCGCCCCCCAATGCGCCCGTAATGGCGCGCCGTCAGTAAACCCCGAGCTCCGGCCGAGTCTCAAGCACCGCGGCCCCAGCGCAGATGACGGTTGCCACCCTCGGACGCGCAGCTATAAGTTGTAGAGCGGATTGTATTCCCGGTTACAATTCCTATAATTTGGATCAAATCCCTTGCCTGCGCCATTGATCGGAGGACGTCCGCGATGCTGACTCACGCGCAAATCTGGGGCGCCCTCGATCGCCTCGCCGCCCGCGCGGGCCTTTCGGCGTCCGGTCTCGCCAAGAAAGCGGGTCTCGATCCGACCACCTTCAACAAATCCAAGCGCATCACGCCGGACGGCCGTCCGCGCTGGCCGTCGACCGAATCGGTTTCGAAATCGCTGGCTGCCACCGGCTGCAGCGTCGAGGCGTTCGTGCAGCTGATCGACGAGAAGGCGCGGCCGCCGGCCAAAGCGGTGCCGCTGATCGGCTTCGCCGAGGCCGGCGCAGGCGGCTATTTCGACGACGGCGGCTTCCCGGTCGGCAAGGGCTGGGACGAAATCCCGTTCCCGGCGGTCAACGACGAGCACGCCTACGCGCTCGAGATCTCCGGCAACTCAATGGAGCCCGCCTATCGGGACGGCACCATCATCATGATCTCGCCCGCCGCCTCGATCCGCCGCGGCGACCGCGTGGTGGTGAAGACCCGCGACGGCGAGGTGATGGTGAAGGAGCTCAAGCGCCGCACCGCCAAGACGGTCGAGCTTCGTTCGGTCAATGCCGCCCACGGCGACCGCAGCCTGCCGGTGCGCGAGGTCGAATGGATCGCGCGCGTGATGTGGGCGAGCCAATAAGCGGTCCAGGATCACGGTAGTACCGCTCGCGTGCCGTTCGGAGTCGAACTTGATCGATCTCTCAAATCTCCGGATCGTCGAGATCGGCACGCGGCACATGGCGACGGCATTTCCCAACCAGACGCGAAGTTTCGTGCCCGTCCCGGTCAAACGAGAACTCCGGCCTGACGAAGCTGTCGGTCCCGAATCTCGCGCCACTCTACCGCGCGCTTCGCGCCCCCGATCTGTCGCTGATCATCACCGGGCCTTCTCAACTTGCGCCCTGGCGGAGCACTCTGCTCATGCGCGCGCTATTCGACCGCCGAGCCTGGCTGGGACATCCGCGGTTTGGACCTGCGATCGCGCCTCAGCTGCTGCGTCTGCCCGTGGCCGCCCCGATCGCGGTGATCGACACCGCCGATTACCCCTATATCAACCGCAGCGATCTGTTCCTGTTGTCGCGCTGCCGTTTCTATTTCAAGCGGGAGTTGCCGCCGGATCACTGGCGGCTGTTCACCAAGACCGCCCATAGCGAACTTCCGACCAGACGCTTCCGCAGTCGATCACGATTGCGCCATCTGATAGACAAGCTGCGCCCGATCTCGCTCGGGCTGCCCGCAGCCGTGAAGGATTTGCCGCAGACCGACCTGGACAAGACGACGGATGTCTTTTTTTCCGGCAGCGTGGAGGGCACATCGACCATCCGAAAGGCCGGCATGGCCGAGCTGATCGCGTTGCGCGACCGCGGGTTCCGCATCGACATTCCCGAGGGACGGTTGCCGCCGCAGGAGTTCTATCGGCGGTGCGCCCAGGCCTGGATCGTCTGGTCGCCGGAGGGCCTGGGCTGGGACTGCTTCCGCCACTACGAGGCGCTCGGCTGCGGATCGGTGCCCCTGATCAACCAGCCGACCATCGAACGCCATCGGCCGCTGCTCGACGGCGTGCACGCGCTCTACTACGGCCCGGAAAGGGGCTTCCTGACCGGCGCGATCGAACATGCGCTCGCCGACAAAGACCGGCTGCGGACCATCGCGCGCGACGGCAAGGCGCATGTGCTCGCACACCACACCATAACGGCGATCGCCAATTATGTGGTCGAAACGACGCTGGGCGTGCAGCCCGAAGCTAGCTGTTAGCGCTGGCGCGAGGCTCGCACATGCATCAGCCCTGCCAATACAGCCAGGCCGCGCGCGCGATGTAGATGATGCTGATGGTGTAGATGACGAAGCGCGTCCACTGCCGGAAGCTGTCATCGGTCATGCGCTCGATGACATAGGGCGCGAGCATCGTGCCGCCGATCGCCAGCACGATCGCCGCCAGCACCGGCACGGTCTCGAGACCAGTCCCGAAGCCGGTCAACGAGACGAAATAAACGAAACGCAGGATGTGGCTCGCCGTCTGAACCACCGCCTTGGTGGCAAGCGTGGTCTTCCGGTCGAGCATGCTTTTCTGGAAGAAGATGTCGAGGAACAGCCCGCCGACGCCGGAGATAAACTGGATGACCGTCGTGAAAATTCCGGTGATGAAGGAGACGCCGCGCCATTCGATGTTCGGGCGCCAGGACGCCGGCAGCACTTCCACTGCAAACGGCATCGCCCCGAGCAGCAGATAAACCAGCGCCTTGTCGGGGATAAACTCGATCAGGCGCAACGCCGCGAAGGCGACCGCGCCGCCGAGGCAGTAGAGCCAGAAGATGCGCCAGCGCACATAGCTCCACCACTGCAAGGCCCGCCAACCGTTGGCTGCGATCTGGATGATCGAGAACAGGATCATCGCCGTCGCCACGTCGAAAAAGACGAGCAAAACGCCGATCAGCACCATTCCACCGGCCATGCCGAACACGCCGGAGAGAAACGAGCTGACGATGATGGTGGCGCCGATCAGCGCCCAGGACAGGAGGGTCATTGCGCCCTACCCGTAGCAGATCGGGCAAGCGGTGCGCATCACCGAAAGCGCCGCCACGCTCTGCGGGTCAGGCGGAGCGCGCGTCGTTCGCCAGCAACGCTCCCTTACGCAGTCATGGTCGCGCGATACAGAATACGGCGACCATTGCCGTAATCCTTGATGCCCTTATGCTGAACGACGCGATTATCCCAGATCGCGAGCGCCCCGCGGGTCCAGGTATATCGGGCGGTCGCCTCCGGCGACTTGATCATGTCAAACAGGATCCCAAGAATATTCTGGCTCATGATCCTGCTGACGCCCTTGATGTAGGCCACGTAGGATTCGTTCACCGCGATCCACTTGCGGCCAGTCGCAGGATGGACGCGCACAAGCGGCATCTCGAAGGGAGGCATGCGCACCCGCGCCTTGGTCGCTTCCTCCGGGTCGAGATATCGATCGGTGATATGTCCGGTCGCATCCGCCGACTGAATGACAGTCAGGGATTCAAGGTAGGCTGCGAACAAAGGATCGAGCTGCTCATAGACCCACGCCGTGTTGCTGAAGATCGTATCGCCACCGGAGTCGGGCAATTGCTGCGCAAACAGCGCCGTGAAAGCCGGAGCATCCGGACGGAACCCTCCATCAGCATGCCAGATGTGATTGCGAAGGTTCTTGTCCTTGAGCGAGTTGATCATGGTCGCGTCGGGATTTTCGGGCGCGCGCGGTGTGTGGGGCCCCGCATAGTGGAAGAACTCACCCAGAAAGCCGGCGAACGCCGTAAAGTTTTCAGCAGTCACCGTGCCGGGTTCGAAGATCACCAAACCGCGATTGTGCAAGAGATCGCGCAGCGCGGACCGAAACTCGTCACCTAGAGGTCGCCCGTCGAATTCGAAATCCGGAAATGATCGAGCCGAGCGCCGGTTGGAGCTGGGAGGCGCGCACACCGGCGGGCATGGCGGATTCCGAAACGAGCCTGACAGCGGTCGTCGAGGGGGACATGGGCGTGCACCTTGTTTTTCTGGTTTGCGTTTCTGACTTGCGTTTCTGACTTGCGGCGTTCCTCAGTCAAACAAGCGGTTGATCTTGCGACATTTTCCGGTCCCGAGCAAGCTGCAGCGGCAATCACCGCGCCTTGGCGAGGATATTCTGGACAAGCTTCCTTTGCTCGGGGGTGACGTTCGTCACGATGCTCATGGCGTTCTGCCGCGTGCCGGCGGCGTCCACATAGTCCGTGTAAAGCTGTCTTTTGTCCCCTTCGGCGAGGAAGTTGGGGTCTCTGACGGATTTCGCGGTGGCCGCTTCCAGAAAGGCCAGCCGGCTGTCGGTCATGCCAGGCGGGACGACCAGGATGCGGCCCAGACTTTGAACCACGTGCCGAAAGTCGAACAGCCATTGTTGATCGGCATCGAGTTTTGTTGCCTCGAAGATGGTCGGCAGGTCAGGAAAGAACCGAGATCGATTGCGCCCGATCGTTGCGAGCGGAATGAGCCCGTTGGCCTGAATGTAATGGTTGGCCGACGTGTCGGTGACGTAGAGCGCATCCATTTCGCCGCGCGAGACGGCGAGCGCGGCGTCATTGCTGCCTTTGTATCCGAGCACGATCTGGCAATCGAGCTTGAGGGCCGCGCAGGTGAACGCCGCGCCGTCGGACAGGCTGTCAACCGGGCCGCTTGCGGCCCATCGCCATTTTTTGCCGACCTTGATCGCCTCCGATATCGTCTTGACTTGAAAATGAGCGCCAGCGGTCCAAAGCGACGGCGGCGCGCTCAACGTCGCAACGTAGCCGAGCTTGCCGAGATCGTAACGAGCGCCTTGCTGATCGGTCAGTTGCGAGAACGCCGCGCCGGTGCCGTTGACGATCATCATCGTCAGGCCGTCGGGCGGCGAGATATACACGCCGTTGAGCGCGACCAGCCCGCCGGCGCCCGGTCGATTCTCGACGATCACCGTTGCGCCCAGAGTTTTTGAAAGATACGGCGCCAGCATGCGGGCATAGGCGTCGTAGCCGCCGCCGGGACCGAACCCCACGACAAAACGCACGGTCTTTCCGGCGAAGAAGGCTTGCTCGGAATCCTGTGCCGCGGCGGGTGACGCCGGCGCCGCGAGCGCCGCCATGACGCCCATGACTAAACCGCCCGTTCTCAGCGCATCGATACCCGCCATTGATCTCCTCCCATGCGCTTTACGCCGAGCGCGCCAGCGCGCCGTCGATCATGTCGACGGTGTTCTGCACGCCGTAGACCGCCACGAACGATCCGAAGCGCGGGCCCTTCTCCTGCCCAAGCAGCACCTGATAGAGCATGTTGAACCAGTTGAGCGAGACGCCGGGCTTGCCGTCTTTAGCGATCTTCTTGTCGAGAAACGGCTCGCGCCGGCCGATGTCATAGAGTACGTTTTGGATTTGATCGGCGGTCGCGTCGGCGGGAAGCTGAGAAAGCGCATCGCGCAAATCCGAGAGCGCCGCCCGCTCCGCTTCGGTCGGCTGCCGGAACTTCTTTTCCGGCAGCACGAAGTCGCGATAGTAGTTGATCGCGTATCCGACCATGGCGGCGAGCTTCGGATGCGTCTGCGGCGTGACGCCCGGGCGGTAGCGGCCGATGAAGCCCCACAGCGTCTCGGCATTCTCCGCGTTCGACGATGACACCAGGGTGAGCAGCATCGAGAACGCGATCGGCATGTCCGGTTTCGGCGGCTTGCCGGCATGGATGTGCCAGACCGGATTGGACAGCCGCTGCTTGTCGTCCTGCCGCTGATAGCCGTCGAGAAACTGCTGATAGTCATCCACATGACGTGGAATCACATCGAAATAGAGCCGCTTCGCCGCCTTCGGCTCGCGATACATGAACAGCGACAGGCTCTCGGGGCTGGCGTAGCGCAGCCATTCCTCGATGGTGAGGCCGTTGCCCTTGGACTTGGAAATCTTCTGGCCCTGCTCGTCGAGGAAGAGTTCGTAGTTGAAGCCCTCCGGCGGCACGGCGCCGAGCGCGCGGCAGATGTCGCCCGAGAGCTTGACCGAGTTGATCAGGTCCTTGCCGGCCATCTCGTAGTCGACGCCGAGCGCGAACCAGCGCATCGCCCAGTCCGGCTTCCATTGCAGCTTGCAACGCCCGCCGGTGACCAGCGTCGTCACATGCTCCTTGGTGTCCGGGTCCTCGTAGGTGATGGTGCCGGCCTTGGCGTCGTGGGCGACCACCGGCACCTGCAGCACCACGCCGGTGCGCGGCGAGATCGGCAGGAACGGCGAATAGGTCTGCGCGCGTTCTTCACGCAGCGAGGGCAGCATGATTTTCATCACGGCCTCGAAGCGTTCCAGCACCCGGATGAGGGCCGCGTCGAAACGCCCGGACGTGTAGCACTCGGTTGACGACAGGAATTCGTAGTCGAAGCCGAACCGGTCGAGGAAGGCGCGCAGCCGCGCGTTGTTGTGCGCGGCGAACGAGGGATACTCGTTCGAGAACGGGTCGGGCACCTGCGTGAGCGGCTTGCCGAGATGCTGAGCGAGCATCTCCTTGTTCGGCACGTTGTCCGGCAGCTTGCGCAGGCCGTCCATGTCGTCGGAGAAGGCGATCAGCCGGGTCTTGATCGTGCCGCCGGTCAACACCCGGAAGGCGTGGCGTACCATGGTGGTGCGCGCGACCTCGCCGAAGGTGCCGATATGCGGCAGGCCGGAGGGGCCGTAGCCGGTCTCGAAGATCACTTCGTCCTTGGGCGTCTTCTTCAGCCGCGCGACGACCTTCCGCGCCTCTTCGAACGGCCAGGCGTTGGAGGTTTCGGCAAGTTCGCGCAGCGCGGCAAGCGACTGAACGTCGGCGGTGGTCATCGGTCGGGTCTCTTAGGTCGCGCGGACACTAGAAATTTGACTCAAGGGCGTCAAACGGAAAGCGCTCGATAAACGCAGCGCAACCGCCCTTTTTCGACACGCCGCCCTTGCGCTCGCACCTGACCACGATCAGAGTGCGCCGGGTTCCAAGGTTTGGCGTCGGAATGGTGACGTATTCGTCCATGACGTACCAGCTTGGCGCGGCCACGCGCCAACTGCATTTCCGTCAACAATCGAGCGATGAAGCCGTCATCGCGCAGGTGCTGGTCGATCAGCAATACGACCTGCGCCGGCTCGCGCGCGCGAGCGAACTCCTCGACCATGCCACGCGCATGCGTGCGAGCGGCCACAAGCCGCTGATCGTCGATGCCGGCGCGAACATCGGCACGGCGTCCATCTATTTTCACGGCAACATGCCGGATGCGCACATCGTCGCCATCGAACCGGCGCGCGACAATTTCGAGCTGCTGTCGCGCAACGTGGATGGGCTCGGCGTCGAGCTGCTCAATGGCGCGGTCGCGTCGTCGGCCGGCCGGGCGCGCGTCGTCGACCCGGGTCGCGGCGAATGGGCCTATCGGACGGTCTCGATTGCGGAATCCGAGACCCCCCGGGCTCGATTCCCTATGTGACCATCAACGACATCTACCGCGCGCACGCCGCGCAGGCGTTTCCGTTTCTGGTCAAGGTCGATATCGAAGGCGCGGAAGGCGACCTGTTCGCCGGCAATACCGAATGGGTGGCACGCACGCCGCTGGTGATCGTCGAGCTGCACGATTGGCTCCTGCCGAAGAAAAAAACATCGCAGCCGTTCCTGCAATGCATCGCGCAGCTCGACCGCGACTTCGTCTATATCGGGGAGGACGTCTATTCGATCGCCAACGATCTGTCGGCGCTCGGGGGATAGTGATCAGAACGGGCTGATCGGGAAATAGCGCAGCCACAGATCGGTGAAGCGGCCCTGCTCCCAGATGCGGAACAGCGCCCAGTTCAGCGTCAGGCGCATCGCGTCATTGCCCTTGCGCACCGCGATGCCGATGCCCTCGCCGAAATAGCGGCTGTCGAGATAGGGCCCGCCGCGGAACACGCAGCAATTTTCCGAACTGGTGCCGTTGAGCCAGAATGCCAGCGCGATGGCGTCGCCGAACAGGAGATCGACGTCGCCGCGCCGCAGCCCCAGCCGCGCCAGGTCGGAATTCGGATAGGGGCGCAATTCGGCTTCCGGAAACAACGCCTTCAGATAGGCCTCGTGCGCGGTACCCGCGACGACCGCGACTTTGCGGCCCTCGAGCTTCTCCGGCACGACATCCTCGATGGATGAATCGCGCCGCGCCACGAAGCGCGCCGGGCTGCGGTAATAAGGATCGGTGAAGTCGACCTTAGTACGCGTTTCCGCGGACGGCGCAATCGAGGCGATGACGGCGTCGCCGCGGTTCTCGTTGAGCGCCGGGACCAACGTCTCGAAGCGGCGCATCTGCACGGTGCAGCCGACCTTGAGTTCCTCGCACATGAGACGCGCGAGATCGACATTGAACCCCTGCGGGCTCCCGTCCGGCGCCGCGAAATTGAACGGCGGATAGTCGGTCTCGGTCAGGAAGCGGATGACCTTGATGCGGGACAGGTCGGGGCGTTCCGGCCGCCGGCGCGGATCCCAGAAACCCGGCACATTGACCGGAGGCTGGGCGGTTGCTCCTTCGGCCGACGCCGGCGCGGGCCCGAACAACGAGGCGACGAGGAGCCCCGTGATGAGCGCCACGCTCGGCAGGAGAACGCCGAAAACCGGCAGGCACAGGCGTTGCGGGAACTGTTCGGGCACAAACTGTCTCGAGTTCGGGACGGCCTTGTCGGCCGCCACGCTTATAGACGACTTGGCCGGCCGGATCAGCGGATTTGTGGGTGGTGGTGTCGTCAGGATCGCGTGTCGGGCTCAAAGATATTTGCGCAGTTCCGCCGCGGCCGCCTCGGTCGTCCGCTTGAGGCTGAACGGGGTCACGAAGCGCCCATCCTTGCCCATCAGGTAGATGATGGCGGTGTGGTCCATGGTATAGCCGCCGTCCGCAAGCGGCGTGCGCTTGTAGTAGGCGCGATAAGCCTTGGCGACCCCCGCGATCGCCGCGTCGTCGCCGGTGAGCCCGATGATGCGCGGATCGAAGCTCGACAGGTAGTCCTTGAGGGCGGCCGGCGTGTCGCGCTCGGGATCGACGGTGATGAAAAGTGCGCGCATGCGGTCGCCGTCGGGACCGAGCTTGCGGATGACCTCGGAGATTTCAAACATCGCCGTCGGGCAGATGTCCGGACAATGGGTGAAGCCGAAGAACACCAGGAACGGGCGGCCCTTGAGGTCCTGGTCGGTGACGGTGCGGCCGTTCTGATCGGTCAGGCTGAACGGTCCGCCGATCGCGGCGACCTGCGCCAGGCTGGGCCCCTGCCCGCGACCGGTCACCAGCAGGACGACCGCGGCACACAGGACCAGTCCGGCAACGAAGGCACCGGTAGCGACCAGGATACGGGCAGTGCGCAGGGTCATGGCTTTGCGCTAGAGGCACATGGCGATACCGGCGGCGACCATCTCGTAGAACACCGTCGTGCCGTAGTAGGCCCAGAGCGCCAAGGTCCCCGCAATCAGGACCCCGGCCGCGCCAGCGGCGACCGCAAGCGGCCGCCAGCTTCGGCGGGTCGTAACGGTTGCAGCGTCGGTCATAGGTGCACCTGCAGCGGCCTCGCCTCCCGTCGACTTCAGTCGTTTGTCGCACCGATACGGCGACGGCGCGCACAACCCATCAGATATGCCCGGTATCGGCCTTCTGCAATACAAGACATTGCTGCAGCGTTGCGACCGCTGAACGATCACACCCCAATTTTTGTCGCAACGGCGGCGAAACCAGGCGGCTCTAGCGCGCGGCCGGAAAATACCTGCCGAGCCAGTCGCGCATCACGCCCCAGACCCGCGCATTGTCCTCGGCGAACAGGAAGTGATCGGCATCGCTGAACAGGTGCAGCTCGGCCGGCTGGCCGGCGCGCTTGAACAGCTCGACCGACTGTTCCGTCGGGGTGACCGAATCGTTGGACGCGTGGATGAGCAGCAGCGGCCGCGGCGCGATCTTGCCCACCACGTTGTCGGCGCGGAAATCGAACATGCTCTGCGCGGTTTCGGCCGGGAATTCGTGGATCGAGTTCGGCGCGAGATTGTTGCGCAGATGCGGCGGGATCGGCACGATGTCGTAGCGCGGCACCATCAGCGACTTGCCGGTCCTGGCGCGGTGCTCGCGGCCGTCCGCCAGCATCTTGGTGAAGCGCGCCCATTCCTCGGGCGACTTGTGCTGACCGCGAAATTTCCGCTCGCCATCGCCCCAGCCGCCGTTCGAGATCACCGCCGCAATCCGCTCGTCAACGCCGCCGGTATAGACGCTGACCGCGCCGCCGAAGCTCGAGCCGATCACGGCGATGCGCTCGGGATGGACGGAGGGATGTTTCTGGAGGAACGTCAGCGCGTTGCGCGTGTCTTCGACCTGCTCGAGGCAAATGACACGCCCGAACTCACCCTCGCTGTCGCCGCAGCCGCGCATGTCGAAGCCGAGCGTGACGTAGCCGAGGTCGCCCAGCACCTTGCTCGGGCCTCTGACATTGCCGGAGCTCTTGTTGCTGCCGAAGCCATGCAGCACCAGGAAGGCTGCGCGCTTCTCGCCGGCGGTCATGCCATCGGGCACGCGCACGGTGCCGGACAGCTTCAGCCCCGCCGACGGGATGGTGACGGCTTCGTCCTGCATTTTCAGATTTTCCTCCCTGTCTCCGCCATCACCATGAGGCCGATCTAGTCTGTCAGTTCAACGAGAGGCATCAACCCCGCTTCGGCTTGTCGAGCCCCAGCTCCTTCCAGCGCGCCCTGGCCGCGTCCTCGTCTTCCTTGGTCGGCCACACCGTCGGCGGATAGCGCGCGCCGCCGAATTCCGGATCGGGGTCGTAGTCGAGATTGATCGTGGCGTCGATCAACACGCGATTCCACTTGCCGGTGCCGAACAGGGTCGGATCGCGGTCCCGCTTGCGGGTCGACGGGTCGAGCCCGAGCCCGAAGGTCGCCGGCATGATCACGATGTCGTTCTCGCCGGCATTGACCCGGTGGGCGATCGCCCAGTCGATCGCGGCATAGTCGTGGATGTCGATGTCATCATCGACGACTGTGACATGCTTGTAGCGCACATGCGCGGCCGACGAGCCCCACAGCGCGTTGGCCACCTGCTTTGCCTGGCCTCGATAGGTCTGCTTGATGGCAACGTTGAGATTGATGCCGGCCTGCACCGGCGGGCCCCAGACATCGACAATGCCGGGCACACCGGCGCGGTCCAGCACGTTCCAGGCCGTCGAGGAGCGGAAGATCGACGAGATCATGGCGTTCTCGGAATAGCTGCCCGGCATGCAGCCCTCGATGGTGCCGCGCATGATTGGATCGTTGCGGTGCGTGATGGCGGTAACGCGAATGGTCGGCTTGGGCGAGCGGTCGCCGGCAAAATAGCCGGTGAACTCGGCATAGGGACCTTCCATGTGGTAGGTGTCCTCCTCCAGCCCGAGCACGCCCTCAAGCACGATCTCGGCCGATGCCGGGACGTAGAGGTCATTCGTTTCGCATTTGACCAGATCGACCGGCTCGCCGCGAATGGCGCCCATCACGTCGTATTCGCAGATGCCCTTGGGCACCGGCGAGCCGGCGCAGAAGCCGAACGACGGCTCCCAGCCGATCGCTACCGCGATCGGCATTTCCTTATGGCCGCGCGCGTGCCACTCGGTGACGTGGTGGCCGATATTCTGGGCGCGCCACATCAGGATCGGGATGGTATCGCGACCGCTGACCATGCCGCGATAGATGCCGACGTTCATCACGTTGGTCGTCGGATCCTTGGTGACGATGCCGGCATAGGTGATCAGATAGCGTCCGCCGTCGAGCCGGTTCCAATAAGGCGAAGGAAGCTCGTCGAGATTGACGTCCTTGCCGGTGACGACGTTCTCCTTGCAGGGTCCGTTCTTGACGATCCGTGGCGGGATGCCGTTCTGCAGGATGGTGCGCCCGATCTTGACCAGTTCGCGCGGGTGCGTCTCCGCCGGCAGCCCGAGCATCAGCGCGATGCGCCGATAGTTGTTGAGCGCCGAGCCGAAGATGCGGCGACAGCGGCTGTCCGGCTTGTTGTAGCCCGTCATGTTGTTGAACAGCATCGCGGGGCCGGTGCCCGGGCCCTGCGCCAGCCGCATGATGGTGCCAAGCTCGATGTTGGGGTCGACCTCCGCACCGACCTCGTGCAATTCGCCCGCCGTCCGCAGCGCATCGATCCAACCGCGCATGTCGCCAAAGGCGACGGGTTTTCGTTGCATGGTCATGTCCTGCCTGCTCGCAGTCTGCCGGCCGCGAGCTTCACGGCCGCGATGATTTCGGGATACGCCGCACAGCGGCAGAGATTGCCGGAGAGATAATGCCTGATCTCGTCGTCGTCGGGCTCGGGATGCGCCTCGAGCAGCTGCCCCGCCATTAGCACGAAGCCCGGCGTGCAGAAGCCGCATTGCGCCGCGCCGGCTTCGAGGAAGGCTTCCTGGATCGGCGTGAGCTTGCCGTTGCTGGCAAGACCCTCGACGGTGGTGACCTTTTTTCCGTCGGCGAACGCCGCGAGATAGAGGCAGCCGGACACGGCGATGCCGTCGACCAGCACGGTGCAGCACCCGCATAGGCCCTGCGCGCAGCTTTCGCGCGCGCCGTAGAGGTCGAAGCGGTCGCGCAGGACTTCGACGATCGACTGGTGCGCCGCCACCTGCGCCGACACCTGCTCGCCGTTGAGGGTAAAATTGATGGTGCGCATCAATCCTCCAGCGGTTGGCCCTGCGCGGCGCGTAGCGCCCGGAAAACCTTCTCGGCGGTGAGCGGCAGCTCGGTGAGACGGACCCCGCAGGCGTCCTCGATCGCATTCGCGATCGCCGGCGATACACCGAAGGTGCCGCTCTCGCCGACGCCCTTGGCGCCGAACGGCCCGGTGCCCTGCTCCGACTCCACCGCCTCGTTCTGCATGGTGCGCGGGATGTCGACAATGCTCGGGATCTTGTAATCCGCGAACGAGGCGTTGGTGATCTGGCCGCCGTCGAACTCGATCTTTTCCTGCATGGTGAAGCCGAACTGCATGGTGGCGGCGCCCGACAGCTGGGTCTCGACGATGCGCGGGTTCACCGGGCGCCCGACGTCGGCGACGTTGATCAGCTTCGTCACCCGCACATGCCCGGTCTCGGTATCGACCTCGACCTCGGCGCCGGTGCCGCCGACCATCCAGAACGGCGTGGCCTCGGGCGTCAGCCCGTTGGCGTCCGGTGGCACATAGTTCGGGATATAGCTGCCGGTGCCGATGATGTTGCCCGCTTGCATCTTGTATTTCTTCTGGAACAGTTCCGCGACCGGAACGTTCGAGCCCTCGGGAAGGCCAACCTCGCGCGCCAGCGCCGCAAGTTTTGCCCTGGCGTCCTCGGCCGCGAGCCGCACCGCATTGCCCATGTGATAGAGCGAGCGCGAGCCGAGCGTCGCCATGTCGTAGGGCGTCACGTCGGTGTCGGGATGCACGACCTTCACCGACTCGGCCGGGACGTTGAGCACCTCGGCAACCAGTTGCGCATTGGCGGTGTCGGAGCCCTGCCCCATGTCCACCGTGCTGCAATAGAGCGTGACGCTGCCGTCCGCCGCCACGTTGACGATGGCGATCGAGGTGGTCGGCGAGATCGAGGCCTTGAAGCCGACCGCGATGCCGCGGCCGCGCTTGACCGTGCCGTTGCCGCGCTCGAACGGCGCCTTCCAGTTCATGCGCAGCGCAAGCCGGTCGAGCACCGCCTCGATGGCGGCATCTTTCATGGCGGTGCCGGTCGCCTGGGCGCGGCCGTCGCGCAGGATGTTGGCGCGGCGGAACTCGACCGGGTCGAGCTTGAGCGCACGCGCCATCATGTCGGTGTGGCTCTCATAGCCCCACACCAGCTGCGGGATGCCGAAGCCGCGCAGCGCGCCGGCCGGCGTCAGGTTGGTGTAGAGCGAATAGGAATCGATCGACACGTTCTCGATATCGTAGGGCCCGGGCGCGGTGAAGCCCGACTTCTGGGTGATGCGCGGGCCGATGTCGGCATAGGCGCCGCCATTCCACCAAATCTCGCAGTCGCGGCCGGTGACCTTGCCGCTCTTGATCGCGCTCTTGATGCGGAACGTGGCCGCGTGCTTGGTCAGCGTGTAGAACTGCTCCTCCATGGTGAGCGAGATCTTCACCGGCCGCTGCACCAAAAGCGCCAGCGCCGCCACCAGCGCTTCGAGCTTGATGTAGAGTTTGGCGCCGAAGCCGCCGCCGAGATACGGCACCTTCACGCGAACCTTGTTCTCCGGCCAGCCGAGCAGTCGCGCGATCTCGATGCGCACGAACGATGGCGACTGCGACGCCGTGTGGATGGTGAGGCCGGTCTCGGTCAGCTCCGCAACCGAGACGAACGGTTCAAGCGGGACGTGCAGCACCTGCTGGCTGCGGAACGTGTGCTCGAACACGTGATCGGCCTCCGCGAAGGCCGCCTTCGGATCGCCGCGCCGCAAATGGAAGTCGAGCGCGATGTTGGTGTCCTTCTTGCCCTTGAGGTGCTTGAGGTCGGGGAACGTGCCGGCAGGCTTGAGCTCATCGTGCACGACCGCCTTCGAGGTCATCGCTTCGACTTCGTCGAACACCGCCGGCAGTTCCTCGTACACCGCCTCGATCAATGACGCGGCTTCCTCCGCGATGTGCGGGTCGGTCGCGAGCACGATCGCCACCGGCTCGCCGACGTAATGCACCTTGCGGTCGGCGAGGATCGGCTGGTCGTGGAAGGCCGGGCCGTAGAACGGGTTGGGAATGACAGTCTTGACGTCGTCGATAGTAACGACGCGATAGACCCCAGGCAGCGCGCGCGCCGCTGAGACGTCCAGCGACTTGATGCGGCCATGCGCGACGGTGCTGCGGAAAATTTTTCCGACCAGCATTTTTGGCAGACGGAGGTTGTGCACGTAATCGGCGCTGCCGGTGACCTTGGCCGCCCCCTCCAGCCGCGGCACCGAGCGCCCGACTTGCCCGCTCCCGATCGTTCGCGTCGCCATCAGGTCGCTCCCAGCGCCGCACGTAGCGCCCGCGCCACATAGACGCGCACGAGCTCCTTCTTGTAGGCGGCCGAGCCCTGCCCGTCGGTGATCAATTCGGCCTCCGCCGCCGCCGCCGCCGCCTCCCCAGCGCGGCGCAAGGCGGCGTCGTCAGCCGCGCCCTTTGCCGCCTTCTCCGCACTGGCCAGTCGCCCCGGCGTTTCTGTTGCGGCGCTGACCACGATCATCGCATCCTTGATCGCGTTACCCTCCGTAGCGACCGACACCGCGACACCGAGCGCCGGCCAGTCGTGCACGGCCCGCGTCGTGACCTTGAGATAGGCCGCGCGGCGGCCGTCCTGCGCCGGGACGATCAGCGACGAAATCAGCTCGTCCTTCGCCAGCACGGTCTCGAAATAGCCGGCGAACAACTCGGCGACCGGAATGGTGCGCTCGCCCGCCTTGCCCTGCACCACGACGCGGGCGCCGAGCGCGATCAGCACCGGCGGCAGGTCCATATGCGGGTCGGCATGCGCGAGCGCGCCGCCGACGGTCGCGACATTGCGCACGCGGATGTTGGACAGCATGTGCAGTGTCTTGGTGATCACCGGTGCGTGCTTGCGCACCACGTCCGAGCGCTCCAGCACCGCCAGCGGCGTCATCGCGCCGACCTTCAGCTCGCCGTTTGCGGCGGCGACGGACGTCAGCTCATTGATCGCGCGCAGGCTGACGAGCTTCGACGCCCGGAACACGCCGGCCTTCATCATCAGCATCAGCGCGGTGCCGCCGGCGATCGGCCGCACGGTCGGGTCGTCGGCGTCGAGCAGCCCGACCGCCTCCTGCAACGTCTTTGGCTCGGCCAGCTCGAACGGCGTCATGGCGTGGCCCCCGCCCCACTCGGCTCAAACGCGGCGCGCAGGCGCGCGGCGAATTGCTTCTCCATCTCCCTCACCTTCGATCGCAGCACCGGCTGGCCGAGGCTGCCGAGCTTGCCGGTCAATGTGGCATCGACCGCATAGTCAATTTTCGTCGCATCGCCAACCTCGGTCAGCGTGGTGACCGAGGTCGCGGTCATACGCCCGACGATGCCGAGCGGCGTGCCTTCGACCGACGCCTCAATCTCGCGCGGCGGCTCCGCGCGCGTCACCGCGACGCTCACCTTGAACGAGAATTTCATGTAGGCGACCTTGGTCTCGAACACGGCGGCGTACCGATCCGGGCCGGTCTCGACAAGGTCGCGCACGCCGTCAACGCACGACGCGAAGAACCGCGCATCGCGGATCTTCTCGTAGACGGCCGCACGCGGCGCCGTCACGGACAGCTCGCCGGTGAATTTCATTTTGCGGCACGCGCCAGCAGCCGGTCGAGTTCGGCCGCGATGATGTCGGGCACTTCCAGCGGCGTGAGGTGCCGCGCCTTCGGCAGCACGGTGAGGGTCGAGCCGGCGATGCCGTCGTGCAGCGCCTGCGCCATCGCGACCGGCGCGGCGTAATCCTCTTCGCCGACCACGACCGCCGTCGGCATCTTCACCGTCGGCAGCGCCGCGCGCAGATCGGCGCGGCCGAGCATGTGGCAGGCCTCGACATAGGCCGGCACGTCGTTCTTCAGGAAGATGTCGACGCAGTGCCGCACCACGTCGGGGTTTTTGGCGCGGAAGTCGTCGCCGAACCAGCGCGTGGTCTGGAAATCGATCAGGGATTTCAACCCCTGATTCACCGCCTGGTCGGCGCGCGCGGCCCAGTTCTTCGGCGCCTCGGCGCCGTACCACGCCGTGGTGTCGATCAGGCCGAGCGCGGACGTGCGCGCCGGATACCGCGCGGCGACGGCCAGCGCCACCATGCCGCCCATCGACGCGCCCGCGATCAGGGCCTTGTCCCAGCCGAGATGGGTCAGCAGGTCGGCGATGTCGTCGGCGAACTGCTCGACCGTATAGGGCCCGGCCGGCTTATCGGACGCGCCATGGCCGCGGCAGTCGAAAGTGACGACGGCCGTGTCCTTCGCGAGCCGTTCCGCCACCGGCTGCCAGAACTGGCGGTCCATCGCGACCGAATGCACGAGCGCGGCGCGGCGCGACGACGCGGGGTCGCCATGCAAGGTATAGGAGATACGGATGCCGTCGCAGGTGCGGGCACTGCCGTCAGAGCGGGTGGCGCGGCGAAGATCGGCGTTCAACGGATACCTCTCTTGATGCGGGCGGATAGTCGCGCATCCGGGATGGGCCGTCAAAAGATTTGCGCCTTATCGAATGCGTCAGACGCGCGCCGCACTCTCGTCCAGCATGGCGGCCACGCGCTCGCCGAATGCCTTGGTGCCGAGCGGCCCGCCGATGTCCCGGGTGCGTCCTTGCGGGTCGGCGATGGCGCGGTCGAGCGCACTTTCGATCGCCGCGGCGGCGGCGTGCAAACGGTTGTCCTTGCGGCGGTCGCCAAGCCAGGCGAGCAGCATCGCCGCCGATCCGATCAGCGAGGTCGGATTGGCGCGATCCTGCCCCGCGATGTCGGGGGCGGAACCATGCTGCGCCTGCGCCACGCCGTGGTCCTCGCCGTGATTGATCGAGGCCGCGAGCCCGAGGCTGCCGGAAATCTCCGAGGCCTGATCGGACAGGATGTCACCGAACATGTTGGTGGTGACGATCACGTCGTAGCGGCTGGCGTCGCGCACCAGCATCGCCGCCATGGCGTCGACGATCACCTCCTCATAGGCGACGGAGGGATAACGCGCGCCGACTTCGCGCACGCAATCGAGAAAGAAGTTTTCCGAGACGCGCAGCACGTTGGCCTTGTGGACCGCGGTGACCTTCTTCCTCCGGCGCATGGCAAGCTCGAAGGCGGCTTCCGCGATCCGCGTGCAGCCCTGCCGCGTGATCTTGCGCACCGACAGCGCGACGTCCGGCGTCGGCATGAACTCGCCGGAGCCGACGAACATGTTGCGGTCGGCGTAAAAGCCCTCGGTGTTCTCGCGCACGATGACGAGGTCGACCGGAACGCCGCATTTCGGCGGGATGCCGGCGCGGGTCTTTGCCGGCCGGATGTTGGCGTAGAGATCGAGCCGCTTGCGCAACGCGCCCGACGGATTGATGCCGCCCTGCTCGACCGGCGGATATTCGTGGTGCGAGACCGGGCCAAGCACGACACCGTCGGCGTCACGCGCAGCCTCGAAGGCGGCGTCGGTCAGCGTCGTGCCGTTGGCGCGCAACGACGCCTGTCCGATGGTCACCGGCGTGAAGCGAAGGCCCAGCCCGAAGGCGCGGTCGGCGACCTGCAGCACGCCGAGCGTCGCCGCGGTGATCTCGGGCCCGATGCCGTCGCCTTCCATGACGACAAGGTGAGTCATACGCCGAGCCCCTTCCTGATCTCCGCCGTGCGCTGGTTCGCCGCCGCCATCAGGAAACCCATGTCGGTCTGCGTGGTCACGAAGCGCACGCCGCTCTTGATGAAGGCGAGCTGGCGCTCCATGTCGCGCTCGCCGCCGAGCCCCGCGAACTTGCCATGCTTCTTGGCGGCGGCGATCACGCGCTCGATTGCGGCGACGATTTCCGGACAGCCGAACTTGCCGGGCAGCCCCATTGCCGTGAGCAGGTCGTTGCAGCCGACATGGATCACGTCGACGCCGTCGACCGCGGCGATCGCCTCGACATTGGCAAGCCCCTCCACCGTCTCGATCATGCACACGACCAGCGTCGAGTCGTTGAGCGCCGGCACCGCCTGTGTCAGCGGCACCGGCCGGAAATCGTAGTTCGGATAACCGGCGGAGACCGAGCGCTTGCCGACGGGTGGGAACTTGCAGGCGTCGACTGCGCGCCGCGCGTCGGCATCCGAGCTCACGTCCGGAAAGATGATTCCCGTTGCCCCGTTATCAAGGATGAGAGAAATCGAAGGGTCATCACAGCTTCGCACCCGCACCAGCGGCGCGACGCCGATCGCGAGCGCAGTCTGCGCGATGTGCCCGACGGTCTCCAGCGAGAACAGCGCATGCTGGCCGTCGATGAAGATGAAATCATGCCCGGTGGTCTTGGCGATGCGCGCGATCTCAGCGGAGCGCGCCAGCCGCACGATCATGCCGAGCGACACCCCGCCGGCGCGCATGCGTTCCTTGCAGGGGTTGGTGAGTTCGGCGGCCGCGGCCATTGTCTCTCTCTTCTGTCATTCCGGGATCCTTCATCTGACGCTGTCACGCACTCTCCCGACCACATCCTCGACGGAGGTTCGCAGCCAGTTCAGCGCCGTCGCTCCGGCTGCGCTCGCAGCGATCGCGACCTGGGTTTCGGAGCAATTCGATTTACCGTTGGCCGGCCAATTGCCGCGGGTCGAGCTGATACCACCGGCGCGCCTCGTCGCCATTCGCTATCGCGGGCTCCTGCTCCAACCGCCCCAGGCGGCTGCCGCGGAGCAGGCGATGCTTGACGCTCAGCGCGACACCTTGGCGGTCTATGACGAGGCAACCCGCACGATCTACCTGCCGGAAGGTTGGCGAGGCGCCTCCCCGGCTGAGGTCTCGGTCCTGGTCCACGAGATGGTCCACCACCTCCAGAGCCTGGCGCGGGTCAAATTCGAATGCCCGCAGGAGCGCGAGAAAATTGCCTACATGGCCCAGGACCGCTGGCTCGGCCTGTCTGGGCGCTCGCTGGAAAGAGAATTCGGCATCGATCCGTTCACGCGGCTGGTCCGCACCGGCTGCATGGGTTGAGCCATCAACGGGTGGGCGCCGGCAGCGCTCAATGCCAATACGGCGGGTAGCCGGACGTCTTGTGCTGCGCGTCCAGGAGCCGGAGCATCGCCGGCCATTCCAGCACACCGTAGGGTCGCCGCGTGCCGGGCTGGTAGAGATGCGCGGTGTGTGCCAGCACGTTCTCGCCCGGCATGGTCAGCTCGGCGCGCGCCGCCATGGCGTCGACCTGCGAGCGGCATGACATTTCGAGTTGGTACATGGTGTTGAACGCCTGTTGCACGGTGGCGCCGCAGGTGAGCAGGCCGTGGTTGCGCATGATCAGCGCGTCGTGCGGCCCGAGATCGCTCACGATGCGCTCGCGCTCGTCGAGATCGACCGCCGGGCCTTCGTACTCGTGATAGCCGATATGGCCGACGAAGCGAATCGAGGTCTGCGACAACGGCAGCAGCCCGCATTTCATCGCCGCCACCGCCATTCCGGCGCGCGTGTGCGTGTGCAGCACGCATTTGACCTCCGGCCGCGCCTTGTGGATGGCGCCATGGATCACGTAGCCGGACTTGTTGATACCGTAGTCGGTGTCGGGCTTCCAGACGATGTTGCCCTCGACGTCGATCTTCACCAGGCTCGACGCCGTGATCTCCTTGTAGAGCATGCCGTAGAGATTGATCAGCAGATGGTCGTCCGAGCCCGGAATGCGCGCGGTAATGTGGTTGTAGATGAGGTCGGTCATCTCATAGGCGTCAACCAGCCGGTAGCAGGCGGCGAGATCGACGCGCGCCTGCCACTCCTCGGGCGAGACCTGGTCGCGGATCGAGGGAAAATCGGTCGAGTAGTTCATGGATGCCTTCGCCGGTTCCAAATGCTAGATGCCTTCGTGCGGGAGATCATACGCCAATGAACGCAACGAGTGAAACCGCCGAGCGCGTCTATGTTTCGGCCGACGCCGCAGAGGTCTTCACCCGCCAGCTCCTGCTCGCGCACGGACTGCCGGAACAGGATGCAGCGATTGTCGCCGGCTGCCTGGTCAGCGCCGACCTGCGCGGCGTCGACACCCACGGCATCGCCCGCCTTCCCGGCTATCTCGACCGGCTCCGGCGCGGGCTGATCAATGCCAGGCCGAACCTGAAACCCGATCGCGTCACGCCGGTCGCCGCCGCGCTCGACGGCCAGGACGCGTTCGGCTTCGTGGTCGGCATGTGCGCAATCAACGAAGCGATGGCGATGGCGCGCGACTACGGCATCGGCGTGGTGTCGGCGCGGCGCAGCACCCATTTCGGCATGGCGGCGTCATATGCGCTGCCCGCGATCGAGGCCGGCTTCATTGCGATGGTGTTCTCCAATGCCTCGCCGGCGATGCCGCCATGGGGCGGCAAGGACGGGCTGCTCGGCACCAATCCGTTCTGCGTCGGCGCGCCCGGCGGCAAGCTGCCGCCGTTTCTGCTCGACATGTCGCCCGCGGTCGCTGCGCGCGGCAAGATCCGGCGCGCCGAACGCCGCGGCGAGAGCATCCCGGTGGGTTACGCGCTCGACAAGGACGGCCGCGACACGGCCGATCCCAAGGCCGCGCTCGGCGGCGTGGTGCTGCCGATCGGCACCTACAAGGGCTCCGGCCTCTCGATGATGATGGACATCTTCGGCGGTGTGATCTCGGGCGCGGCGTTCGCCGGCCAGGTCGCCGACCAGTACAAGGCCTTCGACCGCCCGCAGGACGTCGGCCATTTCTTCCTGGCGATGAAGCCGAACCTGTTCGTCTCGGAGGACGACTACCGCGCGCGCATGGACACGCTGGTCGAACGCGTGCGCGCAGTGCCGAAGGCGCAAGGTTTTGACGAGATCCTGATCCCCGGCGAGCCGGAAACGCGGCTCGAAGCGCACCAGCGCAAGACCGGCATCCCTTATAGCCCGCACGATCTCGCGCCGCTCAATGCCGAGGCTGCGAAGGCGGGCGTGCAGCGGTTGCCGGTCTCGGACCGCCCGCTCGGTTGAGGAGATACCATGCAAGTCGAAGGCTACGACATCGACATCGTCGTCCAGGGATTCCCCGGCAAGACCGTATGCCACGGCGGGCTCGGCTGGAGCACGGTGGTGCTGATCCGCGGCCGCGGCAAGATCGCGATGATCGACACCGGCAATTTTAACGTGCGCAGCCTGCTGATCGATGGGCTCAAGAAGCACGGCCTCAAGCCCGCCGACCTCACCGATCTGCTACTTACCCATGCGCATTGGGACCACTGCGTGAACTGGACGCTGTTTCCCAAGGCACGCATCGTCATCGGTGCGCACGAGCTCGCCTGGGCGGTGAAGGAACCGTGGGGCGAGACGCCGGTGCCCGAACTCTACGTGCGCGAATTGCAGCAATGGCCCACGGCGCATCTCGCCAAGGACGGCGAGGAGGTGCTGCCCGGCATCACCGCGCATATGGCGCCTGGCCACACGCCGGGGCATCTCATCTACATGCTGAAAGGCAGCGAGCGCGACGTCATCTTCACCGGCGACGCCGCGAAGAACCGGGTGGAATTGCTGGGCGGCAAGGCCGACGCCACCTACGATCAGTCGATCAGCATGGCCTCCATCGCGACAATATGGACGTTGTGGCGCCGCCGTCCCGGTAGCATTTTGGTGCCCGGCCACGACATCCCGATGACCCAGACCGACGGCCGCATCGAATACCTGGGGCCCCGCAATGCCGTGGTGAAGGCGTGGTTCGGCAACGACCTCGAGACCATGACCTCGTTCGAGCTGAAGGCTTGAAGTCGCATGAGCAGTAACGAACGAACAGGACAGAACAAGAAATGCTGAGATTCGTTTCGCTGCCGCTCAAGGCCGCGGTTTTGGTCGTCGCCCTCACCACCGTCGTGGCGGCGCAGGACTATCCGACCAAGCCGCGTGCGGATCATCGTTCCGTTCCCGCCCGGCGCCTTCAACGACATCGTCGCCCGCCTGATCGCCACCCAATTGACCGAGCGGCTGGGCAAGCAGGTGATCGTGGACAACCGGGCCGGCGCCGGCGGGATCATCGCCGGCGAGATGGTGGCGAATGCGCCGAAGGACGGCCACACGCTGCTGCTCGTCTCGAGCACGATCACCGTGCTGCCCGCTATGCACGCCCTGCCCTACGACACGATCAAGTCGTTCGCGCCGATTGCCATGCTTGCTTCCGCGCCGAACGTGATCACCGGCCATCCGTCGCTGCCGGCCAACTCGCCGAAGGAACTGATCGCGCTCGCCAAGAAGCAGCCGGGCAAGCTGCGATATGCATCCGCCGGCATCGGCACGTTCCCGCATCTCGGCGGCGAGTTGTTCAAGCTCACAGCTGGGATCGACCTCCTGCACGTGCCGTTCAAGGGCTCGGCTCCGGCCTTGATCGATGTGGTCGGCGGCCACACCCAACTGACCTTCGCCACCATTCCCTCAAGCCTGACCCATATCCGCTCCGGCAAGCTGAAGGTCTTCGGTGTCGGCGGGATGCAGCGCAACGCGCTCCTCCCGGAGGTTCCGACCGTCGACGAATCCGGATTGCCGGGCTACGCCGCTGCCAACTGGAACGGTATCCTGGCGCCTGCCGGCACACCCCCGGCCATCATCGCCAGGCTGCACAAGGAGATTTCGGAAATTCAGGATATGCCCGACATGCAGAAGCAGTTCGCGGCCGAGGGTGCCGACGTGGTGCGGATGAGTCCGACGGAGTTCGGAGCGTTCATCGCCTCGGAATTGGCAAAATGGGCGCGTGTCGTGAAGGAAGCCGGCATCAAACCGGAGTAGGATCAGAGCGCCTATAACGATAATAAGAACAGTTCATAACAATCGCCTGGAGGACACGTTCGGGAGGAAGCGACCATGCCGAAATTCACCTCGCTGCCGCTCAGGACCGCAGGGATCCTGCTCGCGCTCACGACATTCGCTGCCGCGCAGGACTATCCGACCAAGCCGGTGCGCGTGATCATCCCGTTCCCGCCGGGCGCCATCAACGATACGGTCGGCCGCCTGATCGCGACGCAGCTCAGCAACCGGCTGGGCAAACAGTTCATCGTCGACAACCGCGCCGGCGCCGGCGGCGTGCTCGGCACCGAGCTCGCGGCGAACGCGCCCAAGGACGGCTACACGCTGCTGATCGTCTCGCTGGTGAACACGGTCAATCCGTGGCTCTACAAGCTCAACTACGAACCGATCAAAGCCTTTGCGCCGATCGCCTTCCTGGCCTCCTCTCCGAACGTGATCGTCGTCAATCCGGAGGTGCCGGCGAAAACGCTCGGCGAGTTCATCGCGCTCGCCAAGAAGCAGCCGGGAAAGGTGCAATATGCGTCCGGCGGCGTCGGCAGCTTCATGCATCTCGGCGGCGAGTTGTTCAAACTCTCGACCGGCGTCGATCTGCTGCACGTCCCGTTCCGCGGCGGCGGCCCGGCAATGATCGATGTCGTCGGCGGCCACACCAATGCAATTTTCGCCACGGTGCCAACGGCTGCCCCGCAAGTGCGGTCCGGCAAGGCACGGGCGCTGGCCGTCGGCGCGCCCAAGCGCCAGGCTGCGCTCCCCGACGTTCCCACCGCCGCCGAAGCCGGGCTGCCGGACTACGACGTCGCCAACTGGGTCGGCATCGTCGCGCCGGCCGGCACGCCCGCCGCCATCGTCGAAAAACTGAACAAGGAAATCGCCGCCGCCATGCAGTCGCCCGAGGTGCAGAAGCAGCTCGAAACCGAAGGCGCGGAAACCAGGACCATGAGCCCGGCCGAGTTCGGCGACTTCATGGAGAAGGAATTGGTCAAATGGGGACGCGTCGTGAAGGACGGCGGCATCAAGGCGCAATGAGCGCCACGCGCTGCGGATGGTGACGCGCGCTCCGCGGCAAAACTAAAAATCGGAGGAAGCGCAGGATGCGGACGATCAACTCGTTGCTGCTCAAGGCCGCCGGGGCCCTCTTGGCGCTGACCGCGGCCGCCAGTGCGCAGGACTATCCGTCGAAGCCGGTTCGCGTGATCGTGCCGTTCCCACCGGGCGGCATCAACGACTCCGTCGGGCGCCTGGTCGCCATGCACCTCAGCAACCGATTGGGCAAGCAGTTCGTCGTCGACAATCGTGCCGGCGCCGGCGGCGTGCTCGGCACCGAGCTCGTGGCGAACGCGCCCAAGGACGGCCACACGCTGCTCATCGTGTCGCTTGCGATCACGGTCAATCCCTGGCTCTACCAGCTGCCCTACGATCAATCCAAAGCCTTCGCGCCGATCGCCGTCGTGGCCACCGCCCCGAACGTGATCTCGGTCAATCCGGATCTGCCGGTTCAATCGGTCCGCGAGCTGATCGCGCTCGCCAAGGAGCGGCCGGGAAAGCTGCAATATGCCTCGTCCGGCGTCGGAACGTTCATGCATCTCGGCCCGCGAGCTGTTCAAGAGCATGGCCGGCGTCGACATCCTGCACGTGCCGTTCCGCGGCGCCGCGCCGGCGATGATCGACGTGATGGGCGGCCGCACCCACATGGCGTTCGGCTCGATCCCGTCGACCATCACGCATCTTCGCTCCGGCAAGCTGCGGGCGCTGGGCGTGGGCTCCGAGCAGCGCTACGCATTGCTGCCGGATGTCCCGACGGTTTCCGAGTCCGGACTGCCGGGCTACAGGCCGCCAACTGGATCGGGGTCGTCGCGCCGGCCGGCACGCCGGCCAGCCATTGTCGAGCGGCTCCACAAGGAGATTTCGGCGATGCAGGACTCGCCCGAGGTGCAGAAGCAGCTCGCGAACGAGGGCGCCGATGTCATGCGGATGAGTTCCGCCGAGTTCGGCAACTTCATCGCGGCCGAAACCGCCAAATGGGGACGCGTCGTGAAGGAGGCCGGCATCAAGGCGCAATGAAGTCGCGACAATTTGGACCGCCGCGTTCCGCAGCTCCGGCGACATTCCCCGCCCGGGGCATGGTATACCGCGGCTGCAAGCGACCGCCTGCCTCCAGGGCTGGCGGCCAATCATGCATAGTCCGAGGAGACGCAGGACATGACAATCCGTTCGCTGCTGCTCAAGACCGCCGGCGCTTTGCTGGCGCTGACCACGGCCGCCGCCGCGCAGCAATATCCGACCAAGCCGATCCGGCTGGTCATTCCGTTCCCGCCCGGCGGCAGCAATGACGTGGTCGGACGGCTGATCGCGGCCCAGCTCAGCGAGCGGCTCGGCCGGCAGCTCATTGTCGACAACCGCTCCGGCGCTGGCGGCGTGGTTGGCACCGAGCTTGCGTCGCAGGCCCCGAAGGATGGCTACACGCTGCTGGTGATTTCGATCGCGCACGCGGTCAATCCCTGGCTCTACGACCTGAAGGGCCGCTACGACCCGATCAAGTCGTTCACGCCGATCGCTGTCCTCGCCTCCGGCCCCAACGTGATGGTGGTCAATCCCGGCGTGCAGGCGAACAACGTGCAGGAATTGATCGAGCTCGCGAAGAAGTCGCCGGGCAAGGTTGGCTGGGCTTCGGCCGGAGTCGGCAGCTTCCAGCATCTCGGCGGCGCACTGTTCGAGCTGCAGACCGGCGTAAAATTCCTGCACGTGCCGTTCAAGGGCGGCGGCCCGGCCATGATCGACGTGGTCGCCGGCCACAACCAGGTGATGTTCTCCTCGCTGGTGCAGACGACGCCGCAGATCCAGTCCGGCAAGCTGCGGGCGCTCGGCGTCGGCGGCCTCAAGCCGAGCCCGATTCTGCCCAAGGTTCCGACCATCGCCGAAGCCGGCGTCCCGGGCTACGAGGCGACCAACTGGTGGGGTATCGTGGCGCCCGCTGGCGTGCCGCAGGCGGTCGTCGACCGGCTGCGCAAGGAAATCGAAGTGGTGCAGACCGCGAAGCCGGTCCTGGAGGCGTTCGCCAAGGAAGGCGCCGATGTGCTCCAGATGAGCCAGGCCGAATTCGCCGCCTTCATGGCGTCGGAAATGGCCAAATGGGAAAAGGTCGTCAAAGCCAGCGGCATGAAGGCCGAGTAGCCGAATAAGCGCGGACCAATCATTGCGGCCTCCTACAAATCGGGAGGGTTTGGGGCGAGGCCGCAGGACACCGCACGACTGCTGTCGTATTGTTGCACGCGACGCGGAGGGGCGTCCGGACACCAGCGATGAATCTGGAATTCCTGGAACGCAAGGACTTCTGGTCCGGCCTGATGCTGATCGGGATCGGAGGGGGCGCGCTGTTCATCGGGCGCAACTATCAATTCGGCTCTTCGCTGCGCATGGGACCGGGCTATTTCCCGACCGTGCTGGGCGCCATGCTGGTCATGTTCGGCGCCTACTTCACCGCCCGGGGCCTGCGCAGCGGCGGCGAGAAGCTCGAGGGTTCATGGTCGCTGCGCGCGCTGATCATCCTTCCGCTGTCGCTCGTGCTGTTCGGGCTGCTGATCGACCGCGCCGGCTTCATCCCGGCGATGCTGGCGCTGATCATCGCTTCCTCGGCCGCGAGCACCCAGTTCAAGCTGACCGAGGTGCTGCTGTTCTCCGTGTTGCTCACCGCGCTTTGCGTGGTGGTGTTCGTCTGGTTGCTCGGGCTACCGTACGAACTGATCACCGGCATCTGGTGAAGCCGCCATGGATCTCTTCAACAATCTGATCTTCGGCTTCGGTGTCGCGCTCTCGCTGCAGAACCTGTTCTATTGCTTTATCGGCGTGCTGGTGGGCACGCTGATCGGCGTGCTGCCCGGAATCGGGCCGCTCGGCACTATCGCGATCCTGTTGCCGATCACCTACAGCGTCTCGCCGGTCGCCGCGATGATCATGCTCGCCGGCATTTATTACGGCGCGCAATACGGCGGCTCGACCACCGCGATCCTGGTCAACCTGCCGGGCGAAACCTCGTCGGTCGTGACCTGCATCGACGGCTACCAGATGGCGCAGCAAGGCCGCGCCGGCCCCGCGCTCGCAATCGCCGCCATCGGGTCGTTCTTCGCCGGCACCGTCGGTACGCTGCTGATCGCGCTGTTCGGCCCGCCGCTCGCCGACATTGCGCTCAAATTCGGCGCGCCGGAATATTTCGCGCTCATGCTGATGGGGCTGGTCGCGGCCGCCGTGCTGGCGCAGGGCGACATGGTGAAGTCGATCGCCATGGTGGTGATGGGACTTCTGCTCGGCATCGTCGGCACCGACGTCAACACCGGCGTGCAGCGCTTCAGCTTCGGCATTTTCGAACTGACCGACGGCATCGGCTTCATCGTGGTGGCGGTCGGCGTGTTCGCGGTCGGCGAGATCATCAGCAATCTGGGCGAGCCGCAGGAACGCCGGGTGCTGTCCGCCAAGGTGTCGAACCTGATGCCGTCGCTTCAAGACCTCAAGCAGTCGTGGGGACCGATCGTGCGCGGCACCACGCTCGGATGCTTCTTCGGCGTGCTGCCGGGCACCGGGCCGGCGATCGCGTCGTTCTCATCCTACATGCTGGAGAAGAAGCTCGCGAAAGACCCCGATCGTTTCGGCAAGGGCGCGATCGAGGGGGTGGCCGGCCCGGAAGCCGCCAACAATGCCGATGCGCAGTGCAAGTTCATCCCGATGCTCACGCTCGGCCTGCCGGCCTCGGGCGTGATGGCGCTGATGCTCGGCGCGCTCACCATCCAGGGCATCCAGCCCGGCCCGCAGGTGATGACGCAGCGGCCGGAACTGTTCTGGGGCCTGATCGCCTCGATGTGGATCGGCAACCTGATGCTGGTCATCCTCAACCTGCCGCTGATCGGGCTGTGGGTGAAGCTCCTGCAGGTGCCTTATCGGCTGCTGTTCCCGGCGATCATGGCGTTCTCGGCGATCGGCATTTTCAGCGTGAACAATTCGAGCTTCGAGATCCACCTCACCGCGCTGTTCGGCGTGCTCGGCTTCATCTGGATGCGGCTCGGCTTCCCGCTGGCGCCGATGCTGCTCGGCTTCGTGCTCGGGCCGATGATGGAGGAGTACCTGCGCCGCGCCATGCTGATGTCGGGCGGCGACCCGACGGTGTTCATCACGCGGCCGATCAGCGCCGCCTTCATCGTCGCCACGGTCCTGATCCTGGTGGTGATGGTGGCCCCCACCGTGCGCAAGAAGCGGGAAGCGTTCACGGATTGACTAAACAGGCTATACCTCCCTCACTCCGTCACCCTGAGGTGCGAGGCGCGTAGCGCCGAGCCATCGCAAGTCGGCTCTAGCCGACTTGCGTGCTTTATAATCCGATCTCGGGTAAACCCGAGATCGGTGGGCGCGGGCCCCGATCTGCCTCCATTTTTCGAGGCCCGCGCTTTCGCGCAGGCACCTCAGGATGACGCCCAGAAAATACTGAAACATTGCTGATGGAGTACCGGATGCCCGCCACCCTGCTCGACTCGAACGTTTTCAAGGACATCTTCACCACCGCGGAGATGCGCAATGTGTTCTCCGACGAGTTTCGCACCGCCTGCTACCTGGAGATCGAGGCGGCGCTGGCGCGGGTGCAGGGACGGATGGGCATCATTCCGAAGGAGGCGACCGACGAGATCGTGAAGAAGTGCAAGGTCGAGAACATCGACTTCGCCAAGCTCAAGACCGCCACCGAGCGCATCGGCTATCCGATCCTCGGCGTGGTGCAGCAGATCGTCGCGCTCTGCGACAAGGGGCTGGGCGAATGGTGCCACTGGGGCGCCACCACCCAGGACATCACCGACACTGCCAACATCATGCAGATCCGCGCCGGCCTCGACCTGATCGAGGCCGACATGGAAAAGATCGCGGCCGCGCTCGCCGACCTGTCGCGGCGCTACCGCGACACGCCGATGGCGGGCCGCAGCAATCTGCAGCAGGCGGTCCCCCTCACCTTCGGCTTCAAATGCGCGTGCCTCCTCGCCGCCTTCCAGCGCCACCGCGAGCGGCTGAAGCAGCTACGCCCGCGTGTGCTCGCCGGCGAGTTCGCCGGCGCCGCCGGCAACCTCTCCTCGCTTGGCACGCAGGGCCTCAAAGTCCAGGAAGGGCTGATGCAGGAATTGAAACTCGCCCAGCCCGAGATCGCCTGGCACACGGTGCGCGACCGCATCGGCGAGGTCGGCAGTTTCCTCGGCCTGGTGACCTCAACCTGCGGCAAGATTTCGATGGACGTGAAGCTTCTGATGCAGACCGAGGTCGCGGAGGTCTACGAGCCGTTCCACGAAGGTCGCGGCTCGTCGTCGACCATGCCGCAGAAGCGCAACCCGATCTCCTCGCTCTACATCCACGCCAACGCCGCGGTGGTGCGCCAGCATGCGGCGTCGCTGCTGGAAGCCGCGGTCGCCGACCACGAGCGCTCGACCGGCCCGTGGGAGATCGAATGGATCGTGCTGCCGGAGATCTTCCTGCTCGCCGCTGGCTGCCTGCGCCAGACCCGCGACATGCTCACCGGGCTCGAAGTCGACGCCGCGCGCATGCGCGCGAACCTCGACCTGACCAATGGCGCGGTGGTGTCGGAAGCGGTGATGATGGGGCTCGGACCGCATCTCGGCCGCCAGCGCGCGCACGACCTGGTTTACGACATCTGCCGGGTGGCGGCGGTCGAGAACAAGCCGCTGGTCGATCTGCTGGCGCAGCACCAGGAGATTTCCAGGCACGTGTCGCGCGCGGAGCTTGAGAAGATGTGCGACCCCGCCAACTACCTCGGGCTCGCCGGCGAGATGGTGGACCGCGTGCTCAAGGCGGAGGCGGCGGCGAAACGCTAGGAACGTAGGGCGGATTGACAGTAGCCCGCATGGAGCCATAAGCGCGTTTACGCGCGTCTTCGACGCGCTATGGCGGAATGCGGGGCAGCTAATCCCGGATTTCGCTTCGCTTCATCCGGGCTACGGCATTGCCGCGCGCTACCCCGCCTTGCGCTGCTTGCCGGCCGGCTTGGCGACGGGCTTCTTGACCTCTTTGGTCTTCTTGCCCTCGATCGGGAGGAGCATCTCGCTCTGCCCCGCGACCCGCTTCTTGCCCTTCTTCGGCGCCGCCGCCTTTTCGGTGGCGGGCGTGCGGCGGCCGGCGGCGATGCTCTGGCGCAGCGCGTCCATCAGGTTGACGACGTTCGCCGGCGCGGCCGGCTTTTCCTTGCCCTTCGGCGGCTTGAAGCCGGCCTGCTTCTTGCGCAGCATTTCGACCAGCGCGGTCTCGTAGTGATCCTCGAACTCCGACGGCTCGAACTCGCCCGACTTGGTCTCCATGATGTGCTGGGCGAGCTTGAGCATCTCGCCGGAGATCTTCACGTCGGAAATGTCGTCAAAATAGTCGGCCGCGTCGCGCACTTCGTAAGGATAGTGCAGCGTCGTGCCGAGCAATCCCTTGCCGAACGGCTCGAGCGCCATCACACGCTCGCGCTTGTTGAGGACGATGCGTCCGAGCGCAACCACGCCCTTGCCCTTCATGGCGTCGCGGATGACCGCGAACGCCTCCTGCCCGACATTGTCGTTCGGAAACACGTAGTACGGGCTGTCGTAGAACCGTTTGTCGATCTGCACCGCCGGCACGAAGCTGTCGATCTCGACCGTGTGCGTGCTCTCGACCTGCAGGGCCTCGATCTCGTCGTCCTCGACCTGGATGAAGACGCCTTTGTCGACCTCGTAGCCGCGGCCCTTGTCCTCGGCCTCGACCGGCTCGCGCGTCACGTCGTCGACCAGTTGCTGGCGCAGCCGGTTGCCGGTCTGCTTGTTGATCTGGCGGAACGACACCCGCTCCGACGAAGAGGTGGCGGGATTGACGCTGATCGCGCACGAGACCAGCGACAACTTGAGATAACCCTTCCAATAGGCCCGGGCTGCCATCACGAACTCCAACACAACTGAGGACTGGACAATTTACCGCCTTTAACCAGTTACGGCCATAAAGTTCCCGTCTTGTTCCCGGTCACAATGTCGTTCAATCGGCCGCAATGGTGAATGATTTCACGAACTCGGCCGATTTGCGACGTTTCGGCGGAGGGCACCCTTGCTCACCTCTCGATGAGCTGTTCCCGTCACGTGCGGCGGAACACGCTGAACTGGAATTGCTGCGTGCTGCCCCAAGGCGTCGCATGCTCGTGCCGCCGGGACTCGACGAGTGCGAACGAGCCGCCGAGCGTCTTCGCAAGCTTTGTCGAGTCGTACCGGACGACCGGCAAGCCGCTGCACTTGTCGGGTCCGTCCAGCGCGAACGTGCCAATGATGGCCGTGCCTCCCGAGCGGACCGCCTCGTGGAGGCGCTGCACGTATGCGGCGCGGTCTGCGGCGTCGGTGAGGAAGTGGAGGACGGCACGGTCGTGCCACACGTCGAAGTGCCGGGACGGCTTCCAGGTCGTCACGTCGGATGCGACCCAGTTGATCTTATCGGCGCTCGCCCCGAGCCGGCCCTGCGAGGCGGAAAGCGCCGCCTCCGAGACGTCGAGCACGGTGACGTCCTCGTACCCGGCTTCGAGCAGGGCGTCCGGCAACCGCGACGCGCCGCCGCCGATGTCGACCACCGACGTGCGCGGCGGCGCGCCGGCAGCGGAGACGAGTTCGAGGGAGACTTCGGGGCGCTCCTGAAACCAGCTGACCTCGCGCTCGCCCTTGGTCGTGTAGACGCCCTGCCAGTGGGCCTCGCGGCTCGCTTCACTCATGGCTGCTCCTGCGCCGGACAATATAGTGCGCAGGATCGTGTTGAGCCATAACCGCGTTGACGCGCGTCGTTCGAAAGTTACAGCGCGCAGGCTAAGCGCGCCTGAGATTCATTGCCGATACAATATCCCGTTGGCGTAGCGTGGCTGCGATCTCCGTCTCCTCATAGGTGCCCCACACCTCGCGGGTTTCTATGCCATCGTCGTATTCGCAGACGATGCCGAACACGTCGACGTCCATTTCCCAGGGGACGATCCGGACGCCTATAAGATTCGGTCTTTTACGCATCGCAATTCCCTCGATTGATCCGCACACCCAACGCCGATGCATTTGACTGAGTTCCAACGGCTCGGAACCTGTTGCCGACGCTACGCGTTTGCCTGCCGAACAACACTGATAGGAGATCACAGTGGGCTTGGGAAAAGGCGCGCTTCTTTGGCTGATCGGCATTCCGATCCCGATCATCATCTTGCTGATGCTGTTCCTGCGCTAGCGCCACTCCAACGCTTGCCAGCGTCGCCAAAAGCCGGAGCAATTCGGGGTTTCGCTATGGACGAAATGAAAACGCCCAGCACGTAGGATGGGTTGAGCCACCCGAAACTGATCGTACAACAGCTACCCCACCTTGACCGACATGCCGCCGTCGACCGGCAGCGCGGCGCCGGTGATGAAGTTCGCCTCGTCGGAGGCGAGGAACAGCGCCGCATTGGCGACGTCCCAGGCGGTGCCCATGCGCTTGCGCAGTGGCACCTTGGCGTCGCGCATCGCGGCGACCTCGGCGCGGGGCTTGCCGGACGCCTTCGCGCGGGTGTCGACCGCCATCGGCGTGTCCATCAGCCCGGGCAGGATGACGTTCGCGCGGATGCCGAACTCGGCGTTCTGGATGGCGAGCTGCTGGGTGTAGGCGATCAGCGCCGCCTTGGTCGCCTTGTAGGTGACGTACGGGTATTGCTCCCAGGCCGCCAGCGACGAGATCGTGATGATCACGCCGGAACGCTGCGCGCGCATGATCGGGATGACGTGCTTGCAGGCCATCACCGCGCCGCGCAGGTTGACCGCGCAGATGCGGTCGAACGCCGCCTCGGTGATCTCGTCGGGCGGCGCGTCGCCGCCGGCGATGCTCATCCCCACATTGTAATGCAGGATGTCGATGCGGCCGAAGCGGCGGCGCGCTTCCGCCATGGTGGCGGCAAGCGTCGCCTCCCGGGTGACGTCGGCCTCCCAGGCCACGCATTCGCCGGCGCCGCCCTCCTGCGTGACCATGGCCGCGGTCTCCTCGGCGGATGCAAGGCGATTGTCGACCGCGAGCACCCTCGCGCCTTCCTGGGCGAAGCGCAGCACGGTGGCGCGGCCATTGCCAATGCCCTCGCCGGGCGATTGCCCGGCGCCGATGACAACAGCGGTTTTGTCCTTCAGGCGCATCTTGAAAGCTCTGTTTGAATGGCTTCGCGGCGCGTGAGCGAGAGCTGCGGCGGCCGCGCAAGACCTTTGGATGATTGCCGGCCCGGGCGGAGCTGGTATGGCATCGTTTGGAGAGCAAACGGCAGGAGTCCCCCATCCATCGTGGCGAGAATTCCTGCGTCGACAACTGGCGGAGGTAAACATGTCAAAAACCTTATGCAGTTACCGTACCGTGGTTGCTTCAGCCGTTCTGGCTGCTTCCGTGGTGACCATTGCCGCCGGGCCCGCGCTCGCCCAGCGCTGGCAGACCGCGAATTTCCCAGCGCCCAACGCGGGCGTCCTAGTCTACACCTTCATCGGCGGCAATCCGGCCTGTGCGTCCTATAACGGTCGGGATTGCCTGTGGGGACAGGCTGCAAACCAAATCCGTTTCAATCAAGTGCGGCCGCTCGTCTGCGGCGCGAACCATCGCGCGCAATGGGGCGTCACCGGCTACGAAGACCGCAGGCACTGGTGCAATCTGGCCAAGCGCGTGACCCGGTTCGACTAATTCGAGCAAACGATTCAATCCCGGAAGCCGTCCGGTTCACCGCCGGGCGGCTCCGGCGTCGATGCGCAAAACCGTTTCGGCTGAGTGCTGGAGCGGGCGAAGGGAATCGAACCCTCGTATGCAGCTTGGGAAGCTAATATCCGCCTTTGATTTTGCAAGCGAATTAGCGATTTGGCACGCTTTTGTCACGCCGTGAGTTTTTAAGTGCCATGTGGCGGCGTGATGCAACGATACAGGCTTGAGATATATGCTGAGACTTAGCGGACCGCGATTGAAACGACGACCCGTGAGGGAGGAGAACATGGCCGTTCATAAAGGAGTTGGCCACTATGGTGCGCCGATCACGCTCGACCAAGCGAAGAAGGTAATGGCCGCGGCCGAAGCAGAGGCCAAGCAGAATAACTGGAACGTCGCGATTTCGATTGTCGATAGCGGTGCACATGCTGTGATGCTGCATCGTCTCGACGGGACCCAACTTGCTTCCATCCGCATCGCCGAAGGAAAAGCTCGTACCGCGGTCGAGTTTCGACGGACGACCAAGGCGCTGGAAGACGTTATTGCGGGCGGCGGCGCAGGACTGCGGTACTTCACCGTGCCGGACGTCAATCTGATGGAAGGCGGCGTTCCCATCGTGGTCGACGGCAACGTTGTCGGCGCCATCGGCGTGTCGGGCGTGCATTCGACGGAAGATGCCCAGGTCGCGCAGGCGGGAGCGGACGCCATCAAGTGATGGAGCGGGCGAAGGGAATCGAACCCTCGTATGCAGCTTGGGAAGCTGCCGTTCTACCATTGAACTACGCCCGCAATCGCTGTTCTTGAAATTCTAGTCGCTCTTTTGTCTCTTGTCGCTGGGGTGTTGGGGTCGGGTCCGCAGAATATAACCTATTTCGCGCAAGGTGTTTTCCCCCTCGGGAATTAGCCGCTATAAACGCGACATGACGACGCGCAAACCTGAACCAGGCAAGCAAGCCCGGCCGACTCCTCCGTTGGCCGAAAAGCGGGCGGCCAAGCCGTCACAAGCCGATGAGGCGCATATCGCGACTGCCGCGTACTGGCGGGAGCAGAAAGTGGCCATCGATCGTATCGCGAAGCTCAAGGCGCTGCGCCTCGCGCAAGGTGCCAAGGCCGAACCGCCGAAGCCCAAGCGCAAGAAGAAGTCCCGGAGCGTATTAGATCGTCCCAAGACGTCTCGGAGCCGCCGTTGGGGAACATGAGGCCGTAGACGCGAACGTGCTCGAAATCCGTCCACCCTCTCCTTGTTTTTCTTGCTGCCAATAGCCCACGGCCCAACCATCAACCGCTTGCGCCGCCTCGACAATTCCGCTGTCGCAACTCCGTCCGGGGGCGCTGCTATCATGCGACAGACCGCCACGGGGGGATGCAAACGTGCTCGCCAAGCTCCGCGCCATCGTCGACGACCCGCGCACCGATCGCGTGATCATGACGCTGATCATCATCAACGCCATCACGCTCGGCTTGCAGACCTCAAAGACGGTGATGTCACACTGGGGGCCGGCCCTGGAATTGTTCGACGACATCATCGTCGGGATTTTCGTCATCGAGGTCACCGCGCGCATCATCGTGCACCGCTCCGCGTTCTTCCGCGATCCCTGGAGCGTGTTCGATTTCATCGTCGTTGCGATCGCGCTGGTCCCCGCCAGCCAGACCTTCAGCGTGCTGCGCGCGCTGCGCATCCTGCGCGCGCTGCGGCTGATCACCGCCGTGCCCACGCTCAAGGCCGTGGTCGCGGGGCTGCTTGCGGCGATCCCCGGCATGGGCTCGATCGTGCTCCTGATCCTGCTGCTCTACTATGTTTTCGCGGTGATCGCGGTGAAGCTCTACGGACCGGAGTTCCCGGAGCTGTTCGGGACGCTCGGAAAGTCGTTCTTCACGCTGTTCACCGTGATGACGCTGGAAGGCTGGGTCGACGGCGTCGTCAAGCCGATCATGGTGAAGTTCCCGCGCGCCTGGATCTTCTTCGTCACCTTCATCGTGGTGACGACCTTCATGGTGCTCAACCTGTTCATCGGTGTCGTGGTCAACGCGATGCAGCGGGAGCACGAGAAGGCGGAAGCGATCGAGCTCGAGCACGAGCGCGAGATCGTCCACGAGGAGGCGGCGCCGATCCTCAACGAGATTCGCAGCCTCAAGGCCGACCTCGCGGAGCTGCGCAAGGCGCTGGCCGGGAAGACGTAGCAGGTTGCTGGCTTCTCCGGCGTCATTCCGGAAGCCGCGAAGCGGCTGTCCGGAATCCATAACTTGATGGTAGAGGTGCGGAAATGCATGGGGCAATGGATTCCGGGCTCCGGCCTTTTCGGCCGGCCCCGGAATGACCCGGAACAAGTAACTCGAACGGGCAGGGAGTGGGAGCAAGCACATGGAATGGCTGCGCAAGGTGGTCCTCGATCCGCGGACCGAACGCTTCGTCATGGCGGTCATCATCCTGAACGCCATCGTGCTCGGGCTTGAGACGTCGAAGACGGTGATGGCGTCGTACGGGCGCGTTCTCGAGATCCTCGATCACATCATGCTCGGCATCTTCGTGGTCGAGCTGGCGGCGCGTATCGCCGTGCACCGCCTCGCCTTCTTCCGCGATCCCTGGAGCCTGTTCGATTTCATCGTGGTGGGGATCGCGCTGGTCCCGACCACCGAGAACTTCAGCGTGCTGCGGGCGCTGCGGGTCTTGCGCGTGCTGCGGTTGATCACCGCGCTGCCGGCGCTCAAGCGCGTCGTCGCCGGCCTGCTCGCCGCGCTGCCCGGCATGGGCTCGATCATGCTGCTGATCGGGCTGATCTACTACGTGTTCGCGGTGATGGCGACCAAGCTGTTCGGCGACGACAAGCCCGAGCTGTTCGGAACGCTTGGCGAGTCGCTGTTCACACTGTTCACGGTCATGACGCTGGAGGGCTGGGTCGACGGCGTCACCCGCCCGCTGATGGAGAAGCATCCCTTCGCTTGGCTGTTCTTCATCATCTTCATCGTGGTGACCACCTTCATGGTGCTCAACCTGTTCATCGGCGTGGTGGTCAACGCCATGCAGGCGGAAGCGGTCAAGGGCGAAGCCGCCGAGCGCGCGGCCGAACGGGAGATCATCCATGAGGAAGCAACGCCCATCCTTGCCGAGGTGAGGCGCCTGCGCTCCGAACTTGCGGATCTGCGCAAGGAGCTGTCGGGACGAACGGCGGGCGCGGACGGATAGCACCCCCGCTCGTCCCCGCGCAAGCGGGGACCCAGCGCAAGAAAGACTCTGGATTCCCGCGTGCGCGGCAATGAGCGGAGCAAGTGGAGCGGGATGCTTCCAACCACTACACGCGGAAGTGCTTGGAGAGCTTGAGCCCCTGCGCCTGGTAGTTGGAACCGATGCCCTGGCCATAGAGCGACTTCGGCCGCTCCAGCATGTGCTCGTAGACCAGCCGGCCGACGGTCTGGCCGTGCTCGAGGATGAACGGCACCTCGCGGGAGCGCACCTCGAGCACCGCACGGGCACCGCGGCCGCCGGCGCCGGCATAGCCGAAGCCGGGGTCGAAGAAGCCGGCATAGTGCACGCGGAATTCGCCGACCAGCGGATCGAACGCCACCATCTCGGCGGCGTAGTCGGGGGGCACCTGCACCGCTTCCTTGGAGGCGAGGATGTAGAACTCGTCGGGATCGAGCACGAGGCTCTCGTCCTTGCGTGCCTTGATCGGCTCCCAGAACTCGCCGACGTCATAGCTGGCGCGGCGGTCGACATCGATCAGGCCGGTGTGGCGCTTGGCGCGGTAGCCGACAAAGCCGTCCGGCCCAAGGCCGCCAAGATCGACGCTCACCGCGACGCCCTCGCCGACGTCGGCATCATCGTCGTCGACCAGCCGCTCGCGCGCGTGCAGCGCGCGCAGCGCGTCGGCGCCGAGCTGCGCGTTGCCGTGGCGGAAGCGGATCTGCGACAGCCGCGAACCCTCGCGCACCAGCACCGGGAAGGTCTTCGGGCTGATCTCCGCATAGAGCGGGCCGTGATAGCCGGCGCTGATGCGGTCGAAGCCGCGGGTCTCGTCGGCGATCACGCGGGTGAAGACGTCGAGCCGCCCGGTCGAGCTCTTCGGATTGGCGGCCGCGGCGATCTCGCGGGGCAAGGCGAGACTCTCGATCAGCGGCACGATGTAGACGCAGCCGGTCTCCAGCACCGCGCCGTCGGACAGCGCGATCTCGTGCAGCTTCAACTCGTCGATGCGTTCGGCGACGGTGGTGTTGGGCCCGGGCAGGAAGCTCGCCCGCACGCGGAAGGCGATCTCGCCCAGCCGCAGGTCGAGGCTCGCGGGCTGGATCTGGTCCTGCACGAATTCGTATTCGGCGATGATCGCGCCGTCGCGGATGAGCGCGCCGATCATCGCGTCGGGCAGGATGCCCCGTTGATCCACTGCAAGGGCGAGCGGCACGTTCGCGCTTCCTCTGGGCTAGTGGAGTGGATTTGACATTCGCGACCCACCTTGCAGCAGGCCCCCGACGCGAATGTCAAATCCAAACTCCACTAGCAGTTCATACCTGCTAGCGGTCCTTCGGTTCTAACATTCGCAAATTCGCCCGCCGAAATGGGACGCGAATGTTAGAACCGGACCGCTAGTCCCGAAAGGCAGCGATACCCGAGGACCGTCTTGACGGGAAGGCGCTGAGCGCGCTACACGATGATTATCCCGTGGTCAATTTGAGCCGGCCGGCTTGCAGCCACGTTAAATAAGTCGCTAAAAGGCCGGGGACGCGTTGGACCCGGCGGAGAATATTCCGGCCGGGTTTTTTGTTGGCTAAAGGAGACCGTGATGCCAGCGTCCGCGACCAAGAAATACCGTCCCGAAACCCACCTCGTGCATGGGGGAACGCTGCGCTCGCAGTTCGGCGAGACCTCCGAGTCGCTCTACCTGACGCAGGGCTACGTCTACGACAGTTCACTGCAAGCCGAGCGGCGGTTCAAGAACGAGGAGCCCGGATATCAATACTCGCGGTTCTCGAACCCGACCGTCACGATGTTCGAACAGCGCATGGCGCTGATGGAAGGCGCGGAAGCCGCGCGCGCAACCGCGACCGGGATGGCGGCGGTCAACACCGCGCTGATGGGGCAGGTGCGCGCCGGCGATCACATCGTCGCCTCGAAGCAGTTGTTCGGCTCCTGCCGCTACATCGTCGAGGACCATCTGCCGCGCTACGGCGTGGCCTCGAGCCTGGTCGACGGCACCGATCTCGACCAGTGGAAGAAGGCGGTGAGGAAGAACACCAAGACGTTCTTCCTGGAGAGCCCGACCAATCCCAATCTTGAAGTGCTTGACATCAAGGCGATCGCCAAGATCGCGCACGACGCCGGCGCGACGCTGGTGGTGGACAATGTGTTCTCCACCCCGCTGTTCCAGCACCCGCTCGAGCTTGGCGCCGACTGCGTCGTCTATTCGGCGACCAAGCACATCGACGGTCAGGGCCGTTGTCTCGGCGGCGTGATCCTGGGCTCCGAAAAGTTCATCACGGACAATGTGCACAATCTGATCCGACAGACCGGACCGTCGCTCTCGCCGTTCAATGCCTGGGTGCTGCTCAAGGGCCTCGAGACACTCACCGTGCGCGTGCACAAGCAGACCGACAATGCGGCGGCGGTCGCGGTCGCGCTGGCCGAGCAGCCCAAGGTGACGCGGCTGATCTATCCGGGCCGCCCCGATCACCCGCAGGCCGACATCATCCGCAAGCAGATGAAGGGCGGCTCAAATCTGGTCGCCTTCGAGGTCAAGGGCGGCAAGGCCGGCGCGTTCCGGTTCCAGGACGCGCTCAAGCTCGTGCGGATCAGCAACAATCTCGGCGACGCCAAGAGCCTGATCACGCATCCGGCGACGACCACGCACCAGCGGCTGACGCCGGCAGCGCGCGCGGAGCTCGGCATCACCGACGGAATGGTGCGGCTGTCGTGCGGGCTCGAGCACGCCGACGATCTGGTCGATGATCTCTTGAACGCGCTGGAGGCGGTGTAGGGAGAGCGGCGTCAGCGCTTGAGCGCCGGCCTCGATGCCGTCGCCACCGGGCGGGTCAGGGCTTCCGTGATCGCGCTGCCGAGCCCCCGCGCGATGCAGGCGTAGCTGAAGTCGTTCATGTGCAGCTCGTCCGGCGACAAGAACACATCGAAGGGCATCCGCTCGACCTGATTCCAGTGCCGCATCAGCGCGAAGCGGCGGAACAGGTTGACGGTCTCGACCCGCGCGGTCTGCTCGATCAGCGCCACCATGACCTCGGCATTCGGCCGCGCGATCACCCGCGGCGCATATTGCGGATCGATCAGGACGATGTCCGCCCCGGTCGTCTTCAGCCGCTCGATCCCGCCATGCAAGAGCGAGCGGTGCGGCTGGATCGGGTCACCGCGCAGCAGCGAATTGGTGCCGACCTGCCACAGCACGAGGTCGGGCCGCTCCGCGATCACGCCGCGTTCGAAGCGCGCGAGCATGTCGGTCGCGGTGTCGCCGTTGACGCCGCGATTGACCACGGTGAATTCATGATCGACGAACTCGCGCGCCAGCTCGGCTGCCAGGCGGCTCGGATAGCTGTTGTACGGCTTGCTCGCACCGGCTCCGAAGGTCGAGGAGGAACCGACCGCGACGATCTTGATCGGACGCCCGGCCGCCAGCTGGCGCGCCGTCCGGCGCAGCGGGAGATCGAAGCGGGCATAGTCCGGCGGGATCACGCAGGACGGTGTGACAGGCTTCGCGGCCGGCGCCGTTGCAACGGTCGACGATCCGGGTGCGGCGATCTGCGCACCGGTCGGTTGCGATGCGACCAAGGCCGCTGCCGCAACGGCACAGCCCCATGCCGCGCGACGAAACCAAGCAACATGATCCATGATGTTGCCGAACTCCTTGTCCATCTCCCTGCGACGACGCTATTTGGTCGCCCGTTCTTCGATTCGTTGCAACCGACCGGACTCGACGATCAGCCCTGCAATGGCGCGCCCGATGCAGTCGTGAACCCGGTGGGCGAGCACATCGTCCTTGCCGGCCGCGTACAGGTCGAAGGCACCATGGTCGGACCAGTACCGCATGATGCCCAACCGGTCAAACAACGGCACGCCCCGCTGTTGCGCGACCACCCGCATCGTATCGGAAAAGGGCCCGACCGCAATCATCGACTCGGTCCGCGGGCTGTATTGCATGTTCATAAGGATAACATCAGTTTGAGACTTCTGCAGCCGCTCGATCCCCTGGTCCAGCGCCAGCTTGAATTCCTCCTGGTCAATCCGACGGATGGCATCGATCGTTCCGGTCTGCCAGATCACCAGGTCGGGCTTCTCGTCGTCGACGACCCTGCTCATGTTGCGTGCCAGATCCTTGGCGGTCAGCCTGCTCCGGACCAGCGTCACGACCTTGATATCGACGCCCGGGAGCCGGGCAGCCAGTGCGGCTTCCAGCCGCGCCGGGTAGGCCGACCGCGGGCCGTCCGGGCCTGCCAGGGCCGAGGAGCCGGTCCCGACCACGGCGATCCGCAGGGACTTTTGCTTCTCGGCCGAAGCCGCGACGCGCCGGAGCCGATAGTCGCTGGCCAGGAGATAGTCCGGAACTGCGCAGGCGCCCGTGAGCGCGGCCCTGGCGCCGTCGGGCACGAGCCAGATTGTCGCAGCCAGGATTGCAGCACCGATCAGTCTCATGCCTCGCCTCCCGCGAGATCCGCATTCGCGGGCTTCGGCCGCGCGCCGGGGCGGCGTTCGTCCGCCCGCTTGTACCACGCAATCAGCGCCGCCACTGCGATCATGGTCAAGATGCCGGCGACGCTGATCAGGACCTGCATCCAGAGCGCGCCTGAAATCTCGACCATCGCGAAGTGTCCGGCGAAGGCCAGGAACACCCCGAGGCAGAAGATCTCGAGGGAATGCTGCCCGCACAGGATCGCCGGGTAGAGCGCGCGCGAGCTCAGCGGCGGCCAGGTGCGGGGGATGAACCAGACCGTGACTGTCGCCAGCGCGAGGAAATGCGCGAAGCGCAGGACGTCGAGATTGGTCTTGTCGATCGGATAGATGACGTCCTCGAGCCAGCGCGTCATCAGCGGGCTCATCACCGCCGGCAAGTGCCAGCTCAGCGCGATGTAGAAGGCGACCAGAAGGTAGACGATCGCGAGCGCGAGCGTAACGCGAGAATTCAGCACCACGGTCAACCGGTCGGCGCCGCCGAGCGCGCACCAGGCGCCGAATACGAACAGGAGCTGCCAGGCAAACGGATTGAAATACCAGTCGCCCTCGGGATAGGCAGAAAGGTTCAGTCCGAACGTCAAGGCGATCACATAGACTGTCGCCGAGACTACAAGCGCGACTGTCGGGCTGCGCAGCAGCAGCCAGAGAATCGGCGGGAACATCAGCATGAGAACGATGTAGAGCGGCAACACGTCCATGTTGACCGGTTTGAATTTCAACAGCAGGGCCTGGATAATGGTCACGTCGGGCTGCTTGAGGAAATCGAGGATGTTCATTTCCTCGGCGAACAACGGATTGTCGAAGCTCCTGGCGACATAGGAAATTTCCGCCATGTAGATCGCAAACAGGAAGATGTGGGCGACATAGATCTGCCAGGCGCGGCGGAGGATGCGCGCGGACGAGATCACGAAGCCACGCTCCAGCATCACCTTCCCATAGACGAAGGCGGCAGTGTAGCCGGAGATGAAGATGAAAATTTCCGTGGCGTCGCTGAAGCCGTAATTGCGGATGGTGATCCAGCTCACCAGATTGGACGGGATGTGATCGAGGAAAATCAGCCACAGCGCGAGCCCGCGGAACAAGTCGAGACGCAGGTCGCGTTGCTGCGTGGTGACGATCGGGGAGATCGGGGAATGCATGCGAACCGGTGGTCCGTTCGGCTAACTCAAGGGCCTGAGTTCTACGGCAAGATTTGGTAATCTGAGAATCACGACATCGCGACGATTGCGCGGCGGAGCCGGGTCGGCAACCGGTACGGCCGCGGACCGCCCGCCAAAAGGGACCAAAAGACCGTCATGTACCGCGCCGTCACCCGCCGGATCGAAGTGCAGGTCGCCCCGCGCTACCTGCCGGACCGCTCGTCGCCGGAGAACGGCTACTTCTTCTGGGCCTATACGATCACGCTCATCAACCAGGGCGGGGAAACCGTGCAGCTCAAGACGCGGCACTGGCGGATCACCGACGCCAACGGGCGCCTGCAGGAGGTGCGAGGCGCCGGCGTGGTCGGCGAGCAGCCCGTGCTCAAGCCCGGCGCCAACTACGAGTACACCAGCGGCGTGCCGCTGCCCACACCTTCGGGTTTCATGACCGGCAGCTATGGGATGGTGACGGAGGCCGGCGAGCTGTTCGACATCGAAATCCCGGCCTTTTCGCTCGACATGCCGCAAGAGGGCCGCACCATCAATTGACCGGCTCGCTGCCGAGCTTGCCCGGCTCGAACACATAAGTCGAGTTGCAGAATTCACAGGTCACGGTGATCTTGCCGTTCTCGACCATGTGGTCGCGGTCCTCCTGCGAAAAGCTGCGCAGCATATTGGCAACGTTCTCGCGCGAGCACGAGCATTCCGCCGCGACCGGGGCGTCGCGAAAGACACGCACACCGCGCTCGTGGAACAACCGGTAGACCAGCCGCTCGGTGGACAACGTCGGATCGATGAGCTCGATATCCTCCACCGTCTCCACCAGTGATCGGCCTTCCACCCAGGCGTCATCCTCCGGTACGACATGGGGCGCCACGATATGGGCGGCCGCGCCGGCCGGCGCATCGCCGGGATCGAGATCGGGCAGGCGCGCGCGCTCCTGCGCCTTGGGCAGGAACTGCACCAGCAGGCCGCCGGCACGCCAGCGATGCTGCGCGCCGCCGGCGGCGGCACTGACCTCCTCGCCCACCGCGAGGCGGATGCGGGTCGGAATCTGTTCCGAGCGAAGGAAGTATTCGTGCGCGGCATCCTCGAACGATTTGCCGTCGAGCGCGACCAGCCCCTGGTAGCGGCTCATGTCCGGTCCCTGGTCGATGGTCATCGCAAGATGACCGCGGCCCAGGAGCCCACTGGTATCGGTCTTGCCGGCGGCGATCGCCGCGGCAACGCGCTCGGCGTCGAAACGGGCGCAGGCGCGGATTTTGCCGGGGGTGGTGTAGTCGACCACCAGCATGCGCACAGGACCGTCGCCCTGGGTCTGCAGGATGAAGCGGCCCTCGAACTTCAGCGAGGTTCCGAGCAGGACCGCGAGCACGACGGCCTCGCCCAGGAGCTTTGCCACCGGCGCGGGATAGTCGTGGCTGCGCAGGATGGCGTCGACCGCCGGACCGAGCCGCACCACGCGGCCGCGCAGGTCGAGCGCCTTGACCTCGAATGGAAGGATCGTGTCGTCGGCCGACGTCGCGGAGGGTTGCCGGCTGGGGATGGCGGTCTGCGGTTCGGGCATCCTGACCTATATGGCATCACAGGCGCGAATTGCGACCCCGGTTGCGATCCTCGCCGGCGCGCGCTCAGCGCGCGTCAGGTTAGGGCGATTTGGCGTTGAGACACCACGCCAGAATTCCCTTCTGGGCATGCAGCCGGTTCTCGGCTTCGTCGAACACCGCCGATTGCGGCCCGTCGATCACCTCGTCGGTGACCTCCTCGCCGCGATGGGCGGGCAGGCAATGCATGAAGATCGCGTCGGGACTCGCCTTCGCCATGAGCCGCGCATTGACCTGATAGCGCTTGAGCAGATTGTGGCGGCGCTGGCCGTTCTTGTCGCCCATCGAGACCCAGGTGTCGGTGACGACGCAGTCGGCGCCCTTGACCGCGGCCTCCGGATCGGTGCCGATCGCGATCTCGGCGTCCGCCGATTTGGCCCAGTCGATCAGCCATTTCTTCGGCTTCAGCTCGGGCGGGTTTGCCACCCGCAGGCGGAACTCAAACCGCTCGGCCGCATGCATCCACGATGCCAGCACGTTGTTGGCGTCGCCCGACCAGGCGACGGTCTTGCCGCGGATCGGGCCGCGGCGCTCCTCGAAGGTCATGACGTCCGCCAGCACCTGGCACGGATGCGAGCGCCGCGTGAGGCCGTTGATGACCGGTATGGCCGCATGCCGCGCAAGCTCGGCGACGGCCTCGTGATCGAGGGTGCGGATCATGATGACATCGACATAGCGCGACAGCACGCGCGCGGTGTCGGCGATGGTCTCGCCGCGGCCAAGCTGCATCTCGTCGGCGGTGAGCATGATCGCGTCGCCGCCGAGCTGCCGCATCGCCACCTCGAAGGAGACGCGGGTGCGCGTCGACGGCCGCTCGAAGATCATGGCCAGCGTCTTGCCGGCAAGCGGGCGGTCGGCCGCGCCGCCGCTCTTGCCCTTCGCCTTGATGACGCGGCTCATCGCGATCATGTCCCGCAGGTCATCCCTGGGGATGTCGATCAGATCAAGGAAATGCCGCACGCCGTTGGCGCTCATCCGGCGGCTCCCTGCGCGAGCGGCCGGTCATGCTTTTTCGCGAGCCGCTCGCAGGCGCGCTCGATGCGCTGCACCGCGTCGGCAATCTCTTCCTCGGTCACGATCAAGGGTGGCAGTAGCCGGACGACATTGTCCCCGGCGGCAACGGTGATCATCTTCTGCGCGCGCAATTCATCGACCAGGTCGCCACTCGGCACCACGGCACGCAGGCCCAAGAGCAGCCCCTCGCCCCTTACCTCGGCGATCACCGACGGATAGCGATCCTTGACGCCGGCGAGCTTCTGCTTGAGCAGCAGCGACAGCCGCTTGACGCGGTCGAAAAAGCCGTCGGCCAGCATGACGTCGAGCACGGCATTGCCCGCCGCCATCGCCAGCGGATTGCCGCCGAAGGTGGAACCGTGGGTGCCTGCGGTCATCCCTTTGGCGGCCTCGGCGGTGGCCAGGCATGCGCCGAGCGGAAACCCTCCGCCCAGCGCCTTGGCGAGCGCCATGATGTCGGGCGTGACGCCGGTGCGCTGATAGGCGAACAGTTCGCCGGTGCGGCCCATGCCGGTCTGCACCTCGTCGAAGACAAGCAGCAGGCCGTGCTGGTCGCAGAGCCGGCGCAATTCGCGCAGGAACTCGGGCGCGACCACGCGCACGCCGCCTTCGCCCATGATCGGCTCGATCAGGATCGCGGCGGTCGCCGGACCAATGGCGGCCCGGACCGCGTCCAGATCACCGAACGGAACCTGGTCGAAGCCGTCGACCACCGGGCCGAAGCCCTCGAGGTATTTCTTCTGTCCGCCGGCAGCCAGCGTGGCCAGTGTGCGGCCATGGAAGGCGCCTTCGAAGGTGACGATGCGGAACCGCTCCGGCTTGCCGTTCGCCGAGTGATACTTGCGCGCGGTCTTGATCGCGCCCTCCATCGCCTCGGCGCCGGAATTGGCGAAGAAGACAAAGTCGGCAAAGCTTGCCTGGCAGAGCCGCGCCGCCAGCCGCTCGGCCTCGGGGATGCGGTACAGATTGGAAACGTGGATAAGCTTCTGCGCCTGCTCGCTGATTGCCGCGATGAGGCGCGGATGGGCGTGGCCAAGGGCATTGACCGCCACCCCCGAGGTGAAATCGAGGTAGCGCTCGCCGTTGGTCGCCACCAGCCAAGCGCCCTGGCCCCGCTCGAAAGCGAGGTCGACCCGCGCATAGGTCGGCAACAAATGGGATGTCCCCTGCTCGCTCATCGGCCCTTGCAACAACGGATGGAAATGAAATGTGCCGCCTCTCCGGGCGGCACGACGGGATATTGTATTGCGGCGCAAACCCCTGTCAACACGGTCAAACAGGGCGTTCGGACGGCGTCTGGTGTCGCGCGCAAGGCACAACACTTGTGAAAAGTGTGGATGCGTTGCGAGTCCGGGGTGTAAGATGTGGACGCGAGCGCCGGGACTCTTGCGCCTGACTCCCGCCATATTGTAGTTCTTCGATTGTCGAATACGACATTTCGTGCGGCGGACAAGTCTCTGAGTACATTGGTAGGTGGGAGTACGCGTCGGGCCAGCCCATAGCTGCCCAGACCGGTTGATGGATTCTGTCTGTACTAGTCCGTCGCGGCGACGCCAGGGAATGAGCGCATGAGCTGGACCGACGAACGTGTCGAGATGCTGAAGAAGCTGTGGTCCGACGGACTGTCAGCAAGCCAGATCGCCGCCGAGCTCGGCGGCATCACGCGCAATGCCGTCATCGGCAAGGTGCATCGGCTCGGACTCTCGGGCCGCGCCAAGTCGCCGTCGTCGGCCGCGCCACGGCCGCGCAAGCCGCGCTCTCACTCACACATGTTGCGGATGACGCGCCCGTCGATGCGGGGCAACACGGCGCTCGCCCACGCGTTCGAGTACGACCTCGCGGAGGAGCCCGAACTGCTCGACAACGTCATTCCGATCGGGCAGCGGCGCACCATCCTGGAACTGACCGAGGAAACCTGCCGTTGGCCGATCGGCGATCCCGGCAGCGCGGACTTCTTCTTCTGCGGCGGCCCGTCGCTGACCAGCCTGCCCTATTGCGCCTACCACTCGCGCGTCGCCTACCAGCCGGCGAATGTCCGGCGCGACCGCCGGCCTCCGTTCCGGGGCTAAGCCAGGGTGAGCTAGAGGGCCGCCGCCTTACCGAACTTGTCGTCGAGCGCATAGCCGGCGCCGCGCACGGTCCGGATCGGATCGTCGGCGTGGCCGCGATTGAGCGCCTTGCGCAACCGGCCGACGTGAACGTCGACGGTCCGCTCGTCAATATAGACGTCCCGTCCCCAGACGCCATCCAGGAGCTGCTCGCGGGAGAATACGCGGCCGGGCCGCTCCATCAGGAATTCGAGCAGCCGGAACTCGGTCGGACCGAGATCGATCGCGTGACCACTGCGCGAAACTCGCTTCTTCTCGCGGTTGAGTTCCAATTCGCCGAACGACAGGATGTCGGCGACGCGCTCCGGCGACGAGCGCCGCAACAGCGCGCCGACCCGTGCCAGCAGCTCCGGGACCGAGAATGGCTTCACGATGTAGTCGTCGGCGCCGGTCGACAGCCCGCGGACGCGCTCGCTTTCCTCGCCGCGCGCCGTCAGCATGATGATCGGGAGCTGGCGGGTGTCCGGCCGGGCGCGCAACCGTCGGCAGAGCTCGATGCCTGAGAGGCCGGGAAGCATCCAGTCGAGGATGACAAGGTCGGGCGGGCGCTCCTTGAACCGGACGTCCGCGTCGTCGCCGCGGGCGACGGTGTCGACGTCGTAGCCGGCCGCCTCGAGATTGTAGCGAAGCAGCAGTGTCAGGGCTTCTTCGTCTTCGACGATCAGAACGCGGGGGTTGGTGCCGCTCATGTGCCTTTCGCTCAGTGCTCGGCGGCCAATGCCGCCAGGGTGTCGCCCTTGGGCCGTTCGTCTGTGATCGGGCGGCCCTGGACCATGAAATAGACCGTTTCGGCGATGTTGGTGGCATGGTCGCCCATGCGCTCGATGTTCTTGGCGGAAAACATCAGGTGGATGCAGAACGTGATGTGGCGCGGATCTTCCATCATGTAGGTGAGCAGCTCGCGGAACAGCGAGGTGCACATGGCGTCGATCTCCTCGTCGCCCTTCCACACCGCAAGCGCCTTGTCGAGGTCCTGGCCGGCGTAGCTGTCCAGCACCTGCTTGAGCTGGGTCAGCACCAGGGCGGCCATGTGCTCGACGCCGCGGATGAGCTTCTGCGGATGGAAGTCGGCGGTAATCGGCATCACGCGCTTGGCGATGTTCTTGGCGAGATCGCCGATACGCTCCAGGTCGTTGGCAATGCGAAGCGCGCTCACGATCTCGCGCAGGTCGACCGCCATCGGCTGGCGACGGGCAATGGTCTGGACCGAACGCTCCTCGATCTCGCGCTGGAGGTTGTCGACGGCTGCGTCCGCGGCGATCACGCGCTCGGCGCGCGCGGCGTCGCGCTTGGCCAGTGCATCGATTGAATCCGCGATCTGCTTTTCGGCCAGGCCGCCCATTTCGGCGACCATACGGGACAACTCCTGGAGATCGACGTCGAAGGCTTTTGCGGTGTGCTCGTTCATCATTGTGATTGTCCTTGCCGCTGCATCGCTCGCCCGGTCATCCGAAGCGGCCGGTAATGTAGTCCTGCGTGCGCCGGTCGGTGGGGGCCGTGAACATCTTGCTGGTGACGTCGAACTCGACCAGCTCGCCGAGATACATGAAGGCGGTAAAGTCGGAGACACGGGCGGCCTGCTGCATGTTGTGGGTCACGATCACGAGGGTGTAGTCGGCCTTCAGTTCGTCAATCAGCTCCTCGATCTTGGCCGTGGAAATCGGATCGAGCGCCGAACAGGGCTCGTCCAGCAGGATGACCTCGGGCTTCACTGCCACCGTCCTCGCGATGCAAAGCCGTTGCTGCTGACCGCCCGAGAGGCTGAGGCCGTTGGTGGCGAGCTTGTCCTTGACCTCCTCCCAGAGCGCGGCGCGGCGCAACGACTGCTCGACGCGCGCTTCGAGGTCGGACTTCGAGAGCTTTTCATAGAGCCGCACGCCGAACGCGATATTGTCGAAGATCGACATCGGAAACGGGGTCGGCTTCTGGAATACCATACCGATGCGTGCCCGGAGCATGTTGAGGTCCTGCCGGGGCGACAGGATGTCCTCGCCGTCGAAGGAGACAGTCCCTTCTGCGCGCTGATTCGGATAAAGGTCGTACATACGGTTGAGCACCCGCAGCAGCGTCGATTTCCCGCAGCCCGACGGCCCGATGAAGGCAGTGACCCTTTGCTCGTACAGCGACAGGCTGACGTCCTTGAGCGCCCGGTTGTCGCCGTAGAAGAAATTCAGGCCGCGGATCGAGATCTTCTCAGCCAGGTCGCCGCCGTCGACGGCAGCATGCAAGACCGCAGGCGATGCAACGACTGGAGCGACAGAAGCGACGTTCATATCTGTTTCCTCGAAGCGGCAAGCGCGCGCGCGGCGATGCTGAGCGCGAGCACACTGAGCGTGATGATAAGTGCGCCGGCCCATGCCAGCTTCTGCCAGTCGGCATAGGGGCTCAACGCAAACTGGAAGATCACGACCGGCAGGTTGGACATCGGCGCGTTGAGGTTTGTGCTCCAGAACTGGTTGTTGAGCGCCGTGAACAACAGCGGCGCGGTCTCACCGCTGATGCGGGCGACCGCGAGCAGGACACCCGTGATCATGCCGGTTTGCGCCGCCCGGTAACACACCCGGCGGATAATGACGGCACGCGGCACGCCGAGCGCCGACGCGGCCTCGCGCAGCGTGTCTGGCACCAGCAGCAGCATGTCCTCGGTCGTGCGCACCACCACCGGCAAGACGATAACGGCAAGCGCTACGGCCCCGGCCATGGCCGAGAAGTGCCCCATCGACACGACCATGATCTCGTAGACGAACAGCCCGACCACAATGGACGGTGCACTGAGCAGGATGTCGTTGATGAAACGGACCACCGAGGTCAGCCGTTCGTGCCGGCCGTATTCGGCCATGTAAGTGCCGGCGAGAATGCCGACCGGCGTGCCAAAGAGCACCGCCAGGAAAGTCATGATCAGGCTTCCCACGATCGCGTTGAGCAATCCGCCGTCGGAGCCGGGCGGCGGCGTCATTTCCGTGAACACGCGCAGCGACAGCCCGCTCAAACCCTCCCACAGCAGGACTCCAAGGATCAGTACCAGCCAGCCAAGCCCAAGGGCCGTGGCAGCAAACGACATGACCGTTGCGGTCCCGTTGCGGCGGCGGCGTGCGGCGTAGAGTTTGTTCATGAATCACCCGATCCGTCGCTCGATCCGCATCAGCAGATAGCGGGCAATCGAGAGAACGACGAACGTGATGAAGAAAAGGATCAAACCGAGCGCGACCAGCGAGGAGGTATAGAGATCGCCGACCGCCTCCGTGAACTCATTGGCGATGGTTGCAGAGATCGTGGTGCCGGGCGCCAGGATCGACGAGGAAATCCTATGCGCATTGCCGATGACGAAGGTGACCGCCATGGTCTCGCCCAATGCGCGCCCGAGCCCGAGCATGACGCCGCCGATCACACCGACGCGGGTATAGGGCAGCACGACATTCCGGAAGACTTCCCATTTGGTGCAGCCAAGGCCATAGGCCGCTTCCTTGAGAACTGGCGGCACCGCGTCGAACACGTCGCGCGAAATCGAGGTAATGAACGGCAGCACCATGATCGCCAGGATGAGACCCGCGGTCAGCATGCCAATGCCGTAAGGGGGACCGGCGAACACCGACGACAGCAGGGGAATCGGTCCAAACACATCGATCAGGAATGGCTGCAGCGTCCGTTGCAGAAACGGCGCGAACACGAACAGGCCCCAGATGCCGTAGATGATGCTGGGAATTCCGGCGAGCAGCTCGATGGCGATGCCGATCGGCCGCCGGAGAAACAACGGGCAGAGCTCAGTCAGGAAGAACGCGATCATCAAGCCGACCGGCACCGCGATCAGCATCGCGATCAGCGAGGTCATGACCGTGCCGTAGATCGGCGCGATGGCGCCGAACTGGTCGGTCACCGGGTTCCAATGCGCCTCGACCAGGAAGCTGAACCCGAACGCCCGCAGCGCCATCATCGACCCTTCGATCAGGGCAATAATGACGCCGCCGAGCAGGGCGAGAACGGCCATTGCGGAAAGCCGCGTCAGCCAGCGAAAGACCGCGTCGCCCAGGCGCAACCGCTGCATGGCTTTTGCGCGCGACCGCTCCGCGTCGGCCGCCAGGGCTCCGCCTTGCAATGCGATATCGACCACGGAACGTCTCTCCGAAGGCATTCAAGGCTCCCGACTAAGTCGACTCCCGGGAACCAACTCAACCGGCCGATCGGCGGCAATGCAAGCCATTCCGACCGGACAATTTTCAGGACGGCGGGAAGGACGTTGCCCTTCCCGCGCGCCAAACTTCGTCAGTTTGAAACAACGAAGAGGGATTGTCCGTTCGCGTCCTTGATTTCCCTCGCCCACATGTTCTGGATGTCCTTGATGACATTGGCGGGCATCGCAACGTAGTGGAGCTCGTCGGCCATCTTGCCGCCGTTCCGGTAAGCCCATGCGAAGAACTTGAGCGCCTCGCGGGTCGCGGTAACGTCCTTCGGTGTCTTGTAGATGAGAATCGAAGTACCCGCGGTCATAGGCCAGGATTTTTCGCCGGGCTGATTTGCAAGGATGACGCCGTAACCGGGCTGCGAATTCCAATCCGCATTGGCGGCGGCGGCCTGGAAGGTCTCCGACGTCGGTTCGACGGTCTTGCCGGCCTTGTTGATCATATTGACGTGCGTCAGCTTGTTCTGCAGGGCATAGGCGTACTCAACATAGCCGATCGAGCCTTGGGTGTTGGCCACATTGTTGGCCACGCCCTCGTTGCCCTTGGCACCGATGCCAACCGGCCACTGTACCGACGTGTTGGCTCCCACCTTCGATTTCCAGGCCGGACTTACATCGGAAAGGTAGTAGACGAAGTTGAACGTGGTGCCCGAACCGTCAGAACGGTGGACGACCGCAATTGCCTGCTTCGGCAGCTTGACGTTCGCATTGAGCTTGGCGATGGCGACATCATCCCAGGTCTTGATTTCACCGAGGAAAATTCTGGCAAGGGTCGGCCCATCGAGAACCAAGGTGCCGGCCTTGATGCCGGGAACGTTGATGACCGGCACGATGCCACCCATGACCATCGGGAACTGAGCAAGTTCGCGCTTCGAAAGGTCGTCGCCGCTAAGCGGCGCATCGGTGGCGCCGAAGGTGACGGTGCGGGCATAGATCTGCTTGATGCCGCCGCCGGAGCCGATCGACTGGTAGTTCAGGCCGATGCCGGTCTCTTTCTTGTAGGAGTCCGCCCATTTTGCGTAGACCGGATAGGGGAACGTCGCACCCGCGCCCGATATGTCGGCGGCGATCGCGGGGACGCTGACGGCGGCCACGGCGCCGGCGGCGATCAGGGTTCGGAACAATTTCACGGCTCTCTCCTGTCGTTGCAGCCAAAAAAACTCCTCCTGCGCGAACGTAGGCTCGCGCCTGCAGTTTCATGGACTTGATGGGTTTTTGTTCTTAGACGCGTGTAACAAGCCGCTGCGGAATCCATGGGACATGCGCTGTCATGGTCCGAGCTTGCAGCCAGTCCTAAGCGTCCCATGTCATCGTTCTATGATCGCTCGATGACAGCCAGATGACAAACTTAAGCCATTGAAAGGGCTTCTAATTTGCCTTCGAACGGGTCGCGGCCAGGGGTAGGACGGCGATAAACGAGGCCCCCTGGCCGTGGACGCTCTCGATGGTCAACCGCCCGCCATGGCGATTGAGGATGTGCTTGACCAGCGCGAGGCCAAGCCCGGTGCCGCCTTGCGCCCGGCTGTCGGCAACATCGACGCGATAGAACCGCTCGGTCAACCGCGGCAGGTGTTCGGGTGCGATGCCCGGACCATAGTCGCGGACCGAAACCCTGGCCTCGCTCCGGTCGCTGTCAGCGGAGAGCGTGATGTCGACGCGCTTGCCGGAGGCGGCGTATTTGAGCGCATTTTCGATGAGATTCTCAAAAACGCGCAGCAGCTCGTCGCGATCTCCGAGCACGTCGATCTGATCGGCCGAGGTGGCGACGCGAATCTCCATCTCGCGGTCGCGCGCGAGCGTTTGCAAGCCGTCAACCACCTGCCGGATGATGCCGCGGAGCTCGACCCGCGTATTGGGACGCAGGTGCGCGTTGAGCTCGATGCGCGAGAGCGAGAGAAGATCGTCGATGAGACGGGCCATGCGCGTCGCCTGCGCTCGCATGATCGACAGAAACCTCGCTCGGGCCGCTGGATCGTCGCGCGCCTGGCCCTGCAAGGTCTCGATGAAGCCCGACAAGGCGGCCAGCGGTGTGCGCAATTCGTGGCTGGCATTGGCGACGAAGTCGGCGCGCATTTCCTCGACTCGCCGCAGCGGCGTCAGGTCGTCGAGGGTCACCAGCACCAGGCGCGTCACCGGCTGGAGCGGCGGCCCCCGCCACACAACGGGCACCACAATCGCCTCATGCCACCGTTCGAGCGGCACGCGTTCGATGAACTCGACCCGCTGCGGCACGTCGCTCGCGATCGCGCGTCTGATCGCATCCAGAACTTCAGGCACCCGCAGAGCAAGCGACACCGGCTCGCCCGGGTGCAACGCCGGCGCAAGCGCGCGTGCCGGAGCATTGGCGGCGAGGACTTCGCCCTGAATGTCGAGTGCGATGACCGGTTGCGGGAGCCCGGCCAGAATCGTTTCGAGGAGCGGAAGGTGCTCGCCCGCCGCGCGGTTGCCGGCGATCGCCACATTGACGGGCGCGTCGGCGGCCCTCTCCCCGCTCAACACGATCGCCGCAGCAATAACGACGAACGCGGCAACTGCCGGTACCGCCGCCAGCGCGCCGAACACCCACAACGCACCCAGGACAATCACCACCGCGCCGAGTGCGAAGCGCACGGCGCTGATCCGCTTGTAGGCGCGGCTGCCTCGAAGCCATTCGCTGTTGGCGAGCGCCATGTCGCCCCTGCGATAGACCAACGCTTCGGCGGCCGCAATAATCGATGTTCAGTCCTGCACCGGACGGTGGGCGCTGCTCGCAACCGTCACCCTGCGGGGGGCGGCGGCGGGTCGAGCGATGGCCGGGCGCGTGATCGGGAGACGTTCACGGCGAGCATGATCTCACGCATCCCCAGGATCAGGAGCGAAAGTGCGAACGGGATGATGTAATACAGCAGCCGGAACAGCAGCAGCCCGGCCAGCAGATCTTCCTTGTCGTATTGCCAGAGCGCGACCAGCATGGCGGCGTCGAAGACACCGATGCCGCCGGGCGCATGGCTGGCAAAGCCGAGCAGCGTAGCCGAAACGAAGACCACGGCCAGCGTGACGAAGCCGATATGCGGCTCGTCCGGCATCAGCATGTACATCGCAAGTGCGCAGAACGAGAGATCGACAATTCCGATTCCGATCTGCAAGAGCGTGAGCGGTCCGCCGGGGAGCGTGACCTGCCAACCGTCGCGGCCCACGACACGCTGCCCGGTCCACACCCAAGCCACATAAAGCGCCAGTACGATCAGCGCGGTAATCGCGAGGCCGCGATTGAACCAGTTCGGTAACTGGTCGATAGCGCTGGCGCCCTCCGGCGCATAGGCGATGCCGAGCCCCAGCACGGTGGCGTTGCCGAGCCAGAACGTCAGTCCGGCGATGAAGCACAGCTTCGCGACCTCGATGGCGTCGAGCCCCCAGGCGGAATAAATGCGATAGCGCACCGCGCCGCCGGTGAAGACACTGGCGCCGACATTGTGTCCGATCGCGTAACTGGTGAATCCGGCGAGCGCCGCAATACGGTAAGGCACGTCATAGCGGCCGATCGTGCGCAACGCGAAGAGATCGTAGAAGGTCAGCGTGAAATAGCCGCCGGCCACAAACAGCGCGGCCAGCAGGATGTTGCGCGGATCGGTGGTGACCAGTGCCTGCCCGACCTCCTTGAGTTCAATTCCTCGCAGGATGTTGTAAAGCACCAAAGCTGCGATCGCGATGATCGCGATGCTGAGCCCAAGGCCGATCCGGCCCCAGCCGACCTTCTCGTCGCAAAACCGGTGGATCACACGCGCCGCATCGAGGACGCCGCGCAGGCGTTTCGGCGGATTCGGCTCAATTGGCTGATTCATCGCGCGTAGGGTGGAAAGTGATCGCGGCCGGACGATGGTTGAGCCCGGCGTCCGGGCCATGCCGCGAGACCTAGCAAATCTCCCGTGCGGAAGCGAGCGCCGCCGACACCGGACCTATTGCAATTCGCCATCCCGGAAGAACGCGCGTAACTCGGCATAGGTTTCCTCCGGCGCCTCCTCATTGACATAGTGGCCGCTCGGCAGCGCCTTCCCGGCCCGGATGTTGGAGGCGTAGCGCGGCCAGATTTCCATCGAATTCTGGTTGCGTCCGACCCCGCCGGTTGCGCCCCACAGCAGCAGCAGCGGGCAGTCGATCTTGCGCCCGGCCCTGACGTCCGCCTCGTCCATTTCAAGGTCGATGCCCGCCCCGGCGCGGTAATCCTCGCAAATCGCGTGGATTGTCTCCGGATTGCGGAAGCAGCGCATGAAATCCGCCAGCGCGGCGGGATCGAAGAAGCTCAGGCCCTGCTCGGTCTTGGCGAGCTTCTTCTTGATGAACCAGTCGGGATCGACACCCATCATGCGCTCCGGCATGTCATAGGGCTGGATGTTGAAGAACCAATGCCAGGAAAACGTCGCCCAGGCCTTGGTTATGTTGTTGTAGAGATAGTGCTGCGGAACGATGTCGATGATCGCCGCGCGGGCGACCTTGTGCGGATGATCGAGGCACATGCGATGCAGGACGCGTGCGCCGCGATCGTGACCGGCGGCGTAGAAGCGGTCGAAGCCGAGCGCGGCCATGACCTCGACCTGATCCTGCGCCATCGCCCGGAACGAGTAGTTGACGTGCTTGGGGCCGCCCGGCGGCTTCTCTGAATTGCCGTAGCCGCGCAGATCGGTGGCCACGACCGTGAACTCGGTCGCCAGCCGCGGCGCCACCTTCAACCACGACAGGTGATTGAACGGATTGCCGTGCATCAGCAGCAACGGCGGTCCCTTGCCGCCGGTCACGGTGACAATGCGGGCGCCGGATGTCTTGATTTCGCTGCGATCGAATCCGTCCAGCATGTCAGCTCCTCGGGATACGAATCCTCACCCGTGTATCGTTTCTTGAATGCCATTGTCGTTTGATTTTTGGCCGGCAGGCAAGCGCCCTTTGCGCCCGCCGCACTCAAGGTTGGGCGTGCGTGCCGATGCATGGCCCGTCGGGCAATCGCACGGAGGTAAGCAAGCCGAGACGGGAACGCCGCCTCAGCGGGTCTCGACGATGAATTCGGTGTAGCGCCCGGTCTCGCGGCCAAGCCCTTCGTCGCTGATGATCAGGGACGAGCCGGGGGTCAGCAGCTCCGCGATCCGGTCGATCGCCGCTTGCGGGATTGCGACGCGGTCGAGCGCCTCGGTGGCGTTCGACGACCCGCTGGTCACCACGGCGCCGCGGACCTGCTTGGTCCGTTGCTGCGGTTTGGAGACACTCTTGCTCGCCGGCGCCGCAGCAGGCTGCGCAGCGGTTACCGGCATGGAGATCACGTTCCAGCGCATGCGCGTTCCGCCGTCCACGGCCTCCAGGGCCGTGAAGGTGTGCGTGCCAAGCGGCTTGGCCGGATTTTCGATTTCGATCGGCATGTCGAACAGCGGCACGAAAGCGTGGCGGACGAAGATCCGCTTCTCCTTGCCGCTGATGAAGACGGCAACCTGGCCGTTGAGCTTTGTCGGCTCGGCCGCGCGGAGGAACAACGGCGCCGGCCTCGGCAGGCGCAGTTCGTCGGGATCGATCGCGGGCCGGTCGGGATCGGTCGGCGCGGCCGCCGGCGTCGCCGCCGGTGCCGGCTCGGGGGAGCGGGCCGGTGCAGGCACCTGCCCCGCGGCAGGCGCGGTGTCGGTGGAGGTCGTGATTGCTGGATCGGCCGCGACGTCCGCTGCGGCCGCGACACCCTGCACATCGGTGACGATGCCGGAATCGGCTGCAATGGGTTGTGACCCCGCGACGCGGACGAAGCCCTGCCCGGCAGTGTCAAGCGACGGGCGCAGCCCCTCGGGCACCTGGCTCGTCCGCGGCGTGTTGTCCACGGGCTTCGGCGCCGGATTGAACAGTTTGGCGTGCGAGAATTCTTGCGGCGTCAGTGCGGTGCGCGCCACCACCACGCGCATTCCGAGCCTGCTCACGGTCCAAAGCCGTGAAACGAAATCGGTCGGCATGCGAATGCAGCCATGCGAGGCCGCGAAGCCCGGCAGGTGCCCTTCATGCAGCGCGACGCCCGACCAGGTCAGGCGATGCATGTAGTACATCGGCGCATTGTCGTAGATGTTCGAGCGGTGCCAGCGGTTCTTCTGGATGATGCTGAAGATGCCGGTCGGGGTCGGATAGCTGGGGTTGCCGGTCGAGACCTTGGTCTCCGCGACCCGAACGCCGTTACTGTAGAGAACGGCACGTTGATCGTTGATCGACACCATCAGCTGCAGCGGACCCTTCGGCATGTTTTCGCCGAACGGATGCTTGATCGGCGTATCCTTTTTCGACTTGGCGGCGGTGGTTCTGTTGGCCCTGCGGACTTTGCTGTCCTGCCGGAACTGGGGGTCCTGGCGAACCGGGAGGTCTTGGCGGAATTGGGGGACTGGGCGGTACTGGAAGTCCTGGCGCCAGAACTGGGCGGCGGCGGTGTCAGCTTGGCCGATCACGAGCAATGCCGACACGCTGGCCAGCAACGCCCCGCGACACACCCCCGTCACCTGGCTACCCGTTGTGGTAGCGGGACGCTCTGTTTTGGATTCGCACAAAGTAGTCTCCCAACGCCTCAACAAGCTTTTTGTTCGCTCGCCTACCCGCCCTAAACACCGACGGTACACGATAACCGTTGTCGGCGCGTAAAGCCGATTCAGTTATCGACTGAACGACAGCGGCCGTCCACGGTCAACTGGTGGTTTGGTAAGCAAAATTTGATCGGCCCGGCGGCCTCAGGCGAGCGCCCGGGTGGTGTCGTCGAACAGGTCGTCGACCTTGAACGGCCGCGGGATCAATTTCTGCTGAACCGCATAATCGATGATCATCGCGAGTGCCGGGCGGCAGGCCTCGACGCCGAACGGATGGAAGTCGATCGCACCCGGCTTCGGCGATCCCGCTGCCTGCTTGGCCTGTTTGAGCATCCGATAAATTTCCCGGACCAGCTCGGGCTTCGAGCGGGAGAGACTTTCGGTCACCACCACCATGTGATTGAGCGGCACGACGCCGTGCTTGGCGTGCCACCGGCGCGTCTCCGCTTCCGGATCCTCGATGACGCTTTTGAGCCGCGGATCGGTCGGCAGTTCGGCGCCGAAAATGCCGGCGTCAAGCTCGCCCTCCTGCACCATCTTGAGCAGGTTCTTGTCATCGCCGGCGCGCTCGACAAACGGCGGATCGCGATATTCGAGCACATGGGCGTCTTCGAAGTTGACCCAGTTCACGCGGTAGATGTCGACGCCGTAGTCGTTCTGCAGATGGCCGCGCAGCCAGGTGCCGGTGGTCTGGGTGTAGGAGCGCACGCCGACCCGGCGGCCGGGCAGGTCGGACAGAGATAATTTTCCGCGCTCCGAATTGTAGAGCAGCGTGCCGTGCTGGAAGCGCCCCAGCATGACGCAGGGCAGGAGCACCAGCGGCTTGCCGTGGGACTTCGCCTGCAGATAGGTGACGATCGCCATTTCGCTGACGTCATAGGCGGTCTTGCGCACCATCTCGGCGAACGCCTTGTAGACCGGCTTGATGTCGGCAAAGTCGAGCGCAATGCGGTCGGACTTGATCTCTTTCTTCTTCAGCGCCGCCGTGTGCGGATAGTCGCCAAGCGCAATGCGAAGCGTCTGTTGCGCGGCCATCTGCGTACGGTCATCGAACTTGCTTCCTCCCCGCAGGTCTGCCAGACCTCAAATACCGCAATCGCGGGTATTCTGCACCATTGGACCGGCACACCCATGACTTTGATCTTATCGAACGAGGATGTCGACAAGCTCATCACGATGCCGGAGTGCATCGAGGCGCTGGAAGAAGCCTATGTCGAGCTGGCGGAGGGCCGCGGCATCACGCGCACGCGCTCCGACTGCATCACGCCGACGCAGCAGGCGGACGCGGTTTACGGCCTCAAGTCGATGGACGGCGTCTGTCCCAAGCTCGGCGTCGGGGCGATCCGCATCAACTCGGACATCATAAGGTTTCCCAAGCGAGGCAACACGGTGGTGCGCGAGAAGGTCCCGGCGGCCCCCGGCAACCGCTGGGTTGGCCTGGTGCTCTTGTTCTCGGTCGACAACGGCGAGCCGCTGGCGATCATGCCCGACGGCGTGATGCAGCGGATGCGCGTGGGCGCCACCAACGGCCTCGGCATCAAGTATCTCGCCCGCAAGAATGCCGAGACAGTCGGCATCCTCGGCACCGGCTGGCAGGCGGGCTCGCAGCTCATGGCGGCGTGCGCGGTGCGCGACATCAAGCAGATCCGCTGCTTCAGCCCGACGCGCGAACACCGCGAAACCTTCGCGGCGCAGATGAGCGAGATGCTCGGCGTCGAGGTCCGCTCCGTCGACCAGCCGGAAGACGCCATCAAGGGCGCCGATATCGCGATGTGCTCCTCATCGAGCCTCGACAATATCTTCTTCGCGCCGTGGGTCGAGACCGGCATGCACATGACGTCGATCAAGCGGCCGGAGATCGAGATGGAGGCGCTGCGCAAGGCGGACCGCATCGTCATCCACAACAACGACGAGAAGCCGATCCATGTGATGACCCAGGACTTGGCGAACGCCGAGAAGGCCAAGGACCAGGGTTGGAATTCGGTCGGCGAGCTCGATTTTGCGAAGCTGCCGACATTGCCGGACCTGATCGTCGGACGCGCGCAGGGCCGCCAGACCGACCGGGAGATCACCTGTTTCTTGAACAATATCGGCCTTGGCTATCAGTTCGCGGCGGTCGGCGCCGCCGTCATCCGCAAGGCCAAGGACGGCGGCCTCGGCCACGAATTGCCGACTGACTGGTTCACCGAGGACGTGCACCCGTAGCCATCAGCAGCGCGGCGCTAGCTCGCCTGCTTGAGCCCACCGCCGCGGCGGCGCTCGAGGTGTGCGAGGGTCTCTTCCGCACGCTTGCGGTAGCTCTCGTGCAGCCGCTCGAGATCTTCTTCGGACAGGTCTTCGGCGGTCGCAAGATCGTTCTTGGCGCCCTGCACGGCAATGATCAATTCGGCAAGCTTGAGCTGCAAGGCCAGCGTGTCGCGATTCTGGGTGTTCTGGATCAGGAACACCATCAGGAAGGTAACGATCGTGGTCGAGGTGTTGATCACGAGCTGCCAAGTGTCGCTGAAGCCGAAGTACGGTCCGCTCACCGCCCAGACCAGGACCACGCCGACAGCGATCAGGAATGTCAGCGGTTTGCCGGCAAGCTGCGCCGTCCGGCTGGCCGCCTGAGAAAATGCGTGGGCGAGGCCGTTGCCATTTTTTTTCGGGCTGGTTGCGACGGCGGCATCGCGACCGGCCCGAGTGAAGCCCGCCGACGCCTTCGACGCGGCCGCTGCCGTTTTCTGGTTGCGCGTTTTCGTCATGTCAGCTCCGCGAGCAATGAACGTCATCCGGCGCGTCAATGCCGCGCCGAATTGAACGGTTCCCGCCGCATCGTTTCCCGCTCCGAGCCCGGCCGGCCGGAACCAATTTTCGCCGCCAAGCGTTTCTCTTCGAACGCGGCCCATAGCCGCAACCACCATCGCAGGAGTATTCCGTCATGCTTGGTTGGGCTTTGACATTTCTGATCGTCGCGCTGATTGCCGCCGTGCTCGGATTTGGCGGCATTGCGGGTTTCGCCGTGGAGATCGCCAAGATCATCTTCTTCGTCGCGATCATCCTGTTCGTCATCTCGGCGATCGTCGGCCTGGTCCGCGGCAGGACGCCGACAGTACCGTAGTAGCAGGACGCCGACCGTACCGTAGCGGCTCCGCCGGCGACGTTGGCGCTTGGCCTGGCTCTGCGCCGGGCCTTTTTGTCACGAGGATAGCGACGTCAGCGCCGTCCGCCGGCTGTCAGCACGGCGCGCGTCGACTGATCGGGGCCGAAATCGTCGGCGCTGTCGATCGCGAGCAGTTCGGACAGACGGGTGCGTGCGCGGTTGACGCGGCTCTTGATGGTGCCGACGGCGCAGCTGCAAATCCCCGCGGCCTCCTCGTAGGAGAAGCCGGAGGCGCCCACCAGGATGAGCGCTTCGCGCTGGTCGGGCGGCAGTTGCGCGAGCGCCTTGCGAAATTCCTCGAACTCGATCCGGCCGTGCTGTTCCGGATGCGATGTGAGGGTATCTGCGTAGCTGCCATCGGAGTCTTCGACTTCGCGCCGGCGCTTGCGGTACTCGGAACGGAACAGGTTGCGCAGGATCGTGAACAGCCAAGCGGACATATTGGTGCCCGGCTGGAATGAATCGATGTTCGCCATCGCACGCAACAACGTCTCCTGCACCAGATCGTCCGCGCGGTCGACGTTACCGCTCAGCGAAATGGCAAATGCTCGCAGGCTCGGCACCGCCGAGAGCATCGCTTCGCGCACTGACGGTTCGAGGGCCATTAGCTCGATCCCTTGTCCTTGCGTTCGTCGTATTGCTGGAGGAGGTCTTTGAATCGGTCCGGCACCCCCTCTTTGACGACGTCGTCAAAATAGGCCTGAAGGGTCTTGCCGAGCTTGGTTTGGACGTCCCGCCCAAGTCGACCGCGGCGCTTACGGGTCTGAATCTCGTTCTGCATCATCGGCTTTGGCCTCATAGGCACCTGCTCTGCCGACCCGGACACTTGCGGCCTCTGCCCCGTTCCGCGATGAGCGCCATTGTCCTCGGTCGGCCCGACAGGCCGCTGGCCTTCGCCAGGACCGGTCGTAAGTGGTTTATACTCCTTCATATTTTGTTCCCCACAGCTTAGCCATGGGGCCCCTCCCAGTGTTCATCGGAACATAACGCGGGGGCCGAAGCATCGTTCCGGCGGCGGTGGAACTTTTTTTGCCGGGGTACGTTTGGAGGGGGTAGGTTGGCCTATCTGACGGGAGGGAGACACATCGTGTCGGATTCGAAGACCGTCGCTCAGCACTTGCCTTTGTTGCGGCGCTATGCCCGCGCCCTGACCGGGGATCAAACCTCCGGCGATGCCTATGTGGCAGCGACACTGGAGGCGATGATCGCCGATCCATCGACCATGCGGGTCGAAGGCGGGCCCCGGGTCGCGCTCTATCACCTGTTCACCAAGATCTGGAATTCGATCTCGCTCAATGGCGCGCCCGAGGCGGGGCGGACGACCTTGCCGGGCGAACGCAAGCTCGCCAGCATCACGCCAATGCCGCGGCAGGCGTTCCTGCTGGTCGCGCTCGAGGGCTTTCCCGAAGCCGATGCCGCGCGCATTCTCGATGTCGATGTGGTGACGCTTCGCTCGCTGATCGAGGAATCCGGCCGCGAGCTTGCCGCCGAGATCGCCACCGACGTCCTTATTATCGAGGACGAGACTTTCATCGCGATGGAGCTGGAAAGCCTGGTCGAGAGTCTCGGCCATCGCGTGCTGGGCGTCGCGCGCACTCATTCGGAAGCGCTCGCGCTCACCAAGACCAAAAAGCCGGGGTTGATCCTGGCCGACATCCAGCTCGCCGACAACAGTTCCGGACTGGATGCGGTCAACGAACTGCTGAAGTCGTTCGAGGTCCCGGTGATCTTCATCACCGCCTATCCGGAACGCTTCCTGACGGGCGAACGGCCCGAGCCGGCGTTCCTGATCGCCAAGCCGTTCCAGCCCTCGACGGTGTCGGCGATCGCCAGCCAGGCGCTGTTCTTCGACCGAAGCGCCAGGCGCCGCGAGCGGCCGGTGCCCGCTTGATCAAGATTTGTTGACGTCGACAGCATAATCCCCCGAAAAGTCTGCACCTTTTCGGGGGATTATCATTGCGTGCCAATCGCTCCTGGTCTTGCGCTAGTGCCGGCGGGCACCGATGCCGATCAGCAGACCGACTCCGACCGCGATGGCGAGGGTCAGCAACGGGCGGCGTTCGACTTCGGTCGAAACCCGGCGCAGGGCCTCACCGCCCAGTTTGGTCGCCTCATGTCCGAACCGCGCCGCGTCCTGTCCGACGCGCGCGGCTTCTCCACTGAAGCTGCGCGCACCGCCGCGGAAACGGTCGACGAGATCGCTCAGCGCCGCGACAAGCGCCTCGCCAACCCGATCCGTCGCTTGGGCGGCGCTGGCGAAACCGCTGGCCGCGGTGCGAGAGGCGACATTGCCGAATCGATCCAGCCGCTGCTCCAGGCGCTGCATCCGCCGCTCGACTTCAGCCAATTCACGCGCGTAACCGGAATGCCGGAACATTTTGGACCTCTTGTCTGTCCAGTGAAGTTTGTTCGTCCGCCTCACAGTTTATATGTGCATAGCGGCGTGGCGGCTTATATGTGCATAGCGGCGTGGCGGCGCCGATGAGCCGCCACGCCGCCAGCATGCAGTCGATATTTTTGGCTAGCGTGCCGAGTTCAGCCACGAGTCGATTTCACGCTCGGCCTGATCCTTGGCGTAGCCGTAGCGCTGCTGCAGGCGGCCGGCGAGTTCCTGTCGCTTGCCCTCGATGACGTCGAGGTCATCGTTGGTGAGCTTGCCCCACTGCTGCTGCGCTTTGCCCTTGAATTCCTTCCAGTTTCCTTCGACGCGATCCCAGTTCATTTTTAGCCTCCGTTGTTGATCGCTGAATGGCGGGAGAACCCGTCAGTTGCATGAATAGTTCCCCGACTTCCGGGCGCGGAAATCCACGACCACGCGGTGCTGAAAAAAGCAGGGGCGTAGTCGACTGGGTCGACTACGCCCGAGGTGACCGGCCGAGCACGGGGAGGGGAAAGAAGGGCGGCCGGTCGCGTCATCAACGCATGTCGCGCGGGATTGGTTCCGCCGCGCCGTCGCGATCCTGCGATGAAGACCCCGGAACTTAAGGTCCCATTCCGCTCGCGCCCAAACCTCAAGCGGGAACCAGTTCGCCAGGCGCTGCGTTGATCCGGGCTGATTTAAATCGGCTTACGGGCGAGGTGGTCATCATGCGCCACAGTTCTGGATACGCTCTCTGCGGACTTGGGGCAGCCGCGACCGTCGGCATGCTGGTCGCGGCGCTTGAAGTATCGGTTGCCGCGATTCCGATCGTGCGCGGGGTCGACCCCACCTCGGTCGATCGCACGTTCAAGGGCGACCGCGCCCCGGCATTGCCCGGCGCCAGCCGCGTCGTGCCCGGACTCCCGACAACCGAGCCGAAGCTCCCGGACGGCTGCATCGCCGCAGCCGACTGGCGCGGCAACAGCTACTCCGCCGAAATCGCGGGACGCTGCGTCGCGTAGTCTAGCTGACGATCAAGCCTGAGCCGGATCGGCCGACATCCACGACAGAAGGAGGCATTCGCGCCCGGGCCGCGCTTATGCTGATTGTCCCAATCAGCGCGGTTGACTCGAACGGCGTGGCAGCACAAATGAAATGACAAGTATCGTCGGAAACGTATCGGCCGGACCGCCGCCACATGACCATAGCCGAGAGTGGGCCTTCTTCCAAAGTCAGCGAACACGCGGACGCCCCGATCAGGTGCGTAATTCTGAAGTGAGTAGCAAGTCGCAATTCTTTCCGGACGCCAAGCTCGTCGAAGCCGCCCTCGAGTCCGCCAGGATCGGCGTCTGGTCATGGGATATCGCATCCAATCGCGTCATCTGGTCGAGCAATCTCGAGAGCCTGCATCGTCTCCCGAACGGGTCGTTCGACGGGACGCCCGCATTCGTCCAGAACGACGTGCATCCGGACGACCAGGCACAGTTTCGCGCCGCGATGGAGGATGCGCTGCGCACCGGCGCCGCGCGCCGCATACTCTATCGCCTGCCGCCGCGCGCCGGCGACGAGGAGTATTGGATCGAGTCGTTCGCGAATGTCGTCATCGAAAACGGCCAAGCCGTGAGGATGTTCGGCACTTGCCGCGACGTCACGGATCGGGTCAAGCTGCACCGGGAATTGCGCATCCGCGCAAGCCAGCAGGAGGCGGTTGCGCGTCTCGGCGAGCGCGCACTGACCGAGACCGATCTGCAAACCTTTTTCGACGACACCGCGGCGATCACCGCGGATATCCTCGGCGTTGAGTTCGTCAAAATCCTGGAGTTGGCGCCCGGCGATACCGAATTGCTCTTGCGGGCAGGCGTAGGCTGGAAACCCGGGCTCGTCGGTCGGGCCCATGTCTCAACGGTCCGCGGTTCGCAGGCCGGTTACACGTTGGCGGCGGGCGGCCCGGTCATCGTCGAAAACCTGGCGACGGAGACGCGTTTCGAAAGCCAGACACTGCTGCGCGATCATGGCGTCGTGTCCGGGCTTTCGTGTTCGATCGCGGGCCGCGATGGCCGCGCCTACGGCGTTGTCGGCGCGCACACCGCGAAGCCGCGCCAGTTCTCCGAATCCGACGTATCGTTCCTGACCGCCGTCGCCAACGTGATCGCCGGCGCGATCCAGCGCCGCCAGCTCGATCAGCGCCAGGAGCTTATGATCCGCGAGCTGCGGCATCGCTCCGGAAATCTGTTCTCGCAACTGTTGGCGCTGTTCTCGCAGACCGCCAAGAATTCGAGGAACCTCGCCGAGCTGGTGTCGAAATACGAGGCGCGCGTGCTGGCGCTCGCCAACGCCCATCGCCTGGTGACCGAAGGCGGCTGGAAATCCGCGTCGCTCATGGAGTTGCTCAACATCCTGCTGGCGCCCTATCTCGACCGGATCACATTCGCGGGGCCAAATGTATTCCTCGAAGCCGACCCGACATTCGGGCTGAGCATGGCGATCCATGAGCTCACCACCAACGCCAGCAAGCACGGCAGCCTGTCCACCCGAGCCGGCCGCGTCGAAATAACCTGGCAGGTTGAGCGCACGGACCGCGGACTGACCCTGCTGCTGAACTGGAAGGAACGCGAAGGCCCGGCGCCGAAGCGGCAGCGGCGCACCGGATTCGGTTCGCGCCTGGTCACCATGGTGATCGAACGACAGCTCAACGGCACCGTGCGCATGACGTACGGCCCGGGTGGCCTCGATGTCGAACTGACCGTGCCGCTCACGCATGAGCGCTGGCCCGGCGGGATCGTGCGCCCCACGCTGCCAGCGGAGCTGGCGTAGGGCCTCTACGCCGCGATCTCGTGATTGATCGCGAAATCGGCGGGTGGGGTCGGCCCCCAAACGTAGAACGAGTCCTCGGGCGGATGGTCGCTGCTCTTCCAATCGTGATCGACGGGGATGTAGTCAATGTCCGAGGAGTACTCGGCGTAGCTTCCCCACGGATCGCGCACGTAGTGGAAATAGTTGGAGCCGAGCACGTGGCGGCCAAGGCCCCAGCCGGCCACATAGCCCTTGTCCGCCATCTGCATGGCGCCGAGCCCGATCTGGTTGATCGAAGGAACGTCCCAACTCAGGTGATGCAGGCCCGGCCCCTCCGCCTTCACGAAGGCGATCATGTGATGATCGCTGCCGTGAATGCCGTGCATGAAGGCGATCATGTCGCCCGAGCGGTCCGACAGCCGCAGCCCCAGCGCCTCGCTGTAGAACTTGATCGTCTGCGGGATGTCACGGGTGAAGACCAGGATGTGCGCCAACCGCCTCGGCTGAACAAATGGCTTGGTGCTGCAGGCGGGCGCGGCCTGGATGCCGGGCGGCGACGAGAGGCTTTCGTGCGACGACTTCTCGTTCGGCGAGGATTTTTCGGCGACGCGGATTTCGATCGGCGTGCCGTTCGGATCGCGAAACCAGATGCCGTTGGAACTCGACGCCGGGCGGCGGATCAATCCGTTCGATGCGCAGCGCGTCGAGGCGCTCGCGGAAGCGCGGCAGATCGTCCTCGAACGCGGCAAAGGAGATGAATTGCAGTTTCTTCTTCGGCCCCTCCACCACCGAGCCCCAGCGATGGGAATGGCCGTGGGTGTGGATATGGAGGGCGTTGCCCTCCTCGCGCAGGTCGAGACCGAAGGAGGAATAGAAGTTACGCGCCTGCTCGACGTCGGGAACGGAGAAATTGAAGCGATCGAGCGAATGCACGCCGAGTTCGCCGGGACGGCGGTGCACCGGTTGTGTGAGCGAACGGATTTGCGTCATCGAGCGGCTCCTGCAAGCCCCTCTCCCTCCCCTTGCTAGCAGGGAGAAGAAGGGACAAGGGATCATATCGTCATGCGAACTGCGGGAAAAGCGACAAGGCGTTTTTTCGGTCGATCGCGTCCCGCTGGTCCTGAGGCATCGCGACGCTTTCGTAGGTCCGTACCGCCTCGGCAATGACCCCCGAGTTCGCGAACGGCCAGTCGCTGCCGAAGACGATCTGATTGGGCTGTGCCACGCCTTTGAGGCATTCGAAGGTCTCGGCGGTCGGCGCCAGCGCGTTGTCGTACCAAAAGCGCCGCAGCCGCTCGTAGACCTGCGCCGGCGATATCTGCGTGAGCCGTTTGTCGATCATCGGCGACACCGAGAGTCGCCAGGCGACATACGGCATCAGGCCGCCGGCATGCGGCAGAACGAAGCGGATGCGCGGGAAGCGTTCGATGGCGCCGCTGAACACGAGGTTCACCGCCGCCCGCGTGGTGTCGAACACGTATTCCATCATGAAACCCGGCCATGGCAGATCGAGCGTGCGGCTCGATGGATGAAATGCCGGATGAATGAAGACGACGGCGTCGCGACCGTTGAGCGATTCCAAAACCGGGTCGAACAGCGGATCGCCCAGGAACTTCTCGCCGTAGCTCGCGAACAGGCAAACGCCCTGGTGCTTGAGTTGATCAAGCGAATGATCGATCTCGACAATCGCCTCGTCGATATTCCACATCGGAACAGTAACCAGCGCGCCGAAGCGCCGCCGCCAGCGCGCATTCAGCTCTGCAGAGTACTCGTTGCAGCGCCGTGCTAGCGTGCCAGCCTTTTTCGGGTCGCCGAACTGCACGCCGGGCTGGGCGAGCGACATCAGCGCGACCTCGATGCCTGACTTGTCCATCAGGTCGAGCGCAAGTTCGGGTGACCATGCCGGGTAGCGCCCAATCGCGGGCCCGGCTCCCGCCTCGTAGGCGGCGTCCTGATAGAACTGCGGAATGAGATGAAAGTGGATGTCGATCCGGCGCGGCGAAGGCATCAGCGTCATCAGGCTCCAATGAGACGCGAGCAACCTACCGTCATGTTCAGCGATGGCAAAGGGATCGGCGGGCCAAGGCGGCCTTGATCTCTCGGCGGTCGCGCGCGAAGGTTGCTCAACTAGGGAGAAACGGCCATGCCATGCGTCGTGACGATGCTGAGGCTGCCGCATGCGCTTGCCGTTATCGGCCTGCTGGCGCTGCCCGCACCCGCGGCGAGCCAGGAATGGCCGACGCGGTCGATGACCATGGTGATTCCGTTTGCGGCCGCCGGCGGCGTCGATGTTGTGGGACGCATCATCGGCGCGCGGATGGCCGAGATCCTGCGCCGGCCGGTGATCATCGAGAACGTCGGCGGCGCCGGCGGCATGGTCGGCTCGTCGCGCGTGGCCAAGGCAGCGCCGGACGGCTATCAGTTCGTATTGGGCAGCGTCGGCACCCACGCTCAAAACCAGACGCTTTACAAGAACCCGCTCTACAACACCGCCACCGATTTCGCGCCAGTGGCGCTGGTGGCGGAACAGCCGATCATACTGGCCGCCCGCAACACCTTGCCTGCCGGCAATCTGCCTGAGTTCATCGCCTACACAAAGGCGAACCAGGCGAAGATGCAGTACGGTTCGCCCGGATCGGGATCCTCGAGCCACCTCGCCTGCGCACTGCTCACGTCCGCCATCGGTGCCGCCAAGGTCACGCACATTCCTTATCGCACCGGCGGAGTGGTCCCGGACCTGATTGCCGGCCGGATCGACTACCAGTGCCCCACCGGAACCGTCGCTGTTCCCCTCATCGAGGGCAATCAGGCGAAAATGATCGCGACCCTGACGCGCGAGCGCTGGCAGCGCGCGCCGAACCTGGCGACCGCGCATGAGCAGGGACTCGCGGATTTCGAAGCCTACATCTGGTTCGCATTATTCCTGCCACGCGGGACCCCGACGGCGATTGTGCAGAGGCTCAACGCTGCCGCGGTTGAGGCCATGAACACGCCCGCGGTGCAGGCCAGACTGAACGAAGTCGGCGCAACGATCGTCGCGCCGGAGCGCCGTTCGCCGGAGTATCTGCAAAAGTTCGTGGAGAGCGAAATTTCGAAGTGGGCAGCGCCGATCAGGGCGGCCGGCATTGTCGGCGAGTAGCCGCATGGTCAAAACCGGGAGGAACACATGCTACACATCAGACTGACGGCCGCCATGATCGCGGCGCTGTCTTGTCTCGCGTTCCTCCACGCGCCCGCCGCGGCGCAGAATTCTTCGGCCCAAACCTGGCCCAGCCGGCCGGTCACCATGGTCGTGACCTACGCGCCCGGCGGCACCACCGACATCGTCGGGCGCATCATCGGCACGCGCCTGTCCGACATCCTGAAGCAACAGGTCGTCATCGAAAATATCGGCGGCGCCGGCGGCATGACCGGCGCGGCGCGCGTCGCGAAAGCGCCGCCGGACGGCTATCAGTTCGTGCTGGGCAATGTCGGCACCCACGCCCAGAACCAGACGCTCTACAAGAATCCGTCCTACAACGCGGCAACCGACTTCGCGCCCGTCGGGCTCCTGGTCGACCTGCCGATGCTGATGGTGGCGCGCACGACGCTGCCTCCCAACGATCTGCGGGAGTTCATCGCCTACGCGAAGGCGAACCAGGCCAAGATGCAATACGCTTCGGCGGGGACCGGCGCCCCGACCCACCTTGCCTGCGCACTGCTCAATGCCGCGATGGGCGTGGACATCACGCATGTCCCCTATCGCGGCAGCGCGCTGGCGCTGCAGGACATGATCGCCGGGCGGATCGACTATCATTGCCTCAACGCGTCGGCCGCGATCCCGCATCTCGAAGGCAAGACCGCAAAAGCGATCACAATGACGACCAGGGAGCGCTCGCAGACTTTTCCCGATATCCCAACTGCGCGTGAGCAGGGCCTGAAGGATTTCGTTGCCGAAAACTGGCTGGCGTTCTTCTTCCCCAAGGGCACGCCCGCGGCGATCGTGCAACGGCTCAACGAGGCCGCGGTTGCGGCAATGACCACGCCGGCCGTGGCGGAGCAACTGAAGAAGAACGGCGCCGACATCGTCGCGCCGGAGCGGCGCTCGCCCGACTACCTGCAAAAATTCGTCGCGAGCGAGATCGAGAAATGGGCCGCCCCGATCAAGGCCGCCGGGCTGACCGGCGGATGAGCGGGGCGCGTCCCACCGCCCTGCCGATGACCGCGCCGGCGCTGTCGGGCGCGCTGTCGCCGGTCCAGACGACATAACGGTCGGGCCGAACCAGGATCAGCCGCGCCCCATAGGCATTCCGCCCGACGCGGTCGCGGATGACTGTCAGCGGCACGCCGTTCTCCCGCGCCGCCTGCTCGAATGCCACCACCGCCCGGTCGTCGGCATCGAACGCCAGCAGGCTGAACTCCGCGCCCAGCTCCTCGAACACGTTGCGCCCCGACGACAACAGCTGCGACGGCAGGTGATGCCCGGCGCGGGCCTTGAACGTGTGCGAGCCGTGGGCGCTGCTGACGCCGCCGGGCGGACCGAACATCACCGGGGAGCCTTCGTAGTGCGGCTCGTAGGTCATCGTCCGCGCCGGGACATCATCCTGGGATTGCTTCCAGGCGCGCTCGAACGCGGCGCGGTCACGCTCCGGGCTGTAGCGCTCCAGCAGCTCCCGGTCGGCCCGGATGCGCGACTCGATGAATTGATGCGCGGTTTCCTTGAACACCGGCCGGCGCTCTTCCGAGTAGGACGCAAGCAGCGCGTCGCTGCCCCAGCCCTTCAGCCTGGCGGCGAGCTTCCAGCCGAGGTTGGCGACGTCGTCGAGCCCACTGTTGAGGCCGTAACCGCCATAGGGCGGATGACTATGCGCGGCGTCGCCGGCGATGAAGACGCGGCCGACCTGGTACTTCTCGGCGACCGCGATGCGCAGATCCCAGAAGCCGACGTAGTCGAACTCGCACGCGAAGTTGAACCCCGCGGCGCGCTGCAACAGGCCGTGAAAGTCGTAATTGTCCCGCGTCGTGTTCGGCGGCACCGGCGCGTGGAAGAAGAACCCCTCGCCCACGTCGACCCGGCCGAAGAACATCCAGTAGCCCTTCAAATCGGGATGCATGGCACGAAACGTGGAGCGGGGCGGGAAGCGCTTGAACCCCTCGTGCAATTCGCGCGAGCGCAACACCGCCAGCACCATGAGCTGGTCGAAATCGGTGCCGCCGCGCTCGATGCCGATCTGCTGGCGCACGATCGAATGGCCGCCATCGCAGCCCACCACATAGTCGGCCTCAAGGGTTTCGCGCTCGGCGCCACCTTCGTTGGCGATCACGACGCGCGCGCTGCCGGCGTCCTGCTCGACGGTCTGCGCCGCCCGGCCGAAGGCGCTCTCGACCGCGGGCAGTTCCGCCATCCGCGCGCGCAGCACCTCTTCGGTCAGGTACTGCGGCAGCCGTTCCTGCTCCTGGAAGTAATAGCGATTGACGATCTCGCGCAGCGGCGGCGCGTACCAATAGTCGCTCATGAGGTTGCGATAGGCCGTGATCCCGCTGGTCGGAAAGTCCGGCGGCAACAGCCGCACTGCGCGCACCTTGTCGGCGACGCCCCAGAAATAAAGGTGCTCCATGGAACGCTGGGTCAGGCCCTGGCCCTTCGGGATTCGCTGCGGTGCCAGGCGGCGCTCCACCAGCGCGCAGGAAATTCCGCGTTGCCCGAGCTCGACCGCAAGCGCAACGCCGACCGGACCGCCGCCGACAATGACGACCTGATGGCGTTTCTTCATGCGCCCATCTTCTTAGTTGTCATGGACGGAATTGAATTCTTGCCCTGATTCCGTGTCCCGGGCGCGTGAAGCGAAGCGAAACGAGACCCGGGACCCAGCGCTAAAATCGCGAAACTCAATATTGCTTCCCTGGGTCCCGGCGCTCGCTACGCTCGGCCGGGACACGAGACTCACGCGCCGCCGCGTTGCAGGTCCCACCAGTAGAACCCGTTGGCGGTGCCGGTGCCAGCCGGCGAGCGATAGCACGGCACGTAATCGATCTCATGCATGTCCGCCGCCGAGTCCTCGAGCAGGCCGGCGAGCGAGATCCAGGATTTGAGCTCGGACGTTCCCGATTGCAGCTCCTGCAGCGGGATCGAGGTGAGAAAATCCTTGTCGCGCTTCTTCAACGCGGCGACGAATTTGCGGTCGAATGCTTCGTCGATCACGAAATGGCTCATGCCACCGGAGGCGAACACCGCCACGCGCTTGTCCGAATCCCAGGAATCGATCGCCGTCCTGACGATTTGGCCGAATTGATAGGAGCGTCTGGCGCTGGGCTGGTTCGGCGGGAAGAACGTGTTCTGATAGATCGGCACATTGGGCACCACGTTGTCGCGCATCACCTGCCGGTAGATATGGCCGAAGGCATGGGACGCGCCATTAGGGGCGTGCGCGGGCCAGACCTTCGACGCCGCGACGTCGAAGTCGTGCTGCGTGAGCGTCTTGATGATGTGCATGCCGAGATCGGGCACGCCGGAATATTCCTTGTAGGTCTCCGCGGCGTGACCATGTTCGGCTTCCGCGATGCCGGGCGGCAGCGCCTTCTTGTCTTCCTCCGATTGCGGATAGCTCGGAATGGTGTCGCCGAAGAACACCATGAAGGCCGGGTTGAGCTGCTCCGTCTTGTAGATCTCGTCCTGATCGTTGCCGAGGATCACCGCGACATCGGCGCCGGCCGCCTCCCACTTGTCCGCCAACGTCTCCATCGCGGCGTGACAGCGCGCGTGATAGCCCTTCTGCGCCTCCATCGACGACTTGGCGTCGAGCCCTTCGGCGCGGCGCATCTCGACCAGTTCGTCGAAGCCGTAGATGCCGTCGCGGAACGGGTGCTTGCGCGCCTTGTCGGCTTTGACACGGAGCTGCCACTGCTCGACGGTGGTGTGAAGTTGCACCCCGTGGGTGGTGGCCATCGCGAGCACGATCTTTGCCATCGTTGTTCCTCCGATGGGTCAGGTTACGACAGCCGCGGCGGGATTGCGACGGTCAACAACGTGATCGACGGCGGCGGCTAAAGTGCGTACCCTTCGGACCGTTCGTGGCTCGCGTGGGGATGCTGAGTCATGCCGGCAGTCGCAGGCTTGCAACGCATCGTATTCGTGGTGCTGGGCGTCGTCATAGTCGCCGCCGGCGGCGCGCTTGCGCAACCCTATCCCAGCCGCGTGATCAAGATCATCGTGCCGTTTGCCGTCGGCGGCCAGCCGGACATCGTCGCCCGCGTGTTCGCGCAGCATCTCGCGGCGACCGTCGGCACCACCATCATCGACAACCGTCCCGGCAACAACACGATCATCGGATCCAAATTCGCGGCCAGCGCGGACCCCGACGGCTATACGCTGCTGTTCGGCTCCGTGACATCGCTGGCGATCGTTCCCGCGCTGACCGCCAACGCGGGCTACGACCCGGTGACGAGCTTCAAGCCGATCGCAGCGATCTCGCGCTCGCCGATGTACCTCACGGTCGGGCCGTCGGTGCGCGCGAAAACCATCGGCGAGCTGATCGCCCATGCCAAGGCCAATCCGGGAAAGCTGAATTTCGCCGCGCCGACCGGCGGACCGCCGCATCTCGCCGGCGAGGCGTTCAAGCGCGCGACCGGCATCGACATCGTGCCGGTGTTCTATCGCACCATGAACCAGGCCATCACCGATCTGTTGGCCGGACAGATGGACATCGCTTTCGACTCGCCGGCGCCGCTGGCGCACCTCCTTGGCGACGGCAAGATCAGGGCGCTGGTCGGCCTCGGCGCCCAGCGCATGGCGCTGTTGCCCGACGTGCCGACCATGGCGGAGAGCGGCCTGCCCGATCTCCAGATGGTCACCTGGAATGGACTGGTCGCGCCGGCCGGAACGCCGGACGCGATCGTCGGGAGGATCAATGCGTCGATCAACGACGCCTTGAAATCCCCGGCGATCCAGGAGGCGCTCGCGAAGTTCAGCTCCGAGCCGCTCGGCGGATCGCCGCAGGAGTTCACCGCCTTCGTCGCCGCCGAGTCGAAGAAATGGACCGAGATTGTCCGGCTGTCGGGCGTGAAGCTCGATTGAGCCCTGCGCGGAGGAATCAATCCAATGGCATCCTTCACCATCACGCCACTGACGGATCACACCGGCGCCGAAGTCGTCGGCCTCGATTTCACCGGGCCGATCGACCCGGAATGCAGCGCCACTCTCCGCCGCGCATTCGCCGAACACCATGTCCTGGTGATGCGCGACCAGCACTTTGCGCCGGACCAGTTCAAGGCCGCCGCGCAGCTCTTCGGCGAGCTGCAGCCGCACGACAAGAAGGAACGCCACGTCCCCGGCCATCCCGGCCTGGATTACGTCTCGAACGATGAGATCGAGAACGGCAGGCGAATCATCCCGGGCGAGACGTTCCACACCGATCACTCCAATCACCCGCAGCCGCCCAAGGCCACGACGCTGTTCGCAGTCGAGCTGCCTTCGAGCGGTGGCGACACCCAATATGTCAACATGCACGACGCCTATGACGACCTGCCCGCGGACACCAAGCAACAAATCGATGGGCTGAAGGCCGTTCACGTCTATCAGAGCAAATACAGCCCGCGCCCGCTCGGGCAAATCACCGAGGCAAGCCGCCGCGAGATGCCGCCGCCGGGCATCCATCCGCTGGTGCGCACCCACCCCGAGAATGGCCGCAAGGCGCTATTCCTCAACCCGGTGCGCATCGAATCCATCGTGGGCATGGAGGCCACCGACGCGCTGGCGCTGATCGCCGACCTGATGCGGCATGCCACGCAGAAAAAATACGAGTATCGTCACAAGTGGCGCCAGGGTGACTGGGTGTTGTGGGACAACCGCAGCGTCATGCACCAGGCCAACCCCGACTATGACATGAACGAGCGCCGCTACCTCTACCGTCTCATGCTTAGGGGCGAAACGCCGGTATGACGCAACGGCCCTTATCCGGGCTTAATGCCGGCCGCCTTGATGATCGGCCACCACTTTTCGATTTCAGCTTTGTGGAACGCGCGAAGATATTCAGGCGTCAGATTCTTACGCGGAGTGAGCTGGTAGCTCTGATCGGCGAACCTCTTGCGGATGGCCGGATCGCTCAGCGCGCTGACAACCGCGCCGTTGAGTTTCCCGATCACGTCCTTCGGCGTGCCCTTCGGCGCAAACATCGCCTGCCAGGGCTCGATGTACACGCCGGGTGCGCCGGCCTCGTCCACCGTCGGGATGTCGGGCGCGGTCGCCGTGCGGCTCTTGGTCATCACGGCGAAGATCTTGATGCGGCCGCCGCGGAACTGCGGCAGCGAGGTGATCGGATCGAGGATCGCCATGTCGAGGTTGCCCGACACCAGGTCCGGGATCGACGGGGCGGTGCCCTTGTATGGAATCAGCTGAAAGCGCGTGCCGGTGATGGTCTGGAACAGGACGCCGCCGATATGCGACGGGCTGCCCGGACCCGCGGTGCCGGACGACGCCTTGTCCGGGTTGGCCTTCAGCCAGGCGATCAATCCGCGCAGATCGTTCGCCGGGAAATCCTTCTTGGCGGCGATCAGCCACGGCGTGTTGCCGATCAGCGCGATCGGTTCGAAATCGGCGACCACGTCGTAGTTCAGCGGATAGACCGCGGCATTAAGGACATGCGTGACATTGGCTCCATAGCAGATGGTGTAGCCGTCGGGCGCCGCACGGGCGACCCGGCCGGTCCCGATCGAGCCCGACGCGCCGGTCACGTTCTCGATCACGACCGGCTGGCCGAGCGACGCGCGCATGCCCTCGGCGACGAGACGGGCGTTGGTGTCCATCGCACCGCCGGCCGGAACCGGCACCACCATGGTGATGGCGCGGGACGGGAAGGCTTGTGCGCTTGCGATGCGGGGAAGCGCCGGGACGGCGGCAGCAGCCGCTGCCAGATGCAGGAATTGTCGGCGTCGGACGTTCATCGCATGCTCCTATGCAGCGTATCACTTCGGCCTGATGCCCGCGGCGTCGATCACCTTGGCCCACTTCGCCACTTCGTCGGCAAGAACCTTTCCGAAATCGGCCGGCGAGCCCATGATCACCGTGCCGCCGAGATCAGCGAGCCGGGTCTTGATCTTCGGATCGGCCAAGGCCGCGTTGATCTCCCGGTTGAGCGTGGCGACGATGTCGGCCGACGTGCCGCGCGGCGCGCCGATGCCGTACCACGCACTCGACTCGTAGCCCGGCAGGAACTCGCCGACCGTGGGCACATCCGGCAGCACCGACGCGCGCACCACGGTGGTCACCGCGAGCGCGCGTGTTGTACCTGCTCTGATGTGCCCGATCGACTCGGGCATGGTGTCGAACATCACCTGCACCTGTCCGCCAAGGAGGTCGTTCATCGCCAGCGCCCCGCCGCGATAAGGCACGTGCAGCATCTGGATGCCGGTCAGCAGCTTGAACAGCTCGCCGGAGACATGGATCGAAGTTCCAACGCCGCCCGATCCGAAGTTGATCTTGCCCGGGTTCGCCTTGGCATAGGCAATGAATTCCGGGACCGTCGTTGCCGGAAACGATTTGTGAACCACCATCACCAGGGGCACGCGCATGATTTCGGCAACCGGCGCGATGTCGCGGAGGAACTCGAATCCGGGCTTGGTATAAAGGCTCGCATTGATCGCGTTGTTCACGCCGAGCTGCGCGAGCGTGTAGCCGTCGGGCGGCGAATCGGCGACCGCCTCAAGGGCCAGATTGCCGGAGGCTCCCGGCCGATTCTCCACGATGAATTGCCGGCCGAGCCGTTCCGACAGCCATTGCCCCATCAGGCGTGCGACGATGTCCTGTCCGCCGCCCGCAGCCAGGCCGACGATCAGACGCACGGGCCGCGCTGGATAGGATTGCGCCCACACCGGCCGGGTCATCGCCGCAAGCGCGGGCGCGAGCGCGGCCAGACGCAGCAGCTCACGGCGTGGAAGGTTCACGCTTACTGCGGCGTCATGCCGGAAGCTTTGACCACCTTGGCCCATTTCTCGATCTCCTCGGCGAAGATCTTTCCGAATTCGGCAGGCGAGCCTGCCAGCGGGACGCCGCCGGTATCAGCCAGACGCGCCCGCATCGCGGGATCGGCATAGGCGGCATTGATCGCCTTGTTCAGCGTGTCGATGATGTCCGGCGGCGTGTTGCGCGGCGCGCCGATGCCGGTCACGGCGCTCGCTTCGTAACCGGGCAACGTGTCACCCATCATCGGAAGGTCGGGCAGCGTCTCCGAGCGCTGCGCCGTCGTCACCGCAAGCGCGCGCAACGATTTCTTTCGGAGCGGCCCGATCGACGCCGACATCGGCTCGAACATCATATCTGCCTTGCCGGCGATCATGTCGCGCAATGCCGGTCCGCCGCCGTCGTAATGCAGCTCGGTCACGTCGACCCCGGTCATCAGCCGGAACAGCTTGCCCGACACGTGCGGCGAAGAGCCGGCGCCGGTCATGGCCATCCTGAGCTTGCCGGGATTGGCCTTGGCATAGGCGATGAGCTCCGGCACGGTCGCCGCCGGAACCTCGGGGTGCACGACCAGGACCAGCGCCTCGCGGGTGAGGGCTGCGACCGGCACGATATCGCGTCGGATGTCGAAGCTGAGATTCGGGAACAGCGACGCGTTGATCGCGTTCGCCGGACCCATCAGGAGGATCGTGTAGCCGTCGGCTGGTGCACGCACGACCACGTCGGTCGCGGGATTGCTCGACCCGCCCGCCAGATTTTCGACCGCAAACGACTGACCCAGCCGCTCGGTGAGCCATCCGCCGATCAGACGGGCGAGGATGTCATTCGGGCCGCCGGGCGCAAAGCCGACGACGAAGCGCACGGGGCGCGCCGGGTAGGCTTGCGCCTGCGTCAGTCCCGGCATCGCCGGCAGCGTGGCGGCACCCGCAGCAAGCTGCAGGAAACGACGACGGTGCATGGCATTCCCTCCCTAGGCCAGCCCGAACAGCTTCTGCGCGTTGCGGAAGCAGATTTTCTCCATGTCGGACGTCGAAATACCGATCCCGTCAAGTACCTTGATGGTGTCGCGGATGTAGCCGGGCCCCTTCTCCTTGTCGAACGGGCAATCGGACGCAAACACCACGCGTTCGGGCGTGAAGAAATCGATGCCGCAGACGGTCGCGGCGCGCGCGCCCTCGACCGCGGTGTCGCCGTAAAAATCCTTGAAGTAGTCGTAGGGCCGTTTTTTGAGGCCCCGCAGCACCGCGCCGTAATCCTCGTCCGACGTGCGCGCGCCGAGCTGGTCGAAGCTGTGGCCGACGCGGCCTTCAAGATAGGGGATCACGCCGCCGAGATGGTGCGCGACAATGGTGAGACCGGGATTGCGGTCGATGATGCCGGAGAACACGAAGCGCGCCAGCGTCACGCCGGTCTCGTAGGGCCAGCCGAGCACGCTGCAGATCTCGTATTTGGAATATTTCTCGGTCGGATAGTCCGGCATCTCGCGGGTGCGCGCGGGATGCAGCAGGATCGGCCGGCCGGATTTTGCGATGATCTCGTAGATCGGCCAGAATTTCTTCTCGTCGAGCGGCTCGCCGTTGGCATTGGTGCCGAGCTGGATGGCACTGGCGCCGTTCCTGAGCACGCGCTCGGCCTCCTTCGCCGCGGCGTCCGGCACGTTCATCGGCAGCATCGCCGTCCAGCCGACGAAATGCTTCGGATGCTTGGCGACCACGTCGGCAAGACCATCATTGGCGATCGTCGCCATCTCCGGTGACTTGTCCGGACCGAACAGCCGCTCGATCGGCGGCAGGCCGTGGGAGAGCACCTGCGTGTAGTCCGGAAACTGCTCGACGATCTTCAGGCGCAGGTCGATGTCGGAGAGCGCCGGGATACCGCGCACGCGCTTGCCGAGGTCTTTTTGGCCGGCCGGCGTGTCGAGCAGCGCCTCGTAATAGCGCTTCGGGAAAAAATGATTGAAGGCGTCAATATAGCGCACTGAGTTCGCTCCCCGTTTGTTTTTCCTACCACACTCAAACTTCAGTCCGTCATCCTGAGGTGCTCGGCCGAAGGCCGAGCCTCGCTCGCACCTCAGGATGACGGATCAAGAGTCAATTCGCAGCAGTCCTTGCCAGCCCGAGCTTCTCAAAAATCGGATCGTCGGACACCTTGAACACCACCGTGGTCTCCGGCGCCTCGATCGTGTGCGCGTGCCAGCTCGGCATGGCGACGACGTCGCCGACGGCGGCGGTCTCGTCAAAGCCTTCGGCGATGAAGCGCACCTTGCCCGACACCACGGCGTAGATGATGTTCGTGGTCGACTTCGGCATCTCAACGCGGCCGCCCTTCGGCTGCCGGATCAGATTGAGCGCGATGGTCGGCATGACCCCCTTGCCGATCTCGACGGTTTTTGCATCCGCGCCGGGACCGAGCGCCTCGCGCGCGGGGATGCGCATCGGCGTCGGGCCGGTGCTGGTGATTTCCTCCAGCCCGCCCTGCGGATAGGGCTCGAAGAACATCGCCTCGGTGAGCTGGATGAAGGGAATGTCGAGGAAGTCGATCCAATAGCCGGTCTCGCCGGTCTCGTTGGCGTGGCCGTGCCAGCACCAGGACGGCGTCAGCAGCACCTCGCCCGGCAGCATGTCGATGCGGGTGCCGTTCACGATGGTGTAGACGCCGGGCGTGCCGTGCAGCACCAGCCGCAGCGCGGCGGCGGAATGGCGGTGGGTGCGGGCCTTGTCGCCCGGCATCACGCATTGATAGGCGGCGACCAGGTGGCGGGTGGTGGCGTAGCTGTTGCCTTCGATCGGATTGACCATGATGAGGTTGCGGCGCTCGGTCTGGTCCGCCGGCACCAGATTGTGGGAGGCGTCGAGCGCCTGCCTGGCCTGCGCGAACCGCCACACCGCCGGCTTGAATTTCGGCTGCGGCGCCGCCCACATCGACGGCTCCGGCCGCGCCCAGCCGGGCGACAGGTTCAGATCCCGCAGGTTGGCGTAGTACGGGGACTCGTCCTGTTTCACCGTCCCAAGCATGACCGCCCTCACCTTTCGAATGAGTACAGTTCGATGAATTGAACTCGGCGCGCGCCACTTGCTCGGTCACCCTCCCCTGGAGGGGGAGGGTCGCCTGCGGAGCGGCGCGAACGCAGGCGGGGTGGGGTGAACGACTGTAAACTCACCCCACCCCGCCGCCTTCGCTCACTTCGTTCGTTCGGCGTCGACCCTCCCCCTCCAGGGGAGGGTGACGGAGTTTGCCGCTCGTCCCGAGTACATCTCATCAGAATGAACTCTGCGGGTCACGACGCCTTCTCGACCGCCTGGGTCTGACTTAAACGTCCCGCCCCGCGCACGCAATCGGCCAGCGCGGCGGCATTGCCGGGCTCCTGGTCGGCGCGCCAGGCGACGTGGCCGTCCGGGCGCACCAGCACCAGCGCCCGCTCATAAAGCTTGCGCACCTCCGGCGACGAAAGCGCCTCGACGCGCAGCGGCACGCCGGCCGCGGCGAAGGCACGGACGATGCCGTCGCCCGCCGGCGCATCGGCGCCAAGTCCGTCACCAAGCCGCAGCAGCACAAAACCCTTGCCGTAGAGATCGAGCGTCGAGCGCCCTTCGCCGATCCACGCATGCGGCGCGCGAGCGCCCGGTCGCGCGATCTGGGTGTAGGTCTGGCCTTCGAGCGGCGGCACCGGCGTGCCGTCCGGCCATACGATCGGTGAATCGTCGTAGCGATAGCCGAGGTGATAGCCGTTCATGAACCACTCGTGCCGCATCAGCTCGGTGTACCATTCGCCGTATTTTTTCCGCGCGACGTCTCCCGCCGGTCCCGGCTCGAACACCTCCGGCGGCGGCTTGTGGGTGGTGCGCGGCGCCAGCATGCGTTCGAGGTTGTCGGTCGAGGCCTTGATGTTGCGCACCGCCACCGGCTTCCGCTCGATCTCGTAGGTCGCGAGCAAATTCCTTCCGCCCCAGCCGTTGAGCACCGCGTCGAGCTTCCAGCCGAGATCGACCGCATCCTGCATGCCGGTGTTCATGCCGAGCGCGCCGGTCGGCGAGGTCAGATGCGCGGCGTCGCCGGCGATGTAGACACGTCCGCGGCCGTAGCTCTCCGCCACCAGTTCGCGCCGCACCCAGCGCAGCACCGAGAGGATCTCGTAGTCGAACGCCTTGCCCATCGCGCGCATCAGCGCGGCGTGGATGTCGGCCTCCGTGTGCGTGACCTTTTCCGGCGAGCCGACGATCGACATGCGGAAACGGTCGCCCCCGTTGATCGCCACGATGGTCAGCCAGGTGCCTTCCGGCCCGATGAAGATGAAGCGGTAGCCGAGCCCTTTGTCGTGCAGCGACGGCAGGTCCGGGCAGCGGAAGATCACGTTGGTGGTGTAGGTGAGCGCCGGATGCCCGCTCATCTCGATGCCGAGCGTCTCGCGCACGAACGACGCGCCGCCGTCGGTGCCGATCAGGTAATCGGCGGTGAGCTCGCGGGTCGCGCCGGTATTGGTGTCGCGCACGGTCGCGGCGACATGCGTGCCGTGTTCCTCGAAGCCGATCAGCTCGGTGTTGTGCTGCAGCGTGACGCAAGGGAATTCGGTCGCCCATTGCTTGATGATGGGATCGAACATGTCCTGCGGCACGCGTTCGCGCTTCTGCGGGCTTTCATTCGGCAGCGGCTCGAACGCGCGGCCGGGAAACTTTTCACGGCCGAACTCGTAGCCGGTGAACGACTCCAGCCAGACATAGTCCTGCGGATAGTCGCCCGAATAGGGCGCGTCGCGCACGCGGTCGGCGATGCCCCAGCGGCGGCAGAACTCCATGGTGCGCACGCCGATCAGGTCCATCTTCGGATGGTCGACGCGGCCTTCGGTCTTCTCGATCAGCGTACAAGGAACGCCGCGCCAGCCGAGATCGCCGGCGAGCGCAAGCCCGACCGGGCCGGCGCCAACGATCAGGACGGGGGTGTGGGTGGTGGACATGGAGCTAGCCAAAGCAGTCTCGTTTGTTACCGCACCTATAGCGTCGAGATGAACGAGAATCGAGACGCGGCCCACTTGTAGCCCGGATGGAGCGCAGCGAAATCCGGGGCGGGCGTACCCACATTTCGCTTCGCTCCATGCGGGCTACAAACTGCGCAAGCTTCATCGTTCTCGCGAGGCACATGCTCCTCCGAGGTTTGCTTGGTCCCTCACTCGAAAGTGAGGGAGCGGAGCGCCGACAGGCGCTCGGGTGCAGCGGCACCCGTCGGCGGGCCAATGACGCAGGCCCGCAGGCGCTTGCGAGGCGCCTTGCGTCCCCGCGCAGACCAGCTTGCGCAGTCTACGCAGCCGGGGGACGCTCGCCTCTCGGCGCTCCACCGCGGCGATTGTTTGGCCCCGAGCCCGCCTGAGGCGAAGCAATCCGGCTTCAAGTCTTGTCCACTTGACTCCTCGTCGCTTCACCCGGGCGAATTCACGCGTTCCGCCCGTAGTGGCGGAAGGGCGGGTTTCCCCGGGAGCCTCCCGGGGGCCTGGTTACGAGCCAGCCCGCAGGACGCCGCATCCCGCTCCGCCTCAAGCTCGTCTCCGGAGACGCCCTCGGTGAACGGGACCGCAGGACTATAGTCACAGGACAAGTCAGGTCAAACCAAAAGCGACTTGTGAACAGCAACTGTTGGCAAGCTGTTGATGGGCGCAGCGCCCACGATGCGTTGAGCGCGGTGAAACCGATCTTCATCGGCGTAGCTGCTATCCACAGCGCTTAAGCATGATGCAGGTCCATCTACAGCACGTAGGGCGGATGAGCCGAAGGCGTCATCCGCCGTTTCGGAACGCAGTTGGCGGATGACGCTGCGCTAATCCGCCCTGCGCGATACTGTTGATCCCTCATTCGCGATACTGTTGCGCGATTGCCGACGCCATCTCGCCGGGACAGCCGCATGGAACTCGCCCGCGACCCATCGCTCGCCCACCGCATCGAGAGATCGATCCGGATTGTCGCCGATTTTCCGCGTCCCAAGATCCGCTTTCGCGACATCACGCCGATCATTGAAACCGATCCCGCACTGTTTGCGGCCATCGTCGACGCCATGGCCGCGCCGTACCGGGCACGGCGGCCCGATTGCATCGTCTGCATCGAGTCCTGGGGGTACGTGTTCGGCGCCCCGCTGGCCTATCTTCTCGGCAGCCGGCTCTGCCTGGCGCGGCGGCGCGGAAAATTGCCGCGCGCGACGATCCGGCAGGACTATGACATGTGCTACGCCGAAGGGATGGCGCTCGAGATTCATCGCGATGCGCTCAAGGCGGGCGAGACCGTGCTGGTGGTGGACGATGTCGTTGCCAGCGGCGGATCGGCGCTGGCCGCGGTCATGCTGGTGGAACAGGCCGGCGCGACCTGTCTCGGCGTGACGTGTGTCGCTGCGTTCGCGGATGGCCGATTCACCGAGGCGATCGAGCAGAAGGGCGTCGCGATCCGGGCGCTTGCCAGACTGTGACAGCGCGCAGGGCGGAGCGGCGACGTCCACGTGGGCACGGCGCTTCGCGCCTTTGCCAACCCTAAGGACTCCTACGTATTTTGAGCATGATGCAAGCTCGCCACACCCCCGAAGTTCCATCCACAGGCTGGTGACTTTGCCCCGAGAATGACGCACACTCCTGTCAACGAAGCGTCGTTCAGGGGACCAGCGACCAGGGGAGATGGCGAATGACACGAACGATCATGGCGGTTCTGACGGTCGCGGCGATGGCATTCACGGCGATCGCGTTCACACCGTCAGCGGGATTGGCACAGAACAAGGGCAAAGGCGGCGGCGGCGGCCCGCCGACCTCACTAGGCGCGAGCCCGCCCGGCTTTAGCTCCCCCGGGAATCGGACCGGATGGGGAGACGGGGGAACGCCGCCGGGATGGAGCAAGGGGCCGGAGGAGGGCAGGCCGGGATGGGGCGGCAGCACCATGCCGCCGGGATGGGCCAAGAAGCAACCGCCGCCGGTAGATCCAACACTACCACCACCGCCACTATAACGGCACCACGCGGCGAAGGCGTCGGCAGCGACGCCGACGAGGCAAACGTAGGGTGGGCAGCGCGAAAGCGTGCCCACCTCTGTTTTTTCACGATATCGCAGTGTCCAGGTGGGCGCGGCGCGTCCAGCGCCTTGGCCCACGCCACAAATTCCTCATCACTCCTTGCCCGAGCGCTCGGTCATGCAGATCGGCGCGTCGCAATAGCGCTTCACCTTGGCCGTCCTGCCTTTGCACGGCCGCCAGCGGTTGCAATACATCTTCTTGCCCTGCGGACAATTCTGGATCGTGCCGCCGCAGGTCACCGCGATCTTCTCGCCGGCACTCTCGGCGCCGGCATCGTGCGCGGAGATGCTCAGCCCGGTGATCGCCACCGCCGCCGCCAGCATCAAGGCGAGCTTCCACATGGTCGTCCCTCCCTTGGCGTGCTCGATTACCGTCAGCGTAGCCCGTTCAGCCCCCCCGGGTCGAGCCTTCGGCCTGCCGGAGGGGTAAACGCAGCGCGGCGCTGCCGCCGTTAATCTTGTTACGCGCCCGGCAGCGATCGAAACGCCACCGCCATCAGTTTGGCGAAATTGCGCTGCCTTGATCCCGTTCGACGCGGTCGGTTTGCGTCCGAATGGGGGCTCTGCGATGGGCGCGTACATCCTTTTCCGCACGCATGACATTCAGGTGACGCCGACGGTCGCGCGGTTCGGCCCGATATCCTATCAGGTGGCGGCCATCAGCAGCGTCGCCGTCTATCACCGGCCGAAGCTCAATCCCGTTGCGGTGACGCTGGTGGTGGCCGCCGCCGGCCTCGGGCTGTTCGCGTATTTTTCCCGTGAGCAATATCCGGACTACAGCCTGTGGAGCGCCATCGCGGCGCCGGTCGCACTCATCCTCGGCGTGTTATGGCAGCGGATCCGTCCGGTTCTCGAATACCAGTTCGTGATGAAGACCACGGCCAGCGAAACCGAGACCGTGACCACTTTCGACCGCGAGCAGGTGTTCGAGTTGAGAGAAGCGATCGAACGCGCCTTCCTGATGCAGCGTGCCCAGGTCGAGCCCATCACCACCGCTCCGCTGGACAGCCCCGCGGGCGCCCCGATGGAGACGCCGCCTCATCCCGACCGGCAGCCCGAGGACTTTCAGATCACGCGCGATTGGGTCGTCGCCCACTCGGACCCGGCAGCACGCTAAAGGTCGGAACGGCATCCGCGGTGAAATCGTTGACCACCGTCGACCACGACCAGACGGTGTTCCATGTTCATCACGCTCCAAGTCGCGACGCTCGTGCTTGTCGCCATCGCGATGGCGCTGGCGCTCGCGCATGCGCTGGAACTCCCCGGCAAGCTGCGGCTGTCGAAGGAGGAATATCTCACGGTGCAGCCGATCTATTATCCGGGCTTCACCATCGGGGCGCCGCCGAGCCGCTCGGGCTCCTGTTGCTGCTTGCGCTGATGCTGCTGACGCCGCCGGAAACGCCGCTCTGGCTGACGGCCAGCGCGTTCGCGGCGCTTGCCGCCATGCACGCGGTCTACTGGCTGCTCACGCATCCGGTCAACAATTTCTGGCTCAAGGATGTCGAGCTCAAGGGATTGGGCAGAAGCTTCTTCGCCGTCGATCCGCTGCAACGCAGCGGTGACGCGCCCGCGGACTGGACCAAGCTGCGCGACCGCTGGGAATTTTCGCACGTGGTGCGCGCCGCGCTCGGACTTCACCAGCCTGACCCTGCTCGCCACCGCCGTCGCCGCGTGAGCCTTCCGCCTCCCGCCGCCGCTTGCTACCATTGCCGCGCAAGGGCGTACCAATCGCCCGCGTTCTGGGAAACGCTTCGTCTGCGTACAGGGAGGAGACCACATGACACGCGTGTTCGCGGCCATCGCAGCGCTGCTGCTCGTCGGCATCGCCACCATCAATGGCGTGCCCCGCGCCAACAGCCAGACCGGAGAGGGCTGGATCCAGCTGTTCGACGGCAAGACGCTCGACGGCTGGACGCCGATGAATGACGAGGTCAACTGGCGGGTCGAGGACGGCGCCATCGTCGCCGACAAGAAGACCGGCAAAGGCAATCCCAGCCTGGTTTCAAAGGGGTCGTACAAGGATTTTCAGATTTACGCCGAGTTCTGGGTGAGCGAAGACGCCAACAGCGGCATCTATTTCCGCTGCACCGACCCGAAGAACATCAGCTCCAGGTCGTCCTACGAGGCGAATATCTACGACACGCGGCCCGACCCGAGTTACGGCACCGGTGCGATCGTGCAGGTGGCTCCTGCGAACCCGACGCTCAAGGCCGGCGGCAAGTGGAACACGTTCGAGATCACGGCCCGAGGACCGCTGATGAGTGTCGTGCTCAACGGCGTCAAAACCGCAGAAGGCAAAGACGAGAAGTTCGGGAGCGGGCCGATCGGGCTGCAATACGGCGCGGGCGTCGTGAAATTCCGCAAGGTCGCGGTGAAGCCGCTGTAGCGTACGAAGGCGCGCGACGTTGCTTCGCCCTTTGATTGATTGAAATGCCGCTCGCCAGCGTCGACCCCGTTCGCGAGGGTCGACAGGGCTTGCCGGATTTGCATTCCGGCCATGCGGTTTTGCGCTAGGCACTGGGAACCCAAAATTAACCCGCCGCGTTTTATTGCCACCCTGTCCCCTCAATGACGGAGTGCCGCCATGGAACAGCGCAGAGAGGTTGAGCTTCAGGATGTCGACTTCACCAGCATGGGTGTGCTGCTGGGCGTGGTTGCCGCGGCATTCGTCACGCTTGGCGTTATCATCTATTTCTTCGGCGAGGATCAAAGATCGTCAATGTCCACCGCCAACAATCCGCCCGCGCAGAGCGAGCGGATGATCCGCAACCGGTCGACCGAGCCGAGCAGCGTCGGCCGGGGCGGCCAGACCGGCGGCCAGTAACCGTTTCAGGCATTGATGGCGCAGGACCCCCGCACCGCCGGTGCGGGGTTTTGCGCATTCGACCCGATCGCCGCCCGGCGGCGATCTTTTCCGAAACACGTTTCCACTTTTCAGGATCATGCTCTAGCATCGCACCGCGATGACGCCGCCCGCCTTCCTGCTCTCCGCCATGCTGGCGCTTGCGCTCGCCGGACCCGCCGCCGCGCAGAGCTGGCCGAGCCGCACCATCACCATGGTCGCGACCTTCCCCGCCGGCGGCCCGACCGACGGCGTCGCGCGCGTGCTTGCGCACGAGCTCGGCGAACGGCTCACGCAGAAGGTCGTGGTCGAGAACCGCGGCGGCGCCGGCGGCACGCTGGGCGCCGCGGCGGTCGCGAAATCGCTGGCCGACGGCCACACCCTGCTGCTGACCTCGCCCGGGCCGCTCGGCTACTACCGCACGCTCTACAAGTCGCTGGGCTACGACCCGGTGAAGGATTTCGCGCCGGTCGCCCTGATCGGCACCATTCCGCAGGTGATCATCGTCTCGCCCAAGCTCAAGGCATCGACGCTCAAGGAGTTCATCGACTACGCGCGCGCCAACCCCGGCAAGGTCAACATCGGCGACAGCGGCGTCGGCACCACGTTGCACATCCTGGCGGCGCAGCTGGCGCTGATGACCGGGATCGAGATCCAGCACGTGCACTACCGCGGCGCCGCCGGCTCGGTCGCCGACGTCCTGGGCGGGCAGATCGAGGCGGCGCTGTCGGGCTTCGTGCCGAGCTACGTGACCATGAAAGTCTTGGGCGTCACCTGGACCGGCCGGATCAGGGCGTTGCCCGAGGTGCCGACCTTCCGCGAGAACGGGCTCGACATCGTGTCGGGGCTCTCGCTCACGCTCGCCGCGCCCGCCGGCACGCCTCCCGACGTGATCGCGCGGCTCAATGCCGCCACCAACGACTTCCTTAAGAGCGAGCGCGGCAAGCTGTTCGAGACCAACTACTCGCTGCAGGTCGCCGGCGGCACGCCGGAGGCCGCGCGCGAATTCCTGGCGAACGACGCGGCGCGGCTCGAGCCGGTGATCCGCAAGGCGAAGATCACGGCGGACTAGCCGGCGAAGTTCAGCGCACCGGACATTCCAGCGTGCAGCGCAGACCCGACGGCGCGAACTCGACCTCGGCGCGGCCGCCCAGCTGGCCGGTGAGCCCGCGCTGGATCAGCGCGGTGCCGAAGCCGGTGCGTTCAGGCGTAGCGACGGGAGGCCCGCCGGTTTCCCGCCAGTTCAGCTGCACGCGCGCGCCATGGCCGTCACCCACCGGGCGCCAGTCGATGAAGACCTCGCCGGCGTCGTTCGACAGGGCGCCGTATTTCGCGGCGTTGGTCGCAAGCTCGTGCAGCATCATCGAGATCATGACGGCGCTGGGCGCCGCGACCGCCAGGTTGGGGCCCGACATGTGCACGCGCTCTCGATCCTTGGCGCGGAACGGCTCGAGCGCGCTCCCGACCAGGTCCGACATGTCCGCATTGCGCCAGCGATCCTCGCTGAGGAGCCCGTTCGCCCGCCCCATCGCGATCACGCGTCCGTCGAACTTTCGCAGCGCGGCGGGCATGTCGTTGGCATGGCGGAAGGTCTGCGCCGCGATCGACTGCACGGTCTGCAGCGTGTTCTTGACCCGGTGATTGAGCTCGTCGACCAGCAGCAACTGCATCGCCTCGGCGCGCGCCAGCCGGGTCGCGAGCCGGATGGCAAAACCAAGCCCGATCAGCAGCAACACCGAGCCGATCGCCGCCGTCAGCGCGAGCTGGCGCACCAGCGGCGCGGTCAGCGTGTCTTCCGAGATGCCGGCCGCAATCGTCCAGCCGGTGACCTCCGAGCGCGCAAAAGCGGTGAGCAACGGAACGCCCTCCAGCGACACCGTCGCCACCTTGGCCTCCGGCACCTTGAACATCTCGGCGAACAGCGTCGGCGACGCGCGCTGGCCGACGGTACTCTCGGGATTCGGCACCCGGGCAAAATTGACTCCGTTCTGATCGAAAAGCGCCAAGGTCCAATGCTCGCTCGGACGCTGCCGTTCGATGATGCGCTGGAACTCGGCGAGCGACGGATTGAACGACAGCTCGTAGGCGACTTCGCCATCCCGAACCAACGGGACGGTGATCGTGATGATGGGCTCGTTTGTGATCGATCCGGTGAGCAGCGGCGAATAGGCCGGACGCCGGGTCTCAAACACCTCGCCGGTTCTGGATTGCGTCGCGCGCAGCGGCAAGGCCTCGCCGCGCGCCGCGCGGGTGTTGAACACCTGCCGGCCGTCGCGGTCGGCGATCACGATCGTCTGGCTTCCCGGGAATTGACTGAGGAATGCCTCGGCATTCCCGCGGAAGGTCTCGAAATCGTCGCGTCGCAGCGCCGTTCGACAGGGCGAGCACCTGCAGGCCGGCCGTCATGCTTTTGACTTCGCTGTCCAGGATGAGGCGCGTCGAGCGGACGAGCTGCATCACGCGGGCAAAAACCGCTTCCCGGTTTTCGGCGTGGTGCTGGTAGACAAGGCCCCCGGCAAAAACGATCAGCGGCAACAGCGTGCCAGCAACCAGGACGCCGAGCCGGACGGGCAAACTATACTTGGGTGACATAAAATCCTGCGGCCGGCCCCCACGGTATCCGACTATCCGCCGACTATAGGCTGGAATGAGTTCAAACTGCCAGCGTCATCGCAATAACCTGTGATGCGTGGCGGCTAGATTTTGTACTTTTTCTCAAGCGCATCCCACATCGGCTTACCAACGAGCCGCTGGCGCTCGAGGAAATCGACTGCCAGCAGCGACGCGTCACCGATCGCGCCATTCTCGCGCAGCGTCGCAAGCGCGAGCTGCATGCCGCGGATCGACGCTTGCAGGGCGACATTGGCGTAGAGCACCCCGGCGTAGCCAAGCTCTCTGAGCTTTTCGTTGGCGAATTCGGGTGTGCGCCCGCCCAGCACGATGTTGATGATCTGCGGCCACGGCAACCGGCCGATCGCCGCGATCTGCTCCTGGGTCTGCGGCGCCTCGATGAAGGTGATATCGGCGCCGGCGTCGTGATAAGCCGCGGCGCGCTCCAGCGCCGGCTCGAAACCGTCGGTCGCGATCGCATCGGTGCGCGCGACGATGATCAAGTCGAGGTCTGAGCGCGCGTCGGCGGCGGCCCTCACCTTGGCGACCATCTCGGCCTTGGGGATCGTCTCCTTGCCGTCGAAATGGCCGCAGCGTTTCGGGAACACCTGGTCCTCGATCTGGATGGCATCGGCGCCGGCGCGTTCGAGCAGCTTCACGGTGCGGTTCATGTTGAGCGCGTTGCCGAAGCCGGTGTCGGCATCGACCATGATCGGGCCCGGGAACACGTCGCGGATGGCGGCGACATGGTCGCAAAGCTCCGACAGGGTGACGAGGCCGTTGTCGGGAATGCCGAGATAGGTGTTGGCGATCCCCGCGCCGGTGACATAGGCGGCGGGGAATCCGAGGTCGGCGACCACCCGGGCGGCCAGTGCATTCGCCACGCCAGGCAGCACGGCGGCGGCGCCCGGCTGAAGCAGCTTCGCGGAATTCGAGGCGGGTGGAACGGGCGGTCATGGCTCGCACTCCTTATACCTGCTGTATACCTGCTGTTGCGGCCATGCGCATAGATAACGAATAATGCGTCGGACACGCCAACCGGGGGCAACACCAGCAATGTCAGGACTGCCAATCACCTTCGCCTGCGGGCTCTACGACCGCATGCTCGCGCTGCATACCGGCGAGGTGAAGCCGGACGGCATCGACCTCAATTTCCTGGCGATCGACCATCCGCGCGAGATCTTCGACCGGATGGCGAACAACCTCGAATTCGACGCCGCCGAGATGTCGAGCTCCGACTATTTCCGGCATGCGGCGCGCGGCGGCTGCCCGATGGTGGCGATCCCGGTGTTCCCGTCGCGCGTGTTCCGCCACGGCTACATCGCGATCGACAAGCGGGCGATCCGCGACGCCGAAGGACCTCGCCGGCAAGCGCATCGGCGTGCCGCTCTATGCCATGACCGCGGCGATCGTCATTCGCGGGCTGCTGCAGCACGACTACGGCGTGGATTTTTCCGGCGTGACCTGGGTCGAGGGCGGGATGAACGACACAAAACCGCACGGCGCGCCGAACAAGATTCCGCTGGTGCGGCCGGTGAAGCTCGAACTCCATAGCGATAAAATGTCGCTCAACGACCGGCTGGAATCCGGCGACGTCGCCGCCGTCATCGGCTCCGCGCTGCCGAAGGCGGTCAAGACCAATCCGAACATCGCGCGGCTGTTCCCGGACTACCGCCGGAGCGAGATCGAGTATTACCGCAAGACCAAAATCTTTCCGATCATGCATCTCGTGGTGCTCAAGCGCGACCTCTACGAAAAGCATCCGTTCGTGGCGACCAGCCTCTACAACGCCTGCTGCGACGCCAAGGCGATCGCGTATCGCAAGATGCGCGAACTTGGGACACTGCGCTATATGCTGCCGTGGATGGCGGCCGAGCTCGAGGAGATCGATGACGTGTTCGGCGGCGATCCCTGGCCCTACGGGATCGACGCCAACCGGCCCTCGCTCGACGCGCTGGTGCAATATCTCGCTGACCAGGCGCTGATCGAGAAGCCGGTGCCGGTCGAGAGCCTGTTCGCGCCGATCTTCGGCCAGGCGTCCAAGCCGTGACTGACCGTGCCGCGACGGCGGCGTCGGAATTGGGTGAGGGGTTGTGGCCTTTCCATCCGCCTCAACCCCTCACCCATTCGAATTTGTCGGGCGATCTCCTTGCCCTCTCCCTCAAGGGGAGAGGGCACAGTAACGAGGCCAGTGCGTGATGACCGACACCGCCCCGCCCTCGCCTGCCGAGCACGCGATCCGCTGGCGCGCGCATCTCGACCGCGCGCTGGTGTTCGCCGTCATCATGGCGCTGTGGTCGCTGGCGACCTGGCGGTTCGGCACCTACTGGGTGTCCTCGCCGTGGGCGGTCGCGATCCGTTTCGTCGAGATGGTCGCGAGCGGCGAACTGCTCCGCCACGCCGGCTACACGCTGGCGGAAGCGGCGGCCGGGACGCTGATCGGCGGCGTCCCGGCGGTGCTGCTGCCGCTCTTGCTGCGGCGGCATCCCGTCATGGTCGCGATCCTCGACCCGTTCATGATCGGCGGCTATGGCGCGCCCAAGCTCGCCTTCGCGCCGCTGTTCATCGTCTGGTTCGGCATCGGCATGGAGTCGAAAATCGCGCTGGTGGTCAGCGTGGTGTTCTTCATCGTCTATTTCGCCACCCTGAACGGCGTGCGCGCGCTCGACGCCAAGCTCGTGCAGACCGCGCAAATCCTTGGCGCCAGCGAACGGCAGGTTGCGCGTCATATTGTCTTGCCGGCCGCCATTCCGTCGATCTTCGCCGGATTCCGCATCGCCGTGCCCTATGGCATCGCGGCGGCGGTGATCGCCGAGCTGATCTCCGCCAACCGCGGGCTCGGCTACCTGGTGCAGAACGGCGCCATGAATTTCGACACCACCGGCGTGTTCGTCGCCGTGCTGATGGCGACGCTCCTGGTGCAGGCCGCGACCTCAATGATGAATGCGATGGAAGCGCGGCTGCTGCGCTGGCGGCCGCCGATCGAGCAGCTGGTGGAGACCGGGACGTGACCGCGCTCCTCGAAATCCGCAAGCTCGGCAAGCGCTTTCCCGCCCGGCACGGCCGCGAGCCGTCACCCTGGGTGATCCAGGACCTGTCGTTCTCGGTGGCTGATGGCGAGTTCCTCACCATTGTCGGGCCGTCGGGCGCCGGCAAGTCGACGCTGCTCAACATCATCGCGCAGACCGACACCGCGAGCGTCGGCGACATCCTGCTCAACGGCGCATCCGTTACGACGCGCGACCCGCGAGCGCTGAAGCCCGGAATCGAGCGCCGCATCGGCTATGTCACGCAGGACGACAATCTCCTGCCCTGGCGCAGCACGCTGGACAACGTGCTGTTCTCGCTCGACGTGCAGGGCAAGCTCGACGGCGCGGGCCGCGCGCGAGCCGAGACGCTGATCCAGGCGGTTGGGCTTGCCGGCTTCGAGACATACTATCCGCACGAATTGTCCGGCGGCATGCGCAAGCGCACGGCGCTGATCCGCACGCTGGTCTACGATCCGCCGATCATCCTGATGGACGAGCCGTTCGCGGCGGTCGACGCGCAGACCCGCACCCAGCTGCAGGCCGACCTGCTGCGGCTGTGGGACCTGGGCAGAAAGACCATCGTGTTCGTCACCCACGACATCACCGAGGCCATCGCGCTGGGCGACCGCGCGCTGGTCTTGTCCAAGCAGCCGTCGCGCATCGCCGCCGAGCACGCGATTCCGATCCCGCGCCCGCGCAATGTGAAGGACATCTTTGCGCTGCCGGGCTTTGCGGCGACCTACGAGAAGATCAGGGCGGACGTGCAATGAGATTCTTGGCAGCGAACGCACTCATTGTTTTGCGAAGGCTCGCGCTCCACGGTTCCCTCCCCCCTTGCGGGGGAGGGCGTAGGCGGCCTCCGGCCGCCGTTGTTGGCGTTAAGAACGCCGACGCGAAGCGTCGGCTACGGAGGGGGGTGACCGCAGGCGCTGAGTTTGCCGTTACCCCCCTCCCCACCCCTCCCCCGCAAGGGGGGAGGGAGCCGACCGAGTCCGCTGCAACTTCTGCGGACCACACCCATGGCTGACATCGCCATCGACATCGAGCGGAGTACGGGCGCGTCGCGCAAGTGGCTGGTGTATGGCGGGCGCGTGGCGCTGACGCTCGCGCTGCTCATCGGCTGGGACTACGGCGCCCGCACGCTCGGGCCGCTGTTCTTCGCGCCGCCGCTCGCGACCGCGGAGCGGCTCTGGGCGCTGGCGCTGAGCGGCCAGATGGTCGCCGACATCATGGCGACGCTGCGGGTCGCGGTGGCGGGCTTCGCCATCGCCGGCGTCGCCGGCGTGATCCTGCCGTTCCTGCTGCGCCGCTCCGCGCGCGCCACCGAGGCGGTCGAGCCCGCCATCATGTTCACCATGGGAATTCCGAAATACGCCCTCGCCCCCTGGCTGATCCTCTGGTTCGGGATCGGCGACATGCCGAAGCTGGTGGTCGTCGCCTTGGTGGTGTTCTACATCGTGTTCATCACCACCTTCTCCGGCATCCGCGGCGTCGATCGCCGCCTGATCAGCATGGCGCGCGTCATCGGCGCGAGCGAGCGACGCATCTCGCGCGAGATCATCTGGACCTCGCTGCTGCCGTTCTTCTTCACCGGCCTGAAGATCGCGTTCCCGCGCGCGGTGAGCGCAACCATCGTGGGCGAGTTCCTGGTCTCGACGCGAGGGCGTCGGCCGCTATATCGAAGGCGCGCGGCAGGTCTCCGACACCACCGGCGTGTTCGCCGGCGTCGTGATCGCGCTCGCGCTGGTGCTGGCGATCAACGCCATCCTCAACGCCATCGAGCGCTGGGCGCTGCGCTGGCGTCCGGTCGAGCGCGAGATGGAATTGTGATTTGTAAAATCGTCCCGCTCGTCCCCGCGCAAGCGGGGACCCAGTCTACAGAACAATCCTGGATTCCCGCTTACGCGGGAATGCGCGGAGGATAGGACAGCACGAGTGGGAGCGACAAATGAAACTCGCAAGCTATATCGTGGACGGAATAGAAACTTTCGGCGTCATCCGTGGCAACGATGTCATCACCATGAACGGCCGCTTCGGCGGACGCGGCGCGACGCTGCGCGACGCACTGGCGGCGGACCTCCTGCCGCAGATCAAGGATTCGATTTCGCAGTGCGAAGCCCGACCACACGATCTCCGATATCAAATTCCTGCCGGTGATCCCGAATCCCGAGCGGATCGCCTGCGCCGGCATCAACTACCGCTCACACGCGAGCGAGACCGGCCGCGAGATCCCGAAACAGCCGTCGATGTTCCTGCGGCTCACCGATACGCTGGTCGGGTCACGAGGGCGAGATGATCCGTCCAAAAATTTCGACCCAGTTCGATTTCGAGGGCGAGCTTGCCGTTATCATCGGCCGCGGCGGACGCCACATCCCGATGGAGCGCGCGCTCGAGCACGTCGCCGGCTACACCTGCTTTGTCGACGGCAGCGTGCGCGACTACCAGAAGTTCTCGGTGACCTCGGGCAAGAATTTTCCCGGCACCGGGCCGCTCGGACCGTGGATGGTGACCACCGACGAAATCCCCGACCCGACCAGGCTGACGCTGACGACGCGATTGAACGGCCAGGAGATGCAGCGCTCCGGCACCGACCTCCTGATCTATTCGATCCCGCACATCGTCGCGTTCTGCTCCGACTTCACCGCGCTCGCGCCCGGCGACGTGATCGCGACCGGCACGCCGGAGGGCGTCGGCCACCGGCGCAATCCGCAGGTCTGGATGAAGGCGGGCGACGTGCTGGAGGTGGAGATCACCGGCATCGGCACGCTGCGGACAAAGATTGTGGATGAGGAGAAATGAGCTCGTAGCCCGCATGGAGCGCAGCGGAATGCGGGACAGTCCCGTCCCGGATTTCGCTTGCGCTTCATCCGGGCTACAAGGGGCGCTACGGGACGAACGCCTCCGTATACAGCCCCTCATAGCTCTTGAGCCGGTCCTCCGGGCGCAGCAGGCCAGCCTCGACATTGTAGGTCTCGCCGTTCTCGAGCGCGGCGCGCACCATGACCGGGCGCGCCGGCGTCGCCTTGCGGATCTGCTCGAAGCCCGCCGCAAACACCTTGTCGTCGAGCGCCGCGAACCGCTTCTTGAGCAGCGCCATCGCCTCGGCCGGATTGTCACGCAGGAAGTTCGCGGCCTCGGTGATCGCGCGGCCCATCTTCTCGCAGACGCTGCGCCGTTTCTCGCAGGTCGCCGGTTGCGTGATGATGCTCGCCATGCCGAACGGGGCCATGTCGGGCGGATCGCCATCGGCGCCGCTCGCGATCGTCACCGCCTCGCCGTCGAGCACCGGCCCGATCGGCCACGGCATCGACATCGCGAAACCGTCGATCTGCCTAGCCTTGAACGCCGCAAGCGCGGCCGGCGGCGCCATCGGCGAGATGCGGAAGTCGGTAGCGGTGTCGAGCCCGGCGCGTTTCGCCAGCAGCAGCGGAAAGCCGTGCAGGATCGATCCGATCGCGTCGACCGCGATGGTGCGTCCCTTCAGCAGGCGAATACGATCGTTGAGCGGCGCCTTCGGATCGAAGTTCGGCGCAAACTCCTTGCGCAGGATGATCTGCACCACCGGGCGGTCGAGCGGATTGGCGATCGAGAGCAGCCGTTGCCCCTTGGCGGCGGCGCGCGTCTGCACCACGGCCGAAGCGAGCGCGAAATCGGCGCTGCCGGAAATGACCGCGTTGGTGGCGCCCGGACCGGCGATCACCAGGCCCTTCACGCGCAGCCCGTTCTTGGCGTAGAAGCCGCGGTCCTCGCCGAGATAGCCGGCCGAGAACGTGAGCGCGACATTCGGATAAGCAAAGATAATGTCTTCGGGCTGTTGCGCCGGTGCGGCGACCGGCGCCAGGGCGCCGGCAAGGACGAGTGCGATCAGGGACCGTCGCATGAGTTTCTCCGAGACCATTTCCAGCGACGATCTTGGCCGCTGACGCGCAAGAATCCAAGGGCGGGCGTGTCGCACGCTGATCTGTATTTTCGTCATGCCCGGCCTTGTGCCGGGCATCCACGTCTTGATAACTGACGACAACAAAGACGTGGATGGCCGGGACAAGCCCGGCCATGACACCAACTACGTGTGCCGATGCCATCCGATGTTCTGATCAAGGGCCGCGACGCGGCATTCTTCGCCGAGCGGCTCGCCCCGGCGTTGCCGGCTCTGCGCTTTCATGCCGCACGCGATCCCGCCGAAGCGCTGGCGAAGTGCGCAGGAGCCGACATCCTGATCATCCGCACCGACGAGATTTTCGCCGAGCTGATCGAGGCGATGCCGAAGCTCTCGCTGATCCAGGCGCTGACCACCGGCACCGACCACATCCAGGCGCTGCCCAATCTGCCGAAGCGCGTGCTGCTCGCCGCCGCCCGCGGCTTCCATGGCCCGCAGATGTCGGAGCTTGCGTTCATCTACATGCTGCATTTCGTGCGAGACATCCGCGACCTGTTCGCGACCCAGGACGCGCACCGCTGGAACCGGGTCGAGCAAAGCCTGCTGGCGGACCGCACCGCAGTGATCGTCGGCGTCGGCGCGATCGCCGAGGAGCTGGCAAAGCGCTGCAAGGCATTCGGCATGCGGGTCGTCGGCGTGAGCGACGGCCGCAGCGAGGCGCCCGGCTTCGACGCGATCCTGCCGCGCGCGCGGTTGAACGAGGCGGCGGCGCAGGCGGATTTCCTGATCGTGCTGGTGCCGCAGACCGCCGAGACGACCGGTCTCGTCGGCGCCTCCGTGTTCAATGCCATGAAGCCGTCCGGCGTCGTGATCAACATCGCGCGCGGCGGTGTGGTCGACGAGGACGCCCTGATCGCCGCGCTGCGCGCCGGAACGATCGCCGGCGCCGGTCTCGACGTGTTCCGGACCGAGCCGTTGCCGAAGGACTCACCGCTGTGGGACATGCCCAACGTCTTCATCACCTCGCACATCGGCGGCATGGCGGAGACTTACGGCGAGCAGGTGATGCCGTTGCTGATAGACAATTTGCGGGCGTTTGCCGATGGACATCAGGAGAAGATGCGCTTCATCGTGAAGCGGTAGGGTGGGCAAAGGCGCACCTCGGTCATGATGGTGGGCACAATCGCGCACGCGCCGTGCCCACCAGGTACAATACAGCTAGCGATTTTGCCCACCCTACGGCATCGGAGAGATTGACAATGTCCCCCATCGAACGCGTCGAATTCCCCACCTCCATGCAAGAGCTCGAGCGCCGCTGGGCGGCCGTGCGCAAGGAGATGGAGGCGCGCAACATCGACGCGCTGATCACGCAGAATTCGAGCGACTGGCTCGGCGGCTATGTCAAATGGTTCACCGACGTGCCGGCGCACAACGACTATCCGCGCAACGTCATCTTCTACCGCGACGACCTGATGACCGTGGTGGAGATGGGCAACAAGGACCGCCGCGACAGTCTCGGCGGCAAGGACCCGCTCAATCCCGGCGTCGGCGAATGGGTGTTCAGCCCGTCGTTCTTCTCCGTCGGCTACACCCACGACTACGACGGCGCAGCTGGTGGCGCAGGAACTCAAGCGGCGCGGCTGCAAGACGGTCGGCTGGGTCGGCAAGGGCCGGCTGCAATACGACCTCGTGCGCGTCACCGAGGAGCAGGCCGGCAATGTCAAATTCGTCGACGCCACCGACTGGGTCGACCGCATCAAGGCGATCAAGAGCGCGGAGGAGATCGCGCTGATCCGCCGCGCCGCCGCCATGCAGGACGCGCAGTGGGCGAAGATCCTGCCCAAGATCAAGCCCGGCATGCGCGACTCGGAACTGACCGCGCTGGCGCAATACGAGGGCGAGCTGCTCGGCAGCCAGCAGGGCCTGTTCCGCTGCTCGTCGGCGCCGCTCGGCGAGCCGGCGGTGCTGCGCGGGCGTCACTATCAGGGCCGCGTCATGCAGAAAGGCGACTACATGACGCTGCTGATCGAGAACAATGGGCCGGGCGGTCACTACGCCGAGCTGGCGCGCACCTTCGTCATCGGCAAGGCCAGCCAGGAATTGCGCGACGCCTTTGCGGTCGTGGTCGACGCGCAGAAGCACACTGTGAAGAACCTCAAGATCGGCGCGCAGCCGGCCGACATCTTCGTCAGCCACAACGAGTACATGAAAAGCCGCGGCGCGCCGCCGGAAATGCGGCTCTTCGGCCACAGCCAGGGCTACGACCTGGTCGAGCGTCCGCTGCTGCGCTCCGACGAGACCATGCCGCTCGCCGCCAACATGAACATGGCGGTGCATCCGGGCTTCTTCAAACCGACCAACTTCGCCTTCATCTGCGACAACTTCCTGCTCAAGGAGGACGGGTCGGTCGAGCACCTGCACAAAAGCGAGCAGAAAATTTGGGAGCTGTAGGGACCGGGGACGGACTCACCCCGCCTCATCCTGAGGAGCGCCACCGATGTCGGGTTTACCCGACATCGGCATGTTAAGTGCCCAAGTCGGCTACAGCCGACTTGGGTGGCGCGTCTCGAAGGATCGGCGGCCCATGCTTCGAGACGGCGCTGCGCGCCTCCTCAGCATGAGGCCGGGAGACTCAGCGATCTGCATTTGCACTCAGGGTGCGTGCGATCCCGCGAGACATCAGATGGTTCGGGCCCTCCATCCTCCAAATGGAGGATGACCCGCAGGGGCCCCCTTGCAAAGCTGCCTGATTGGCGATTGTCCAGGCAACGCGGGGCGCAAGCCATGCAGATCAGGCACATCGACTATTTCCTGACCCTCTGTGAGGAATTGAACTTCACGCGGGCGGCCGGGCGCTGCCGGATTTCACAACCGTCCCTGACCAATGCCATCATGACGCTGGAAGCGGAATTCGGCGGTCCCCTGTTCCACCGCAGGCCTGTCGTCCAACAGACCGTGCTTGGGCACACGGTGAAGCCGCATCTGACGCGCATCCGCCTGAACATGCGGCGCGCGCTGGATGCCGCCAGCGGCCTGCGCCTCCGGCAGCAGTTCCTCAACAATACCGACATGCGGATCGCCGCGCTCCCGAACCACCGAATGGCGCCGATCGAAACGAAGCCCGTCCGGCGCCGCGACGCCGTGTCCTCCCGATAGTGCATGAAGCCCCCGCGTTTCGCGGGGCTGCAGTTTGAGTTTGGTGGATTGCGTTACCCACGTCGACGCTCCATTCTGAGACATTGTCTCGGGGGAGCAGAAACGACGTGCAATCCATCCAACACAAGATCGCCCGCGTTACGGCCACGCCGCTGCGGGTGCTGAGCGACTTTTCCTGGCTCGGCGTCGACCGGCAGAACGCCGTCTCGGCGTGCTTCGTCGAGGTCGAGACCGACACCGGCCTGAAAGGCTACGGCATCACCCAGCACTCCGACTCCGCCGCGGTCGCGGTGCAGGTCAACAATGTCGGGCCGAAGCTTACGGGCCTCGATGCGCTCGCCAACGAGCGCATCTGGCACGTGCTGTACTGGACGCTCTCCGGCGGCGCGCAGGTGCAATATGCGAGCTGGGCGATCAGTGCGATCGACACCGCGATCTGGGACATCAAGGGCAAGGCGCTGAATGCGCCGATCTGGAAACTGCTCGGCGGCGCGCGCGAGAAAGTGCAGGCCTACGCCACCATCGGCGTGCCCGGCGCCGACATCGAGCAGCTGATCGAGGCGGCGCGGCGGCTGCTGGCGATGGGCTTCAAATGCCTGAAGACGCAGGTCGGCCGCCCCGGCCTCGACAATCTGCGCGGCCAGAAGCCGATGATCGAGATCGTGCGCAACGACGCACGCCGGATCAAGGCGCTGCGCGAGGCGCTCGGCGACGAGATCGAGATCGGCATCGACGCGCAGTGCCGGCTCGACCTGACCCATGCGATGGAGCTGGTGCGGCTGATCGAGCCCTATCACGTGAGCTTCTTCGAGGAGCCGCTGGTGCAGAACGACGTGCTCTTGATGGCGGATATGCGCCGGCGCACCACCATGCCGATCCACGCCGGACAGAGCGAGGGGCTCGCGTTCCGCTACCGCGACATGCTGATGCATCATGCGATCGACATGCTGCAGCCCAACGTCTCGGTCACCGGCGGCATCACGCAGTGCGTGCGGATTGCTGGCCTCGCCTCGGCGTTCAACGTGCCGATCAACGGCGGCGGCTATTTCTGGCACAATATGCACGTGCAGGGCGGCTGCGCCGCCGGCACCACGCTGGAATATCAAACCGCCGCGGTGAAGACCTGCGAGGCGATCTTCACCGGCATGCCGCAACTCGACAAGGATTGGCTCACGCTGCCGGAGACGCCCGGCCTCGGTTTCGATCCGAAGCCGGAGATGATCAAGGAATTCACGGTGCGATAGAGCGACATCGAGGACTCATGAAAATGCATGTTGCGCATTTCCCGACCGTTGTAGTGCCGACGCCCGTGCCGCAAGCCTTACCTCCTCCTGAAAGGGGGAGGTCGAGATCGCGGCAACCTTGCGCATCAACCTCATCGAAGCGAAATCTAGCGCGTGCGCTTTGCGGCGCGGGCGTCTTCATCACTGCGATGTTCGCCGCGCCGGCGGCCATCGCGCAATCCTCCGTCGAGTCGTTCTTTCGCGGACAGACGGTCCGGATCGTGGTCGCATCCGGGCCGTCCGGCGGCTTCGACACCTTTGCGCGCCTCCTCGCCCGCCACATGGGGCGGTTCGTCCCCGGCAATCCGGTATTCGTGGTGCAGAACATGCCGGGCGCCGGCGGCCTGCGGGCGGCCGGCTACATCGCCAAGGTCGCGCCGCGCGACGGCCTGACCTTCGGCGCCATGCAGGGCGGCATGGTGAAGGCGCCGCTGCTCGGCCTCACCGGCGCCGATTACGATTCGACCACGCTGCGCTGGATCGGCAGCCTCAACAGCGAGGTCCATGTCTGCGTGGCCTGGCACACGTCGGGCATCAAGACGATCCAGCAAATGTTGGAAAAAGAGCTGATCGTCGGCGCCGCCGCCGGGGCCGATTCCGAGCTCGCTCCGCATGCGTTCAACAACCTGCTCGGGACCAAGTTCAAGGTCATCTCGGGCTACCAGGATGGCCCGCGCATCCTCCTGGCGATGGAGCGGCAGGAGGTGCTCGGGCGCTGCGGCTGGTCATGGTCGTCGGTGGTGGTGCAGCATCCCGAGTGGATCAGGGACAAGACCATCAGCGCGCTGGTGCAGTGGCCGACGCCGCACGCGGACTTGGCGGGCATGCCGCTGGCGCAGGACATCGCGAAGAGCGACGACGACCGGCAGGCGATCGAGTTCCTGTTCGGCCATCTCGTGATGTCGCGCTCCTACGTGCTGCCGCCCGACGTGCCGGCCGAACGCACCGCGGCGCTGCGCTCAGCCTTCGACGCGATGGTCAAGGACGAGGCGGTGCAGGCGGACTTCGTGAAACACAAGCACGAGCTGACGCCGGTCTCGGGCGCCGACCTGCAGGCGCGGGTCAACCGAATCTATGGCACGCCCAAGCACGTGATCGAGAAGGCGCTGACGGCGATCGCGGGGACCAAGCGATAAGTCGCGCTCCGGCAGGTTGATCATTCAGCTTTCGAACGGCAGCCCGACATACTGCTCGGCCAGCGACGCCTGGGCGTGCTCGGAGGCGAGCAGATAGTCGAACTGGTTCTCGCGCATGCGCCGGTCGAACGGTGCTTCATCCGGAAACTGGTGGATCAGCGTGGTCAGCCACCACGACATGCGCTCGGCATTCCACACCCGGCGCAGCGCCATGTCGGAATAGCAGTCGAGATAGTGCGTGCGCCCGGTCTTCAAGGTCTCGGTCAGCGCCCGCGACAGATAGAAGACGTCGGACACCGCCAGGTTGAGCCCTTTCGCGCCGGTAGGCGGCACGATGTGGGCGGCGTCGCCGGCCAGGAACAGGCGGCCGTAGCGCATCGGCTCGGCAACAAAGCTGCGTAGCGGCGCGATCGATTTCTCGATCGAGGGACCGGTCACGATGCGCTCGGCCATGTCCTTCGGGCAGCGCGCCTTCAATTCTTCCCAGAAGCGGTCGTCCGGCCAGTCCTCAATGCGCGCGTCGAGATCGCACTGGATGTAGTAGCGGCTCAGCATCGGGCTGCGCATGGAGGCGAGCGCGAACCCGCGCGAGTGGTACACGTAGCAGATGTCCGGATAGGGCGGCGTTTCCGACATGATGCCGAGCCAGCCGAATGGATAGCCGCGCTCGAAGGTCCGCAGCACCTCCGCCGGGATCGATTGGCGGCTGACGCCGTGAGAGCCGTCGCAGCCGGCAACATAGTCGCAATCGATCTGGTAAACCTGTCCGTCCTTCTCGTAGGTCACGTGCGGGTGGTTCGACGTCAGGTCGTGCAGCCTGACGTTGTCGGCTTTATCAACGACCTGTCCGCTCGCCGCATCGCGCGCCGCGTAGAGGTCCTCGGTGATCGCGGTCTGGCCATAAGCCATCATTGGCTTGCCGGTAAACTTTCGCGTGTCGATCAAGAACCGCGGCTTGCCCTCCCAGGCGATCCACGAACCGTCGTGGGGAAGGCCCGCGCGGTCCATCCGTTCGCCGAGCCCAACGTCACGCAACAGCTGAACCGTTCCGGCTTCCAGAAAACCCGCCCGGATGCGCTCCAGCACATGGGCGCGGCTGTGGCGCTCGAGCACAATACTGTCGATGCCGTTGCGCGCCAGCATGTGGGAGAGCAACAGCCCGGCCGGACCGCCGCCGATAATCGCAACCTGCGTTCGCGTCATCGTTGCATGATCGGTTGGCGTATCGGAATGTCAATTCGGCGGCCGCACGAACGGCACGAAGCGAACCAGCATCACGATGCGTCCGCGGGTCTCGCCGGGCCCGGTCTTCTCGACGACGGTGAGGTATTGCACGTTGTCGGGAGGTCCTAACGGCATGACAAGCTTGCCGCCCACCTTGAGCTGCTCGAGCAGCGGCGACGGCACGTGCCCGATCGCCGCAGTGACGATGATCGCGTCGTACGGCCCGCATTCCGGCCAGCCCTGGTAGCCGTCCCCGACCTTGACGCGCGCGTTGTCAAAGCCGAGGTCGCCCAGGACTTTCATGGCGCCCACGGCCAGCGGCGCGACGATCTCGACGGTGCAGACCTGTTTCGCCAGCCGCGCCAGGATGGCGGCCTGGTAGCCCGAGCCGGTGCCGATTTCGAGCGCGGTGTGGTCGGGCGCGACCTCGGCGAGATGGGTCATCAGCGCGACGATGAACGGCTGCGAGATCGTCGAGCGGTGGCCGATCGACACCGGCCGGTCGACATAGCCGATGGCGCAGTTGCCGTCGGGAATGAACTTGTGGCGCTCGATCGCCTCCATCACCTTGAGCACGTCCTCCGAGATGCCCTGCGGCAGCAGCGTGGTGTCCTGCCGCGCATGGGCGCGGATGGTCTCGATCATCGCCGCGCGTTCGCGCGCGCATTGGGCCTCCTCCGCCGCCGCCGCGTCACCCGCGACGACCAGGACAGCAAAAGCGGCCGCCAACCACTTCGTCATCGTTGCCTACCTGCAACCGTCGAAACGTGAGTCACACTGGTGCGGCGGACTCGGTCACCCTCCCCTGGAGGGGGAGGGTCGCGAGCATGAGCAAAGCGAATGCGAGCGGGGTGGGGTGAATCTTTTCGCTCGTATCACCCCACCCCGACCGCCTTCACTCGCTACGCTCATTTCGGCGGTCGACCCTCCCCCTCCAGGGGAGGGTGCACCGAGTTCGCCGCATCTTCACAGAGTCACATGACCATTCGTCATTCGCGTATCAATCCCCTATGTCAGCCACCTTTGGCGTTACTGCGGCTTGAGGCCGGCCGCGGCGACCGCCTTGGCGACACGCTCCTGTTCGTCCTTGATCGCGCGCGCAAGATCTTCGGTGCCGCCGCTCGCCGGCTCGGCGCCGATCTTGTCCATCGCGGCGATGACTTCCGGCTCCTTCACGATCACGGCGACTTCGGCGGCGATCTTTTGCACGATCTCCCGCGGTGTCCCAACGCGCGCGAACAGGCCCTGGTTCACCGCGAAATTGTAGCCCGGGATGGTCTCCGCGATCGTGGGCAGATTAGGCGTCAGCTTGGCGCGCTGAGCGCCGTTCGACGCGATCAGCGTCGCCCGTTTGGTCTCGACCCCGGCCGAGAGCGAGGCGTAGGACGAGAACACGAAATCGATGTGGCCGCCGAGCAGCGCCGTCACCGAGTTCGGCCGAGCCCTTGAACGGGACCTGCGTGAGCTTCACGTCGAGCCCCGACTGCACCGCCTCCATCGAGAGATGATGGAAGCTGCCGACGCCCGAGGTGCCGTAAGTCGCCTGGCCGCCCTTCGACTTCGCGTAGGCGGCGAACTCCTTCATGTTGGCCGCCGGCACTTTCTGGTTGGCGGCGAGCCAGATCGGCGCCGTCGCCACGAACGACACCGGCATCATGTCCTTCGGATTGTAGGGAAGCTTGAGATAGATCAGCGGGCTGATCGAGAGCACGGCGCCATCGGTCATGATGAAGGTGTAGCCGTCCGGCGCGGACGCCGTCAGCGCGGCGGTGCCGATGCCGGCATTGGCGCCGGGCCGGTTCTCGATCACCACCGGCTGGCCGATTCGCTCCTGCAGCCGCTTGCCAACGATGCGCGAGAGCGTGTCCGGCAGTCCGCCCGCCGGATTCGGCACGATCACCCGGATCGGCTGGCTCGGATATTGCTGCGCCGGCGCCGAAACGGGCGCGAGCGCGGCCAGCACAAGAGCGGCGATTGGCGCGGCGCGAAGCAGAACGAAATTCATTGCGAGACCTCCCTGCGAGGCAACTTTACAAAAATTGCGGTGAAAGCAGCTCCAATCCGTTATTGCCAATCAGTTTACCGGCCGCCGCCGCGGTAGCAAGAACTTAACCACCCGAAAAGGTCACGGCGGCAAGCACCAAGGTTTTGAGCAGCCTCTGCGTTTATCCTTATTGAGCCTGGAGCCGCTGTGTTCGCTTTCTGAATGCACGATGGGTCTTAGCGATGGTGCCCGTCCCTTGGCGTGCAATTGTCGGACCGCTGATCACGCTCGCGCTCGCGGGGCTGATCCTGCTGTCCGATCGATATCTGGTCCGGGTGCCGAACCCGGGCGCGATCTCGTTCCTTGCGGTCGCATTCTCCGCCTATCTCGGCGGAATTGTCTCCGGACTCGCCAGCGCCGCGATCTCGTTCGGACTGGCGGCCGTGTTGTTCTCGCTGCCGGGAGCGCTGTTCCACTTCACGCCCGACAACGTCGCGCGGCTTCTGGTCCTGGCCGTCTGCACCCCTGCCTTTGCCATCATGATCGGCATCCTGCAGGCGCGCGCGCAACGCGCATTGGACCTTGAACGCACCGCCAACAAGGAACTCACGTCGCTGCGAGCGGCGCTCGATCAATCCGAAATCGGCGTCGTGCTGCTCGATTCCGAAATGCGCGCGCAATTCATCAACCGCGCGTTTCGCCGCCTGTGGCGCTTGTCCGACGACATTGCGGTGCGCAAGCCGGCCTTCGTCGGCCTGATGTATCATGGACGCCGCGCGAAGACGTTCGCGGTACCTGCGGACCAGATCGATGCGTACATCGCCGAACAAATCGCGCTCATCCGGGCCGGGGATGAAACCCCCGTCGATATCCGGCTCGCGAGCGGCGACGTGATCCGCAGCCGGTGCAAGATGCTGGCCGACGGCGGCCGGATGGTGACCTACGGCAACGTCAGCGATCTGGTGCGAAGCGCCGACGAACTGACCGAGCTGGCGATGACGGACGCGCTGACCGGAATGTACAACCGCCGTCAATTCATGGCGCGGCTGGACAACGAGTGGAAACGCTTTCGCCGGTACGGACGGCCGCTGTCGCTGCTGATGCTGGATATCGATCATTTCAAATCGATCAACGACCGCTACGGCCACGATGCGGGCGACCGGGTCATCGTCGCGGTCGCGCGGCTGTGCGGAACGCAAACGCGCGATTTGGACGTGGCGGCCCGCATCGGCGGCGAGGAATTCGCGATCCTGCTGCCGGAGACCGACCTTGCGGACGCCCACGCCGTCGCCGAACGGCTGCGCGCGGCGGTGGCGGAGCTCTCGTTCGAAAGCAGCGGCGGACCCGCTGCGGTGACGGCCAGCATCGGCGCCGCGCTCGCCGACGCCAACGCAGCCGACCACGCCGAGCTCATGAAGCGGGCTGATGAGGCGCTCTACACCGCGAAGCGCGGCGGCCGCAATTGCGTGGCGGCTGTACTCGACGAGGGGCCGGTGGTCTTCAATCGGGAGGACCGCACCGCCGCGTAGCGCTGATCATTTGGACCGAAGCGGTGCCGCAACGGCGGCGAGCTCCCTCTCCCCGCTTGCGGGGAGAGGTGACGGCGAACGTGGCGCCGTTCGATTTCCAATCGCTACGCAGGCTACCGCTGCAGCCCTTCCCAGCCGGCCTTGCGCAGCTCTTCGAGCGCGCGGGTCTGGATCGCCTCCGGCGCATTGAAGATGTCGTTCAGCGCACCCGTCACCCGCGCCGGCGAGGCATAACGGATTTCGACGCCGGCACGCTCCGCCTCGGCCAGCAGCTCGGGATCCTTCAGCGTCGCCGCAAACGCATCCTGCAAGGCCTTCAGCCGGTCGGCGGGAATTCCCGGCGGCCCGACGAACGGCCGGATGAAAACGAGATAGCTGAACAGGAAGCCGAGAACCTTCCTGGTCTCCTCGTCCTTCGCCATGTCCATCATGAACGGCACGCCGCGCGCCGCCAGATCGGGATGGCGTTCGTTGGCGCATTCGAGGCCGACGGAAAAGACGCCGCGGGCGAAATAGTCGCGGCCGATCACACGCGCGCTGTCCCAGCCCCAGCCGCACAGCCCGTCAACCTCGCCGCGCTCCATCGCCGGAATGATGTCGTTGGTCGATTTGTAGCCTTTCACGATGTTGAACCTGGTCCCGATCAGCGCATTCAGCAGGTTCGGCACGAATTCGGTGGAGCCGCCGGAGCCGCCCACGATCACGGTCTTGGTGAGCAGATCGTTGGCGGTCGCGACGCCGGCGCGTTTGGTGAACACGCAGGTGTTCGAGGTGATATTGGCGCTGCCCAGCCAGCTGTAGCTGCGCATATCGAATTGCACGTTGGGCGACTTTCCGATCTGGGCGTAGGTCAGCGGTCCTTGCGGGACGCCGATGGTCAGCCCGTCCTTCGCAGCGCGGGTATGCAGGTGGTTCATGGCGGCGAGCCCACCGGCGCCCGGCATGTTCTGTACGACGATGCTTGGATTGCCCGGCATGTGCCGGCCGAGGTGGCGCGCAATCTGGCGGCCATAGAGGTCGAAACCGCCGCCCGCGGCCGAGGCAACGATCACCCTGATCTGCTTGCCCTTGTAGAATTCGGCGACCGATTCCTGCGCCTGCGCGGATGCGCCGAACGCGAAGAAGCCCAGCAGCAAACCAGCCGCCCCGCGGATCGTCATGCGCGCCCTCCCCTGACCGCATCTGGATTGCGATACTATCCGGACTCGGCGCGAACTGTGCAAGGCGCGATGTCGCGCCCGACGGATCCCGGCAATGATTCGGCTCACCAAAATCCGCGAACTTGACCTGGCCGATACCGGCGAGCGCCAAACACCACGGCATTTGAGTGCCGCCAGCGGCCTCGCCTGTGCGGGATCATTCATCTACGTCGTGGCCGACGACGAACTGCATCTCGGCGTCTTCAACGCCGCCGACAATGCTCCCGGCCGTCTGCTTCGCCTCTTCGACGGCGAGCTGTCGGCGGACAAGGCCGCCCGCAAGAAGCAGAAGCCCGACCTGGAAGCGATCGTGGAGCTTCCTGCGTTCGGAGATTGTACCCACGGCGCGCTGCTGGCGCTCGGCTCGGGTTCGAAGCGCAATCGCCGCCGCGGCGCGCTCATTCGACTGGACGAACTCGGCGCGATTGCGGGTGTGCCGCGTGTCGTTGACGTCTCGCCATTGTTCGACGAACTCGACCGCCATTGTCGCGCATTGAACATCGAGGGTGCCGTCGCGATCGGGGACGAGTTGCGCCTGTTGCAGCGCGCGAACAGAAAGCACCCACCAAACGCGACCATCCGGTATCCGCTGCCTGCAATTCTCCAAGCGCTTGCGACCGGCGATGCCATCGGAGCAATCCCGCCGTCGGCCATTGACCTGATCGATCTCGGCCGGATCGACGGTGTCCCTCTCAGCTTCACCGACGGCGCGAGCCTGCCGGACGGCGGCATGGTGTTCACCGCCGTCGCCGAAGACACCGAGGATGCCTACGACGACGGCGCCTGCCTTGGTGCGGCCATAGGTGTTGCCGCGAGCGATGGGACCGTGCGATTTCTCGAGCGGCTCGACGCGTGCCACAAGGTCGAAGGCGTCGCCGCTCGCGTTGACAATAATGTTATCCGCCTTCTTCTGGTCACGGACGCCGACGATCCCGCCATTCCCGCTGTTCTGTTCTCCGCGACGCTTCCGAATGAGGCGTTTTAAGAGCCAAGGCATTTAGGCGTGCTCCAATTCAGGCAGCGCGCACAAAATGAGCGTTGCGGGGTCATACCGCCGACACGATCGGCCGATACTGAACCGCCAACAACAAGAAACGATTCGGGAGCGCCCTGGGATCACCGATACGTGGAGTGAATCACCATGGCACTGATCATCAAGATTGCCCAATTCATCGCCCGGATCGGCGACGCCTTGAACGAAGCGCAGGAAGCGCGACAGGCGGCCCGCCGAAAATATCCGTTCGTGCCGGAGGAGTGACCCCCAATCACTCGCAATGATCGACGCCTTTCGTCGTCGTGGCCGGGCTTGTCCCGGCCATCCACGTCTTTTGGTGTGGCTCGGGATTTAAAGATGTGGATGCCCGCGACAAGCGCGGGCATGACGAGCCAAACATTAAGACCGTTGATATGGTCGGCGCGTGCGCGCCCTTACCGCCCGATGCGGCATCCGGCCACTTTCCCCTGATTCCCCGGTTCAGTATGCTTTGCCGAATGCAAACCGGCACGGTCAGGGAGGAAGCGATGATGGCTGGCAAAAGCGGTGGCAACCGCGCGCGGAATGTTGCGCTCCTGCTCGCCGGTCTAGCGATCTCATTGTCAACGTCCGGCCCGGCATCGGGACAGGACTGGCCGGCGCGGAACGTCACCGTTGTGGTGCCGCTCGGCGCCGGCAGCGCGTCGGACATCATGGCGCGCGTGGTAGCCGACCAGATGGGCCGGCAGCTCAACCGGACTTTCGTGGTCGAGAACCGGCCGGGCGCCGGCGGCACCATCGGCGCTGCCGCGGTCGCGCGAGCCGCGCCGGACGGATACACCGTGCTGGCCTATGGTGCGCTCGCGACCGCGAACGCGCTCTATTCGAAGCTTTCCTATGACACGCTCAATGATTTCGTGCCGGTGATCGCGTTCGGCATCCAGCCGCTCGTGATCATAGCCTCCCCTGAAAAATACAAGACGCTCGCCGACCTGATCGCCGCCGGCAAGGCGAAGCCGGGCTCACTGAACTATTCCTCCGCCGGTGGCGGCTCGGCGTCGCATTTCGCGGGCGAGCGGCTGCGCGTGAGCGCCGGCATCGAGGCCCAGCACATCGCCTTCAAGGGCGCGGCGGAAGCGGTGACCGAGGTGGTGGCCGGCCGCATCGATTTCAGTCCGCAACTGCCCACGACCACGCTGCCGCTGATCAGCGACGGCAAGCTGGTCGCACTGGCGGTCAGCGCGCAAAAGCGGATCGCCACCATGCCCAACGTGCCGACCACCGTCGAGGCCGGACTGTCGGCGGAGTCGATCTACCCGTTCTATAGCGGCCTGTTCCTGCCGGCGAAGACGCCGCGCAATATCGTCGACCGGATGCACCAGGAAGCCGCCAAAGCCATTCAGACGCCGGAGGTGCAGGCGCGTTTTGCCAAGCTCGGGGTCGAACCGCTGCCGATGACGGTGGACGAGTTCGCAAAATTCTTCCGGGAGGACGTGGCGGCGGCGCTGGCGCTGGTGAAGGCGGCCAACATTCCAAAGCAATAATCCCGCGATCGAATACGCCAAGGGGCGGAGCACCCGTCCGGCGACAGGAGGGACGGCCATGGCCGGCACGCAACGGCTTCGCGGCATCGCCACGGCGGCGCTGATCGCAGCATCGGTCGCATCGTCAGCACGCGCCGACGCGGTCGCCGACTTCTACAAGGGCAAGCAGATCAACGTCGTCGTCGGTTACGGTCCGGGCGGTGGCTACGACGTCTACACGCGTCTCCTCCTTCGCCACATGCCGCGCTACGTGCCCGGCAATCCGACCATGGTGGTTCAGAACATGCCGGGCGCCGGCAGCCTGCGCGCCGCCAATTTCATCGGCAATGCCGCGTCGCGTGACGGCCTCACGCTCGGCGTGTTCGGCGCGCCGGCGGCGCTCGAGCCCCTGTTCGGCAACAAGGATGCGAAATTCGAAACCGCCGGCTTTGCCTGGCTCGGCAACATGATCCGCGACACCGCCGCCTGCGGCACCTGGCACAACAGCGGCATCACGTCGCTCGATCAGATCATCAACGCCAACAATGAAGTCGTGTTCGGAGCCAGCGGCGCCGGCTCCTATGCCAACCAGCATTCGCTGATCCTCAAGCACATGCTGGGCGCGAAGCTGCGCGTCATCACCGGCTTCACCGGCATCAAGGACATCGGGCTCGCGCTCGAGCGCGGCGAGGTGCAGGCGGCCTGCGCGCTGGCGCTGTCCACCGCCAAGGCGACCTTCGACGGCAACGTGAAGCGCGGCGAGCTGAAATTCCTGGTGCAGTTCGGCAAGAACCAGGACGTTCCGTATTTCGGCGGCGCGCCGAACTTCTACAAGATGCTCAAGACCGACGAGCAGCGCCAGATCGCGGATCTGTTCTTCGGCCAGTCCGAGATCGCGCGACCGCTGATCGGCCCGCCCGGGCTGCCACCGGCGTTGGTCGCGGCATTGCGCAAGGCGATGGCCGACGCCGTGGCCGACAAGGCGTTCCTCGCGGAAGCCGACAAGGCCGGCCTCGACATCGATTTCGTGTCCGGCGAGGAGACCACCCAGTCGTTCGCGGATTTCTATCAGACGCCGGCCGATGTGGTGGCCAAGGCGCGCGAGATCATGGGACGGAAGTAGCCGCGCATTCGTTCGACGCCCTGGTTTACGCGCCTCAACGGGCGTGGCCCGGAAGACCTTGACGCCCGCCTTCAAAACCCCGATGGCGCCTTGAGAAATATTCTTTTGCACTCATGGCTTGTTAAGGCTGCAGCGACTATATCCAGGGTTCACACCCAGCAAGAAAGCACCCAATGGCACCGCGAAGTCATTAAGCTGCGCGATCCGACCGAGCCTGCGCCCGAAGCCGACCAGCCGAACGTTCAACGCAAGCGGGCCGAGATCGGCCGGTATCTGCTCCAGGTCGATCGTCAAACGAAGAGTTCCTATGAGACGGCTGAATCGGCCGCAGCGGCGGGATTGATGATCAAGACCGGCCACCCGGTCGTTCAAGTCAGCGTTTACGACACCATCGAATGCCGTAACACGCTCGTTGAACTGCCGGCGGCCGCGGGTTAGCGCCGGCGACAAACGACCCTATCGCTTCTTCGCGCCGCGCTTCTTGCGCGCCTTCGGCTTGGCGCCGGCCTTCTCGTGTCCTGCCTTCCCGCCGACCAGCGTCTTGGTGCGCGGCGGGAGTTCGCCGGCCTTGGTGAGCCGCGTCACCCAGTATTCCCACGCACGACCGAGCGGCCGCGCCTGCAGCGAATAGTCGTGCGAGAGTTTGGTCTCGCCTGCGCTCAGTGGCGTCACGTTGCCGACCATATGCGCGCGCAACTGCAGCTCGGCGTTGCGATGCGTCATGATCGAGCGGAACACGACCTCCTTGAGCGAGGCGCCGACCACGGTGGCGCCGTGCCGCCGCATCAACACCATCGAATGAGGACCGAGCGCGCGGGCAAGCGAGGCGCCCTGCTCGTTCGTGGTCAGCACCATCGGCGTGTCGCCGAACTCGTCGGCGCTGTCCCAGGACGGCACCACCGGCCCCATGGTGGCACCGAGGCTGTTGATCGGGACGAGCTTGAGGTCGGTGAGGCAGAACGGCAGGATCGCCTGCGAATGGTGATGGACGATCGCCATCACGTCCGGCCGCGCGCGGAAGATCTCGCCGTGAATCACGCATTCGCCGTAGGGCAGGATATCGCCGGGCGTGACCACGTCGGATTCGGCGTCGAGCTCAAGGATGTCGCCGGGCTCGACCAGCTCCGGGCTGCGCGAGCGCGACAAGAGGTAGTGATCGGGCTTCGAAGGATGGCGCACACTGATGTGGCCGAAGCCGTCGAGCACGCCTTCATAGGCGACGATGCGGTTGGCGAGCGCGAGCTGATAGCAGAGATCGTCGATGGCGTTGGGCATGGAAGGTCCTTTCGATATTCTCGGCGAGAGCAGCTGGCCCCGGATTCGGCCCAATCCTCCGCTCATTCCCGCGCAAGCGGGAATCCAGGAATCGTTTTTTCTGGGTCCCCGCTTGCGCGGGGACGAGCGAAGCGAGCAGGCAGCCGATACGCTACTTCGCCGGCGGGCGGTAGAGGATGTCGAACAGTCCGGCAACATCCTGCGGCGTCAGCTGCGTGGCGGTGAACTTGTATTGCACGGCGTCACGCAAGGTCCGATCGAGATCGCGGATTTCGCCGATCTGGAGCGCCTCTTTCGGGAAGAACTCCTTCACCGCCGCTCCCGCGACATCGGGCGGCGCCTTGGCGAATTCGGCGAAGTACTCGATCGCTCTCGGGTTGCTGTACGACCACTCGATCGCCTCGTGGTAGACCTGCATCAGGCGGGTGATCGCATCGCGCTTGGTCTTCAGCGAATTGACGTTGGCGATATTGACGCGGATCGTCTGGTTGCGCAGCTCGGTCGCCTCGCGCGCGCGGGCGACAATGACGATCTTCTTCTCCTGCAGCTCGCGCAGCGCGAACGGCGGCGTTGCCCAGCCGATGTCGATCTGCCCGGTCATGACGCTGGTGAGGGTGCCGGGGAGTCCGCCGGTCGCCGTCGGCCTCGCCTTCGAGCCCGCTTGGTTTAGCAATGCAAGGAGGATCAGGTTCGACGACGACCCCGGCGAGGAGAACGCGATGGTGTTCTTCTCGGTGGCGTCCTTGAGACTGCGGATGGCGCTTTCGGCGCGCACATACCAGTAGAGCTCGTGCGCACCGGTCATCTGCGCGGAGATCACCCGGATCGGCGCCTTCTTGGAATAGGCGCCGATGGTGCCGAGGAGCCCGTTCGACATCGCGACGTCCACGCTTCCGGAGGTGATGACCTGCAAGGTCTGCCCGCCGCCTTCGGTGAAGAAGAACTCGACGTCGAGGCCGGCCTTCTTGAGCATGCCCTCCTTCTGGGCGAACTCCAGGAACGAGCTGTCCCAGAAGCCGCGCTGCGAAATCGCGACCTTGAGCTTGTCCTGCGCTTGCGCGGCCGATGCAAAGACGCCGGCCAGGATCGCCAACAAGGCGACCAGGGCGACGAACGTGCGCTTGAGCATTGCTTTCCTCCACTCGCTTTCCAGCCCAGACTGCCGCAAAGCGGCATCCGGCCACAACGGGGAATATCGCCACATGGTGACACGACACATGGTGACATGGTTGCCGCGCTATGGCACCGATGCCGCTCCACCAGTGTCGCGAACGCGCAATCAGATCAAACGGACTTCAAGACATGAGCACACAACCATCGAGATTTTCGCCGATCCGCCGGGTCGTGACCGGCCACGATGCCGGCAAAGTCGCCAAGGCGATCATGGACGGCCCGGCCACCAACCACAAAGGCGGCGCGTCCGGCGCGCAGTCCACGCTGATCTGGATCACCGAGGGCGCGCCCGCCGAGATGCCGATCGGCGAAACCGTCGAGGACCTCGGCGCGCGCATCCTCGGCACGCCGCCGCCGCCGAACGGCACGCGCTTCTGCGTGATTACCTTTCCACCCGGCAATCCCGGCCGCATGCACCGCACCGAGACCATCGACTACGTCATCGTGATGGAAGGCGAGATCGACATGGACATGGATAACTCGACCGTGAGGCTCAAGGCCGGCGACGTGCTGGTGCAGCGCGGCACCAACCACTCCTGGGTCAATCGCGGCACCGAGGTCGCGCGCGCGGCGTTCGTGCTGGTCGACGCCAAGCCGCTCGGCATCGGCCACCCGGTGCTGCGCGAGCAGAGCGCCAGCAGCTAGGCCGATGTCGCTGGGAGAAAGCGTAGCCGCGACGGCGGCGGACTCCCTCTCCCCGCTTGCGGGGAGAGGGTCGGGGTGAGGGGGACAACAATGAGCGCGTTCTCTCGATAGTCCCCCTCACCCGACGCGCCTCGCGCGTCGACCTCTCCCCGCAAGCGGGGAGAGGTGACGGAGCAAGCGGCGCGATACTCAATCCTTCACTTCACCAAGCGGCGCCTTAATCCTTCATTAACCACGTCGTAATCAACTACGGCGGCGGGCTCCGCCCGCATTTCTTTGCGCCGCCGACAGGCGGGGGAAGCGCCCGATGCCCAAGCACGAAGTGCACGCCGAACTGGCCCCCCGCATGGATTCCTACGGCCTCGACGCAGCGGCGCTGGCGCGCCTGCAGGCGCTCTGGCCAATTCTGGAACCGCATCTGCCGGCGGCAATCGACGCCTTCATCGCCAGCGCGTCGAGAATTCCGCAGATTGCGGCCATCTTCGCAAAGCACCACGCCCGCATCCGTGAGCTCGAACTCGCCCAGCACCGGCACCTGCTCATGGGCAGGTTCGACGATGCCTACGCCGAGCACACCCAGTATTCGGCGCGCGAGCACGCCGCCATCGGGGTGGAGGCGCGTGTCAGGCTCAATTCCGGCTGCATGGTCATGCGCCGGATGACCGCCGTGATCGCGCGGCGCTACTGGTTCTCGCCGGCGACCGTCGCCGCCGATGCCGCGCTCATCTGCCAGGTGGTCATGTGCGACGCCGCGCTGATGAGCACCATGCATCTGCAGATCGTTGCCAGCGCGCGCGCGAGCCGGCGCAAGCAGATCGAGCAGTCAATCGCCGACTTCGGCGACACCATCGGCACCGTCATTGCCGCCATCAAGGAAGCGACCGGATCGCTTGCCACCACATCCGCCGGCTTGCAGCAGGCTGCCGGCGAAACGCTCAGCCGCATGGCGTCGGCCTCGACCGCGTTGGGCGCGACCAGCGAATGCGTCGGGATTGCCGTGCCCGCGTCCGAGGAACTGTCGCTGTCGATCGCGGAGATCGGCGGACAGGCCGACCGCGGCCTCACGATGACCCGCACCACCTTCAGCGAGGCTGAACGAACCAGCCAGGCCATCCGTTCGCTGGACGAAGCGGCGAAACACATCGGCTCCGTGGTCGAGCTCATCTCCAGGATCGCATCGCAGACCAACCTGCTGGCGCTGAATGCGACGATCGAGGCGGCGCGCGCCGGCGATGCCGGCAAGGGATTCGCGGTCGTCGCTTCCGAGGTCAAGCAGCTCGCCAACCAGACCTCGCAAGCGACCGGCGAGATTTCGACCCAGGTGACCGAAATCCAGGATGCGACCAAGCGCGCCGTCGCCGAAATCACCTCGATCGCCGGCATCATCCAGGACCTGACCGAGGTCGCCACCTCGATCGCCTCGGCGGTCGAGCAGCAATCGGCGTCCGCGCGCCAGATCGCATCGAGCATGCAGACCGCCGCCCAGAACACCGTGCATACCGCGGACGAGATCAGGGCGGTCGAGCAGGTCGCGCGCCGGGGCGCCACTGCGGCCGGTGAGATCCAGAATTGGACGGAGCGGCTCTCGGCGCGCGCCGTCGCGCTGAAGTCGAAGGTGGACGACTTCTTCGAGCGCGTCCGCACCGAGCAGCCGGAGGGTGAGGCTGCCGCCGGCGGCCCGGATTCTCCGGTCCCGCAAGCGCGCGCTTCCTAGCCAAATTTCCGGGCTATCCCGCCACAGCCGGACGCCTTGACGGCGGTGGTCGGCTGGCCTTTGATGATCGCCAACAAGCGGCCTAAAAACGCGCCATCGCGCATTGAAGAAACCCGGCCGCCGTCGGCGCAACTCCGCATCGAGCGGCGCGGACGCTCCGTGGCCAAGAGTGATCTGGGAGGGTTCGAAATGATCGGAAAATTTATCCTTGCCGGCGCGCTCGCGTCCGCGGCCAGCCTGGCGCAGGCACAGGAGGTCAGGATCGGCGTCAATCTGCCGTATACCGGCGTTGGCGCGGAACTGGCGCAGCAGATCGACCGCGGCATGGAGCAGTATCTCAAGCTCAATCCGGTCAAGGGCTACAAGATCACCATCGTCAGGCGCGATGTGAAGGATCCCGGCGGCGGCAATGCCCGCAACGTCATCCAAGAGCTGCTGACCCAGGACAAGGTCGACGTGCTGGCTGGTTGGGTCTACTCGCCGAATGCCATTGCGGCGGCGCCGGTGGTCAGCGCGGGCAAGAAGCTCGCGGTGATCATGAATGCGGGCACTGCGCACATCACCCAGATGTCGAACTACTACGTGCGCACCTCGTTCAGCATGTGGCACGCCGGCTACGCCATGGGCGAAGCCGCCGCGAAGAACCTCAAGGCCAAGACCGCGGTGATCGGCTTCAGCGACTTCCCGCCCGGCAAGGACATGGCCGCCTCGTTCCGCCGCGCCTTCGAAGGCTCGGGTGGCCAGGTGATCGATGAGATTCCGATGGGCGGTCCCGCCGCGGTGCCGGACTTCACGCCGTTCTTCCAGCGCGCCAAGGACAAGAAGCCGGACGTGTTCTTCGTCTTCGTTCCTGCCGGCGACCATTCGTCGGCCGTGGTGCGCACCTATGGCGCGCTTGCCATGCGCCAGGCCGGCATCAAGCTGATCGGGCCCGGCGACATCACCCAGGACAACAAGCTGCAGGCGATGGGCCCGGCCGCGGTCGGCCTTATCACCATGCACCACTATCACGCCGACCTCACCAACCCGGAGAACCAGCGCTTCGTCGCGTCCTGGAAAAAGGACTACGGCGCCGAACTCGACGCCGGACTTCATGGCGGTCGGCGGCTATGACGGCATGGCGGCGATCGCCCACGCGATTCAGGCGACCAAAGGCAAGGTCGACGCCGAACAGTCGCTGGCGGCGCTCCGCGGCTGGAAGTTCGCCAGCCCGCGCGGCCCGATCCTGATCGACCCCGAGACTCGCGACATCGTCATGAACGAGTATCTGTCCGAAGTGGTCATGAAGAACGGCCGTTTGTTCCAGAATACGGTCGCCACCGTCGAGAACGTGAAGGATGCCTGCAAGGCGCTGAAGATTCCGCCTTGCAAGTGACGGTCTCGTGACGTCCTGACGGCCGACGGCACGGGCTGTGTGCAGCGGTACGTCGCAGACGGACGATATCGTGATCTGGTAATATCCCGGACGCACTGCACAGGACGCTGCGTCCGGGCTACGTTGAATGACCAAGCCTGCCGCATGAAGCAGGCCAGTCGTCCGCGGGGGAAATCGTGATCTTTGGCATCGACGTTGTGAGCATGGTGCTCGGCGGGCTCGCCGCCGGCATGGTGCTGTTCATCGTGTCGGTCGGGCTGTCCATCACCATGGGGCTGATGGGCTTCGTCAATCTTGCCCATGGCGGCTTCGCCATGCTCGGCGGCTACGTGATCGTTCTGACGATGCGGAACTGGGGGCTCGGCTTCGTTCCGGCGCTTGCGCTCGGCTTCGGGGTGATCGCCGGCGTCAGCATCGCCTTCGAGCGGCTGCTCTACTCCAGACTTTACCGCGCGACCGAGCTCGATCAGGTGTTGTTCACCATCGGCCTCATTTTCATGATGATCGCGTCGGTGACGCTCGTCATCGGCCCCGAGAACCAGCAGCTCATGCTGCCGTCGTGGCTGCAAGGGCAGCTCAACCTGGGCATCGTGCATTATCGCACCTACAGCATCTTCCTGATCGTCGTCGGCACCGCCATCGTGATCGGGCTCTGGCTCGCCTTCGAGCGCACGCGCATGGGCGCGCAAATCCGCGCCGCGGTCGACAATCGGCGCATGGCGGAATCGCTCGGCATCAATATCGACCGCCTGTTCATGCTCACCTTCGCCTTCGGCAGCGGCATGGCGGCGATCGGCGGCGGCCTCGGCGCCGAGTTCCTCGGTCTCAGCCCGCAGTATCCGCTGATCTACCTGGTGTACTTCCTGATCGTCGTATCGGTCGGCGGGCTCGGCCGCGTCACCGGCGTGTTCTTTGCGTCGATCATCATCGGCGTGCTCGACTTCGCGCTGAAGAAATACCTGCCGCAGGGCGGCACGCTGTTCATCTTTGCGCTGACCATCCTGCTCCTGCTGTGGCGGCCGCAGGGCCTGTTCGGAGGCAAGGCGGCATGACCATGCCGGCTCACAGACTGACTCCTGAGCTGGGCGGACATCCGGCCGCGCTCGCGCTGGTCGGACGCCATCGTCTGCGCGCGTGGGAGCCGTTGCCCTGGATCCTGGCGTTGGCGTTTTTCTTCGCGTTCCCGAACCATCTCGGCTTCGGCACCGATCTCTTGGTCACCATCCTGTTCGCGCTCTCGCTCGATCTCGCGCTCGGCTATGCCGGCATCGTCACGCTCGGCCACGCCGCCTTCTTCGGCGCCGGCGCCTACACGGTCGGGATGCTGGCGCACCACGGCATCTGGAGCGAGCCGATCACCAGTCTTGTCCTCGCGGCCGGCGTCGCCGCGCTGATCGGGCTCGCGTCCGGCCTGATCCTGCTCCGCACGACCGGGCTGACGCTGCTGATGCTCACGCTCTGCACCATGGCGCTGCTCGAAGAAGCCGCCAACATGGGCGAGAAGTACACCGGTGGCTTCGACGGGCTGCCCAACCTTCCGATCCCGCCGCTGTTCGGCCTGTTCGAATTCAACCCGCTCTATCCGCGCGTGCAATACCTGTACGTGCTGGCGGTGCTGTTCCTGTGCTTCATGTTCGTGCGTACATTGGTCTACTCGCCGTTCGGCCAGAGCCTCACCGGCATCCGCGAAAATGTCCTGCGCATGCATGCGGTCGGCGCGCCGGTGAACTGGCGGCTGGTCACCTGCTACACCATCTCGGCGGCGATCGCCGGCATCGCCGGCGGATTGTGGGCGCAGGCCAACGCCTATGTGAACCTGGGCACGCTCGGTCTCGATCGCGCCGCGACCGTGCTGATCATCCTGGTGCTCGGCGGCTATGGGCGGCTCTACGGCGCGTTCATCGGCGCCGTCGTCTACATGGCGCTCTCGCATTTCCTCGCCAGGGTTTATCCCACCGCCTGGCAGCTCGGCCTCGGCCTGCTGCTCGTTCTGATCGCCCTGTTTGCGCGCAACGGCGTGCTGGGTCTGTGGGATAACCTGAGCAGCCGCTTCATGACCAAGCGCGGGCCGTCATGACCGAAGTGCTCCTGGAAACCCGTTCGCTCTGCAAAAGCTTTGGCGCACTGGCCGCCGCCCGCGACATCAATTTCCGGCTGGAGCCCGGCGCACGCCATGCGCTGATCGGGCCGAACGGCGCCGGCAAGACCACCTTCATCAACCTCCTTACCGGTGTATTCCTGCCGAGCCAGGGCCAGGTGCTGCTCAAGGGCCGCGATATCACCACCATGGAGCAGTCAGCGCGGGTAAAGCTCGGCATCGCACGCACCTTCCAGATCAACCGGCTGTTCCGCGGCCTTTCCGTGCTCGAGAACGTCTACATCGCCGTCGCCGAGCGCTTCGGGGCGGGAAACTCCATGATGAAGCCGGCTGGGATGCGCCAGGATATCGTCGACGAGTCGATGCGGCTCCTCGACATGCTCAAGCTGTCGGGCGACGCCGGCCATCGCATCTCCGAACTGCCGTACGGACGCCAGCGGCTGGTCGAGCTTGCAATCGCGCTCGGGCTCGAGCCCGAAGTGCTGCTGCTCGACGAACCGGCGGCCGGCGTGCCGAGTGCCGAAAGCCACATCATCCTCGATGCGGTGGCGGCGCTGCCGAAGCAGATCGGCGTGCTCATCATCGACCACGACATGGATCTCGTCTTCCGCTTCGCCGAGCGCATCACGGTGCTGGTCGGCGGCGCCATCTTCGCGGAAGGGACGCCGAGGCAGATCGGCTCCGACCAGCGCGTGCGCGACGTCTATCTCGGGCAGGCGCATCATGCCTGACGCGCTCGCATTCCGCGGCGTCTCGGCGGGCTATGGCGAAACCGTCGTGCTCGAGGACGTCAACCTGGCGCTCGCGAGCGGCGAGAACGTCAGCATCGTCGGCCGCAACGGGGTCGGCAAGACCACGCTGCTCGCCACCGCCATGGGGCACACCCGGCTGCACAAGGGCGACGTGCTGCTCGGCGGGCAGAGCATCGTGCGCATGCCGATCTACGCGCGGGCGCTCGCCGGCCTCGGCTATGTGCCGCAGGAGCGCGAGATCTTTCCGTCGCTGTCGGTGCGCGAGAACCTCGACATCGGCGCGCGGCCCGGCCATTGGACGCAGGCGCGGGTGTTCGAGCTGTTTCCCCGCCTGCAGGAACGGCTCACCAACATGGGCAATCAGCTTTCCGGCGGCGAGCAGCAGATGCTCGCGATCGCGCGGGCGCTGCTCACCAATCCCGCAGTGCTGCTGATGGACGAGCCGACCGAAGGGCTCGCGCCGGTACTGGTGGAAACGCTGACCGCCGTCCTGATGAAGCTGCGCGACTCAGGGCTGTCGATCGTGCTGGTCGAGCAGAACAGCCGCGTGGCGCTCGGGTTCTCCGAGCGCACCGTGGTCATGGACAGAGGCCGCATCGTCTATGACGGCGCATCGGCGGCGCTGCGCGACGATCCGGAAAAGCTCACGCAACTCGTCGGGATTGCGGAAGCCGCGCCGGCGCGCTGACGCGACGACAGCCTGCCACGTCGCCGGCATCGATCAATCGAAGGCCACTTGATATGAATGCGGGGCCGAACGGCCCCGCATGTAATCTCTCTTGCTAGGCTCTAACCTGGGCCGGGTTCCAGATGCTTATCTTGCGGGTCTCTGGCATCACGAAGACGGCGATTATGAAACACACCGCCGGAAGCAAGATCGGGTAGAGCAGCGCGTAGCCGATGCTGCCGGTGGCCGCGAACGCCGCCGAGGTGATGAACGGCACCAATCCGCCACCCCAGCCGTTGCCGATGTGATACGGCACCGACACCGACGTGTAGCGAATCCTGCCGGGGAAGAATTCCGCCAGGAACGCTCCGACCGGCCCGTACACCATCCCGACGTAATTCACGAGGATGAAGATGATGAAGATCGCGACCGGATAGTTGATGTTGCCGGGCACCGTCGCCGATCCCAGCCACAAATACAGCGGATAGTAGGTGAGCGACGCGAGCAACATGCCGCCCAGGATCACCGGCTTGCGGCCGATCTTGTCGGACAGCCAGCCATAGAAGATCAAGCTCGGTGTTGCGAGGAGCAGCGCGGCTCCCACGATATAGGCGGAGGTCAGCGGGTCGACCTTGGAAACCTGCTGCAGGAAGTACAGCGCCCAGAACTGACCACTGTACCAGACCACGCCCTGCCCGATCAGCACGACGGTGGCGATCAGGATGTATTTGATATTGTCGCTGAGGAAAGCTTCCTTCCAGGGGTTTTTGGTCATCTGTCCCTTGGCTTTGATCTCCTCGAAGATCGGCGTTTCCTGAAGCTGGAGCCGGATGTAGATCGCGACTGCCACCAGCAGGAAGGAAATCAGGAACGGCACGCGCCAGGCCCACTCGTTGAAAACCTTCTCGCCGAAATACGTGCGGGTGGCGATGATCACGGCCAGCGACACCACGATTCCGAGCGTCGGAGAGGTCTGCAGCCAGCCGGTGTAGTAGCCACGGTGTTCGTCCGAGACATGCTCGGCGACGTAGGTGATGGCGCCGCCGTATTCGCCGCCCAGGCACAGGCCCTGGATCATCCGCATGCCGAAGAGCAGGAACGCTGCGGTCAGACCGATATCTGCGTAGGTCGGGATCAATCCAATACACCCCGTGCCGATCCCCATTCCGGTGAGCGTAACGAGGAACGTGTACTTGCGGCCCACGCGGTCGCCCATCCATCCGAACAGGAATGCCCCCAGCGGACGGATCAGGAATCCGGCAGTGAACAGCGCAATCGTGCTCAGCAGCGCCGCAACCGGATGGCTCTGTTCGAAGAACTTGACCGACAGGATCGCCGCCAGGCTCCCGAAGATATAGAAGTCATACCACTCGATAACGTTGCCCACAGACGCGGCTACGATCACGGTCCGGAAGTCTTTGGGGATTTCTGCAGCCATGTTGCCCTCGCCCTATTTCCAAATTTTGGTTTCAGGGCTGTTCGCTTCGCGGCGCGCGGTCCCGGCGCGAGCGCGCCGAGGCCTACATCAGAGCTGCGATCGAGCGTTCGTCCCTGAATTTGTACGTCGTGGGGACGCGCGCGGGGCGGTCCCGGAACAAACGCTACGTCGCCCGGAAACGGCCTGTCTGTGCACAACTCGTCTTAGACCGATGGTCGTAGTCGGGCTTGTAAGCCACTGAATTAGATTATGTTTTCGACCTAAACGCAGTTCCGGACGACTGCCGAAACTAACCGGCAAAAAGCGGCCATCCCGACACCTATAATCAGCGTCCACCGGAACCGCGCCGAAACGCCGAGGAGCGTGGCCGGATGACGCGAGAGCGGCGATCCGTTTCGCAGAGACCATGTGGCGAGACACAAAACAGCTTCTTCAAATGATCAGATGGCCGCAGGTGCGCAAGCATGCGCTGGCGGTCGTGGCATCGCTGGCGCTTGTGGCGGTCACGACGATCGGGCTGATGATCCTGGACTACTTCTTTGCGCTTCGGCACGTGACTCTCGTCTATTTGGTTCCCGTCGTCATAGCAGCCACAAAATTGGGAATCGTGCCTGCGGTCGTCGCTGCCATAGCGTGCATCGGAGCCTCGGCGTTCTTCTTCTACGCGCCGATCTACAGCTTCATGGTGGACGACCCGCAACACCTGATCGAACTACCGCTGTTCGTCTTTGTCGCGATCGTCACCGGCCAGCTCGCCACCAACCTCAGGCGGCAGGCCGAGATTTCCCGGCGCCGCGAACAGGAAGTGCAGGAGCTCTACACATTCTCGCGGCGGCTCGCCGCCGCCCACACCGTGCGCGACATTTACACCGCGATCCGCGAGCACCTCGCCTCCATGACCGGCTGCCGCACATTTCTGTTCGAGACGGAGCCGCGCGGCGGCATTACGACCAGCCTCTCCGCCGAGGCCACACTTCCGGATCGCGTCAAGCGCGAGACCGAAGCGCTCGCGGGCGGCCGCGGTTACGCCGGAGTTGGCAGCGTGATCGACGATAGCGAAGGCCATGCCTGGATCGTCCGACCGGTCGCCGGAAGGACCGGCAATCTCGCGGTACTCGCCATCGATCTCGGGGCCCATACCGGAGGCGCGGCCGAGGCCATCAAGCAGCGCGTGGACGCGGTACTCGCGGATGCAACGACGACGCTCGAACAACTCGACCTCGACCAGGCGATCAGCGACGCGCGCCTGCGCTCGGAGACGGAGGCCTTGCGCGACGCATTGATCGGTTCGGTTTCGCATCAGTTGCGCACGCCGCTGGTTTCGATTCTGGGCGCGGCAACGGTGATCAGTGAGGCGCCGGGCAACCGCGACGATGTACGGCTTGCGCCGCTTGCAAACATCTTGCGCTCCGAGGTGGAGCGGTTGAACAGCGACGTGCAGGATCTGCTCGACGCCGCGATGATTTCGAGCGAGGGTGTTCGCCTCGACTCGGAATGGGTCGAGCCCGCCGACATCGTCAATACGGCCATCGATCGGCGGCAACGTCTGCTGGCCAATCATCGTGTCGTGTTGCAAGTGGCAGACGAGTTGCCGCTGGTCTACGTCGATCCGATTCTGCTCGAGCAGGCGCTCGGCCAAATCATCGACAACGCGGCCAAGTATTCAAAGTCTGGTTCGACGGTCACCGTCGCGGCAATGACCGAAAGCAACTCTTTCGTGCTGTCGGTTGCGGACGAAGGGATCGGCCTCGTGGGCGATGAACGGACCCGGCTTTGGGAGCGGTTCTTCCGCGGTGAGCGGCACGCCTCGAACGTGACCGGATCGGGCCTCGGACTGTGGATCGCGAAGGCCTTCGTCACGGCGAATGGCGGCGAGATCGATGCTTTCAGCGAAGGCGCCGATCGCGGCGCCGTGGTGTCCATTCGCCTGCCCGTGCGGGAGCCCGCGATACCCGAACGCACGGTCGGCGGGCCATGAGTAGCGGCACGATCCTTGTCGTCGACGACGAGCAGCCCGTGCGGCAGTTCCTGCGCGCGGCTTTCGAATTTGAAGGGTTTACGGTGAACGAGGCCGAGAATGCCGAAGAAGGAATTCGGTCAGCAACGCTGAAGCCGCCCGACCTCGTGATCCTCGATCTCGGCCTGCCGGATCGCGATGGCGCCGCAATCATCGAGCGGTTGCGGATGTGGTCGAGCGTTCCCGTCATCGTGCTGACGGTGCGCTCGCGCGAGCGGGAGAAGGTCCGTCTGCTGGAGCTCGGTGCGGACGACTACGTGGTCAAACCGTTCGGCATTGGAGAATTGATCGCGCGCGTGCGTTCGGCGCTGCGGCCCCGTGCCATCCCGCAGGGCAGCGATCCCGTCGTCAAGGCTGGCGCGCTCGAGATCAATTTTGCGACCCGCTCCGCCACGATCGGTGGCCGCAGGCTTGTGCTGGGTCCGAAGGAGTATCTGGTCCTGCAGATTCTTGCGCAGCACCAAGGCAAGGTCGTCACCCGCCCGCAGATCATGAAGCATGTCTGGGGCAGCATCCATCTTGACGATACCCACTATCTGCGAATTGTCGTTCGCAACCTGCGCAAAAAGATCGAGGTCGACCCGACCCGGCCACGCATCCTGGTGACCGAGCTGGGGATTGGCTATCGTTTGATGCAATAATGGTCGCTCCCAGTTTTTAGGCGCTGACTTACGGAAAATTTATGCGCCGAGGCCGAGATGCTACTCGCGGCCTTACGGGCACGCTGCCTAGCTTTTCTCCCCTGAATTCCAATCGAGACGATTGGTGCGAGACCGGTTGCCGATGGCGCCGGCTGCGCGCGGGAGGGGACAGCGATGTCCGGCGACGTGCTGCGGTTGTTGTTGCGCAACAAGGCGGGTCGGACGCCGAAGCCCGCGCATGGTACGCCGCCTGTCCAGCGCATCAGCCGCCAGGAGATGATCAAGCGTCGCGATCATTGCATGGTCGAGATCGCGCGACTACGCCCCGAAGCGGATGCATCCGGTTCGCTCGCCGACAAGGCGCGGCAACTGCTGACCCGGCACTGGGCCACGTCATCCTGGCGCGCGCGCGCCGACCTCCTGCGCACGGCCGAGTGGCTGCTTGGAATCAGCAGGAACGCCGCGGCCGCCGCGCGTTCTTCACCGAATGCGATCGACCGCGCACCGCCTGAGCAACCGCGTGTAGCAGGTGAGCGGGTCAGGGGCGCGCTCCCATGATGTCGGCCTGGAACATTTTCATCGAGATCATTCCCGTGCTGGCCATGGCGCTGGCGGTTGCGCTCATCCCCCTCTGCAATGACAGGCCATAAGGCCGCATGCATATCCTCATTTCCGGCATCGTCGTGCTCGGGATCACCAGCGGAATTTTTTGGTACTGCCTGCCGCGCAACGGCCAGTGTCATCGTTTCTGTGATACCGAGTACGAGCCCTATATCGGCGTCGCATTCACCAGCGGCATCGCGCTCGGATTTACCATGGTTCTCTCAGCAGCAATCAGTCTGTGGGGGAACTGAGACGCATCGCGGGATGACGCTGCGCGACAGCGGGCTGTCGATCGTGCTGGTCGAGCAGAACAAGCCGCGCGGCGCTCGGGTTCTCCGAGCGCGCCGTGATCATGGACCGAGGCCGCATCGTCCATGACGGCCCATCGGCGGCGTTGCGCGACGATCCGGAAAAGCTCACGCGGCTGGTGGGGATTGTCGAAGCGGCGCCGGCGCGCTGACAGGAAAGCCGGAAGGACGATCACCCTTGCAGCTTGTCGAGCGTGATCGGCAGGTCGCGTACCCGCTTTCCGGTCGCGTGATAGACAGCGTTGGCGATGGCCGCCGCAACGCCGACAATACCAATCTCGCCCAGGCCCTTGATGCCGAGCGGATTGACGGTGTTGTCCGGTTCATCGACAAAAATCACCTTGATGTCCTGCACGTCGGCATTCACCGGGACATGGTATTCGGCGATGTTGGCGTTCATGACGCGGCCGAAGTTGTGGTCGACCAGCGTCTTCTCGTGAAGGGCCATGCCGATGCCCCAAACAACGCTGCCCATGACTTGGCTGTGAGCGGTCTTGGCGTTGAGGATGCGGCCGGCTGCGACCGCGTTGACGATACGAGTGACGCGGATGACCCCGAGCTGCTCGTCCACTTTCACCTCGGCGAAGATCGCCGAGTGTGTGTTTCGCGCATGCTCACTGTCCTCTTTGAATTCGGCCGATTTCTCGTGCGCGATGCGATCCAGATCGCCATACCGCATCGCGTCAGCGATCGATACAGCGCGGCTCGCGTCCTTTTTGCTGACGATCATTCCACCCGAAAGCAGGACATCGTCCGGCTGCGCGTTGGCGAGCGGCGAGCCTGGAATTTTCTGCGCCAAGGCCAGCAGTTCCTTGCGGACCTCATCGGCCGTGGTTGCGATGGCGTGGGCCACCGAGGCCGCCGTCCATGACCCACCTTCGACCTCGGCGTGTGGGAGCGTCGAGTCGCCGAGCTTCACCGTGATGTTGTCAATTGGCAATCCGAGCATGTCGGCCGCAACCTGCGCCATGATCGTGTAGGTGCCGGTGCCGATGTCAGACGTGGCACACGAGACCTCCGCATGGCCGTTGGCTGTCAGCACGATGCGGGCAGCCATTGGCACCTGCAACGCTTCCCAGATGCCCGTTGCCATCCCCCAGCCGATCAAATCGCGTCCATCCCGCATCGAGCGAGGCTCAGGATTGCGCCTGTCCCAGCCAAACGCTGCCGCGCCATGGCGATAGCATTCGCGCAATTGCTTGCTGGTGTAGGGGACATCGTGGCTCTGCTCACGATCGGAATAGCATCGCAGACGCAACTCCATTGGATCGAGCTTGAGCGCGATGGCGAGCTCATCCATCGCGCATTCGAGCGCAAAGACGCCGGTCGCGGCGCCAGGAGCCCGCATGTCGGATGGCGTGGGCAGGTCAAGCCGGGTCAGTTTGTGCACGTACTTCACGTTGGCGGATTTGTAGAGCATCTCCGACCACGCCGTATCATTGCGAGCGAACTCTTCATACTGTGACGTGATCGCAATGGCTTCGTGGGCGATGGCGTCCAGCGTGCCGCCCGCATTGGCGCCCAGTGCGACGCGCTCGATCGTGGCAGGGCGGTAGCCGAGCCCGTACATCTGCTCACGGGTGAGCACGACACGCACTGATCGCTTGACCGCCTGCGCTGCAAGGACTGCCAGCACCACCTCGTATTGCGGGCGCAAGCCAGAACCGAAGGCGCCACCAACAAATGGCGAGATCACGTGCACATCGTCAGCACGCAAGCCGAAGATGCTGCAGATATAGCGCTGCACGTTCTGCACGCCCTGCGTCTTGTCGTAGACGGTGAGCTTGCCATTGCCGTTCCACACCACCGTCGCCGCAAACAGCTCCATCGGATTGTGATGTTCGATCGGAATGAAATATTCGGCTTCGTGGCGCACGGCAGCCGCGGCGTAGGCTTTCTCGGCATTGCCCCGCGGCTTCTCGGGCTTGTCGATCACGAAGGCCTCATCAAGCCACGCATGCAAGTCGGTCACGAATTCTTCCGCCTTGTATTGACTCGCACCAGCGAGCCCGCGAAGCGCGCAATCTCCCAGTCTTCGGCCACCACCAGCGCGATCGGCTGAGCATTAAACTTGATCTTGTTGTCATAGAGCGGCCGAAACGGTGAGCCGGCCGGCGCCACGTCGTCATGGTAGGCTGCGTCAGTCGCCGCCATTTTCGGGCGGTTCTTGTGGGTGATCACGTCGATCACCCCGCCGACGCCAAGCGCCGCGCGGGTGTCGATGCGCGCGATTTTGCCCTTCGGGATGGTCGAAGTGACGACGCTGCCATAGGCGAGGCCGGGCACGTTGAATTCGCCGGCGTATTGGGCAGCGCCGGTAACCTTGGCGCGTCCGTCGACGCGGGAGGTTGGGGTGCCAATGTAAGATGTCATGACACTCACCGGACCTTCTTGCTGGACTGGATTTGGGGCGTACCATTGGCAGCCTGCGTCAGGGCGCGGACAATAGCGCGGCGCGCCAGGTCGATCTTGAAGGCGTTGTGGGAAAATCCCTTGGCGTCGCGCAGCAACAGGTTGGCTGCATGCGCGAAGGCCTGCTCATCGGCGGTCTTGCCTCGTAGCGCCGCTTCAACGTCGGGACTGCGCCACGGCTTGGATGCGACACCGCCGAGTGCCAGCCGGGCTTCCTTGATGCGCCCGCCGTCGAGTTCCAGCGCAGCCGCAACTGAAACCAGTGCGAATGCGTAGGACAGCCGGTCTCGAATTTTCAGATAACTGTAGTTCGCCGCAAAGCCCTGCGCCGGAAGCTCCACTGCTGTGATGAGCTCGTTCGGCTGCAGGTTGGTGTCGAGCTGCGGCGTATCGCCTGGCAGCCGATGAAAATCCGCAAACGCGATCGTGCGCGTTCCCGTGGGACCTGCTACATGGACCTTCGCTTCGAGCGCGGCGAGCGCGACGCACATGTCGGAGGGATGCGTTGCGATGCAGGCATCGCTCGTACCGAGGATTGCGTTGATCCGATTGATGCCGTTGATGGCAGAACAGCCACTGCCAGGTTCGCGTTTGTTGCAGGGCGTTGCGGTGTCATAGAAATAGAAGCAGCGTGTCCGCTGCAGCAGGTTGCCGCCGGTAGAAGCCATATTGCGCAATTGCTGCGAAGCGCCGGCCAGGATGGCACTCGACAGCAGCGGATAGCGTTTCTCGATTAACGTCAGATAGGCGAGATCGCTGTTCGGCACCAGTGCGCCGATGCGCACGCCTCCATCGGGAGTTTCTTCTACGACATTGAGCGGGAGCCGCGTGATGTCGATCAGCCGCAATGGCTTTTCGACGTCGTATTTCATGAGGTCGATGAGATTGGTGCCGCCTGCGATGAATCTCGCCGTCGGATCGGCCGCGATCTGTCGCACGGCATCGGCCACATCGGCGGCCCGCGCGTATTGAAAATTGATCATGACTTCCCACCCATCGCTGTCATCGCCTGCTGGATCGCTGCGACAATGTTGGGATAGGCGCCGCATCGACAGATGTTGCCGCTCATCAACTCGCGGATTTCGTCGGGGGTGGTCGCTTTGCCCTCCGCGATGAGGCCGGCGGCCGAGCAGATCTGGCCTGGGGTACAGTATCCGCATTGGAATGCGTCGTGATCGATGAAGGCCTGCTGTAGAGGATGCAATATCCCGGCGCTGGCAAGGCCCTCAATCGTGGTGACCTTGGCTCCGTCCTTCATGACGACCAAGGTCAGACAGGCGTTAACGCGCCGCCCATCGATCAGCACCGTGCATGCGCCGCACTGTCCGTGGTCGCAGCCCTTCTTAGTGCCGGTCAGATCGAGACGATCGCGCAGGGCATCCAGCAAAGTTGTCCATGGCGCGACGGTCAACGTCCGTTTGTCGCCGTTGACCTCGAGCGTGACGGTCATCACCGCCGCCGCGGACACATTTCCTTGTGCCTTACGGGTCGTGGAGGGTGTTTTGGCCATGGGGAATCTCCAAGCCGATCCAGCGCCGGCTTTTGCGCAAAGCGCTTCCGAGCCAGTTTGTTCCACGCATGCTCCGCCTCAGATGGGGCTGCGGCGTATGCTGCCTGTCCGATAGCGGCGGCCCAGCCAGCAAAGATGTCAAAGTCGATATTGTTGATAGAATTAAGACGAAAATATTGTAACCATCCGGATGGAGTATCGGCGCCTGCGATTTTTATTGCCGTGGCGGAAGAGCTTCATCTCACGCGTGCATCGAGCCGGCATCGTCGGCGCCAGCGCGCTGACGCGGTGTGTCGCAAAACATCTATTGCACTCAACCGCTCAGCGGTCGTCCGTCCCTGCGGTGCCGCGCACTGCCCAAGCGCGCGCGATCAGGTGTATGCTCCCGTCGTCGCGGAAGGGGAGAGTCGAACGAACCCGGTCTCTCAACGCGGCGCGACGATCCTCCAACAGTGCCATGCAGTAGCCTGGAGCGGGAGCCTGGCCGCCGAGGAATGGGGTCCAGTAGTCATCGAAGTCTTTGAAGACCGTCGGCACATCGATTCCGCGCACCTCGACATTCGCAAGTCCGGCATCCTTGAACAGGGCGGCCAGCGGTTCCGGCTGACACACTGGAAAGCGGCGGCCTTCGTCTTTGTCTAAGGCAGCCGGATTCTGAGCAACGGCAGCATCCCAGAACCGACGCATCATTTGCATCTCGCCACCATAGTCCCAAACGTAAGCCGCTGCCGTCCCACCCGGGCGCGTAACGCGCACCATTTCCGCAGCCGCTTTTGCCATGTCGGGGACGAAGTTGATGACGAGGCCGGCAACGGCCACGTCGAACGCTTGGTTGTCTGCAGGTAGCGATTGCGCATCGCCGACCTGGAACTCAGCTCGTGTGTCATCGATGACCCGGCGCGCATGCGCTATGAAGCCCTCGGAGGGGTCGACGCCCATGAGCGCCTGCGGCGCAGCTCGCGCTAGGATGGTCTGGCTCAAGGCACCTGTTCCGCAACCGATGTCGAGCCAACGTCGACCTGCCGGAACCTCAAGCCAGTCGACGAAGTCACGCGCAACGAGACGGCTCCAGCGCCCGACGTAAGGCTCATAAGCATCGCCACTGGCCCACACGTCTTTGCGCCCGGTCCTCATACGGAGTCCTCCGAACTGGCCGTCACATTCCTCAGCAGAATTATGGCTCAACCAAGCCATTCTCGATACGTCGCACAACCTAGAGATCGGCTTGTGGCCATTGCTTGGCTCCCTAGTAAGGGTCGCCGTTCTTCTTGGTGTAACGCATCCCCTTGTGGTCGCGCTCGACCTTCATGTCGATGTCGGAATAATGCGCGCGCTCGGTCGGCGCGCGGGTACCGACATCGGAACGCCAATGCTGAACGGTTCCGTTCCGAACGGGCGCTGATCCGGGCGCTGGCGCAACTCACCCGGCCCGAAGCCCGTCAATGCGGAGAGCAGGCGACTCCATCCAATCGCATCACGCTTTAGTGAGAGCAACATTTCTCGGAATAATTGGCAGCGCTGCCCGATCTAGTCCCCGGAAGCACGCAACCGCAGGGAGATTGGCCATGAGCGCGCACGACCAAAACGACAACCCCAACCGGCGAAGGGTACTGGAGTGCATGACCTGGGCCGGAACCGGCGTGCTCTGGACGATGACCAGCGGCGTGCCGTCTTCGCTCGGCATCATTGACGAAGCGCTGGCCGCCGAAAAACAGGGCTTCACCTTCCTGCAGATCAGCGACAGCCACATCGGCTTCGACAGGCCGGCCAATCCTAACGTCAAGGGCTCACTCGAAGAGGCGATCGAGCGCGTCAAAGCACTCCCGGTGAGGCCCGCTTTCATGATCCACACCGGCGACATCTCGCATCTATCGAAGGCGTCTGAATTCGACGACGCCGAGCACATCATCTCGCGGGCGCGTCTCGACGTGCATTACGTGCCGGGCGAGCACGATTTTGTCGATCCCGATCGGAAGCTCTATCGCGAGCGCTATGGCCGCGGCACCAAGGGAGCCGGATGGTATTCGTTCGACGCCAACGGTGTGCACTTCATCGGTCTGGTCAACGTCTTCGATCTGACGGCCGGCGGCCTCGGCAATCTCGGCGCCGAGCAGCTCGAATGGCTGGAAAACGATGTCAACGGCCGCTCGGCGTCGCAGCCGATGGTCCTGTTCGCTCACATCCCGCTCTGGACGGTCTACCCGGACTGGGGCTGGGGCACGCAGGACAGCGCGCAAGCGCTCGGCTACCTCACGCGCTTCGGCTCTGTCACCGTGCTCAACGGCCACATCCATCAGGTGATGCAGAAGGTCGAAGGCAATGTGACGTTCCATACCGCGCGCTCGACCGCCTTTCCGCAGCCGGCGCCCGGCACGGCGAAATCGCCCGGGCCGATGAACGTCCCGGCCGATCAGTTGCGCAAAATGCTCGGCATCACCAGCGTCACCTTCAAGCAGAACGAACAACGACTGGCCATCGTCGACACACCGCTTCAATGACGGCCCGCAGACATGACAGCGAAACGAACATGACAAGAAGATTCGTGCTGGGCCTGCTGGCCACCGCCGTCGCTGCTGCGGTGGCGATGAGGCGGGCCCGCGCAGCAGATGCCACGGTCAAGATTACCGAATTCACCTTCAGCCCCCTCGCGCTGACGGTAAAGGCCGGCACGACGGTGACTTGGACCAACGAAGACGACATTCCTCACACGGTGGACGCGACGACGCGGGCCTTCAAATCGGAGGTGCTCGACAGCGACCAGAAGTTCTCGTTCACATTCACGACACCTGGCACCTACAAGTATTTTTGCGCCTTGCATCCGCACATGACCGGAACCATCGTCGTGGAGGTGGTCACCGGCAGCAACGTGCCGCCATGACTATCCAGAATTGCGCGGTTATGACGATGGCGGCCGAACGCGACGGTGACGTTGACAAGTCACAGCGTTTCAGGGTGGCGGCTCTGCCGTATCTCGATGACGTCTACACCCTGGCGCGCTATCTGCTGGGCAATCCGGCCGACGCCGAGGACGCCGCGCAGGAATGCTATTTGCGCGCGTTCCGGCACTTCGAGACATTTCGCGGCGGACCGATCAAGCCGTGGCTGTTGGCGATCCTGCGCAATGTCTGTCGCGCCGAGTACGCCCGGCGGGGCGCCCTCGCCGGTACGACGATGGACGGTCTGGAAGCCGCTGAAAACTGCGTGGATAGTATATGGGGAAACGATCGGGAAACGCCGGAATCGCACGTCTTGCGCCGGCTCGACAGCGAGACCCTGACGCAGCTGATCGCGCAATTACCCCATAAATTCCGTGAAGCGCTGGTGTTGCGCGAGATCAACGAGCTGAATTACCGAGAAATCGCCGATGTCATCGGCGTGCCGGTCGGCACAGTGATGTCGCGGCTGGCGCGCGCGAGGACCCTGCTGCGCGATGGCTGGATTGCCATAGAGAAGGGGCGACGCCATGACCTGCGATGAGGCGACGGTGCTCTTGCATGCGCTGATCGACCGCGAACTCGACGCTGGGCACGCCCGTGAGGTCGAGGCGCATACGGCAGGCTGTGCGCGCTGCGCGGCCGAGCTCACGGTATATCGCGAACTGTCGCGGGCGGTGCAAGACGATAAATTGCGGTACGCGTCGCCTGCGTCGTTGCGCAGCCGCATCGACCGTGCCATCCCGGCGCCCACCGCCCGCACCAGTAGGCGCTCACTCCTCAAGGGTTTTGCATTGGGCAGCATCATGTCGGCCGCTGCGGCCGCCGGCGTAACCGTAGTCATCATCCGGCAGGACCGTGACAACCGCATTTTGAGCGAGGCGGTTTCCGCGCATTTGCGCTCGCTGCAGGCGGAGCATCTCACCGACGTGCTTTCAAGCGACCAACACGCGGTCAAGCCGTGGTTCAACGGTCGCATCGATCTTGCTCCGCCCGTGGTTGACCTGACGGCGCAAGGATTCACGCTGATCGGAGGGCGGCTTGACTATATTGACGGCAAACCAGCGGCCGCAATCGTCTACCGCCGCCGCGTGCACGTGATTAATTTGTTCGTTGTGCAGAACCTTGGTGGGACACTTCCGGCGGCCCGGCTCGAGACCTTTCAAGGATTCAACACCTTGCGCTGGAACGATCAGGGCTTGAGCCTGCTGGCAGTCAGCGATCTGAATCAGGACGAGTTGAGAGAGTTCGGCGCCAAATTCGAGACAGCCGCGCGGGCAACACGCGCTGCAGGATGAGACCGCGTAATCTTACGCCCGCTGTGCGAAATAGCGCGAGACCCGACGTTTGTGCCCCGGGATAGCCACACTTCTTGCGTTCTGATTCACGCCGTCGAAACCTATACGAATTAACATCGACGACAATTCATGGACATCTCAAACGAGTTCCCGAAACGTGCTGATGAGTTTGCAGCCCGCTTGCGCCGTCGAGGTCCGCAGCCTCACCAAGTACTTTGACCGGCCGGTGGTGGAGCGCCTGGACCTGAGCGTCCGCGCGGGCGAGTTTTATGCGCTGCTCGGTCCCAACGGCGCCGGCAAGACCACGACATTGAAGATGGTGGTCGGGTTGCTGCGGCCCGATGCCGGTTCGATCGCGATTTTCTGGAATCGACGCGCTCTCCGATCCGGTCGCGGCAAAGCGGGTCATGGCATGGATCTCGGACGAACCGATGGTCTACGACAAGCTCACACCGCTCGAGTACCTCGCCTTCGTGGCCGGGCTGTGGGGCATCGATGCCGAAGTCGCCGAGGCGCGCGCACACGAGCTTTTGGACTGGCTCGATCTCGGCGCCCATGCCGATGAACGCTGCGAGGGCTTCTCCAAGGGCATGCGCCAGAAGGTGGCGCTGGCCGGCGCGCTGGTGCACGACCCGCGCGTGATCATCCTCGACGAGCCGCTGACCGGTTTAGACGCCGCGTCCGCGCGCCAGGTCAAGGCCGTGCTGCGCGAGCGCGTTTCGAACGGCGGCACCGTCGTCATGACCACGCATATCCTGGAAGTCGCCGAGCGCATGGCCGACCGCATCGGCATCATCGCCGGCGGCCGGCTGATCGCCGAGGGCACCCTCGAGGAGCTGCGCGGCCAGGCGGGGAAGCGAACCACCACGCTCGAAGACACATTCCTGTCGCTGGTTTCGAACCAGGGCGTTTCGGCATGAGCCATCCGGGGACGCTCGTCTGGTTTGCCCGTCACGAATCCCGCCTGGCGTGGCGGGACTGGATTTCGATGATGACGGCCGGACGGCGACGGCGCATGACCACCGTGGTCATTGCACTGACCGTCTTCGTCGCCCTCATGCACCTTGTGGCCTACCCGATCGTGAAAGGCTACGCGGCGGTCGCGCTTGCTCCCGACAAGACCACGCTGGTGGTCATGACCGGCATGCTGGCATTGTCGTGGTCATTGATGGCGTCGCAGGCGATGGAGTCGGTGACCCGCGCCTTTTATTCGCGTTCCGATCTCGAGCTCATCCTGACCTCGCCGGCCGCCGCGCAAACGCTGTTCGCAGTGCGCATCGCCACCATGGCGCTGGCAACGGCGTTGATGTCACTGCTGCTGGCTTCGCCATTCATCAACGTCCTGGCGGCGCTCGGTGGCTTGCGGTGGCTCGCCGCCTACGCGGTCGTGGTGGCGGCAAGCCTCACAGCCACGGCGTTCGCGGTGGCGGTCACCATCGCGCTGTTCATGACGCTGGGGCCGAAGCAGACGCGGCTCGTCGCCCAGGTCATGGCCGCAGTCATCGGCGCGGCCTGCGTGATCGGACTGCAACTTGCCGCGATCCAGTCCCTCGGCAGCCTGTCCAGGACCGACGTGCTCGGGTCGTCCGCATTGTTCGCGTTCGCGCCGGACAGCGGCAGCATTCTCTACTGGCCTGCGCGGGCGGCCGTCGGCGACCCCACGGCGCTGGCGGGCGTCCTTGGCTTCAGCACGCTTTTGCTCGGCGCCGCGATCGCACTGTTTGCTCCGCGCTTCGGCGACTGCGTCATCGCCGCCTCCGGCGTATCGCCGACCACGACCCGCCGGCTTTCGAATTCAAACGGCTTCCGGCGGGCGACGCCACGGCGCGCACTGCGGCTAAAGGAATGGCTGCTGCTGCGTCGCGACCCCTGGCTGGTGTCGCAGACCCTCATGCAGATCCTCTATCTCGTCCCGCCCGCCTTCCTGCTTTGGCGCGCCTTCGGCGAAGGCGCGGGCGCAGTCGTCGTGCTGGTGCCGGTTCTGGTCATGGCGGCGGGACAGCTCGCCGGCGGGCTTGCCTGGCTGGCGATTTCGGGTGAGGACGCGCCTGAACTGGTCGCGACCGCACCGATCTCCGCCACCCAGATCCTGCGCGCCAAGATCGAAGCCGTCATCGGCATCATCGGTCTCGTATTCCTGCCGTTCGTTGCGGCCATCGCCCTGATATCGCTGTGGCACGCCGTGGTGACTGCGCTGGCAATTGTAGCATCGTCGGCTGCGGCAATTCAGATCCAGCATTTCTTCCGCACGCAGGCCAGGCGAAGCCACTTCCGCCGACGGCAGACGTCCTCGCGCGTGGCTACGTTTGCGGAGGCGTTTTCCTCGATCGCCTGGGCCGGCACCGCGGCACTCGCCGCAGCAGGCACGTGGTTCGCAGCGATGCTCGGCGTGCTTGCGGTGATCGTCTTGCTGGTGGCTCGGCTGATCAGTCCGCCGAAGCCATAGCGCCTGTCGACCTGCTGTCTGTGAACACCCGCCCGTATCCGGTCGGGCCGTGGTCCTCGCCGTAGAGCCACTCCATCGCCTCGAACGACTGCTCCGGCGTGCGCGCGGACAGCATCATGTTGCGCAGCTCGCGCGCGACGCCGCTCGCGTGATAGAACTCGCCATAGACGCGCGCCATGATCTGTACGCGTCCGGTGCGCAGATAGCGCGCCGCCTGATAGGCCTCGAATGCCGCCGCGTAGTCGCCCTGCGCGCTCTCGACCCGATTGGCGAGACATACCGCATCTTCGATCGCCATGCACGCGCCCTGCGCCAGGTATTGCAGCATCGGGTGGGCGGCGTCGCCGATGAGAGTCATGCGGCCCGTGCTCCAATTCTTCACCGGCGGACGGTCGCACAGCACCCACATGCGCCAGCTCTCGATCTTGCCCAGCAGCGTGCGCACCGGCTCGCAGGTCCTGGCGAACCGCTCATGCAGTTCCGCGGGATCGCCGAAACTGTCCCAACCCTCTTCGTAACGGTTCGAGTGGAACACGGCGACGAGGTTGTAGAGTTCGCCACCGCGCAGCGGATAGATCACGAAATGCACTTTCTCTCCGGCCCAGAAGGTCATCGACCAGCGGCGCAGATGCTCCGGCACGTCCTTGGTCGGCAACACCGCGCGGTAGGTGACGTGGCCGGCGACCTGCGGCCTGCCGTCGCCGACGATGAGCTGCCGGATCGTGGACCAGAGTCCGTCGGCGCCGATCAGCGCCGCGCCGTCGTAGCTGCGGCCATCGTCGGTGCGCGCGGTCACGCCGTTGCCGCGCTCATCCACCGCCACGACCTTCGCGACGTCTGGAGTTCGATGAGGTCGCTGCTGCGGCACGCCTCCAGCAGGACTGAAAGCAGGTCGGGCCGGTAGATCAAGGCATAGGGATGGTTGAACCTGGTGCGAAACCGCCCGTCGAGCGGCACCCGCGTCACCTCCTCGCCGCTGATGGCGTCGAGCATGATCAGGTTTTCGGGAAAGACCGCAAACCGGCTGACCGCCTCGGTCAGGCCCAACACGTCGAACATGCGAAAGACGTTGGGGCCGAGCTGAATGCCGGCGCCGACCTCCTTGAACTCGGGCGCCTGTTCGAGCACCTGCGTACGGACGCCTTTCTGGGCGAGCGCGAGCGCCGCCGCCAGGCCGCCGATGCCGCCGCCGACAATCAGGACCGGCGACTGTCCTGCCCGATTCAACATCCCTGCTCCGCGCGACGTCCGGGCTTCGCCGTTCCCAAGGAAATACCGGCCGGACCCCGATTCTTAATCTCGGATTAAACCTATCAAGAAAATCCGGTCCAGCCGGAAGCATTTGAACCGGCCCGAAATTCCCGCCAATTAGTTTCCAAGGGCAACGCAAAAAGGGGTTAATGATGCTGCTTCGCAGCATTCGATCGCGACTGATCGGGCTGGTCGTCGCCACTGTCATTCCATTCACCGCTCTGATCGGAGTGGGACTCTGGAATCAATGGCGCACGGATCACGATAGCGCCGTCCAGCGCGCCATCCACGAAGCGCGCCTGATCGCCGGCCAAGTCGACGATCACATCGGCAACCTCAAGAACCTCCTGGCCGGTCTGAGCGTAGCGGTGTCGTGGGATCCAAAGGACATGGACGCCAACGACGGCCTGCTGCGCAGGGTCAAGTCGGAGCTGCCGCCTTATGTCGCCAATCTCCTGCTGTTCTCGCTCGACGGAACCAACATCGGCACGTCATCGGACGCCGGACGTTTCTTTGCCGGCGATCGCGACTATCTGCAGCAGATCATCGCAGGACGCGATCAAGCCGTCAGCGGTGTCATTCGATCGCGCGCGGGCAATCAATGGGTTATTACGTTCGCGCGTCCCGATCGCTCGACACCGAAGGCCGGTTGCGCGCCGTGCTTGCCGTCGGAACGCGGCTTGATCAATTCCAGGACGCCTTGAACACCGTGCAACTCCCGAGTGGCAGCGTGGTTCGGATCGTTGATGAGAAGCTGGTCGTCATCGCGCACAGCGTTGATGGCCCGAACTGGATCGGCCGCGATCTCAGCGATGCCGCCGCCGTCGCCCGGCACTACGCCGCCCGGGACTTCAGCGAAGTGGTCCGCTGGTCGGACGATGTCGAACGCATCACCGGCTCGGCGCGGACCGAACAGGTGCCATGGATGGTCTCGGTCGGGCTGCCGGCGGATGCCGCGTTCGCCGCGGTGATGTGGCGGCTGGGCGTGGGCCTGCTTTTCACTCTTGTCGCGCTCTTGATCGGCTTTCGGCATCGCCTGGATGCTGTCCCGCAAGATCGTCCGTCCGCTGCGGCAGCTCGGCCATGACGCATCCGCCCTTGCCGCCGGCGACCTCAGCCACCGCACGCGCGTCCAATCCGACGGCGAAGTTGGTCTGCTCGCGGCGTCGTTCAACCAGATGGCGGCCGCGCTCCAGCAACGCGAGGAAGACGCCGGCCGCGCCGCCGACGACCTGAAGCAGGCCAAAGACACGCTGTCGGCGGTAATCGATGCGTCACCGGTGGCGATCGTCTGCTCAGCTCCGGACCGGCGCATCTTCGTCTGGAACCGGGCGGCCGAGCGCATCTTCGGCTACAGCGCCGAGGAAGCCATCGGCCGGCACGCGCGGCAGATGCCGCCGCCGGCTGGTCCGGAATCGGTCGGGTTGATCGTCGCGTGCGTTGAACGGCGAGATCGTGCGCGACCTGCACCTCAAGCGGCTGCGCAAGGACGGCAAGGAAGTCGACGTGCGCGCCGCCGCCGCCGCCATGTACAATGCCGACGGCACCGTGCGCGGTGTCGCGCGCGCGTACGAAGACGTCACGGATCGGGTGCGCGCTGAAGAGCAGCTCAAGCGCATTGCGCATTATGACCAGCTCACCGGGCTTCCCAACCGCCTTACCCTTCAAAAGGAGCTCGGTCGCTTCCTGAGCGGGGACGGCAGCCCGACGGCGATCGCCCTGTTCGATCTCGACGGCTTCAAGGACGTCAACGACACGCTCGGCCATTCGACCGGAGACCAGCTCCTGATCGAGGTCGGCCAGCGCCTGGTGGACGTTGCGGCGGACCGCGGCCAGGTCTGCCGCCTCGGCGGTGATGAGTTCATCGTCATCATGCCCGGGTGCGGCAATCCGCTTGTCGTGGGCGAGATTGTCGAGGCAATGCTCAAGCGGCTGACCGAGCCGTTTATCATCGGGGATCACGTCCTGCACGTCGGTGGCAGCGCCGGCGTCGCGATCGCGCCGAACGACGGCAATAGCGTCGACGAGCTGATCGCCAATGCCGACCTTGCGCTGTATCAGGCAAAATCGGCCGGCCGTCGCGCCTATCGATTCTTCCTGCCGGTGTTGCGGGCGCAGGCGCAGGCACGTCGGAGCCTCGATCTCGAACTGCGGCGCGCCTATTCGGAGAACGAATTCGAGCTGTATTTCCAGCCGCAGGTCCGGCTCGCGGACGGCGGCGGTGATCGGAGCCGAGGCACTGCTGCGGTGGCGGCATCCGGTTGCCGGAATTCTCGCGCCCGCCACCTTCATCGACACGCTGGCCGCGAGCGCGATCGCGCCCGAGGTCAGCCGCTGGATCATCCACAGCGCCTGTTCCAAGATGGCCACCTGGCGCGCGGAAGGCCTGTATCTCGGCCGGATCGCGATCAATCTTTTCCCCACCCAGCTCGCGCGACGATACCTTGCTGCATGACGTCGATCGAGGCGCTGCGGGACACCGGTCTGCCCGCCGACGCGCTGGAGCTGGAGATCACCGAAAACGTCGCGCTCGACTTCGAGGACGCGGCCGTGCTGCAGAAGATTCACGATCGCGGCATCAAGCTCGCGTTCGACGATTTCGGCACCGGCTACGCGTCGCTCAGCTACTTGACGCGTTTCCCGCTGTCGCGGATCAAGATCGACCGCAGCTTCATCGGCAAGATCACCGACGATGCCGGCGACGCCGCGATCGTGCGCTCACTCATCGCGATGGCGCACAATCTCGGCCTCGAAGTGATCGCGGAGGGAGTGGAGACGAACGCCCAGGCGGCGTTCCTCCTGAACCATAAATGTGAGGAAGCGCAGGGCTATCTCTATTCCAAGCCGCTACCGGCTGCCGAATTCGAAGCCTATCTGGGCAACCATCCACTCATCGACGCCGCCGGGCAATCCGGCCAGCGCATCAACCGTGAAGCGAAGTTCCATCGCCGCACCGCCAAACCGTCCGGCCGCCGCGCCCCGGCCGGGTGACGCGCCCGCCCGATACTTTAGTCCTGTATGTGACCGGCGGACCGATCATCCATGCGGATGATTTACGGCGCGCGAGCTCTCAAACATGCTGCGGGCATCGATCCAGCGGTCAGAGGAACAACAATGTACGAACTGCTCGGTGCCCTCGCATTCGCCACGCTCGTCACGGGCTATGTCCTGGCCGTCTTTTTCGTCCGGCACGGGGACGACGGTTTCCATGGACGCCCTTCGGTCCGCCATGAGGGGAAGAAATAGTCGGCGGCTCGCGGCAGCCAAGGCGTCACCCGAGCTCATCGAGCAATGCTCGGGCGGCGACCAGGTCTTCCGTGCCCCATCCTTCGCTGAACCAATCGTAGATCGGCTTCAGGACATCCCGCGCAGCGCCGACGTCGCCCTGGCTGCGCAACAATTCAGCCAGCTTGACCGCCGCCCGTAATTCCCAAAGCTTGGCACCTTGTTCCTTGGCCTTCAGCAAGCTGGCGCGAAACAGCCGGTGAGCTTCTTTCGGATCCGGCGCGAAGCACGCTTGCAGGCGCATGATCTCCGCATCGCACCATTGACTGCCGGTGGCGCTCGAGAGCTCGGCGGCCCTCTGCAACAGCGCGGTGGCAGCCACCACATCTCCCGACAGTCCCTTCAATTCGGCCGCGGACGTCATGTAGAACGGCAACAACGCCCAATTCTTCGTCGTATCGAGCTGACGCAGCAGCGCCTGCATTCCTTCGAGGTGCGCCGATACGGGACGCCCATGGTGTTGCGCCCAGTCATGAAATAGCGTGCCCTCCCAGCTTCCCTTATAGGTCTCGTATGCCTCGCGCAGTTCGGCAAGCTGCTGAGACAGCGACAGCACCATACGCGTATCCTTCAGCAACATGCCTTGCACGCAGGCGCGCCGCAGTCCGAGATTGAGGCTGATGGGATGATTCAACTTCTTTGCATGCTCAACGCCTTCCAGGCTTACCGCAGCGCCGGTGTCGGGGAAGCCGAGAATTGTGAGGCAGATACCAAGCAAAGTGCAGGTTGAAACCTTTGGATCACGCGTACTCATTCCGGCTTGCGGGCCGTCGCGGTCCAGTTCGTACATGTCGATGATACGCTGCATGTCCTCTCGCGCCGCCTCGAAGCGACCGAGCAGCAGGTTTGCAAGGGCCCCTGCCCTTCTCGCCATGAGCAACGCCTGACGATCGTTGGTTCGCTCGCAGACATCCACAATTTCGCTGGTGTATTGAACGATTCTTTGTGGCTCCGAATGGGTGAAATGATAGTTCAACACGAGTCCATCATAGACCCGCGGCAGCGGTTTCACTTCACCCAGCGCCAGGCAAAGTTCACGGGCACGTTCGAACGTCGTGCGCACGTCTTCGCTGGCGGAGCCCTTGTGATCGATCAACGCGCTCCCAAGCGCCAGTTGAAGGTGCAATTCCTGGCGATGCCGCTCCGGGGATTCCGGAACCAAGGCAACTTGCGAGAGACCGTTGCGAAAATGGCTGACCATCTCGGCTAATGCCGAGTGACCGGTCGCGTGCTCGGCAGCTTGCCGATAGTAGTGGATGGATTTCTCGGGTGCTCCAGCCTCGGCGAAATGCCAGGCGATCAAATGCGGTTCGGGGGCGCCTTCCTTGGCGTGGTCTTGTTCGAGTTCCTCGGCGAGACGGAGGTGGATCGCCCTGCGCCGCTCGCGCAGCAAGGACGCGTAGGCGGCGTCTTGCACCAAGGCATGCTTGAACGTGTAGGTGGCAAAGGGCGTTTGGCCGTGCGCGACGATAATTCCGGATTGAATGAGCTCGGCGAGCGCAAGCTCCAGCCGCCGGGCCGGGAGCCGCGTCAGCGTCTGCATCATGTCGAACGAAAAGTCCCGGCCGATCACCGCCCCGATCTGGGCCACCTCCTTTCCAAGCGGCAAATGATCCAGACGGGCCATCAGGGAAGAATGCAGCGATCGCGGGACCATGTCCGCAGAAAGCAAACCAGGGGGAGACGATGGTTCTCCCGTGTTGCCATTATCCGCTTGTCTTCTTTGCAGCACGGTGTTTGTCAGCTCTTCGATGAAGAGCGGAACGCAGTCGGCGTGGGCAATGATGCGATCGACGACGTCCGACGGAAGATCTCGGCCGCCGGCAACCTGCTTTATGAGGGCCGCGGCCAGCCGGTCGTCGAGGCCGCCGAGAAGCTGAACCGTGACATGCGGCCGCGCCGCCCAGGTGGGACGCATCTCAGGGCGCGCCGTGACCACGAGAAGCACCGGCAGCTGTTTGACCGACTCAATCAAGAGGTCGATGAGCTCAGCCGTTGTGGCATCTGCCCAATGCATGTCCTCCAGGATGCACAGGACCGGATTCTGCGCCGCCAGGTCATTAATGTGGCGGACAATCGCCGCGAAGGTCATCGCCTTGCGACGCTGGGGCGGCACGTCTTTGAGGCCGTCTGACGCGGAACAAGGGATCGAAAGCAAATCCGCCAGAACGGCTTGATCGTCCAACGAAGCGCCGGCAAGTGAGCTTGCAAGTTTTTCCCATTTCGACGTTGAGGACTCTCCGCGCTGAAGTTGAGCGTTGCGTTCGATCTGCCGAATGATCGGATATAGCGGTGTATCGAGGTGATGCGGCGAGCAGAGATAACGAACGGGCCGGCCCACCATGTTGCTAACGTGCTGCTCGAGCGCGGCGACCAGGCGGGACTTGCCGATGCCAGCTTCGCCCGAAAGCAATATCACACGCCCTTCGCCGGTTTTGGCCTGGTCCCATCGGCGCAAGAGCAGATCAAGTTCTTCGGTCCGGTTGACGAGAGGAAGGTGCGCGCCACGCAAGGCCTCGTAGCGGCTTTCGATGACGCTTTCTCTCAGGACCACCCACGCGCGTTCGACCCCGCGGCGCCCCTTGAGGTTGGACAATTCCAGTCCGCGGTAGTCGAACAGGTTGCCGACAAGGAGCCGGGTTGCCTCCGAAATGACGACAGTCCCGGCTTCAGCCGCCGTCTGCAGACGTGCCGCCAGATTTGGCACGTCACCCACGACCGCAGTCTCGCGCGACGAGCCGAAGCCGATCTGATCTCCGACGACCACAAGGCCGCTATCGATACCGACGCGGACCCTGAGTGTGCCGGGCGGACCGGCCAACGTATTGAGACGCGTGATGGCATCGACAATGGCCAAACCTGCCCGGACCGCCCGCTCGGCGTCGGTTTCGTGCGCCTGCGGGTAGCCGAAATAAACGAGCGCGCCGTCACCCATGTAGCGGGCGATAAACCCGTTGAATGCGGTGATCAGGCTGCCGGTCAAATCATGAAACTCGGCAATGACTTTGCGGAGCTCTTCCGGGTCAAGCCGCTCGCCCAGGGCCGTCGACCCGACGAGATCGACGAAAACGACTGTCATGAGCCGGCGTTCGGGCGATGACGCGGCCGCAGCAGCTTGTGCAGCAGGTTGTGACGTGTCGGAGAGGGTCGCGCGCGCGGCCCCGCAGTCGCCGCAAAATCGCTTGTCCGCCGAATTCTCGCCACCGCACGAACTGCACTGCCACGGCAGCGCGGTCCCGCAGTCGCCGCAGAACTTCTTGTCGCTAGCGACGGCAGCGCCGCAGTGAGGGCACCTCATTCGACCTCCATTTCGGACGGCCGGCGAGCTGTACGGAATTCAACGTTGATTTTCGATGAAAAAATACGCCATTTCAAGGCAAGCCGCTTGAACCGCCAGACAGGGCAATTCGCCTCAACAGGTTGTGAAGCGAGTTCTAATCGACCGAGATGCCCGCGAATTCCACGACCTTTCGCCACTTGTCGGTCTCGTCGGCAATCATCTTGGAAAACTGACCGGGGCTCATCGGCATCGGCAGGCCGCCGGCCTGCTCGAATCGCGTGCGCAGGCCGGGGTCGGCGAGCCCCGCATTGATCGTTTTGTTGAGGAGGGAAATGATCTCCGGCGAGGTGCCTTTTGGCGCGACGAGGCCATACCAGACGTCCGCCTCGTAGCCAGGCACGGTTTCAGCGACCGTTGGGATGTCCGGCAGGGTCTCCCACCGCTTCGCGGACGTGACGGCAAGTCCCCGAATCCGGCCCGCCTGGACCAGCTCGATCGAACCCGTGAGATTTCCGAACAGAACGTGGACCGTGCCGGTGATGAGATCCGGATAGGCCGGCGCAGAGCCGCGGTAGGGTACATGCACGAGCTCGGTCTTCGTCATCGCTTTGAACAGCTCACCCGACAGATGCACCGACGTGCCGACGCCGGTCGACGCCATCGACAGTTTGCCAGGATGCGCCCGCGCGTAGTCGATGAATTCCTGAACCGTTGTCACCGGGAGCGATCGCGGCACCACCATGAGATTGGTGAGGCGCATGACCCCGGCGACCGCCGCGGTGTCGCGCAGGAAATCGAACGGGAGACGTTTGTAGAGCGACGTTGCAATGGCGTTGTTGGGGCCCATGAACAAGAGTGTATGGCCGTCGGGCGGCGCGTTGATCACGGACTGTGCGGCGAGATTTCCCCCCATGCCGGGGCGATTTTCAATGACGAAACGCTGACCCAAACTGCGCGACAGCCAGTCGGCCAATATCCGCGCGACCGCGTCTGTCCCCCCGCCGGCCGCAAGCCCGACGGCCAGCGTCACCGGACGGGTCGGATACTCCGCCGCGCCAATGGGCAAAATGGATAGCGCATAGGCACCGGCGAGGGCGGCAACAACTCGTACAGCCTTCAGCATTCGCCTTCTCTCGAATCTCGACCTATGGAGCAAATAATGGACCCAATGGCTGGCCCGACAGGCGCGACCAAACGCCCTACCGGCAACATGCGACGGTTTGACAACGCATTCCCTAATCAATCCTTTCGCGCCGTGGCGGCGATCGTCTCCAGGGCTTTGGGCGCCAGTATGACGATGCCGCCGCGCTGAAGCTGGATCAATTTCAGCTTTTCCCAGGCGCGCAACTGCTTGTTCGTGCTCTCCCTCGACATACCAATCATTTCGCTGAGGTTAAGCTGTGTGAGCGCTATCTTTTTACCACCGAAAGGCGGCCCCGAATCCTTGGCGGCCTGCAGGAGGGTCTTGGCGAGCCGCCCCGGCAGGTCCAGAAACATGATGTCTTCAAGCTGCCCGGTTGTATGCCGCAGGCGCCGGCACAGCACTTCGATCAGTTTGATCGCGAACTCGGCTCGCTCGTGAATCAACGCGACGAAGTCTCGCCGTTCGATCACCATCATCTCGCAATCCGTGAGCGCCGTGGCGTCGGCGGTCCTTGGCAAGCCGTCCAGCACCGCGATTTCCCCGAAGATCGCGCCTTCCGTAACCAGGTTGAAGACAGCTCCCTTGCCGTCCGCAGATGGAGCGCTGATCTTCACGGTGCCCGAGCAAACCGCGAACAGGCTGGTTCCGGAATCGCCTCTTGCGAAAATCATGGTGCCGCGCTTGACCGACCGCGGGATCGCGTAGGAGCTCAGTTGATTGAGCAATTCCGGCTCAAGCGCGCCAAAAATCGGATGGCCGCGGAGGAACGCACGCTTGTCGAAGGTCCGGGAAACGCCTGTTCTTTTCGGAGCGTCCATTGCCGCACTGACCAAAAAACGTGTGAGCACCCACGAAGGGGCCGTTCAGCATCCGCCGGGGCCCGCTCGGGCGTCTCCGGTACGACGTTAGAATTAGCACCAGCGAACATTTGTCTCAACGAATTGTTCCAAATTCGGATGGTTTATAAAGCGAAACGCTACCGAAATGAGCCGTGTCGGCCTGAGTGGTGCGCCTTGCACACGAGGCGCGCCGACTGTACCACGGGGGGCCTGTCCGCCCTTTCGTCTCCGCGTCGCTTATGCGTTGATAAAGGTCGAATAGCCGGAGACAGTGTAGCTATAGGACATCGAGGCGGCCGACGCGGCCGAAGCTCTGGCGACCTTGATGACCGCCTCCGTGCGATTGGTCGCCTTCAGGGCCTTGAGAATGGCGGTGACGTGGTTCTTCACCGTCGGCTCGGCCAGATTCAATATCCGGCAGATCGCCTTGTTGCTTTTTCCCTGCATCATGACAGCGAGGACATCGCGCTGTCGCGAGGTCAGGTTCGTGCGAACGGCATGAAAGTCTGCGCCGCCATTGGCCTGCGCGGCCCGACGACTTGGACTCACTGCGTGTTCGCCCGCAGGGTGCGGAGTTTGAGAGGACGTGAATGACCTGCCTGTTAGCGTGAGCATGATTGCATCTCCTGCTTGCCGTCCCGCGGACGCCGTTTTGGTGCGTCTGACTGGACGATAGATCGCAGGCTCGCGAACGAACGTGAGGCAGCTCACACTTCGCCCCCGTAATTTTTTATGACGCTAATTCAATGGGTTAGGGGGAAAATAGGCCGGACTCCGGAGCCGAATCCTGGCGGCGGCGGGCATGGAGGCTGAGCGATTCATGCGCTCAGCCTCCCGGACGGGCCTTAGAACGGAGTCTGCAATCCGGTCATGGAGATGCCGCGACCCGCGAACACGGAAACAGCTGCTGCGTCATCGCCTGGCCCGGCACGCCCGCCGCCACGGCCTGATAGTCCTGACACGCCAGCGTGACCCAACCGGTTTCGCAATTCCGGCGCGCGCGCCGCATCCGAAAGATTGAATCGCCGACCAGCAGCAGATCAGCGTCGCGGGTGCTCTGGACCAGGCGCGCCGCGACAGCGCCGGCCGCGAGGTGCCACTGCATGCAGGCGCGAGCCAATGTCTGCTTCTCGACATGGTCATCGCCGGCGGTGGCATCATGCCTGAATACGATTGCCGACAGCAGCGCCATGACCGCGAGGACGGCGGGCACGCCCAATTCGCGAAGCTCTCCCGGGGAGGAGATCGACCGGTTCAGGGATGTGATCGAGACCAAGGGCCGTGGCGGGATCGCAAGCTCGCCGCTCAAGAGCTCCGGATGCGACGATGCCGATGTCATGCCTGCAGCGCGTCGCGGCGGCCGGCCGTCAGGAACGGGTGATTCGCTCATAATGATGCTCCGACTGCCGGAAAAGGCTCATCACCGCGTGCGGGGCCGCCCGAAATCAAAGCCGGGAACTCCGCCCGGAGCCGCCGGATCCCAATCGAACTCCAGAAAGCCGAATCGGCCGAGGTCTCCGAAGCCGGTGTCGGCCCAAGCCATCGATGGTGCCGGCCGAAGCAGCAGGCGGGCTTCCGCGATTGCCTGCCGGTCGCTTTGGATCAGACTCGTGATCGCCACGGCCGAAATAGCGGCCACGATCAGGGAGGTCACCATGGTGGCGCGCGCCAGCACGCCGAAATGGGTGGTGGGCTGCTCATCGTTGGGGACGGGTTGCATGTGCGCCTCCACAGGATCTCGATCATCGATCTCGGCGGATCGCCCCCTTCACGCGAAAAAGGCTCGCCGAACAGGCATGGACTCTGCGCGCGCGGCTTGGCGCAGAGAATCATCCTGACGTCTTGGGATTCGTGCTTCGAGCTGGCCGCCGGATCGGCGAAAACCGCTCTATCGGCGGGCCTTTTGCGCGAACGCCACCGGGCTGCATCGTCCTGGGACTTAAGTATCGCACCGGCGCAGCGCGGTTCGCACGCGCTGCCGCATGATCGGACCGTCGCGTGTCAGAGCAGCCGGCCGACCGACTCGAACAGCCTATGCACGCGCGTTGAGCGGATGTATTGTGTCACCGACTTGCACCGTCGCTCGGAGAACAATGGGGGCGAAAATGGCAAAGTGGCGGCTGGCGTTATGTGCAGGTATTGCGAGCCTTGGGTTGAGCGGCGTTTCAGCCTTCGCTCAAGGCGAAAGCAGCGGCGTCGGAGGCGGTTTTTCTCTGAGGCACTCGTTCGGAGCCGACCGCGGCGTCACGGTCCACCCGTGGGTCCAGGGCGAGTCTGGGAGAAGCGAAGGGAATTGGGGTGCGGGCACTTCGGGCGGAATTAGCAGCGACAGCACAAGTGGCGCGCTTAGCGGCGGCCCCGGCCAAGGCAACGGCCTTTCCTGGGGAGCCGGCGGCAATAGCGGGCTCGCTAAGGGACAGAGCAAAAAATAGTCACGACCGCCCGATCAGCGATCGCTTTATCTGCGAGGCCTTGCTCTCCGGTCACAGGTTGCGGGTTACCACACAAGGTGCGCCGACAGCGCGCAAGCGGGCACACAATGCGACGGCGTCGGCCTTGCTATTCTCGACAATGACGACGCGCGTCATCGGGGCTCTTCCCCGCCCCGCCACGGGGCGGCTGACCGCAATGGCTTTGCGCGCACCCAATATTGATTTGAATTTGTCCTCCAGGCGCTCCAACTGCGCGTGCGCCTTGTCCATGACGTAGTTGGCCGCGATTTGAACCGACCAACCACCCGCCGGCAAATGCCCTGGTCGTTCCCCCGATAGCGACGCATTCAAGCGCAGAGTTTTCTGACGACGCATTGCTTCGCCACCACTGTCTGCAATGAACGGGCAAGGAATCTGTGCCGGCATGCTCAGTATCTCGGTGGCCTCTTCTTCATTCCTGGTGCGCCAGTCATCCACCGAAAAACCCGTCACAATCTCGACGTACCGTCTGGTCTCGCGCGGCAAGCCACCCTGCCCGCTCAACCACGCTTCGACGCGTCCGGAGCCGCCGTTATAGGCGGCAGCTGCAAGACCAAGATTGCCGAAGGTCTTGCGCAGCTCGCGCAGGTAATCCGCGGATTTGTGCAGTGACTGAATTGGATCGCGCGGATCCAAGAGGCCGCGCCACTCGGCCGTTCCGGGCATGAATTGAGCAATCCCCTGCGCACCCGCGCGACTTATCACGTCGCTTCGGAAACGACTTTCCTGCCAGATCAGCCGCACGAAAAACGGCAGCGGCAGGTCATGCAGCGTCGCGACCGATTCCAGGGTGGCACAGATTTCAGCCAGCGATACGTCGCGCGGCGCGGCCAAAGTCGCAGGTTCCGAGGCGCCGAGCTTAACGTTGCCGACGGTCTGGGCGGTTGCCGGCACCGGGTCAGCGGCAACGGCAACTGCCAACAGAATTGATACCGCGACAGCCTTATGCCTTGCTCCCAATGGTCTTGCTCCACGGAGGCGCGGTGTCGAAAATACTCCTGAATCCAAAACACCGAACATGGCCAACCGTAAGGCAGGCGGCAATGATCGATGCAGCGGTTGGTGTGCGGTCCAGTTGTTCAGGACGGTTTTGCCGACTTCTCTTCTTCGAAGGCGACTGCGACCGCCGCGTTGGCCGAAAGGCGAACCTTCTGTCCTTCGACGTCGGCGACCAGGCCCAGGTCGATGAAGTGGTGATGGCCTTTGTGCCGACCTTCGCCACTGTCCGCCTTGGTGAGCTTGATCTTGCCGTTCTCAACGCGATCGACGGTCCCGACATGAACGCCGTCGGCTCCGATCACTTCCATGTGCTCTTTGATCTGGCTGCTGTTCATTGAACTCACTCCGTGGATCTCTCCTTAACGCGCGGATGCCAACTCCAGTTTCCTGCGATGTCCGGTTATTTCTTCAGTAGCGCATCGCGTTCCATGGTCAGCCTTTCAAGTTCTTCCGTTTGCTGCGCGATCCGGTCCGCGTTGCGAGCTTCATCGGCAGCGCCTGAGAATGCGGCGGCCTGCTCAACCAGCTGCCGGATGTTGTCGCGAACAATGGCGATGCGGTCTTCGAGTTCAGGGAGAGATAGCGAACTGCGGTTGTTCATCATGGGCTCCCGAGGTCAAGCTCTGAATCCACCGTCAGGCCCTGGTACCAGTAGAAGGAGGACGATGGCACGCGTGCCATGATGGAAATAAGGAGGGGCTGCTCCGCGGACAAGATGCCGTCATTTGTGGTCGAGCGCGGCGATGAGCCTTTCAGGCGTCACGTTGCGATAGGCGCGTTCCGCTAACTTTTTCGCGCGTCGCCATCGAACATTGTTGAGGGGATGATTGAAGGTTCGAGAACGAAAAGCGTGCTGCCGTTTCGCTTGGCCTCGCCCCCGCGGCGTTCATGCATCGCTGTGCACGACGCCAGACGGTCCTACCTACCCGGTAGCTGAACGGGCTCGATTAGTAGCCCCGCAGGTACCTAGGCACCAGAACGTTAACCCGACTGAAAATATCGTTCGGATAGGGGTGAGACAAACCAAATCCAAGTAAGGAGAAGCGGATGAATGCTCCAACATCTCCGGCAGTCGCTGAGAAGTCGCTTCCGGTGGAAGCCAAGGTCAGCAATTTGGTAGAGCAAGCGAGGCCGAAGGTCGCTCCTAAGACCGAGATTGGTTCCGAACAAATCAGGTCCTCCGTAGCGCGGTTAGCGTCCAGTTCGGTCAGCGAACTCGAAGGACTGGCGTCCGAACTCCAGCGAATGCAAGAATTCCTGAAGTCGGAGGTTGGGCGCGTGCAAAATGAAATCGAGAGCGTATTGGCCGGAATAAACATCATCATCGAAACCATTGCGCCGTGGAAACCCACCAACGACTCGGTAGCATCTCCAAAAAGCACCGGCGCTGTTCGTGCGGGCGGCCCCGGCGGCAAATCTTAAAGTCGCTCCAGTTCCGGCCATCGAAAAATTCTGCGCCCGACAGTCCGTAAAATCAAAAATGGCCCCGCCGGAATGGGCCAGCGGGCGCGGGGATTGCTTGCCCGCAGGCCCTGCGCCGGACTGGGGGCAGTGGCCCCCGTTGTTACCGCGAAGGACGAGAGACATTGATCTAGAATTGAATGCCCTGAATGGGTTGCTGGCGCGCCCGAAGAGATTCGAACTCCTGACCCCCAGATTCGTAGTCTGGTGCTCTATCCAGCTGAGCTACGGGCGCGTCGTGCGCATCGCACCGGGAACGGCGGATTGCGCGAGAGTCCGGGAGCGGAACGCGCCCGGAACGCGCCATAGCTATAGGGTCCGTTCCGCGATGGCAAGGGAGCCGGAACGGCGCCGGGCGCGCCCGCAGGCGCCGGCACAGATCGAATTTCAGGCGCGGGCCCGCTCGCCGCGGCGCGCCATGAGCTCGACCGCGCGGTCGGGGATGGTGACGCGGAAGGTGGCGCCGATGGTGCCTTCCACCAGCCGGATGTCGCCGTCATGGGCGCGCACCAGCTCGGCGGCGATGACCAGGCCGAGGCCTGAGCCGCCGGTGCGGGTGGAGCTCTTGAACGGCTCGAACAGGTGCGCGCGGGCGGCCTCCGGAATGCCGGGACCGGTGTCGGACACCTCGATCTCCACCACCGCGCCTTCGCGCCGGCCGGTGATGCGGATCTGGTCGCGGCCGGGATCGCGGGCGTCGCGGCTCTCCAGCGCCTGCACCGCATTGCGCGCGAGATTGAGCACGGTGCGGAACAACTGGTCGGGGTCGGCATCGACCATGAGACCGCGCTCGACCGCGCTGATCCAGCGGATCGGCGTGTCGGGCGCGAGCTCCAGCGATTCGCGCACCTCCTGGACCAGCGGCTCCAGCGCGATCAGCCGGCGGTCCGGCGGCGGCTCCTGCGCGCGGCCGTAGGACAGCGTCGACTCGCAGAACGAGATCGCGCGTTCGAGCGCGCGCATGAGCTTGGGCGCAAAGCGCTGCACCTGCTGGTCCTGCGATCCCGAGAGCCGGTCGGAGAACAATTGCGCGGACGAGAGCAGGTTGCGCAGGTCGTGGTTGATCTTGGACACCGCGAGGCCGAGCGCCGCGAGGCGGGTCTTCTGCTGCAGCAGCGTCCCGAGATCGCGCTGCATGTCCGCGAGCTCGCGCTCGGCGGTGCCGATCTCGTCCTGCCGGCGGGAGGCGACGATGATGCGCGCGGGATTCTCCGGATCGGCGCGGAACGCCGTCATGTTGGCCGTGATCCGGTGCAAGGGCCGCACGAACAGATAGTGCAGCGCCAGGTAGACCAGCGCCGCGGTGATGGCGGAAATGATCAGCGACAGCACCAGGATGTTGCTGGAGAACTGCAGCATCGCCGCGCGCAGCGGCCTCTCGTCGAGGATGATCTCCACGAACTCGCCGCCCCGCGGCGCATTGCCGAGCACCCGGATGACCTCGTCGTCGCTCGACAGCAAGGTCCCGAAGGCATTGATGATGGCGCGGTGCCAGGACACGTCGCGCAAGTCGATGTCGTGATCGACCGTTGGCGGCATGTCGCCGACCATCAGCAGCCGGCGCTGCTGGCCCATCTTCATGGCGACGGCGCGCGCACCGATGCTGTCGAGCACCTGCTGGGTCAGGCCGTCCGGCACCTCCGGCGTCGCCTCCAGCACCAGCGCGGCGGTATAGGCGTCGCTGAGCTTGTCGCGGAGCCAGTTCAGCCGGAAGTTCGCGATCGACGGCACATAGATCAGCACTTCCGCGATCATCACGAACAGGATCGTGAGCACGAGGAGCTTGTCGGACAGGCCGAGCCGCGCGGCGAGCCGCCGCCTGAGCCCTGCCCCGGTCTTCACCTCGGTATGGTTCGTCGCCTTGTCCATGGTCGATCGCGAAGCGGGTATTCGCCGCCGGCTACCCGAAGCGGCGCAGGAACCCGATGATGCGCCGCACAAATATGCTCGTCAAACGCGGTATGAAATAGCTGATGGCGGCCCGTTTACCAATCTCTCCAAAGGTCGGATATGGCACCACGGTACCGGCAATTGCCCGGATATTGAGCCGATTCGCGCGTGCCAGCGCCCAGGTCGCGATCAACTCGCCAGCGCCGGCGCCGACAATGGTGGCGCCGAGGATACGGCCGCGGTTGTCGGTGATGACCTTGATGTGGCCGCGGGTCTGGCGCTCGGCCTGGGCGCGGTCGTTCTCGCTCAGCGGCCAGCGCAGCACCCGGATGGCACCGCGGACGCCGCGCGCCTCGTCCTCGGTGAGGCCGACATGCGCCAGCTCGGGATCGGTGAAGGTCACGCGCGGGATCAGGCTGGCATCGGCCTTCACCGGCAGCCGGAACAGCGCATTCCGGATGACCAGGCCGGCATGATAGTTGGCGGCGTGGGTGAATTGCGGCCCGCCGGCGACGTCACCGATGGCATAGACGCGGCGGTTGCTGGTGCGCAGCCCGCGATTGACCACGATGCCTGCGGCGGTGTGGGCGATGCCGGCCGCGTCGAGCGCGAGGCCATCGACATTGGCACGCCGCCCGGTCGCGATCAGGAGATGGCTGCCCGCGATGCGCTCATAGTTGGACGCGCCGCCGAGGACAACCGCGATGCCCGACGCGTCCGCTTCGACGCGCGCAACGGAAACGCCCTGGCGCAACACAACGCCCTCCCCGGCGAGTTGTTCAAGCACGATGCGCGCGCACTCGGCATCTTCACGTGCAAGGGCCGTGGCCGCCTCCAGCACGGTGACTGCGGCGCCAAGCCGGCGGAACGCCTGTGCGAGCTCGAGCCCCATCGGGCCGGCGCCGAGGACGATGAGGTGCTGCGGAAGGGCGGTCAGGTCGAAGACGGAGTCATTGGTGAGGAACGGCACGGTATGGAATCCGGGGACTGCAGGAATTGCCGGCGACGAGCCGGTCGCGATCACCACGCGGCGTGCCTTGATCTCGATGGAGTCGCCGACCGCGACGACGCGCTTGTCCTTGAAGCGGGCCTCCCCTTCGATCACCCGCACGCCGAGGCCGGTGAAGCGCGCTCGGGAATCATTCGGGGCGATCGCGGCGATCACGCTCTGCACGTGATCATGGACGCGGGCGAAATCGATCTGCGGCGCCGCCGCCGTGATGCCAAACGCTTCGGCGCCGGGGACGGCATGGGCGCGCCGGGCGGCGGCGATCAGCGCCTTTGACGGCACGCAGCCGGAGTTGAGGCATTCGCCGCCCATCTTGCCTTTCTCGACCAGCACGACCGGGACGCCGAAAGCGGCGGCCGCGGCCGCGACCGAGAGGCCGCCGGATCCGCCGCCGATTACGCAGATGTCGGGTGTGATGCGCTCCGTCATTCCCTCCCCTCGGCGACCTCCCGCAGCTTTCTAGCCGGACGAATTGGCGATGCGCCGCGCGCGGATCCGCTTCACCGCGACCGGTATGAGCGCAACGACGCCGAGGGCCGCCAGCGCGCCCAGCAGTTGCGGCGTCACCGCCGCCTTCACATCGAAATCGAGGTGGCAACCGGCGCCGCCGGCGGCGAGGCAGGCATTGTAGATCGCGCCCTGGGCGCGGATCACGCTGTCGAGCCCCGCGCCCACGAAGGCGAACGCGAAGGCCGCCGGGATGATTCCGATCCCGGTGGCCGCGACGAATGTCGGCAAGCGGACACCCACCAGCGCCGGAACGAGATTGACCAGGAAGAACGGGAACACCGGCACCAGCCGCAGAAACAGGAGATAGTAGAACGCGTCGGCGCGGAACCCGTCCGCGAGCTTCTCGGCCAGCGGTCCCGCGCGCCGCGCCAGATGCTCGCCGAACGCGCTCCTCGCGATCATGAAGATAATGGATGCGCCGGCGGTCGCCCCGATAATGGCGGCAGTTCCCCCGACCAGCCCGCCGAACAGGAAGCCGCCCGAGAGCGTCAGGACCAGGCCGCCGGGGAGCGAGAGCGCAACGGCCACCATATAGATCGCGACATAGATCGCGACCGCTGCAACCCGGTGCTCCAGGATGAAAGCGTGGACCGCGCTGTGGTGGCGAACCAGCGTCTCGAAGGAGATCTTGCGGTCCCACCCGATGGCGATGACCATGATCGACACCGCCACGATCGCAACCAGCGGCAGCCAGCGGCGGACCACCGATGGCGCCGGTGTCGCCTTGGCGGGCAGTTCGGACATCGTCACTCCAATAGCGGTCGATATGGCCGGTCCCGCTGGGACGCAGCGTAATCAAGGTAATCGCGGACCGTCGACCTCTATACATGAGGGCGTTCGATAGCGCCGCCATCTCACCGTGATTTGAGCCGATTGTGCAGGGAGTTCACCGACTTGCGCCAAGACCCGGTTCCATTGACGAGCAAGGGCGGCCTCCCTTATAAGCCGCGGGACTTGAAAAGTGCCGGCGATCCCCACAGATGGCTTCTTTCGGGCGCGAAGCCGGGTTTGGCCTCGCTCCGGGGCGATCTTCGGCAACACCCTGATCCAGGCGGAGAAGCACCCGTGAAGCGGACCTATCAACCCAGCAAAATTGTGCGCAAGCGCCGTCACGGATTTCGCGCCCGCATGGCGACCACGGGCGGCCGCAAGGTGGTCGCCGCCCGGCGCAATCGCGGCCGCAAGCGGCTTAGCGCCTGATCCCCGAAACCCGCGCATGATGGTCCGGCTGAAGCAGCGGGCGGATTTCCTGGCCGCAGCCAGCGGGGCCAAGGTTGCGACGGCGGCCTTCGTGCTGCAGGGACGCAATCGCGACGATGGAGGGCCGGCCCGGATCGGGTTCACGGTGTCGCGCAAGGTCGGAACCGCGGTCGAGCGCAATCGTGTGCGCCGGCGGCTGCGGGACATCGTGCGACGTTCGGCGGCAGGTGGTCTGCGGTCGGGTTACGACTACGTGCTGGTTGGACGGCGCACCGCGCTGAGCAGGCAGTTCGACCATATGATCGAGGATTTCAGGAACGCGCTGCGACGCCTTGAGCGTCAGCGTTCCACGCCCCCCTCCTCTCCCTCCCCCGCAAGTGGGGGAGAAAAGGCAGGGGGCACGCGCGCTGGCGATCCGCCGGATGGCGGGCGCAACACGGATCGATTGAGATGAACGACCAGAAGAACATGCTGCTCGCCATCGTGCTGTCAGCCGTCGTGCTGATCGGATGGCAGCTCTTTTTCGGCCTGCCGAACATGGAGCAGCAACGAAAGCAGCAGCAGCAACAACAGCAGCAACAGCAGCAGCAACAGACGCAGCCGGTCCCGCAGCCGGGAACGCCGGTCCCGACCACGCAGCCGGCTCCCACCGCCACCCAGCCGGCACCGGGCCAGACCGACCGCCCGGCGCCGGGCCAGACTAGCCGGCGCCGGGCCATGGCTCATGACTCGCGAGGCTGCCGTCGCCACCTCGCCGCGCGTCCGCATCGAGACGCCGCGGCTGGCCGGCTCGATCAATCTCAAGGGCGGCCGCATCGACGACCTGCTGCTCACGCGGTATCGCGAGACCGTCGATCCGAAGTCGCCGCCGGTCGTGCTCTTGTCGCCGTCGGGCGCGCCGCTGCCGTTCTATGGCGAATTCGGCTGGGTCGCGGCGGCCGGCACCACGATGCCGCTGCCGAACAGCGACACCGTTTGGAAGCAACAGGGCGCCGGCACGCTCGGCGTCGGCCGCCCCGTCACCCTCGTTCATGACAACGGCCAGGGCCTGGAATTCCGCCGCACCATCTCGGTCGACGACAGATACATGTTCACGGTGCACGACGACGTCGTGAACAAGGGCGCGGAGCCGGCCACGATCTATCCCTATGCGCTGATCTCGCGGCACGGTCATCCGCACCTCGAAGGCTTCTACATCTTGCATGAAGGCTTGATCGGCGTGCTCGGCGATCAGGGCCTGAAGGAGGTGACCTACGCCGACATCGAAAAGCAGAAGCAAATTCCGTTCAAGGCCACCAACGCGTGGCTCGGCATCACCGACAAGTATTGGGCGGCGACACTGATGCCGGACAACGACGCCGCCATCCAGGCGGTCTTTTCGGCTGGTCAGAGCGGCACCACGAAAACCTATCAGACCCACTATCTGCTCGATCCGCAGACCATCCAGCCGGGCGCCACCGGCTCCGCCAATGCGCGACTGTTTGCCGGCGCCAAGGAAGTGGCCATCGTCGACGGCTACGACCAGCAGCTCAAGCTCAACAAATTCGACCGCTTGATCGACTGGGGCTACTTCTACTTCATCACCAAGCCGCTGTTCCTGGCGATGGACTGGCTGTTTCGCTACTTCGGCAATTTTGGCGTCGCCATCCTGCTGATCACCGTCATCATCAAGTTCTTCTTCTTCCCGCTTGCCAACAAGTCCTACGCCTCGATGGCGAAGATGAAGGCGGTGCAGCCGGAGATGCTGGCGATCCGCGAGCGCTACGCCGACGACAAGGTGAAGCAGCAACAGGCGATGATGGAGCTCTACAAGAAGGAGAAGATCAATCCGATTGCGGGCTGCCTGCCGATCCTGATCCAGATTCCGGTGTTCTTCGCGCTCTACAAGGTGCTGTTCATCACCATCGAGATGCGCCACGCGCCGTTCTTCGGCTGGATCAAGGACCTGTCGGCGCCGGATCCGACGACGATCTTCAACCTGTTCGGACTCATCCCCTGGGATCCGTCGGTGGTGCCGATCGCCGGTCCGTTCCTGATGCTGGGCGTATGGCCGATCGTCATGGGAATCACGATGTGGTTCCAGATGAAGCTCAACCCGGCGCCGCCGGACCCGACGCAGAAGATGATCTTCGACTGGATGCCGCTGATCTTCACCTTCATGCTGGCGAGCTTCTCGGCCGGGCTGGTGATCTACTGGGCTTGGAACAACCTGCTATCGGTCGCCCAGCAGAGCTTCATCATGCACAGCCACGGCGCGAAGATCGAGCTGTGGGACAACATCAAGGAGCTGTTCGGCAAGAAGAAGACAAGCCGAGAGCTGATCCCGCTTTCGCTCATTCTTTGCGGGCGATGAACACGTCCTGCCGCCAGGGGTCGCTGCGCACGATTGGCGCGGCAAATCCCGCGCGCCGGAACGCCGCGAGCCACGCCGCGCGCGGAAATACCCCGAACGTATGCCGGTCGTGAACGGCTTCGACCGAGCCGTCCGGCTTGCGTAACAGCATCAGGAAATCCTCATGGAATTCCGTGGCGCCGGGTATGGGCTCCTGGCACCAGATGAGGTAGCGCATGCTACGGCCATCCTCCGCATCCTCGCCGCCGCTTTCGACATTCGGCCGGTAGGTCTCGCTGACGCAGTCCGGCAGCACGATGACGGCGCCGCCCGGCTTCAGGTGCGCATGCGCGGTCGCAAGCGCTGCGGCGAGATCGTCCTCGGTGAGGAGATACATGACCGCATCGTGGATCACGACGGCGTCGAATGTCCGCCCGAGCCGCACCGTCCGCATGTCGCCCTCGATATGCTCCGCATCGGGATTGAGCCGCCGGCTGACCTCGAGCATCCCGGGCGCGAGATCGACCAGCGTCATCCGGGCGTGGCGCGTGAGGTAGAGGGCATTGTTGCCGCCGCCCGACCCCAGCTCGAGGATGGTCGCGGGGCATTCGCCGAGTGTGGCGGTGAGCATGTCGATGGTCACCGCTGCTTCGGCGGCGTAGTCCTCGTCCGGCGGCGACAACAGCGGCCACCAGTTCGCCAGATCGGTGTAAAGGCGTGGTAGAGACATTGGCCCTCGAAGATGTGCCTCATGTGGCAATTGAAATGAGCGACTACACCCCCGCCGAGATCGAAACCGGCCGCAAGCTGTTCGCCGGCGACTGGTGCTTCGTCTCCGCCGCTGGGACATACGAGGCGCTGCCGCCGATGCGCGGTCTGGAGATCGCCTTTGCCGGGCGGTCCAATGTCGGCAAATCGAGCCTGATCAACGCGCTCACCGGGCGCAATGCGCTGGCCCGCACCTCGCACACGCCCGGCCGCACCCAGGAACTGATCTTCTTCGCCGGCCCTACAGCCGGCACATCGGTTGACCCGCTCACGCTGGTTGATATGCCGGGCTACGGCTACGCCGCCGCCTCCAAGGGCAAGGTGAAGGCCTGCACTTCCCTGATCCATGCCTTCCTTGCCGGCCGCGCCAATCTCGCGCGCGTCTATCTGCTGGTGGACGCCCGGCACGGACTCAAGCCGGTGGACGACGCCGTGATGCGGACGCTCGACAAGGCAGCGGTGAACTACCAGCTGGTGCTGACCAAGGCCGACCAGGTGAAGGCGTCCGACCTCGAGGCGCGGATCGCGGCGATCAACGTGGCGCTCGCGAAACATCCCGCCGCCTTTCCGGAGGTGCTGGCGACGTCCGCCCGCCGCGGCGCCGGCATTCCCGAATTGCGCGCGGCCATCGCGCGACTGTGCGCCGAGCGCGGCAGTTCCTAGCGAGGGCATAGACTCCGGCAGGCCGCGCCGCTTCTTGGAACAACTGGCCCGGACCTGCGTTTAGCCATCGCCACATATGGGGTTTCTGTGCCAAGTCCGAAACGTACGAAGCCGCCGCAGGATAGCCGACATCTCCAACTGCTAATTGATGCCGTCATTGATTATGCGATCTACATGATCGGCATAGACGGCCGCGTCCTAAGCTGGAATGCATGCTCGGATCGGTCAAGACTTCCGGATCACGCGATAGAGCTGAAAGCCCGGCCCATCGACCGCGAGCGCAAGATGGGCTGCATCCGGATTGGCGCTGCCGGGCCTGGTGAACAATACATAGACATAGTCGAAATGACGCGGCCACTGACTCCAGTAGATTGTTTCGGTCTCGTCGATCGGGCCTGCCGCAGGCCCGAGCCGGTCAACCGATGGCGGGATCCGGTCCTCCCGATTGACAAACCGGCGGAACGGCTCGCGCACCTGCAGCACGTGCTTTCCGGTGACGACGAACTCCGTGGACACCAGTGCCGAGCGCTCGATGGTCGCCAGCGAGGCCGCATGCAGGAGACCGAAGACGCTCACGGTGCCGGCTTCGTAAGCGGTCCGGTCGCCATGCACGACCAGGACGCGCGTACCGCGCTCGAGCGAGCGCGCCGAGCGCAGGAATTCCGACGTCTGGTGCGCCAGCGTGTTCCATGAGACCTGCACCTCGGCGAGGCGGACGGCGAGCAAGACAACGAACAAGGCAGCGAGCGCTTGCCGCACCATGCGTTGCTGCAGATCGATATCGGTGCAGGCGATCAGCATGAATGCCAGCGCAATCGGCAGCCGCTGATCAGCGAGATGGGTGGCGAACAACTCGCGTGGCATCGCCAGATAGATCACGCCGCCAACGAGAAGCAGCGCCCATCCGACCGGATGCAGATGGATCAGCTCGCGCCACCTCAGCCAGGCGACCGCGAGCGCGATCGCCGCAATCAAGACCGCGGCGACGGAATGGTCGTAGACTGTGAACGCGAGCAGCAGTCCCTGGAATTTGCCCCACGGCTCCCAATAGAGCTCGCCAGCAAGCTCCATGGTCGGACTTGCAAGCAGCAACCCGGCCGCCGCGAGGAACGGCGCGCCGCTGCCGACGAAATCGAAAAGGCGGGGCGCCAGCGGCTCCCGCCGTGCCGCCCACAGGCGATGGGATTCGAAGGCCAGCAGGCCAAGCCCGTAAAGACCGAGGGCAAACAAATGGCAAAAGAACAGCGCCACGACGAACAGCGTTGATGCGGCGAACCGCCACGGCCATGGCCGCTCACGCAGCATAATCCAGCTTGCAAGCGCCCAGAGCGCAAGGCCGATGCCGAACACATAGTTCATCACGCCGACCAGCAGCACTTCGTTGTAGATGATCAGCCCGGCGACGATCGGCAGCACCGACCAGCGGCCGAACAGCGCGCGGTTGAGCGCGAACGTCCCGCTCAGGATCAGGACGAAAGCAGCGAGCGTGAACACCTGCCCGGCGCGATAGATGCCCATAAACCGGTTCAGGACCGGCACCGCTAGGTCCATCATCAGATTCGGGATGATCCGCCACTCGATCGTGTAGAACCGCTGGAAGTCGGGGTCCGAGCCGATGGTCGCGATCACGTGGGCGCGCGCCAGATTGTTGACGTAGTCGGTCAGTGGCGGCAACGGGTGGGTGAGGATCGGGACCGCGAGCGCCGCCATCACCGTGAGGAACAGCATCAGGATCGTCAACGAACGGGTATCGCCCTCCGCCCGCGGCCGCGCGGTGTCGCCTTCAGTCGTCTTGTGGTTCACGCGCCTGGCCAGTTCGTCATCGAGTGCGTTAGCCGACCAGAGGAAGGCGTCGAAAGCAACAGGGGGCGGCCCCGGCGCCGCCGCATCCGCAATTCCGCCCTTCCCCCGCGCCGTCCCGCCCGCTAAAAGGCACCGCCGAACGATATCCTGTATTTGATCCGTCACCCTGAGGTGCGAGCGAAGCGAGCCTCGAAGGGCGACGGCCCGGGCCGTGCATCCTTCGAGGGCCGCCATTGCGCGTCGAATACGCGCGTAAACGCGCTTATGGCGGCCACCTTAGGATGACGGATCGAAAACGAGTTCTTGCTTGAGGACCGCAACATGACCGTCACGCCCCACGATATCGCCCGCGTCCTGTCGGAGGCGCTGCCGCACATGCAGCGCTACGACGAGGAGATCGTGGTGGTGAAATACGGCGGCCACGCCATGGGCGAGGAGGAGATGGCACGGAGCTTCGCCCGCGACATCGTGCTGATGGAGCAGACCGCCATCAATCCCGTCGTGGTGCACGGCGGCGGCCCGCAGATCGGCGGCATGCTCAAACGCCTCGGCATCAAGTCGGAATTCCAGGACGGCCTGCGGGTCACCGACGCCGCCACTATTGAGATCGTCGAAATGGTGCTGGCGGGCTCCATCAACAAGCAGATCGTTGGCTTCATCAACGCGGCCGGCGGCAAGGCGGTCGGGCTGTGCGGCAAGGACGGCGATATGGTCAAGGCGCGCAAGATCAGCCGCCGCGTCGCCGATCCCGGCTCCAAGATCGAGCAGGAGGTGGACCTCGGCTTCGTCGGCGAGCCGGAGCGGGTCGACGCCACCGTGCTCAACCAGATCCTCGGACGCGATCTCATCCCGGTGCTGGCGCCGCTCGCCACCTCGAACGACGGCACCACCTACAACGTCAATGCCGACACCTTCGCCGGCGCCATCGCCGGCGCGCTCAAAGCGAAACGCCTGCTGCTGCTCACCGACGTGCCCGGCGTGCTCGACAAGTCGAAGAACCTGATCCACCAGCTCACCGCCGACGACGCGCGCCGCCTGATTGCCGACGGCACCATCTCCGGCGGCATGATCCCCAAGGTCGAGACCTGTCTCTACGCGCTCGAGCAGGGAGTCGAGGGCGTCGTCATCCTCGACGGGCGGGTGCCGCACGCGGTTCTGCTGGAGCTGCTCACCGACCACGGCGCCGGCACGCTGATGCGCCGGTGATGGCGCGCCCAACCTAGTGGAGGGCGACGGCGGCCTGGCGCTCCTGCGGCGACTGATAGGCGTTGCTGCGCTCCATCTCCGCGATCCGCAATTCCATCTGCTCAGCCATCGAGCGGGCGAACGGCCCCAGGTGCAGGTACATGATCATCAGCATGATGACGGTCTTGGGCGCCCTCGGATTGATTGCCATGCAGTCCACGAACGTGCGCCAGAACAAATGCCCGTGTTCCGGCATCTGATCGATCAGCCGCTTCATCATCACGATGCCTTCGACGCCGTAGCGCCGGTTTGAGCGCATGGCTTCGTCCGACCGCCGCGAGTAGTCGAGCAGCCCGACCAGCCGCCGGATGCGTTGGCAATAGGCCACCGGATCGAGCACCGTCCGCACGATGTCCACGTAGTCGCGCAGAATGTCGCGCGGCGGCCGCAGGGTGTCGAAATTCAATCCCTGGCCGCAGGTGTCGTTCAGCCCGTCGGGCATGAGCTCGTGGCCGCTATGCAGCCGCCCTTCCTTGGCCAGCCGGCGCGTCAATTGCGTATTCGGAAGCGCCGTCAGCAGACTGACAAGGCTGATCGGTATCGCCGAGTCCTCGATGAAGGCGGCCATCTCGTCGGCGACGCTGTTCTTCTCGGTGTCGAAGCCGACGATGAATCCGGCGGTCACGAAGATACCGTGGGAATAGACCTTGTGAACGCTTCCGACCAGGCTGCGCCGGGTGTTCTGCTTCTTCCGCATCGCTACTAGCGCATCGGTATTCGGCGTTTCGAGCCCGACGAACACGAGGAAGAAATTCGCCTGGCTCATGAGCGAGAGCAGTTCGTCGTCATCGGAAAGGTTGATAGAAGCCTCGGTCGAGAATTCGAACGGATAGTTCTTCTCCTTGGCCCAGGAGACCAAGTGCGGGAGGAAGGCCTTCACGGCCTTCTTGTTTCCGATGAGATTGTCGTCCACGAAATCGACGTGGCCGCGATAGCCGAGCTGATACAGCCGATCGAGTTCCGCCAGCATCTGCTCGTTCGTCTTGGTGCGCGGCACGCGGCCATAGAGCTCGATGATGTCGCAGAATTCGCAGGTGAAGGGACAACCGCGCGAATATTGCAGGCCGACATAGAGGTACTGGTCGAATTTCAGGAGCTCGAACCGCGGCACCGGCGTCTTGGTGACGTCGACCTTGAACGGCTCCGCGATGAACACGCCCTCGCGCGCACCGGCGTTCCAGGCTTCGACGAACTTGTCGATGATTCCTTCGGCCTCGCCGAGCACCTGGAAATGCGCCGCCTTGTAGACGTGCGGACTCGAGGTGGCGTCGGGACCGCCGACAACCACCGGCGTGGCGCGGGCGCGGCACATCTCGATGATCCGCAGCGTGTCGGGCTGCTGCACCATCATGCCGCCGGTCATCACCATGTCGGCCCACTGCAGGTCGGCTTCGGTGAGCTCTTCGGTGTTGCGATTGACGAGCCGCACGTCCCAGGTCGGCGGCAGCATCGCCGCGACCGTAATCAGCCCGAGAGGGGCGGTCGGATACTTGGCGCCCAGAAATTCGCAGGACGCGTGATAGCTCCAGAACGAATGGGAGCTAAAGCGCGGATACACCATCAGGACGCGGGGCGCCTGCATGTGCCTACTCTCGCCAAAAAAAACGTGGACCCCCGAACGACCGGTCTACCATGCCGCAAATCTGCCGTGTTCCGCAACGTATTACTCAATCGCTTGAAAAGGCAGGGCTTTTCTCGTGGAACCGAGGAGACGTCCGGTTCCGGTGCAATAAGATCCAAAATAATCCCCGGCCGCCGCGACTCGCAGGGAGGGGACCCGCGTGTTCCTTCTCGCGCGGACGCCGCTAGACAAAGCGACCCGGCCGCCGTAACGCCACCAAAATAATGACTGCGTCCGCCCGCCCCGCGCCGCGCTCCTTCGACCTCGTCGACACCTGGGTGTTCGACCTCGACAACACGCTCTACCCGCACCACGTCAATCTCTGGCAGCAGGTGGACGAGCGCATCCGCGACTACATCGCGGACTTCCTCAAGATCGGTCATGAGGAGGCGTTCCGGCTCCAGAAGGACTACTACAAGCGCTACGGCACCTCGATGCGCGGGCTGATGACCGAGCACGGCATGAAGCCCGACGACTTCCTCGATTTCGTGCATCAGGTCGATCACTCGCCGCTGACGCCGAACCCGCCGCTCGGCGCCGCCATCGAACAGCTTCCCGGCCGCAAGCTGATCCTGACCAACGGCACGCGCAGCCATGCCGACGCCGTGCTGGCGCGGCTGCAGCTCGACCGGCATTTCGAGGACGTGTTCGACATCGTCGCGGGGGAGCTTGAGCCGAAGCCCTCGCCGGCGGTCTATGAGCGCTTCCTCAAGGCGCATGGCGTCAAAGCCGAGCGCGCGGCCATGTTCGAGGATCTCGCGCGCAACCTTGCGGTGCCGCACCGGCTTGGCATGACCACGGTGCTGGTGGTGCCGGAGAACACCCGCGAGGTGTTCCGCGAAGACTGGGAACTCGCGGGCCGCGATGATCCCCACGTCGATCACGTCACCGACAACCTCGTCGCCTTCCTGGAATCCATCGCGCCGAAGCGATAGAGCATGTTCCGTTGAAATGGACTCGGCGCGAGCCACTTGCTCGGTCACCCTCCCCTGGAGGGGGAGGGTCGCCTGCGGAGCGAAGCGAACGCAGGCGGGGTGGGGTGAACGCCTGTAAATTCACCCCACCCCGCCGCCTTTGCTCACTCCGTTCGCTCGGCGTCGACCCTCCCCCTCCAGGGGAGGGTGGACGGAGTTTGCCGCTCGCTATGAATACATGTCATCGGAATACGCGCTAGAAAGACCACATGCGGAACCAGCAGAAGCTCTCGGTCGCGATCGTCGGCGCCGGCATCGGCGGCCTCGCCGTTGCGGCGGCGCTGCGGAAGTACTTCATCGAGCCGGTGATCTACGAGCAGGCGGACGCCTTCGCCCGCGTCGGCGCCGGCATCCAGCAGAGCCCGAACGCGCTGAAGGTGCATCGCTGGCTCGGCATCGAGGAGCGCACGCGGCAGGTCGCGTTCGCGCCGGAGACCTCGCTCAATCGCGATGCCCTCTCCGGCAAGGTCACCAACGACCATCCGCTCGGTCGCGAGGTCGAGGCGCGTTACGGCGCGCCCTATCTGACGATGCACCGCGGCGACCTGCATGACGCGCTGGCGTCGATCGTGCCGCCGCAGAGCATCAGGCTTGGCAAGAAGCTCACGCACATCCGGGAGCGCGGCGCGCGCGTTGAGCTCACCTTCGCCGATGGCAGCGAGGCCGAGGCGGATGCCGTCATCGGCGCCGACGGGATGCACTCGCTTGCTCGCGACCATGTCGCCGGCCCGGAGCAGCCCCGTTTCACCGGGCGCCTCGCGTACCGCACCACGTTTCCAGTCTCCTTGCTGCGCGGGATCGACATAAGCCCATCGCCCACCAAGTGGTGGGGCAAGGATCGTCATGTCGTGGTCTATTTCGTCACCGCCGAGCGCGACGAGGTCTATGTCGGGGCCAGCCAGCCCGAAAGCGCTGACTGGATGACGAAAGAGTCCTGGTCGATGACCGGCGATCTCGCCGAGATGCGCGCCGCCTTTGCGAGCTTCCATTCCGACGTGCAGCGCGTGCTCGCCGCCGCGCCGCTGGTGCACAAATGGGGCATCTATGAACGCGATCCGCTGCCGGCCTGGTCCAAGGGGAGAGTTGTCTTGCTTGGTGACGCCTGCCATCCGATGACGCCCTACATGGCGTCGGGCGCGGCGATGGCGCTGGAGGACGCAGCGGTGCTCGCCCGCGCGATCGATCAGTCCGACACCCTCGAAGGCGCCTTCCGCATCTACGAGCAGACGCGCAAGCCGCGCGCGAGCATGGTGCAGGCCGGCTCCAGCGCCAATACCTGGATGCGCGACGAAACCAACCCTGACTGGCTCTACGGCTACGACGCCTCGCGCGTTCCGTTGCGATCCTCGCTCGCGGCCGAAGCCTCCACCTACTATGAAGCATGACAACACAAACAAACTCACGCCCCGCCCTCATCGAAACCCTCGACAAGACCAGCGTCCGCCGCACCACCCCGGTGGGCGACGGCGATCTGGTCTGGCGCATCTGGGGCAGCGGCGATCCGCTGGTGCTGCTGCATGGCGGCACCGGAAGCTGGATGCATTGGATGCGCAACATCGAGGACCTTGCGCGCGACTACATGCTGCTGGTGCCGGACATTCCGGGCTCGGGCGAATCCGCGAGCCCCGCGCTGCCGACCAGCGCGGCGAAGGTCGCCGCGGCGCTGGTCGCCGGCATTGATCTGATCCTCGGGCCGGACCACCGCTTCGCGGTCGCCGCCTTCTCCATGGGCGGATTGATCTCCGGTTATGTGGCCAAGCTCGCCGGCGAGCGGCTCACCTGCCTGGTGCTGGTCGGATCGACCGGCACCACCGCGCCGCGCCCCCAACTGGCGCCGATGAAATCATGGCGGCGGCTGCCCACCGACGAGGAGAAGCGCGCGGCGCATCGCAGGAACCTCGGCATCCTGATGGTCCACGATCCGAGCACGATCGACGATTCCGCGCTCTACATGCAGTTCAACAATGCCGAACGGTCACGCGTGCGCGGCAAGCACATCACGCCGACCGGCGACCTTTCGAAGACGCTGCCGGGGTTCAAGGGCCGCCTCGCCAGCATCTGGGGCGAGCACGACGCCACCGCCGCGCCCTATCTGCCGGAGCGGCGGGAGAAGCTCGAGCAATTCCACCCGGGCGCGACCTTCGACGTCATTCCCGGCGCCGGGCATTGGGTGCAGTACGAAGCGCCCGACGCCTTCAACCAGGTACTGCGGGAGCGGCTGAACGGCGGCTAAGTTCGTCTCGGCTCATCTTCCGCTCGTCCCCGCGAAGGCGGGGACCCAGACTTAAAAGATAAGATTCCTGGATTCCCGCTTTCGCGGGAATGAGCGGAGAGTCAATGGCGGGTTCCAGTTTCCCTCCAGTCAGCTTCTTCAATACCAAACTCAAAACTTGCTTGTGCCTTTGCCTCCTCGGCAGTGGCGTGCCACGTGTCAGCAATGCATTGACCATCTTCATCAAGGCATAACAAAAAGAACGCGCCATCTTCCTCGACTAGTTCGACCGCTACCGGATCGGGCAGCTCAACAATTTCAACTCCATCAGTCGTCGGCACACCCTGCAGGTGTCTGGTCTTTCCAGTCACGGTTCGAACTCTTGCGCGAAGACGCATCACGGGATTACCGGTGGGTGTAGGTTCTCGACAATACCATTTTCGTCCGTGGTGCCATTCAAGCGCCAGTCGCGTAGCGCTGCAGCAGGATGGCGGCGCCGGCGCCGACGGCGAAGGCGCCGATCACCCTGACCGCCAGCAACTGCAGCGATGCGCGCGCCGTGAGCAGGCGCATGCCGAACATGACCGCGAGCGCGATGGCGGTCTGGATCGCCGCGAGCCCGATGAAATAAGCGAGGATCGGCGTGCGCTCGGCACCGGCGATGGCCTCGCCGAGCGCATAGCCGTTGATCAAGCCAGCGGCCGCGAACAGCGCGAAGGCGACATCGCGGCGCAGCGGCTGCTTGCGGAACACGATCAGCCCGAGCGCAACCACCGATAACGCGACGAATATCTCTGCGTTCGGCACCGTCGCCTCGCCGATATGCGCGGCCGCCCCGATCACGGTCGCGATCACATAGCCGGCCGCGAGCAGCGCGCCTTTCGGCTGCGTCGCCGCCAGGCAACCCACCGCGATGACGGCCGCCAGGTGGTCGAGCCCGATGAGCGGATGTCCGAGCCCCGACAGCAGGCCGTGCCAGAACGTCGTCGGCGTCGCGCCGCCCATGGCGTGATGCGCCAGGGCCGGATCGGCAGCGAACAGCAGCGTGAAAGCCAAGAGACCCGTAATTTTTGCACTCATAAAGGTCACCCCATCAGCAGCGCGAGTGAGCAGACATTAGCACACACGTGCCGCTGGCTTTACCTCTCCCCGCTTGCGGGGAGAGGTCGGCGCACGAAGTGCGCCGGGTGAGGGGGACTTGCCTCAAATTCAGATTTCCCATTGCCCCTCACCCCGACCCTCTCCCCGTAAGAACGGGGAGAGGGAGTCCGACCGAGTTCGTGGCCGCGGTTCGCCTTGACATCCCCCGCCCTTCCCTCGACAAAACGCGCTCTTAACCGCCGGGGACTCCCATGTCGCACGCCGAACTGGCCAGGACCATCGACGACGCCTTCGAGAAGCGCGACGGCATCGGCCCGTCCACCAAGGGGGCGGTGCGCGACGCGGTGGAGACGGCGCTCGATCTGCTCGATCGCGGTGCGGTGCGCGTCGCCGTCAAGGGCGACAACGGCAACTGGTCGGTCAATCAATGGCTCAAGAAGGCGGTGCTGCTGTCGTTCCGCCTCAACGACATGAGCGTCGTTCCCGGCGGTCCCGGCCGGTCGGTGTGGTGGGACAAGGTCGCCTCCAAGTTCGAAGGCTGGGACGAGGCGCGCTTTCGCGAGGCCGGATTCCGCGCGGTGCCGAACTGCATCGTGCGGCGCTCCGCCTATGTCGCGCCCGGTGTCGTGCTGATGCCGTCCTTCGTCAACATCGGCGCCTATGTGGATTCCGGCACCATGATCGACACCTGGGCGACCGTCGGCTCCTGCGCGCAGATCGGCAAGAACTGCCACATCTCCGGCGGCGCCGGCATCGGCGGCGTGCTGGAGCCGCTGCAGGCCGGGCCCGTCATCATCGAGGACAACTGCTTCGTCGGCGCCCGCTCCGAGGTCGCCGAGGGCGTCATCGTGCGCGAAGGCTCGGTCCTGTCGATGGGCGTGTTCATCGGCGCGTCGACCCGCATCGTCGATCGCGCGACCGGCGCGACCCATCAGGGCGAGGTGCCACCCTATTCGGTCGTGGTGCCGGGATCGCTGCCCGGCAAGAACGGCGGGCCAAGCCTCTATTGCGCGGTCATCGTCAAGCGCGTCGACGAGAAGACGCGCGCCAAGACCTCGATCAACGAGCTGTTGCGGGACTGATGAGAAAACGTAGCCCGGATTGAGCGTAAGCGAAATCCGGGCGGCCTTTTCGCGTGACCAGCATCGAAGGCCGCATCAGCCGCAAGCCGTTCTGGATCGCGCTCCTGTCCTTGTCGGTGCCCGAACTGGTCGCACATTTTGCGATGGGCGAACGCTGGAGCTCGATCGTCAGCCTGATCATCGCCTATCCGGAATTCGCGGTCTTTGCCAAGCGCGGCCATGACCGCAACGTGCCGACCTGGGTCGCCGGCCTGTTCGTCGCGGTCGCTACCCTCCTCAACCTGCTGGTGCTCCTCGACCTGGCAGGTCCAATGGAAAACCCGAACACGCTGTTCTACGCGATCGCAATTCCGGTCGGCATCATGGGCCTCATCCTCCTCGTCGATTTCGGATTCCGCAGAGGCACCGTCGGCCCGAACCGCTACGGTCCCGATCCGCTCGCCGCGCAATAACCCGTGTGCGAGTTCGCAAACAGGCTGGCACTGCCCCGCGAATTGGGTTGAAATCAGAACATCTGGGAGACTCGAACGTGAGGGCTGGGCCATGCCGATGAGTCAATTGCTTTTCTCGTTTCGCGGGCGACTGAACCGCAAGCCGTACTGGCTGACGACGCTTGTCTTGATCCTGATCATGCTTGTACTCATCGTCTTGGTAGTGGGCATCGGCGGTGCGGACCTGCTCACCGGCGACATGTCGGGACTTGGAGTTGCGTTTATCATCCTTCTGCTCGCCTACATTCCGCTGCTCTGGATCGGTCTGGCAATCAGCGCAAAGCGCCTGCACGACCGCAACAAGTCGGCCTGGTGGCTGGTCTTGTTCTACCTCGTACCCGGCATTCTGCAGGGGGTCGGTGACCGGATCGAAGGCGTTGGCATTGTCCTCACGCTGGCAGGCTTGGCGATATCGATCTGGGCCCTCATCGAGCTTGGGTTCCTGCGCGGCACCGTGGGTCCCAACCAGTACGGTCCGGATCCGCTCGAAACCCGCATCTGATCGCGGCCCAGGCGACACAAACAAACGGTGCGCACCTTCACAATAGAGACCGGCGCCGTCCATGAATTAGGTTGATACCAGTCGTGTGGGAGTTTGAAACGTGAGCGCTGAATTGCTTCTCTCCTTTAGCGGCCGACTGAACCGCAAGCCGTACTGGCTGATCAACCTCATCCTGGTCGCGACTGTCTTTGTCATTCTGGTGTTGCTTGCAATGCTTGGAGGCAGCGCCGCGCTCGCCGAATTTTCGGCATTTGGCGCCGGGCTGCTGTCTTTTGTCGTCGCGCTTTTTCCTGCCTGGATTGCCTTGGCGACCGGTGTGAAACGTTTGCACGACCGCAACAAGTCGGCTTGGTGGCTGCTGTTGTTCTACGTCCTGCCCGGCGTCCTGCAGGGGATTGGCGAGAACGCCGGAGACCTCGGGATCGTCCTGATGATCGCCGGAACCGTGATCTCGATTTGGGCACTGGTCGAGCTCGGTTTCCTGCCCGGCACCGTGGGTCCCAACCCGCTACGGCCCGGATCCGCTCGAAGCCCGCACCTGACCGCGCCGCGTTGACGGCGGCGCGCCGGCCCCGTAAAGGCGGGCGATGTCGGATTTCGTGACCGATCCGGTTCTGCTCGCCCGCGAGCTGCTGCGTTGCCCGTCGGTGACGCCGGCGGAAGGCGGCGCGCTGGCGCTGCTCGAAAAGGTCCTCAAGACCGCAGGCTTTGACGTCCACCGGCTCACCTTCTCGGAGCCTGGCACCGCTCGGGTCGAGAACCTTTATGCCCGGATCGGCACCGGCGCACCGCACCTCGTGTTCGCCGGCCATACCGACGTGGTGCCGCCCGGCGACGATGCCGCCTGGTCGAAGCCCCCGTTCGCCGGCGAGGTGGTTGGCGACACGCTCTACGGCCGCGGCGCAGTCGACATGAAGGGAGCGATCGCCTGCGCCATGGCGGCGACGCTGGATTATCTCGCCGAGGGGCCGCCCGAGGGATCGATCTCGTTCCTGATCACCGGCGACGAGGAAGGCATTGCCGTCAACGGTACCGTGAAGCTCCTGCAATGGGCCGCGGCGCGCGGGGAAAGATTCGATCATTGCATCCTCGGCGAGCCCACGAGCACGGACGCGCTCGGCGACACGATCAAGGTCGGTCGGCGCGGCTCGCAGAACGGTACGCTGGTGGTGACCGGCAAGCAGGGCCACGTCGCCTATCCCGAGCGCGCCGACAACCCGGTGCGGGGCCTGGTGGCGCTGATGGGCGCCCTGATGTACGAGCCGCTCGACCACGGCACCGAGCATTTCGGTCCGTCGAACCTCGAATTCACGTCGATCGACATCGGCAATCCGACCGTGAACCTGATCCCGGCCGCCGCCCGCGCCCGCTTCAACGTGCGCTTCAACGACACCTACACCCGGGAATCGCTGCGCGCGCTGATCGAGGTCCGCGCCCAGGCCACCGCACGCGGCTACATCCGCTGGCACATCGAATGGGAGCCGTCGAACGCGGAGGCGTTCCTTGCGCCGTCCGGGCCGTTCCTCGATCACATCGTTGGCTCGATCGTGGAGGTGACCGGGCGCATCCCGGCCTTGTCCACGTCGGGCGGCACTTCCGACGCGCGCTTCATCAAGGACTATTGCCCGGTGCTGGAGTTCGGGCTGGTCGGGCGGACCATGCATCAGGTCGACGAGCACACGTCGGTCGCCGACCTCGAACTGCTCACGGCGGTGTACCGGCGGATATTGCAGCGGTATTTCGGTTGATCCTGATCCCCGCGAACGCAGCTAGTATCGAGAGATAGAGGAGAGGGCGAGTCGTGGTACCTTGCCGCGCCGTCGCATGATCGATTCCGTGGCAGCTGCCCGCCTGAGGAATGGCCGCTTGACCGAGACCCCCGCGAGAAGCGCTATCGGCGCCGTCGTCAATTTGCTGTTCGGCTATGACGGCCGGATCGGCCGCTTGTCTTACTGGCTCGGGCTGGCGACGGCCTGGGCCATCATCGGCTTCTTCGCGGCGATCGCCGAGGACGCAACGGCCGGCACCGGCGACATCGGACGCTATGTGGCTTTCGTTTTCATCGTCGGGAGTTTCGTCTGGATGCACTCGGCGGTGACGATCAAACGGCTGCATGATCGCGGCCGCCCGGCCTTGTGGTATGTGCTCTATGGCATCGCGCCGCCCGCGCTCTTCATCGCCGCAACTTATTTCTACACCACGCGCGCCCTTGCGCCGGCGGCGATCCTGTACGTGCTGTCGTTTGCGGGCCTGTTCTGGGTGATCATCGAGCTTGGCCTCCTGCCCGGCACCGCCGGACCGAACCGCTACGGCCCGGCTCCCTGACGCCGGCGGCATGACATTGATCAGGACTGCTTCGCCGACGTTCTCATCCGGCAACTCACCATGGCGGTCGAGATAGTTTTGAAGTAACGCCACGTTGCGCCGGTTCGATCGCCAGAGGACGTCGAATGCGTCGCCGACAACCGGCACTGCCATCCAGAGCCAATTACCAATCATTCGAATAACGAGATGCTGGGGGGCGCCGAGTTGATGCGCCTAGAGCGACGTCAGCGTCAGCACCGCGAACAACAGTCGAGCGGAATGGCGGTGAGGTAGCAGGTGGCAGTACAGAATAGCGCCACGATAACTTCACCGTTACGCCGTGCCTCGAACGCTCGTCCGTCTTTGATGGAGAACGTGGTGGGACACACGGCGCACTCCACCTTGCTGTCTGGGGTCAGGATTGATCGCCGAGCGCGGTTCATAAACGGCAGTAGAATGGTTGGCTCCATCGCATGCCCCCCTCGCGATGTTTTCCCCAAGAGTGAATCACAGCGTCGGCACCTTTGAAGGGACGACGCCTGCCGCAGTGATCACGCCAAGGAAGATGGACGGGATTACATCAAGGGGTTCTTCAAAGGCAACTCCATAGGAGTAGTTTGCACAGAAAATTCATTGAGCCTCCTTCGTTGTGGAGACGTGCGCGGCTCGTCACAACGACGAATTGGCAGTAATAGATTCCATACTCGCAAGGCTTCCCTTGCGATCCGTTGCCGGTAGCGAAACTGATCAAGCGATTGCGGCCAGCGTTCTGCGAATGGCAGTTCTCTCTCCACCTCGGGCTGGTCGGCGTGCAGCGCGGGCTGGATGAAGTCCAACTCCCGACGTGCGGCTCCGTCTTGCGCGAAAGTCCACCATTCCGTCAGGTCGCTTTTCACCCGTGCCTTACGGCTTCGGCGAGACGCGCGTCGCGTGGCTCGCTTTGCTGACCTTGACCGCGTTTTCGGAATCACGATCCTGCGGTGTCGCGATGGCACAGTTGTCGGGCCACGCCGTCACGTTCCGAAGTTCACCGACGGTCTTTGCAGACACGTGAACGTCCTGGTCCACCTCGACTCGCATCTTATCTGGCAGGCCAGCAAGAGCGATGTGAAGCGCGGCAACGCTTTTCGGCTTGTAGTGCATCGTCAAGACCTCCCTCACTGTCCGGTACCGACTGCTACCCCTCCCGCGCTGTCCCGTTGCCTTCGCAGTCCGCGGGTCGCGACCGGCGGCATCAGAGCGTTGCCGAGTTGCCAGCGCGCTTTCCCAAGGAGGCTCCCTCGATCCGAAGGATGGCGCGGTCCGCCCAGGCGCCCGAGACGGGTAGTCGTCGATGGAGAAACCTTGCTTCGGAAAGCCGCTTGTTGCCACCCGGGCACAATGGCACAGCAAGAAAACGCGCCCGCGATAACTGGGTTCCAATAACACCTGGCGTTTTCAGGACAGGCCAAGTTGTTGAATCTATTACGTACGCTATACCCCCTCCGAATATGACCACTAAGCGCGTAACCTATTCCGGCTTGATGTTGGCCGCACGGATCACCTTGCCCCATTTCTCGATTTCATCGGCGAACAGCTTGCCGTAGTCGGCGGGCGAGCCTGAAAGCGCCGACGCACCCGCGTCGGCGAGCCGTGCCTTGAGCTTCGGATCGGCAAGTCCCGCGTTGATCTCCCGATTGAGCCTGTCAACGATTTCGGCCGGCGTATTCTTCGGCGCGCACAGGCCATTCCACGTGCTCGCCTCATATCCCGGCACGAAATCGGCTACCGTCGGCAGGTCCGGAAGCGCTTCCGATCGCGTCGCCGTTGTCACCGCCAGCGCGCGCAGCTTGCCCGCCTTGATGTGGGGCACGGAGGACTGCAGGTTGTCGAAGGAGACCTGGACTTGCCCGGCGAGGAGGTCGGTGAGCATGGGCGCCGAACCGCGATAAGGCACGTGTTGCATGTTGACTCCGGTCATCACCTTGAACAGTTCGCCGGATAGATGGAGCGACGTGCCGACGCCCGACGATGCCATATTGACCTTGCCCGGATTGGCCTTGGCATAGGCGATGAACTCGGGAACCGTGTTGGCCGGAACCGATGGATGGACCACCATGACATTGGGCGCGCGGCTGACGGCGGCGACCGGTGCGACATCACGGGCAAAATCGTAATTGAGCTTGTCGTAGAGCGTGGCGCTGATCGCATTCGGTATGCCGCACAACAGGACCGTATAGCCGTCGGCGGGCGCTTTCACGACCGCCTCGGTAGCGATATTGCCGGCGGCGCCCGGCCGGTTCTCGATGACGAATTGCTGGCCGAGCCGCTCCGACAGCCATTGACCGATCAGGCGTGCGGTGATGTCGAACGAGCCGGCGGGGGTAAAGCCGACGATCAGGCGTACTGGCTTCGACGGATAAGTTTGCGCCCAGGCTACGGGCGATAGGACGGGCAGCGCGGCAGTGCCCGCGGCCAGATGCAGAAATCGTCGGCGGGGAAGTTTCATCATGTTGCCCTCCCAGAGCGGTTGTGCAGCCGCAGATTAGCAGCGCATTCCTCGCACCGCGAGAATATCTGGATGTCCGGTTATGGCCCCAATGCGGACGTCCAGGCGCAATCTCGCCACGTCCGCTTTCGACCGCAAAACGGACAATACTCGCTCGTCGCGTCATCAATACTCACCCGCCGAGTTTGATCCCGGCCTTGTCGGCGAGGTCGAGCCACTTGCGGATGTCGCTGTTCACGAATGCCCTGAACTCGTCCGGCGTCGACGGCGCGGGCTCGGCGCCCTGCTCCGCCAGCCGCTTCTTCAGGTCGTCGGAGACGAGGACCTTGCGCAGGTCGGCGCTGATGCGCGCCACCAGCGCCGGCGGCGTCGACGCCGGCGCAAACATGCCGAACCAACCGAGCGAGTCGTATCCGGGCAGGCCCGACTCGGCGATGGTCGGATAGTCCGGGAACAGCGATGAGCGCGCGGCGCCGGTGGTCCCGATCATCCGCAGCGCACCGGCCGCGATGTGCGGCGTCACGGTCACCGCAGGCGCGAAGATCAACTGGATGCGCCCGCCGAGCAGGTCCGGCACCGCCGGCCCCATGCCGCGATAGGGCACGTGCAGCATATCGATGCCGGCCATCTGCGCGAACAGCGCGCCCGAGAGATGCGACGCCGCGCCGGTCCCGGACGAGCCGTAGTTGAGCTTGCCGGGATTGGCCTTGGCGTAGGCGATCAGCTCGGCGGCGTTCTTCGCCGGCAGCGACGGATGCGCCACCAGGATATAGGGCGGCGCCGACACCAGCGTGACCGCTGCGAGATCGCGGGCGATTTCGAACGGCGCCGGCGTGTTGAGTGCCAGCGACATGATGGCGCTGGTCGCCCCCATCAACAGCGTGTGGCCGTCGCCGGCCGCCGTGATCGCCGAGCGCGTGCCGATCAGGCCGGCGGCGCCGGCGCGGTTCTCGATGATGACGGTCTGGCCCCACATGGTCTGGAGCTGCGCGCTCATCGCGCGCGCGAGAATGTCGGTGCCGCCGCCGGGCGCGGCCGGCACCACGATGCGGATCAGCGCGCCGGGGAAATTCTGGGCGTGGACGGACGAAGCCGAGGCCAGGAGCGGCAATGCGGCGACGAAACATCGGCGTGAGATATTCATGGGAGGCCTCGCTCCTTGCTTGTCATGCCCGGCCCTGTGCCGGGCATCCACGTCTTGGTTTTCTTCATCCCATCTTCTCAAGACGTGGATGGCCGGGCCTGCGCCCGCCGTAGGTTAGGCCAACTCCACGCACGCCTAAAGCTTCGGCCCGCAGGCGGGACAAGCCCGGCCATGACGATCGAGACTGGAGTTGAACGTCAATAGTCGACCCTGACCAAATACAAACCCTCCGGCGGGGCGACCGGAGCGCAGGCGGCGCGGTCGCGCGCGGCCAGCGCGGCGGAAAGATCGGCACCCGACCAGCGCCCCTCGCCGACTGCGACCAGCGATCCCACCATGGAGCGGACCTGCGAATGCAGGAACGAGCGGGCCGAGGCTTCAATGCTCACGTTGTCGCCGTCGCGGTGCACGTCGAGCCGATCGAGCGTCTTGACCGGCGACTTGGCCTGGCACTCGGCGTCGCGGAAGGTCGAGAAATCGTGCTTGCCGACGAGCCGCACCGCGGCGGCGTGCATGGCCCTCGCGTCGAGCGGCTTGCCCACCCGCCAGGCGCGACCGCGTTCCAGCGTCAGGTCGGCACGGCGGTTGACGATGAGGTAGAGATAGTGGCGTTTCACCGCCGAAAAGCGCGCGTCGAAATCGTCCGCCACGCGCTCGGCCGCGACCACCGCCACCGGATGCGGCCGCAGATGCGCGGTAAGCGCGTCGCGCACGGTGTCGGTGTCCCACTCCTTCGAAAGATCGACATGCGCGACCTGGGCGAGCGCATGCACGCCGGCGTCGGTGCGCCCCGCGCCGTTGACGCTGACGCGCTCGCCGGCAAACGCCGCGATCGCCTCGGTCAGCACGCCTTGCACCGACAGGTCGGATGCCTGGATCTGCCAGCCGACAAAGGGCGTGCCGTCGTATTCGATGGTGAGCTTGTAACGGGGCATGGCGAGGTCGTATCACCGCCGCGGCAAAAATGTTAGATCACCGGCCATCGATTCGGCCGCGCACGATTGCGCGCCATGAGCAGGGGAAGGGTGACCATGTTGAGAAGGATTTTGATCGGATGCGCGACTGCGGCGGTCGCGGCGATGGCGTGGGGATCGTCCGGCGTGCAGGCGCAGGACCCGGTCGCGCGCGGCAAATATCTCGCCGCGGTCGGCGGCTGCACGGATTGCCATACGCCGGGGTATTTCCTCGGCAAGCCCGACGAGAAGCGCTATCTCGGCGGATCGGAGGTGGGTTTCGAGATTCCCGGGATGGGCGTGTTCCACGGGCCGAACCTGACACCGGACAAGGAGACCGGCCTCGGCAACTGGTCGAGCGAGGAGATCGTGACTGCGCTGCAGACCGGCGTGCGGCCCGACCGGCGGATTCTGGCGCCGATCATGCCGTGGAAGGCGTTCGCGCAGCTCACCAAAGACGACGCCATGGCGATCGTGGCGTATCTCAAGAGCGTGCCGCCGGTCAGCAACAAGGTGCTGGGTCCGTTCGGAGCGGCCGAAAAGCCGACCGGCTTCGTGATGAGGATCGTGCCGCCCGCCAGCGCGCCCGCGCCGAAATAGCACTGCTCACGATAGGCGCGCGCCGGCCGGCAGCGCGGTGCCGCGCAGGAACTCCTCCGCCGTCATCGCCTGCTTGCCGGCGCGCTGAAGCTCAAGGATGCGCACCGCGCCGCCGCCGCAGGCGATGGTGAGGCGATCGTCGAGCGCGGTCCCGGGGGTTCCGCTGCCCTCGCCTCTGGTCGTGCGCAGCCCCTTCACCCGCACCGGCGCACCCTCGCCCGGCAGCTCGAACCAGGCGCCGGGAAACGGCGACAGGCCGCGGATATGGTCGTGGACCTCTTGCCACGGCCGCGACCAGTCGATGCGGGTCTCGTCCTTGGAGATCTTATCCGCATAGGTGACGCCCGCGGCGGGCTGCGGCGTCAGCGTGAGCGTGCCGCGCTCGAGCGCGCCGAGCGCGCGCACCATCAGATCGGCGCCGCGGCGCGCAAGCTCGTCGTGCAGCTCGCCGGCGGTCATGTCCGGCGCGATCGCGACGCGCTCGGCCATGGCGATCGGGCCGGTGTCGAGCCCCTCCTCCATCTTCATCACCATGGCGCCGGTTTCGGCATCGCCAGCCATGATCGCGCGGTTGATCGGCGCGGCGCCGCGCCAGCGCGGCAACAGCGAGGCGTGCAGGTTGAAGCATCCGAGCGGCACCGCTTCGAGCACCGGCTTTGGCAGGATCAGTCCGTAGGCGACCACCACGGCGGCATCGGCGCGATGCGCACCGACCGCGTCCTGCGCCTCCGGCCGGCGCAACGTCGCGGGCGTCAGCACGGGAAGGCCGAAGCGGCGCGCTTCGCGCTCGACCGGCGTCGGCTGCAAGGCCATGCCCCGGCCGGCGGGCTTCGCGGCGCGGGAATAGACCGCGGCAATCTCATGGCCGCGCCCGACGATCTCCGCCAGCGTCGGCACCGCGAAGTCGGGCGTGCCCATGAAGATGAGACGGAGGGGCAATCAACCCTCCACTGCACGCTTTGCGGCTTTGGCGAATTTCTTGGTGATGCGGTCGCGCTTGAGCTTGGAGATGTGGTCGATGAACAGGACGCCGTTGGTGTGGTCGATCTCGTGCTGCAGGCAGGTGGCCAGGAGGCCGCTCGCCTCGAGCTCCTGCTGCTTGCCGGCGAGGTCGAGATACTGCACGCGCACCTGCGCCGGCCGCTCCACCTCCTCGTAGAATTCGGGAATCGAGAGGCAGCCTTCCTCGTGCACATTCTTCTCGTCCGACGACCACACGACTTGCGGATTGATCAGGACGCGCTGCTCCTTGTCGTCGTCCTTCTTCGACAGGTCCATGGTGACGATGCGCCGGGGCACGCCGACCTGGATCGCCGCGAGCCCGATACCGGGCGCCTCGTACATGGTCTCGAACATGTCCTCGACCAGCTTCTTCACGTCCGCGTCGATCTTCTTGACCGGTTCGGAGACGAGCCGCAGCCGCTTGTCGGGGAGGATGAGAATGTCGCGCAGCGCCATGCGCGCGATGTAAGCGGTCGCCCGGAATCGGTCAATCCGAGCGCGGCTGCGGTTGTGGCCGGACCAACAAATCCGGATCGTCATGCCCGGCCTTGTGCCGGGCAAGTCGTGGATGGCCGGGACAAGCCCGGCCACGACTGCGATTAGCCCATTGATCTATTGTTCACTTTTTGTTCCTATGGTGCGAATCGCTGTAGAGTGGGGCTTCCATGACCGACGATCCTCTCATCATTGCCGGCGCGGTGCTGACGGCTCTGGCCGCCCTTGCGGCGCTGGGCGCGATCATCGTCGCCGCCATCCGCACCATGCGTCGTAACGACGCCGAGGCCGCCGACAAACGGATGGCGGAACTGGCGCGGCTGCAGGTCGAGACCTCGGCGCGCCTGAGCGAGATGCGCGACACGCTGGCCGGCCGGCAGGCCGAACTGCATCGCGCGGTGAACGAGCGGCTCGACTCGGTCACCCATCACCTCAGCCAGTCGATGACGGCCACGCGCCAGCACACCGCCGACAATTTGTCGAAGCTCAATGAGCGGCTCGCGGTGATCGACGGCGCGCAGAAGAACATCACCGAACTCGCCACGCAGGTGACCTCGTTGCAGAACGTGCTCTCCAATAAGCAGAGCCGCGGCGCCTTCGGCCAGGGCCGCATGGAGGTGATCATCCAGGACGGGCTGCCGAAGGGCTGTTACGAGTTCCAGTTCACGCTGTCGAACCGCAGCCGGCCGGACTGCGCGATCTTCCTGCCGGACCAGCGGCCGCTGGTGATCGACGCGAAATTCCCGCTCGAAGCGGTGAATGCGTTCCGCGATGCCAAGAGCGACGAGGAACGCAAGGTCGCGGCGGCGCGGCTGCGCGCCGACATCGGCAGGCATGTCAGCGACATTGCGCAGAAGTACCTGATCCCCGGCGAGACCCAGGACCTGGCGCTGATGTTCGTGCCGTCGGAGTTCGGTCTACGCCGAGCTTTACGACGGCTTCGACGACATCGTGCAGAAGGCGTACCGCTCCAAGGTGGTCATCGTCTCGCCCTCGCTGCTGATGCTCGCGATCAACGTGGTGCAGCAGATCCAGAAGGACGCGCGCATGCGCGAAGCCGCCGACAAGATCCACGCCGAGGTCGGCCACCTGATGGATGACATCAAGCGGCTGCAGGAGCGGGTGCTGCGCCTGCAGCAGCATTATGGCCAGGCCGGCGAAGACATGCGGCAAATCCTCATTTCGGCCGAAAAGGTGGAGAAGAGAGGAACCCGCATCCGGGAGGTCGAGTTCAACGACGACGATCCGCCGGCCGACAACGTCATCCCGGCGCCAATCCCGCGCAAGCTGCAGGTGGGGGAGTAGCGACCCGCGCTCGCCGTCATTCCGGAAGCCGCGAAGCGGCTGTCCGGAATCCATAATCCGGCTGGCCAAGATGGGCAAAGCTTGACTATGGATTCCGGGTTCCGGCCTCCGGCCGGCCCCGGAATGACGGCGAAAGTTCGCTGGCCGCCTGTTAGTAGAGAGGGGCATGACCGCCACACCTGAATCCACGCCGGCGCCCGCCGCCGCTTCCTATCTCGACACCATCGCGGTCTACCTGCGCCCGCGGGTGCTGATCGTGATGTTCCTCGGCTTCTCGTCGGGGCTGCCGCTCGCGCTCTCGGGCTCGACACTGTCGGTGTGGATGACCGAAGCCGGCGTCGATCTCGGCACCATCGGACTGTTCGCGCTGGTCGGGACGCCCTACACCATCAAGTTCCTGTGGGCGCCGGTGGTCGATGCAATCGAGGTACCGGTCCTCAGTGCGCTGCTCGGTCGCCGCCGCGGCTGGCTGGTGTTTTCGCAACTGCTCCTGATCGCCGCGATCGTATTCCTCGCCTTCTGCAATCCGGCGCGCGCGCCATGGCTGGTCGCCTTCGGAGCACTCCTTGTCGCGGTGGCGTCGGCGACGCAGGATATTGTTGTCGACACGTTCCGAATCGAAAGCCTGAACGAGAGCGAGCAAGCGGCCGGTCAGGCCTCCTATGTCGCCGCCTACCGGATCGGGATGCTCGCTTCGACTGCCGGCGCTCTGTTCCTGGTCACGGGCTTTGAGGATTTCGGGTTCGGAAAGAGCGCGGCCTGGACGTGGGGCTATCTCTCAATGGCGGCCCTCGTCGTTGTCGGGATCATCACGACACTCGTCGCAACCGAGCCGGACAAGAAAATCGCCACCGAATCCGAGCAGTCCGCCGCGCTCGAAACGCAGATTTCCGCTTTTGCGGCGTTGCTGAAGTCGCGGTTGAGGTTTGTGTCTCTCGACGACATCGTTTCGATCTTGCGGCATCTGTCGAAAACGCGCGTGGGAGCAGCCGCCATTGGGGCCTTTGGCGAGTTCCTGAGCCGCGATGCGGCCTTCGTCGTGCTCGGGTTCATCGTGCTCTACAAGTTTTGCGACGCGTTTGCGGGCAACATGACCGCGCCGTTCGTGATCGAGATTGGATTTTCACGCAACGACTACGCCGCGATCGTCAAGGGCGTCGGCCTTGCCGCCACCCTGATCGGAGGATTTGCCGGTGGTGCCGTGGCGATGCGCTACGACCTGGTCACGTGCCTCTGGATCGGCGCCATTCTGCAGATGGGATCAAACCTTGTATTCACTTGGCTGGCCTTCGTTGGCACCAATCACTGGGCCCTCACCGCCGCGATCATCGCGGAAAACTTCACCGGCGCCATCGGCACGGTCATCTTCGTCGCCTACCTGTCCGCGCTGTGCCAAAACCCCCTGCATACCGCGACGCAATTCGCGTTGCTGACAGCCCTTACCGCGGTCGGACGAACTTTCCTGGTCGCGCCCGCAGGCTATGTTGCAAAGGCGACCGGCTGGCCGATGTTCTTCGTGGTCTCGTCGCTGGTCGCAATCCCGAGCCTCTTTCTGCTCGCCTGGTTGCAGCGGCGCGGGCATTTCGCCGCGCTCGGCCCCACGCGCATCGTGCGCGCCGACGATTAGACTAGATGGCCGTGCGCTGGCGGATCGCCGCCGAGATCGTTCCTTCGTCGAGATAGTCGAGCTCGCCGCCGACCGGAACGCCATGCGCGAGCCGCGTCACCGTCACATTGGCGTCGTGCAGGAGATCGGTGATGTAATGCGCGGTGGTCTGGCCGTCGACGGTGGCGTTGAGCGCCAGGATGACCTCCTTCACCGCCGGATCGTGGGCGCGCGACACCAACGCATCGATGGTGAGGTCCTGCGGGCCGATGCCGTCGAGCGGCGACAGCGTGCCGCCGAGCACGTGGTAGCGCGCATTGACGGCATGCGCGCGCTCCAGCGCCCAGAGATCGGCGACGTCGGCGACCACCACGATGATCGCGGGATCGCGATTGACGTCGCGGCAGACGGTGCAGGGATTCTGGGTGTCGACATTGCCGCAGGTTGAGCAAATCTCGATCTTCTCCATCGCGGTCTGCACGGCGGCGGCGAGCGGCGCCATGATCTGCTCGCGCTTCTTGATCAGGAACAGCGCGGCGCGCCGCGCCGAACGCGGGCCGAGTCCGGGCAGCCTTGCCAACAGCTGGATCAGGCGTTCGATTTCGGGTCCGGCAACGGCGGTGGGCATGATCAAGACATGACAGATTCGCGGACCGACTACTGCACGTCCTTCGACGTCACCGGTTGGCGCAGGGCCGTGATCAGCTGGCTCAGGCCAAACAGCGTTCGCTTGTCCTCGATGCCGGGCGCCATTTCCGTCATCGCCATCTCCAGGAAGCCGGTGAAGCGATCCTTATCGATCACACCCTCCTGAGCGAGATAACGGCAGGTCAGAATGTGGCAGGCAAGGAAGCCTGCAATCGCAGCCGACAGCGCCTTGGTGTCGATCTCTTGGTGCACGGGCATTCTCCATCCGACGGGTTTTCCGCCGGATTTCCGCCAGCGGCAGCATCGCACGCAATCAAAACAACTTCATCCCCGGCGGCAGCGGCAGGCCGCCGGCGACGCTCTGCATCTTGTCCTTCATCAAGGTATCGACCTTGCGGCGCGCGTCGGCATGCGCGGCGACGATCAGGTCTTCAAGGATCTCCTTCTCGGCCGGCTTGATCAGCGAGTTGTCGATCCGCACGCCCTTGAGGTCGCCCTTGCCGTTGAGCGTCACCGTGACCAGGCCGCCGCCAGAGAGGCCGTCGACCTCGCTCGCCTCGAGCTCGGTCTGCATCGCCTCCATCTTCGATTTCAGTTCGGCGGCCTGTTTCATCAAACCCAGGAAATCGGCCATTGTTTTCCTCGACTAATCCTCGGGATTTTCGTCGCGGATCCAGTCCGCACCATAGGAATTGTCGTCGGCGGGCGGAGGTTCCGCCGGCAGTTCGTCGGGATCGCCGGGCGGCAATGCCGCCACCTGGTCCGGCGCGCGCACATCGACGATTTCCGCGCCGGGAAAACGCGCCATGACCGCCTGCACCAGCGGATCGGCGCGGACGCCGGTCTTGAGCTCGGCCTGCCGGGCGTCGAACTGCGCCTTCACCGTCGGCTGCGCCGGCTCCCGGGACACGACGACGACCCAGCGCCGGCCGGTCCACCGCGTGAACTTGTTGGCGAGATCGTTGACCAGCGTCTTGGCGGCGCTCGGCTCGAGCGCCACATCGAGCCGCCCGTCCTCGCATCGCACCAGCCGCAGGTCGCGTTCGAGCGCGGCTTTCACCGAAAGATCGCGCTTCTGCACCGCGAGCGCAATCAGCCCCTCGAAACTGTCGATTGCCAGTGCCGCCGCGATCGCTTCCGCCGGAGCGGCCACGGGATCGCCCACCGGCTGCGCGGTCGCGAGCGCGGCGCGTGGTACGCCGCGCGGCATGTCGGCACGCGGCGCGTCGGCACGCCCGCTTTCGAACCGCGGCGCCGCCGATCCGGCCGCTGCCGGCGTTGCCGCGCCGCCATTGCCGGCCGGGCGCGGCGCCGGTAGCGCGCCGTTGCCGTCGAGCGAACGGATCACCTCGTCGGGCGTCGGCAGGTCGGCGGCATAGGCGAGCCGCACCAGCACCATCTCGGCCGCCGCCAGCGGCCGGCCGGACTCCTCCACTTCGGTGATGCCCTTGAGCAGCATCTGCCAGGCGCGCGAGAGCACGCGCATCGACAGCTTTTCGGCAAAGGCGCGCCCGCGCAGGCGTTCCGACTCGGCAAACGACACGTCGTCGGCCACCGCCGGCACGACCTTCACGCGGGTCACGAAATGCGTGAACTCGGCAAGATCGGACAACGCCACCGCCGGATCGGCGCCGATCTCGTATTGCGCGCGCAGCTCCTTCATGGCCGCGCCGGCGTCGCCGCGCATCACCGCCTCGAACAGGTCAATGGTGCGGCTGCGGTCGGCAAGCCCGAGCATCTGCCGCACGTCCTCGCCGCGGACCGTGCCCGCCGCATGCGCGATCGCCTGGTCGAACAGCGACAGCGAATCGCGCACCGAGCCTTCGGCCGCGCGCGCGATGAGCGCCAGCGCCTCCGGCTCGACCGAAATCTTTTCGGTGGCGGCGATGCCCTGCAGATGCCGGACCAGCACGTCGGCATCGACCCGGCGCAGGTCGAAGCGCTGGCAGCGCGACAGCACCGTCACCGGCACCTTGCGGATTTCGGTGGTGGCGAAGATGAACTTGGCGTGCGGCGGCGGCTCCTCCAGCGTCTTCAACAGCGCATTGAAGGCCGCCGGCGACAGCATGTGCACTTCGTCGAGAATGTAGACCTTGTAGCGCGCCTGCACCGGCGCATAGCGGATGGCGTCGTTGATCTGGCGCACGTCGTCGACGCCGTTGTGGGAGGCGGCGTCCATCTCGATCACGTCGAGGTGGCGGCTTTCCATGATCGCCTGGCAATGCACGCCGAGCGTCGGCATCGAAATCGTGGGGCCGGCGACGGAGCCGTCCGGCAGTTCATAATTGAGCGCGCGCGCGAGGATGCGCGCGGTCGTGGTCTTGCCGACGCCGCGCACGCCGGTGAGGATCCAGGCCTGCGGGATGCGGCCGGCCTCGAACGCGTTCGAGATCGTGCGCACCATGGCGTCCTGGCCGATGAGGTCGTCGAACGTCGCCGGGCGATACTTGCGCGCCAGCACGCGGTAGCCGCTGCCCTGCGGATTGAATTGCGTGGCGTCGTTCATGCTACCTTTCGCTCCGCCGCAGCCTCTCATTTCCGCAAAAATGGATGCGCGGGTAAACCCCGCGCATGACGGAATAGCGTGGATGAATTCGGTGGGAGGCTGACGAGCGACCCGAACCGGAGCTCGTTAGGGCTGCTTCCTTCCGGACCTGACCCGGTTGGCGAGTGGCTCGTCCACCGCCAACCTCCCGGCCTTTATATCGGCGGAACGGAACGGGAATGCAAGCGCCGCCAGTACGCTGTGCTAGCTTTCCACCGGACGCGCAAACTGACGGAATTCCTGTCGATGATTGGTCCGACACCGCCGCCCGCCTGGTCGCTGCATCCGCAGCTGGCCAAGGACACCATCAACATCGGCGACTTGCCGCTGTCGCGCGTGCTGGTGATCAATGACGCCAATTATCCATGGCTCCTCCTGGTTCCGCGCCGCAACGGCGTGTCGGACATCATCGATCTCGACGAGGTGGAGCAGGCGCAATTGTGGACCGAGATCGCCCGCGCCGGACGGGCGCTGAAAGCGGTGACCGAATGCGACAAGCTCAACATTGCCGCGCTCGGCAACGTCGTCCCGCAACTGCACGTGCACGTGATCGCGCGGCGGGCGGGCGACGCCGCCTGGCCGAAGCCGGCCTGGGGTGCGGTGCCGCCGATCGACCATGACAAAGGCGAGCTCGAACGCTTCATCCAGGCACTGCGCGAGAAGATGTGGCTCGGGTAGTCGGCGCGGCCTCATCGACCGGGGATGCCGATGCGCCCGGCCATGATCGTTGGCTCCACCTGGCCGGGAGCGAGCAGAGGGAGCGTCATGCGAATGGTCGTGCCCTTGCCTGGCGCGGAGACGAGCGTGATCGTACCGCCGAGGTGCTGCGTCACGAGATTGTGGACGATGTAGAGGCCGAGGCCGGTGTTGCCTTGCGCGCGTCTGGTGGTGAAAAACGGATCGAATACGTGACGCTGCACGTCCCCCGGAATGCCAATGCCGTCATCCGAGAACGTGATCTCGACCTGTTCGATGCCGAGACGCCGCGCCCTGATCCACACACGTCCGCCAGGATCGTTGGAAACGCCGTGAGTGAAGGCGTTGAAGATGAGGTTGGTCAGCACCTGCCCGTAGGCGCCCGGGTAGCTGTCCAGGGCGACGTCGGTCGGTATCTCGAGCCCAATTGAATCTCGTCGAGGTTTCGGGAGGCCCGGCCGCACGCTGGCTACAATCTGCTCGGTCACAAGTTTCAGGTCAAAGGTGCGCCGATCGGCATGGCTGCGATCGACGGCGACCTGCTTGAACGATTGAATCAGATCTCCCGCGCGCTGCAGATTCGCGACGAGCTGGTTTGACGCATCGCGGCAACTGTCGGCGAACTCGTCGAGCTGGGAACGGCGCAACGGGCCCGTAGCGATCTGGTCAGCGAAGGCCGCGCTACGGCGCGCGAGCGTTGAGGCCACCGTGAGGCTGGTGCCGACCGGGGTGTTGATCTCATGTGAAACCCCCGCGACGAGACCGCCGAGTGCAGCAAGCCTCTCGGTTTCAATGAGGTAGCGTTGCGTTTCGCTGGCCTGCAGCGCTATTTCGGCCAATCTTCTCTTGTCGCGGATTTCGGCAAACAGCGCAGCGAGAACCAATGCGCTGAGTGTCACAAGCAGAATGCTGGCCTGAGCGCCGAAAACGCGGTCGGCCATTGAAAGAGCTGGATTGCCGAAATAGCCGATGCCAAACGTCGTCGTCCACACGATCGAAAGGCTTACGATGAACGCGGCTGCCGAAGCAAAGATCGGCCGGCATCGCGCCGCGAGCCACAACAGCGGCGCAAACAACAGCGCGACCGGTCCGATGGTCGTCAGCAGGTCCCACCGGTGGAATATGGCGAGGCCACACACCAGGGCCAGGGCCACGACCGCCAACACACCTTCAATGAGCTCGCTCCGTGACATCCGATCGCGCGAGGACGAAGCGAGTTCTATCAGCAGCGGTGCGACCGTGATAATCCCCAGTCCGTCCGACGCGACCCAATGCTGCCACGTCGCCAGCACGGCTGATGCGTTGTGAAACAACTTGAACGTCACGGCGCCGCCGATCCCGGAAGCCGCGGTCCCGATGATCGCCGCCGCGAACAATCCCAACACGTTGCGCAGCTTGCCTAGTCTGAAACCCGGACCGAAGTAGCGCTCGATGAACCATGCCGCCAGCACGGCCTCGCCGGCATTGCATAAGGCGAACAGAACAGAGCTCCAGAGATTTCGGTCGCCAAAGAGATTTGCCGCGATGGTTGCGGCCATCGTGCCGACCACGACCGGCCAGCGCGCACGCGGGCCGAGGGCGATGAGTACGCCGGCCGCGACACCCGCGGCAGGCCAGAACACGGCCACTCCCTCGGGTTTGGTCAGCAGAGCAAGGCTCAGTCGCGCTGCCAGGAAATACGAGACGCCGACCGCGACAGCGAGCGCGATCAAGCCAAACCACCGTGTCTGGTCAAAGCCGGCGGACCCGGTGGATAGCGGCTGCTGAAACTGGCCTCGTAAATTCTGCAGCACCCCCGTACTCCTTCGTACAGTACTGTTTAGCACAATACGCTTGATCGTGCCGCTACCCCGCTATCGGCTTGAGCCAACGATCGAATGTCCACTTTCCGGTGGCTGTCTGAGTGGGCTTGACGCCTGTGACCGAAGGACGATCATGCAGCCGTCGAAGAGGAAATCGCCATGACCTTCCGCATCGCCGTCGTGCAGCCCATCGCCCACCGTCCCGGCACCGACGAGAACAACGTCGCCGACGCCGTGGCAACCGTCGCAGCCGCGGCCGCCCAGGGCGCGCATTTCGTCTGCTTCCCGGAAACCTATCCGGGTCCGTGGCGAATGCCGGCAACGTTCGATCCCACCGCCGCGATGGTGGAAGCCGCCAAGACGCACGGCGTGCACGTGGTGTTCGGCACGCTCGAGCCGATCGATGAGAAGGCCGCGACGGCCTACAGTCTCATCTGCATGGCCTACCCCGACGGCCGCCCGCCCGCCCGCTACCGGCGCACGCATCCGAACGGCCCGTGGATCTATACTGGCGGCACCGCCTGGGAGTTCCAGTACGTGCCGGGCGACGAATTCCCGGTGTTCGACACCGTCCACGGCAAGGTCGGTCTTGCCATGTGCAGCGAGGTCTACGTGCCGGAGGTGGCGCGCGCGCTCGCGTTGCGCGGGGCGGAGCTGATCTTCATGCCGGCCGGCAAGGACAAGAACACGTTATGGGCGACCTGGCGCACGCTGATCTGGGCGCGCGCGATTGAAAATCTGGCGCTGGTGGTGACGACGCAGAATCTGTTCCACCATGGCGAGCGCGGGCTTGCGATGGTGGCGGCGCCCGAGGAGATCATGTTCGAGAGCACGGCCGCCGGGATGACCGTGGTGGACGTCGATCTTGCACGGGTGCGGTATCTGCGATCGACGCGGGACGTGGTGGGATCGTCGGACAGTTGCGCCGCCAAGCAGGGCCTGCTTGGCCCACAATGGCAGCGGCCGGAGCTTTACGACCTGATCCATCCGCGGCCATTGCGCGAAGCGGCGGAGTAAATCCGGCCGCGCATGTCCCCTCGCCCCGATCTCGGTTCCTGGCCGCACCTTGGTTATGCCGCCAGCCGCATCGACCGCGCGGCGGAAAAGCGCAGCGACGCCGACGCGTTGCGCGCGCTCGAAGCCGATCCGGCGGCGCGCTGGTACGTGGTGGGCGGCGAGCTCGTGACAATGCGCAAGACCGCTGCGGGCCTCGACCCGCTGTTCGAGCGCGCGCAGGCGCAGGCCCTCGGCGCGGTGGCGCACACCGCCTTCCTGGGCTTCATGAACGGAGCGCCGCGCTTCGCACTGGCGATCGAGCCGGCGGCGATGGACGCGCTCAAGGGCCGGGACGAATTCGAAGTCTCCGACCTGCGCACGATCGCCGTGCGCGGCATGGTCGACGAAGCGCATCTGCCGCCGTTGGCCGAGGGCAAATCGCTGCTGGTCTGGCATTCACGGCGGCGGTTCTGCTCCAATTGCGGCGCGGAGACCCGGCCGGTCGAAGCCGGATGGCGGCGCGACTGTCCATCCTGCAAGGTGCAGCACTTTCCGCGCACCGATCCGGTCGTCATCATGCTGGCGATCGACGGCGAGCGCTGCCTGCTTGGCCGTTCCGGCCGCTTCGCGTCCAATTCCTGGTCGTGCCTCGCCGGCTTCGTGGAGCCCGGCGAGAGCATCGAAGAAGCGGTGCGCCGCGAGGTCCGCGAGGAGGCCGGCATCGTCTGCGGCCGGGTCCAGTATTTCCGCTCGCAGCCCTGGCCGTTTCCCTCGTCGCTGATGATCGGCTGCCATGCCCAGGCGCTGTCGCGCGAGCTTGTCGTCGATCACAACGAGCTCGAGGGCGCACGCTGGTTCGATCGCGAGGAAGCCGCCTCGATGCTGGCGCGCCAGCATCCGGAGGGCTTGATCACGCCGGTGCCGATCGCGATCGCCTATCACATCATCCGCGCCTGGGTGGAGAACGGCGTTGAGTTCTCTTGACGCGCCCAGTGCCGCCGATTTGAAGTTCCTATAGCAGTTGCTGCAAACTCGATTAGGAACTTCAAATCGAAAAGCGGCACTAGAATCATGAGCTTGCTAGTGTGGCGGTTCAGAAGTCCGCAACATCGTTGCGGCGAGTTCTGTGTGCGGACTTCTGAACCAAAGCCACACTAGAATCAATGGAGTGGTAGTGTCCTTCGATTCCGAAGTTCGTATACAAAAGTTGCCGCAAGATCGTACGAACTTCGGAATCGGGACACTACTCCCCTCGTCAACCGGCACCGGCAAGTAGTTCGCGCGCCCGCTCCAGATCCTCGGGCGTATCCACGCCCAGCGGCACGCTGCCGACAACGGCGACGTCGATCCGCATGCCGGCCTCGAGCGCGCGCAGCTGCTCGAGCCTTTCGCGCAATTCCAGCGGCGAGGGCGGCAGCGCCACGAAGCGCGCCAGTGCGGCGCGGCGATATGCGTAGAGCCCGATGTGATGGTAGTGCGGACCATCGCCCGCCGGCGCCGTTGCGCGGGTGAAATACAACGCCCGCAGCCGCTTTGGCGAAAGCGGCGAGCCGACCACCTTCACCACGTTCGGATCGTTTCGTTCCTCCGACCGCACGATCTCGGCCGCCAGCGTGGCGATGTCCACGGCCGGGTCGGCGAGCGGCGCCAGCGCGGCGCGGATGTCGGCGGCATCGATGGTCGGCAGGTCGCCCTGCACATTCAGCACGATCCCGCAGCGGCCCTCCGGATCGGCGCTCGCGAGCGCCTCGAAAATGCGGTCCGAGCCCGAGACGTGATCGGCGCGCGTCATGACCGCGCGCCCGCCGGCCTTCTCGACGCAGGCGAAGATCGCCTCGGAATCGGTCGCAACCACCACCGGCCCGGTCCCGGCGGCCTCCGCGCGCCGCAGCACATGCACGATCATCGGCAGGCCGGCGATGTCGGCCAGCGGCTTGCCCGGCAGCCTGGTCGAGGCCATCCGGGCGGGAATGACAGTGATGACCTGCGCGTCCGCCATGGGTCTGGATTCGGCCATTCGGTCAAGCTGCTGGTGCGGCCGGAAACCGCAAAAAACCACGCGGGTTGGCCAGTTATTGGCCGGTTATACGGGTTGCCAGAACCCAGGCAACCGGGTTATCCATCCGCCGCCGCACGGTCGCTGCGGCATTTCCTTGCCGCGTTTGGAGCCTCGACGCGATGGACTCGTTGAACTCAACAAGATCATGGGCGCCATCCTGGGCACGTGCCTGGGTCTCTTGTCGCTGAACATCGCGGCCAATGCGATCTTCCATCCTGAGAAGCTGGCCAAGCCGGGCTACGAGATCGCCGTGCCCGAAACGCCGGCGGGCGGTGGCGACAAGGCCGCGCCTGCGCAGCCGGATCCGCCGGTCGCCGAGCTCCTCGCCAATGCTGACGTCAAGCGGGGCGAGGTGTCACACAACAAGTGCATCGCCTGCCACACCTTCGACAAGGGTGGCCGGAACTTGGTCGGCCCCAATCTCTACGGTGTGATTGGCCGCGAGAAGGGTTCCGTGCCCGGTTTCAACTATTCGGCGGCATTCAAGAAGTCGATGAAGGGGGCCTGGACGCCGCAGGAGATCAGCGACTTCGTCAAGAACCCGAAGGCCATGGCCCCCGGCACCAGCATGACCTTCGCCGGCATCAATCGTGCAGCCGAGCGCGCCGACCTGATCGCTTTCCTCAACACCAAGTCCGACAATCCGCAGAACCTGACCAAGGCGGCGCAGGCGCCGGCCGGCAGCCAGTCCAGATGACGGTTTCGTAAGGGCAGCGCGACGCCCGGCCATGACCGCGTGCGGTCATGGCCGATGAGTTCCCGGCCACATATTTGTGATGCTCGACCGCGCGCTTTCGCCCGCGCGCTGAGTGGGCGAGGGTCCGGATTTCGGACATAATCTGTGCCAACGGTGTCGTCCCCCTTTCATTTGGAGCATGCATGACGCTTTCCCGCCGATCCGTCCTCCGCGCCAGCGCCGCTGCGCTCGCGGCGCCCGCGCTCGACACGCTCGGTCTGTCGTCCCTGGCAACGCCGGCCGCCGCCCAATCGAGCGCCGAAGAGCCGGCGTCCGGGGAGCAGGTCTGGCGCCACGGGCTCTCGCTGTTCGACGAGGTCAAATATCCGGCGGGCTTCAAGCATTTCGACTTCGTCAATCCGCAAGCGCCCAAGGGCGGCACGGTGCGGATGATCGCGGTCGGCACCTTCGACAATTTCAATATGGCGGTGTCCGGTGTCCGCGGTTCGCTAGCCGGGGGACTCAACCTGCTCTACGGCACGCTGATGACGGAAGCGCTCGATGAGGTGTCCACCGAGTACGGCCTGCTGGCTGAATTGGTCAAGCATCCATCGGACTTTTCGAGCGTGACCTATCGGCTGCGCGCCGATGCGCGCTGGCATGACGGCCGCCCGGTCTCCGTCGACGACGTGATCTTCTCGCTCGAGTTGTTCAAGAAGTATCATCCGCAATACGCCTCGTATTACCGGCACGTCACCAAGGTCGAGAAAAGCGGCGAGCGTGAGGTAACATTCACCTTCGATGGTCCCGGCAATCGCGAGCTGCCGCTGATCGTCGGCCAGCTCTACGTGCTCCCCAAGCATTGGTGGGAAGCCGCCGACGCGAACGGCAACAAGCGCGACATCGGCGCAACGCGGCTTGAAGCACCGCTCGGTTGCGGCCCCTACCGGGTCAAGAGCTTCATCGCCGGCCGCACCGTGATCTACGAACGGGTGAAGGACTATTGGGGCAAGGATCTCAACATCAATGTCGGCCGCGACAACTTCGAAGAAATCCGTTTTGAGTATTTCCGCGACACGACCATCGCGCTGGAAGCCTTCAAAGGCGACAATATCGACTGGCGCACCGAGAACAGCGCGCTCAATTGGGCGACGCGTTACGACTTTCCGGCGCGCACCGAAAAGCGCGTGATCCTGGAAGAATTCCCAATCCGCAATCAGGGCGCGATGCAGGCGTTCGTTTTCAATACGCGGCGCGCGAAATTCAGCGACCCGCGGGTGCGCCGCGCGTTCAATTTCGCGTTCGATTTCGACGAGATGAACAAGCAGCTTTTCTTCGGACAGTACACGCGCATTGCGAGCTATTTCGAGGGCACCGAGCTGGCGTCGCGCGGATTGCCCGAAGGCGAGGAGCTCGCGATCCTCGAGACCGTGCGCGGCAAAATTCCGCCGGAGGTCTTCACGACGCCCTACACCAATCCGACCGGTGGCAATCCCGAACAGGTGCGCGCGAACCTGCGCGAAGGCGTGCGGCTGTTGAAGGACGCCGGCTGGGAAATCCGCGATCGCCGGCTGGTGTCGGTGAAGACCAACGAACCCATGACGGTGGAATTCCTGATCGATAGCCCGACCTTCGAACGCGTCATCCTGTTCTACAAGCCGGCGCTGGAGCGTCTGGGCGTTACCGTGAGTGCGCGCACCGTCGACGATGCCCAATTCGAGAACCGGGTGCGGTCCTGGGATTACGACGCCACCATCGGCTCCTGGGGCCAGTCGCTGTCGCCGGGCAACGAGCAGCGCGGCTTCTGGGGTTCGGCCGCGGCCGACCAGCCCGGCTCGCGCAATCTCATCGGTATCAAGGACCCTGCAATCGATGCGCTGATCGAGCGGGTGATCTTCGCAAAGAACCGTTCCGAGCTGGTTGCCGCCACCAAGGCGCTCGACCGCGTGCTGCTCTGGCATCATTTCGTCGTGCCGCAATGGACGTACGGCAAGATGCGCACCGCCCGCTGGGACCGCTTCGGCCATCCCGAAAACATGCCGCGCTACGGGGCCGCGGCGTTCCCCACCATCTGGTGGTGGGACGCGCAGCGGGCAGCCAAGGCGGGATCCCGTCAGTGAAGCGCCGCTCCGGTCTCACGCGCCGCAACGCCTTGGCGCTCGGAGCCGGAGCGGCGGCGACCTTGGTCGTCCCGCCGGTTCTCACCTCCGAGGCGCTGGCGCAGGACGCCGAACGCCACGGTATGTCCGGATTTGGCGACCTGAAATACCCCGCCGACTTCAAACAGTTCGAATATGTGAATCCGAACGCGCCGCGCGGCGGCCTGTTCTCCCAGATCGGCTCCACGCGGCAGTTCAACCAGAACTTCCTTACCTTCAATTCGCTCAACAGCTACATCTTCCGAGGTGACGCCGCGCTCGGCATGGAGCTCACCTTCGCGACCCTGATGAAGCGCGCCGGCGACGAGCCCGACGCGATGTACGGGCTGGCGGCGCGGGCGGTGCGGATTTCGGGCGATGGCCTGACCTATCGCTTCCGGATGCGGCCGGAGGCGAAATTCCACGACGGTAGCCGCATGACGGCGCACGACGTCGCGTTTTCGTTGTCGGTCCTCAAGGACAAAGGCCATCCGATCATCATCCAGCTCATGCGCGATGTGTCGGGTGTCGAAGCGACCGATGACGCGACCGTCGTCGTGCGCTTTGCAGCCGGGCGCGGCCGCGATGTGCCGTTGTTCGTGGCGTCGCTGCCGATCTTCTCGCGGGCCTATTATTCAAAGCGTCCGTTCGACGAGACCACGCTCGAGATTCCGCTCGGCTCGGGCGCCTATAAGGTCGGCAGGTTCGAGGTTGGCCGCTTCATCGAATACGACCGGGTCAAGGACTGGTGGGGCGCCGACCTGCCGGTGTCGGTCGGGCACGACAATTTCGACGTCGTCCGCTACGAGTTCTATCGCGATCGCGACGTGGCGTTCGAAGGGTTCACCGGCCGCAGCTATCTCTTCCGCGAGGAGTTCACGTCGCGCATCTGGGCGACGCGCTACAATTTCCCGGCGATCAAGGACGGCCGCGTCAAGCAGGACGTGCTGCCCGACGATACGCCGTCCGGCGCGCAAGGCTGGTTCTTCAACACCCGGCGCGAGAAGTTCAAGAACCGGATGCTGCGCGAAGCGTTCATCCTGGCCTTCGACTTCGAGTGGACCAACAAATCGATCATGTACGGTTCGTATGACCGGACCCATTCGGTGTTCCAGAACTCCAACATGATGGCGGCGGGGCGTCCGGGCGCCGATGAGCTCGCGCTGCTCGAGCCGTTCCGCGACAAGGTGCCGGAGGAAGTGTTCGGCGAGCCGTTCGTGCCGCCGGTCACCGACGGTTCCGGCCAGGACCGCGGCCTGCTGCGCCAGGCCAGCGCCACGTTGCAGAAGGCCGGCTTCCCGATCAAGGACGGCCGGCGCGTGATGCCCAACGGCGAGCGGATTTCGGTCGAGTTCCTGATCGACGAGCCGTCGTTTCAGCCGCATCACCTGCCGTACATCAAGAATCTCGGGACGCTTGGCATCGACGCCAGTCTCCGCGTCGTCGACCCCGTGCAGTTCCGCAAGCGGGTCGACGAGTTCGATTTCGACATCACCGTGCAGCGGTTCAGTTTTTCGATCCTGCCAGGCGACTCGCTGCGCAGTTATTTCACGTCGCAGGCGGCCGCCATCAAGGGCTCGCAAAACCTCACTGGCATCGCCGATCCTGTGGTGGATGCGCTGGTCGACAAGATCATCGCGGCCGAGAGCAGGCCGGCGCTGGTGACCGCCTGCAAGGCGCTCGATCGCGTGATCCGCGCCGGCCGCTACTGGGTTCCGCACTGGTATAAGGCGTCGCACTGGATCGCCTATTGGGATATTTTCGGACGGCCGCCGACCAAGCCGCGCTACGCGCGCGGCATCCCGGAAACCTGGTGGTACGACCGCGAGCGGGCGGCGAAGACGCAGCGAGCAGGATGAAACAATCGTAATGAATGACGGCCGCAGCGATATTTCGCTTTGGCGGCGGCCCTCCCGCAAGCTACTGGTATACATGCCGCCGGCCGGCGCGCCTATGCTAACCTCTGCAAGGCTGCAGCCGCCCCCGAGACGATGATTCAAGACACCACAGGATCGGTCGAATGACGGCCTACATCATCCGGCGCCTCTTGCTCATCGTCCCCACCATTTTCGGGATGATGCTGGTGACGTTCGTCGTCGTGCAATTCGCTCCGGGCGGGCCGGTCGAGCGCGTCCTCGCGGTGTTGTCGGGCGCCGACACCGGTGCGGGTTCGCGCGTCCCCGGCGGTTCGCAGGGCGGCGATTTCGGCGCGCGCGGGCAACCCGGCCAGGGGCAATTCGACGGGGGAGCGGCCGCAAAATACCGGGGCGCGCAGGGCCTCGATCCGAAATTCATCGAGAGCCTGGAGAAGCAATTCGGCTTTGACCGGCCGGCGCACGAGCGCTTCTTCCTGATGCTATGGAACTATCTGCGCTTCGATTTCGGCCGGAGCTATTTCCGCGACGTGAACGTTCTCGAGCTGATCAAGGAGAAGTTGCCGGTCTCGATCTCGCTGGGCATCTGGCTGACGCTGCTCAGTTACCTGATTTCGATCCCGCTCGGTATCCGCAAGGCGGTGAATGACGGCTCCCCCTTCGACGTGTGGACGTCGGGCGCCATCATCATCGCCTACGCGCTGCCTGGATTCCTGGTCGCGGTGCTGCTGATCGTCGCTGTTCGCCGGCGGATCGTTCTTCGCCTGGTTCCCGCTTGCGCGGCCTGACCTCGGAGAACTTCGCGTTCATGCCATGGTGGCAGCAGATCCTCGACTACTTCTGGCACATGGTGCTGCCGATCATCTCGCTCGGGCTGGCCGCCTTCGCCACCATGACGTTGCTGACCAAGAACTCGTTCCTCGACGAGATCCGCAAGCAATACGTCCTCACTGCGCGTGCCAAGGGCTGCAGCGAGGGCCAGGTCCTCTACGGGCATGTTTTCCGCAATGCCATGCTGATCGTCATCTCCGGATTTCCGGGGGCATTCGTGCATGCATTTTTTACCGGCGCGCTGCTGATCGAGGTGATCTTCTCGCTCGATGGTCTCGGACTGCTCGGCTTCGAAAGCATCATCAATCGCGACTATCCGGTGGTATTCGCGACGCTCTATATCTTCGGCCTGCTCGGCATGGTCGTCACGCTGATCTCGGACCTGACCTACACCTGGGTCGACCCGCGCATCGACTTCGAGAGCCGGGAGGTCTGAGTGGACGATCGCACGACCCTCCAGGTCCAACCGCCGCGGACCACGGTATCGGTGCCGCCGCCGGTCGAAGCTCCGCTGCCGAAGCGGGGCTGGCTGTCGCCGATCAACCAGCGGCGCTGGCAGAACTTCAAGGCCAACCGGCGCGGGTACGTCTCGCTGTGGGTTTTCTCGATCCTGTTCGTGCTGTCGATGTGCGCGGAATTCATCGCCAACGACCGGCCGCTGATGATCAGATTCGAGGGCCGCACCTATTTCCCGGTATTCGTGAGCTATCCGGAGACCGGCGTTCGGCGGCGAGTTCGAAACCGCGGCAGATTATCGCGATCCTTATCTGCGCAAGCTGATCGAGGAGAAAGGCGGCACCGTGATCTGGCCGCCGATCCGCTATTCCTACAACACGCACAATCTCGACCTGCCGACGCCCGCACCGTCGCCACCGACCTGGATGCTGACGGAAGCGCAGTGCGAAGGCGGTAGCGCAGAAGAAAGGCGTCAGCGGTTGCCGTGGCTTGAATACAATTGGCTCGGCACCGACGACCAGGGCTTCGATGTCGTCGCGCGCCTGATCTATGGATTCCGCATCTCGGTCCTGTTTGGACTGATCCTGTCTCTGATCTCTTCGGTGATCGGGGTCGCTGGCAGGCGCGGTGCAAGGCTATTTCGGCGGCTGGACCGACCTTCTGTTCCAGCGCTTCATCGAAATCTGGACATCGGTGCCCTAGCTCTACCTCCTGCTGATCATCTCCTCGATGTTGGTGCCCGGATTCTTCGTGCTGATAGGCATCCTCCTGTTGTTCTCCTGGGTCTCGCTGGTCGGCCTGGTGCGCGCCGAATTCCTACGCGGCCGCAATTTCGAATACGTTCAGGCCGCGCGCGCCCTCGGCGTGTCGAACGCGAAGATCATGTTCCGCCACCTGCTGCCAAACGCCATGGTGGCAACGCTGACGTTCCTGCCGTTCATCCTGTCATCGTCGGTGATGACGCTCACCGCGCTCGACTTCCTGAGCCTCGGATTGCCGCCCGGCTCGGCCTCACTCGGCGAGATGCTCAAGCAGGGCAAGGCCAACATCCAGGCGCCGTGGCTCGGCATTACCGCGTTTATGACGGTGGCGGTCATGCTGTCGCTTCTGATCTTCATCGGCGAGGCGGTCCGCGACGCCTTCGATCCGCGCAAGACGTTCCGGTAGCCTATGGACGCGACCGAAAAACTGCTCGACGTCCGCGATCTCTCGATTGCGTTTCACCAGGCCGGCCGCATGACGGTCGCGGTCGATCGCATCTCTTTCAGCGTGAAGCAAGGGCGAGACGGTTGCGCTGGTCGGCGAATCCGGCTCCGGCAAATCGGTGACCGCGCTGTCGGTGATGAAGCTTCTGCCGTATCCGGCCGCGAGCCATCCCTCCGGCAGCATCCGCTTCGAAGGCCGGGACATGCTGCATCTCTCCGAGCGCGAGATCCGCCAGGTCCGTGGCGACCGCATCTCGATCATCTTCCAGGAGCCGATGACGTCGCTCAATCCCGCTGCACACCATCGAGAAGCAGATCGGCGAGGCGTTGCTGTTGCATCAGGGGCTGACCGGACCTGCGGCGCGCGCGCGCACGCTCGAACTCCTGACCCAGGTCGGCATTCCCGAGCCGGAGTCACGGCTTGGCAGCTATCCGCATCAGCTCTCCGGCGGCCAGCGCCAGCGCGTGATGATCGCCATGGCGCTCGCCAACGAGCCCGATCTCCTGATCGCCGACGAGCCCACCACCGCGCTCGACGTCACCGTGCAGGCGCAGATCCTTTCGCTGCTCAAGGACCTGCAGAAGCGGCTCGGCATGGCGATGCTGTTCATCACCCACGACCTCGGCATCGTGCGACGGCTCGCCGACACTGTCTGCGTGATGAAGGAAGGCAAGATCGTCGAGCAGGGTCCGGTCGAGGGCGTGTTCACGGCGCCGCAGCATCCCTATACGAGGGCGCTGCTGGCGGCCGAGCCGAAGCCCGATCCGGCGCCGCTGCGGCCGAACGAGCCGCTGGTGATCGAGGCTAAGGACCTCAAGGTCTGGTTCCCGATCAAGCGCGGCGTGCTGCGCAAGGTCGTCGGCCACATCAAGGCGGTCGACGGCGTCGACGTCGCGGTGCGCAAGGGCGAGACGCTCGGCATCGTCGGCGAATCCGGGTCGGCAAGACCACGCTCGGACTTGCGATCCTGCGGCTTATCTCCTCGCAGGGGCCGATCGTCTTCCTCGGCAAGTCCATCGCCGGGCCTGAAGTTCAAGGAGATGCTGCCGATCCGGCACAACATGCAGATCGTGTTCCAGGATCCCTACGGCTCGCTCAGTCCCGCGCATGTCGGTGTCCGACGTCGTCGAGGAAGGCTTGTGGGTGCATCATCCGAAACTGGACCGAGGCGCGAGCGGCAGAAACGCGTCTATCCGTGCGCTGCGCGACGTCGGCCTCGATCCGGAGACGCGCTTCCGCTATCCGCACGAATTCTCCGGCGGCCAGCGCCAGCGCATCGCGCTCGCCCGCGCGATCGTGCTGGAGCCGACCTTCGTCGTGCTCGACGAGCCGACCAGCGCGCTCGACATGCTGATCCAGGCGCAGATGGTCGACCTGCTTGCGCGACCTGCAGAAGCGGCTCCATCTCACCTATCTCTTCATCTCCCACGACCTGCGCGTGGTCGCGGCGCTGGCGAGCCGGCTGATGGTGATGCGCCACGGCAAGGTGGTCGAGGAAGGCCCCGCCGTCGACGCTGTTCGCGAATCCCAAGTCCCGACTATACCCGCGCGCTGTTCGCCGCCGCGTTCAATATGGAAACCGCGCCCACGGGCGTGGTCGCGCAATAGGTTCTCGACGAGCGCGCGTGCGCGCACGGCGGGAACTGATGTCCGCGATCCTACTTGCCGTCATCGGCTGGGACCCCAAGAGCTGGGATCAGCTCTTCCGACACTTGGCGCCGCAGCGAGACGTCCGGCTTTGGCCGGAGCGCGCCGGAAATCCGGACGACGTCGCCTATGCCTGCGTCTGGAAGCCGCCGCACGGCTTGCTGGCCGAATGCCGCAATCTCAAGGCGGTGTTTTCGCTCGGCGCCGGCGTTGACGATATCCTGGCCGATCCGCAATTGCCGGACGTGCCGGTCGTCCGGGTGGTCGATGCCGACCTCACCATGCGAATGACCGAATACGTCGTGCTGCATGTGCTGACGTATCATCGCCAGCAAAGGGCTCTACGACAGCAAGCAGCGCGCGCGCACCTGGCATGACCATGATCAGCCGGCGGCAAACGACGTCTCGGTCGGCGTCATGGGCCTCGGCGAACTCGGCCAAGCCGCCGCGGTGGCGTTGCAGCGGCTCGGCTTTCGGGTCACGGCTGGAGCCGCACCCAGAAGATCATCCCGGGCGTCGAAACCTTCTACGGCGACGACCGGGCTCGAGCCGTTCCTGCGCCGCAGCGAGATCCTGGTCTGCCTGCTGCCGTCGACGCCGGCGACCCGCGGCATCCTGAATCTCGATACGTTCCGCCGGCTCAAGTTCAACGGCGCGCTGCGCGGCGCCTATCTGATCAACGCCGCGCGCGGCGACCTGCAGGTCGATGCCGACCTATCGTCGTCGCGCTGGAGGACGGCACGCTGGCGGGCGCCACCCTCGACGTGTTTCCGATCGAGCCGCTGCCGCTCACCAGCCCGCTGTGGACGCACCCGAAGGTGACGATCACGCCGCACAATGCGGCGCAGTCGTCGCCGCGCGCGATCGTGTCCAACATTCTGCGGCGGATCGACCGCTTCGAGGCCGGGATGCCGCTCGAACACGTGGTCGATCGGCAGCCGCGGCTATTGAGCCAGCCTTCGATCCGCCGGATGCACGATATGTCGATTCGGCGCGAGCGGCTGTGTGCGACGGCCTCCGCGACCGGCTCGATCGCTACCGCCATGTGGTTGGCGTTGGCATGAACGAGAGTTGCGTCGTCCCGTACGATCGCGACATGACCTTTCCGGAACAGGAGGTCACCGCGC
>CAVRFL010000015.1:0-164907 GCA_963720385.1 uncultured Alphaproteobacteria bacterium | reverse complement strand
TGATCGTCGAGAACCGGCCCGGCGCCGGCGCCACCATCGGCGCCAAGTCGGTCGCGGTCGCCGATCCCGACGGCTACACGTTGCTGCATACCGCGGCCAACCACGTCATCGCGCCGTCGGCGTTCAAGAACCTCACCTACGATCCGTTCAAGGATTTTGCGCCGGTCGGCGCCACCGCGACGAGTCCGTTCGTCGTGGTGGTGACGCCCAAGCTTCCGGTGCGGACCGTTCCGGAGCTCATCGCCTATTCGAAGGCAAACCCCGGCACATTGAACTGGGGCTACGGCCTTGGAACGTCTCCTCACCTGATCGGCGAATTGTTCAAGCACATCACCAAAGCCGACATCGCGTCGATCCCCTACAAGGGCGGCGCCAACGCGGTCACTGACATTCTGGCGGGGCAAATCCATATGAACATCGGGACAACGGCGACGATCGTTCCGCTCGTGAAAGCGGGCAAGCTCAGGGCGATCGCCGTCATCGGCGAGGGACGCTATGCCGACCTTCCCGATGTTCCGACCATGGACGAGAGCGGCGTGCCGCTGACGTTTACGTTCTGGACCGGGCTGTTGGCCCCGGCCGCGACGCCACCCGGCGTCCTGCAAAAGCTGAACACCACCGTGAACGAGGTGGTTGCAAATCCCGAGCTGAAGGCGAGCATGGCCAGGCTCGGCCTGCTTCCGAAACCCGGGACGCCGCAACAATTCGGTGCGTTCCTGGAGGTCGAACGCCGCGCCTGGGCCGAGGCCGTCACCCTGACCGGGGTCAAGATCGACTGATAGAGATCGAGCGGTTATGACACTTGCGCGCGCCATCCTCGCGATTCCGATCGCGCTCGGCCTGCTGCCCGGCGCGGCAAGCGCGCAGCCATATCCCGACCGGCTGATCAGGATCATCGTGCCGCAGGGACCGGGCGGGCCCACCGACCTGCTCGCCCGCGTCACCGCGCAACGGCTGCAAACGGCGTACGGGCAGACCGTGATCATCGAGAACCGCGGCTGCGCCGGCGGCGTCATCGCCGCCAAAGCGGCCGGCAGCGCCGATCCCGACGGCTACACGCTGTTCATGGGCAACACCAGCGTGCTGGTGCTGGTCCCGATCCTGTCGCGGACGGCGAGCTATGACCCGGCCAAGCTGTTCGCGCCGGTCGCGCGCATCGCCGAATCCTATCAGGTGCTGGTCGTCCACCCTGCGCTGCCGGTCAAGACCGTCGCGGAGCTGGTGACCTACGCGAAAGCCAACCCCGGCAAGCTGAACTACGCGTCGGCCGGCATCGGAAACACGATTCATCTCGCGGGCGAGTTATTCAACGTCACCGCCGGCGTCAAGATCGTTCATGTACCCTACAACAGCGGCGCCGAGGCGACGACGGCAGTGCTCGGCGGACAGGTGCAGATGACCTTCGTCAACATCACCGGACTGCCGCCGCTGATCGCCGAGGGAAAGCTGCGCGCCCTCGCCGTCACCAGTCCCAAGCGCTTGGCGCTGCTGCCGGACGTGCCGACCATGACCGAGAGCGGATATCCGGATTTCGTGGTACGCGCGTTCTTCGGCATCGTGGCGCCGGCCTCAACGCCGGCGGCGATCGTCGACAAGCTCAATGCCACCATCAATGCCGAGATGACGTCGAACGAGATGCAAACCACGCTCAAGCGGCTGGGCGCCGAAGGCGGCTCGGGAACGGCCGCCGATTTTGCGGCGTTCATCGCGGACGAGCGGCGCCGGTGGTCCGCCGTCGCCAACGCCGCCAATATCAGGATCGATTGACGGCGCTAGGGGTCACCCGAGCGCGTCCACCCCGGCCTTGGCGACGATATCGTCCTGGTGGCCGGCGCCGCCACTGACGCCGATCGCTCCGATCAGCTTGCCGTCGGCGATGAGCGGCAGCCCGCCCGGCGCCGCGCACAGGCTGTGGAAGGTCAGGAACATCAGGTGGCCGTTGGCGAGCGCCTCGGTGAACATTTTGGTCGGCCGGCGGTAGACCGCTGCGGTCTTGGCCTTGGCGGTGGCGAGCTCGATCGACGCGTACTGCACGTCGTCCATCTTGAGAAAATAGACCACTGCGCCCGTCGGCTCCGCGATCGCGATCGCCATCGGCCAGCCGTTCTTGCGGGCCTCGGCTTCCGCCGCGGCCGCCACGCGCTTCGCCAGATCGAGCGTGATCGGCATGCCATGCGGTATCGGTGGCGGCGGCGCCGGCGGCGGAACGGACGGCTTGTCGATGGACACGGCTGACTCCCTGGCGCGGAAGGTAACTACTGTTGCTTAATACCCGCCGCCTTGGCGAGCGCCACCGTCGAGCTAACCTCGTCCCTGAAGAACTTGCCGAACTCAGCCACGCTCATCGGCAACGGCTCGACGCCGAGCGTCTTAAAGCGCGCCTGCACCTCGGACGACTGCAGCGCCCTGGCGATTTCGCTGTGCAGCTTCTCGACGATGTTGCGGGGGGTCTTCGCGGGCAGATAGATTCCGGTATAGAACGTATAGACCGACTCGGCGGGCAACCCGGCCTCGATCGTCGTCGGCACGTTCGGAACCAGGGCAGACCGCGTGTGAGCGCTCACAGCGAGCGCCAAAAGCGTACCCTCCTGAATGAGCGGGACTGTCGTCGCGAAGGACTGAACGCTGAAGTCCACGCGCCCGGCGACGATTTCCCTGAGCGATTCCCCTGAGCCCTTGAACGGAATGTGCTGAGCTGTGAAGCCGGCAGCCACGAGCAGGCGTTCGGCGGCAAAGTGCGACGCCGACCCGACGCCTGCCGACGAATAGTTCAGCGCTCCCGGCTTTGCCTTACCCGCGGCGATCAGGTCGCCAAGCGTCTTGTAGCCCTTGGATGGCGCCGTGGTGATCGCCTGCGCCTGCTGCCCAAGCGCGATGACCGGTACGAAGTCGTTGAGCGTATCATAGGACAGTTTCGAGTAGAGCGCGTTGGCGGTCGACAATGCGCCGTATGCCAGGATTGTGTGCCCGTCGGGCGCAGATTTGGCGACCATGCCGGCGCCAGTGGTTCCGCCGGCACCCGGGCGGTTCTCGACGACGAAAGTGGCTTTGAGTTGCCGGCCAAGCTGGTCGCCGACCACGCGTGCCGCGATGTCCGACGCGCTCCCGGCAGCGAGCGGCACGACGATGGTGACGTTGCGCGAAGGCCAGTCCTGCGCCGAGGCTATGCCTGCGAGCGTGAATATCGCAAGCAGGAAGCCCGCGCCAAATCCCATCCACCGAACGAAGTGGTGCATTGTCCTTCCCCCCCGACAGGACGCAGATCAGGCCCCGTTCTCTTCGCCTTCCTCGGAAAGCCGCTCGACCGAAACAACGCGCTCGTCCTCGGCGGTGTCGAACACGATCACGCCCTGGGTGGCGCGCCCGGCGATGCGGATGCCGTCGACCTTGGTGCGGATCAGCTGGCCGCCGTTGGTCACCAGCATGAGCTGGTCGTCGTCACCGACCGGGAACGACGCGACCAGATAGCCGGTCTTCTCCCGGATCGTCTCGGCGCCTTTCTTGCCTTCCCAGATATCCATCGCGACGATGCCTTTGCCGCCGCGGTTGGTGATCCGGTACTCGTACGAGGACGACCGCTTGCCGTAACCGCGTTCGGAGATCGTCAGGATGAACTGCTCGGCCTCCGACATCTCGACGTAACGCCGCTCGCCGAGCTCGATGGCGCGCGCGGTCTCCTCGGCCTCGACGCTGGTCTCTTCGGCCTCGCCGTTGCTGCCGCGACGCACCGCGTTGGCGCGCTTGAGATAGGCCACGCGCTCCTCGGCGCTCGCATCGAGATGCCGCAGGATCGACATCGAGATCACCTTGTCGCCTTCTGCGAGCGAAATGCCGCGCACGCCCATCGAGGTGCGGCCCTGGAACACGCGCACGTCGGTGACCGGGAAGCGGATGCACTGCCCGCCGGCCGAGGTGAGCAGGACGTCGTGCTTCTCGGTGCAGATCTGCACGTCGACGATCGCCTCGCCCTCGTCGAGCTTCATCGCAATGATTCCGGACCGGCGCACGTCCACGAAATCCGACAGCTTGTTGCGCCGCACCGTGCCGCGGGTGGTGGCGAACATCACGTCGAAATTGGCCCAGGTGGTCTCGTCCTCCGGCAGCGGCATCACGGTGTTGATCCGTTCGCCGTGGTCGAGCGGAAGGATGTTGATCAGCGCCTTGCCGCGCGCCTGCGGCGCCGCCTGCGGCAACCGCCAGACCTTCTCCTTGTAGACGCGGCCATGGGAGGAGAAATACAGCACCGGGGTGTGGGTGTTGGCCACGAACAGCCGGGCGACGAAATCCTCCTCGCGGGTCTGCATGCCGGCGCGGCCCTTGCCGCCGCGGCGCTGCGCCCGGTAGGTCGAGAGCGGCACGCGCTTGACGTAGCCGAGATGCGAGACGGTGACGACCATGTCCTCGCGATGGATCAGGTCCTCGTCCTCCATCTCGCCTTCCTGGTCGAGGATCACGGTCCGGCGCGGCGTGGCGAATTCCTTCCTCACCGCCGCAAGCTCGTCCTTGACGATCGACTGGATGCGAGCGCGCGAGCGCAGGATGTCGAGATAGTCCGCGATCTCGTCGGCGAGCTTGTCGAGCTCGGCCTTGATCTCGTCACGGCCGAGCGCGGTCAGCCGCTGCAGCCGCAGGTCGAGGATCGCCTTCGCCTGCTCGGCGGTCAGCCGAGCCGTTCCGTCCGACGAGACGCGGTGGCGCGGGTCGTCGATCAACGCAATCAACGACGCTGCTGTGGTTGCCGGCCATTCCCTGCCCATCAAGGCTTCGCGCGCCTCGTTGGCGTCCTTCGAAGCGCGGATCAACCTGATCACTTCGTCGATATTGGCGACAGCGATCGCAAGTCCGACCAGGATGTGGGCGCGGTCGCGCGCCTTGCCGAGCAGGTATTTGGTGCGCCGTGAGACCACTTCCTCGCGGAACGCGAGGAACAACGTCAGCAAGTCCTTCAGCGTCATCACCAGCGGACGGCCGCCGTCGAGCGCCACCATGTTGGCGCCGAAGGTGCTCTGCAACGCGGTGAAGCGGTAAAGCTGGTTGAGGACGATGTCGGCGACGGCCTCGCGCTTGAGCTCGATCACGACGCGGTAGCCCTGGCGGTCGGATTCGTCGCGCAGTGCCGCGATGCCGTCGATCTTCTTCTCGCGCCAGAGCTCCCCGATGCGCTCGACCATGACGGCCTTGTTCACCTGGTAGGGAATCTCACTGATGATGATCGCCTCGCGGTCGCCGCGCAGCGTTTCAATCTCCACCTTGCCGCGCATCACGATCGAGCCGCGGCCGGAATGATAGGCGGCGCGGATGCCCTGATGGCCGAGGATGACGCCGCCGGTCGGGAAGTCGGGACCGGGGATGATGCCGAGCAGGTCGTCGATGCTCAGCGCCGGATTGTCGATCAGCGCGACGCAGGCATCGATCACCTCGCCGAGATTGTGCGGCGGGATGTTGGTCGCCATGCCGACGGCGATGCCGCCGGCGCCGTTGACCAGGAGGTTCGGGAACCGCGCCGGCAACACCACCGGCTCGCGTTCGTTGCCGTCATAGTTGGGCTGGAAATCGACGGTGTCCTTGTCGATGTCCTCGAGCAGCGACATCGCCGACTCGGCGAGGCGGCACTCGGTGTACCGCATGGCCGCCGGCGGATCGCCGTCGACCGAGCCGTAGTTCCCCTGCCCGTCGATCAGCGGCAGGCGCATGGAGAAATCCTGCGCCATGCGCACCAGCGCGTCGTAGATCGCCTGGTCGCCGTGCGGGTGATATTTACCCATCACGTCGCCGACCACGCGGGCCGATTTCACGTATTTCTTGTCGGGCGTATGGCCGTTTTCGTGCATCGAATAGAGGATGCGCCGATGCACCGGCTTGAGACCGTCACGCGCGTCGGGCAGCGCTCGCGACACGATCACGCTCATGGCGTAATCGAGGTAGCTGCGCTTCATCTCCTCCGCGATCGAAACGGGGCGAATGTCCGAGGGCGGTGGTTGGCTGCCCTCGGATGAGGGATCATCGGTGTCAGACAAGGGCTAAAAATCCTGCGAATCCAGCGTTGATTTCAATAGCTGATTCAACGGGTGCGCGCCACCCGAAATCGCTTCCGGCATGTATGAATTTATGCTGTTGTTTCAAGGAGCTAGAAGGCATTTTTAACGGCCAGATTGGGGCGGCCGAAAACGCGCTGTCACGGCCCGGCTTTACCGATTGCATGAGCCGGCGTTTGGCGCTGAATTGGCACCCGCTTTTGCCGCCGCCTGAACTCTGACCACCGCCCGAACGAGGCCCGTCAGCAATGCCGCTCGACTATCTCGTCTCCGCGCTGGTGACGTTGCTCGTGGTGGTCGATCCGGTCGGCCTTGCGCCGACCTTCCTCGCGGTCACCCACGGCCTGCCGGCGAAGGCGCGCAAGCGGATCGCGTTGCGCGCCAGCGTGATCGCGGGACTGATCCTGATCGGCACCGCCCTGGCCGGCGACTGGCTGTTGCGGCAGCTCGGGATCGGCGTGCCGGCGTTCCGCATCGCCGGCGGGCTTTTGCTGTTCCTGATCGCATCGGAAATGGTGCTGGGAGTCCGGATCGACCGCCAGTCCAGGCAGGCCGAAGAAGCGCTGGAGGAGCATGTCCGCAACATCGCCGCGTTCCCGCTCGCCATCCCGCTGATGGCCGGGCCCGGCGCCATCACCGCAACCCTCCTCCTCGCCGGCCAGGCCGAAGGGCGCCCGCTGGCGCTGGTCGTCCTGCTCGGCGTGATCATCGCCGTGATGGCGGCTTGCCTGCTGGTGTTCCTGCTGGCGAGCCGCATCGAGCGGCTGCTCGGGGTGACCGGTAATGTCGTGCTCTCGCGCCTGCTCGGCGTGATCCTGGCCGCGCTGGCGGTGCAATATGTGATCGACGGCGTGCGGGCGGCGCTGACCGCCTGACCGGGTCAGCCGACCGACATCAATTGCCAAACGCGACGGCGTGCATGATCCGGCCCGGGAAGAAGGTGAAGAGCCCGGCGATGACAAGCGCGCCGGCAAATATGGCGATCATGGCGTTGCGATGCTGAGTCACGCGGTGGCGCCGCGCATGCAGAATCGCGAACGGCAGCGTCGCCAGCGTGAAGATCGACAGCAGATGGATCGGGCTCCACGGCCCCCAGACCCGAAGGTCATGAATCCAGAATGACGTGACGGCGATGACGACCATCAGCGCGGCCCAGATGTAGCCCATGGTCCGGTGCGGCAGCGTCCCTTTCGGCGCGGCCAGCTGGACGAGGCCAAGGACGAACGCCCCCATCGCCGCGAAGGCATGGACCTGGATCATGGGTGCGGCGTCCAGAAGCGGCTGCAAAGTCATGCGTGCAATCTCCCGACACCAGCAGGAATCGACGCGGTGCTTACCACAATGCGGGCTTGAAAATCATCAAGGCGAAGATCGCAATCACGCTGATGAACGCCGGCCATCCCAGCACGAACCAGATCCGGAACAGCCGATGGTAGCGCTCCGGCAACTCGGTACCCTCCTGCACCGCCTTGCGCGCGAGATCGCGCATCTTGGCCTGGATCCAAATCACCGGCAGCCAGCAGGCGCCGACCAAAAGGTAGAGCGCCAATGAGGCGACGATCCACGATTCCCACAGCGAATAGCCGATCGCGAGCGCGAGGTAGATGCCGGAGACCGGCTGGACGACGGCCGCGCTGGCGGTGAAAACGGCGTCGGCCATAACGACGATGCTAGCCGTGTGCGCGATGACCGCGGCGTCGCGGGTGCGGTGCGCCGTCCACATGAAGAACGCGATGCCAAGGCCGGTGCCGAACAGCACCGCCGCGCCGAGGACGTGGATCAGCTTCAGCGTCAGCAGATGCTCAATCATCGCTCATCGAGGATCGCGAGAGTCAGCGCAGTCGCCACCAGCATCGGGATGACCTTGGTATACGGCCCGAGCGGATCGAACCAGAACTCCGGCGCGGTGATTGTCCCGACCAGCAGGTAGATCGGCGTCACCGCCAGCATGATCTGCAGCACGCGCCGCGTAAAGCGCCGCACGCACAGGGCGAGCCCAAGCGCGATGTCGAAGAGCGAGCCGATGACAAGCGTGAGCTGCGCCGTCGCTGGCCCGAATCCCGCCTGCGTCAGATGGCCCATGGCCGCCGCGCGGCCGGGGCCGAGCGCCACCACGCCGGTGGCGATCCAGAACGCGGCGAGGCCCACGATCGCGACTGGCTTGAGCCAATAGAGCCGCGCGAACCAGCGGTCCTGCACGCTCGCCGGCCGTTCCGCGAGGATGGCGTCGAGGCTTTTGGGCTTATTCCGGTTGCCGTGATCCACGCCGACGGATCGCCGACGACTCCGATGGAGAGTTGCGCCAAGGCGGTCCGTCGCGCCGGGCTGCGCCAGCCGAGCCACCCGGCGGTCTCGGCAAACAGGGCAGCGACGCCCTGCCCGGCGGCGGGAATCCGCCAGCGCGGGCGCGGCGGAAAGCCATGCCATTGACGCAACGCCGCGACGATGTCGCCGAGCTCGTGCGTGCTGGGATTTGCCAGCTCCCACATCACCCTCGCCGGAGCATGGGCGCCAAGGCAAAACGCGACGGTGTCGGCGACGTCGTCGACGCTCACGATTTGTACCTGGCTGGCGACCGCCGGCGTCATCCACGGAAGGCCGGCGAGGCCGCGCAGCATCGCGGTCCCGCCGTAGGCCGCCGGCGCCAGCACCAGGCCCGGCCGCAGGATCACCCAGTCGAGCTCGAGGCCCGCGAGGTGCGCGTCGGCCTGCGCCTTGGTGCGGGCGAACGCCGTCGGCCCCGCTTCTGACGCGCCGATGGCGGAGACATGGATGACGCGCCGGACGCAGGCCTGGGCGCAGGCGTCGAACAGGGCGCAGGTGCCGTCGACCTGCACCGCCTGCACGTCGTCGCGCCCGCCGTCCTGCAACACTCCGACGCAGTTCACGACTGCAGCGATATTGGCGAGCAGCGGGCGCCAGGCGTCGGCGGTCGTGAGCCGCGTGAAGTCGGCCTCGATCCATTGCGCGTAAGGCAAACGCCGTCGCGCCTCCTCGATGGTCCGGCCGGCGGCGATCAGCTCATGTCGCGGTGAAGACGCGCCAGGACCGCGGAGCCGATCAGGCCGTAGGCTCCGGTCAGCAGAACCCGCATGGCTGGCACTCAACCCCGGCCCTCAGCCCGGACAGCGCTGTCGCGTGCGCGTCCAGCGGATGCGGTCGAGCACGACGCCCTCGCCGCACGCGCTCATCTTGTCGGTGACGATGCCGCGGGCGCGGATCATGCGTCCGCTGTCGCGCGGCCGTGGCGTGATCGAGCTGATGTTGTAGACGGTGCCGTTGGCGGCCTTGATCATCAGGCACGTCGCGGTGACGCCCGGATAGGCGCAGCCGGTGACCGCAACGGCTTCACGCCGCTTGGGCTCGGCAAAAACCACAACCGATGTCAGCACGGCCGCAGCCAGGACGACGACGCCGGCGGCAACCTGCGGGCCCTTCATGCGACGTCTCCCCTCGGAGCGGTCCGTGTCCCGGACGCGGTGCAACACGCAAGTGGTGCACCGCTGATCCGGGACCCCGGTTACCCTTCGTAGAAACGACCGGGTCCCGGGTCTGCAGCGCATCATTACATGCTGCGCCGCGCCCGGGACACCCGCAGAGCTAGAACGGGATGTCGTCGTCCAGGTCGCGCTTGCCGCCGGCGCCGGCGGTCGCCGGCTGACGCGCGCGCGGCGCCGGCCCGGACGAGCCGAACTCCGAACCGCCGCCTTCCGAACCGAAATCCTCGCTGCCGCCGCCGCCCGCGCGATCGAGCATGGTGAGCTGCGAATTGAAGCCCTGCAGCACCACCTCGGTCGAGTATTTCTCGTTGCCGTCCTTGTCGGTGTATTTGCGGGTCTGCAGCTGGCCTTCGAGATAGACCTTCGACCCCTTCTTCAAATATTGCTCGGCGATCTTGCAGAGCCCCTCATTGAAGATCACCACCCGGTGCCACTCGGTTTTTTCCCGCCGCTCGCCGGTCGTCTTGTCGCGCCAGTTCTCCGAGGTGGCGACACTGAGATTGGCGATCGGGCGGCCATCCTGCGTGCGCCTGATCTCCGGATCCCGGCCAAGATTGCCGACCAGGATCACCTTGTTCACTGAACCTGCCATCGCTCACCTCCACTCGTCTGACTTACCCTAGCCTGCCGATGCCGGCCGCGGGCGATAGCCTCCCGCTTTGTCCACAAGTCCCGCCATCCGCAATTTTGTTCTTATTTTGTTCTAGCAGGCGTCGGGGCCTCTTTCAAGCGGGTTTCGGGACTTGTCACCAGGGTCCGGCAGCGCAGCGGGCATGCACGAATTCCGGGGAGCGCTTTCATTTGCAGGCTGGCAAAGCGGCCCCGTTCTCACTATGTTCGGCCCTCCCGCGTGCGGACATCATGAACGACCTGTTCGACCAGAGCCAAAAGGCCAAACGCTTGGATTCGCGGGTGATTTCGATCCGCGGCGCGCGCGAGCACAATCTCAAGAACATCGACGTCGCGATCCCGCGCGATGAACTCGTGGTGTTCACCGGCCTGTCCGGCTCGGGCAAGTCCTCGCTCGCCTTCGACACCATCTACGCCGAGGGCCAGCGCCGCTATGTCGAGAGCCTGTCGGCCTACGCCCGCCAGTTCCTCGAGATGATGCAGAAGCCGGACGTCGACCAGATCGACGGCCTGTCGCCGGCGATCTCGATCGAGCAGAAGACCACCTCGAAGAACCCGCGCTCCACCGTCGGCACCGTCACCGAGATCTACGACTACATGCGGCTCCTGTGGGCGCGCATCGGCGTGCCCTATTCGCCCGCCACCGGGCTGCCGATCGAGAGCCAGACCGTCTCGCAGATGGTCGACCGCATCCTCGCTTTGCCCGAGGGCACGCGGCTCTACCTGCTGGCGCCGGTGGTGCGCGGCCGCAAGGGCGAGTACCGCAAGGAGCTCGCCGACTTCCTCAAGCGCGGCTACCAGCGCGTGAAGGTCGACGGCGCGTTCTACGAGATCGCCGAGGTGCCGGCGCTCGACAAGAAATTCACCCACGACATCGACGTGGTGGTCGACCGCATCGTGGTGCGCCCCGGCCCGGACATCGCGACCCGCCTGGCGGACTCGCTCGAGCAGGCGCTAAAACTCGCCGACGGCCTCGCGGTGGCGGAGCTTGCCGACGCCGCGCCGGTCGCCGGCGCCAAGGCCAACAAGCAGCGCAACGAAGACCAGCCGAACGCCTGGTGTTCTCGGAGAAATTCGCCTGCCCGGTGTCCGGCTTCACCATCCCGGAGATCGAGCCGCGGCTGTTCTCGTTCAACAATCCGTTCGGCGCCTGCCCGAAATGCGGCGGGCTCGGCGTCGAGCAGCACATCGACGCCGACCTCGTCATCCCCGATCCCGACGCGACCTTGCGCAAGGGCGCGATCGCGCCGTGGTCGCGCTCGTCCTCGCCCTATTACATCCAGACCCTGACCGCGCTCGGCAAGCACTACCGGTTCACCCTCGACACCAAGTGGAAGGACCTGCCGAAAGCGACCCAGAAGGCGATCCTCTACGGCTCCGGCGAGGACGAGGAGATCCGCTTCACCTATGACGACGGCCTGCGCAGCTACACCACCCGCAAGCCGTTCGAGGGCGTGATCACCAATCTCGAGCGCCGCTACAAGGAAACCGAGAGCGACTGGGCGCGCGAGGAGATCGGCCGCTACTTCACCGACGTCCCCTGCGACGCCTGCAACGGCGCCCGTCTCAAGCCCGAGGCGCTGTGCGTGAAGGTCGCCGGCAAGCACATCGGCGAGGCCGCCGACATGTCGGTCAGAGGCTCACTGGCATGGTTCACTGAGCTACCCCAATGGCTGACCCCGAAGCAGAACGAGATCGCGGTCCGCGTGCTCAAGGAGATCCGCGAGCGGCTCAAGTTCCTGGTCGACGTCGGGCTCGACTATCTCACGCTGTCGCGCGCCTCCGGCACGCTGTCGGGCGGCGAGAGCCAGCGCATCCGCCTCGCCTCGCAGATCGGCTCCGGCCTCACCGGCGTGCTCTATGTGCTGGACGAGCCCTCGATCGGCCTGCACCAGCGCGACAATGCGCGCCTGCTCGAGACGCTCAAGCGCCTGCGCGACCTCGGCAACACCGTGATCGTGGTCGAGCACGACGAGGAGGCGATCCGCAGCGCCGACCATGTCCTCGACATCGGCCCCGGCGCCGGCATCCGCGGTGGCCACATCGTGGCGCAGGGCAAGCCCGCCGACATCATGGCGTCGAAGGAGTCGCTCACCGGCCAGTACCTCACCGGCGCGATGACCATCCCGGTGCCGGAGCGCCGCCCGCGCGGCCGCCGCGTCATCACGGTGCGCAACGCCCGCGGCCACAACCTCAAGAACATCACGGCCGAGATCCCGCTCGGCCTGTTCACCTGCGTCACCGGCGTCTCCGGCGGCGGCAAGTCGACGCTCCTGGTCGACACGCTCTACGCCGCCGTGGCGCGCAAGCTTAACGGCGCCTCGCTCGCCCCGGCCCCGCACGACCGCATCGAGGGGCTCGAGCACATCGACAAGATCATCGACATCGACCAGTCGCCGATCGGCCGCACGCCGCGCTCGAACCCGGCGACCTATACCGGCGCCTTCACGCCGATCCGCGAATGGTTCGCCGGCCTGCCCGAGGCCAAGGCGCGCGGCTACGAGCCCGGCCGCTTCTCGTTCAACGTCAAGGGCGGGCGCTGCGAGGCCTGCGAGGGCGACGGCGTCATCAAGATCGAGATGCACTTCCTGCCCGACGTCTACGTCACCTGCGACGTCTGCAAGGGCAAGCGCTACAACCGCGAGACCCTCGACGTGACGTTCAAGGGGAAGTCGATCGCCGACGTGCTCGACATGACGGTCGACGAGGCGCAGGAGTTCTTCAAGGCGGTGCCGCGCATCCGCAACGTGCTGGCGACGCTGCAGCGCGTCGGCCTCGGCTACATCCATGTCGGCCAGCAGGCCACCACCCTGTCCGGCGGCGAGGCGCAGCGCATCAAGCTCGCCAAGGAGCTGTCGAAGCGCTCGACCGGCCGCACGCTCTACATTCTGGACGAGCCCACCACGGGCCTGCATTTCCACGACGTGGCAAAGCTCCTCGACGTGCTGCACGAGCTGGTCGAGGGCGGCAACACCATGGTGGTGATCGAGCACAATCTCGAAGTGATCAAGACCGCCGACTGGATCATCGACCTCGGCCCCGAGGGCGGCGACGCCGGCGGCGAGATCGTAGCGGCCGGCACGCCGGAAGACGTGGCCAAGGTGGCGCGCAGCTATACGGGGCAGTTTCTCGCGCCGGTGCTTAGGCGAAAGGACGCGCGGGCCGGGGAAAAAGAGAATCGAGGCCGCGGAGTGACGACGAGCAAGGCCGGTTCTCGTCCGACCGATACGCGCCCCGAAACTGATATCTTTGCCAATCTTCAAGCGTTGTGTACATCGCGCGGCTACATTCACACCGTCGCGTACTTCTGCTGGCGTGACAATCTGATCCGTTACAGCGGTCCTCACGTCGTCGCGAAGGACCTTGAACATCAGTACTCCCACGACAGGCTTTTACGAACCGAGATTTCAACGCTGATCGGGCTCATGGTCCAACAGCCCATCGATTTGGCGTTGCCCAGCCCGGATGTCATTCATGGCTATGTTGAGCGAACCGAGGCTCTTCTTAACGAGCTTCACCACGCCATGATGAAGCCCTGGTTTGCGGGGTGGGATTTCAAGACAGGTAGAGCACCAGAGCGTGACCCGTTTGCGGACGCAGCAGGAATGCGTGAGCCGCTCTTTTACAGTGGAGAGTCCGCTTACAACTTCCAATACGAAAGTCTGGCACGCCTAAAGTATCGCGCGGATGGTGATTGGCTTGAGGCAAATAAGGGATTTCGGATCGACGAGGCATGTCAAGTCGGCGAGGCGCTCGGGAAATTGCTCTCGAGGCGGCAGCTTGAGTGCGTCGAGTCTCTAAGAAAGCAACCGCCCGACAAGTGGACTGTGCTTCCGGGCCTCACGTTCACCGCTCAAGACGCAGCAGATGCTTCGGTCGTCGCACTGCAAAAGGTCGAGCGGATTCTTGATGCCTTCAGTTGCGGACCGGACGAGCGCAACACCTCATTTACCGCCCTCAACGAATTCAACGTGACCAACTCGGCGCCGATACTCAAAACGACGCACGGATCGTACATCCTGCTTCAACACTACAGCTTGCTCGAAGCTGTCTATGAAACGCCGTTCTTCTGGATGGCGGCTGACAAAACCTATTCGCCGGCAGCACTTACCAACCGCGGCCAATTTACAGAAGCCTTCGCCGCGGATCGACTGAGAATCCATCTTCGGCGCTGATCGCGTCTTGCGGAATGTGGATATTTACAGGGGCAAAAACAGGTTCGCCGAGGCTGATGTCCTCATCCTCTATGGCGACCGCGCCATTATCCTTCAAGCAAAGTCGAAACGACTTACAATCGAAGCGCGGAAGGGTAATGACCTCCAATTCAAGAGTGACTTCAAGAATGCGGTTCAACACGCCTACGATCAAGCGCTACTTTGTGCCGAAGCGCTGTCCAGCGATGGCTTCAGATTCGTTGTCTCATCAGGAACTGAAATCACGGTAGGCCTCAAGCCGCGGATTATCTTTCCGATCTGCATCGTGTCGGACCATTACCCGGCCATCGCATTTCAAGCGCGTCAGTTTTTGAACACGACCGTCAGCAGATCGATCCAGCCACCCTAGGTGCCGGACGTCTTTGCTCTCGATGTATTTGCGGAAATGCTGAGCGCGCCTCTCCATTTCCTTAACTACCTCGCGCTACGGGCGCGGTTCGGCGACAAGCTCGTGGTTTCGCACGAGATCACTACTTTGGGCTTCCACCTTAAATACAATCTCTGGTTCAACACCGAATGCGACATGGTGAATTTGGGCGACGACTTCGCCAGTGATCTCGACATCGCCATGATGGCGCGGCGGGCGGGAGTTCCCGGCGAAAAGACGCCGAAGGATATTTTGACTCGATTTGACAAACTCACGATCGGTCGGGTGATGTCACAGATCGAACAGGCTGCCTCCCCCGAATTGACTGGTTTGGGTTTGCTCCTGCTGCAGGTCGACCAAAATACTGCGAAATTTTTGAGCACAGGAATTGATCGAATTGTGAATCAAGCCAAACTCGACGGCAAGAATCACGACATCTCCATTGCTTTTGGCGGAAGCAGTTCGGGGATTACAATTCACTGCAACAGTTTCCCAGAAGGCGTTGCTCGGCAGCGACTAACTACGCATTGCAAGGTGCGGAAATACGACACCAAGTCGAACAGTTGGTATGGCCTGCTGCTTGAGCCGGAAGTCAGTAAGATTTTGGGGCGCGCTGGTAATTGAGGAAGACTGGAAACCAGATTTCCAAATGGACGCCATTATGGCGGCCTGGCCAAAGACCGCACCTGTTCCAATGTCTCGGTCAGTATTAGCGCCGCGCAAAATTGGTCGAAACAAACCATGTCCATGTGGCAGCGGCAAGAAGTACAAGAAATGCTGCTTCAACAATTGAGCAACCTGCTCGATAGACCTCAAGGTCCCGTTTGCTTCCGCTCCCACTGGGTCCATAATTGCGAACTTCACCGTCCGGGAATGGGAGAGAACCGATGCAAGACACCGCCTCTCGTCGCTTGGTTTCGGTGCCCCGAAGCGTCCGATCCTGCCTCGCCGCAGCGTTGTTCATTCTCGCCGTCGTCGTGGTGTTGCTCGCCTGCACCCGCGCACCCGCTTGGGCGGACGGCGTCGGTCCGCTTGTCGATCGCCAGGACCGGCCACTTCTTCGTCGGCGGCAAATATGTGGACACCAAGGACGGCCCGGTGCTCGCCGGCCAGGCCTACGTCGAATACTACATCCCGGCCAACCGCACGCATCCGCACCCGATCGTGATGATCGAGGGCTGCTGCCTCGCCGGCGCCGGCTACATGGGCACGCCCGATGGCCGCGATGGCTGGGGCCAGTATTTCCTGTCCAAGGGCTATGCGGTCTACATCATGGATCAGGTCGGCCGCGGCCGCTCGCCCTATGTCGATGCGGTCTACGGGCGCGAAGACGACGCGCTCGCCGCAATTCGTCGAGCGCGAGTTCATCAACTACGCGAAATACAATCTCTTCCCGCAGGCGAAATTGCACACCCAGTGGCCGGGCAGCGGCACCATCGGCGATCCGATCTTCGACCAGTTCATGGCGGAGACGCATCCCATGATCGGCGATGCGAAAATCCGCGAGGCGGTCAACCGCGATGCCACGATCGCGCTGCTCGACCGGATCGGCCCCGCGATCCTGATGCCGCATTCGCAGTCCGCCGCGCCGGCGTGGCTGGTAGCGGACGCGCGGCCGCAGCTGGTCAAGGCGTTGCTGATGGTTGAGGCCGGCACCTCGTCGTTCTACGAGGTCAGGCTGGTCGGTCCGCCGAACTGGTTCGAGGACGGCCCGTTGTCCAAGCCGTTCGGCGTGACCTATGCGCCCATCACCTACGATCCGCCGGTGAAAGGCGTCGAGGATTTCGGACTGGTGCGGCAGGAGAAGCCCGACGCGCCCGGCCTCGCCCGCTGCTGGCGGGTCAAGGAGCCGGCGCCGAAGCTGGTCAATCTCAAGAACATTCCGACGCTGCAGATGTCGGCGGAAGCCTCGTTCGGCGCGCCGACCGCCCATTGCAACGCCGCCTTGTTCAAGCAGATCGGCGTGCCGGTTGACTTCATCCGGCTGGCCGACATCGGCATCCGCGGCAACGGCCATTTCCTGATGCTGGAGAAGAACAACCTCGAGGTCGCCGCGGTGATCGCCGACTGGCTCGCCAAGCGCGTGCCGCCGGCCGGTCAGGAGACGACGCGCTAGCAAGCAAGTAGCCCGGATGGAGCGCAGCGAAATCCGGGGCAGCCTCGCCACCAGAGGGATCGCTCCCGCATTTCGCCATAGCGCGTCGAAGACGCGCGTAAACGCGCTTATGGCTCCATGCGGGCTACGAGCTTTTCCCACTCCGGCTCCTGCTGTACGGTGATCAACCGGATAACGCCAAGTCAGCAGGAGGCGCAGCATGCCAGGGACCACCATCAAAATCCGTTCGAGCGGTGGCGGCGAGTTCGACTGTTACCTGGCGACGCCCGCGGGCGAAGGTAAGGCACCAGCGGTCGTGCTGGCCGCGGCCGTTCACGGCGTGGACAAGGATATCCGCGACCTCGCCGAGGAATTCGCCGCGCACGGCTACATCGCGGCCGCGCCCGACCTGTTCTGGCGCTCGCTGCCGGGACCGCTGGCGGGCGACGACAAGCGCGCCCAGGAGCGCTCGCAGCCGCGGCTCGAGAAGATCAAGGCCGGCGAGGCCGACATGGCCGACATGCTGGCGCACCTGCGCACGCTCCCCCAGTTCAACGGACGCGCCGCGACCATGGGCTTCTGCTATGGCGGCCCCTACGCGATCCTCGGGGCCAAGCGCTTGGGCTACGCCGCCGGCATCTCCTGCCACGGCACGCGCATGCTCGACTTCATCGACGAGCTCAAGGGCGTCACCGCCCCGGTCTGCATCATCTGGGGCGACCAGGATCACGCCGCCCCGGCCGAGGTGCTCGACGCCTACCGGCAGGTGCCGGCGCGGATGCCGAACGTCGAGGTGCACATCTTTCCCGGCGTGCTGCACGGCTACATGATGCGCTGGAACACCAAGGCGTTCAGCCCGCCAACGCGCGAATTCACGATGACGCGGGCGCTCGCGATCCTCGCGGCGCTGCGCGGCGAAGGCGGGGAGCTCCGCCGGGCTTCGTGACGGCGATGCGGCGCCGGGGCCTCGGGCGGCGTGAGGCACTGATCGCGCGTTGACTGGCAGTGGAGGCAACCATGGTTGCAAACGCGGTCGTCGACATTTCGCATCACAATGGCAACGTGAACCTCAGGAAGGCTGCGGACGCCGGGCTGATCGGCCTCATTCAAAAGGCCACTCAGGGAGAGTCCTACGTCGACCGCACCTTTGCACGGAACCGCAAGGCCGCTCTCGACGCCGGACTTCTGTTTGGCGCGTATCATTTCGGGACCGGGGCAAACGGTGTGTCGCAAGCGATGCACTTTCTGGACACGGTGCGACCGGCCAGGAAAACGGTCGTCGCGCTGGATTTCGAAGACAATCCGACCGGCACCAGCATGACCCTGGAGGAGGCGCGCGCCTTCTGCGTTCATGTTCACACCGAACTGAAACGCTGGCCGGTTTTCTATAGCGGCCACACGATCAAGCGGGCGCTGGGCACGCGGGTCGATCCGGTCCTGAAGAACTGTGCGTTCTGGCTTGCGCAATACGGTCCGACGCCTGTTGTCCCGCCGTGTTGGCGGACATGGACCTTGTGGCAATACACCGACGGCGGCGTTGGGCCCGAGCCGCACTCGGTTCCCGGGATCGGCAATTGTGATCGCGACAAATTCAACGGCAGTGAGGCGCAGCTGAAATCGTGGTGGGGAAAGTAAGCGCCGCCAGTAGCAAGCAGCCCGGATGGAGCGCAGCGAAATCCGGGGCCGCGCCGCGTCAGCGCACGCCGGGAATGCGCGGCGGCAGCGGGACCATCTTGCCAGCGTAGATATGTTGATTGATCTGCTGGTTGATGGCGCCCATCGGAATGTTCTTGCCGATGTTGGGATCGAGCTTGGGATGCAGGCCCTTGAGCAGGTTGCTGGTGTCGGGCGTCTTGAACGGCGTGACCTCCGGGCGCGGCGCGTTGGCGGCCTGGCGCACCGCCTCCCGGCCCCAGTACATCCCGTAGGCGCCGACACCCCACATCGCCGCAATGCCGATGGCGAACGCGGCGATCACTTGCATGAGCAGGCCCATGGCGGAAATCCTCGCGACCAAGGGGGCAAGCTCTAGGCGAACAATCTTAAGGTTTCCGCCCGGGCACCGGCAGGATTCCGGCGTCGGACGTCACGCCGCCGAAACCATACCGAGGGCATCGCGAACGTAGTAGCAAGCGTAGCCCGGGTTGAGCGCGGCCAAACCCGGGAGAGGCATCCTGCTGAAGAGCCCATTCCCGCATTTCGCTTCGTTCATGCGGGCTACGCCCACAGCACCTGACCAGTACTTCAGTACTGGGTGACAGTTTTACGTTCATGCCGATACCGTGACGGCGGTCGGGCGGCAACGTCCCGATCGCGCAACCTTGGCCCCGCCCGGTGCGGGGCTTTTTTTGCGAGAGAGCCCAAGACTTCTGTACTGGCTGACAGCGCCGCGCGGCTGTGGTCCATTCACGGGCGTCACTGATCCTCCCTGGAAAATGTGACACTCCAAGACCTGAAGCCCGCCGTCACCCTCGACGGCGGGCTCTTTTTTGTAGGCCGGCAGTAGCCCGGATGGAGCGGAGCGAAATCCGGGTCGGAAAACATTTGCTCGCTTTGAGGTTTACCGGTTTTGACCGATCTGAGACATCACGGGCCTCTCGACAAGCTGTGCCCAAGCCCGCCCTCCGGCTCCCAACCGGCCACTCGCTCATGCAATGCCGTGGTCAGCCGCGAACGAAGCCAAGTCCACAATGAATGAATACTCGGTTTTCCTATTGCCATCGGGACGGGATGAGTGCCTAATTCGATTCAAGGCTCCCAACAAAAACGGTGACCTGCCGAAGTCACCGTTCGATTAATCGGGCAGCCGATGCCGTCGGCAAGCAAGCAATCAAAGTAGAGATGTGTTCCGAGCGGGGTGCGGCTGGTATCGGCTATGAGCCGGACGCTTTGGCCATGTTTGGCGGCCTTGTGAGTTGATAGCCTCCGTCTGCATCGCCATGCAGAACTAACGGAAGGACTGCAACGATGCGAAAACTACTGTACTCATGCGGAGTAATCATCCTGGCCGCTGCGGCGGTTTTTGTCTGGTCTCGCACGGCGGTCGTCCCGCTCCAAGTGAGCAGCGCATCGACGATCGATATCAGCCAAAAAGTAGCGATATCCCCGAACGCGGCCGCGCCGGTTTCGCCGACCGATATAATGATTGATTACAGAGGTCCGCTTCCCACTGAGCAGTGGCCCGGATGCGTGTCACCGGCGATATGCGATTGATTTTTGCGTGCCAGGCGAAGACCGGGCAGACGATGAAGGGATCCAGGTTTTCGTAGGCGCACGATCACCCAATCGGCTATCTGGCCATGCGGGCTAGACGCAGCACTCACTGCGTCCGCGCAAAACCGCCGCCCTCGATCACCTTGCCCCAGCGGCCGATCTCCGAGGTGATGAGGTCCATCAACCGGTCCTGCGGCGTCGGATCGGGCGCGAAGTAACCGACCTTGGCGAACTGCGCATGGATTTCGGGCAATTGCACGATCGCCGCGATCTCCTTGTGCAGCTTCTCGACGATGGGCTGCGGCGTTCCGGCCGGCGCGACGATCATCAGCCAGGCCACCGCCTCGAATCCGGGCACGCCGGACTCCGCGATCGGCGCAACGTCCGGCACCGCCGCCACCCGCTTGGTCGAGGTGACACCGAGCACGCGGATCTTGCCCTCCTTGATCAGACCGACCACCGGCACCAGCCCGGAGAAGGTCACCGGCACATGCCCGGCGACCACGTCGCGCAAGGCTTCCGCCGTGCCCTTGTAGGGCTTCTGGACACTCTATGGCGCTCTACACCGCTCTACCGGACTAACGCCAACCCCTTGATCCTGCCTGAGCTTGCTCTATCTTGCTCTATAGGGCTCTACCGGGCTCTACGCCCGTTCCCGGGATACTTCCGGGACACCGCGCAGGAAGGATGACACCCAATGCCACGCAAGGTCCGCAACGAGATCGACAGCCGCACCAACCGCCTGCGGCTCGCGCCGCGCAAGAAACCGTACAGCTTCGCCAGCGTCGGCCCCGGCATCGCGCTCGGCTACCGGCGGACCACCAAGGGCGGCGGGCGCTGGGTCGTGCGTTGCGCCGACGGCAAGGGCGGCAATTGGCAGAAGGTCTTGACCGGCTGCGCCGACGACCACGAGACCGCTGACGGCGACCATGTGCTCGACTTTCATCAGGCTGCTGATCGGGCGCGGGCGCTGGCGCGCGGCAAGGATGGCCCGACCGACACCATGCGGCCGGTCACCGTCGCCGAAGCACTCGACGCGTTCGAGCGCGATCTACTGGCGCGTGACGGGCTCGCCAGCAATGCGCGCCGGGTCCGCCGCCATCTGTCGCCGACGTTGGCGTCGAAGCCGGTTTCGGTGACGACTCATCGCGACTACCGCGCGTTCCGCGACGGCATGCTCGCCCAAGGGCTGAAGCCGTCGAGTGCCGTTCGCCTTGCCAAGTCATTGGCGGCGGCGCTCACGCTGGCCGCGAGCCTCGACCCGCGCATCACCAATCGCGCGGCATGGCGCGAGGGGCTCGGCGGGCTCGCCGACAGCCACGTCGCCCGCAAGGTGAAGCTGCCTGACGCCGATGTGCTCGCGCTCATCACCGCCGCATATGAGATCGACCACGCCCTCGGCCTGCTGTGCGAGACGTTGGCCGTAACCGGCGCGCGACCGGTGCAGCTTGAGCGGGCTGTCGTCGCCGATCTGCAAGACGACCGTCCCGATCCGCGCATCATGCTGCCAAGCGTCGCGCAAGGGCCGGCGCAAGAAACGGATCGAGCGCAAGCCGGTGGCGATCACGCCCGGCTTGGCCGCGAAGCTCCGCGCTGCCGCCGCGCAACGGTCGCCGACCGATCCGCTGTTGTTGCAGTCAAACGGCAAGCCGTGGGCCGCCACCGACCGGCGCGTGGCGTTCGCCGCAGCGGTCGCCCGCGCTCGGCTCAAGGGCGTCACGCCGTACAGCTTGCGGCATGCGAGCATCATCCGGCATTTGCTGGCGAACGTGCCGACGCGCGTGGTCGCGGCCTGTCACGACACGTCGGTCGCGATGCTGGAGCGGTCTTACAGCGCGTTTATTGCCGATGTGTCTGACACCGTGACGCGGCGCGCGCTGCTCGACACATCGCCGGGCGCGACCGACGACAAGATCGTCGCGCTGCCGCGCGGCGGGCGGTGACGGCCATGGCAAGCAGAATCCATCGCCCGAGATGAAAATTGTGGTCCGATCTGTCGATCTGGAAGCCGGATCGATGGGCGCCGTTCGACGAGGCGTTCGCCCGTGTGAGCCGCGCGACAGTAGAAATTGACAGGCCCGGCCTCGTCCGCGCCTGTGATCTGCATCAGCACCTAAAGGCGGGGCGGGTGCGCGGCGCGGTGCCGCCGACTGCTACGACCGGTTGACCGCGAGGCGCGGCACCGCCTGCGGCGACGTTCTGGGAGGCCGTTACGTTTCAGCGCCGTTTTGGTCCCAACGGTGAAAGCGGTCTTGCGGTCGAGCAACGAACCGATCAGGGACGTTACTGCGTAATACACCCGGTGAAGGGGTATTTTTTCGCACCGCGCCGATCTGGAAAAGCTCTACCCGCAGGCCGCCGAAGTCGCGCCCGCCGAAGCCGAAACCCGCCGTGTCCGACAAGCCGCAACGCCGACGCGGGCGGAAGCCCAAGCACGACTGGCCTAGCATCGCCATCGAGATCGCGCGCCGCTGTTATCAGGACGGCATGCCCGAAAACGAACGTAATTTCGCACGCGAAATTTCCGCGTGGTGCGAGGAAAAATTCGCCGACGAACCGTCGGAAAGTGATTTGCGCGCAATGGTTAAGCGGGTCTGCGACGGCTTGAAAAATTAATTTCCGGCCATTTCCGGCCAATTCCGGCCAACCGCCGAGCGGCAATCCTTCATATTACGCCATGCGTTTGTGGAGTGATTTCCGATGACCCGTCCCATTGATCCGGCTGTTGCAGCCGCCGAGGCAGGCCGCTTCGTCAAGCAGCGCATCCCCCGGAAGCAACGCATCCATCGTCGCCAGCATCGCGGTGGCGATGATGATGACGACGACGACGGCGGCGATGACGCGATGAGCGTCAAAGCGTTTTGCCGTCGGCATCATATCAGCGAATCGATGTTCTTCAAGCTGAGGGCGCAGGGCAAAGCCCCGACAACGATGCTGGTCGGCCGCCGCGTTCTCATCAGCCGCGAGGCCGCCGCCGCATGGCGGCGTGCGCGCGAGCAGGCCGCGATCAGCGACACCGCTGCCTAAAACTAAAACGACAAAGCGCCGACCGGAAGCCACGGCGCAAGCCGGAAGCAGAAGAGCGCAATGGACGAATATTCCCGGTCCCTCGTACTGCCAAGGCGTGGTCGCGGTCGGCCGACTCCTGAAGCCGAGGCCGAATACCAGCACCGACTTGAGCGCTGGTGCGCGGCATTTCTGGAAATCAACTCAGGACTTGATTTCAAGGTTAGCTCGCGCGGCTGGGCTTACGTTCTGGAAGAGCATGGACTCGAAAAAGGCGATTTCGACGACGCGCAGAAATTGATTAACGCCTGCCGCAAAAGCGGACTCCTGCCGCTGGACATCTGCGCCGAAGACGAAGGACGGCAGGCCGAGCATCTCGAAAGCATCGACGACGAAGACCCGGAGGAATTCGCGCAAGGCTGGATTGATCATCTGCAACATGTCCACGAGCAATACACGCCGACTTCATTTTGGGACGATCTCGACGTCTACGTCGAAATGGTGGTCGAAAAAATCGATCTGAAAAATCTGTTCAGTCCCGTTTGTGAGGAATTTCACGTCCCGCTGACCAACATCAGCGGCTGGAACGACATCAATTCGCGCGCTCGCATCATGCGGCGCTTTGCTCACTGGGAAGCGCGCGGCAAGCAATGCGTTTTGCTTGATTTCACCGATCACGATCCCGGCGGATTGCAGATTTCAAAATTCCTGCTTTCAAATTTCTTCGATCTGAGCAAGGCGGTCGGCTGGAGGCCGGACCATTTGAAGATCGACCGATTTGGTCTCAACGCCGATTTCATCCGACGCCACAGACTCACTTGGATTGACAATCTGATCACGGGCAGCGGCGGCAATCTCGCCGATAGGAAACACCCGGATCACTTCAAACCGTACGTGCAGGATTACTTGAAGCGCTTCGGTGCGCGCAAGGTCGAGGCCAATGCGCTGATCGTCAGGCCGGAAGCCGGACGAAAATTGTGTCGTGATGCGATTTTGCGTTACGTGCCAGCCGACGCCGTGGCGAACTACGAAGAACGCCTGCAAGAAGCGCGCAAGCACGCGCAGCGCGAAATGCGCCGCTTGATGCGTCGCGGAGGCCGGTCATGACCGCCGCGCCGCAAAATATCCGGCGATCACCGACAATCTGCTGCTTCTGCTCGCGGAGCTAATTTCATGACCGTCAAAGCTGACGAAATCATTGCCCGCATCAAGGCCGAGCGGGACGAGCAACACAAACCGGATGCCGAAGATCGGCATCCGACCGAGTGCCAGCACAGAGGCAGCATTCTCTCGGTGGAAAATTTCTACGCGTATATGCCGATGCACAATTACATCTATGCGCCGACGCGAGAAACGTGGCCAGCATCAAGCGTGAACGCACGGGTCGCGCCGGTTAAGGCCGCCAATAGCAAAGCCATTTCAGCCAGCCAGTGGATTGATCGAACCGGCCGGTCGAGCAATTAAGCTGGATTCCGGGCGAGCCGATGCTGATCAAAGACCGGCTGATTTCGGAAGGCGGATGGATCGAGCATAAAAGCAGCACTGTTTTCAACCTGTACCGCGCGCCAACAATTGTCCCGGGCGATGCCGACCAAGCGCGGCCATGGGTTGACCATGTCCAAACGATCTATCCCGATGACGCGGACCACATCATTCGCTGGCTGGCGCATCGCGTGCAGCGGCCGGGCGAGAAGATCAACCACGCGCTTGCGCTGGGCGGGGCACCGGGCGTCGGCAAGGATACGCTGCTTGAACCAGTGAAGCGCGCCATCGGCCCTTGGAATTTTTCCGAAGTGTCACCCGCGCACATGCTGGGCCGGTTTAACAGCTATTTGAAATCGGTCATCCTGCGGATCAGCGAAGCCCGCGATCTCGGCGATGTAAACCGCTATTCGTTCTACGATCATATGAAGGTCTACACCGCCGCGCCGCCCGATGTGTTGCGCTGTGATGAAAAAAACCTACGCGAGTATGCCGTTCCCAACGTTTGCGGTGTCGTCATCACCACGAATTACAAAAGCGACGGCATCTATTTGCCCGCCGATGATCGCAGGCACTATGTGGCGTGGTGCGATCTGACGAAAGAAAGCTTTTCCGACAATTACTGGAACGGACTTTATGAATGGTACGAACGCGGCGGCTATCAAAACGTCGCCGCCTATCTTGCGCGTCTCGATCTGACCGGCTTCGACCCGAAGGCACCGCCGCCGAACACACCGGCATTCTGGGCCATCGTGGATGCAAACCGCGCACCCGAAGACGCGGACGTGGCCGACGTACTCGACGAGATCGGAAAGCGGGATTGTCAGGACCCGGTGTCCGCCGTGACCCTGCAAATGTTGATCGCCCACGCGACCGGCGATTTCCTCGTCTGGCTGCAAGACCGGAAGAACCGGCGCTCGATCCCGCACCGGCTGGAAACCGCCGAATATGTCCCGGTGCGAAACCCCGACGCCAAGGACGGTCTCTGGAAGATCAGCGGCAGGCGGCAGGCGGTTTATGCCCATGTTCGGCTGTCGGTCGCCGACCGAATTCGGGCGGCGCGAATCCTGACCAACCAGTGAGATCGGTGAGATCAGTGAAAATGTATCCGCATTATATTTTTAAATACTACAAGGAAAAACAACGTCATCACCATTCAAAAAGCGCGGGCGCGCGAGAGCGTAGGGAATGCGGAGAGAAATTCACTGACGACACCGACCACACCGACCGCGCCGCCCGACGGCCCTCTGGGTCCGCAGGGTCCGTGGTCCCGGCCATTGTAGACGCAGGAGTGATAGCCATGGACCTTCAAGCTCGTCACAGGAGAACAGCCAAAATGAAATACACATACCGGGTCATCCGAAAATGAGTAAGAAAACCGAAGGCAAACGCTTCACTAAAGTAACCAGTAATCTTCTGCTGGGCATGAAAGAGTTGGTCGATTGGGGGGTCGATACCGGCAATACCACGCAGGATGATTTGAGACTGCTCGTTCTCAAGCATGATCAGGACCTTCGGCGTGAGGCGGCAATCAAGCTGATCGAGGCTGGCAACAGTCAGCGGACGACAGCAAAGCTGTTGGGGGTGGATGAAAGGACCGTCCGTCGTGATGTGCGGCAGGATGCCGCAAAAAGTGCGGCGAATGTCCGCACCGGCACCAGCCCCGCCACCAAGAAACGGCGGGCCGAAGTCGCGGCGATAGCGTCAGCGGAAGGCGTCACAACTCAACCTTCAGAGAAGTACCGCATCGTCTACGCGGACCCTCCGTGGGACTACGCCGGGCATGATCAGCCAGACTATCAAACGTCGCCGCAGGATTATTATGCGGTCATGTCCATGGAAGCCATCTGCGCTGAACCGGTCAAAGATTGGGTTGAGAATGATGCCGTCCTTTTTCTTTGGGTGCCTGCACCACTTTTGGAAAGAGCCTTGGATGTCGTTCGCGCGTGGGGATTTCAGTACAAGCAACATTTTGTTTGGGACAAGATCAAACACAACATGGGCTACTACAATAGTGCGCGGCACGAACTCCTGTACATCTGCACACGCGGCTCCTGTTTGCCGGATGTAAAGCAGTTACTCGACAGCGTGCAAAGCATTGAGCGCGGAGCACACAGCAAGAAGCCGGTTGAGTTTTATGACATCATTGAAACTCTCTACACGCACGGTCGTAAGTTGGAAATGTATGGTCGTCAGAGGCGTGATGGTTGGGATGTGTATGGGGACGTTGCCCAACTGAAGGCAGCAGAATGATTGTCCCACATGGCATCTGGACAATCAAAGCCTCGTGCCCGACCCCGCCACCGTAGACGCGCCCAACGACGCCTTAGCATGCTCCAAAGGCCGACCATCGCTAAGACCGCCACCACCCGCCAGCGCCGGGCGGCTCGCGAGGACCGTCGGCGGCGCTATCGCAAGCGGCAGGCTGCGGGCGTAGGCGTCTACGCCGTCGAGGCGAGTCCCGTTGTGTTGGAGGCGCTGATCGAGCGATCGAAGGATGGCGGGCTGTCCGAGGAAGCCGCCGAGAGCGAGAGTCGCGACCGGGCGGCGGTTGCGCGCGATCTGAGCGCCATCGTTCTGGAATGGGCGCGGCGATATCTCAGAGAAAAACGGGACGCGTAGCCACCGGCCCAAAATAGCAGGGCTATCCTTGGGGACATGAACACCAAGCCGTTCCTGCCAAGCGACCTGCGCCGCGACCGTACAGGTACGCCCATTTTCCGGGCCGCGACGGCCGTCCTGTTGTCTCACGTCCGAAACGCGTTCATGGCCGACGTGCTGCGCGAGCACTGGCCGCGCGATCACGCGACCGAATTGGTCGTGAAGGGCGCGACCGTTCCAGCGACGTCGAGCAACCCGACGTGGGCCGCCGAGATGATCGGCTTGGGTACCGCCGATATTGTGAGCGTGCTCGGTCCGGCATCGGCCGGTGCAGCGTTGCTCGCTCGCGGTTTGCAATTTCGGTTTGATGGGACCGGCAGCATCACGGTCGCCAGCATTGCCGCAGCGGCGGCTAACGCAACGTTTCTGGCCGAAGGCGGTGCGATCCCGGTGCGCGAGTTATCGACCGGCAGCCCCACAATTTTGACGCCGCGCAAATTTGCAGTGATCAGCACTTTCACGAACGAAATTTTCAAGGCGTCGGTTCCGAACATCGAGGCTCTCGTTCGTCAAGTGCTTGTCGAAAGCGTCGGTGCGGCGCTCGATGTTGCGTTGCTCGATGCAAACCCTGCGAGCGTCAGCCGACCGGCCGGGTTGAGAAACGGCATCGCGGCTTTGACCGCATCCAACCAAGCGAACGCCAATGAAGCGGCGGCCGAGGACATCGGCGCGCTGGTTGGCGGCGTTGCCAACATCGCAGGCAACAACGCGATCGTTTTTGTCGCTGCGCCTCAACAAGCCGCCGCGTTGCGAGCGTGGACGCGCAACAATTTCACATACGAAATTTTAGCATCGTCCGGCTTGGCGGCCGGGACGGTGGTTTGCGTTGCGTCGAACGCACTGGCGAGCGCGTGCGATGTTGCGCCGCGTCTCGAAATTTCCAACACGGCGGTGCTACACATGGACACAACGCCGACGGACATCACAACCGGTGCCGTGAGCGCCAGCGTGAAAAGCCTTTACCAAAGCGACAGTGTTGGGCTCAGGTTGATCATGGAGGTCAGTTGGGCGTTGCGGAATCCCGGCGGGCTAGCGTGGGTTCAGAACACCGGCTGGTAGTGGTGACGATGATGGATGATGGGCTTCGCGCAGAGCTTGAGGCACTGTTTCGGCAGGACGACATGCTGCGCGCGGAAGATGAGCAGCAGCGGCAAGCCACGGCACGCGCAAGAGCGAACAAGCAGCAAGACGGTTCTGCGCTCGTTTACAAAACGTTCTCACCGCCGCAGCCGACCGCCGCACCGCCGTTTTCACCGACGCAGGTCCGCGTGCTCGGTCAGGCGATCGCGATGGAGCGGGCGAACATGCGCGAGCACGTTCGCAAGGAGATCGCAAAGCTGCGCGCCGATCTTGAACGCGACAGCACCGACAACAAAACCATCCCGTGGCCGCCGACGAGGAAGAGTTGTGATGTCGCCTGATGCCGCCCGCGTTGTTCATGCCATGCTGGACACGATGCCAGCCGACGATCGGCTTGCGTTGCTGGTCGCCACCATCATCGAGCGGCGGCCCGAAGCTGTCCGTGCTGTTGTCTCGCTGCTCAGTGCAACGATCGTGCTGACGCGCGAGCTATCACTGGCTGATCGAGATTTGTCTGGCCGAGATCGCACGCGATAGTGCCGACGAGATCGAACACCAGCGCGAGCTGGTCGACGTTTAGGCTACTGGACATGCCGGGAGGTCCGAGTTGGGCCAGAAGCGACATCGGGGCCCTTCCGCTACAGGGGCAAGCGGCGTAATTTAGACTTAGAGCTGCCAGCGGGAAATGCCGTAGCCCGCGTTGAACGGCAGCGGTTGTGCCGTCGGCGGGCAAGCATTCTAGACATAAATCGGTGTCGCGATTGTGGGCGCTAAGAGCGCCCGCATTCCGCACGTCAGGGCGGCGCCGCTTCGCCTTGTCATCCGCATTCCGGGAGGTAGCACCATGAAACTTCCCCGTCGCACATTTTTGCATCTGGCTGCGGGCGCTGCCGCCCTGCCGTCCGTCTCGCGCGTCGCTTGGGCGCAAGCCTATCCGACGCGGCCGGTACGCATCATCGTCGGCTTTCCCGCCGGCAGCTCTGGCGACATCATAGCGCGCCTAATAGGACAATGGCTATCGGAGCGGCTCGGCCAACCCTTCATCACCGAGAACCGGCCCGGCGCTGGCGCTAACATCGGCACCGAGGCAGTCGTTAGGGCCCCCCCGGACGGCCATACGTTGCTCCAGGTCGCCTCAGCCAACGCGATCAACGCGACGCTCTACGACAAACTCAATTTCAATTTCATCCGCGACATCGCGCCGGTTGCGACCATTATACGTGGGCCATTTGTCATGGTGGTCAACCCATCGGTTCCGGCCAGAACGGTTCCCGAGTTTATTGCCTACGCCAAGGCCAATCCGGGCAAAATCAACTTTGCGTCGGTTGGCAACGGGACCACGCCCCATGTCGGGGGCGAGCTTTTCAAGATGATGACGGGCGTCAACATGGTTCATGTGCCGTATCGTGGCTCGCCGCCCGCGCTGACTGATCTCATCGCCGGCCAGGTCCAGATGTCCTTTGTCGCTATGGTCGCGTCGATCGAGTACGTCAGGGCCGGTAGCCTGCGCGCGCTGGCGGTGACCACGGCGACGCGATCGGAGGCACTACCGGACATGCCGACCGTCGGCGAGTTCGTGCCGGGCTTTGAGGCGAGCATTTGGTTTGGCATCGGCGCACCCAAGAACACACCCACCGAGATCGTCGACAGGCTCAACAAGGAGATCAATGCCGGCCTCGCCGATCCCACCATAAAAGCGCGGCTAACCGACCTCGGCGGCACGGCGCTTACAGGCTCACCATCTGATTTCGGGAAGCTCATCACCGACGAAACCGAGAAGTGGGCCAAGGTAATCCGGGCTGCCAACATCAAGGCGGAGTAAGTCAATCCGGCGCCCGATATTCCGTAACACCCGATACGCGAACGGCGGCGCGTGTCGCAGATGGGCAACGCGTTAACGAGTACACGTCCTAAATGCCCGGGGGGGCATTGGAAATAAAATGGGGGGCCCCAGTTGCCGAGTTCCGGCCTTACCCGAAGCCTGCTAAACATCCGCAATTTTTCGCGTTTTTTGTTGTAGGATAACGGCCCGGGGAAATGCGATGCGCCAGCGTGGCCGACCTAGCAGCGTCTTGACGTTTCCGATCGTCGATGGCTCGCCATCGCGGCTGCAACCGCCCGCAAGCCTGCGCAAAGCCGAACGCACCGTTTTCGTGCAAGTGATCAACGCTTGCAGCCCGCACCATTTCAGCGAGGCCGATCTGCCGTTGTTGATCAGCCACGCGCAAGCCGCCGCGATGGCGCACCGCATGGCCGGGCATCCGGACAAGGCCGCAATTTGGGAACGGGCCACGCGCTTGCAAATGTCGCTGGCCACACGGCTGCGCATCACGCCGCAAAGCAGGATGGACCGGAAGGCCGCACGCTTGCAGCCCGGCGGCGCCCCTAGCTATTACGACCGGATGAGGATGGACGAATCATGAGCCTCGCCGAGAACGACCGCGCCGCCCTGACGCTGGCGCTGGCGCAGGCCCGCGCCGAGGGTGCCGACCGTAGCGCGCAGATCGATGCCAAGGTGAAACAGGACGGCTGGCAAGCGGCCGCCGCGATCGCGGCCTCCCTCTGCCAAATCCGCGCGCTGCATCTGCGGCCATGGCAGGAGCCGCCGTGCGTTGCCGACGAGAACGATCCCGGCGAGCGCGACAAGGCCGCGCAAAAGCTGTTGCGTGAGATGCTCGCGCTCAACATCTCGCGGTTTCATCCCGACCCGCTCGCGGCGATCGCGGCGGCCAAGCTCAAGCAAAAGGTCGTGTCACGCCGCTGACTGCGATCACGTGCAGCAACCGATGCCGACAGGAGATGCACCGGCAGAAGGGCAAGTTGGTGCGGAGGAAAGGGGCATGATCACAGCGCGAGACATCCTGCGGGGGACGTTCCGTCTGTCTATTGTGGTCGCGTTGCTGGCGGCCGCACCACCAGTTGTCGCAGGGCCGCTGGAGGATGCCGTTGCGGCATATGAGCGACGCGACTATCAGACCGCTCTGCGGCTTCTTAGCCCCCTTGCTGAACAGGGCAACGCACGTGCCCAACTATTTGTCGGGCTAATGCATTACCGAGGGGAAGGCGTGCCCCAGAGCTTTGCCGAAGCATTGAAATGGTATCGGCTCGCCGCCAACCAAGGCGATGGGTTCGCTCAGATCGCTGTTGGGTCCATGTATGCCGCCGGTGAGAGCGTCCCACAGAGCTTTGCCGAAGCGTTGAAATGGTATCGGCTAGCTGCCAACAATGGCCAAGGCCACGCCCAGCTTCTTCTCGGAAACCTCTATGCCGGAGGTAAGGGCGTCGCACAGGACTATGTGCGCGCACACATGTGGTACAATTTGGCGGCGGCACAGGACGTTTTGTTTGCAAAAGAACAGCGAGACGGCATCGCGCTGAAAATGACCCCCGCGCAGATCGCGGAAGCGCAGAAGCTGGCGCGCGAATGGAAGCCGACGCCCTGATGCTCCGCGCGGCGGCCGCGCGCAGCCGCGACCAGTGCGTTATTTCGCGGCGGGGGTATCCCGTCAGCGGCCGGGCCGCAAAAACGCACCAGCGGGCCGCTGCCACCGGCCGCTCGGTGCCGTGCTTCGAGTCCTTGAGAAACGCAGCAGCATCGCGGCTCCGATCACCGCCGGGATACCGACAGGACACCCGGTCGGCCGCGTTTTCAGAAACGCCCGTTTCATCGGCATCTCCACTACATCACCGCCCGCGATGAGCGGCCCTTGTAGGGAACGTGCGTCATCTCGGTGCCGGTCATGCTCATGAACAGCTCGGCCAGCAGATGCGGAATGCCGCCGGCGCCGCTCGACCCGTACGAGATCTTTCCGGGGTGCTCCTTCGCCAGCTGGATGAGGTCGGTGACCGACTGCGCCGGCAGCGATGAACTGACGATCAGGCCGAACGGCGTGCTGCCGACCAGAGCGACCGGCACAAAATCCCTGGTCGGGTCGTAAGGCAGCGACTTGCGCAGCGTCACCTGGGCCGCGAGCTGGGCATCGGTGCCGAGCAGAAGCGTATGGCCGTCGGGCGCGGCCTTGGCGACATAGGACGACGCGATCAGGCCGCCGGCGCCGAGCCGGTTGTCGATCACGAACGCCTGGCCGAGCCGTTCGCTGAGCTTCTGCGCCACCAGCCGCGTGACCACGTCGACGCCGCCGCCGGCCGCATAGGGCACGGCGATGGAGACCGGCCGGGTCGGATAGTCCTGCGCGGGCGCCGGCTGCGCCCACGCGGCGTGCACCAGAACGACCAAGCCCACGCGCCGCAACCATGCCATGACCAATCTCCCCGCACTGCTCACAACCGCCACGACCCTATCAAGTAGCCCGGATGGAGCGCAGCGAAATCCGGGGTCGGAGGATGCGGCAAAGTCGGTCCCGGATTTCGCCGCCGCGCGTCCAAGACGCGCTATGGCTTCATCCGAGCTACCGGTAGCCGCCCCGCCCGCGACAACGCGCCGGCGTTTGCGCTAAGACCGAGCGATGGTCGACCTCACCCGCATCACGCCCGGCCTCACCGGACAGGCCGAGATCGTCGTCACACCCGACAAGACCGCGCCGTTCGTCGGCTCCGGACGCATTGCCGTGTTGGCAACACCGGTGATGATCAACCTGATCGAGGCCGCCGCGCTGGCGGCGGTCGAGCATCTCCTGCCCGCCGGCTACCAGAGCCTCGGCATCCATCTCGACGTCAGGCATTTCGCGGCGACGCCGGTGGGCTTGCGCGTCACCGCGACGGCGGAGGTCACGCGCATCGAGGGCCGCACCATCAGCTTCCGCGTCGAGGTGCATGACGAGCGCGAACCGATCGGCGGCGGCACCCACCAGCGCGTCGTCGTCAGCGTCGCGCGCTTCGACGAGCGGGTACAGCGCAAGCTGCGCGGCGGATGATGCGGTCCGCGTTTTCGCAGCTCGCTTCGCTCAGGTCCACACATCGTCCGGGTGAACACCGCTGAGCGCCTTATAGGAATAGCTCAGCACCGCCACGGCCAGCGCACCGCCGACGATGGACCAGACAAAACTGAAGATCGTTTGCACGAGCAACCGTGATTCGATCTGTTCGAACATGGCGATCACTTGATTTGGCCCGCCCTTCCCACTCACAGAGGCCGGGGGGAACGGAGGAATAATCACAAAGGCTATAACGGCAACAACAATGAGAAGCGGAATGAACACGACAATCCATAGACCCACAATCCGCCAAAAGTTGCCGCGCGTGAGCGACCAGGCCTGGCCAAAGTCGTATCGACCCTCGATCACCGTTACCGGAAAAATGTTCGCAAGCCGGACCGCCGCAAAGATGAAAGCCGCCCACAACAGCAGATATCCGACAAAAATGATCGCCCATGCCGCCCCGCTAAGCGTCGGGGCGGCAGCGCCGGCCAAACCGAAAACGACGAACGCCAACAAAGCAATCGGCAGCAGCACGATGATTGGCAGCAGCGCGAACAGCATTTCGATCTTGCCAAACGCCAGATGGATGAAACGGCCGGGCCGGCGGTCCCCGAACAAGATCACCCGATGCAGGGCGACCGCGACAATGGCGGTTCCCAGAATCGCTATGAGGCCGCCCAGGATCTGCCAATGCCACACCGGTGAGAACCCCGACATCGCCCGGATGTCGCCGGCTTCCAGCGCTGACCGCATCGCGGCAAATTGCGCGCGAGCTGCAAAATATTGAATGATCGTTACAAGAAGAAGCGGGAACCACGACAGCCGCAAAATGGTCCCCGCTTCATGCAGCAGGAAGCGATAGGCCAGACCAGCCGTCGCAAACACCGGCAACTTGTGCAATGAAGCACCCCCGGACCAATGCAATAACAGGTTGCAACCTATAGCCGTCAGTTCTCGACAGCAACAGCACGTCGGGTTGACCACCGGACCGGCCGAGATCGCGCAGCGCAAGCTGCGCGGCGTTCAGCCCGGCCGCATGCCATGGCCTTGATCATTGCCGTCGCCTCTGACGAACGGAGGAAGTCGATGAGCGCCCTTGCTGCCTCGACCTCCTTGGCACCCGCCATGATGACCGCCGGACATAGCGCCGGTCGCCGGGCAAAGTTCCCTCGCAATCCGTCGATCGCCGCGCTCCCTGGAACCGGGCGTGGCGTTGGAATATGATGCCGGCAGAGGGCGCGGCTTGACGTGCCCCGTCAAACCGTCGGCTTGCGTGACGCCGTGCCCGCTGAACCCTCAAGAGTTCAGGGAGAACGGTCATGACCTATCAAGAGAGCATCGGCAGAGCCCCAGCGGCGCAACCGCTGCCGCGCGTGCGCACAATCACGCCGCGCGATCTCATCGACGCGCTGGCCAAGGGCTTCGACGATTTCACGGCGATGCCGACGCACGCCATCTTCATCACCCTGATCTATCCGGTGGTCGGCCTGATCATCGGGGTCGCCACCTTCGGCTACAATCTGTTGTGGTTGTTCTATCCGCTGGCGGCCGGCTTTGCGCTGATCGGCCCGGTCGCTGCGGTCGGACTCTATGAGCTCAGCCGGCGGCGCGAGCAGGGTCTCGACACCGAGTGGAGCCACGCCTTCGATCTGCTGCAAGCGGAGTCGTTCCGCGCGATCGCCGCGCTCGGGCTGGTGCTGCTCGCGCTGTTCGGCATCTGGATCGCCGTGGCGCAGACGATCTACTGGGCCTATTTCGGCTACGCGGTGCCGGAAACGATCGACAGCTTCGCGCAGCAGGTGCTGACCACCCAGGCCGGACACCGCATGATCCTGATCGGCAACGCCATCGGCTTCCTGTTCGCGCTCCTTGCCTTCGTCATCAGCGTGGTGGCGTTTCCGCTCTTGATCGATCGCCGGATCGGCGCGGCCGCGGCGGCCGCCACCTCGGTCAAGGCGGTGCTGCACAACCCGTTGACCATGGCGCTGTGGGGCCTGATCGTCGCCATCGCCCTGCTGCTCGGGTCGCTGCCGTTCTTCGTCGGGTTGGCGGTCGTCGTTCCGGTGCTCGGGCACGCGACCTGGCATCTGTACCGCAAGGTGGTGGTGCCGGACCTGGCGGCGCGCGAAGTGCAGCCGGTTCCGCCCGAGGCGGAGCGCTACGCCGCCGATTTCCCGTCGGTGCTGTTCACCGGCTGGCGCCGGCGCCCGCGCGAATAGCGCGCATTCCACGCCGGGATGTGCTAGCCTGCGTTTTCTGGGCACCGCTTGGAGGGCGCCGTGAGCCGACATTCGCTGCTTGCGCTTGGCATCATCGTGTTCGCGGCTTTCGCACCCGGCGCTGCGCCCGCGCAGGACAAGCCGTTCGACTTCAAACCGCTGATCCCGCCGGTCGTCCCGGTGCCGCCGAACTCGCAGGTGACGTCCGGCTCGGTGGGCGGGACGCAGAATCCGTACACCACTGCGCCGCTGCAAAGTCCGACGCAGGCGCCGACGCAGCCCGCCCCCGGCATGCGGCTGACGATCCCGACGCGATAGTGATCACACGATCGTCAACACCGTCCGGATGAAGTCGAACGCCTTGTCATAGATCCCCGGCGCCTCGCTCTCGCGCGGACCTCCGATGGCCAGCGCCAGTCCGGGGCCCAGCGCCTCGCGCTGCGCGCGCAGCCAGATGCCCGCGCCCTCGATGGCATCCGGCGCGTCGAGCTCAACGACCAGCAGCGGCTTGCGGTAGCGGCCGGCGAGTTCGTGCGCGAGCGCCGTGCCCTTGGAGGCCGGCAAACCGTGCGCGTCGACGATGATCAAGCAGGCGTCGGCATCGCGGACGTTCCATTCGGTGCGCTGGCTAGGATCGGCGAGCGGCGTCCGCGTGAGCCGTGGATAGGCCGTCAGCACGCCGGGCGGTTTTGGATGATCTTCCGCCCATCCGTCCTTCGGGCACCAGCCGCCATATTCGAAGCCGAGTGTCATGGCGGCATCAAGCGCCGCGCGATCGACGCCGCTCTGGCCGCCGCAGATGATCTTCATTGCCGCAATTCGATCGGCGTCCCCTACTTCTGAGCTGCGGCCGCGTCCTTCTCCTGCGCGCGCTTGAGCGCCGGCCGCTGGTTCAGCCGGCCGACATAGGCGGTGAACTCCGGCCGCTCCGCAATGAGCTTGAACATCATACCCCAGCGCAGTCCCGATCCGATGACGACGTCGGCGGCGGTAAATTGCTCGCCGAAAATGTAGGAGCCGCCCCCAACCGCCTTCGCCAGTACGTCCATCACTGTGTCGTAGTCGCCATAACCCAGCATTCCCCGCCGCGCTTCCTCCTTGCGCGGAAAGGCGCGATCGGTCACGGCCGGCTCGACACAGCTCGGGCCGAAGAACAACCATTTGAGATACGGTCCGCGCCGCGTGTCGCCGAGCGGCATGTTGAGGCCCGCCTGGGGAAACGCATCGGCAACATAAGCGCAGATCGCCGCCGCCTCGGTGATCACCACACCGTCATGGTCGAGCGCCGGCACCTTGCCCATCGGATTGACCGCCAGATAGGCGGGATTCAGGTTCTCGCCGGCCGACAAGCTCAGGAGATGGACGTCGTAGGGCTCGCCGACCTCCTCGAGCATCCAGCGCGCGATCGACGAACGCGAAGGAATGGCGTGATAAAGCGTGAGCATCTCGACTCTCCCCGTACAGTTCGCCCGTCCAAAGCAGCGGGTCGGGCATCATAGAATGAATGGAACAAAAAGGGAACATAGTTTCGTCGGTCCCCATGCACGTTTGGAGCGCCCGGGACATCCGCGTTACGCTCCTAAGCTCGTAAGGCGGGCAAAATGGGGACGTCATGAAAAATACAGGCATGCGCCGGGGGTTGGCTGTCGCACTGGCCGTCCTGGCGCTCGGCGCGTTCGCCGGCCAGGTTCAGGCGCAAAACTATCCGACGCGGCCGGTCCGCTTCATCGTGCCGTTCCCCGCCGGCGGCGTTGCGGACGTCACCGCGCGGCTGATCGGACAGCGGCTGGGCGAGGCGCTGGGCCAGACCATCGTGATCGAGAACCGTCCCGGCGCGAGCGGCACGCTCGGCGTCGACGCCGCGACCAAAGCGACGCCCGACGGCTACACACTCTTGTTCACCACCGGTGATTTCATCACCACACCCACGCTGATGCCGAAGGTGGCATTCGATCCCTACAAGGACCTCATCCCGATCGTTCAGGTTGCCACCGCCCCGCTGCTGCTGGGCGCGCATGCCGCCGGCAGCATTGGGTCGGTCAAGGAGCTGATCGCGCAGGCCAAGGCCAACCCGGGCAAGATCGCCTATTCGTCGCCCGGCAACGGCACCATCAATCAGCTGGCGGTGGAGTGGCTCGCGATCGAAGCCGGCTTGAAGTTGCTGCACGTTCCTTATCGCGGCGGCGTGCCGGCCGCGACCGGTGTCGCCGCCGGCGACGTTCCGGTTGGTGCGCTGACTCCCTCCTCGGGGCAATCGCTGATCGACGGCGGCAAGATCAAGGTGATCGCGCTCATGACCAAAGAGCGGCCGGCGTTCGCGCCGCCGGCGTGGCCGACCCTGGCGGAGCAGGGCCTCGCGGTCGATGCCGCGCTCTGGGTCGCGCTGTTTGCCCCGACCGGAACGCCGCAGGCGATCGTCGACCGGCTCGACCAGGAGGTGCTGCGCATCCTGAAGGATGATGGCGTCCGCAAGCGCCTCAATGCGCTCGGCACCGAAGCGTCCGGCATCAGCCAGAAGGCGTTCGTCGACCGCATCCGGACCGATGCCGCGCGCTACCAGGAGATCATCAAGCAAACCGGCATCAAGATGGAGCAATGATGCGCAGGGCACCGGTCATCCGCGTGGCATGCTGCTCTTTCCTGACGGCCGTTACGTTCCTTTCGGTCACGCCCGCGTTCGCGCAATTCCCCGAGCGCACGGTCAGGATCGTGGTTCCGTTCGACGCCGGCGGCACCGTCGATGCGGTCGCGCGGGCGCTAGCGAACCGGCTGAGCGCAAAATGGAGCGTGCCGGTGATCGTCGAGAACCGGCCGGGCGCCGGCAACACCATCGGCGCCGCCGCGGTGGCGCGGGCCGAGCCCGACGGCCACACGCTGTTGTTCGCGAACACCAGCGTGTCCGCCAATCCAAGCCTCTTCAAGTCCCTGCCCTATGACACGCTCAAAGATCTTGCGCCGGTCGTCTACCTGTCGCCATCGCCCAACGTGCTGCTGGCGCAGCAAAGTCTCGGCGTCGGCTCGCTGAACGAGCTGATTGCGCTCGCCAAATCGCGGGCATCGAAGCCGCTCAGCTACGCCACCGTCGGACGCGGCAGCGCGCATCACTTCTGTATGGAGCTCCTGAAGAGCCAGGCCGGCATCGACCTGCTGCATGTTCCCTATCGTGGCGTCGCGCCGGCGGTGCTGGCGGTGACGCGCGGCGAAGTCGACCTTTATTGCAGCGACATTCCGGGCGCGCTCAACCTCATCAAGGGCGGCAAGGTGGTCCCGCTGGGCATCACCAGCGTCAAGCGCGCGCCGACCCTTCCCGATATCCCGACTTTTTCCGAAACCGGCCTGCCGGATTATTCCGCGACCGGCTATGTCGGGATCATGGTGACCGGCCGGACGTCCGCCGACGTCGTGCAGAAACTCAACACCGCCATCAACGAGGTCATCCGCGATCCTGATTTCTCGCGCCGGTTTTCCGAGTTCGGCTATGAGATGGTCGGCGGCACGGTCGCGGACTTCGCAACCTTCCTCAAGGACGACATCGCGCGCTATCTGCGGATCACCAAGGACGCCGGCATCGCGCCGGAATAGCGATCAGGACAGGCCTGGTATGTCCACCAGCAGGAGAAAGCCGTTGAGGCTCAAGAAAATCCCCAGGATGCCAAGCGCGCCGCCAAGATAGGACAACCACAGCAGATTGGCGACAATCGCGACTGAGATCAGCACGATGGCGATCTGCAGCAACGCCTCGGCATAATCGAAATACGGATCCTGCTTGAGGGCGCGATCGCGAGCCTCCTCGTGCTGGCGCGCGCGTTCCAGCAATTCCTTCTTGCCTTCGCGGGTGTCCGGCTCCGATTCATAACGCGCGACCGTTTTCTTGTAGAGGTCTGCCTTCTCTTGGATCGCCTTCCTGGCCTCGGCCGGCAGCGCCGGATTGCTGAGGAAGCCCAGCTCCAATTCGTCGGCCGCGAGCTGATAGGAGGTCTGGCGGATGTTCTTGGCCTGGAAGAAACTGAAAAAGTTCGAGGCAAGGATGTTGTTGTTGAATGCTTCCTTGGAGGCGTTGGAGCCGCCGAGACTGGTGATCGCCAGACACATCGCAAAGAACGCGATCACGATGGCGGCGCGCTGCTTGAACTGGTCGGATTCCCGGTCCCGGTCCATGAGATCGGCGGCTTCGTCGGCTTTCATGGGCGCCTCCCGGATGATCGCAGCCGGCACCATGCCACAGCCGCGCAACCGCCGCGCTGTGGCGGGCGGACCTATCCACAGGGTGCCGCCGGTGTATGGCGCCCGTTTGTCCAGGATTCAAAATTGCGAAAATGGCGCGCTTGGCGGCGCTCACGCCACTTCCTCGACCCGCGCCGCGCGCACCGGAGCGGGCTTAGCTGTGGCGCGGGTCGATTTCTGGCGCCACGCCTGTACAAGCTGCAGAACCACAACGCACAAGCCGGCGCCCAGAACCAGCCAGCCGGGACGGATCATGTCGAGATCGAATTCGAAGGTCGATTGCAGCACCAGGAGCGGCGACACGCTGTAGTAGAGCCCGATGCCGATTGCCTCTCCGGCAAACACGAGCGCGGACACAATGACGGCAAGCATTAGCAGCGCAAGCGCGGACGGCGCGCCTTTCCGCCAGCGCATCAGCAGCCGGTAACCCATCAGCCAGACGAACAGGCCGGCGACGAAGGTCGGCACCCAGATGTCGGCCTTGGTCTGCTGAAAGAAATGGATCAGCGCGAGCAGCGCGATGCCGTAGACGAGCTGGTGCAGGCGCTGCCAGCGCCGGCTTCCGAGGCGGCGCACCATGCCATCGGTCGACGTCACCGCCAGCGCGGTGAGGCCGAGCAGCGCGATGAAGCCGATTGTGAGATAGAGCCGCAGCACGATTTCGGTCGCCACCTTGAAGAGATCGAACATCTGGTCGGCGACGAACAGCAGGATATGGGTCGCGGCATAGGCGAAGGCGCCGACCCCGAGCATGCGCCGCACGTCAATCAAACCGTTGAGCCGGCCGATCCTGGCGAGCGGCGTCACCGCCAGGGTCACCAGCAGGAACACCAGCGCCCAGTAGCCGGCGCGGTGGATCAGATCGTTGATCGGCCGCGCGCCGAGGCCCGCCGTGAGGAACGCCTGGGCCGCGAGCACAACCGGCGTCGCCAGGAAGGCGAGCACCGCGATCCGCAGCGCCGACACGCGGCCGCGGCGGTCACGCCAGAGTGCAAGCGACGTCGCCATGATGGGCGCCTAGCACAGAGCGCGCCGAGTTGCCCAGAGGCCGCGCGGTTTTTCGGCAAATCGTGATCGGTCGTGATCGGACCCCTTAACCTTTGCCGGGTAGGCTGCCGGCGCTCGAACCCAGCGCAAGCAACGGCAGCGGGACATATGCCAACCCACGGCAAGTCGAGAAGGCAGACGGCGCGCGGATGGCTTGGCCGGGACAACCGGCACGCACTGGCGGTTTGCCTGCTGTTCGGAGCGATCGTCGCTGTCGGCCTGGGTACCGTCATCCGGCACGCGCCGATGACCACGCTTGGCGTCGCGGCTGCTGATGGCCATGGCGACGGCGATCTGACCACCGGCTCCATCATCTTTGTGCCGATCCTGGGAAACATCTGCCGCAAGCGGCTGATCGACAACACCACCTGGCAGATCCGCGACAACGGGCTCGTGGATTGCCGGGCTGCCCTCGCCCAGGGCGCGCATGGCAACCAGTTGGGATGGTCCGTGGCCCGCGTCGACGTTATCCGTAACGGCTTCTACAATCGCTGACCAATCGCAGATTGGCCGGATGCTTCCCATTCGCTAAAGTACGGCGGGGAACCCGAAGGCTTCGTGGAGCTTGCTCGTGATCAGGATGGCCCGGAGCGCGCTGGCTCTCGTCGTGCTTACATTGGTGTGCGAGCCGGTTCTTGGCGAAGATGATTTCCCGATCGTCGGAACCTACATGCGCGACATCGCCTGCACCGGCAACGGCTCGCATCGGCCGGACCTCCTGGTGACGATCACGCAGAAGCGAATCGAGTCCCCGATGGGCACTTGCAACATCCTGAGCCGCAAACGCGTCGGACAGGCGATCTCCGCCCATGTCCAATGCAAGGTACCCGGCGACCAATTGATCCTCGGCGAGGTCACTTTCACCATTCGCGACGACAAGACCCTCGACTTCGAGGACCAGGACCACACTTCGGACGCGACGCTGCACCGGTGCGCCGAGTAGCCGCGGCTGCAGTCTCCTTATAATCGGCTGGCTGTGGCGCCGCCCCGGTTGAGCAGGCCGGGGACCCGCGTGCTATATTGCGCGACTGGATCATTCGAGGCGTGCAATGTCGTATCAAACCCTGCAAGGCGAAACGATCTCGTTCCGCGGACACAATGGCGACCAGAGCGAGGCCTACCTCGCCCGCCCGCTGAAGGCGGGGCGCGTCCCCGGCGTCGTCGTCATCCATCACATGCCCGGCTGGGACGAATGGATCACCGAGGTCGTGCGGAAATTCGCCCACCACGGCTATGCTGCGATGGCCCCGAACCTGTTCGTCCGCTTCGGCCCGGGCGAACCGGACGACGTCGCGGCACGCGCACGGCCGGCGGGCGGTGCCTATGACGCCGAGGTGATGGGCGATGTCGCGGCCTGCATGGCACACCTGCGCTCATTGCCGGACGCCAACGGCAAGATCGGCGTGATCGGCTTCTGCTCCGGCGGCCGTCACACCTATCTTGCGGCCTGCACGGTGCCCGGCATCGACGCCGCGGTCGACTGCTGGGGTGGCCGCGTCATTGTCGACGATCCAAAGGAGTTCTCGCCGCAGCGCGCCGTCGCTCCGATCCAATACACCGCGAAGCTCGCCTGCCCGCTGCTCGGCATTTTCGGCAATGACGACAGAAATCCGACCGCCGATCAGGTCAACCGGACCGAACAGGAGCTCAAACGCCACGGCAAGACTTACGAATTCCACCGGTACGACGGCGCCGGCCACTCGTTCTTCGACTACGGCCGGCCCGCCTATCGGCCGGAGCAGGCGGCCGATGCCTGGCAAAAAGTATTCGCCTTCTTCGACAAGCATCTCGCGGCGTCGGCCGGCCAGTCGGCGGCAGCCTAGGAGGACAAGATCATGTGCTCATACATCGTCGAGAAAGCCGCACTGACCGGCAGCGCAAAGGGCCGCGGCTGGATGAAGATCGATACCGCGCATGTCTATTACGATCATCCCTTCCACGCGCCGCTCGATCACGCGCTCGGTATCGATTTCATCAATGCCGCGAACGGCGGGCGCGAGCGCGTCGCGGTCGAGATCAGCGCCGAGTTGGCGCGCGAGCTGGTGCGCGCGATCCTCTCCGCTCTGGAAAGCGGCGAGCAGGAACACGCGGCCGCCCAAGCGGCCTGCCCGGCCGCGGCATCGGCCGGCTGATCAATCACAATCGGGCAATTGGACGGGGGTCACTCGTCGTTACCGCCCTGCCGGGACCGCAGGTGCCGCAGCAGCGCACCGACGATGTTGGAATAATCGTCGGTCCATACCCGCTGGCGCAGGTCGCGTTCGCGGATCGGCCAGAACTCCGACTTGGCCAGCACGCCGAAATCCGCATCGTTGCGCGCGACCGCCGCGATGGTCGGGATCCACCGGTGCTCGTCAGCGTCCTCCTCGAGGTCGCCACCATCATAGACGCGGGCGATCGCCCCGTTCGCCTGCGCGATTCCCGCGACCACGGAGGCGAGCTCGAGGTTGCGGTTTGACACGTGCATCGCAACAATGCCGTTCGGCTTGAGCTTCCGGAAATAAAGCTCCAGCGCCTCGCGTGTCAGCAGGTGGATCGGTATGGCCGCGCCGATGAACGCGTCCACAAAGAGTACATCGTAGGCGCCGTCGGGCGCGTCCGCGAGCGTCAGCCGCGCGTCGCCGATGACGACCTGCGTCTTCGGAGCGCATTCCGAAATATAGTTGAACAGGCTCGGGTCGCGCGCGATGCGGGCGATGTCGGCATCGATCTCATAATAGGTGACGGTGGTGCCGGCGCTGCCGCGGCACGCAAGCGCGCCGGTGCCGAGCCCGATCACCGCCATGTTGATCGGACCTGCCACCCTCTTCTCGACCGCGTCCACCACCTGCGCGAAGCCGCCGCCGTCATGGAATTCCGACACCATGTCCGGCCGGCCCGTCAGGAGATGGCCCTTATGATCGCGGATGCGCTGGGCGCCCTGCGCCGTCGTGCCGTGATAGAGCACGCGGAAGCGGCCGTCGCTCGCCTCGACGACGTTGAGCACCCCGAAGAAGTTACGCACGAGATAATCGCTGGTGCTGGTGTTGTTGTAGTGGTTGAGCAGGAACAGCATCGCCACGATGGCCGCGAACGACAGCGGCGTATGCCAGAACTGCAACGTCAGTCCCAGAAGGAATCCGACGATCACGGCGTAGATCGGCGTATCGAGCCGGATGTCCCCTGCCGCCATGCCCATCAGCAGCAATGCCGCGACGGCGACCGCCAGCAGCAGCGCGTACTGGCCGCTGCCTCTGGTCGGCAGCGCAAAGCCCGGACGGCACAGCAGCGTCAGCACGACCAGCAGCGGATATTCGATGACGCGGCTGAAGATTTGCGGCGCGACCAGCCCGGTCAGGATGCCGCCGACCATGCCGCCGAACGAAATCCACATGTAGTAGCCGGTCAGGAATTGCGGCGGCGGGCGGCGGCGAGCGAGCTCACCGTGGCACATCAATGCGCAGACGAAAAACACCGCGAGATGGATCACGATCTGCAGGACGATCGATTCGATCGGGAGCATCACGATCGCGACGACAAGGAACAGGACGAACGCGGGTTGAACCGCGACGACCAGCGAATGCGGGATGAACGGGCGGGTTTGAAAGACAATGACGAACGTCAAAAGGTAGATCGCGAGCGGGATGGTCCAGAACAGCGGCACCGCCGCGACGTCGGTCGAGATGTGGGCGGTTACGGCGATCAGCAGGCCGGACGGCACCGCCGCGAGCGCGACCCAGATCGCGGCGTCGCGCCAGGTCGGAGCGGCCGCCCCGGTGGTACCGGCGGCCGCTGCCTCCGGCAGCCGATTGGGCGAGCGCAGCATCAGAAGGCCACAGCCCGCCACCAGGACGATCAGGACATAGTAACCGGCGGTCCAGAGCCAGGTCTGATCGCTGAGCCGCACGAACGGCTCGACCACGACCGGATAGGCGATCAGCGCAAGGAAGCTTCCGACATTGCTCGCGGCATAGAGAAAATAAGGATCCTTCGCATCCTTATGGCCGGTGCGCACGAACCACGCCTGCAGCAACGGACCGTTTGCCGAAAGCGCGAAGAACGGCAGCCCGATCGACACGGTGAACAGGCCGAGCAGCCAGAATGCCTCGCCGACCTGCGGTGGCCGGCCCCATCCGCCTGCGATATGCAGCGGCAGCGTGAAACACGCGGCCGCCAGGACGATGAGATGAATGATGACGGACGTGCGGCCGGGCACGAGGCGCGTCAGGAGATGCGCATAGGCGTAGCCCGCGAGGAGCGTCGTCTGGAAGAACACGATCGCCACCGACCACACCGACGCCGCGCCGCCGAGCCGCGGCAGCACCATCTTGGTGAACATCGGCTGCACCGCGAACAGCAGCGCGGCGCTGACGAAAATGGCGGCGATGAAAGCCGCCAGCAGCAAACCCTGGGACGCGGCGGCCGGGGTTTGAGTTGTTCCGCTGGTCGGTAGCTCGGACGTACTCATGCCACTGTCGTTTCACTACTCGCGCTACCGCTATGTCGCTGGCGCCCAGGGACCGAAGAACGGCACGGACGCTAGCACCCCGTCCACGAAAGCCACAAGCCGCGCCGGCTGGCAAGCATGCGAACCGCGGCACCAATCGGTGCGACAAACCGACAGCGCACGATGAACTACAAGCACGTTTCTCCAACTGAAAGGGCGGCCTCGCGGCCGCCCTTGGATTTGTCGCGCTCGTCGTATTTGACGCGCAGTTAGCTGGCGCTGTGGCGCACGACCGCTTCCGGCCGCACCGCTTCGATTCCTGCGCCATCACGCCGATGTCGGCCATGTCACCTGCCCATGCCACCGCCGCCGCCACCCATCCCGCCGCCACCGCCGCCACCGCCGCCACCGCCGCCACCCATGCCGCCACCGCCGCCACCGCCGCCACCCATGCCGCCGCTGCTACCACCCGACGAGCGGCTCGGGCTCAGTGTCATGGCACCGCTCATGCCGCCGGAGCTAGGACCAGCCATGCCGCCCTTGGGACCAGGGCCGCCCATTCCACCCATGCCACCCATTCCACCCATGCCGCCGGGACCGCCGGGATGCCAGCCGCGATGGCGCCAACCATGCCAGCCCCAACCGCCGCCCCACCCGAGACCACGGTTCCAAGCATAGCCGCACCAGTACCAGCCCGGACCCATCCAGCCGTCGTCGTACCAGCAGTACCGGCGACCGCCCCACCAGAACACCTGGACGTTGTCGATCATCGATAGCGCGTCGATGGCAGCGCGAATTCCATTGGAGTTCGGAACCGCGGCGGCATCGGCGCGCGCCGTCATCAGTGCGGTGCCGGCCAGCAGCGCCAGCACGCCAAGCTTGATTGAATGACGCATTGGATTTCCTCCGTGAATACGTCGTCGTCCGAGAGCCACCATCCGTGCATATTGCACGCCCAAGCCTGAGCATTGTCAATTTGCTTAGGCGTAATTCTTTCGTGAAATCTGAGCGTTATCAGATTTTCAATGAACAATCATTCAGACAGATGATATTGCATTCACGTCAGGCGGCTTTTTGCAAATCGCAAGTCGAGGTCACTGCCTGCGGCAGCTCGGCACCGGGATTTGTCTCGTAGCCGACCGCACGCAGCACGCCTTTCGCCGGACACATCTCCACTGCCAGCCGCGTGTATGGATTAAGAATTGGCGGCGCGACCCAATCGAAGCATCCGCTCGCGAACTGCCCTGTCCAATTTTCAAATTGCTCGCGGCGCGCGCGGCTGCTGGCCGCGGTTTCTTCGTACGTACGCGTCAAGATCAAGTCGGCGCGGGTGCGCGCCTCCCATGACGGCGCGCTGTCGTGCCAATCGTTCGCGGCGGAGGTGTTGTCGACCCTGGACGAGAACCCCTGCTCGGTACGTTCGATCACGCATCGCTCTCCGGATTCACAGCCGACCAGCGAATAGATCGCCGGCCGCGCGATCGGCGTCGTTTCCAGCCGATGCTTGGCCTCGCCGTAACTGGTGCAGGTCTCGAACACGTTGCGCAACAAATGATCCGGCGGGATGAAGCGGATGCCCCAGGTGCGGACCGCATTGCGCGTCATGTCATAGGGCCGCAGCCAGGGATGCCGCGTGCGGCGCCGGAGCGGAGCCTGATTGATGGCGGCCGCAAACCGGCCAGGCGCCGATGCCGTCAGTGCGCCGGCATATCCGGGCCAGCCCACATTATCGAACATGCCGGCCGGACCTTGCATGCGCGCGACCTCGAGATAGCGGCCGAGCCCCGGAAACGGCCAGTCCAGCGTGCGCGCCAGCCACGGCGCTTCGGCCTGGTCGCAGGCCAGCGCGGTGCAACCCCATTGGTAGCAGCCGTTGAGGAACCAGACGCCGGGATATCCGAGGGTCGCGGCAATCGTCGCAATCTCGCCGACATAGGGCGAGCATGAGCGCTTAAGCCAACGCCGCGTGATCGCGTCGATGCCCGGCAGCAGCGGGGTCGCGGCGCGCGGCAGCCAGGCCACGCATTCGTCGCGCAGCGCACGCGCCCGCTCGGCGCCTTCGGCGGCGCGGCGCACCGGCCCGCCGGAGCGGATGTCGACGACGGGGATTGCAGCGAGCGGAGCGGTCATTGCGTTGGTTTGCGGAGTCATTTGGCGCGGAGTGTTGTTTCCGTCAGCTCGACGGCATCGCGTGGTGCATTGGCGGTCGCCGCGATCAGTTTCTGAACCTGCTCGCCGGAGGCTGGATAGAACTCCTGCCCGCTCTTCTCGATCTCGGCCAGGAAGTCGCGGTCCTTGAGCATGGCGTCGAAGGCGGCGCGCAAGACCTTCACGCGCTCCGCCGGCAGTCCGGGCGGCGCCACCAGCGACCGGCCGAGCTCGGCGCCGCTGATGTAGAACGCAAGCGCCGCCCTTCCCTCCGGCGTCTTGGCGATTTCGAGAACGGTGGGAATGTCACGCATCTCCGGATGGCGCTCGGCGCCGTATTGCACCAGCACATTGATGTCGCGGTTTTGCAGCCACTGCTGCTTGGTGCGCTTGAGCGTGTTCCATGACGTGAGCGCGCCGTCCACTTCGGCGCGCTCCATCGCCAGCATGCCTGCGGTCGAGCTCGGATAGCCCGAAATGATCTTGAATTTCGTGCCGGCAAGCGCGTTCAGGAGTTTTGGATATCCTTCCGACGGCGAACCGGCGCCGGTGCCGGCGACCGGAATCTCATGCTGACGCGCATCCTCGATGGTTTTGCCCTTCGAGGTCTTCCAGGTGAAGTGCACTTCCAGGATCGCCGTCATGCGGCCGATCCAGTTGAACTCCGCGGCCTTGTACTGCGCACCCGGCGAGCGCAGCGCGTCTTCGAGCGCCGTGGTCTGCGTAATGACGCCGAGCGCGGTGCCGTCCTTGGGTGCGGCGGAGAATAGGAAATTGGCGGCGCGGAAACTGCCACTGCCGGGCATGGACTGGGCGACGACGGTCGGATCGCCCGGGATGTGCCGGCCGATGAAGCGGGCGACCAGGCGGCCGTAATAGTCGTAGGTCCCGCCGGGACCGAACCCGATATAGATATTGATGGTCTTGCCTTTGAAGAATTGATCGACGGGCTGCGCCGCAGCCGCCTGCGGCAGCAGCGCAACGGCGGCTGCAAATGTCGCCGCCCGCGCGCAATATCGAACTTTTCCAACTATCATCATTCCGTTCCAGCGTTGCATGGCGTCGGCCGGGACTATGCCACGGCGGCCGAAGATGACGCCAGCTTGAGCGCCGGTTCCGCCAAAATGTCGCGCGCCGCGCGAGCTTGCGAACGTTAGCCGCGCCCTCAATTCAGCTATACAATATCGCGCATTGCCGCGGTGGCGCCGGCATGGTTGTCTACGCGTCACTCAAGGGGCGAATCCCGGCATCGCCGGGACCATGCCGGAGAACAAACATGACCGTGATGACGCAGGCCAAGCTCGACGTCGTTCCCCTCACCAAGCACATCGGCGCGGAAATCCGCGGGCTCGATCTGCGCGAGAAGCCGGACGACGCCACCATCAAGGCGATTTACCAAGCGTGGCTCGACCACATCGTCATCATCTTTCCCGACCAGAAATTGTCGCAGGAGGATTTGATCCGGGTCACCGGCTATTTCGGCGAACAGGGCATGCCGCGCCGGCCACCGAAATTCTTTCCGAAGGGCTATGCCAAGATTCTGCCGGGCATCATGCTGATCTCGAACATCCGCGAGAACGGCGAACCGATCGGCGCCCTGCCCGACGGCGAGATGATGTTCCACCACGACATGATCCATTCCGAAATGCCGGACAAGGCGACGCTGCTCTACTCGGTCGAGATTCCGTCCACCGGCGGCAACACGCTGTTCGCGAGCGGCTATGCCGCCTACGACACGCTCGATCCGGAAATCCGCAACCGGCTGGAAGGCCGCCTCGCGATCCATCATTACAACTACGGCTCGGTCCAGAAAGGCGACGGCAAGGGCACGGAAGCCTTCGGCGAGTGCAAGCATCCGGTGTTCCGCACGCATGAAGACACCAACCGCAAGGCGGTCTACGTCAACCGCCTGATGACGGTCGGGGTCGAGGGCATTCCGCAGGCCGAGGCCGAGCAGCTTCTCAACGCGGTGTTCGACCACGCCGAGAAAAAGGAATTCGTCTACGAGCACGTCTGGCGGATCGGCGACCTGATGCTCTGGGACAATCGCAACTCCTCGCACGCGCGCACGGATTTCCCGTCGAACGAGCGGCGGCTGATGCTGCGCACGACGGTGAAGGGCGCGGTGCGGCCGTATTGACGCCTTGCGCGTCGACGGGCGCGCAAGCAGCCGGTGTCACACGCCGAGCTGGCGCGCGAGGTCTTCAAGGCTCGCCGCCGCCACATCGACCGGGACCTTGGGTGTCGGTTCGCCCTTGCCCGGGCCGTGTTCGTTCGGCCGGCCGATGTGGCCGGTGCACAGCCCGCATTTCGCCGCGTGCGAGAGATCGTTGCTGTGAGCGGCGACCATCATGCAATCGCCAGGCGCCAGATCGAACGCCTCGCAGGCGGAAAGATAGACGCGCGGCTTGGGCTTGAAGTCGCCCGCGATCTCCGACCCGAGGATAGCGTCCCACGGCAGATTGTTGCGGCGCGCCAGATCGACCATCAGCGAGATGTTGCCGTTCGACACCGGCGCGAGCCAGAACCGCCGCTTGAGCTGCGCCATGCCGGGCGGAACGTCCGGCCATGCGTCGAGCCGATGCCAGGCGAGATTGAGATAGCGCAGTATGTCCTCGGTCAGCCCCGAGACGCCGAAGCGCGGCAGGATGCGATCGAGGTTGCGCCGGTGCAGGAGGTCGAGCCGGCAGAACGCCAGCCGGCCGGAGCGGATTTCCTCCATCGCGGGCTGATACTCGCCGCGCCACGCGTCGGCAAATGCCAGCCAGTCGAGGGAATGGCCGAGCGGCCCGAGGATCAGCTCGGCCTCGCGGGCGATGCTGGTGCGCCAGTCGACCAGCGTACCGAACACGTCGAAGAACAGGGCCTTGGGTGCGCGGTCCATGGCTGCCAGCAGGCACCGCCCGGCGGCGCGCTGTCAACCGCAAGATCGGTGCCGGCGGCAATGCGGCAACGGCGCTCTTGCCTGAGACGCGATTGCCCGTATCGTCCGCGCAGAAGCGTGCTCAGGCGACCGCACACAGGAGACCGCCATGCTCCGCCCGTCCTTTACCGCCTTGCTGGCGGTGCCCATCATCGCCGCGTCTGCGATCCCCGCCGCCGCCCAGTCCGTCGCCGACTTCTACCGCGGCCGCACCATCCAGATGGTCATCGGCGTCTCCGCCGGCGGCGACTACGACCTGCGCGCTCGGCTGCTTGCGCGCTATATGTCCAAGCATATTCCGGGCAACCCGAAGATCCTCCCGCAGAACATGCTCGGCGGCGGCGGCCTGGTCGCCGCGAACTGGCTTGCGAACGTCGCGCCGCGCGACGGCACCGTGATGCTCGCGATCTCGTCCAATCTTCCGGTCGGCCAGGCGGTCGGGCTCGACGGCGTCAAATTCGACGTCCGCAAGTTCAGCTACATCGGCAACACCACCGACAGTCCGAACGTCATCAATTCCTGGCACACGACCGGCGTCACCCGGATCGAACAGGTCATGGAGAAGGAGTTCGTCGTCGGCGCGACCGGGCGCAGCAGCGGCTCCTATTATTACCCGGCGGCGCTGAACGTCTATGCCGGCACCAAATTCAAGATCGTGCTGGGCTATCCAGGCGGTGCCGACGTCAATATCGCGATGGAGCGGGGCGAAGTCGGCGGCCGCGGCTCCAATCTCTGGGCCTCGTGGAAATCGACGCGGCCGCAGTGGCTCGCGGAGAACAAGATTCACATGCTGGTGCAGATTGCGCTCAAGCGGCACCCCGAACTCAAGGACGTGCCGTTGATGCAGGAGCTCGTGAAATCCGATCTGCACAAACAGGTGATGACGTTCATTTCCGCCGACACCGCCATTGCCCGCTCGATCGTCACGGCGCCCGACGTGCCGGCCGATCGGATCGCGGTGCTGCGGCAGGCGTTCGACGCCGCCATGAAGGATCCGGCCCTGCTGAAAGAAGCCGATCAGGCCAAGCAGGACATCAGCCCGACCTCGGGGGTCGACGCGCAACAGGTGTCCAACTCCATCGTCAATGCGTCGGCCGACGTCATCGCCGAGGCGAAGAAGATTCTGGGCGGCAACTAGCGCGACTAAGGCTGCGCGCTACAGGCTCACCGGCTCCAGTCCCTTCGACCTGATCAGCGCTATGTTGTCCGGGCTGACAAACGCCTTGATGAGCGCCCTCGCCGCGTCGGCTTGCTTGGCATTGGCGCCGACAGCGGCGGCGTAAGTGGTGTAGTTCTGGATTTCCTGCGGCAACGGTCCGACCAGCACGATCCCCTTCACCGGCAGGATTTCGCTGATCTGGTGGACGCCGATTTCGGCGACGTCCTTGGCGATATGGGTTGCGACCGCGCCGCCATGGATGAGCTTCGCCTTGGCGTTGACCTCCTTGGCGATGCCGAGCTTCTCCAGAAGGCCCGCGACATAGATGCCGCTGGAGCCGCCGGCGTGCGGATCAATATAGGCGACGGTCTTGGCCTTGAGCAGCGCGTTCTTGAACGCCTCGACGCTGCCGATGTCGGGCAGCGGCGTACCTTCCTTGACCACCACCCCGACCCCGACCCGCGCGATATTGGTGCGGCTGCCGCGCACGAACTTGCCTTTGTCGGTCAGCTTGTCGATCGCCTCCGGCGTAAGCAACGCCAGATCGAACGCCTCGCCACCCTCGATCAGCTTCGTCAGCGCGCCCGCCGTATCGCGATGCAGCACAACCTTGTGGCCGGTCTGCTTCTCGAATTCCGGCACCACGGCCCGCACCACCTGCGTGATCGCGCCGGCGTGCAGCATTTTGATTTCCACGCCGCTCATGCCGCCACCCGCAGCCGAGAGTTGATCGTCATCGCTCCTCGTCCCCTGCCGCTGTTTGGTGTTTGACGCAGCCTGCTTGATACTCACCCCGGGCGCGGTTTTCAAATCGTTCCAGCGGTCGCACGTTTCAACCGGCCGATCTGTCCGGGAAGTGCTCGGCACGAAATGCCGAGAACGGCAGCGGCTCCGCGCTGCCGCTGTCGTCAATCGACGCATCGAAGACGATATCGCCCCTGGGCGTGACCTCGATCAGGCGCGCGGTGCTGAATGCCTCGACGTTGTCGCTGGTCGGGACGCCGTCGACAGTGCAAATGCCGCCGAACGTCATGAACGTGTTGCCGGTCTTCGGCAGCCGGCAGGCGCCGCCCTGATAGCAGGCAAAGATCCGGTCCTTTCCGCCATCGCCGAAGCACCATGCCTGCCGGACGGTTCGCGCCGTTTCGTCGATCTCGAATTCCACCACCCGGCTGCAGCTCGTTGCGTCGTCGCGCTTCGGCGCAAAGGCGCCGGCGCGAAAATTCCCGTTGTCGAAGCAAAGCACGCGGTTCGGACCGACGACCGAGCAATCATGCTGATGAAACTGCCATTCGACGCCGGCATCCGGCGTCAACAGCCGCTCGGCGAGCTCGCCGGTCCAATGGCTGTGATTGCCCAGGATCCAGCGCAGTTCTCCGGTCGCACAATCGAACTTGATGATGCAGTCCTGGTGCCGGAGCGAGGCGAGGATGGCGTCCTCAGATTGATCGTAGAAGATCGAGTTGGTGTGAGACCAGTCGACGCGCCGGGGAACCCCTGCCGGTGCCAGTAGTTGGAGCGGCTGCCATGGCCGATCCGGTACGGATCGAGCATGTCGAGCAGGCGCCACTCGCGGACCAGTTCGCCGGTCCGGGTCACCTCCGCAACGACGTCGCCGACCAGATTGGCGGTTTCGCGTGGAGCGGCGGCGTCCGTGGTGCTGCCGTGCCAGTTCTCGACCTGCCGGACCTCCGCGCTCAGCACCAGGAAATGTCCGTTCGGAAGCACCTGGAAGGCATGGTGAAGAACGTCGACCGGCAAGGCGATGCTGCCGTCGGGCGGAGTTTTGCCGACCCATCGGCCCTGCGCGTGCCAGCGGCCGATCACCCGGCCCTGCCGGTCGATCTTGGTGATCAACCCGGCGCCGGCCTGGGAGTAAAGAATGTGTCCGTCGCGGTCGCGGCGGATATCCTGGGTCGCTGCGTCGAGCTTGAGATTGAGACGGATCGCGCCGTCACGGTCGAGTGCGATGACCCAGCCAATCTGGGCTTTTTGATTGCGGATGCTGCCGGGCCGGGCGGTCAACCCGATCAGCCCGGGCTCGCGCCGCGATCCATCGCAGACGTCGATCCGCAGCGGCGGCCTGTCGTGCTCACACACTGAACGGCTTGCCCTTCTCCGGCACCAGGACCTTGGTGGCATGCCCCTTCATGGCGGCGACGAACTTGTCCGCATTCGGCTCGATGATCGGGAATGAGCCGTAGTGGCACGGGATCACGGCATCGAGCTTGAAGAAGCGCTTCACCGCGAGCGCCGCAGTCGTCGGGCTCATGGTGAAGCGGTCGCCGATCGGCACCATGGCGACCTTGGGCTCGTGGATTTCCGCGATCAGCGCCATGTCGGAGAAAATGTCGGTATCGCCCATGTGATAGACCGTCGGCTCGCCCCTTGCTTTGACGATGACACCGCAGGGATTGCCGAGCGCCACCGGCGTGCCGTTCACCATCTCGCCCGAGGAATGATCGGCACGCACCAGGGTGACCGTGAAGCCGCCAAGGTCGGTGCTGCCGCCGGTGTTCATCGGGTTGAATTTCTCAAGTCCCTTCGAGACCAGCCACATGCCGAGGTCGTAATTGGTCGTCACCGTGGCGCCGTTGGTCTTGGCGATGTCGAGCGCATCGCCGACATGGTCGCCATGACCGTGGGTCAACAGGACATGTGACACACCCTTGATCGCCGCGGCCTTGTCGGACACGAAAGCCGGATTGCCGGTGAAGAACGGATCGATCAGCACGGCGTTGCCGCCGAAGTCGAGCCGGAAGGCGGAATGCCCGTACCAGGTGATCTGCATGGCGTTGTTCCGTCCTTGGTATGAGGATGGCGCAGAGGATAGTCGGCACCCCACCAAGATCAATCGACGGTTTTCGGGCGGATGTGATAGGCCCTCGCCCATGCCAGCCCCGGTCCTGCTGCTCGCAGATGTCGCCGCACGCCTGCCGCCGCGCGGCGCGTTGATCGGGCTCGATCTCGGCACCAAGACCATCGGGGTCGCCGCCAGCGATCCCGACCGGCGGCTCGCGACCGGGGTCGAGACCATCGCGCGCAAGACCTTTACTGCCGACGCCCAACGGCTGCTGGCGTTGGCCGCCGAACGCAAGGCGGTGTGCTTCGTGCTCGGCCTGCCGGTCAATATGGACGGCAGCGAGGGGCCGCGCGCGCAATCGACGCGCGCCTTTGCGCGCAACCTCGCGCGCCTGACCGAGCTTCCGATCGCGTTCTGGGACGAGCGGCTGTCCACCGCGGCGGTCGAACGCGATCTGATCGCCGCTGACGTGAGCCGCAAGAAACGCGCCGCGGTGATCGACCAGCACGCGGCGGCTTTCATCCTGCAGGGGGCGCTCGACCGGCTGGCGCGGATCAAGCCGGCCTCATGAGACGACAATCCCATGTGGAGCGCTGGAGCCCGCGCCCTTGCCCACATCCCCGTCCGCGCCTATACGATGCCACTTTAATGAACAACCGCACGACAGTCGCTTTCTCTCGCGGCCGGGGAACCGGTCGGAGGGGAAAGCGCTTGCCTCGTCGGGTGTCCTGAAGCAGCAAGCAGCGAGGGCCGATGGCATCCAAGATGGCCTCCAAAGCGCTCCCCGCCACGCGCCATGTCGTTTCGATCAATGACCTGTCCGACAAGGACATCGAGACCATTTTCGACACCGCCCAGGCCTATCTGAAGCAGCTTCCCGACAAGAATTACAGCTACCGCATCGGCCGCAGCACCGACGTCGGATCGAACCATATCCTCGCGAGCCTGTTCTACGAGCCGTCGACGCGCACGCGCCTTTCGTTCGAGAGCGCCATGATCCGGCTTGGCGGCCAGATCATCACCAGCGCCGATCCGGCGACCAGTTCCGCCGCCAAGGGCGAGAGCCTCGCCGATACCGTGCGGGTGATCGCCAACTACGCGGACATCATCGTCATCCGCCATCCCCGCGACGGCGCGGCGCGGCTCGCCGCCGAATTTTCGCCGATCCCGGTGATCAACGGCGGCGACGGCAGCCATGAGCACCCGACGCAAACGCTGTGCGACCTGTTCACGCTCAAGCAGAAGAACAAGCGCCTCAAGAACCTGAAGATCGCGATCTCCGGCGATCTCAAGGGATCACGCACCATCCATTCCTTCGTCTATGCGCTGGCGCGATTTGGCGCGACCATTGTGCCGATGCCGGCCAAGGGCATGGAGCTGCCGGCCCATGTCGATCAGCGGCTGCGCGAGGAATTCGGCTGCCACATGGTCCCGGTGCCCAAAGGCGACGGAGCGGAGGCCTCCATTGACGCGCTCTATGTGACGCCGGAAGAACCGCATCAGCAGTCGTTGTTCTCCGGCCCGGAAATCGAGCGCGACGTCGGCCGCGATCTCGGGATGCTCGACAAGAAAGTCGATGCGCTCTACGTCACCCGCTTTCAGAAGGAGCGCTGGACCGAAAAGGACCAGGCCTATCCGCGGATCGACCGGAAATTCCTCAACGAGCCGAAATATTCCGATGCGAGCGTGATGCACCCGTTGCCGCGGGTCGGCGAGCTCGATGTCGCGTTCGATTCCGATCGCCGCGCCGTCTACTTCGAGCAGGCCGCCTATGGCGTGCCGATCCGCATGGCGCTGATCTCCCTCCTGCTCGGCCTCAAGGGCAAGTCGCTGCACCGCTTCGAGGGCGGATTCGAACACGACGAGCAGCAACTCTACGTCCAGCCGCGCAGCCTCGGCATCCGCTGCACCAATCCGAACTGCATCGTGCACGATCCGATGGAAGCGCAATATGTGCGCAACAAGTTCCACATCGTGCAGTCAGGGACCGCGGCGCGACTGCGCTGCGTCTATTGCGAGCGCGAAATCGAGCGCTTCGTCGTCGCCAGCAAGAAAAACAAGTGGTATGCGACCGATCCCGCGGCGCTGCTCCGCACCACCGATCATCTCAAGGACACAGTTCTGTTTGCGGACGAGGCTGAGGCCCAGGCCGCCGGTTTCCATTCGCGCCGCGCGGCAGCGGAGCCGCGGCCGGCACGAGCCGGCGCCCGCTCGAAGATGTAACGCTGGCGGCCATGGTCGACGCCGTTGACGGGTCCCTGCTTGCCTCCTTAGCCGCCGCGCTCCTGTTCGGTTACCTCTGCGGCTCGATCCCGTTCGGTGTCGTCCTCACGCGGCTCGCGGGCACGCAAGATATCCGCACCGTTGGTTCCGGCAATATCGGAGCGACCAACGTGCTGCGCACCGGCCGCAAGGCGTTGGCGGCCGCCACCCTGCTCGGCGACATGCTGAAGGGCACTGCCGCCGTTGTGGTGATGCTTTGGCTGTTCAATCGAAACCTCGCGCTGGCGGCCGGGCTCGGCGCGTTCCTGGGTCACCTCTTTCCGGTCTGGCTACGCTTCAAGGGCGGCAAGGGGGTTGCAACCTATATCGGCATCCTGCTCGGTCTGGCCTGGCCGGCCGCCCTCGCCTTCGGTGTCATCTGGCTCGCCGTTGCCGCCATCACGCGCTACTCGTCGCTAGCCGCGATCATTGCCAGTGCGGCCACTCCGGCCGTGCTGTTGGCGACGTCGTCAGGCCTCGAGCCGGTGGTGTTCGGGCTACTCACGGTCATTTTGTGGATCACGCATCGCGAGAATATCGCGAGACTCCTGCAGGGGACCGAAGGCAAGATCGGGCAGACGACGTAGCCGCTCAGCAGGCCGAGGCCTACGAAGGGAGAGCCGTGGGGCACGACCGAAAAGCTTTTGCTCTCACCGACGAGCAGCGCATCGACTGGCTCCGGTTGATCCGCAGCGAGAACGTCGGACCACGCACCTTTCGGACGCTGCTGAACCATTGCGGCGGCGCTCGCGCCGCGCTCGATCGGCTGCCTGAACTCGCCCGCCGCGGCGGTGCGTCCGGTGCGCCCCGCATCTTTAAGCGCGAAGACGCCGAGCGCGAGATCAAGGCGGCCGCTGCGATGGGCGTCAGCCTGGTGGCGCTGGGGGAACCGGACTATCCATTGCGCCTGCAGATGATCGATGACGCGCCGCCCTTGATCGCGGTGCGCGGTCAATCGTCTGCCCTCGCGCTGTCGCTCGTTGCGATCGTCGGCGCGCGCAATGCATCCGCGGCCGGAGTCAAATTCGCCGAGCGCATCGCTCGCGAATTGGGCGAGGCCGGCTTCGGCATCGCTTCGGGGCTCGCGCGCGGCATCGATGCGGGCGCGCACCGTGCATCGCTCACGACCGGCACCATCGCGGTGCTGGCCGGTGGGCATGACCGCATCTACCCGCCGGAGCATGCCGGCCTCGCCGAGTCGATCCTGGCCGCGGGCGCGCTGATTTCCGAAATGCCGCTGGGATGGGAGCCGCGCGCACGCGATTTTCCGCGCCGGAACCGGCTGATCTCCGGGCTGTCATTGGGCGTCGTGGTGATCGAGGCGGCGCGGCGCTCCGGTTCCCTCATCACCGCACGAATGGCGCTCGAGCAGGGCCGCGAGGTGTTCGCAGTGCCAGGCTCGCCGCTCGATCCGCGCTGCGAGGGCAGCAACGGTCTCCTGAAGCAGGGCGCCACGCTGGTGACGGAGGCGGCGGACATCACCGCGGTCCTTGAGCCGATCCTCGGGCGCCCGATCGAGCTTTCGGCGGAAGAGCCTGAAGCGCCGTCGCCTCACCAGACAGACCCGGCAGCAGAGGAGCGCAAGCGCATCGTCAGCCTGCTCGGGCCGACCCCGGTTGGGCTTGATGATCTGGTCCGCTTGTCCGGCAGCTCTCCCGCCGCGGTGAGGACGGTGCTGCTCGAACTTGAGCTAGCGGGCCGGCTGGAACGCCACGGCGGAGGTCTGGTCTCGCTGTTGTAAAAGCCCCTGAACAGCGGCGCCGCGGCCCTGGGGTGCACAACTTTACCAGGGCGATTCACCCACCTATTCATCTCTTAATTGTAGTCGCGGGAAAGCCGCTGGGCTCCTTATTTACCCTTTTCTGCGACCCTCCCGGCGAACGAGAACCGGGGTCCCTGATTTGACAGCGGGGGGCATCCTCCCCATGTTCCGGCCAGGAACGCGGCCGAGTCCGACCCCAAAATGGGTGAGGTCCGGCCGCTAACGCAATGGAATTAAATGAATATCGTCGTTGTTGAATCGCCGGCCAAAGCCAAGACCATCAACAAGTATCTTGGCCCTGGCTACGAGGTATTGGCCTCGTTCGGCCATGTCCGGGACCTGCCCGCCAAGGACGGCTCGGTCGATCCCGATGCCGACTTCCGCATGATCTGGGAGGTGGACGACAAGTCCGAGAAGCGGCTCAACGACATCGCCCGGGCGATGAAGGGCGCCAGCAAGCTGATCCTGGCGACCGACCCTGACCGCGAGGGCGAGGCCATCTCCTGGCACGTGCTTGAGGTCCTCAAGCAGAAGAAGGCGCTCCAGAAGCACACCGTCGAGCGCGTCGTATTCAATTCCATCACCAAGCAGGCGGTGCTCGACGCCATGAAGCATCCGCGCGTGATCGATGGCGCGCTGGTGGATGCCTATCTGGCCCGTCGCGCGCTCGACTATCTGGTCGGATTCACGCTCTCGCCCGTGCTGTGGCGCAAGTTGCCCGGCGCCCGCTCCGCCGGTCGCGTGCAGTCGGTGGCGTTGCGGCTGGTCTGCGACCGGGAACTCGAGATCGAGAAATTCGTCCCGCGCGAATACTGGTCACTGGTGGCGACGCTGGCGACGCCGCGCGGCGACACCTTCGACGCCCGCCTGGTCGGCGCCGACGGCCAAAAGATTCAGCGCCTCGACATCGGCTCCGGGACCGAAGCCGAGGCATTCAAGCGAGCCCTCGACACCGCCGCCTTCACGGCCGCGTCGGTCGAGGCCAAACCGGCCCGGCGCAATCCGCCGCCCCCGTTCACGACCTCGACGCTGCAGCAGGAGGCGAGCCGCAAGCTTGGATTCGCGCCGGCGCACACCATGCGGCTCGCGCAGCGGCTCTATGAGGGCATCGACATCGGCGGCGAGACCGTGGGCCTCATCACCTATATGCGGACCGACGGCGTCGACATGGACCCGGAAGCCGTGGGGTCCATCCGGCGGATGATCGGCAAGGACTATGGCGCCGACTATGTCCCCGGCGCGCCGCGCACCTATCAGACCAAATCGAAGAGCGCCCAGGAGGCGCACGAAGCCATCCGTCCGACCGACCCGACGCGCAGCCCGCGCGACGTGGCGCGCGCCGTCGATTCGGATCAGGCGAAGCTCTATGAACTGATCTGGAACCGCGCAGTCGCCTGCCAGATGCAGTCGGCCGAGCTCGAACGCACCACTGTGGACATCACCGCGAATGTCGCGGGACGGATGCTCGACCTGCGCGCCACCGGACAGGTGATCAAGTTCGACGGCTTCTTGCGGCTCTACCACGAAGATCAGGACGATCCCAATCAGTCCGCAGACGGCGACGACGACGAGACCGGCCGTCTGCCGGAAATCAATCAGGGCGAGCGGCTGGACAAGCGCGCGATCGACGCCAGCCAGCACTTCACCGAGCCGCCTCCGCGCTACTCCGAAGCGTCGCTGGTCAAGCGCATGGAGGAACTCGGCATCGGCCGGCCCTCGACTTACGCCTCGATCCTGCAAGTGCTCAAGGATCGCGGCTATGTGCGCATCGACAAGAAACGTCTGGTTCCCGAGGACAAGGGCCGCGTCCTGACCGCGTTCCTCGAAAGCTTCTTTGCCCGCTATGTCGAGTACGGCTTCACCGCCGATCTCGAAGAGCAGCTCGACCGCATCGCCAACAACGAAATCGCCTGGCGCCAGCTGTTGCGCGATTTCTGGCGCGAATTCACCAATGCCGTCGGCGACATCAAGGAACTGCGCGTCGCGCAGGTGATCGATGCGCTCGACGAATTGCTGGGGCCGCACCTGTTTCCGCCGCGCGCGGACGGCGTCGATCCGCGCAAGTGCCCGAATTGCGACACCGGTAGGCTCTCGCTCAAGCTCGGCAAGTTCGGCGGCTTCATCGGCTGCACGAACTATCCGGAGTGCCGCTACACCCGGCAGTTCTCGAACGGCCATGGCGCGCCCGACGGCGGCATGAAGAAGCTTGGCGAAGATCCGGCGAGCGGGCTGGAAGTAACACTACGTTCAGGCCGCTTCGGTCCCTACGTCCAGCTTGGCGAGGCGGTCAACGGCGAGAAGCCCAAACGCGCCGGCATCCCGAAGGGTCTGCCGCCCGACGATGTCGATTTGCAGCGTGCGCTCGGCTTGCTGTCGCTGCCGCGCGAGGTCGGAAAACATCCGGAAGATAACGAGCCGATCCTGGCCGGCGTCGGACGCTTTGGACCCTACGTCCAGCACGTCAAGACCTATGCCAATCTCGAGACCGGCGACGACGTACTCACCGTCGGCCTCAATCGCGCGGTGACGCTGATCGCCGAGAAGAAGCTCAAGCCCGGCCGTGGCCGCCGCTTCGGCGCCGACCCCGGACGTCCGCTGGGCGACCATCCGGACAAGGGCGGCCCAGTGGTGGTCAAGAACGGCCGCTACGGCCCCTATGTCAGCCATGACGGCGTGAATGCCACCCTGCCCTCGGACATGACGCCCGAGACCGTAACGCTGGAGCAGGCGCTTCCGCTGCTCGACGCGCGCGCCGCCCGCGGCACCGGAACTCGCAAGAAGGCTCCCGCGAAGCCTCGCAAGATCGCCGCGAAGAAGGCGGAACCGGCACAGCCGGCAGCCGTGGCCGCCAAAGCGAAGAACCCGAAGAAAAAAGCCAAGGCGGCAAAGCCGGCAAAAACCGCCAAGACCGCAAAGGCCTCTGAGCCCGAAACGGCCTGATCGCCCGCGTTCAGGCTGGCGATTTCGCTGTCGAATGCTTAGTTTTGTGCTTGTTGTCCCATTTATCCCATGTGCGGGCCGCAATCGGCGTGCCTGCGGATCATTTCATACGTGACACGAACTTCCACCAAACCGAACTTTCCATCCAAAGACGACATCGTTGCCTTCATCGGCAGGCAGCCCGGCAAAGTCGGCACCCGCGAGATCGCGCGCGCCTTCGGCCTCAAGAATGCCGACCGCGCCGCCCTCAAGCGCATGCTGCGTGAACTCTCCGACGACGGCGCCGTCGAGCGCCGGCGCAAGAAGCTGCATCGTCCGGGCACGCTGCCCCATGTCGTGATGGCGGATATCAGCGGCCGCGACCGCGACGGCGACCTGATCGCTGTCCCGACCGAATGGGATGACGAAGCGCACGGCGACGCGCCGAAGATTCATATCCGGACGCTGCGCAAGGCCCGGCCGGGCGAAGTGGCCGGCGTCGGCGACCGCGTGCTGCTGCGCGTGGAGAAGTCCCCCGAGGGCGATGCTCTGCTCTACTCCGGACGCGTCATCAAGATCATCGATCGCGCCAAGCAGCGGACGCTCGGCATTTTCCGTGCGTTGCCCGACGGAGGCGGTCGGCTGGCGCCGATCGACAAGAAACAGGTCGGGCGTGAATTGGCGATTCCGGCGGGTGCGACCGGCGACGCCCAGGACGGCGATCTGGTCGCGGTCGAGACCGCACCGCCGCGCCGGGGTTTAGGGCTGCCCACGGCGCGCGTGGTTGAGCGGCTCGGTTCGATCAAGAGCGAGCGGGCGGTGAGCCTGATCGCGATCAACGCGCACGGCATCCCGCATGTGTTTCCGCCCGCCGTGCTCAAGGAGGCGGAAGCCGCACAACCGCCGTCCGCGAGCGAGCGAGAGGACTGGCGCAAGGTGCCGTTCATCACCATCGACCCGGCCGACGCCAAGGATCACGACGACGCGGTTCACGCCGAACCCGACACCGATCCCAAGAACAAGGGCGGGCATGTGGTCCTTGTCGCCATCGCCGACGTGGCCGGCTATGTGCGACCCGGCACGGCGCTCGACCGCGAGGCTCGCATCCGCGGCAACTCGGTCTACTTCCCCGACCGCGTGGTGCCGATGCTGCCGGAGCGCATCTCCAACGATCTCTGCTCGCTGCGACCGCACGAGGATCGTGCCGCGCTCGCGGCCCGGATGGTCGTCGGCGCCGACGGCCGCAAGCGGTCGCACACGTTCCACCGAGTGCTGATCCGTTCGGCTGCGAAACTGAGCTACCAGCAGGCGCAACGCGCCATCGACGGTTGGCCCGATGAGACCAGCGGCCCTCTGCTTGCGACCGTCCTCGAGCCGCTCTATATCGCTTACCGGGCGATAAAACGCGCGCGCGACGAGCGGGCGCCGCTCGACCTCGATATCCCCGAACGCAAGATCGTCCTCACGGCCCACAACACCGTCGACCGGGTGATGACGCCCGAGCGCCTCGATTCCCACCGGCTGATCGAGGAATTCATGATCCTCGCCAATGTCGCCGCGGCGGAGACGCTGGAGCGCGGCCGCGTGCCGCTGATCTATCGCGTCCATGACGAGCCCGACATGGAGCGCGTCAACGCATTGCGCGAATTCCTCAAGACCTTGGACATCTCGCTGCCCAAAGCCGGCGCGCTGCGCTCCGAGCAATTCAACCATATCCTGCAACGGGTCAAAGGCCATGAAGCCGAGAAGCTGGTCAACGAAGTCGTGCTGCGGACGCAGGCGCAGGCCGAATACGCCGCCGAGAACTACGGGCATTTCGGGCTGAACCTTCGCCGCTATGCGCATTTCACGTCGCCGATCCGCCGCTACGCCGACCTGGTCGTGCACCGCGGCCTGATCCGCGCCGGCAAGCTCGGCGATGGCGGCCTGCCCGAGACCGAGGACCTGCGCACCCTCGGCGAGACGTCGGCCGCGATCTCGGCCACCGAACGGCGTGCGATGAAGGCCGAGCGCGAGACCTTCGACCGGCTCCTCGCGCACTTCCTCGCCGACCGGGTCGGGGCCACCTTCCAGGGCCATATTTCAGGCGTCACCCGCGCCGGGCTGTTCGTGAAGCTCGACGACACCGGCGCCGACGGATTGATCCCGGCGCGCACCATCGGCACCGAGTATTTCCGCTACCAGGAGGATCGCCACGCCCTGATCGGCAATACGTCCGGCGAGACCTACCGTCTCGGCGACCCGGTGACGGTCAAGCTGGTCGAGGCTGCCCCGGTCGCCGGTGCGCTTCGATTTGAGCTTCTCAGCGAGGGGCGCTATGACCGCCGCAAGCCGGCAGAGCGGCTGCCGCGACGGAACGAAGAACAAGGCCGCGGCGGCAAGCGCCGCGCCCCACAAAGGCACCGATGATGCAATCTCACGACGCACGCTCCATCCCGTGACGGCTGGTCGGCCATGTTACGCGGCTGGCGCGGACGCTGTCCGAACTGCGGCGAGGGCCGCATGTTCCGAGCCTTCCTCAAGGTCGCCGACCACTGCCCGGCCTGCGGGGAAGCGCTGCATCACCACCGTGCCGACGATGCGCCGGCCTATTTCGTGATCCTCATCGTTGGACATATCATCGTGCCGGTGGCGCTCGCCGTCGAGACCGCATTTGCGCCGTCCTACTGGATCCACGCGGCGCTCTGGCTGCCGTCGACGCTCGGGCTCTCGCTCTATCTCCTGCAGCCGATCAAGGGCGCGCTGGTCGCCCTGCAATGGGCGCTGCGAATGCACGGCTTCAATCCGGCGCAGGCCGACGACACCGAACTGGCGCCCAGCCGTATCATCGAACCGCGCCGATGACCGATATCGATTCCGACCGCATCGAACGGCTCAACGATTTCGTGCGCCGCATGAATGCGGTCGATCGCGACCTCTCGCACAAGGTCATCCGGCCGAGGGACGCGGCCACCTTGATCCTGGTCGATCGCTCCGGCCGCGTTCCGAAGGTGCTGCTCGGCAAACGCCATGCACGGCACAAGTTCATGCCCGGCAAATTTGTCTTCCCGGGCGGCGGCGTCGACCCGGCCGACAAGACCATGCCGGTTGCAACGGCGCTCGATCCGCAGGCGGAACGGCGCCTGATGCAGCGGTTCCATAAGGCAAGCCCGGCGCGCGCCCGTGCGCTCGCGCTCGCGGCCGTGCGCGAGACCTTTGAAGAGACCGGGCTGCTGCTTGGCAAAAGTGTCGAAGCGGTGAAGGCGCCCGCCGGCGCCTGGTCGGAGTTTGCGCGTCACAAGGTGCTGCCCGACCTCGGCAACATTCACTTCATCGGCCGCGCCATCACCCCGCCCGGGCGGCCGCGGCGGTTCGATGCGCGGTTCTTCACCATGGACGCGAGCGCGATTTCGCATCGTGTCGATGGCGTGACCGGTCCCGACGCCGAGCTCGTGGAACTCGTGTGGATGCCGTTGACGGAGGCTAAGCAGCTCGACATGCCGGCGGTCACCGGCGTGATGCTGGAGGAACTCGACGCCCGCATTGCCGACGGCTTCGGGCATGACCTGCCGGTGCCGTTCTATCGGATGATCCGCGGCAGTTTTCTGCGCGAGTTGCTGTAGATTGGCCGAACGGCAAATTCCTTGACTTTACGGGTTCAGCCGGTAGTTTCACCGCAACTTCAGCATCACCATCCGAGGTTTTGCCATGGCAAAAGCAGCGTCGATCAAGGTCAAGCTCGTGTCGAGCGCCGACACCGGCTTCTATTACGTGACCAGGAAGAATTCGCGCACGATGACCGACAAGCTCGTCAAGAAGAAGTACGATCCGGTCGCGAAGAAGCACGTCGAGTTCCGCGAAACCAAGATCAAATAACGGATTCGCATCCTAAAACGATCAAAGGGCGCCGGTTCGGCGCCCTTTTCAATCGCAACACCTGCCGAGCAATTTCGCGCGGCGTGCATCCGGCCTCTCAATAGGTGGCCGGCCGGGAGCGGCGTCATGAGGAGGCCACTCGTACCGCTCCCAGACCGGCCGAACCCCACGGACCCAGGAGATGCGGCGGACCTGAGCATTCCGTAGGGTTATTCAAGATCGGCGATGGCGATAATACCCGATATCCCGGCCATAAGGCAGGGACATGACCCCATCGGTCGGTTCAAGGCTACCCCAAGGTTGCCCGGAAGCCAATGATTTTGGCTGTGGATAGCGGAGAGAACCGCCTCATCCTAAAACATTAAGGTTGACCGTTACGGTGCTGCCGCAGTTGGGGCTTTTTGGGGGCCACCGCCTTGAGAGCCGGCTAAGGGGGTGGCCATTTCGGCGGTGAGCGGCCCGTCAGGCGGCCGCCGGCACCACCCGGTTGCGGCCATCGCGCTTGGCGCGGTAGAGCGCCTGGTCGGCCCGCTTGATCACCATGGCGGCGTTCTCGTCGCGCCCGAGCGCGGCGATTCCGATCGAGATGGTGACCTCGATCGAGCGGGCACCCTGCTGGATCGGGAACGGCTCGCTGGCGATCCGGCGCCGCAGCCGCTCCGCCACCACGGTGGCGACCGCCATGTCGGTGTCCGGCATCACCACGACGAACTCCTCGCCGCCGTAGCGGCAGGCGAGATCGATGCCGCGGATCGACTTCTTGATGCGGATCGCGAATTCACGCAGCACGTCGTCGCCGGTGTCATGGCCCCAGCTGTCGTTGACCGACTTGAAGTAGTCGATGTCGATCACCAGCACCGTCAGCGGCTTGCCGCGGGCGGCCGCCTGCTCCACCAGCGTCCCGACATGCGTTTCCATGTAGCGGCGATTGTAGAGACCGGTCAGCGGGTCGGTGATCGCCATCTCGATCGACATCTGCACGTTGTCGCGCAGCCGCTCGGTATAGCGCTTCTTGCGGATTTGCGTGCGCACGCGCGCCATCAGCTCGTTCTTGTCAATCGGCCGCGTCAGGTAGTCGTTGACACCGATCTCGAGCCCGCGCACCAGCCGCGTATTGCTCTCGGCCTCGGCGATCGCCAGGATCGCGACGTTGCGCGTACGCTCCAGCGAGCGCACCTGGCTGCACAAACGCAGCCCGTCGAAATTCTCCAGGCCAAGCGAAACGATGACCAGGTCGTAGTTCCCTTCCGCTGCGTGAAACAGCGCCTCGTTCGGGTCGGTTTCGATGTCCACGGTATGCGTCTCCTGCAGCATGCCATGGACGCGCTCGGCCGAGGCCGGCCGATCGTCGACGATCAGGATCTTGCCCTGCAGGCCGGTGTCGGCCACCGCTTCCCGCTCCGGGCTCTCGATGCCGATGTCGCGCGAGGTCACCGCGCGCATTCGCAGCTCGTCGGTCATCATCTTGAGCCGCGCCAGCGACCGCACGCGCGCGATCAGCGCGACGTCGGACACCGGCTTGGTGAGGAAATCGTCGGCGCCGGACTGAAGCCCCTTCACCCGGTCGGAAGGCTGGTCAAGCGCGGTCACCATGACCACGGGGATGTGATGCGTGGCGGGATTGGACTTGAGCCGCTGGCAGACCTCGAAGCCGTCCATATCCGGCATCATGACGTCGAGCAGCACGACGTCGCATTCCGCGCGCTCGCAGATCTTCAGCGCATCGGCGCCGCTCGCGGCGGTGACGACGTCGAAATACTCCGCCGAAAGCCGCGCTTCCAGAAGCTTGACGTTCGCCGGAACGTCGTCGACGACGAGGACGCGGGCGCTCATCAACGATCTCCTTCAGGCGTTGCCGAGGAAGTGGCGGATGGTTTCGATGAACTTGCCGACCGAGATCGGCTTGGAGAGATAGGCCTCGCAGCCGCCCTCGCGGATACGCTCCTCGTCGCCCTTCATCGCGAAGGCGGTGACGGCGACGACCGGAATACCACGAAGTTCCTGGTCCTCCTTGAGCCACTTGGTGACTTCGAGGCCGGAAACTTCGGGAAGCTGGATGTCCATCAGAATGAGATCGGGGTGGTGCTTGCGAGCGAGATCGAGCGCTTCGATGCCGTTGCGGGTTCCGACGGTCTGGTATCCATGCGCTTCCAACAGGTCGTGGAAGAGCTTCATATTGAGCTCATTGTCCTCCACGATCATGACGGTCTTGGCCATTCCGGCCCCTCCGCAGCCCGGCGCCCCAGCCGACGACCCTTTTCTGGAGGGAGGCTGCATGCCCCAGCGAGCGCGCGGGCATGATAGAAAAACCTAGTTCCGATTTGTTACGGAAACGCAAACGGGTTCCATATGGCTCAACGCCCGGAGATGACGCGGGAATTGGCCGAAACGGTGGCGATTCAGGCCCTTAGCTTCATTGCCGAGGAACCTGAACGGCTCGGCCGCTTCCTGGCGTTGACAGGGATCGGACCAGAGTTCGCTGCGGGATGCAGCGCGCGAGCCGAACTTCCTGCTGGGCGTCCTCGATCACCTGGCAGGCGACGACCTGCTGCTGCGCGAATTTGCGACCCAAAGAGAGATCGCGCCCGAGATCGTGACCCAGGCTCGCGATCTGCTCGCGGGAGCACCGCCAGCGACGCCGTGACACTCCGCTGCCGGCGCCGCAGGTCACTGAAGCTTCAAATCAAGCATCGCGAACAACGCACCGACGTCGTCCGCATCACGGACCTTCCACAAAGCATCGAGCGAACGGCGGCACCGTTTCGGTCCCAGCACCGGCTCGGCCATCGCATTGAACTTCTCCTCGACGTCCTTGTCCTGCATCGGATTATCGGGGTGGCCAAGGGGATTCACAATCTCGACGGACTGCTGCTCTGCCGTTAGTCGCAGTCGCCGTCACCCGCAGCCCCATCCTGGGCAGCATCGCCTCAAGCGCATCGTCGACGATCACCTTGAGCTTCGCCATCAGCGGCCGCACCGACGGATCGCGGACCTTGTCCTCGGTGAACGATTGCGTGGTGATCGGACCGTCCATGAAGGCGCGGGCAAAGATGTATGGCAGACTGTGATCCGCCGTTTCGCGCGTCTGCGGATCCCATTTCTCCGGCTCGCTGCCGATCTCGAACCAGGTGAACTTGTTGGCGAAAACGTCGATCGCCTTGATGTCGGACGCCGCGAGCAACTTGCGCAATTCAAGCGCGGCCCAGACGACCGGCTGACCGTTGGCCTCGACCGGCCAGTATTTCAGCTGCACCCGCGGTGTGAGCGACGGCCCGCCTTCGGTCGGGAAATCGACCAGTGTGAAAGGCCCGGTGACGTTCTCGAACAATCCCGCCCGCCCCTCGAACGCATGGCCCGGCCCCGCCATACCCTCGGCGGCAAGGCACGCCGCGAACAAGCCGTTGCGCGCGGCGTAGGCGGTCGCAACGCTTTTCCACGGCGTGAGCTCGCCCGAGCGCGTGACCCGCAACGGCACGTTTGAGCTCGCCGCGATCCCGATCGCATTGGCCGTCGTCTGCAACGGCAGCCGCAGGAGATTGCAGACGCCCGCGGCGACCGAAATGCTGACGGCAAAGCCCTGGTCCCACCCGCGCCGGCTGAGCTGCGTCGCGTCCGACAGCCGCGCGAAGATTTCGTACATCACCGTCATGCTGGCGAGGAAGCGCTTGCCGTCGACCACCATGGCGCTCGCAAGCGCGACGAGCGGACCGAGCGCGTCGCTCGGATGTCCGCCCGGATAGCGGTCGTTGAAATCGAAATTGCGGATCATCGTCGTGTTGATGAACGCGGCCGATTCCGCGGGCAGCCGGTCGCCATAAAACAACACCCGGCCCGGATATTTGCCGGGCGTTTCGCCGGCGGCCAGGCGTCGGCCGATCTGCGCGGGTTCGCAATCATGCGCGCCCAACCCGCACCCGAGCGCGTCGATCAGGCGCTGGGTGGCGGCGTGCCGCGTCGCCTCATCGAGGTTGTTGAACGACAGCGAGGAGGCGTATCCGGCAATTTTCTTCGTGATATTGTCCATGGGTAGCCGCGTCCCCGTCTCGATTGCCGTAGGTGCTTACCATGGCTAATGTGGCGGTTCAGCAGTCCTTCGATTCCGAAGTTCGTTTAGGAGGCCGCTGCGAAATGGTACGAACTTCGGAATCGGGACACTAGCGTGCTGCGCAAGCCCGCCGCCGATTCTACGATCAGCGGTTTCTGCCGCGACTGCCGGCAGGACGTTCCGGAAGCGGCCGCGCGCTGCCCGGCTTGTCGCTCCCCTCGCCTCCTGCGCCATCGCAGCCTCTTCGCGCTGTCGATCGCACATGTCGACTGCGACGCCTTCTACGCCACCATCGAAAAGCGCGACGATCCGTCCATTGCCGACAAGCCGGTTGTTGTCGGCGGGCGTCAGCGCGGCGTCGTGCTGACCTGCTGCTATGTGGCACGCACCTACGGCATCCGCTCCGCCATGCCCATCTTCGAGGCGCGCCGGCTCTGCCCGCACGCGACCTTCGTACGGCCGGACATGGACAAATATGCCGGCGTCGCACGGCAGGTGCGCGCCCTCATGAGCGATCTCACGCCGCTGGTCGAGCCGGTATCGATCGACGAAGCGTTCATGGACCTGTCCGGCACGCAACGGCTGCACGGCGTCGCGCCGGCGAAGACGCTGGCCGCTTTCGCGGAGCGCGTCGAGCGCGAGTTGGGGATCACGGTTTCGATCGGACTATCCGGCAACAAGTTCCTCGCCAAGATCGCCTCCGACCTCGACAAGCCCCGTGGCTTCGCCGTGCTCGCGGGCGACGAGGCGGCCGCCTTCCTCGCGCCGCGCCCGGTCACGCAGATTTTCGGGGTCGGCAAAGCAGCGCAGGCGCGCTTCACCAAGGACGGGATATCGACCGTCGGCGACCTGCAGCGGATCGGAGAGCACGAGCTGATGCGCCGTTACGGCGGCGAAGGCGCGCGGCTCTACCATCTTGCACACGGGCGCGACCAGCGCCCGGTGCGAGCGGAACGCGAAGCCAAAAGCATATCCGCCGAAACCACGTTCGATACCGATCTCTCGGCATTCCGGCCGCTCGAGCTGCGGCTCTGGCGGCTCACGGAGCGCGTGTCCACGCGCCTCAAAATCAACGAGCTGGCCGGCGCCACCGTCACGCTCAAGCTCAAGACCGCGGATTTCCGCATCCGCACCCGGGCGCAAACCCTCGAGCGGCCGACCCAGCTCGCCGCCCGCATCTTCGCGGCCGGCCGCGAGCTGCTCGAACGCGAGATCGACGGCACGAAATTCCGCCTGATCGGGATCGGCCTGTCGTCGCTCATCGATGCCAACGAGGCCGATCTCGCCGACCTGCTCGATCATCGGACCGCCGAGGCGGAACGGGCGATCGACCGGCTGCGCGCCAGGTTCGGGGACGAAGCCGTATTCCGGGGCCTCACGCTCGAGGACGACGAAAGCGAAGAGCGCAGCCGGGAGTGAAATTCCTGCGCGCAGTCACGGACAGGGCTTGCCGTCCTTGAGCTCCAGCGCCTTCAGCACGCCGCTGATCGAGAAATCATTGTAGTCGAGCACCAGCGTGCGGGAGACGCCGTTTTCGTAAAGGTCGAAGGAAATCGCATAGACCGGCGTCTGTTCGCCGGCGGGCTTGTTGCGCTCGAAATAGCTGACGGTCACCGGCCAGCGCCGCAAGCCGGCCAACACTGTGTTGCCGGAGGCGGCATCGGCGAGATCGCGTTCGCCGGGCCCGATCTCCCGTCCGATCACGGTCAGTGAATTGTAGACCTTCTCGCCGGTCTCGGAGCCGTCATAGATCGGAAACTCCAGGATCGTCTGGCCTTCGCGCGCGGCCTCGATGATGCGCCGCACGTGCTCGGTCGGGAACACGATCGCGGCGTCCAGATCGATCTTGCGCGGCTCCGGCTTGGAGAGCGTCACCGCCACGCCGGCGCTGCCGCGCTCGGCCTTGCCGTCGACCGCATCGAGCAGGCGCTGATTGAGATGGTTCTGCGAGGTGAAGCGATAGCTCCGCGCGCTGCCGTCCTCCCAGGTGTTCGACCGCAGGTCGCTGAGGCTGATCTTGCCCTCGCCATTGTCCAGTTCCGCAACCTGCCGGAACTCCAGCGAGTAACCCTCGCAGGCATTGCCCGAGAAGTCGTAGAGGATGCGCCCACGCGCGTTCTGCACCGAAGCCTTGCCGCGGACCTTGCCGAGCGTGAGTTCGTAGATGGCGCGGTGCGGCACGAGATTGATGGTCTGCGTCTGCGCCGGGACGGGCAGCGCCCCCCAAGCCAGCACCGTCGCGGCGGCCAGGACGGCGGTGGCGGCGCATCTTGCCTGTAATTTCATCAGAATGGGTCTCCTGACCGCGCGGAACCGGGTTCGAAGATAGGGTTGCGGATAGCCTGCCGCAACGGCCGGTCCGGCTTGAATGTGGCCATCCGATCGGCAATGACTGGCTTGTACAACCGTTGCGCAAGACAAGACCAGGCAAGGCAAAGGAGCGTTTCATGGCGAAGGTCGAAGCGAAGTTGGCTGAACTCGGTGTGGTGCTTCCGACCCCGGCCACCCCGATCGCCAATTATGTCGGGTATGTGCGCACCGGTTCGTTGCTGTTCGTCTCCGGCCAGATTTGCCTCGGTCCCGACGGCAAGCTGCTCGCCAAGGGGAAGCTCGGCGACAGCGTATCGGTCGAGGACGGCCAAAAGGCGGCGCGCGCCTGTGCGATCAACTTGCTGGCGCAGGTCAAGGTGGCGCTGGGCGATCTCGACAAGCTGGTGCGGGTGGTGCGCCTCGGCGGCTTCATCAATTCCGCGCCGACCTTCCTCGACGGTCCGAAGGTGATGAACGGCGCCTCCGATCTCATGGTCGAGGCGCTTGGCGACAAGGGCCGCCATGCCCGCACCACGGTCGGCGTCGCCTCGCTGCCGGTCGACGCGGCGGTCGAGGTCGAGGGCCTGTTCGAGGTGGTGTGAGCGACATCCCATGCGCGAATGGCTGGTCGCGCGCCCGGTCGCGCACCGCGGGCTGCATGACGCCGCCGCCGGGATCATCGAGAATACGCCTTCGGCCTTCAAAGCAGCTGTTGCAGCGAACTACGCGATCGAATGCGACATCCAGATCAGCGCCGATGGTGAGGCGATGGTGTTCCACGACCACACGCTCGACCGGCTGACCGAAGCCAGCGGCCGCGTGGACGCCTTCACCGCTGCCGAACTCAAACGCGTGCCGTTTCGCGCGACCGCCGACCATATGATCACGCTTGGCGAGCTATGCGACCTTGCCGCCGGCCGGGTGGCGCTGTTTGTTGAAATCAAGAGCCGGTTTGACGGCGATTTGTGGCCGGTCACTCGTGCCGCCGAGGTGCTCGCGGGCTATAGCGGCCGCGCTGCATTGATGTCGTTCGATCCTGCGCCGATTGCGGCACTGCGAACGCTCGCCCCGCGCCTGCTGCGCGGCATCGTCGCCGAGCGGCGTGATACCCATTCGGAAGGGAACCCGCTGCCGGCCCGCACCAAGCACGCGCTCGCCTATTTCCAGCACGTCCTGCGCAGCCGCCCGCAGTTCATTGCTTATGCGGTCAAGGACCTGCCGTCGGCGATCCCATGGCTGGCAAGGAACCTGCTGCGCCTGCCGCTGCTGACCTGGACGGTGCGCAGCGATGTGGACCGTGAGCGCGCGGCGCGCTACGCCGACCAGATGATCTTCGAAGGATTCCGGCCATAAAGCCGCGCTAGTTCATCCCCATGGCCGCGACTGAGATTACGCTCAAAGTTGTCAACGCGATCGGCGAAGTGCCGGCCGCCGCGTGGGACGCCTGCGCCAATCCGCGCGCGCCGGGAGGCTCCAGCGCGGCCTCAAAACCTGACTATAACCCATTTATATCCCATGCTTTTCTATCCTCATTAGAGCAGTCCGGCTCGGTCCGCAACCGTGCCGGCTGGCAGCCCATGCACCTCGTTGCCGAAGACGGCTGCGCAATCGTGGGGGTCGTTCCCTGCTACGCCAAATCGCATTCCCAGGGCGAATACGTGTTCGACCATGGCTGGGCCGACGCCTACGAACGCGCCGGCGGCGACTACTATCCGAAGCTGCAAGTCGCGGTGCCGTTCACGCCGGCGCAGGGCCGCCGCCTCCTGGTACGGCCCGGCGAACATGCCGACGCCGTGCGCAACGCGCTGGCCGATTCACTTGCCGACATCTGCAAACGCTCGAACGCCTCCTCGGTCCACGTCACGTTTCTGACCGAGGAGGAATGGCGGATGCTGGGATCGCGCAACTATCTGCAGCGCACCCACCGACAATTCCACTGGACGAACGACGGCTACGAGTCCTTCGAGGCCTTCCTGGCGGCCCTCTCCTCGCGCAAGCGCAAGACCATCCGCCGCGAGCGCGAGGACGCGCTGTCGAACGGCATCACCGTCGACTGGCTGACCGGCTCGGACCTCACCGAAGGCGTGTGGGACACGTTTTTCGAGTTTTACATGGACACCGGCTCGCGCAAGTGGGGCCGGCCCTACCTCACGCGCTCGTTCTATTCCATCGTTGGCGAGACGATGCGCGACAACATCCTGCTGGTGATGGCGAAGCGTAACGGCCGCTATATCGCCGGCGCGATCAACTTCATCGGCTCCGACACACTGTTCGGCCGCCATTGGGGCTGCATCGAGCACCACCCCTTCCTGCACTTCGAGCTTTGCTACTATCAGGCCATGCAGTTTGCCATTGAGCGCAAGCTTGCCCGGGTCGAGGCCGGCGCCGGCGGCTCGCACAAGGTCACGCGCGGCTACATGCCGGCCACGACCTATTCGGCCCACTACATCGCCGATCCCCGGCTGCGGCGGGCGATCGACGATTTCCTCAGCCATGAACGTGCACGTGGCAGCTGAGATCGAGGAGTATGCGGAGGCCGCGCCGTTCCGCAAGACCTGATGGCACGCGCCCGCCGCAGCTTGACGCCGAACGTCCAAGCTTGCGAGATCTCACATTCAATCTCTGGAGCAGCCCATGCCGGCCTACGACCAGACCAACCTCTTCGCCAAGATCTTGCGCGGCGAGATTCCCTGTCACAAGGTCTATGAGGACGATAAGTCGCTCGCCTTCCTCGACATCATGCCGCGGGCGCCCGGCCACACGCTGGTCATCCCCAAGGCACCCGTACGCAACATCCTCGACGTCTCGCCTGACGACCTCGCGCATGTGATGAAGGTCGCCCAGCGGATCGCCAAGGTCAGCGTCGACGTGTTCGGTGCGGACGGGGTCACGCTGCAGCAGTTCAGCGAAGGCGCCGGCGGACAGGTCGTGTTCCACCTGCACGTCCATGTCATTCCGCGCAAGGAAGGCATCGCGCTGAAGCCGCCCGCGAGCGTCAAGGAGGCGCCGGACGTGCTCAAGGACCAGGCCGCGAAACTCGCCGCCGCGCTGGCATAAGCTAGCGCGCGAGGAAAAATCCGGCCGTCACCAATACGACCTCGCCGGTTGCGATCCCGGCAAAGACCGAGCGGCGCACCAGCAGGAACGCCAGAAAGCCGCATCCGATCGCAGCGAGACGCACGGAGAGCGGCATGGCGGCCAGCGACCCCGGCGCGAAGAAAATGATCTTGGCGATCACTCCGGCCAGCACCGCCGTCGCCACCGAACGGACCCAGACCAGAAGCTCGGATTCCTCGTCAATGCCGCGCCCGATCATGACACCGAGCAGCCGCCACATGTCGCTTGGCAGGAACCCGACCAGCACCAGAACGACATAGCCCCACAGACCCTCATATCCGCTCATCGCCCCGCTCCGCGCAGGCGATGAAAGCCGTAGCCCATCGTGCCGGCGATGATGCCGGTCCACATCAGGTCGAGCCCGATATCGGCATAGACCAGCAACGGACAGATGATCAGCCCGAATGCCAGCGCGAGGCGGTCGGCCAGGGATCGCGCGTTGCGGGCGGTCGAAACCAGAAACGACATCGGGGTGAGGAACAGTGTCGCCGCCGTCAACAGCGGCGGCAGCGAAGCGGTCAGGTAGTATCCGATGACGCAACCGACTTGTGCAGACAACATGAAGCCGATGCCAAGCCCGTTGCAATAGGCCACGCGCCGCTCAGGCGGCACCGCCGGCAACAGGCGGAACGACTCGACCCACATGCTGGCGGCGGTGAAATGCGCCGGCAGCAAGAGATCGTAGGTGCGCGTCTTGGGCCCCCGCATCAGCGGCAACAGCGCCACCACCATCGGCAGGAACCGCACGCAGCTGAGCCCGACCGCGATGGCGGTCTCCAGCAGCGTTGCCCCCGCCCCGAGCGCGGAGATCATGATCACCTGCGAGGGTCCCGCCCAGACCAGAACGGTCGAGGCCATGACCCAGCCCAGGCTGAAGCCGTAGTCATGTGCCAGCGCGCTGATGCCGACATAGGTGCCGAGCAGCACCATCACGAACACCGAGAGGAACGATGCGCGCAGGCCGGCAAGGAAGGCGCACAAGACCGATGGAGTTTCGGGATTTGCGTCGGACGACATACCGGACCCTGCGATGGCCCGACCTGTTCCACAGCGCGAGGCGCGACGCAATCAGCATGCCTGCAGTTGCCGCACGCAGCCCGTAAAGCAGAAGGCCGGACTTTCGCCCGGCCTTCTACGATACGTCACACCTTCACCAGCGGAACCTTTGGCACGGAGCCCCGCCGCGGCGATGAATCGCCTCCGCTCCCGCCGCCCCTCGGTCCGGGCGGCTTGTTGCGTCGCGCCGAGGGCGGCCGTCGTTTCGGCTTGGTGCGCCGCGCCGGGATCTTTTCCGGCTTCGGCGTCACCGGGCCGTCCAGATATTCGAAGCCCAGCTTTTCTCTGCCGTCCTCGTCCTTGGTGACGATCACCCGCACGTGACCGCCGTTCTTGAGCTTGCCGAACAGCACCTCGTCGGCGAGCGGCTTCTTGATGGTCTCCTGGATAAGCCGAGCCATCGGCCGCGCGCCCATCTGCTCGTCATAGCCGTAGACCGTCAGCCATTTCGACGCGTCTTCGCTGAGCTCGATGGTGACGTTGCGGTCGCCGAGCTGCGCCTCGAGCTGTAGCACGAACTTCTCGACCACCTTGGTGATGATCTCGGGCGTGAGGTGCCCGAAGGCGATGGTTGCGTCGAGGCGGTTGCGGAACTCGGGCGCGAACAGCCGGTTGATCGCTTCGGTGTCGTCGCCTTCGCGCTTGTTGCGGGTGAAGCCATAGGCCTGCCTCGCCAGGTCCATGGCGCCCGCATTGGTGGTCATGATCAGGATGACGTTTCGGAAATCGACCTGCTTGCCGTTGTGGTCGGTCAGCTTGCCGTGATCCATGATCTGCAGCAGCACGTTGAACAGGTCCGGGTGCGCTTTCTCGACCTCGTCGAGGAGGAGCACGCAATGCGGATGCTGGTCGACGCCATCGGTGAGCAGCCCGCCCTGGTCGAAGCCGACATAGCCGGGCGGCGCGCCGATCAGCCGCGAGACCGTGTGGCGTTCCATGTATTCGGACATGTCGAAACGGATCAGCTCGACGCCGAGCGCGACTGCAAGCTGCTTGGCCACTTCCGTCTTGCCGACGCCGGTCGGTCCCGAGAACAGGTAGCAGCCGATCGGCTTCTCCGGCTCGCGCAGGCCCGCACGGGCAAGCTTGATCGAGGCCGACAGCGCGTCGATCGCCTTGTCCTGGCCGTAGACCACCGTCTTGAGCGTGTGCTCGAGATGCTGGAGCACCTCGGCGTCGTCCTTCGACACGGTCTTCGGCGGAATCCGCGCCATGGTGGCGATGGTCGACTCGATCTCCTTGATGCCGATCGTCTTCTTGCGCCGGCTTTCCGGCAGCAGCATCTGCGCCGCGCCCGACTCGTCGATCACGTCGATGGCCTTGTCGGGCAGCTTGCGGTCGTGGATGTAGCGCGCGGAGAGTTCCACCGCCGCCTTGATCGCTTCGCTGGTGTATTTGAGCTTGTGGTAGTCCTCGAAATAGGGCTTGAGGCCCTTGAGGATCTCGATCGCGTCCGACACCGTCGGCTCGTTGACGTCGATCTTCTGGAAGCGGCGCACCAGCGCGCGATCCTTCTCGAAGTACTGGCGGTACTCCTTGTAAGTGGTCGAGCCGATGCAGCGCAGCGTTCCCGACGCCAGCGCCGGTTTGAGCAGGTTCGACGCGTCCATCGCGCCGCCCGAGGTCGCGCCCGCGCCGATCACCGTGTGGATCTCGTCGATGAACATGATCGCGCCGGGATAGGCTTCGAGCTCCTTGATCACCTGCTTGAGGCGCTCCTCGAAGTCGCCCCGGTAGCGGGTGCCGGCGAGCAAGGTGCCCATGTCGAGCGAGAACACGGTCGCGCCCTTGAGCACGTCCGGGACTTCGCCGTGCACGATGCGGCGCGCCAAGCCTTCCGCGATCGCGGTCTTGCCGACGCCGGCGTCGCCGACGAACAGCGGATTGTTCTTCTGCCGGCGGCACAGGACCTGGATGGTCCGGCTGATCTCGGCGTCGCGGCCGATCAGCGGATCGATCTTGCCCTCGCGCGCCTTGCGGTTGAGGTTGATGCAATAGGCTTCGAGCGCGTCGCCCTTTTTCTTGGGCTCGTCGCCGCTCTTGGTGTCGGCCTCGTCCTCGACGCCGCGCACCGGACGCGACTCCGACATGCCCGGGCGCTTGGCGATCCCGTGGCTGATGTAGTTGACCGCGTCGTAGCGGGTCATGTCCTGCTCTTGCAGGAAATAGGCGGCGTGACTTTCGCGTTCCGCGAAGATCGCCACCAGCACGTTGGCTCCCGTCACCTCCTCCCGGCCGGAGGACTGCACATGAATGACGGCGCGCTGGATGACCCGCTGGAACCCGGCCGTGGGCTTCGAATCCTCGTTGCCGTCGCTGACCAGGTTCTCCAGCTCGGATTCGAGGTATGAGGTGAGGCTGCGGCGCAGCTTGTCCAGGTCGACGTTGCAGGCCCGCATCACCGCCGCCGCATCCTGGTCGTCGATCAGGGCGAGCAGCAGGTGTTCGAGCGTCGCATATTCATGGTGCCGCTCATTGGCGAGCGCCAATGCGCGGTGGAGGGACTGTTCAAGGCTACGCGAAAAAGTGGGCATCTGTGTTTTCTCTGACCTGACTATATAGGCCCGGCTCTACTTTTTTTCCATGACGCACTGCAAAGGATGCTGGTGTTTGCGGGAGAAGTCCATCACCTGCGTCACTTTCGTCTCGGCTACCTCGTAGGTGAAAACGCCGCATTCGCCGATTCCATGTTCGTGCACATGCATCATGATTCGATAGGCGCTTTCATGGTCCTTGTTGAAGAAGCGTTCCAATACATGGACTACGAACTCCATCGGCGTGTAGTCGTCATTGAGGATCAGCACCCGATAGAGGTTCGGCCGCTTGGTCTGCGGCTTGGTCTTGGTGATAACGGCGGTTCCCGGCGCCCCAGGGCTGCCCGGGCGCTTGTTGTCGTCGCCCGCGAGCCGCGGCGGCGGAGGGGAGTTCGAACCGGGCGGCGGACGTGCGGGGCATGTTTCTGCGGTTCATGGCGGGTGGCGCCGGATCGGACCAAACGGGAAGCCCGGGGGCGGCAGCAGGTTCCCTCCTATAATAAAGATCGGGTGGCGAAGGTGCCAGACCAGCATAGCGCTCGCGAATCATTGGAGATTCTGCCTCAAGACCGCCGGTTTCCCGACCGTTTTCCGACGCCTACCCCCATTTAACGAACCACCCGCTCAGATAGTCACATTCGAGGCAAATTCAGGCGAAATTTGCGGGATTTCTGTCACAACATCTCAAGGTGACGTCAGCAATATCCGCACCATCGTCAAGAATTGACGCACTGGCACGGGAACCTTTTGTCATGCTGTTCACCCGCTTCTTCAAAGACCGAAAGGGCAGCGTCGCGCCGCTGTTGGCCCTTTCGGCAGTCCCAATCTTTGGCATGGTCGGCGGCGCCGTGGACTACAGCCGCGCGAATTCCGCGCGCGCCGCCATGCAGGCTGCGGCGGAACTCGACCTCGCTGCTGATCGTGAAGGCCATGACCCGCCAAGCTGGCGGGAACCCTTCCGAAGGTGCTTCCGGCTATTTTCACGCAAGTTTCTCCCGGCCGGATGTCCAGATATCTGGTGTCGCGGCGGTACCGACCTCAAATGCCGGCAATCACACGGTTTCGGTGTCCGTGCAGGGCTCCGTGCAAACGATGATCCTGGGCGTGCTCGGCATTTCTACGATCAATCTTCAGGTCGGTTCGACTGCGGCCTCGACCTTCGACGGTAACGGTTGCGTCCTGGCCCTGGACCCGGCGGCGGGCGGCGCCTACACGAGCCAAGGCAGTACCACAGTCAATCTCACCGGATGCAGCCTGTACGACAATTCCGGCCACGGCGAAGCCCTCACGGTGGGAGGCTCGGCCAAGGTTTCGGCAAGGTCGGTTGGTGTTGTCGGTGGAATTACGCCCGGGAGTAGCGCCGGCGTGACTGCCGATCTCGGCGTCATGACCGGCATCTCACCGATCGAAGACCCGTACAAGGACGTGCAGCCGCCCGAACCGGGGCCGTGCAGTGAGAACAATTATAAGGCAACCACGTCGGTCACGCTCAGCCCGGGCGTCTATTGCGGCGGGATCGCAATTCATGCGGGCTCGACGGTGACACTGAATCCCGGGGTCTACTACATGGATGGCGGTGACCTTTTCGTCAACGGAAGTGCCGGCGTCGTCGGACAGGGCGTGACGCTGATATTCACCTCCAAGAACCGAAAGGGTTATGCTACGGCCACGATCAGCGGAAATGCGACCGTCGATCTGACCGCTCCAGCGTTCGGGCCCACCGCCGGCATCGTCATGTTCGGTGATCGTAACATTCCGAAAGGCACGGACTTCAAGCTGACCGGGGGCGCTTCGCAAAGTTTCGGCGGGGCGATCTACCTGCCGACCGCGACCGTCGACTACACAGGCGGGAACGGGTCGAACGCGGGTTGCACGCAGGTGATCGGAGGTATCGTCAATTTCGCAGGAAACTCGAATCTGGCGATCAACTGCAGCAGTTACAAGACCAAGCAGTTCGGGGTGTACTCGATCAGGTTGGTCTCCTGACGACGTCATCCAGGCGCACTCAAAACAAGAAGCCCGGCCGCGAGGCCGGGCTTCTTTTTTATTACGTCAGCGGCAGCGGCTTACTTCACCGTGGTCGCCTTCATCCACTGCGCCTCGTACGGCTTGTAGAGCTCCTGGGCGAGGTCGACATAGAGCTGACCGACCTTCGCCGACTGCGCGACGAAGCCCTCATACGCACCCTTGAAGTAGTCGGCCTGCACTTCCATGACCTTGTCGAGCGACTTGGCACCGGCCAGTCTTTCGGTCGCAGCAGTGCCCGCTTCGAATGCCTTCTTGGCGTAGTCGGCCGTTTCCACGGCGATCGCCTGAAGGCTCTTGGACACCGCGCCGAGCGACTTCATCGACGCATCCATGTTGTCCTTGCCGATCTTCTGTACGTCATCGAGATTCTTGATCATAGGTGACCTTTCCGGCCATCACTGGCCGCCTGTTATGGGATCTTGCCTTTGCAGCACCGACAACCGGCGGTGTGACCCCTATATATTGCACTGCACAAAAATGTCAAGCCTTCCTATTGCATTGCAACAAAAGCCCCATCCACGGGGCTTTCTTAACGGTTTGGCAATTCCACTGACCTAGCGTGATTGGCTGTGCCGTTGCGGTCACGGTCCGTGCGTGGGGTCGCCGATGACGTCGACCATCCTGGCGCGCCCAGATTGGAGCCGAGAACTTCCTGAAATCCGCCGCTTTTGGCCCGCTCCCTAATTACGTCCGCAACCGGGAGAAGAAATAAGAAGGGGTTCTGGGCGCCACGCCGGTGGCGTCGTGCGTAGTACGGGACGGGGGAGCAGTATGTTGCGAATGCGTATCGGAGCCCGGCACGGGCTTCGTTGGGGGTTGCTGAGCCTAGCCACCGCGATTGCCCTGACAGCGGTCTCGAGCGAGCCGGCGGATGCCCGCACCCGCCGCGGCCAGCGAACGGCCACAGCGTCCAGCTCCTACAGTCCGGGCTATGCCGCGATCGTGGTCGACGCCAACACCGGCGCGACCCTGCATTCCGCAAGTGCCGATGCGATCCGCCATCCGGCATCGCTGACCAAGATCATGACGCTCTACATGCTGTTCGAGCGCCTGGAATCCGGGCGGCTCTCGCTCGACAGCCCGCTGCGCGTCTCCGAGCACGCGGCGGACCAGTCGCCGACCAAACTCGGGCTGCGCGAAGGCGGCACCATCACCGTCGAAGATGCTATCAAGGGCATGGTCACCCGCTCGGCCAACGATGCCGCCGTTGTCGTCGCCGAGAACCTCGCAGGGTCCGAAGACGAATTTGCCCGGCAGATGACGCGCAAGGCGCGCGCGCTCGGCATGTCCAACACGGTCTATCGCAACGCCTCCGGCCTGCCGGACTCCGCCCAGGTGACCACGGCGCGCGATCAGGCCACCCTCGGCCGCGCCATCCAGGAGCGCTTCCCGCGCTACTACCGCTATTTCTCCACTCGGTCCTTCACGTTCCGCGGCCAGCGCATCGCCAATCACAACCGCCTGCTCGGACGGATCGAAGGCGTGGACGGCATCAAGACCGGTTACATCCGCGCCTCCGGATTCAACCTCGTCACCTCGGTGCGCCGCAACGGCCGCCACGTCATTGCTGTCGTACTCGGCGGCGCCAGCGCGGGCTCCCGCGACGCGCGCATGCGCCAGTTGCTCGCGCAGCATATCGACAGCGCCTCGACCCGCCGCACCGCGTCGATGATTGCCGAAGCGACGTCGCGCGAGGCGCCCGCGCCTCCGGCAGCTGCCGCGCAACCAAGCATCGCCGAGCGATTTGAGATGGCGAGCGCCGGCCACGTGCCGGTACGCGCTCCGAACACCACCTCGGCTGCGCCCGCCGCGCCGTCCGCAGGTTCGGCTGAGCCGATCCGACCGGTCGCAGTCCGCACCGTGTCGGTGAAGCCCGGCCCGGTGAAAGGCGCCAAAGCGGTGCCGCCGCCGTCGCAACGGGAGGCCGAGACTCCCGCCACTGCCAGGGCCGAAATTCCGCCGCCGGCGCCGGTCGCTCGTGCCGGGTTGCTCGGCATGCTGCCAACACGGACCGCCTCGGTCAGCGAAGCGGCGCCTGCACCCGCCCCGGCCCGGGCCGAGCCGGTGCGCGAGGCAGCGCCGCAGCGCGAAACCGCGCCAGCGCCGGCCGTGCCCTCATCGCGTCCGCTGATCCGCTCGGGCTGGGTCATCCAGGTCGGCGCCTATCCAGCCGAATCCGAGGCCCAGGAGCGGCTGGCCTCGGTCAAGAGCAAGGCGTCGCGCCTGCTGGCCTCGGCCAGCCCCTTCACCGAGCCCGTGCAGCGGGGCGAAACGACCCTCTATCGTGCCCGTTTCGCCGGGCTGGACCGCGAACAGGCGGAAGCCGCCTGCAAGTTCCTTAAGCGCAACGAGGTCGATTGCCTGGCAATCAGAAACTAACGGTTTGGCAACAGGGACAGCGTAAAAAAGGAGACAGGGGCCGTCGTGTAACGGGTTGTGTGCGGAGTAGTCAGCGATGACGTCGCGTAAGAATGTCCTTGGCTTCATTCACGCGAGCCGCAAGGTACGTCGACCCCCCCTGGTCGGGATGCAGTTTCTTCATGAGCGTCCGGTGAGCGCGCGCGATGTCGCTGACGCTCGCGCCCGGCTGCAGGCCCAGGATCTGATAAGCCTCCTCTTCCGTCATTTTGCCGGTACTCCACGACCCGGGCCCCGCCGTCGCACCACCCTGCGCGTTCGCACGCCAGGCGGGCTCCCGGCGGTCAAGATAAGCCATCAGTAGCGCCCGGCTCTCCTCGTCGATATCGGGCAGCAGCGCGGTCAGCGTCGCGACGTCGAGCGCGTCGAGGCTTTGGCCGATATGCGGGCCGGCGAGAATCGTGCCGCGCATGGCGCCGGTATCGTGATCGAGCTCCATCTCGACAAAGGCCGAGCGCACCCGCGACACCTGCCCGGAGCTTTTCTGGGTGCGGGAACCGAAGCCGGGAATGCTCCAAGGCAGCCAGCCCAGCAGGCTCAATCCAAAAATCCCCAACGGCACCGCGATATCGATGCGGCCACGCACGCCGAACAGGGTCGCGCCGGCGAGCGCGCCGATGCCGCCGGTCGTCTTGAGCACGATCGCGACGTTGTGCGGATTGGCCTTGCTGAAACCATGCAGCACCACCAGCAGGACCGCCAGCGCCACGATGCCGAAGGTGAGCGCGCCCATCGCTATTTCATCTGTCCAATGAGCTTGATGGCGCCCGGGTCGCGCCGCGCCGACAGATCGGCGAGCGCGCGCATTCCGCCCGCCGCATAGGCGGCGGCCGCGCGCAGCAATTCGCCGAGCTGATGGGCGGCGCCCGGATCGAAACGGCAATAGGCGCCCTTGGTCAGGCGCGCGATCTCACGGAACGCCTGTTCGGCGATGGCGTCATAGCCCTCCTGGAACATGAAGGCCGGCACGCCGAGCAGGCCGAGTTCGCCCGCCGCCTGGCACAGATCGTCGAGCTTTTCCTCCATCGCGTCGCCGACGAACACCAGCGCCTGCACCTTCTTGCGCTCTGACTCGGCGCGCGCGTGCCCAAGCACCTTGCCGATCTGGGTGTGGCCGCCGCGGCAGTCGATGCGCGTCATCAGTTCGGCAAGCCGCTCCGCCTGCGACACCCATGCCGACGCGCGGCATTCGGCCAGGCTGCGGTAATAGACCAGTTGCACGTCGAGCCCGCCGATCGCAGCGGCCTCGCGGAACATGTCGGCCTGCAGCTTGCAGGCGGTATCCCACAGCGGCTGGCGGCTCATGGTCGCATCGAGCGCAAAGATCAGCCGGCCGCGCAGCCCGGCGCCGGTGGCTGGCCCCAGGTTTTTCACCTTCGACAGGAATGCGTCGATCTCGGTCCGCGACGACGTGGTGGTAGGCTCGCTGCCGCCGCTGGTGGCGGGCTCGCTGGCGCGGCGAGCCGGCGTTGCGTCGCGAGGTTTGTCGGCCATCAAAGCAGGGCCCTCAGGCGGGGATTCCACCCGGCCATAAAGTGGGCATATCCGGGGTTCCATGCAATGCCCGCGCCGCCGCCGGAGGAGGCACGTGTCATGGGCGGTTCGCTTTGCTAGTTTGCGCGGCCCTTCCTCCGGACGCTCGACCTCATGCCCCGACGACCGCGTGTTGTCTCCCATGTGCCGGCGCTGCGCCGCGCCGTCGGCAACCTGCGCCGCGGCGGCGCCAAGGTCGCGCTGGTGCCGACCATGGGCGCACTGCACGAGGGACATCTTTCGCTGGTCCGTCTGGCACGCCGGCGCGCCCGGCGCGTCGTGGTGTCGATCTTCGTCAACCCGACGCAGTTTGCGCCGAATGAGGATTTTGCGAGCTATCCGCGCAACCTCAGCCGGGATCTGGCCGCGCTCGCCGAGGCCGGCGTCGACCTGGTCTGGGCGCCTGGCGCGAAGGTGATGTATCCGGACGGCTTCGCCACCCGCATCGCGCCCGAAGGCCCGGCCAAGGCCGGGCTCGAGGACGCCTTCCGCCCGCATTTCTTCGGCGGGGTCGCGACCGTCGTCGCCAAGCTTCTCACCCAGTGCGCGCCCGACATCGCGATCTTCGGCGAGAAAGACTACCAGCAGTTCAAGGTCATTCACCGGCTCGCCTCCGATCTCGATCTGCCGGTCAAGATCGTCGGCGCGCCGATCGTGCGCGAGCCGAACGGCCTCGCGATGTCGTCGCGCAACGCCTACCTTACGGACGCGCAGCGCAGCATCGCGGCGACGCTCCACCGCGTGCTCAAGGATTGCGCGCGCCTGATCGCGAACAGGGAGCAGATCGCCCGCGTGCTCGACGAAGGATCGGCCGAGATCGAAAGCGTGGGCTTCACGCTCGATTATCTGGAAGCGCGTCACGCCCACAGCCTGGCGAAGGTGGAGACGATCAAGGATGGCCCCATCCGCCTCCTGGTCGCCGCGCGGCTCGGCGCGACGCGGCTGATCGACAACGTCGCGGTGTAGCGCTCCGGCGTTTCGCTTTCCGTCATTCCGGGGCCGGCCGTAGGCCGGCGCCCGAAATCCATATTCCGCAGCCAATGAAATGGATTCCGGGCTCGCGCCTTTGGCGCGCCCCGGAATGACGGCGGTGTAATTCGCACAAGCATCATCGTTCTCGCGAGGCAAATGCTCCTCCGAGGTTTGTTTGCCTCCCTCTCGCACAATGCGAGGGGGCGGAGCGCCGAAAGGCGCTCGGGTGCAGCGGCACCCGTTGCGCGGGCCAGTGACGTAGGCCCGCAGGCGCTTGCGAGGCGCCTTGCGTCCCCGCGCAGACCAGCTTGCGCAGTCTACGCAGCCGGGGGACGCTCGCCTCTCGGCGCTCCACCGCGGCGATTTTTTGGCCCCGAGCCCGCCTGAGGCGAAGCAATTCGGCTTCAAGTCTTGTCCACTTGACTCCTCGTCGCTTCACCCGGGCGAATTCACGCGTTCCGCCCGTAGTGGCGGAAGGGCGGGTTTTCCCGGGAGCCTCCCGGGGGCCTGGTTACGAGCCAGCCCGCAGGACGCCGCATCCCGCTCCGCCTTAAGCTCGTCTCCGGAGACGCCCTCGGTGAACGGGACGACAGGACTATAATCACAGGACCAGCCCGTGTCAAACGTTGGCAGGCCTCATCCAACGTTGCCTGTGCATGGCGTGTCGATAACCGCAGCGCGAAGGATAGTTGAGCGCAGCGAAACCGATCGTTCTCGGCGCAACCCCTATCCACAGCCATGTCAGCCCGCATCGAGCGAAGCCAATGCCGTCATTCGAGCTACTCGCTACTCATTCTCTTTCGGACAACCCGACGCTACTGCACCGGCTGCGGACGTCCGACCTGATCGTACAGGCTCAAAAAGAGCGCCACTTGTTCTTTTGTTCCGTAGAGGCGGATAAGCCCATCCCGATAGGCTTGGCCGACCGACAATCGGCTCTTCGTGATTTCTCGAATGACGTCTTCGCCGGAAATCAATATGAGATCTCCGGCTTGCGGTGCGGAAACGTGGACCTGCGTTTGCCAATCGCCACCTTCCGATATGAAACGCGTCCACAGCATCGGCTCGATCAGCAACAGCGAAAATTCCGGCGGCCGGGTCTCACCTGAAAACACCTGCAGCTGCTGCGCATACTGATGGAGTGATCGCACGATGCGTTGATAGCCCCAAGGGTCGCGCTCAAAGGCTGGCGCCGGCAGCCGCTTCTCGCGGACGGCCTTCGCCATGGCACCGACGACGTGCAGCAAGTCTGGATAGACCCAGTTCAAGACGCCGCGCAAAAGTGACACGTCGTTGTGATACCCACAGGCGACCGCTGCGGACGGCAAGGAGAGCATGATGGTTCCGAACATCAAGGTTCGCACCAGAGGCAACGCCAGGATTGCCTTTCGGAAACTCACGGCAATCTCCGTCGAATGCGCCACTGCGCTACGCCGCCGGGGTGTACCAGATCGGTGACGTGTAGGCGCGTTCCGTAATGGTCATGGGCGTGCCGGGCAGAGGTTTGGTCCCAAACCGCTTCGCGTCGTAGGCCGTCCAGCGCGGTGTCGGAATCTCGATCACGCGTCCGTAATAGAAGGCCGGCTGGCTCGGGTCGAATTCCGGATCCGTCCAAACCGTGATCAGTTCAGGCGCGCCAATCGTATTGGTCCAGGTGGCGTTGGCCACGTCGACGGTATCTCCGACCGATGGGAGCTTGCCTTTGGCATCGGGCTTGCGTGTTGCCGGACCAGACCACATCGTAGACCCTCTCGTGCAAGGCCCGGCCTTGTCGAGCCAGCCCTTGATGATCTGGTAGCGGTCGAGGTTCGCGCCGATTGGATCCTTCAATGCAGCCACCAGGAATGTGGGCGACTTGCCCTTCGATGCAGCGCGCAGGTCGCCACCCATCGGCACGCCCTTAGTATATCCGATCTGCGCGGGAAGGCGGTTGCTTGCGTCTTGCGGTACAAAGTCCCATCCGCCGAAAAGCCGGACGACCATCCGCGAGCCGGTGGTGGCATAAGTTTCCCGGCGCTGCATGGCATCCCATATCGATGCACGGGTGTTGTCCGCGGCCCATACGGCGGCGTAGCCGGAAGAAGAAACCTGCCAGTCCATCACCCTGATGCCCAGCTTCGGATTATCGAAGAAAGTGGCGAGCATGCGGTGCGGACTGGGCTCTTGCGGGGTGGTCTTGCCGAAGAAGTTGTCCTCCTCCATCGCCGCAAGACCGGTGTGGGCGTCGCTGCTCCCAATGAGGCCAAACTTGTAGGGATTGACGCCAAGCGTCCGCTCCAGCTTGAGGCCGTTCTTCAACGCCGCGCGAGCGTACTCGAATTCGAGCATCTCCTTGGTCTTTGCGACGCTGGCGTCGAGATTACCGAAATCCCAGCGTTCAAAGTTGGCGAACTCGTCATTGGGCGACAGGAACGGATGCGTTTCGCCATCACCCTTGGTCTGCGTGGCTTCGTAGAGCCGCTCCCATCTTGCCCGCTGAGTGGCATAGTCGCGGTCGATCTTCTTGCCGAAGGCTTCGATGACGGGAAACATCAAACCATTGCTCAGATTACCGTTGTGCGCGATGGCCAGAACGCTGCCGCCGGTCTTCTTTTCGTAGGCCTCCATCCATTTCCAGAGCTCGGCGGGATTGTCGCTCCCGAACGGCGGGTACACCGTGAATGGCTCGACCTGGCTCGCCTTGTCGCCGTTGTCGCGGAAGATGATGTTGCGGTGGAGATTGTTGCCGCCCGTGTTTGAGGTCCACTCAAAGCCGATGAAGGCGGTGAAGCGCCCGGGCTCGTTGTAATGCTCGGCAGCAGCGATGGTTTCCTGCCATGCGCTGCGATAGGCGCGCGTGCCGGGAAAATACATGATGTCCTTCGGGAAGGTGCCTTGTGAGAAGGCCTTGATGACCTCGAGCGCCGCCTCCGCCCCCTTGCCGGACTGTATCAAGTCATACCACCGGCGACCCGTGGGATCGGCAAGCATTTCAGGCTTGCCCGCAAACAAGTCCGGAAAGAACCCCATATTGTCGGAATGATCGGCGACCACGAGGAAGTCGAGCGGCCGGGACAGCTTGACCGGCTGGCCGCTCGACGCGGTTACCTGTTCGCCCCTGGCAAAGCGATATGCATCCCGCGGCCCGAGCCGCGCGCCGAAGGCGCCGGCATCCATGGAAAACGACGTATGGAGATGGGTATCACCGAAGAACGGGCGCGTGGGAAAATCGCGGCCGGCATACGGTGAATAGGGCGGCTTTGGCAACACCTGCTGGAGGCGGTCCGGCGCTGGTGAACCGGCATCCTGACCCTTCGCCGACGACGTGAAACCCAGCATCGCCAGGCCGGCCACAACCGATCGCCGAGTTCCAAATGGTTGCCATCTTTCTTCTCCCTGCTTTTTCTCCCTGCAGCCAAGGCCAGACGTCAGAATTGGGCAACGCGTTCAATCACCCAGAACATGCCAATAGTACCGATCGCATAGGGCGCCGCCAAGCCCGCCCAGCGTGGCCAGGTCAAGCGAACGCGTGCAATCAGCGCCGTGAGACAGAGTACGGTCGCGACAAAGAACAGCTGGCCAACTTCAACGCCAATGTTGAAAAATAACAGCGCCAACGGGATTTGCGTTTCCGGCAGTCCTACTTCGCTCAACGCGCCCGCAAAGCCGAGTCCATGCAGGAGGCCGAAGGCGAACGCCACGATCCAAGGCGCTCGAGCCGTCAGCGCCACCCGCCCGCGGCGCAGATTTACGATCTCGACAGCGACGAATACGATACTCAATGCGATCACAGCCTCGACCGGCGCAGACGGCACGTGCACATATCCTAACGTCGCCAGCGCAAGCGTGATGCTGTGCGCGACAGTAAACGCAGTCACCGTCTTGACCAGACGCCACGCGCCTTGCGTGATGATGAGAAGCGCCAGCACGAACAACAGATGATCGATTCCCAGCAAGATGTGCTCGACGCCCAGCCGAAGATAGAGAACGGCCACCGACCAGCCACTTTGCCGCTGGGGAATCGTCGCCGCCGGTTCCTGCGGCGTCAGCCGGCGCAGCCACGCAGTCCCATCCAGGAAGGCAATGCGCACCAACGCATCCGTCATGGTGGCTTCGAGACCGTCAATTCGAACCACTTGTCCACGCAGTGGATCGAGTGTCCTGACGCGCCAGACCTGCACAGCTGCATCGCCGGTAGCCCGCTTGGACACGGGTGTCACAGACTCGGCGCGACCGGAGAACGCCGGCGCGAGCGAGAGGCGCAAGTCGCCGCGCATCGGCGTTTTGAACAACATGTCGAATTCGCCGGGGCGGATTTCGTGCAATTCGAGGTAGGCCGGCCGGACCTCATGGGCGGCGCAGGTCGTCGGCGCAAAGACAACAATGGAAGGCCCAAGGGCGCCGATCAGGCCCAGGACAAGTGATCGAAAAATTGATCCCGATAGAACGGAGGAGGAGCCATCGCTCATTGGTCAATTCCTTCGAGGGGAACCGCCGGTCCAACAAGCGACCCAACAATCTCATCGGCGACAACGCCGTACTTCTTGCGTAGCTCAGCGAGATATCGCTCCTTTGCCAGGTTCTCCTGCTCGTTTTTCCACTCCTCCATCACGCGCGCCCGTACGTCCGAAAGCGGAGGTAACTGAGGCTCTTGCACGCTGGAAACCCGCACCAAATGCAGGCCATATCCCGATTCGATCGGGCCGCTCCATTCGCCCGGCTTCAGTGAGAATACCGCCCGCGCAAAATGGGGCCCCAATGCACTTGACAGCGCCTGCGCGGTCTCGTCGCGAAACTCCGCTTGAATCAATGTGCGATCGCCGATCTCTTCGATTGGCGGTGCCGTGCCCGCTGCCGACAGCGCCTTCAACGCTTTCGTCGCATCCGAATGCGCGTCGGCGCGGCGCTGGGGATCGAAGTAGATTTGGACAAGAGAGATACGCCCATTGGGCCGGAAGCGATCGCCAAGGCGCTGGTAAAATTGCTCCAGTTCATCTTGTGAGGGTTCGCCGAGGACCAAGGTGCCTTCTATGAAGAAGGTCATCTTCTGCGCCAACCGTCGTTGGACAATGATGTCATTGTCATCGAGGCCCATCGCCCGGGCCTCGCGCGCCAGCAGTTGTTCGTCAAGATGATCGCTGATCAATCCACGCAGCTCCTCGTGCGTGGGGGAGCGCCGCCACTGCCTGGTCCAGCTCTCCGCGAGCCATTGCACGTGTTCGGCAGTGAGGTGAATTCCGGGTTGCTTGCTGGTTTCTGCAGTATTTGCGCCGTTCTTGAGCCCGGCGTAGGCACCAAACAAAACGGCGCCCGCCAACAGGAAATGCAGAAGCGGCTCTTTGAAGACACCGGCCATGACCGTACTCCGCAACCATCTTGCCGCCGTCAGCGCAGCAGTATGCGCCGTTCGTGGACCGCTGAGCATTCAAGCGCCCTGCAAGCCCTGCAAACGGACACTCTTATATCAGTCCGCGGTGGGAACGTGAATTGCGTACCTTGCGCTCGGCCGGAACGTCGGGCCCCCGGGTGGCCCTCGCTACGCTCGGGCACCTCGGGGTGACGGATGTAGATTGAACAAGCGTCATCATTCTCGCGAGGCATCATGACCGTAGAGCGGATTAGCGTAATCCGCCAATCGCACACATTCAGCCGGCGCAATACGCTACGCTATTGCGCCCTACGAGCTTCGTCCCTCTTACTAAGCAAAACTTCGTAGCGCAGCTCAGCCCTGCGCCCGGTACTGGTCGTAGAGCTTCATCGCGTTTTCCCAGCGGATCGCTTCCATGTAGATGTCGACATAACGCGCGGCGGCTGCGCCGTAGTCCATGTGATACGCATGCTCGTACATATCGAGCACCAGGACCGGTCGTCCGCCCGCGAGCGTGGTGGTGTGATCGGCGGCCCATTGGTTCACCAGCCGCTTGTCACGCGGCGAATAGGCGAGAATGACCCATCCTGAGCCGCCGCCTTGTGCCTTGCCCATGGCGGAGAATTCGGCCCGCCACCGCTCAAGGCTGCCGAAATCGCGCGTGATTGCGTCGACAAGTGCACTCCGCGGCGTCCCGCCGCCACCGAGACCGTCGAAGTAGATCTCGTGCAGGATCATCGAGTTCGCAGCGATCAGCTCTTCGCGCTTGAGCCCGTTGATCACGAAGTTGGGCGCTTTAGCGAAGTCGAGATCGGCAAGCTGTGCGGTGATTGCGTTGAGCCGCTTGACCGCGCCCACGTAGTTGTTCTCGTAGTGGCTGACCAGGACTTTTTCCGAGATGCCTTTGATGGACTTGGGATCGAGTGAAAACGGTTTCGGTTCGTAGGGCATCGGTCTGGCTCCGGTTGGCGGTGCGTTCTGGGCGAAAGACGGCCGGTCGATGACGCTTGCCGCGGCAGTTGCGCCCACGAGCAGCCCCGTGCGCTGAAGGAAGTCACGTCGTTCCATTTCGGTCTTCATTTTTGTCTCCTGTGTTTCCTCCCCGTGCTTTGAAGGTCACATCTGGAGAATTCCAAGATAGCGCGGTAACGCGGTGATCGATGCGCTGAACATCAGCGGCTGACATGTGTCCCGTGCTAGGCATCCACAAGAACAAGTGCCCCACCATGCACGGGCGAGAACACGTACAGCCGGTCCGGCGCCACGATCGCCGTCGTATGGGCGCCGGCGGCGGTCATGGTCTGGGCGCTCGCACCGGTGCCAGGATCGATCGACTGGACCAGCCCTGGCTTGCCAATGGCAACGTGGACGAGGCCGGTGGTGGGATTAAGGAAGGTGACATCGGGAACTCCAGCGATCGGCCACGTGTTGCTGACCTCGCCTGAGCCGGTATCCACTTCCACCAGCGCGGCGGCGTCACACGCGACGTAAAGGTGACCTCGCTGGTGATCGATTTCGAGTTCGTGGGCACCCCCGGCGGGAAGCTTCCAGTGCTCCACCTCGCTCAAGTCGGGCAGCCGGGCGACCAGGACCATGGAAGGCTCACGGATCGCGAGAAACACCCGCTCCGCAGCCGCATCGGTTACACACCATCGCGGCGCTCCCGGGAGGTCGATCGAATAGTGTTCGCGTCCGTCAAGGCCCAATACCTGGAGCTTGGCACCGTGGACCTCGTCGCCGAAGCTGGCGGCGATCGCCAAACCTCGCCGTGACACAATCGCAACGCCGTTGGGTCGCGGGCCGGTCTTGAAAACGGCCCGCGTTTCCAGGCTGCGCGCGTCAACCCAAGCCAGGCTGGCCGCTCCGCGGTTGGTTACGAGGACGATCCCGTCGTCGGCAACGACACCCGCAGCTTCCGGGAACCCCGGCAACGTCGCGATGTGTCTGCCTGCATCGTGATCGATCACCTCGACGCTGTCGCGGCCCGTATGCGCCACGAAGACGCGGCGACTCTTCGGGTCGAAGGCGCCGTGATCGAAGGAACTGCCGGCGGAGGCGGGTATCTCGATGACCCCAATGGTCTTGAGCGACATGATCACCTCGACCGCTCTTTGTCGCCCTGCAACCGGCACCAGGTGTAGAGCGCGTCATAGATCACCATTCCGTGCCTGAGCATGTCATGGTCGTCGGGATGGTTGGCCGAAAGCCCGTAGGAAATCGCCAGCAGGCCCTCGCCTTGCGGCGTGAGATCGGGGCGAGATGTGTCCGCGCCACGCACGATCGTCGCCAGACGGTCGAGCGCCGCATCTTTGATCTCGAAGATCCTGATGATCGCGTCGAAGGAGCAACGATCGCCGACGTGACCGAATTCGGCGCCCTTGATGTCATAAGGGGTTGCGTGTTCCTGCTTGGCGACCGTGGTCACTTGGTCCGCGGGGACGTAGAGGAAGCTCGCGAGCGGGTTGATGAAGCGGCTGATCAGCCACGGGCACGCAATGCGGTCGATCTTGGGATGCTCGCGCGTGACCCATCTTGTTCTCGAGTGGCGCCAAGCTTTTTGCGGGTCGGCAGACCCGACTCTTTCCAGCCGGTGATGCCGCCTTCGAGATAGGCGGCGTCAATGCCTGCTCCACGCAAGCTTGCGGCGACGCCCTGGCTGACTTCGTGCCCGTGCACGCAATAGGCGACAACCGGTTGGCCGGCTGGCAAGTCCTTGGACCAGCGCGCGACATCCTCGGGCGACCGATGGATCGCGCCGATGATCAAGCCGCCGTCTTTGCTGAACGCCTCGTCACGGCGAACGTCCAGCAGCACCGGCGCTGATGCCGTGCCCAGACGCGCATAAAGCTCGGAAGATGAAATTGAGGGGGCTTTTCCGTCCATGCGCAAACTCCTCGAAAGCTCGAGTGTTGCGCAGAGCTTGGACGGTATACCGTCTGACGGGGAGCCTGCGTCAATCCCCAAACACATTCTACCTTACAATGTCCCCTGGCGGCAACAGTTCCCAATGAGTTCACTGCCCGGGCCCTGCCTCTATTTTGTATGGAAGTTCACGGCAGACGCAGGGAGCAACGAACCCAATGACGGTAGTCGTGAATGGATTTGTCTGCCGTCAATTCGATTGTCACGTCGAATTGTCCCGCGCTCCAACTGTATCTCTCCGCAAACTGCATGTCGGGGGCATATTCCTTGATCCTGATGAAATCGATTTCAAAACGCCCCGACCCCGTAGCGCAATAGCTTGTGTCCGCGGCGATCGCCGCTTTCCATACCCATGGTTGGATCGGGATACTTGCGGCGCGAATTTCCCGAACATTCTTGATCGACAACAGCGGCTTGCAGGCGATGGCGGATAACGCGCTCGTTGCGGCCAGACCCACCAACGAACAGACCAACAGCGACGTAAGCGCCAAACGGCGCAGCGGTCGACAGGACGGATTGCTTGATGTGCAAGCAAGGTTTGACGTGCTTCGAACAGGCATAGGTGCTCCCCTTCCCGGACGGGCGATGGAGCAGCGCTTGCGACGAAGCGTCTTTCCCGAAGGTCCGGGCGGCTGCATGAGCCCGGATGTTGCACGCGAGATCCGCAAATAGCGCCGTGCAAGACTTGCTTGCAAAGCATCGTTTCTCTAGCCTGCCCTAGAATTTCTCATGATTTTGGTTGCCAATGCCTCGGCGACTGCCACCTTTGAATGCTCTCAAGGCCTTTGAGGCTGCAGCCCGGCACGAGAGTTTCACGCGGGCAGCCGAGGAGCTTTGCGTCACGCAGGGCGCCGTCAGCCATCAGGTGAAGGCACTCGAAGCCGAGCTTGGGCTGAAGCTATTTAATCGCGAACGACAGCGGCTGGTTATCACCCAGGCAGGTCGCGCCTATCTGGTTGTCGTGCGCGATGCGTTCGACCGCATCGCCGACGGAACGGAGCGGGTGCTGCAGCGGCAAAGCGGCGGAGCCCTTACGGTAAGTACCTCGCCGAATTTTGCGGCGAAATGGCTTGTGCATCGGCTGGCCCGTTTCGGCGAGGCTCACCCGGAGATCGATCTTCGGGTAAGTGCATCGGCACATCACATCGACTTTACGCGAGAGGACATCGATCTCGCCATCCGTCACGGTGATGGGACCGCGCCTGGACTGCACGTAACCCGCCTGTGTGCGGAGGAGCTCTTCCCGGTGTGCAGTCCGACGCTCCTTAAAGGGGACGATCCTCTGCGCAAACCTTCGGACCTCGGCCGATTTACACTTTTACACAACACCGATCGGCAAGGTTGGAGCCAATGGCTCGACTATGCCGGGGTGACAGGCGTGGATCCCTCGCGCGGACCGGTTATCAGCCAGGCCAGTATGGCGATCGACGCTGCCGTTGACGGCCAGGGCATAGCGCTCGCCCGCACGGCACTTGCCGCATGGGACCTGATCAGCGGGCGATTGGTCGGCCCCTTCGGCCCGGCAATGCCCGTTCCTTTTGCGTATTGGGTCGTGTGCCCAAAGACCGTCGCAAAACTTCCCAAGATCGTTGCCTTCAGCGAATGGCTTCAGGCTGAAGCCGCAGAGGACATCAGGCAACTCAACAAACTCGCAGGCATGCGCGGACAGGGCATCGTCCCTCGCGCTAATTGATCAGGTGCGAGGTTGCGCAGATGCCGAGCGCGCGCCGGAGGGCGGCATGGTGAGGAACGCCGTGCGATCGCAAGTGTTCGAAGTCGCGATAGGCGGCGAGGCCTTCGAAAATTGCGAGGAACCCTCCAAAAATACCAAGCAGCGCGGTCTGGACCGGCCAAGGAGGTTGCGGGGAGCGACTTGCCGAGTGTGCTGGGTGACAGAGCCGCCCTAAACACGGCTCGTAATGCAAGGTTCTTAACATTTTTCATGCTCCTTAAGGTGATGGACAAGCGATCTGTCCCTCTGGAGCCTTGTAAATAGGCCGTGAAATGCCGAACCTGCAAAGCATCGTTTCTCGAGCCAGCCCCAGCATTTCTCATGATGTGGCGCGTCAGCTTCTTCAGCTTCCGTCTTGGCAGGCGAGCGGAGCATGATCTCCCGTGCTTTGGACGCTCCGCGAGACCGAATAGGCCCGCCAAGCGTTGACCGCCTGCTCCATATGTCATCTTGCTGGTGTCATGGGATGAACAAGACACCTGTCCTTCTCGCTCTCGCCTCAGCCGTCTTATTCGGGCTGTCCACGCCGGCCGGCAAGCTTCTGCTCGCCTCGGTCAACCCTGCCGTTCTTGCCGGGCTGTTCTACTGTGGTGCCGGCGTCGGGATCGCGGCGCTGCGTCGCATTCAGGCCCGGCGAGGATTGTCAGCACCCGAGGTCGCACTCGGCAGGCGTGACCTGCCATGGCTTGCCGGCGCCGTGTTCAGCGGAGGCGTAATCGGGCCCCTGCTGCTCATGATTCGGCCTCGTGCAGACGCAGGCCGCCACCGCTTCGCTGCTGCTCACATTCGAAGGCGCTGCAACCGCCGTACTGGCCTGGCTGCTGTTTCGCGAGCACTACGGCGCGCGACTGATGATCGGCATGGCGTGTCTCGTGGCCGGCGCGGCCATTTTGGCGTGGTCGGGCACGCCTACCTTGGACGGCTTATGGGGACCGCTGGCGATTGTCGGAGCGTGCATTGCCTGGGCGGTCGACAACAATCTGACCCGCAAGATTTCGCTGGCCGATCCATTGCAGATCGTCGAGATCAAGGGACTGGTTGCCGGGCCAATCAATGTTGCCCTCGGCCTCTGGGCCGGCGGCACCTTGCCCGCTCCGGGCACGGTTTTTGTCGCCGCCTCCGTCGGCTTCGTGTGCTACGGGCTCAGCCTGGTGCTTTTCATCCTCGCGATGCGCGGTCTCGGGACTGCTCGCGCCAGCGCGTACTTCTCGACCGCCCCGTTCGTCGGTGCTCTGGGCGGCGTATTCGCTCTTGGTGAACCGATCACCATGCAGCTTGTCGCCGCCGGATTATTGATGGCAGTGGGAGCCTGGATGCACCTGAGCGAGCGGCACGAGCACGAACATCTGCATGAGGCCGTCGAGCACGCGCATCCGCATGTTCACGACGAACACCACCACCATTCCCACGTATCGTCTGACCCAGCCGACGAGCCCCACACCCACGTTCACCGGCACCGTCCCGTTACGCACACGCATCCCCACACGCCTGATACGCATCATGGGCACCGCCATTGAAGGGCGGTCACGTTCGGTCCCCGGCGGCCGCAACAATGGTGCTCGCCGCTAAGCAGTTCGTAATGAGTCCCCAGGATCCCGTTCATTTTTCATACAGAAGTTCGCGGCAGACACAGGGCGCGATGAATCCGATGCGATAGTCGTGAATGGATTCGTCTGCCGCCAACTCCATTGTCACCTCGAATTGGCCCGGGGTCCAACTGTACCTCTCCGTGAACTGCATGTCGGGGGAATACTCCTTGATCCGAATGAAGTCGATTTCGAAGCGGCCGGATCCGGTGGCGCAATAGCTTGCCTCCGCAACGATCGTCGCCTTCCAAATCCATGGCCGGACCGGCATATTCAAGGTGCGGAGTTCTCGAACATTCGTGATCGACAAAAGCGGCTTGCAGGTAATGGCTGAATACGCGCGCGTTGGACCCGGCGCCACGAACGAGCCGGCCAACAGACACGTGAACGCCATGCGGCGCAGCGGTCGAGAAGGCGGATCGGTTGATTTGCGAAATGAACTTGACGTGATTCGTCCAAGCAAAATGCCATCCATGGCTCGCTCCCACGATCGAGGCGAGCAGCGCTTGGATGGCGGTGTCCATCTGTAGGGGAGGCCGCAATGTCCCCTGCTCTGTGATGTCGGCTTCAGCGCTTCAAAAAAATCAGGGCCCGGCAGCCATGGTCCCCTCCTTGCGAAGGAGACGGTGCTTGGGCCCATTAAACCGGATGAGAGCCTGGAGACGGGGCGACCGTCGAAGGCCCCGCGGAAATTTCGTATCAGACATCAGTCGAGACGCAATGTGAGCGATGCCCCGGTAGTGGGCCAGCTCATAAGACGCTGCGCACCACGCTTGCGATGGCCGCTGGCGTGACTGACCGTTTGGGAAATGATTGACGTTGTTGACGTGCTGGCAGCTTGGGAGTTGTCCCAAAATAAAGCCGCATAGGTAAAGCACAACGCTCGCATGACAGGCGACTCCACCGTCATTTTAGGGATTGAGATTCCGTCTACCGATCCGGTTTTTGTCGGAGTGATCGTGGGAATCCATGTCCCGCTCGGGCTTGCATGCGTAGTTGCCGGCGCCGTGGCGATGTTGAGCGAGAAACGGCGGGGGCGCCATTCGACGGCGGGCAAGGTCTATTACTGGTGCCTATTGGCGCTGTTTGCATCGGCGACCTTCCTCTCCGTCGTGCGCTGGGCTGAGAACTATCACCTGTTCATTCTTGGAGCATTGTCGTTTACGTCGGCATGGCTTGGCCGCAGAGCGCTTCGGGAGCGCTGGCCCTATTGGGCCAGACTGCACATCACGGGGATGGGGCTCTCATATGTTCTGATGCTGATTGCCTTCTACGTAGACAACGGAAAGCAGTTGCCACTTTGGAAAGACCTGCCCCACTTCACCTATTGGCTGTTGCCTCTAGTCGTGGGCGTCCCATTCATCGTCCGCGCGCTTCTGTGGCACCGACTGGTACGGAAACCGAGTTTGCCTTGATCAAACTCGCCCACTGTCGATGCCCGGCGCAGGGTTGCGTCAGCCCCGCCGCAGCAGCGCCAGCGCGTCGGCAGCAAGCTTGCGCGTGACCTCGCCCGCCGGCAGCGCGCGGCCGAGCGCGGCCGCCAGCCCCGCCCAGCGCAAATGTCGCGTGACCGCATGCTTATTCCGCCCGTAATATCCGGCCCGGGACCGCTCGCCGGAAGGGACCGCCACGAATGCCTCTGCTCAGAACCGCGCTGCTCGCGTTGGCATGCCTGGGCGTGGCCGGCGGCAGCTCTTACGCCCAGCAGGAATGGCCCGCCAAGCCGGTGAGGATCGTGGTTCCGTTCGCGCCCGGCGGCAGCTCCGACCAGCTGGCGCGGCTGCTCGCACCGGAGCTTTCGGCGGCGTTCGGCCAGCAGTTCTTTGTCGAGAACCGCGGCGGCTCGTCGGGCGCCATCGGCGCCGCCTTCGTCGCGAAGTCGCCGCCTGACGGCTACACGCTGGTGAACGCCGGCTCGGGCCCGCACCTGACCGGACCGGCGATCAACCCCAACATCGGCTACGACCCGCTCAAGGACTTCACGCATATTGCGATGCTGGCCGCCGACGGCTACGTGCTGGTGGCCAGTCCGGCGCTGGGTGTGAAGTCGATCGCGGATCTTGTGCGGCTCGGCGGCAACCTCTCCTCCTCTTCGCCAGGCGCCGGCTCGCTCGGCCATCTCATCCTCGAACGCTTCAAGCGCAGCGCCAAGCTCGACATCCAGCACGTGCCCGCCCCCAATTCCGGAATACAGGACGTGCTCGGCAATCACATTCCGCTCACCCTCACGACACTGCTGACCGCCGGGCTGCAGATCCGCGGCGGGCTCCTGGTTCCACTGGCGGTAACGTCAAGCAAGCGCCACCCGGCCTATCCCGACATCCCGACCTTCGCCGAGCAGGGATTTCCGGACGTGCACGGCGACACCTGGTTCTGGCTCGCCGGCCCGAGCGGCCTGACGCAATTCGTGGTGCAGCAGCTCAATCAGGAAACGCGCCGCATCATGAAGACGCCGAAGATGCAGGAGCAGATCACCAAGCTATCGTTGCTCACGCAGGACCTCGATCCCGCCGGCGTGACCAAATTCGTCGCCGACGAATACGCCTATTGGGCGCCGCTGGCGAAGGAGATCGGGCTGCGCGTGCAATGATGGGAGGCTAGTGTCCTTCGATTGCGAAGTTCGTATCGGAGGCCGCTGAAAAATAGGACGAACTTCGGAATCGGGACACTTGCCATGACCGTTTCACGCCGCTTCGTTGTCGCCGCGCTTGGCGTCGGCGCGCTCGCGCCGATCCGCGCGGCGGAGGCGCAGAGCTATCCCAATCGGACCGTCCGCATCATCGTGCCGTTCCCGGCCGGCGGGCCGACCGACATCCTCTCCCGTGTGATCGCGCAGAAGATGAGCGAGGACTGGGGCCAGCCGGTCGTGGTCGAGAACCGGCCGGGCGCCGACACCGCCATCGGCGCGGTGCAGGTCGCGAAAGCGGCGCCCGACGGCTACACGCTGCTCGCCGCCATGGATACGACCCTGGTGATGAACCCGGCGACCAAGACGCAACCTGCCCTACGACCCGTTCAAGGATTTTGCGTCGGTCACGCTCGCGGCCAAGAACACCTCGCTGCTGATGGTGCGCGCCGAGGACGGACCGAAGACCATCGCGGAGCTGATCGCCCGCGCGAAGGCGTCCGGCAAGATGAATTATGGCGCCGGCATCATCACCACGCGGCTCGCCGGCTACATGTTCAACCGCGCCGCCGGCATCAACGTGCAGCTCATCCCGTACAAGGGCAGCGCCGAGGTGGTGCAGGCGCTGCTCACCGGTAGCGTCGACTACATTATCGACGGCACCGCCTCGAGCCTGCCGCTGATCAAGGCCGGAAAATTCCGCGCGCTCGCCAAGCTCAACAGCCGGCCGCTGCCGGTGCTGCCCGACGTGCCGCCGCTGGCGGAGGCCGCCGGCATGCCTGAGCTCGACGACATGTCGAGTTGGATCGCGCTGGTGGCGCCTGCCGGCACGCCGCGCACCATCGTCGACCGACTGCAAGGCAAGGTCGCCGCCATCTACGCCGACCGTGCGACCCACGACAAGCTCATCGCGGCCGGCATCAATCCGGTCTCCAGCTCACCCGAGGAATTCGACGCCTTTTTCCGCAAGGAAGCGGTGCGTTGGACAACGGCATTCAAGGAAAGCGGCATCAAGCTGGACTAACAACCTTCCGCCGTCATTCCGGAAGGCGCGAAGCGCCTGTCCGGAATCCATAGTCCCGGTGGGAGTAACAAAATAAGACGATGGATTCCGGGCTCGCGGGCTTCGCCCGCGCCCCGGAATGACAGAAGAAAGCTTGGGAGACCGGACATGGTGCGCGTGCTCCTCTTGGCAATCCTGCTGCTGCCCGGTTCGGCATTGGCGCAGACGTCGCAGAAGACCATCCGCATCATCGTCCCGTTCGCACCCGGCGCCTCCGCCGACGGGATCGCACGCGCCATCTCCATCGATCTCGGCAAGCGATCGGGCAAGACCGTCGTGGTCGAGAACATGACCGGCGCGGGCGGGTCGCAGGGCCTGGTCACGCTCGCGAAGTCGCCGCCCGACGGCGACACGCTCGGCGTCGGCGCCACCGGCGCGTTGTTGATCAATCCGCATCTGCCGGGCTCCAATGCACCCGATCTCCTGCGCGAGCTCACGCCGGTCGCCAAGCTGATCGAGGTCGGCATCGTTGTGGTGGCCAATCCGACGATCGGACCGACGAGCATCACCGACATGCTCGCGCGCGCGAAGGCGAACCCGCAAGGGCTGAGCTATGGCTCGACCGGGGTCAACACCGGCCAGCACCTCACGATGGAGATGCTCAAGGCTGCGACCGGCGCCAATCTGGTGCACATCCCCTACCGCGGCAGCGCGCCGGCGATCGTCGATCTTGTCGCCGGACAAATTCCGGTCGCCTCGGTGGACATCACCTCCGCCTATCCGCACATCGTCACCGGCCGGGCGATCGCGCTCGGGATGGCCGAGGCCCGGCGATCCCGCGCCGCGCCGGAAATACCGACGATCGGCGAATCCGGTGTCTTGGGCTTTGGCCGTGCGGGCGGGTTCATCGGGCTCTTTGCGCCCGCAGGGACACCTGCGGCGGCGGTGAAGCGGATCTCGGCCGACGTCCGCGAAATCCTCGCCGCTCCCGCGATCGAGGCCAATCTGAAAGCCTTGACCGTGTCGGCGGCCTACGAGGACGATGCGACGTTCGCCAAATTCCTCGCCGCCGAAACCGCGCGATGGAAACAGACGCTGCAATCGCTTAACCTGTCGAAATAGACCAACCCGCGTAAACCCAATCCCACCGACCTCGCGTCCCACTCAAAGGGCGAACGCCCCAAGGGAGTTGCCATGTCCGACAAGCCGAAAGTCCTGATCTTCGCCCCGCGCGAAGAACCGCCCGAAACCATCAAGGCCATCGAGGGGCTGGGCTGCGAGCTCGTGATCGGCAACCGCGACTGGCAACTGCCGCGCACGCATTACGAGGACGACGTGGTGGCGCAGGCGCGCGACTGCGTGGCGCTGATGGGCACCTCGATGCGCCACACGCCGATCAGCCGCCGCGTGATGGAGGCCTCGCAGCGGCTGCGCATCGTCGCGAAATACACCGTCGGCGTCGACGACATCGACACCGACGCCGCCACCGATCTCGGCATCATGGTCTGCCACGCGCCGACCGAGTCGAACTGCTTCGGCGTCGCCGAGACCACGGTGGCGATGATGCTCTCGCTGCTCAAGAAGCTGAACGACCGCGACGAGGACGTGCGCGCCGGCAAGTGGCGCACCGCCGACAATTTTGCCTATTTCGTCGGCGCGCGCTCGTCCGACGGCTTCCGCGGCCAAACCATCGGCTTCGTCGGCTTCGGCCGCATTGCGACACGGGTTGCGCAGCTGCTCGCCCCTTGGCGGGCGCGGCTGATCGCATACGATCCGTATGTGCCGCCGGCGCATTTCCTGACCCACGGCGTCCAGGCCGTGGACTACGAGACACTGCTCCGCGAGTCCGACCTGGTGTCGTTCCACGTCGTGCTCACCAAGGAGACCCGCTACATGTTCGGCGAGGAGCAGATCAAGCTGATGAAGCCGCATGCGGTCGTGGTCAACACCTCGCGCGGCAAGGTGATCGACGAGAAGGCCGTCGCGCGCGCGATTTCGGAAGGGCGTCTGCGCGGCACCGCGATCGACGCGTTCGAGGAGGAACCGTTGCCGGCGGACTCGCCGCTGCGCAAGCTCGGCAACCGGGCGCTGCTTTCGCCCCACTCGGCCTCCTATACCGAGGGCGGTGAGCTCCGCCAGGGCGTCGATTGGGCGACCCGTTCCGTGGTCACCGCGCTCAAGGGCGGCATTCCGGACAACGTCTACAACAAGGACGTGCTGCCGCTCTGGAAGCAGCGGTTCGGCGGCGCGTCGATCTCGAATCCGTAGCCGGCGGCAGCGCGCGTCGCGCATGGCAAGGGCCACTTCGGCGGTTGCCGAAGTGGCCCTCGCGGTTCAGTCGCATCTTACGCGCTTACCTGTCAGCGCTCACGCGGGCGCTCGCCTTAACGTGGCCGCGGCTGCGCATCTTCCCCACCTGCCGCTCCCTGCGGCGGAGCCGACGGGGAAATGCCACCAGGCTGTAGCGGCGTGTCGTCACGCACCACTGGGCCCCTGGGGACAACAACAACGCCACTTCCCGTTGTGCCCTGACCCTGGGCGCCGGCCGGGCGGTTCGGGTCCGTTGACGTAAGGCCCGAATCCGCAGGCTGGCCGGTGCGATCCTTTTCACCCGACGGCGCGCCGCTCTGCTGCGCCGCGGCGAACATGGTTCCGGCCAGCAAGCTTGCAGTTACGGTTAGAATGAACTTGCTCCTCATGGACGTCCTCTCGGTTGTTCGCCCGTGCTAACCGGGTGCGCCGGTCAGGAAGTGAACCTGTTGGATACGGCCCAGTTCCCCACGTGGCGCTGACAATCTTTTGCAAGTTCTGCTTCCCCTTTGCCGCTGCGTAAGCGCTGTTGAGCGGAACACAACCAACCCAAGCAGTCAGCGCATGGCTTATTTCGGTTTGTCGGCTCAAGAACGCGGCTAGAGGCACTTTTTAGGCCATAATCACCAGTATCAATGGCTCTGCTTTCAAAATCGATGTAATTCGCAGGCATACGGTGAAAGATATTGATTTTGAGCCATGCAAATGACGCTTAGCTGGGGCGCCGCTTTAGCTGTTTTGAGGGGCGGTATGCACGTCTATGTAGTGCTCATGTTGATTCCGGCTTCGGCCGCACGGGAAAGGTCCGAAAAATGTTCCTCGCCATTGTCCGCTTCATCCGGTCCTGGAAGAGCTACAATTCCACATTGCGCGAACTGAGCCTGCTCAGCGACCGCGAGCTTGCCGATGTCGGCATCAGCCGATCGGACATCCCTCGGGTGGCCTGGGAACAGGCCACCCGCTGACGGCTCCGACGTCAGTCACCAGTCGCGACGCCCGCGCCCTGCGCGGGCGTCTTCGTTTGCGGGATTCCGGCCGTTCAGCGCGCCAGCCGCCACTCGTCGAGCGGCATGACCTCCGGCATCTCGCCGTATTTGCGGGTCCAGTTGTCGACCGCCCACTTTTGGCCGGTCGCAACCTCGCTTAGCACCGCGGTCGTGTGCGGCAATCGCCCGTCGAGCAGGAACCCGCGCGACACCGGCAATTCCGGCCTGTGGTGCTGCAGCAGGCGCAACTGTGCGAGCACCAGAAACAAACTGGTGTTGTTCGCGCTGATATCGATGCAGTCCATCTGCCCCGCATCATGGCTTTCGGCCACGCCGGCGCGCGCCACCCGGCCAGTCGTGCCGGCCAGCGGACCGATGCGCCGATCGAGCCACTGCACGGCGCCCGCCAGCGCGCGGCGCTCGGCAGCAGGCGACGACTTGCCGGCCGCCAGCAACGTCGTCAACCGCGCCCGATCTCCAGCCGACAGCTCAACCTGTGTATGATCACTGCAACCAAAGCCATGGCACGCCACCAGCAGCGATGGTGTCGGCATGCGCAGCGACAGTTCCGCATAAACTCCCGCGAACGCCTCTTCCGCGGCGAACGCCGCGTAATCACCGATCGTAAAAAAACACGCAACCAAAAATAAAATTCGCGCTAACATGACCCAGCCCGTTCTACGGTCGCGTTATCGACCTTTGCGATAAAGACAGTTTGGTTGCATGAGATCGGATTCGACGCAAGCGGTGCACGTCATCGGCGGCGGCCTCGCCGGCTCCGAAGCGGCGTGGCAGATCGCGTCGCGCGGCGTTCCCGTGACCCTGCATGAGATGCGGCCGGTGCGCGCGACTGCCGTGCACAAGAGCGGCCAGTTTGCGGAGCTGGTCTGCTCCAACTCGTTCCGCTCCGACGATCACGAGCACAACGCCATCGGCCTCCTGCACGAGGAGATGCGCCGGCTCGGTTCGCTGGTGATGCGCGCGGCTGACGCCAATCAGGTGCCGGCGGGCGGCGCGCTGGCGGTCGACCGCGACGGATTTTCCGCTGCGATCACCACGGCGCTTGAATCGCATCCGCTGGTCACGATTGCGCGCGAGGAGATTGCAGGCCTTCCGCCCTCCGAGTGGGACAGCGTCATCATCGCAACAGGCCCGCTGACCTCGCCCGCACTCGCGGAGGCGATCCGCGCATCGCACCGGTGCGGACGCGCTGGCCTTCTTCGACGCCATCGCGCCGATCGTGCATCGCGACTCCATCGATTTCGGCGTCGCCTGGTTCCAGTCGCGTTACGACAAGGAAGGCCCGGGCGGCTCCGGCGCCGACTACATCAACTGCCCGCTCACGCGCCCGCAATATGACGCCTTTGTCGATGCACTGGTTGCCGGCGACAAAGTGGCCTTTCACGAATGGGAGGGAACGCCCTATTTCGATGGTTGCCTGCCGATCGAGGTGATGGCCGAGCGCGGGCGCGAGACCTTGCGCCACGGCCCGATGAAACCGTTCGGTCTCACCAACCCGCATGCGCCGCAGGTCAAGCCCTACGCCATCGTGCAACTGCGCCAGGACAACCGGCTGGGCACGCTGTTCAACATGGTTGGGTTCCAAACCAAGCTGCGTCACGGCGAGCAGACCCGCATCTTCCGCACCATTCCGGGTCTGGAAAACGCCGAGTTTGCCCGGCTCGGCGGCCTGCACCGCAACACCTATCTCAATTCGCCGCAGTTGCTCGACGAGACGCTCCGGCTCAAATCCGACCCGCGGCTGCGCTTCGCCGGGCAGATCACCGGCTGCGAAGGCTACGTGGAGTCCGCGGCGATGGGGCTCATGGCCGGCCGCTTCGCGGCGGCGGAGCGGCGCGGCGAACGCTTGTTGCCGCCGCCGCCAACCACGGCGCACGGCTCGCTCATCGGCCATATCACCGGCGGTCACGTCGAAACCATCGATGCCGGGCCGCGCTCCTATCAGCCGATGAACGTGAATTTCGGGTTGTTCCCGCCGTTGACCCAGGCGCTCGATACGGGCGAGGACGGCAAGCGGCTGCGTGGCCCGGCGAAGGCGCTGGCGAAGAAGCGCGCGCTCTGCCGTCGCGCGCTCAACGATCTTGCGCAGTGGGCGGCCGCCGATCATCGCTCGGTGGCGGCGGAGTGACTGTCAGCACGATCCGCTTGCTCGGTGCCACCCTCCCCTGGAGGGGGAGGGTCGCGAGCATCGAGCGAAGTGAGATGCGAGCGGGGTGGGGTGAGTGTCGCCGCTTCGCGCTCACCCCACCCCGCCTGCCTCACTCGCGGCGCTCGTTCGGCAGTCGACCCTCCCCCTCCAGGGAGGGTGACGGAGTATGCCGCTCGCCCTGAGTGCAACCTCCTAGCTGGTAACGATCCGCCGCGGATCGCGCGCCGCGCGCCACAACAGCCATTGCCGCCGCCATTGCGGCAATGCACGCGGCGAGAACGGATCGCCGGCGTTGTGCTCCAGTCGTTTGAGCGTCGGCGCGGTCAGCGCGACCGGAAGGAACGCCGGCATCAATGCGGCTGGGATGCCGGCAATTGGAATTTGCGTGAGGTGAGCCCGCGCGAGGTCGCGTAGCTCCGCCAGGGCCGCGCTGAGTTCCGGGGTCGCGATTCCGGCGAACACGTCCTCCGGTCGCGCGCCGTGACGCTGCATCAGGTCGAGCGGCACATAGAGCTGCCGGCGCGCGGAGTGGAGCGGAAGCGCCGCCAAAAGCCCGCCAGGCATAGGCAATGCCGGCGTGCCGGGCGGCCTCATTCAGGTCCGGCTCATTCCCATCATTGAGGATGCGCGCGGCGAGGCTCGTCGTCGCGGACGACGTCTTCTCGGCATAAGCTTCGAGCTCGGCCAGCGAACCCATGGGATCGTCGTAGAGATCGAAGCTGCGCGCCTCGATCATGTCGGTGAAGACGGTCAGGGGCAGTCGGTAACGCACGGCGGTAGCGAGCAGCGCCGACGCGACCGGGCCCGCCTCCCCCACGCGCAGACCGCCGAGGACATCGCGCCACCATTGCAGCCTGATCTCGCCCGGCATCGGCTCGCGGGCAAGCTCGCGCACGCGCGCAAGCTCCACGTTCAAGGCATAGAGCGCATAAAGCGCGCGCCGGCGCGACGCGGGCGCGAACAGCGTCGCGACGAAGCGGTCCCGGTCGGCCTCGCGCACCAGCGTCTCGCAGTAGTCGAAATCGTCCGGCATCCGGACAGCATATCGCGCGCATGTTTGTAAATCTTATTGTTCCACGCTTCACTGGCCGACCACGGTCTAGCCATGACATGCGGTCGTCACCAGCAAGGTAAAGCCATCGATTTCGAAATCGCGCAACAGATCGCGCCCAAAGAGGTTCAGCCACCGCTCTTGCGCAAGATAAGCGAGCTTTTCGCGCTCTTGCGGACAGGCAAACTTCAGCCCGCCAAGATTCTGCAGGTGGTGAACCATTTCGTGAACGAGGACTGACAGCTCCGCGGGAGAACGGCCGCTCCACCCGTCCGGCAAGACGATCGACATCGTTTTATGGTCATAGATCGCTACGGCCTCGCGCTGACCAGGCGGAGGCGCCGCCATCAGACTATCAGGCAGCCTGCCGAGGAGATTCTTGTAGCGAAGGGCGGCAATCTTCGATGCGGCGGCAAACTCAATGCGCGGCAGGACATCATGCGATGGAAGTTCGAACGTCGTTGAAAGCCAAGAAACGATGGCTCTCAACAAGGCCTGGCTCGGAGCCGCATTGGGCTTGAGTTCGGCCCTGCCGACGCGGACCTCGTAATCGGTGCCCGGCACGATCAAGCTCTGTCGCGGTGTCGACTGAACGTGCTCGATCTCCGGCGCTGCGGACTGCTCCTGGGCGGAACAAGCGCCGCTCAGCCCCATGATCGCGGCCACGACGATCACGAACATCTGGGCGCCGAAGAATTGCTTTGGCGCCCGGATCGAGATTGGCGGAATGGCGTGACCTAGGTCCCAGTGGGCGAATGACTTCCGAATGTCTCGGACTGGCAAATGACCGTTGTCTCCCATGATGCAGCCGAGTTCATTTCAGGGGTTGGCAACGTATATGTAAACTCACTATACGGTATACATTCGAAGGACAGCAGCATGCCCCGTTCATCGGAGCCGACCCGGCAGCGCATTCTCGACACCGCCTATCGCCTGTTTCGTCGACGAGGCTATTCGCGGGTCAGCATGGACGAGATTGCCGCCGCAACGATCGTCACCAAACGCACGCTCTACTATCATTTCGAGAGCAAGGATTTGCTGCTCGCCACGGTGCTCGAAAGTCAGCATCGCTTGGCGTTGGCGGCGTTTCGTACTTTTGGTGAGAGCCTTTCAGGTTCTCCCGAGGCCATCGTCGACGGGCTCTTCAAGCAGCTCGCGGTCTGGGCGGACAAACCCCGTTGGGCGGGGTCGGGCTTCACGCGGCTCGTGATCGAGCTTGCCGACTTGCCAGGTCACCCGGCGCGCCTCATCGCCCGGAAACACAAGGCATTGCTGGAGGAACAACTGGCCGAATTGCTGGCGAAAGCAAAGGTCAAAGCGCCGCGCGAATGTGCGCGCGAAATTTGGCTGCTATCCGAAGGCGCAATATCGTTGATCCTGGTTCACGGCGATCGCCGATATGCAGATGCTGCGGCAGTGGCCGCAAAAAAACTGCTACGCGGTACGGCCGGTTTGCGAAAAGTCGGTTAAGCCCGCGTCTCCATGCTTTACGATCTCGCTGACCGCGAATGATCTATTCGTCGGCGATCAAGCCCGCGGCCACGCGCCGCCCCTCGCCCAACAGGATGTTGTAGGTCGAGACCGCACTGCCGGTGTGGGTGGCTTCGACCGAAATCGCGAGCGTCTTGAACCGCTGCTTCAGCGGCGGCGGCACGATCCAGACGGCGCGCCCGGTCCCAAGCAGGAACAGATCGATCTCGCCGGCGCGTGCAAACACCGGTTCAAGCGCAGCTTCGGTGATTTCGGAGGCTTGCCGGAGCGGCCACGGCCAGATGCCGTCCGGCAGGCACAGGAGCGAGCCGCGGTGCGACATGCCGGCGAAACGGAAGCCGCCCTTGCCGTAGGCCTCGATCGGGGCCGGATATGGAAGGTGGCGCGGCTCGGCCGCCACGCTCAGGCTCGTTTGCGCGCCGCCGCCGGCGCGGGCTCCGGCTCGTCCTCGGTCGTCGAGGAGCGGAATGATCCGACGCCGAAATAAATCAGGAGCGGCGCGGCGATGAACACCGAGGTGTAGGTGCCGACCAGCACCACGCCGAACAGCATGGTGGCGGTGAACGAGTGGATCGCGTGGCCGCCGAAGAAGTACATCGCCAGCAAAGCCAGCGTCACCGTGACGTGCGTGTTCACGGACCGCGTCATGGTCGAATTGATCGACGCGTTGAGCAGTTCCGGGATCGGCATGCGCTTGTAGCGCCGCAGCAGCTCGCGGATACGATCGTAGATGACGACGGTGTCGTTGAGCGAATAGCCCAGAATCGTCAAAAGCGCCGCGATGCTCGCCAGATCAAAATCGATCTGGAACAGCGACATGAAGCCGATGGTGAGCACCAGGTCGTGCACGTTGGCGACCATGGCGCCAAGCGCGAACTGCCATTCGAACCGGAACCACAGATAGACCAGGATCGCGAAGATCGCGGTCATGAGGCCTATTGCGCTATATGCCAAAAGCTCGGTCGAGATGCGCGGCCCCACCACCGCCTCCTGGCGGTATTCGACCTCGTTGCCAAGCGCCTCCTTGATTTTGACGAGCGCGGCTTGCTGCGCCTGCTCGCCGCCTGGCTGCTGCGACACGCGAATCAGCACGTCACGCGGCGATCCGAACGTCTGCAGCTGCACCTCGCCCAGGTTAAGGCCACCCAGCGTGGCACGCATGTGCGCGAGATCGGCGACCTCCGCCTTGGTCTGCACCTCGAGCAGCGTCCCGCCCACGAAATCGATACCGAAATTCAGGCCATGGGTGAAGTAGAGCACCATCGCGAGAATCGACGCGATCGCCGACAGCGGAAAGCTGATGCGCCGGAAGCGCATGAAATCGAACTTGGTGTCATCGGGAATGAGCCGCAGAAGCGGTAGCGAGCGGTGAAAGCGCACGATGCAGTCGCCTTATGTGACCGCAAGACGTTGCGGACGAGACCAGCGCACCCAATACGACACCATCAGGCGCGTCAGCGTGAAGGCGGTGAATACGGTGGTGATGATACCGATGCCGAACGTCACGGCGAAGCCTCGCACCGGCCCAGTGCCGATGAAGAACAGCACCGCTGCGGCGATGAAGGTCGTGATGTTGGAGTCCAAGATGGTTGCAAGCGCCCGGGTGAACCCGGCATCGATCGCGGAAATCGCGCTGCGGCCGGTCCGGATCTCCTCGCGGATGCGCTCGTAGATCAGCACGTTGGAATCCACCGCGATGCCGATCGTGAGCACGATGCCGATGATGCCGGGCAGCGTCAGCGTCGCGTTGAGCATGGAGAGAACGCCGAAGATCATCGCCACGTTGAAGGCGACCGCAATCACGGCGAACACGCCGAAGAGGCCGTAGGCGGCCAGCATGTAGACCGCCACCAGCACGGCTCCGAATAACGCTGCCTTAGTGCCGCTCTCGATCGAATCCTGTCCGAGACCGGCGCCGACCACGCGCTGTTCGATCACCGTCAGCGGCGCCGGCAGCGCGCCGGCACGCAGCAGGATGGCGAGCTCGTTGGCCGACTGCACGGTGAAGCTGCCGGAAATCTGGCTCTGGCCACCGATGATCGGCTCGCGGATGACCGGCGCCGAGATCACCTCATTGTCGAGGATGATGGCAAACGGCCGGCCCACATTCTCGGTGGTGGCCTGCGCCCACCGCCGCGCGCCCGAGGCGTTGAAGCGCATGCTGACGACCGGCTCGTTGGTGCGCTGGTCGAAAGCGGGCTGCGCGTCAACGAGATCACCGCCCGAAACGACGACCCGCTTCTCGATCAGATACGGGGTACCGCCTTCGCGCGCGGTACCGTAAAGCACTTCGGATTCCGGCGGCGGACGGGACGCCAGCGCCTGCTCGGCCGTCATGGTCTGGTCCACCATGCGGAAATCAAGCTTGGCGGTCTTGCCGAGAAGCTTGATCAATTCCGTCGGGTCGCCCAGGCCGGGTACCTGAATCAGGATTCGATCCACGCCCTGACGCTGGATCACCGGTTCTACGGTGCCGAGTTCGTCGATACGGCGGGTCACGATCTGGATCGACTGCTCGACCGCCTGGCGGACGCGCTCGACGATCGCCGGCTCGGTCCAGGTCAGACGCACCAGGCCGCCTCCTGCGCTGACGATTTCGACAGTGCGCTGGCCGGTGGCGCTGAGCAGGCCGCCGAGGGGCTGCGACAGCTCGCGCAGCTTGGTCAGGCCCTGCTGCAGATCGGCTTCGCGGATGCGCACCTCGACGCTGTCGCCGCGCACGACCGGTGCCTGCACGAGACCGACCTTGGCTTCGCGCAGAACCTTGCGGACTTCGTCGCGCAACTGCTCGACCTTCTCCTTGCGGATCGCCGCGGTGTCGACTTCCAGCAGGATATGCGAGCCGCCTTGCAGATCGAGCCCAAGCACGACATGGCGCTGCGCCCATTTCGGCCAGCTCTGCACCGTGCTCGACGGCAGCAGGTTCGGGACTGCGAACAGGCAGAGAAGCAGCGTCGTCATCACGATCGCAAATGCCTTCCACCGCGAAATGTAAAGCATGGGTCCCTGACGCCCCGGTTACGTAACGGCCGTCACTTTGCGTCGTCTTTTGCGGGCTCCGTCTTGGCCCGCACGCCCGAAACCATTGTCCGCATCTGCCGGACGCGCACGCCGTCGGCGATCTCGACCTCGATCTGCTCGTCGTCCACGACCTTCGTCACCTTTCCGACCAGCCCACCTGAGGTAACCACGGTGTCCCCGCGGCGCAAGTTCTTGACCAGCTCGGTATGCTCCTTCACCCGCTTCTGCTGCGGCCGCAGGATCAGGAAATACATGATCACGAAGATCAGGACGAAGGGGAGCATCGTGACCAGCAGGCTGTCGCTGCCCAACGGGCTGCCCTGCGCAAATGCCGGCGTGACAAACATCGCTCGTCCCCTCTGGAAGTGCCCGTGGAATGCCCGGAGCTGGCCCGCCGTCGTGCCGTGCCGATCGCGGATTTACAGGCCGAAATCGGCGCGGACTATAGCGGGCACCGCCCCAATTGCAACGAGGCTTTGGGCGCGCCGCCGCGCCTTTGACCCCGTGCTTGCAGGGCCTTGCCGGCCCCGCTAAGGGTGCGGCGAAACCAAGGCTGAGGACATGGCAAAACGCGGCGGAAAATCCCCGAAATGGTCGGGTCCTCGGACCACGGCCGCCGCAGGCGCTCCCGACATCGTCGAACGGATCGCCGACGCGCTCGAACGGCTGGCGCCATCGGCGCCCGCGGCGCCCGACTTTGCCGCCGCCGACGCCTTCGCCTGGCATCCCGACGGGCGCCGGCTCACGCCGGTGGTGCATGTCAACCGGGTCGAGATGTCGCTGCTCAAGGGCATCGACCGGGTGCGCGACCTGCTGCTCGAAAACACCGAACGCTTCGCCAAGGGGCTGCCAGCCAACAACGCGCTGTTGTGGGGCGCCCGCGGCATGGGCAAGTCATCGCTGGTGAAGGCGGTCCACGCCGCCGTCAACGGTTCTCGCCGCAAGGACGGCGTGCTCAAGCTCGTCGAGATTCACCGCGAGGACATCGAGAGCCTCCCCGTCCTGATGGAGCTGATGCGTGGCGCGCCCTATCGCTTCATCCTGTTCTGCGACGACCTGTCGTTCGAGGCGACCGACACCTCCTACAAGTCGCTCAAGGCGGTGCTCGAAGGCGGCATCGAAGGACGGCCGGACAATGTCGTGTTCTACGCAACCTCGAACCGCCGCCACCTGATGGCGCGCGAGATGATGGAGAACGAGCGGCAGACCGCGATCAATCCCGGCGAGGCGGTGGAGGAGAAGGTCTCGCTCTCCGACCGCTTCGGCCTATGGCTCGGATTCCATCGCTGCAGCCAGGATGAATATCTTGCGATGGTCGAGGGTTATGTCACGCATTTCCGGATTCCGTTCAAGGCCGAGAAGCTCGAGCGCGAGGCGCTGGAATGGGCGACCACCCGCGGCGCGCGCTCCGGCCGCGTTGCCTGGCAATACGTGCAGGACTTGGCGGGACGTCTCGGGGTGAAGCTCGCCGGACGGTAGCTACGCTCGTCATTCCGGAAGCCGCGAAGCGGCTGTCCGGAATCCATCGCCCATCACAGCGGAAAATGGAGCCATGGATTCCGGGCTCGCGCCTTCGGCGCGCCCCGGAATGACGGAGGGAGAGTATCAGCCGCCGCTCAGGTGCGGCATTGGATCGATCGGCGCCGGCCCTTTGCGGATCTCGAAGTGAAGCTGCGGCGCGTCGACATTGCCGGTCTGGCCTGACCGGGCGATCGTCTGGCCGCGCTTGATCGGATCGCCGCGCTTCACCATCAACTCCTTGGCGTGCGCATAGGCGGTCACGTAACCGTCGGCGTGGCGCACCAGCACCAGGTTGCCGTAGCCTTTGAGCTCGTTGCCGGCATAAGCGACGACGCCGTCTTCCGCCGCCTTGACCGGCGTGCCCTCCGGCAGCGCGATGTTGATGCCGTCGTTGGACTGACCGTTGGTCTTCGGGCCGAAGCCCGCGATGATGCGGCCCTTGGCCGGCCAGCGGAATGACAGGCTGGCATTGCCCGCACGCACCGCATTGGTGGTGGCGGTCGCGTCGTTCGGCGTCGCGACGCTTGCGGTTTCGGTTGGCTGATGGCTGGCCAGAACCGGCGCCGACTTCGCCTGGCCTTTCGGAAGCGCCTTCGCCTCGGTCTTGCCCTTCGCAGGCGTGTTGAGCGACTTCGATTGCGCGACCTTCTGCGGCTCGGGACGCGCAACGCGCGCCGTATGGTTCGCCGGAATGGTGATACGGTCGCCCATATTCACCTTGGTGTGCGGCGGGATGTTGTTGAGCCGCGCCAGATCGGTCAGCGACGTGTTGTACATGCGCGCGATGCGCGTCAGCGTCTCGCCCGGCGCGACCACGTGCACGGACGCGGACTGGCGAACGGGTGGCGGCAAACTATGGGGCGATTGCGCGGGCGCCTGCACCGAAGCGGTCACCGCCGGATCGGACGACTGGCCGCCGTTTGGCGGCGGTAGCGACGAGGTCTGCACGCTTCCCGAAGGCGCGCGCTGCTGGATCGAACCAGTCGCTTCTTGCTGGGACGCGTAGGGATTGCTGTTGAATCGGGTTGCCTCGGAACTGCATGCGGCGGCGCCGGCGGCGATCACAGCCAAGGCAAGAACTCGCGGCAACGGCCACGAGCGCACCAACTCGACAACGGAAGACATGGCGTCCCCACTCGTACGCAACATCACAAGGGGGCGAGTTAACACCTGGGGAGTAAATAAGGGTTTAAGCGAATACGACCGCTCAACCTTAACCAAATACTGTGAGGGACTTAGAGCGCGATTGCTTCGCAATCACGCTCTAAGTTTCTGGTTAAGCATGATCTCAATCCGAACACCGGTGTCCACTTTTTCGGGATCACGCTTTACAGCTCGCGGGCCTGTCCCGGAAGCAGCGGCACGAAGCGCACGCCGAGCAATTGCTCCTGCTGCAACTCTCCGTCGGACTTGGTCACCTTCACCAGGCGCTGGACCCCGCTATGAGGACCGAGCGGCAGCAGCATCACGCCGTCCTCCGCAAGCTGCTCGGTCAGGGCTTCGGGCACCGTCTCGGCGGCCGCCGTCACCATGATGCGATCGAACGGCGCGCGGTCCGGCGCCCCGGCGAGGCCGTCGCCGGTCCGGATTTCAACGTTCTGGTAACCAAGCGTCTCCAATCGCGTGCGGGCCGCGTCCGCCAGCGTGCGGTAGCGCTCGATGCTGACCACCTCATGCGCGAGCCGGGACAGGACGGCGGCTTGGTACCCCGATCCGGTCCCGATCTCGAGCACCTTGTGCTGTGGCCGCACGCCGAGCTGCTCGGTCATGTAGGCCACCACATAGGGCTGGCTGATGGTCTGCCCGCAGGCGATCGGCAGCGCCTGGTCGGCATAGGCGGCGTCCTGGAATTCGCGCCCGACGAAATGCTCGCGCGGCACCTCGTCGAGAGCGCGAAGCACGGCGGCATCGCCAATGCCGCGCCGGCGCATGGTCAGCATGAACTGCATGCGCCCGACGCTGTCGTCGCCTACAGGCTGCCTCGCCACATCGTCCTCGGACATCAGTCGGGAATGCGTATCAGCCATAATCATACAACGTGCTGGACTGCCAAAGCTGCAGGGTATTTTGGCAAGCTGGAACCAATGCCACACAGCCGCATTGATGCGATTATGGGGGATTGTGATCCCGCCCCGGCCGAACCGATGGACCCGCAGAGGGCGAAGTCGTACCGGTACAACGTGCGTAGCCCTTCGAAATTGGGGACGGAGGATGAATGAGAACGGGTCCGGTGCGCGACGGGTGCTGATTGTCGAAGACGACGTCATGATCCGTATGCTGATCGAGGACATGCTGGCTGATCTCGGCTTTGCCGTGGCGGCGCAGGCGGCCAAGGTCCACGAGGCGTTGGCGGCCGTGAACAGCACCGACATCGACGTGGCCATCCTCGACGTTAATCTCAGCGGCGAGACCACCGGCCCGGTGGCCGAGGCGCTCGCCGCGCGCGGAACACCCTTTGTCTTCGCCACCGGCTATGGCGAGCACGGGCTGCCGGAGCAATTCCGCGACCGGCCGCTGCTCAAGAAGCCGTTCCAGATCGACGGCCTCAAACGCATGCTCGACACCGCGCTCGCGGACTGACGCCCGCATCATTCCTTCGCGAACAGCTCCGCGAGCTTGGTCATGAACGGCTCGTCGGTCATATCGATGCGCAAGGGCGTGATGGTGATCTTGTTGTCGGCAATCGCGGCGACATCGGTGCCGTCGTCGCCGCGATGCGAACGATCCGGCACATAGGCGATCCAGTAGTAGGCATTGCCGCGGCCGTCGTTGCGCTGGTCGATACGCAGCCGCTCCTTGTGATGGCGACCGAGGCTGGCCACCTGGACGCCTTTCACCTCGCTCAGCTTGCAATTCGGGAAATTGATGTTGACCAGCACGCCGCGCGGCATCTTGGCCTCAAGCAGCGTGCGGATGATGTCGGGCGCGAAATGGGGCGCGATGTCCCAATTGGGCGGCTGATCGCCGCGCGAGCTGTAGGACTGCGAGAGCGCAATCGAGGGAATGCCGAGGACCGCGCCTTCGACCGCGCCGGCCACGGTGCCGGAATAGATCACGTCCTCGGCGGTGTTGCGGCCGCGGTTGACGCCGGACAGGATGAGATTGGGGCGGCGGTCCTTGAGCACATGCATCGAGCCCATCAGCACGCAATCGGTCGGCGTCCCTTTGACCGCGAAACGGCGATCTCCGATCGCGCGCAGACGGATCGGATCGTTGAGCGAGAGCGAGTGCGAAACCCCCGACTGGTCGAATTCCGGCGCTACGATCCAGACGTCGTCAGACAGCGCCTTGCCGATGTCGGCGCAAACGTCCAGCCCGTCGGAATGGATGCCGTCGTCGTTGGTGATCAGGATGCGCATGCGATAATCAGGTCGTCATTGCTTGCGTTCGATAATTCTCGCTCCACCCATATAGCTCTGTAACGCCTCAGGCACGGCAATCGATCCATTTTCCTGCTGGTAGGCTTCCATTACCGCGATCAGGGCGCGGCCGACCGCGACACCGGAGCCGTTGAGCGTGTGGACGAAGCGCGCCGCGCCGCCCTTCGGCCGGTAACGCGCATTCATGCGCCGCGCCTGGAAATCGCCGCAGACCGAGCAGGAGGAGATTTCCCGGTACATGTTCTGCCCGGGCAACCAGACTTCGATGTCGTAGGTCTTTTGTGACGCGAAACCCATGTCGCCGGTGCAGAGCGTGACCACGCGGTAGTGCAGGTCGAGCCGGCGCAGCACCTCCTCGGCGCAGGCCAGCATGCGCTCGTGCTCGTCCTTCGATTGCTCCGGCGTGGTGATCGAGACCAGCTCCACCTTGCTGAACTGGTGCTGGCGGATCATGCCACGGGTATCCTTGCCGGCGGCGCCCGCCTCGGCGCGGAAGCAGGGCGTGCAGGCGGTGTAGCGCAGCGGCAGCTCGGCTTCGTCGACGATGGATTCGCGCACGAGATTGGTGAGCGGGACTTCGGCGGTGGGGATGAGCCAGTAGTCTTCCTTGGTTGGCGCACGCTCCAGCGTCCGTTCGACCAGCGTTTCCAGATCGATCTTGCCGTCGCGAAAATCCTGCTTGTCCGGCTCCATCGCGAATTTAAGAGCATCCAGCAGCATTTCAGCCCGCGTGATCGTGCGCGTCGCAAGGAACTGGTCGTCCGCGAACTTCGGCAGTTGCGCCGTTCCGAACATCACCTCGTCGCGCACCAGCAGCGGCGGCGAGATTTCGGTATAGCCGTGGTCGCGGGTGTGCACGTCGAGCATGAACTGCCCGATCGCGCGCTCCATCTTCGCGAGCCCGCTCTTGAGCACGACGAACCGCGCGCCCGACAATTTCGCGGCGGTCTCGAAATCCATCTGGCCGAGACCTTCGCCGAGCTCGAAATGCTGCTTGGGCGTGAAGGCGTAGTTGCGCCGGGCACCGAAATGGTGGTGCTCGACATTGGCGGTCTCGTCCACGCCGTCCGGCACCTCGTCGAGCGGCAGGTTGGGGATCTCGGCCAGCGCCTTGTCGAGTTCGTCGCCCGCCGCCTTCGCCTCAGCCTCCAGCCGCGGGATATCGTCCTTGAGCCTCGCGACCTCGGTCATCAGCTTTTGGGCAAGCTCTTCCTCGTTGCTCTTCTTGGCGGCGCCGATTTCGCGCGACACCGCATTGCGCCGCGCCAGCGCCGCCTCCGACGCCTGGATCGCGGCACGGCGGCGCTCGTCGAGCCCGACCAGCCGCTTCGCCTCGCCCGACGGGCCACGACGCTTAAGCGCGGCGTCGAAGGCGTCGGGGTTCTCGCGAATCCATTTGATGTCGTGCATGGGCGTCGCTCAGCGGGAATCGGAGGGTGTTATAGCAGGCTGGGCAGTCATTCCGGCGCCGCGAGGAGGCGAGCCCGAATCTATCCTCTGCGCCGGGGTTATGATTCGGGCCGCTTCGGGCCTCCCGGAATGACCGCCGGGTTACTCCGCCGGGTTGGCCTCCGGCTTGGCGTCCGCCACCGGCGCCGGCGCCTGCGCCTTCCTCTCGACCATTCGCACCGAATAGATCGAGGCCTCGTAGAGAATGTCAGCGGCATCGCCAGCGAGAACTGGCTGATCACGTCCGGCGGCGTCAGGACCGCCGCGATGACGAACGCGCCGACGATGAAATAGCGCCGCTTTTCCCGGAGCATCTCGCGAGGTGACGATTCCGATGCGGCCGAGCAGGGTCAGGATCACCGGCAACTGGAACGCGATGCCGAAGGCGAAGATCGAGTCCCATCATCAGCGACAGATATTCGCCGACCTTGGGCAGGAGCGCAATCTCGGCCGCGCCTGCCCCCGCCATCTGCTGCATGCCGAGCGAAAAGCTTCACCAGCATCGGCATCACCAGGAAATAGACCACCATCGCGCCAAGGATGAAGAATACCGGCGTCGCGACCAGATAGGGAACGAACGCCGGCGCTCGTGGCGGTAGAGCCCGGGCGCCACGAACATGTAAATTTGCGACGCCACCACCGGGAATGACAGGAACGCGGCGCCGAACATCGCCACCTTCAACTGGGTGAAGAAATATTCGAGCAGCGCGGTGTAGATGAACTTCGAGTTCTCAGGGCCCGCGACCCACGCGAACGGCCATACCAGCACGTTGTAGATCTACTTGGCGAAGATGAAGCAGAGGATGAACATCGCCAAGAACGCGAGCAGCGCCTTGATCAGCCGCGAGCGCAGCTCGATCAGGTGCTCCATCAGCGGCGCCTTGCTGGCTTCGATCTCCGCCTCGTCGCGCTCGTCCCTCATGCGGGCGCCCTCCCCGCATCGGGCTTGGCGTCGGCGATCGCCGGCTCGGGCGTGGCCGGTGTCGTCGCTGAGGTCTGCTCAGCGGGCGGCGGCAGCCCAGGGCTGGCAGTCGTTTCTCCGGACGGCTGCGGTGAGGTGGTTTGCGTGTCGATGGCCTCCGCGCTCGGACTAGCCGCGGTCGGATTGGCAGCGCTCGGCTGGTCGAGCGGCGGCAGTTCGCCCATCGATTTCTCGATATCGCGGCCCGCCTCCGCGATCGGATCGAACTGGGTGTAGTCCTTGGCCTTGGCGGCCATGTCGTCCATGTCTTTCTTGAGCTGGTCGATCTCGGCTTCGCGCATCGCCTCCTGGAACTGGCCCTGGAACTCGGCGGCCATGCGCCGGATCTTGGCCATCCATTGGCCGAGCGTGCGCAGCGTGGCGGGCAGCTCCTTCGGCCCGATCACGATCAGCGCGACGATGCCAATGACCAAAAGCTCGGACCAGCCGATGTCGAACATGGACCCTTCAACTCCAAAGGGGCGCCGTTGGCCGACGCCCCTTGATCAGATGCCGTGCCGCCGGGCGTGGTCGGCGGCCGTCAGACGGCCTTGCGGGGCTCGCTTCCCGACGACGGAGCGCCACTCGCGACCGGCGCGCCCGGCGCCGTGGTCGGCTGCGCGGGCTGGTGGTCGATCGTGCGCATCGTATCGGGTTTGGCCGCTTCGGCCTCGGGCTTGTCCTCCTCCGACAATCCCTTCTTGAACGACTTGATGCCCTTGGCAAAGTCGCCCATCAGCTCGGATATCTTGCCGCGGCCGCCGAACAGAAGCAGGCCGACCGCCAGCACGATGATCCAGTGCCAGATGCTCATGGAACCCATGCGCTATTCCTCCGCATCGACAGGCGCACGCGCCCGTCCCGCTGTCGCTTTGGCGAGAAACTAGGCTTCGAGCGGGACAAAAACAAGGACTTCACGGTCTTGCGACGGCCATGAATCGACCGCAGGTCTTGCCCGCAACTGCTTGAAATTGCGAAGTTCCGGTGGCCGGTCGCTGCGTTAACCGCGACCGCCTCAATCGCCCGAGGTGCGCTCCGACGGCGGCGCCAGTCCAAGGTCGAGATCGCCCGGTTCCAGCGGATCCTCATCGTCGCGCAAGGCCGCATCATCCGACGGCAGCGGCACCGAGAAGCCGGCCGGCAGCCGACCGTCGAACATGCCTGCACCCTTGAGTTCCTCAAGGCCCGGCAGGTCGGCCACGGCATCGAGCCCGAAATGCGACAGGAACTCCGCGGTGGTGCCGTAGGTCACCGGGCGGCCGGGCGACTTGCGCCGTCCGCGCGGACGAATCCAGCCGGTCTCCAGCAGCACGTCCACGGAACCGGCGGAGGTCGAGACGCCGCGCAAGTCCTCGATCTCGCTGCGCGTCACCGGCTGGTGATAGGCGATGATCGCGAGCGTCTCGATCGCGGCGCGCGAAAGCTTGCGCCTCTCGGTCGACTCCTTGCTCAGGAGCCACGAGAGGTCGGTCGCCGTACGGAAGGTCCACTTGCCGTTGATGCGCACCAGATTGACGCCGCGATTGGCATAGTCCTGGCGCAGCCGTTCGAGCGCCGCCGCAAGATTGGTCCCCTCCGGCAGCCGTGCCGCCAGATCCTCCTCGTCGATCGGCTCCGAGGAAGCAAACAGCATCGCTTCAAGGAGGCGAAGTTCTTCCGCCCGTACTTCGGCGGGTTGTTCTGGCACGTTACGCGGCATGATTTTTCTCTTGGCCAGGCTCATCGCTGAAGGCCTCCCCGTTATCCCGTTGTCCCCGTCGGCGCGGCTCCGCCCGGCTCGGCCGCAACCCCGTTGCCGTTCTGCGGCGTCTCGCGCTTGCGCATGAAGAGCGGCGCGAACGCTTCCTGCTGATGGATCTCAGCCACGCCCTCGCGCACCATTTCAAGCGCGGAGGCGAAGCTCGACGCCAGCACCGTCGCGCGCTGCGACGGCTCGACGATATAGGCAATCAGATATTCGTCGATGCATGTCCAGTCGGTGGCGACGCCGACCAGCCGTTCGAGCGCCTCGCGCGCCTCGGAGAGCGACCAGACCGCTCGCTTCGCCATGCGCACATGCGAGAGCGCCAACTTCTGGCGCTGGTTGGCATAGGCGGTGAGCAGATCGTAGAGCGTCGCCGTCCATTGCGGGTGCTTGATATGGGCGATCGGCTCGGGCTTGCCACGCGCGAACACGTCGCGGTCGAGCTGCGGGCGCTCGAACAGTTTCTGGGCGGCGTCGCGGATCGCTTCCAGCCGCTTGAGGCGAAGCGCCAGCGCGTTCGCCATCTCCTCCGCCGTCATGCCTTCCGCCGTCGCCGCCTCCGGCAGCAACAGGCGCGATTTGAGGTAGGCGAGCCAGGCCGCCATTACCAGATAGTCGGCGGCAAGCTCGAGGCGCAGCTTCCGCGCCTCCTCGATGAAGGTCAGGTATTGGTCGGCCAGCGCGAGGATCGAGATTTTCGCGAGATCGACCTTCTGCTGGCGCGCCAGCATCAACAGGAGATCGAGCGGGCCTTCGAATCCTTCGACGTCAACCACCAGCGCCGGCTCGTCGCTGGCGCGATCGGCGGCAAATTCGGCTTCGAATGCGGCCTCTTCAGGTGTCACGACCGCCTCCTGCGTCGGTTGCGTCCGAGCGGCAGGCCCACGCGGCGGACAGCTTTCATGCGTGTTTCCCGGCGCGCGAAGATCGGCCAATCCTCGGCGATCAGCGAGGCGAATGTCTTGCGGCCCTCGGCACGATCGAATTCCTCCGGCTCGACGCGCAACGCCAGCGCGGCGGCAGCGCGGGTGGCGGCTTTGCCGGACAGCTTCGGCGCGTGCTCGGCGACCTCCCGCATTTCCTCGAGCTTGCCGTTGCAGTGGAGCACGATATCGCAGCCGGCCGCGAGCGCCGCCTGCGTGCGGACGGCGGTCGTGCCCGACAATGCGCCCATGGCAATGTCGTCGCTCATCAGCAGCCCCTTGAACCCGATAAACCCGCGAATCACTTCGCGCACCATTGTGGCTGAAGTCGTGGCCGGCGCGAGCGGGTCGATATCGGAAAATACGACATGGGCGGTCATCGCCATAGGCAGCCGCGAAAGCCGCTGGAAGGCCGCAAAATCGCTCAGTTCGAGCTCCTCACGGGCGGTCTTGACCACCGGCAGCCGCTCATGACTGTCGGCTTTGGCCCGCCCATGGCCGGGGATGTGCTTGAGCACCGGCAGCACGCCACCCGCCATCAGGCCCGCCGCCACCGCCCCGCCGAGCGCGGCGACCTGCTCCGGCGTGCGGCCATAGGCGCGGTCCCCGATCACCGCATTGGCGCCGCGCGCCGGGATATCCGCGACCGGCAGACAATCGACGTCGATTCCAAGCGGCAGGAGATCGCTGGCGATCAGACGGGCGCCGAGGCCCGCGGCGGCCAGGCCCTTCGCCACATCGCGGTCGTAGATTCGGCCGTAGGTGGCGCCGCTCGGATAGGACGGACAGTGCGGCGGACCGAGGCGCTGCACGCGCCCGCCCTCCTGATCGATCAGCACCGGCGCATTGGTTCCGACCGCCTCGCGGCATTCCGCCACCAGTTCGCCGATCTGGGCCGGCGTGCGCAGATTGCGGCTGAACAAAATGAGGCCCCATGGCTCGGCCTCGCGCAGGAAACTGCGCTCACTGGCCGTCAGCGTGAGGCCGGAAACGCCGGTGATGAAAGCGCGCGCCGTCATCGACGCCGATTAGCCGCCACTCCGGCGAGGGTCAAGCCGCTAGTCCGATTCCAAGTTCGTACCATTTCGCAGCAGGCGCTTATACGAACTTCGGAATCGAAGGACACTGGCAACAATTGATCCTGGTGTGGCTTAGGTTCAGAAGTCCGCAATTCAGACCCGCCGCAACAATGTTGCGGACTTCTGAACCGCCGCGCGAGCGTTCAGTTCCGCAGGATCAGGCACTGTCCGCCGGCCTGCTTGAGGCCGCTGCAGAACTGGCCGGCCTCGTCGGCGGATTCGAACGGCCCGACCATGGCGCGGTAATAGATGCCCTTGGTGCCGAGATCGGCGCGCCGGATGATCGGCTGCCGCGACTTGAGCTGCGAATATTTCGCCTGCAGCCCGCGGTACGACGCCTGCGCATCCGACTCGCTGCGCTGTGACGACACCTGCACCAGGTAGCCGCCCTCACCGCCGGCGGGCGGCACGGCCGCCACCCTGGGGGCGGGCTCGGCGGTCTCACGCGGCGCCGGCACCGTACTCGTCCGCTGTTGCGAACGCGCGGGTTCGGTCGCCTGCGTCGGCGATGCCGGGTCGAGCGAAAGCGGTTGGTCGCGCGAAGCCCGCGCAGCGGGCGGCGGCGTGGTCCGGGCCGCCGGGGGCGGGGCGGCGCGCGAAGGCGCGTCGCCAGCCGGCTGGGCGCTGGCATCACCGCCGTCGGGACGGATGCGGATGGTGGAGATTCGCTTGGGTTGGTCCACCGACTGGGCGTTGGATGCCCCGGGCGGAGGCGTGGTGCCGGTCGTGGCCGGCGCCGGCAGCACCGGCGACGGGAACACGACGCGGGGAACCGCCGACGTGTTTGGCGCCTGCAATGCCAGCGGCTGTTCTTCGCGCGACACCAACTGCTCGTCCCCGCCCTGCCCGCCGATGCGATCCTGCGAGCGCGCCGACTTCTTCTCGGCGGCGGGAACGATCTTGCTGGGCGAATTGTCGGCGATGATGACCGGCGCCTCCTTCGAACCGGAAGAGGTGGCGTAGGTGCGGTAGCCATAGGCGCCGGCGGTGCCGAGCATGGCACAGCCGATCAGGACGAGGGCCGTGACAAAACTGCTGCCGCGGCTCCGGCGCGGCGGATCGTCGTAGCCATCATCGCCGTGCGCCTCGACGCCGCCGTGATGCTGCCCGGCATATCCGCGCTGTTGCGCGGCAGCGTACATCTGCTCGTCCGCATAGTCGGCAGCCGCGGCATAGGGCCGATCGTGCCGGTAGTCCGCGTGTGGATCGGCGTAATGCTCCGGCTCCGGCGATGCCATCCGATAGGGATCGTGGTGCGCCGGCGCGCGGATCGGCGGCGGCGTAGCGCGGATCGGCGTCGAACGCCGGCTCATCGCGCATCTCGTAGTTCGGACGCTGGATGTGCCTGCGCCAATCGCCCGCGTCGGCCTGCCCGTGCTGCGCGCGCGGCGGCGCCTTGCGGCTGCCGGCGCACATTGTCGGTGTAAGGGTCGGTCTGCCCGATCAGACGGGCAAGCTCGGCCAGCGGGTCGTCGCCAAGCGCCGGGTCCTGTGCATCCGCCGGGTTCGCGCTACGCCGATAAGGATCATTCGAGCGATACGATCGCAACGTGTTGTCGTCCGCCATACTCATCCGTTTCCGGTTACTGGCGTTGCACCCCGATCGGTCCCGAAGGGACATCGTCGACCGCGCATTCCGCGCCCAACGTCGAGCGAGATCAACGCATCTCCTCAGGCGCCTCGACCCCGAGCAACCCCAGCCCGGATGCGAGAACGGTGACAACGCCTTGCACAAGCGCAAGACGCGCCATGGTCATTAGTGGATCATTCTGGATAATGAAGCGTAAATGAGGCGTATCCTTACCGCGGTTCCACTGCGCATGAAATTCGCTAGCAAGTTCATAGAGATAGAAAGCAACCCGGTGCGGCTCATGGGCGGCGGCGGCGGCTTCCACAATTCGCGGGTAAAGCGCCAGTCTGCCGCATTAACGACAACTCGCCGGGGTCGTCGAGTCGCTCGAGCGGCGCGTCCGCAAGTTGCTTGCTGCGCGCGGCCGGGTCGGCGGGAAGATCCGGCACGACCTCGCGCGGCATTGCGGAACACCGAGCAGCCCCGGGCATGGCCGTACTGGACGTAGAACACCGGATTGTCGCGCGACTGCTCCTGCACCTTGACGAAGTCGAAATCGAGCACGGCGTCGTTCTTGCGGTAGAGCATCATGAAGCGCACGGCGTCGCGCCCGACCTCGTCCACCACTTCACGCAAGGTGACGAAGTCTCCGGCCCGCTTCGACATTTTCACCGGCTCGCCGGCGCGCAGGAGCTTCACGAGCTGGACGATCTTGACGTCGAGCTCGGCCTTGCCGCCGCTGATCGCCTTCACCGCCGCCTGCATGCGCTTGATGTAGCCGCCGTGATCGGCGCCCCAGACGTCGATCATGTTGCGGAAGCCGCGCTCGAACTTGTTGCGGTGATAGGCGATGTCGGACGCGAAATACGTGTAGCTGCCGTCCGACTTCATCAGCGGCCGGTCGACGTCGTCGCCGAAGTCGGTGGCGCGGAACAGCGTCTGCTCGCGATCCTCCCAATCGTCGATCGGGCGCGCCCTTCGGCGGCGGCAGGCGGCCCTCGTAGATGTTGCCCTTCCTTGCGCAGGGCATCGATGGTCCGCGGCCACCTGGTCGTCCGCTGGCCGATCCCGCCGCCGATCAGCGAGCGCTCGGAGAAGAACACGTCGTGGCGCACATTGAGCGCGGCGAGATCGTCGCGGATCTCGTCCATCATCATGTCGATGGCGCGCTGGCGCACGACCGGGAGCCAGTCGCTTTCGGGCTTCTGCAGCAATGCGCGGCCGTGCTCCTTCGCCAGCGCCGCGCCGACCGGCTTGAGGTAGTCGCCGGGATAGAGCCCGTCCGGGATCGCGCCGATATCGTCGCCCAGCGCCTCGCGGTAACGCAGGAAGCGCGGAGCGCGCGAGCACGTCGACCTGCGCGCCGGCGTCGTTGATGTAGTATTCGCGCGTCACCTTGTAGCCGGCGAACGCCAGCAGGTTTGCGAGCGCGTCGCCGAACACCGCGCCGCGGCAATGCCCGACATGCATCGGACCGGTCGGATTGGCGGACACGTATTCGACGTTCACCGGCTCGGCTTGCCCCAGCGCGCTGCGGCCGTAGCCGGCGCCGGCTGCGAGCACCGCGCGCAGCTCGGCGGTCCAGGCGGCGGGCTTGAGCGTGAGATTGATGAAGCCCGGCCCCGCGACCTCGACCTTTTCGACCAGCGTATCGGCGCGCAGCTTCGCGGCGATCGCCTCGGCCAGGTCGCGCGGCTTCTTGCCGGCGTCCTTGGCGAGCACCATCGCGGCGTTGGTGGCCATGTCGCCGTGGGAGGCGTCGCGCGGCGGCTCGACCACGACCCGCGACTGGTCGAGGCCCGCGGGCATGACGCCCTCGGAAGCGAGTGCCGTACTGGCGGCGCGGACCTTGTCGAGGACCAGGGCGAAGATGTTGGGCGACGGCGCGGTCATGAATCCAATCAGGTTTGGCGGCGGGTTATCGCCGGACGCCGCTGGGAATGCAATTGGCGGGGCGAAGCCGCTACCGCAGCTCCGGCGTGGTCTTGAACAGCCGCGCGTGCTCGACCAGCGCGTACCGGTCGGTCATGCCGGCGATGAAATCGCCGATCCGGCGCAGGTGACCCGCGTCGTCGCTCGACCTCCGCGCCATGCAACCAGTCCGCCGGCAAATCCCCCGGCTGCTCGGCATAACGCCAGAACAGATCGCGACAGCACGGTCTCCGCCTCGCCCATGATGCGCATGACCCGGTGATGGCGGTACATGCGCGGATAGAGGAACCCCTTGATGGCGCGGTCGGCCTCCGCCATCGCTGTCGAGAAGGCACCGACCGGGGCCGCGGCGGCGCGGACGTCGTCGACCGACGACGGCGCCAGCCGTTCGAGGCGCGCGCGCGTCTCGCCGATCACGTCCTCGATCAGGCGGGTGATGACCCGGCGCACGAGCTCGTGGCCGGCGCGCGCGGGCTCGATTGCCGCGCCGTCGTGCCGGATGTCGCGATAGAAGAATTTCGCGCGACGAGCGCGACCTCGGCGAGATCGTCGAGCGCGAACAGATCGGCGCGCAATCCGTCGTCGATATCGTGCGCGTCATAGGCGATGTCGTCGGCGATCGCGGCGACCTGCGCCTCGGCGCTGGCGAAGCTCCACAATTCGAGGTCCTGCAGGCGGTCATAGTCCAGGATCGCCTGCGGCACGCCATGCTCGCGATAGCGCCCGACCGGCTTGCCGTCGCGGTCGGTGAGCGGGCCGTTGTGCTTGACCAGCCCTTCGAGCGTCTCCCAGGTCAGATTGAGCCCGTCGAAGGCGGCATAGCGCCGCTCGAGCGCGGTGACGACCCGCAAGGTCTGCGCGTTGTGGTCGAAGCCGCCGAGCATCGGCGAGGCAGCGATCGAGCGCGCGCTCGCCGGCGTGGCCGAACGGCGGATGGCCGAGATCGTGGGCAAGCGCAAGCGCCTCGCTCGAGGTCCTCGTCGAGCCCGAGCGCGCGGGCGAGCGAGCGGGCGATCTGCGCGACTTCGAGCGTGTGGGTGAGCCGGGTGCGGTAATGGTCGCCCTCGTGGAAGACGAACACCTGCGTCTTGTGGGCGAGCCGGCGGAAGGCGGTCGAATGGATGATCCGGTCGCAGTCGCGGCGGAAATCGGTGCGCGTGGGCGACGGCGGCTCCGGGCGCAGCCGGCCGCGGCTCTTCGCCGGGTCGGACGCATAGGACGCCGCGTGCCGGTTCACCACCATGGTCCGCTCCTGCCGTTGACCTCGGCTCCGGCGCACTTAACTATCGGTCAGGCGGCGTTGCAATCGCATCTGGTTGGCCAATCGACAATGTTCACAATGAGGCCGAACGATCGACGGACAGCGTCACAGTCACCGAACGGGCGGCGCGGCGGATCGGCGAAATCCTGAAGCCGCGAGCCGCCAGGCACGATGCTGCGCGTCAGCGTCGAAGGCGGCGGCTGTTCCGGCTTCCAGTACAAATTCGACATGGAGCGCGCGCAGGCCGAGGACGACCTCGTGATCGCGCGCGACGGCGCCGTGGTGCTGATCGATCCGGTCTCGCTCGACTATCTCGCCGGCTCCGAGATCGACTTCGTCGACGACCTGATCGGCGCCTCGTTCAAGATCAACAATCCGCAGGCCAAGGCGTCCTGCGGCTGCGGCACCAGCTTTTCGCTGTAGGCTGCTACCTCCGCCGCCACCACCTTCGGCCGCTGCGGCGGCTCGCGCTTCTCGTCGAACCTCCTCGAGCTGCGGCTCGAGGCGGCGCTTGAGCATGCGGTCGATGCGGTCGAGATAGATGTAGACGACCGGCGTGATGTAGAGCGTCAGCAGTTGCGACAGCACGAGCCCGCCGACCACCGCAGACGCCGAGCGGCTGGCGCAGCTCCGCGCCCGCGCCATGCCCGAGCGCGATCGGCAGCGCGCCGAAGATCGCCGCGAAGGTCGTCATCATGATCGGCCGGAAGCGCAGCAGCGCGGCCTCGCGGATCGCGGCCTCGGCGTTGAGCCCGACCCTGCGCCGTTCGATCGCGAAATCGATCATCATGATCGCGTTCTTTTTGACAATTCCCACCAGCATCACGATGCCGATCATGGCGATGACCGACAGATCCATCTTGAACGCCATCAGCGTGAGGAGCGCGCCGATGCCGGCCGACGGCAGGCCGGAGATGATCGTGATCGGATGGATGAAGCTCTCGTACAGGATGCCGAGCAGCACATAGGCGGCGAAGATCGCCGCCAGCACCAGGATGCCCTGCCCTTTGAGCGAATCCTGGAACACCTGCGCGGAGCCCTGGAACGCCGAAGTGACGGTCGCCGGCAGGCGCGCATCGCGCTCGATCTCGCGGATCGCATCCACCGCCTGCCCGAGCGAGTGCCCGGGCGCGAGATTGAAGGAGATCGTCACCGCCGGCTGGTTGCCCTGGTGGTTGACCTTCAGCGGTCCCACCGAGGAGGTGAGCCGCGTCACCGCCTCCAGCGGCACCGATTGTCCGCTCGCCGTCTTGAGATAGATGCGCGAGAGCGCCGAGATGTCGGTCTGGAATTCCGGTTTGCTCTCCAGGATCACCTGATAGTCGTCGTCCGGCGTGTAGATGGTCGCGACCTGGCGGGAGCCGAAGGCATTGAACAATTCCTGCCGCACCTGATCGATGGAAATCCCGTAGACGGCGGCCTTTTCACGATCGATCTCGATGTTCATCTGCGGATTGCGCAGATCGAGATCGGTGGTGACGTCGCGCACCGAGGAAAGCTCGGTGACGCGGGCCTGCAGCTCGGGCGCGACCCGATAAAGCGTATCCGTATCGCTCGACGTCATCGTGTACTGATATTCGGCCTTGGACGGCCGGCCGCTGATGTTCAGGTTCTGCACGCTACGGAGATAGACGGCGAGGCCGGGCACGGTGTTGGCGGCGCACGCGCAACCGCTGGATCACCTCATTGGCGCTGTCCTGACGCTCGTTACGCGGCTTGAGCGCGATGAAAATGCGGCCGATGTTCGCGGTCGGCGACGGACCGCCCGGACCGATCGTGGAATTGAGATAGTTGACGGATTTATCGGCGCGAATGATCGCGGCGACCTTGGCCTGCATCTCGGACAGCGACTGGAACGACACGTCGGCCTGCGCCTCCGTGGTCGCGAAGATGAAACCGGTGTCCTCGCTCGGGAAGAAGCCTTTCGGGATGACGATGTAGAGCCACACGGTGCCGAACAGCGTGGCGACCGTGACCGCCAGCATCACTGCCTTGTATTTGATGACCCTGTCGAGACTCCACTCGTAGCCGCGCATCCAGCTCTTGAACATCGCTTCGAAGCCGCGCAGCACGATGTTCTGCTTCTGGCCTTCGGGCTGATGGCGCAGCATGCGGGCGCACAGCATGGGCGTCAGCGTCAGCGAAACAAATCCCGAGATGATGATGGCGACCGCGATCGTCACCGCAAACTCGCGGAAGATGCGGCCGACCATCCCACCCATCAGCAGGACCGGGATGAACACCGCGACCAGCGAGAACGTGATCGAGATGATGGTGAAGCCGATCTCCTTCGCGCCCTTGAGCGCGGCCTCGAACGGCCGCATCCCGTTCTCGACGTGGCGCACGATGTTTTCGAGCATCACGATCGCATCGTCGACCACGAACCCGACCGACAAGGTGAGCGCCAACAGCGTCATGTTGTTGATCGAGAATCCGAGCGCGTACATCGCCGCCGCGGTGCCGATCAGCGATACCGGAACGGCCAGCGTCGGAATGATGGTGGCCGACGCCGAGCGCAGGAACAGGAAGATCACCAGCACGACCAGCGCAATCGCGATCAGCGAGCGTGACCTGCACGTCCTCGACGGATTCGCGCACCGAGATCGAGCGGTCGTTGAGGACTTCGAGACTGACCGAGGCCGGAAGCGAGGCCTGATAGAGCGGCAACCGTTCGCGCACAGCATCGACCACCGACACCGCGTTGGAGCCGGGCTGGCGCTGCACTCCAAGCATGACCGCGCGGTTCTCGTTGAACCAGGTCGCCTGCCGGTTGTTTTCCACGCTCTCGATGACGTCGGCGACCTCCTGCAAACGCACCGGAGCGCCGTTGCGGTAGGCGACGATGACCTGACGTGTATTCTTCGGCCGTGCGCATCGCCGCGGTCGCGGAAAGCGTCACGTTCTGACGCGGGCCGTAGAGCGTACCGACCGGAGTATTGGAATTTGTCGCCGCGATGACCCGGCGGATTTCATCGAGCGAGATATTGCGGGCAGCCGCGGCCACCGGATCGACCTGAACGCGGATAGCGAATTTCTGCGAGCCGTAAACCTCGACCTGAGCGACGCCCGGCAGCTGCGAGATCTGCTGCGCCGAGCTGGGTCTCCGCGAATTCGTTGACCTTCGAGAGCGGCAGGGTCTGCGAGTTCACGCTGATGACAAGAACCGCAAAATCGCCCGGATTGACCTTCCGGAAGCTCGGCGGCGTCGTCATCTCGATCGGCAGCCGGCGCGCCGCCACCGTCAACGCGGTCTGCACGTCGAGCGCGGCGCTGTCGATGTTCCGGTTAAGCTCGAACTGGACGATGATCGAGCTGCGGCCGAGCGACGACGTCGATGTCAGCGAAGTGATGCCGGAAATGGTCGACAGCTGCCGCTCGATCGGCGACGCGACCGAGGCCGCCATGGTTTCCGCGCTGGCGCCCGGCAGTTGCGCATTGATCTGGATGGTCGGGAAGTCAACCGCCGGCAGCGCCGCCACGCCCAGGAGCCGGTACGCAGAATACGCCGAAGACGATGAAGGTCGCGGTGATCAGCGTGGTGAGCACCGGACGGCGGATACACAGCTCGGACAAGCCCATGGTCAGGACCCAGTGCCGGTCTCGCGCGGCGTGACGCGAGAACCGTTGGTCAGCCGAAGCTGACCCTCGACCACCACGACCTCGCCGCCTTCAAGCCCGCTCTCGATAACGGTTTCCGTTTCCAACACCCGCGCAACCTTGACCGGCTGCACGGTGGCGACGCCGTTCTTGACCACGAACACGAACGGCCCGGCCTGGGCGACCTGAATGGCGGTCGAAGGAACCGCGACCGCCTCCTCCTCGCGGAAGATCAGCCGCACCTGCACCAGCGTGCCAGGCCAGAGCAGTTCGTCGGCATTCGGCATGGTCGCCCGCACCGGCACGGTGCCGGTCGCGGCATCGACCGTATTCTCGATCATGGTGACCTGGCCGGTGGCCTGCCGGCTGTCGCCGGGAACGACCGCCTGGATGGTCGCGGTCTCGTTGGTGATCGCCTGCCGCAGTTCCGCCAGATTGCGCTGCGGCAGCGCGAAGGTGACGTAGACCGGAGCGACCTGGATGATGGTCGCGAGCGGGATCGGATCGGCCTGGCGCGCGTAGTTGCCGACTTTCACGTTCGCCATGCTGACGCGGCCCGTGATCGGCGCGCGAATGAACGTGATAGTCGCGCTGGACTCGCAACAGCTCGAGCTGCGCGGAGTTGGATTCGACCGCGGCGGTGAAGATGTTGACCTGGGTCTTGGCGTTGTGGAGCGTCACCATGGTGGTCGCGTTCTTGGCCACCAGCGCCTCGTAGCGCTCGACGTCACGCGTGGCCTGCTCAAGCTGCGCCTTGGCGCCGTCGAGGATGCCCTGGGTCTGCCGGATCTGCGCATCGATCGCGCGATGGTCGAGCGTGAACAGCATGTCGCCCTTGCGGACGATGGCGCCGTCGCCGAAGTGAACTTCGATGATCTCGCTGTCGATGCGGGGCTTCACCGCGACCGCGGCGATCGGCGTGACGTTGCCGAGCAGATCGACGCGAACCGGAGCCTTCTTCTTGACCGCCTGCGCGACGTCGACCGCGACCGCGCTCTTGCCTTTCCCCTTCGGCGACTGCGCAACCGCACCCTGCGGGGTCCAAACGCCACGCGTGACGGCAAAGCCGCCCGCGAGGGCTAGCGCCGCTGCCACCCCGATCAGCAGGATCCGTCTGTTCATTCCAATATCGGAGCGGCTCTAAAGCGCGCGTCCTGGCTCCCTCTCTGGATGTCCACCTCCGCATGCGATTCTTTGTCGCTTATTTTGAGGTGTTCTATCATATGCCCATAACAGAGTACACTGAACCAACACCGCAAAAACAGCGTAAATTCGAGCGTTTGGGGTGCGTTCTTGCGCCTCAGGCCGCCTTGCTGAGGTATTCTAAATGCGCATTGCGACCTGGAACGTCAACTCCGTGAAGCAGCGGCTGGACAGCGCCACAGCGTGGCTCGCCGAGCGCAGTCCCGACGTCGTTTGCCTCCAGGAAACGAAATGCGTGGACGACGCGTTCCCGCGGGAGGCCTTCGAGGCGCTCGGCTACAACGTCGCCATCCACGGCCAGAAGGGCTTCAACGGCGTCGCGATCCTGTCCAAGGCCCCGTTCGACGAGGTGACTGCCCGGCTGCCGGGCGACAATGGCGACGAGCAGGCCCGCTTCCTGGAGGCGGTGATCTCGACGCAAGGCGGCGTGGTGCGGGTCGCCTCGATCTATCTGCCCAATGGCAACCCGCCCGAATACCGACAAATATCTCATACAAGCTCAAATGGATGGACCGGCTTATTGACTATGCGCGCGAACGCATGGCGCTGGAAGAGCCGCTGGTCCTGGCCGGCGATTACAACGTCATTCCGACGGAGGCGGATGCCCGCAATCCGTCCGCCTGGGTCGGCGACGCGCTGTTCCTGCCGCAGACCCGGGGACGCTTCCGTTCGCTCATCAATCTCGGCCTGACCGACGCGGTGCGCGCCGCCAGCGACAGTCCCGACCTCTACACGTTCTGGGACTACCAGGCCGGCGCCTGGCAGAAGAACAACGGCATCCGCATCGACCATGTCCTGCTGTCGCCGCAGGCCACCGACCGCTTCGTCAGCGCGACCATCGATCGCCATGTCCGGGCTTGGGAAAAGCCGTCCGACCACGTTCCCGTGGTCGTCGATCTCGCGATCGAGGTGAAATAGCAGCGGTGGCACGGGCTGGTGTGGCGGTTCAGAAGTTCGCCATACCCTTCGGCCGGGCTGGGAGGCGAGCTTGCCAGCGTCAGCGCCGCTTTCGCATCCAGCGCTCGAGATAGCTGTGCGCCAGACGCGCTCGTCCTCGGTCGCCTGGGCGAATGCGGCTGGAATAGGTGTCGGTGATCCACTTGTCGTCCGGCGCCGCCGCCTTCCTTGGCGACCGCATCCTTGGCGACCGTCAGCCAGAACAGTCCCATCGCAGCCTGTCGCGACACGATCGGTGCCCTTGAACAGCATGGACGCCGAGCAAAGCCTGCGCGTTGCGCTGACCCATGTCGGCCGCGAGCCGCAGCCAGCGCGAGGCCTGCACGGCATCCTTCGGCGTGCCCGCGCCTTCGAGGTACATGCGGCCGACCTGATACTGCGCTTCCGGATCGCCGAAGTAGGACGCCGCATGCCGGAACATGCCGTGCGCCACGACCGGATCCGGCTTGACGTCGGCGTCCGGGATTCCCTTCAGGTAGAAGTGCCCGAGCGTCACGAACGCATTGGCGACGAAGCGCGCATGCGGCGTGCCGGGCGGATCGTAGGCGTGCGCCTTGGTCAGACTGCGGAAGTATTCGAACGCGCGCTTCTCGTCGATGCCGACGCCATCGCCGTCGGCGTAGATGCGGCCGAGCTTCCAGATCGCGCCGGGCACGCCGCGCTCGGCGGCGTATTCGAGCGCCAGCAAGCCCTGGTCGACCCGCCCCTCGCGCAGCATCTGATTGCCGGAACGCAGCGCATCGAACGGCGTGACCGCACCGGCGGAACGGCGCTCAGCGCGGGACCCGCAGCGCCGCGTTCGTGCGGCGCCACCGGAACCGCGCTGAGCGGCGCAACGCGCGCGGGCGGCAACGGCGCGGTGACCGGCGCCATCTCCGGCGTGCGCGTGCCGTCGAAGCTTGCCGCCGGCGAGAAGCCGAACGCCAAGCCGATCAGGCCGAGGCTCACAACGGCGTTAGATGTCCGCATAACACGACTTCTCAGCCGCACCACCGGGATGGGTCACCGCGCCATCGCGCGCCGGCCCGACCTGCTGGGCGTATTTCCACAAATAGCCGGACGTGAACTGGGGCGCCCTCGGCTTCCAGGACTTCGCGCGGCTTTCGAACTCGGCCTTGGTCAGATTGACTTCGAGCACGCCCTTGTCGGCGTCGATCGTGATGATGTCGCCGTCGCGAACATGCGCGATCGGTCCGCCGACGGCGGCCTCGGGGCCGACATGTCCGATGCAGAAGCCGCGCGTCGCGCCGGAGAAACGTCCGTCGGTGATGAGGGCGACCTTGCCGCCCATGCCTTGCCCGTAGAGCGCGGCGGTCGTCGCCAGCATCTCCCGCATGCCGGGGCCGCCCTTGGGGCCCTCATAGCGGATCACGAGCACGTCGCCTTCCCGGTACTTACGGTTCTTGACGGCTTCGAAGCAGGCTTCTTCGCCGTCGTAACAACGCGCGGGACCGGTAAATTTCAACTCACTCATGCCGGCAACCTTAACGATGGCACCCTCGGGCGCGAGATTGCCCTTGAGGCCCACGACACCGCCGGTGACTGACAACGGCTTATCGGCAGGACGAACGACGTCCTGGTCCTTATTCCACTTTACCCGTCTGAGATTTTCGGCGATGGTGCGGCCGGTCACCGTGATGCAATCGCCATGCAGGTGACCGTGGTCGAGCAGCGTCTTCATCAACAGCGGGACGCCGCCAGCTTCGAACATGTCTTTGGCGACATAACGGCCGCCTGGCTTCAAATCCGCGACATATGGTGTCTTTTTGAAGATTTTGGCGACGTCGAAGAGATCGAATTCGAGACCGCATTCGTGCGCGATCGCCGGCAGGTGCAGCGCAGCATTGGTGGAGCCGCCGGACGCCGCGACGACCGCCGCCGCGTTTTCGAGCGCCTTGCGGGTGACGATGTCGCGCGGGCGCAGGCCGATCTTGATCAGGTCCATGATCTGTTCGCCGGCGGTCATGCAGAACGCGTCGCGGATCTCGTAGGGCGCAGGCGCGCCGGCCGAGTACGGCAGCGCGAGGCCGATGGCTTCCGATACCGTCGCCATGGTGTTGGCGGTGAACTGCGCGCCGCAGGCGCCGGCCGACGGACAGGCGTTCTGCTCCAGCGTCTCCAGGTCGCGGTCGGACATGTCGCCGACCGAATACTTGCCGACCGCCTCGAACACGTCCTGGACGGTGACCGGCTGGCCCTTGAAGGTGCCCGGCAGGATCGAGCCGCCGTAGATGAAGATCGACGGCACGTTGAGACGGCACATCGCCATCATCATGCCGGGCAGCGACTTGTCGCAGCCGGCGATGCCGACCAGCGCGTCGTAGGCGTGGCCGCGCATGGTGAGCTCGACGGAGTCGGCGATCACCTCGCGCGACGGCAGCGAGGACTTCATGCCCTCGTGCCCCATGGCGATGCCATCAGTGACGGTGATGGTGCAGAACTCGCGCGGCGTACCGCCGGCAGCAGCAACGCCCTTCTTCACCGCTTGCGCCTGGCGCATCAGCGCGATGTTGCAGGGCGCGGCCTCGTTCCAGCAGCTCGCGACGCCGACGAACGGCTGATGGATCTGCTCGCGGGTCAGCCCCATCGCGTAGTAGTAGGAACGGTGCGGCGCGCGCTCCGGCCCCTCGGTCACGTGCCGGCTGGGCAGCTTCGCCTTCAAATTGGTCTTGGCATCCATCGATTTCGTCAGCCCCAGCGCCGCTTTGCCTCGCACCACGCAACCGGAAAGTGACGCAACGCCTTGCGGCGTTTCGATCTCGAAGAAGCGTATGGCCAAATAGCGGCGCGGCCACACCGGCTGGGGCAACTGCAGAAATGTTCTGGACGTGTTGCTAGGAAGCAACATTCGTTGCCGGCTCGCCACAGCTTCGCCCAATCCATCAACGGGCCGTTAGCTTTAAACTCCCGAAAGGTTTGGCTGGCAGCCCTTAGGTACCGATCGCGCGATTCCCACTGAAATTTGTGCAGTGCAGTGCGGAGCCCAGCGACGAGCGACCCCGGATGTGCCCGTGTCCCGTCACCTTGGATCCAAACATGCTGCCGCATCTCCTCGACCGCTTTCGCCGCCGCCGCCCGCCCCGAACCGATCCCGAAGTCCAGGCGCCGCCGACCGAGCCTGAGCCGGTGGCCGGGCCGCGCGTCGACGTCATCCGCGAAACGATCGACCTGATCGAGGCCGACCTGAGCGCCATGATCCGGGGCGTCGAGGGCGCGGCCGCGGCGGTCCACCAAGGCACCAGCGCTTCGGTCAATGCGCTCGAGGCGATCCGCCAGCGCAGCGAGGCGCTGGCGCGGCAGTCGAGCGACTCCAAGCGCGACGCCAGCCAGCTTGCGGGCGCGACCGAGGAACTTGCCGCCTCCTCCTCCGAGATCACCCGGCAGGTCGATCACGCCAGCACGCTGACCGCGCAAGTCCATCAAGTTGCGAGCACCGCCGGGCACAGCCTCGACGGCCTGAAACAATCGTCCGGCGAGATCGGCAACGTCGTCAATCTCATTGCCGCCATCGCCAAGCAAACCAACCTGCTGGCGCTCAACGCCAAGATCGAAGCCGCGCGCGCCGGCGCCGCCGGACGCGGCTTCGCCGTTGTCGCCGACGAGGTCAAGGCGCTTTCGGTCGAGACGCAGAAGGCGACCGACGAGATCGCCGGGCGGATCGGCAAGCTCCAGAATGACGCAGCCCAATTGATCGCGCCGTGAACCAGATCGTCACCATGGTCGAGAACGTGCAGCCGGTGTTCGGCGCCGTTGCCGCGGCCGCCGTCGAGCAGAATTCCACGACATCGGAACTCGCGCGCAATGCGGCCGTCTCCTCGCAATTCGTCACCGCCGTCGCCGATGGCGCGGTCGAAATCGAGCAAGCGGCGGCAGCGGCCAGCGGGCAGAGCGATATCGTCGACCGCTCAAGCATTTCCATGGTGCAGCTCGCCTCCGAGTTGAAGACGCGCTTCACCATCTTCCTGCGCCAGACCGAGATCGGCGACCGCCGCCGCCACGACCGCCTGCCCTGCGAAATCCCGGTCACGCTGCACCATCCGGGCGGCACGGCTCGCGGCCACACCCTCGACCTCTCCGAAGGCGGAATGCTGGCGACGTTCGACGGCGTCGGAACATTGCCGGTCGGCACCGTCCTTGAAGCCTCGATTACCGGCATCGGCTCGGCCGCGGTGCGGGTTGCGAATTGCTCGAACCAGGGCCTGCACCTTCGCATTCACCCGCATCGACGAGCGCGAGCGCAAGGCGCTCGACGAGCAAGCTGGCCGCCATCCGCGAGGAAAACAGCGTGCTGGTCGCGCGCGCCGTCAAGGTCGCCGGGCAGATATCGGCCGAGTTCGAGCAGCTCGTGTCGAGTGGGCGGATCACGTTCGACGATCTGTTCGACAACAACTATGTGCCGATCGAGCGAACCGAGCCGGTGCAGTACAGCACGCGGTTTCTCCGCCTGCTGGAACAGGTCCTGCCGCCGATCCAGAATCCGCTCTACGACGCCAATGCGAACATGACGCTATGCGCGGCCATCGACCGCAACGGCTATATCCCGGTGCACCGGCCCAAGCATTCGCAACCGCAGCGTCCCGGCGATCCGCGCTGGAACGAACGCAATTGCCGCAACCGGCGCATCTATGACGACCCGATGCGGCTCACTGCCGCGCGCAGTACCCGGCCCTACACCATCCAGCAGTTCCGCCACGAGCGCGAAGGCAAGGAGCTGCTGATCCGCTCAGTCGCGGCGCCGATCCGCGTGTTCGGCAAGCATTGGGGCGCGATCCGCACTACTTATCGGATCTGAGCCGCCGGCTCGTCAGCGACAACGCATGCGGATACCCGACTTTGGCGGAGCCGACTTCCGTGGCGAGTCCTAGTTGGCGAATCCTAGACCGGCAGCAGCGCGCCCTGAAACGACTTGACCTGAGGCAGCCTGGCCGGAGGGCACCCTCGGCGACACATCCCGCCAAGGAACGGCCGCAAGCGTTGCACGGTCCGTGAAACCATCAATTCCAACACGATGCTTTCTGCTAGGGTTTGATTAAGCAACCACCGACTTTTACACGCCGATCATGCCGCGTCGCCTTCGCCGCTCGTTCTTTGCCCGCGACGTTCACGCGGTGGCGCGCGATCTCGTCGGCGCGACATTGTTGTTCAGGGGCAGCGGCGGCCGGATCGTCGAGGTTGAGGCCTATCATCACACCGATCCGGCGGCGCATTCCTATAACGGACAGACGCCGCGCAACGCGGTGATGTTCGGCCCGCCGGGCTATGCCTACGTCTACCGCTCCTACGGCATCCACTGGTGCGTCAATTTCGTCTGCGAGGAGGAAGGCTCCGCCAGCGCCGTGCTGATCCGCGCCATCGAACCGACCGAAGGCATCGTGGCGATGCGACGCCGCCGTGGGATCAAGGACGAGCGGCTGCTGTGCTCGGGTCCGGGCCGCGTCTGCGAAGCGCTCGGCATCACCGGCGCGCACAACGGGCTCGCGCTCGATCAACCGCCTTTCGCGCTCGCGCCGCGCGCGGACGACGTGGCGATCGCGATCGGCCCGCGAATCGGAATCACCAAGGCCGCGGCCCTGCCCTGGCGCTACGGGCTCGAGGGATCGCGCTTTCTGAGCAAGCCGTTTCGTGCACGGACTGCGCGTTGACGGCGGGGCGAGGTTTGCCGCAGCCGCGAAACCGCGGTGCGACCAACGTCACGTCGTCGGGGAACGATTGTAGATGTCCTTGACGTCCGTGAACCTGATGCCGGGCGCGTGCTCGCGGGCGTAGTCCAGATAGAACTGGTTGCGCGCAAGAAACACCACGTCGCCGTCGAGGTCTTCGGCGATCGACGAAGCATTAGCCGTGACGAAGGTGGCCAACGCCTTGGGGTCGTCCGATGCGATCCAGCGTGCCAACGCGAATTCAGCTACATCCCACATGATGTCGAGGCGATATTCATCCTTCAGTCGGGCCTGCAACACATCGAGCTGCAAGGTGCCGACGACACCGACCAGCGCCGGGGATCCGTCCTGCGGCCGAAACACCTGCACGACGCCTTCTTCCGCCATCTGCTGGAGCGCTTCCCGCAGCCGTTTCGCCCGCATGGCGTCCGGCAGGCGGACACGCCGAAGGATCTCCGGCGCAAAACTCGGAATGCCGACGAAATTCAGCACCTCGCCCTCGGTCAATGTATCGCCGATCCGCAACGTACCGTGGTTCGGGATGCCCACCACGTCGCCCGCATAAGCGTCCTCCGCGAGCGCGCGGTCCTTGGCAAAGAAAAATTGCGGCGCGTTCAACGTCATCGGCTTGCCGGTGCGATTGTTCAGGACCTTCATGCCGCGCGTGAGCTTGCCCGAGCAAAGGCGCGCAAAGGCGATGCGGTCGCGATGATTGGGGTCCATGTTCGCCTGGACCTTGAAGATGATCGCGGACATGCGGTCCTCGTCGGCAGAGACCACGCGGGTATCGGCCTTCTGCTCCCGCGGCGGCGGCGCCATCGAACCGATGGCGTCGAGCAGGTCGCCGACGCCGAAATTGTTCAATGCACTGCCGAAGAACACCGGGACTAAGATGCCCCTCCCGGAACGATTGCAGGTTGAATTGCTTGCAGGCTTCACGGACGAGCGCCAATTCCTCCTCGATCCCTTCGGCGCTCAGCGCGGGACTGCGCGACGCAATCTCGGAAATGCTCATCACCCGCAGCGTCCCGGCCCTGCCGGCGTCGCCTTCGACCAGCCGCACGCCGCCAGTCGCCACATCGATGGTCGCCGACAAAATCGCGGCCGCGCCCGACCGGCCAGTTAACCGGAGCGACGTCGAGCGCGAGGGTATGTTCGATCTCATCCAGCAATTCGAATGGATCTCGGCTCTCGCGGTCCATCTTGTTGATGAATGTCAGAATCGGAATGTCCCGCAGGCGACAAACCTCAAACAGTTTGCGCGTGCGCGGTTCGATGCCCTTGGCGGCGTCGATGACCATCACGGCGGAATTGACCGCTGTCAGCGTCCGGTAGGTGTCCTCCGAGAAATCCTCGTGTCCGGGCGTATCCAGCAGGTTGAAGATGCGGCCGTCGTATTCGAACGTCATGACCGAGGTCACAACCGAAATCCCGCGTTCCCGCTCGATCGTCATCCAGTCGGAATGCGAGGACTGGCGATTGCGCTTCGCCTTCACCTGCCCTGCGAGCTGGATGGCGCCGCCGAACAGCAGCAACTTCTCCGTCAGGGTGGTCTTGCCGGCGTCAGGGTGGGAAATGATTGCGAAGGTACGGCGGCGCGCGATCTCAGGGGCAAATGGCGTCCGCGCCTCCGCGCCTTGGACGGCGCCCATTGGTATGTTCATGACGGCGCCGTTGTACCGTGCGGCACCCCGAAAGCAAGCCTTGCGTGGTCTTGCGCGAGCTTCGCCCGGGCTCAGTGATAGGCCACGATGAACTCGCAACCCGCCGCCGTCGGGAATGTGCGGGTGACGCGGCCGGTCGCAAGCTCGAACTCGAACACCTCGGCGTCGTCGTGGCAGCAGACATAGGCATGTGTGCCGCCCGGCGCGAAGCCGAAGCCCATCGGCGACTTCTTGGTCGGGATCGACGCAAGCTGCTTCAGCCCGCCGCTCTCGTAGATCGCCGCGTGATGCGTCCTGGTTCGACGAGACGACGACATATTTATTGTCGGGCGACACGCGCACGCGGCGCATCTGCTTCTTCTCGCCATTGGCGCCATCGATCGGCACCGTGCGCGTGACCGCGTGCGAACGCGTATCGACGACATAGAACTCCGCCGCGTCCTGGGCGCAGGCGTAGACGGTGGCGCCGTCGGGCGAAACCGCCAATCCCTCGACCACGTGCGGGAGCGCGATCCGGTCGATGACGGTGCGGCGCGCGACGTCGATCACCACCAGGTAGTCCGATTTCACCGAGGCGAACACTTTGCCGGTCGCATGGCTGACCGCCACCCAATGCGCGGTGTGGCCGACGTCGATCTTTTCCACCTTGTCGCTCGTGGGATCGATCGCCAGCACGGCATTGCCGAGCTCGCCCGACGACCACAGCGTGCCGCGCTCGTCCATCATCACGCCGTGCGGGGCGTAGACCGCGCCGAGATCGATCACGCGCGTGAGCGATCGCGACGGCAGGTCGATCACCACGATGCGGCGGTCCGGGTTCACGCGCTTGGCGAACACGCCGTCGCCGTAGACCGTGCCGTAGGCGGTGCGACCGTCTGCGGAGAGTGCCAGCTCGTGGGTCGAGCCGGGCATGTCGATGGTGGCCTGCATCGTCAGCGTCGCCGCGTCGAGGAAATGCACCTTGTGCGCGGTCTTGGCGGTGACGATCAGGTTCGGCCCGCCGGGCCTGTTGTTGAGATCGGTCACGATCATTCCTTCGGACGCGCCGGGTCAGACGACGGCCGCTGCACCTGCGCGGTATCGAAATACTCGTAGAACTCCACCGCCTTGCCGTTCGCAAAGCGCTAGGAGTCCGCTTTCGGGGTCGTCACCACTTTGTGGGTGTGCTTGTTTCGCCAGGAGCAGTGGCCGAGCATCACCACGCGATTGCCCTGCGCGACGAACTGATCGACCTTGTATTCGATCATCTCCCAGTCGCGCGCGAGTCCTTCAAAATAACGGCCCAACTCATCGCGCGCCCGGTATTCGGTCATGTAGGCGACCTTCGGAACCGCTCCTTGAATGAGCGAACCGAATTCAATGTTCTCGTCGCAGATCGACATCCAATGGTCGACGCTGCCGCCGCGGCTGTCGCTCCAGCGGCGATAGGCCTCCGTGAGAACGGCGACGTTGCTGGCTTCGTCGGACATGCGAGCCCTCCGCTTGCTATGTCGAGGCGCAAATCGTGCGCGATGACCGCGCTGGTTGCAAGTGGCAGGAGCGTTCGAAAGCTAGTCGACGGCCACCGGGAACATCTCCTCCGGTGTGACCACGCGGGGCGCGAGCCCTTGCTCGTGCACGAAACGCGCGATCGCCTGCCAGGTCGGCCGGTTAGGCTCGACGCCGTAGGCCCAGAAATCCTTGCCGAACACCCGCCAGGTCTCCTCCACATGATCAATAAGGAACGGCAGTGCCAAATGCAGCGCGTCGGTGTCGTAGAGCCCGTCGACGGCAATCGCCTTGGCCTCGCAGAACGCCTTGTAGACGCTCTTGGCGACCCAGGGATGCTCGCGGTGCACGTCCTCGCGCACCACCACGGTGTGCATGATCGGGAAGATCTTGGTGCGCCGGTAATAGTCCTGCTCGACTTCCTTGAAGTTCGGCCACAGCCGCGCGATATGCGGCGCGCCGTCGAGCGAACGAGCTGCGGAATGTAGAGCGACAGCAGCGCGTCGAGTTCGCCGGCCTCGAGCATCTTTCCAGCGCCTGCCCTGGCCCGACAGAAAATCGAGCTTGACGGCGCTTGGCAGGTTGAGCGGGTATGAGCGGCTTGCTCGACGAGCCGTCAAGCCCGCCCATGAACCAGTGCATGTCCTCCGACTTGATGCCGTAGTCGTGCTGCAGCATGCCGCGCATGAAACACAGGCCGGTCGAGCTCATTGCCAGGTGCCGACGCGTTTGCCGCGCAGGTCCTGCGGCTTCTCGATGCCGGCGCCCTTGCGGATATAGATGCAGGAGTGGCGGAACATCTTCGAGAGCGCCACCGGCACCGCCACGAACGGGCAGTTTCCCCTCGCCTTCAGCGTCGTGTAGGAGGCAAGAGACAGCTCGGAGAGCTGAAATTCCTGGTTGTCCAGCATGCGCTGGAACGATTGCCGTGGCCGCAGAATCTGGATGTCGAGATCGATGCCATCGGGCTTCACCCGGCCGTCGATCAGCGGACGGGTGCGGTCGTAGTTCCAGCAGGAGAGCGTGAGCTTGAGGTTGGCCACAATTATTTCCTGGAGATCGTTGTCGATTACGCTGCGCCCTTGAGCCGCTCCAGCGCCTCCAGGATCTTCGCGCGGCGGCCCTGCGCCTCCTCGCGCTTCTCGCGTTCGCCCTCGACGATTTCCTCGGCCGCGTTTTGGACGAATTTCGGGTTGTTGAGCTTCGAGTCGACGCGCGCGATGTCGGCGTCGACGCGCGCAATTTCCTTCTGGAGCCGCGCTTCCTCCGCGGCGAAATCGATCACGCCCTTGAGCGGCAATGCCACCACCTCGCCGCGCACGACTAGCTGGATCGAGCCCGGCGGCACGGTCTTCGCAACCGACAGGCTGGATAGTCGTGCCAAACGCCGGATCATGTCGGCCCAGCGTCCGGCGCGCGCGTCGGTCTCCGGCGAAACGCCGGCGAGCACCACCGGCAGCTCGGTCGCGACCGTGAGATTCATCTCGGCGCGAACCGAGCGGATGGCGGTGACGATATCGATCACCCAGCCGATCTCAGCCTCGGCGACGTGGTCGGAGAGCCGCGCGTGCTTGGGCCATGCCGCCAATGCCAGCAGGCCGTCGCGTGGCGGTCCCTGCTCCGCCGTGACGCGCCAGAGTTCCTCGGTGACGAACGGCATGAACGGGTGCAGCAACTTCGAGAATCTCGTCGCGCACCCAGGCCACCATCGCCCGCGTTTCCGCCTTGGCCGGGCCGTCGGGGCCGCCGAGTACCGGTTTGACGAGCTCCAGATACCAGTCGCAATAGATGTTCCAGACGAAACGGTAGAGCGCGCCCGCCGCGTCGTTGAACCTGTACGCCTCGATCGCCTCGGTGACCTCGCGCGACGCCTTCTGGGTCTCGTGCGCGATCCAGCGGTTGAGCGTCTCCTTGTTCGCCGACGGATCGAAGCCTGCGACGGTCACGCACTCGTTCATCTCTGCGAAGCGGGCGGCGTTCCACAGCTTGGTCGTGAAATTGCGATAACCTTCGACGCGCTGGGTCGAGAGCTTGATGTCGCGGCCCGGCGCCGCCATCGCGGCAAGCGTGAAGCGCAGCGCGTCGGCGCCGTATTCGTCGATCAGCTCGAGCGGGTCGATGACGTTGCCCTTCGACTTCGACATCTTGGCGCCGCGCTCGTCGCGCACCAGCGCGTGGATGTAGACGGTGCGGAACGGGATGTCCTTCATGAAGTGAAGGCCCATCATCATCATGCGTGCGACCCAGAAGAAGATGATGTCGAAGCCGGTCACCAGCACGTTGGTCGGGTAATAGCGCTTGAGCTCGGCGGTGTCGTACGGCCAGCCCGAGCGTCGAGAACGGCCACAGCGCCGAGGAGAACCAGGTGTCGAGCACGTCCTCGTCGCGCCAGACCGGAACCTTCTCCGGCATCGCGCCGCTAAGGCCGACCTTGCCGAGACTGTCGTCCATGCTGCCGACCAGCTCGACGTCCTTCTTGTAGTAGTTCTTGGCGCGCTGGAGCGCCTCGGCCTCGGTCTCCGCGACGAACACTTCCGTCTTCGCGATCGAGAGCTGACCGTCATTGTCGAGCGCCCAGCCGTACCACGCCGGGATCTGATGGCCCCACCAGAGCTGGCGCGAGATGCACCAGGGCTGGATGTTGTCCATCCAGTTGAAATAGGTGGCTTCCCACTGCTGCGGCACGAACGCGGTGCGCCCCTCGCGCACCGCCTGCGCCGCGGGCGCGCCAGCGTCTTGGCGTCGACGTACCACTGGTCGGTGAGGTACGGCTCGATGATCACGCCGGAACGGTCGCCGTGCGGCACCATGTTCACGTGCGGCTCGATCTTGGCGACCAGGCCCTTGTCCTGCATGCGCTCGACGATCAGGCGGCGCGCGACGAAGCGGTCGAGGCCGTGCATCTGCAGCGTCTCGACCAGTTCCGGCGCCATCGGGTCGAGGCCGTCGAGGAAGGCGTCGTTGTTCTCCAGATTGAGATTGGCCTCGCGGTCGAGCACATTGACCAGCGGCAGGTCGTGGCGGCGGCCGACCTCGAAATCGTTGAAGTCGTGCGCCGGCGTGATCTTGACCGCGCCGGTGCCCTTCTCCGGATCGGAATATTCGTCGGCGACGATCGGAATCCGGCGTCCGACCAGCGGCAGGATCGCATAACGTCCGACCAGATGGCGATAGCGCTGGTCGTCCGGGATGCACCGCGACCGCGGTGTCGCCCAGCATCGTCTCCGGGCGCGTGGTGGCGACCGTGATGAAGGCGTCGCGCAGTCCCTCGACCGGATACTTGAAGTGCCAGAGGTGGCCCTTGGTCTCGACCTGCTGCACTTCGAGGTCGGAAATGGCGGTGAGCAGCTTCGGGTCCCAATTGACCAGCCGCTTGTCCTTGTAGATCAGCCCGGCGCGATAGAGCGGACGAAGACGCTTGAGCACCGCCTTCGACAGCCCCTCGTCCATGGTGAAGCGCTCGCGCGACCAGTCGCACGACGCGCCCAGCCGCTTGAGCTGGTTGATGATGGTGCCGCCCGACTCCGCCTTCCAGGCCCAGACCTTCTCCAGGAATTTCTCGCGGCCGAGCGCGCGCCGGCCCGGCTCCTGGCGCTCCATGAGCTGGCGCTCGACCACCATCTGGGTGGCGATGCCGGCGTGGTCGGTGCCGACCTGCCAGAGCACGTCCTTGCCGCGCATCCGCTCGAACCGGCAGAGCACGTCCTGCAGCGTGTTGTTGAGCGCATGCCCCATATGGAGCGAGCCGGTCACGTTGGGCGGCGGGATGACGATGCAATAGGGCTCGGCCGCGCGCCGCTCGGGCCGGCCGGCGCGGAAGGCGCCGGCGCTCTTCCCACAGCGCATCGATGCGCTTTTCGACCTCGGCGGGCTGGTAGGTCTTGTCGATCATTGTCGTTTCGGTTTCGGGTGTTGGCGCGGTAAAAAGCGCGTCAGTCCGCATACTGTCAACGGCCGCAGCTTGCGGTCGCCTACCAAACTGCGAATCCCCATACGTGACCGCCATCCCCTCGCCCGCCGCCCAGCCAAACCCGACCCGGTCGATCGTGCTGCTGGCGGTCGCCGGATTCGCCAGCCAGGCCCAGGTCCGGGTGACGGATTCGCTCCTCCCGCAGATCGCCGGCGATTTCGGCACCACCGTCGGCGCGGCCGCCATGGTGGTCACCGCCTATGCGGTCGCGCACGGCTCGGTGCAGCTGTTCATCGGCCCGATCGGCGACCGCTTCGGCAAATACCTGACCGTCATGACCATGTGCCTCGCCTCGTCGATCCTGGTCATGGCCTGCGGGCTCGCCAATTCGCTGACCGAACTCGCGATCGCGCGGCTGCTCGCAGGAGCCTGCGCCGGCTGGGTCATCCCGCTGTCGATGGCCTATGTCGGCGATGTGACGCCGTATGACCGGCGCCAGCCGGTGCTCGGCCGCTACCTGACCGGGCAGATCACCGGACAACTGTTCGGCCAGGCCGCGGGCGGCGTGCTCGGCGACCTGTTCGGCTGGCGCAACGTCTTCTTCGTCCTCGGGGCGATGTTCGCGCTGGCGACCGCCGGGCTGATCTACGAGCTCATCGCCAATCCGCGCACGCGCTCGGCCGGACGGCCGGAGGAGCGCTCGCGCGGCTTTGTCGCCGACTACAAGGCCGTGCTGTCGAACCCATGGGCGCGGATCGTGATTTTTGCGGTGTTCCTCGAAGCCGTCTTCGGCTGGGGCGCGTTCGCCTATGTCGGCGCCGATCTCAACCAGCGCTTCGGACTGAGCCTGACCGCCGTCGGCCTGATCGTCGGCTGTTTCGCCGATCGGCGGGCTGGTCTACAGCCGCCACTGTGCAGCAGCTCGTGAACCGGTTCGGGCAGCGCGGGCTTGCGGTCGGCGGCGCGATGATTTGCGGCGCCTGCTATCTCGTGCTGGCGAGCGGATTTGCCTGGTGGCTCGCGCCGCTCGCCGTCGGCCTCTACGGCTTCGGCTTCTACGCGCTCCACAACACGCTGCAGACCTGCGGCACGCAGATGACGCCGGAAGCGCGCGCCACCGGTTTCGCGCTGTTCTCCTCCGCCATCTATGTCGGGCAGACGGTCGGCGTCGGCCTGGGCGCGATCGTATTCGACCGCGCCGGCGCGGTGCCGCTGCTGGTCGTGGCGGGGCTCGCGCTGCCGGCGATGGCGGTGTGGTTCGCGCGCGAATTGAAACGCCGACCGACTAAGCTTTAGGTGCGTCCGCGCGACACGCGCTCGATCTCGGCGCGCACCAGCCGCTCGACCAGCCCCGGCAGGTTGTCGTCCAGCCAGGTCTTCAGCATCGGCCGCAGCATTTCGCGCACCAAGATCCTCCAGCGTGCGGGCGTTCTGCACCAGCACGGTGTGGGCGAGCGTATTGAACGCCGAATCGACCGCCGAGGTTGTCGCTCGCCGAGACGAGCGCGTCAGCGTCCGCCGCTGCCGCACCGCCGCCGCGGCGCGGGTTCCGGGTCAAACGGCCGCTCCTCGAACACCACGTCCGATTGTCCATCGATGGTGCGAAAACCGCCGTTCGGTGGGTGCTGCTCCGCCGTCGCCATCGATTCCGTCAGTTCGAGGATATCCGGCGCCGGCGGCTCCTCGACCGGCGGCGGAGCACGCCGCGTTGAGATTCGAGAGCATCGCGTCGATGTCGGCCTGCCGCATCGCCGGCTCGGGTGCCGGCGCGGCGGCGCGGCGGGCGCCACGCGCGGCGGCGCCGGCGGCGGAATCGGTTCGGGGCGCTGCGCCATCGCGGCGGTGGCGGCGGCACCGGATCGGCGGCCTTCGGCGGCGGCTTGGTGGAGTCGTCGTCGGCGATGATCCGTCGGATGGAGGCGAGAATCTCCTCCATTGTCGGTTCTTGTGCCTTGGCAGGCTGAGTTCATTGGCCGCGTCCCCGCTCAGGTCCCCACGCCCTGAGTTGCACCTTATGATTCGGCGCGAATCAGCGTCGAAGCGTAGCGCGCTTTTAGCCTCAATGGATACCGGTGTGGTGGTTCAGAAGTCCGCAATCCAATGCTCAGAAGCGACTTCGGACGCACACCGGTTCTGCCTCTGCCGATCGCACGCCAGCGTCGCAGAATCGAAGCAATATGGCATGTCGAAGGTCGAACGCAAGTTTGTCGCGCGCGCGGCGAAACCTATCGTCCGTCGGGTGTGCGAACGCCGCCCCAGTTGTCGCGCACCTGTTGATAATGCACCATCGGATCGTAATTCGGGACGCCCAACCCGAGAATTTGCGGCGACAGGCTGCCGACCGCCGCGAGCACCGAGTAGGAGGCGACGACGCGGTCGCGCTGCGCGGTCACCAGCGCCACGCGGGAGTTCACAAGATCCTGCTGGGCATTGAGCACGTCGAGCGTGGTGCGCTGGCCGACGCGGGCCTCCTCACGCACGCCATTGAGCGCGATCTCGGAGGCGGCGACCTGCGCCTGGGTCGCCTCGATCTGCGCCTTGGCGGCCTCCAACTGGCCCCATGCCTGCGTGACCGTCGACTGCACCTGATCGCGGGCGGTGTCGAGGTCGAGCCGGCGCTGACCGAGGGTCTCCTTGGCCTGCCGGATCGTCGCGTATTCACCGCCGCCCTGGTAGAGCGGGACCGAAAGCTGGGCGGTGGCGGACGCCGACAAAGTCTGATGCCGTGTTCAGGTTGCTGGTCGAACCGTGGGTCTTGTTCGCGGCGCCTTGCAGCGTCAGCGTCGGATAGAGCGCACCCTCCGCGACCTTCACCTGGTACGCCGCGACGTCGACGTTGTAGGAGGCGGTCGTGATGGTGGGATGCTCGGTGCGCGCGCGCGCCAGCGCGCCCGGCAGGTTGCGCGGCGAAAGCCGGTCGACCGGCATCGCCGCCACCAGACGGCCCGGCTCCACGCCGATCACCTGCCGGTATTGCGCACGCGAGGTGATGTAGTTGGATTCCGCAGTCAACAACTGGGATCGGCCGGCGGCCAGCCGGGATTCCGCCTGCGCAACGTCGGTGCGCGTCACCTCGCCGACATTGAAGCGATCCCGTGTCTGCCGCAGCGTCGCCTCCAGCACGGTCACGTTGCTGCGTTGCAGTTCGAGGATCGCGGTGTCGCGCAGCAGATTCATGTAGGCGGTCGCCGCGCTCAGCAGCACGGTCTGCTCGGTCGAGCGCAGCAACTCGCGCGCCGAAAACACCTGCGACTCCGCCTGCCGCGTGCGATTGCCGGTCTGGAAACCGTTGAACAGCGTCTGCGTGGCGGTGATGCCGTAGGTCGCGGCGCCGACGCTGCCGCAATTCCTGACGTCGGTCGAGGTTGCAGCTGTTGGTCGGGCGCGGTACGGCTGAGGTCTTCGAGATAGGTTTCGGTCAGGCTGCCGGTGGCGAAGACCCGCGGGCGGTAGCCGCCGAGCGCGATCGCGACGTTCTCGTCAACCGCGCGGGTCGCGGCGCGCTGGGCGTTGAGCTGGGGATTGTTCTGGTAGGACTGGACCAGCGGCGGTGTTCATCGTGGTCGTGCCGGCTGGCACCGCGCCGCGGCGCTGGACCGGCATTTCCTGCGCGCTGACGCGCTCGCCAGCCAGATGCCGGCGACAGCCGCACGGCAGCAAGGGCGGTCACGCCCCGCCCGACCGTGCTCGGCCGTCCCTGCCCCCGCACCATCCAAGACCCCACGCCACCACGCGGCCAAACCCGCGCGACCAAGGCCAACGCGACCGCGCCGGCCCGCGCCGAACCTTACCGACCCTGCGGTCAACCATAAGCGGCTAATGCCCACTCGCGAAACCCCGAAGGATATCTGCCGGGGGCAAATCGGGAAAAAACGCAGAACTTGCGTTTTCCGCGCCACACTTCGCTGTGGGAAACTTGCCGCTCCTGGGGGGTATCAGAATACGAAGGCCGGGCGGCGCCGCGAATCCCGGCAAGGGCGGCGCCCGCGGCGTCGAAGATCGGCAATCGCGCTCGCCTGCCCTCCAGCCGCGAGATAAAGGACCGCCTTGCTCGCCGGCGCCCGCCCGACGATCCCCGACCAGCCGTCCGCCTTCCGCCAGCTGGCGGAGCAGCCGCCCGGGCACGACCTCGGCCGCGCCGTTGATCAGGATGACATCATAAGGCGCACCGGCCGGCCAGCCGTCCGGCAGCGCGCCGACCACCACCTCGGCATTGGTCGCCGCCACCGTGGCCAGATTCTCGCGGGCATGGCGGGCGAGTGTCGCGTCTTCCTCCAGGCCGACCACGCTGCGCGCGAGGCGGGCCAGCAGCGCGGTCGAATAGCCGGTGCCGCAGGCGACATCGAGCACGCGGTCGTTCGGGCCGATCTCGGCCGCCTGGATCAGCTTGGCCAGCACCATGGGTTTCAGCAACCGGCGCGCCGGCGTGCCGCCACTCACCGCAACATCGAGGTCGAGATAGGCCAGGAACGCGTTGGGCTCGGGGACGAAACGTTCGCGCGGCAAGTCCAGCATGGCCGCGATGATGCGCTGGTCGGTGACGTCGCTGGTGCGGACCTGGCCATCGACCATCATGCGACGCGCGGCGGCAAAATCGAACATCGGGGAATCCAAACGATTGCGCGGGTGACGGCCTCTCTATCGGCAAGGCCCGCGACAATTGCAAGGCGCCGCCAAACCGCCGCAAACCAACACCGGCCGTGGAGGCCTGTCCGTCGGGGTCAGTTGCCGGGTCAGGGTTGCTCCTGTATCTAGCCGCTCAAGGGCCACGTGGCGGAGTGGTTACGCAACGGTCTGCAAAACCGTGTACCCCGGTTCAATTCCGGGCGTGGCCTCCAACAAAATCAAAGGCCTAGGGTACAGGTAGGAAAGTACGGCCGGCCTACGTCAGCGAATTGTCAGTCTCGCCCGACCCGTCGGTCGTCAGCACGCCAGCGCACCAGCGGCCGCCGCTGTGGCTTGCACGGGCCTCCTAGCAACGAGCCGCCCCGCCGCGGGCGTTGCATCGCTACAGCCTCGCGCGGCTAGGTGCCGGTCCGCAAGACTGAGTTAGGACGTGTACTCATAAGATTTGCCCCACGTCCGCTTACCCCCTGAAAGTACGCCGTCAGCCGCGAAACCCAGGTCAGCCGGGGGCGTTATGCCAAGGGGGCACCCCAATACGGAGCCCAATCATGCGAGCCTTAGCATCGTTTCGCGATCGTCGGCGCGACCGCCGGCTGCATTGTGATGGCCGTGTCCGTGGCGGCGATCGCTCAAGGGACCGACACTGCGGCCAACCCGATCCCGGACCAGCCGTCGGTTCCACCCCTCCTGCAACTGTCCGATGCGCAGCGCGCGCAAATCCGCGCGGCGCTCAACCAGGAACAAACCGATGCGAGCTTCAATATGGCGACTGAACCCGCGGCTTCGTTCGAGCCCGCGGTCGGCGCCAATTTGCCGAAAGGGTGAACGCACGCGCTGCCGCAACCGCTGATCTCCCAGGTGCCGACCCTCAGAGAATACACCTACGTCAAGTTCCGCGATCAGGTCCTGATCGTGAATCCGATCACGGAGGAGATCGTCGACATGTTTGCGCAGAGGTAGCAGCGGAGCCGACATCGCGCGTTAATGAGTACACGTCCTAGTAGATTTCCTCCGAATCCGGGCGGCGGCAAGACCAGAATCCGACCGAATAGGAAAGCCGTGGGCGTGTTAATCGACGCGCCCAGGTATCTCAGCATGGGGGTAAATCGGCGTTTGGGCGGTTTGCACAAGACCAACCATCGCTAATTGCGTGACGTCAACAACATCGCTGTCAGTGAAGTGCCCGCGCACTCTCAGCATGGCGCCGCACCGCTCCAAAAAATACTCCGCCGGGAGGTGTCAAGATCAAGTTGCGCTTGTAATATCAATCATCGTCCAAATTCGATTGCAGAAGGCGCGGTCTGTGAACACCGGAGCAAACTGCAAATTGAGATTAGTGTGCGCAGTGGTGGCGACGTTGCTGCCGAACACAGTTCGAACGCAGCAGCAGGACGTTATGACGGCCAGCGTATTTCTTGATGCCTGTACGGTTACGGGTGACAATACCCGTTGTCTCTACTACGTCGTCGGAGCCGTAGAGCGCGTCATATTGGTTGAGGCAAGAGCTGGAACTCGTCACCGATACTGCCTGCCAGCACAGCAAGGATCCTATTTGATAATTACCAAGGAGTACCTCAGTTATCTACAAGCCGAGCGGCTGAGCGGAAATGTAACGGTCTTAAATCGGCTCAACCCGCTGGTATTCGCTGAGTTCTTGGATAGCCGGTATCGTTGCAATAATGGGGGACAGCGGTAGGTAATGACATTTGCAATTGCGTGTAGCTAGCCCGGGTCAGAGGAAGCGGCCCCGCCGCGCGGTCGCCGAAGCTACGCTGCCGGCTGCTGTGCCAGGCCCGGTCAACGCCAGCTTCGCCGGACGTCGCTCACATCGGCGTCGTCGTAATGACCGTAGCCACCGCGCAAGACGAGCTTCGACCGGCAAGGTGCGCGCCGCATCCATGATGGCTGCAAGCTGACGGTCGGTGAGGGAAACCATTGCCGGATAATGCCGCAGCGGCGACGGTTTTCAAGTGTTGGCCTGCGCCAGAAAAACGGCGGCGTATTAACCTCTCGTTAGCCTGCTCAGCAGCAGTATTTCATTCCCTCACAGTGGCAAGAGGGGAAGCGAACCCCGGCACCTCCTCCGCTACCACACCCCAGGCGCCGGGGTTCGCCCTTCAGGCTTTCACACCAGCTTGCGCGCCAGGAATCCGCGCCGCCACAGCACATCCAGCGCATCGTCGAGCGAATGCGCAACCTCGTACTGGGCGCCGGCACGTTCCGCCGCGGCCTGAAATTCGATCTGCGCTGCGGACTGCCGGCCGACGCGATCCTTCAATTCCAGGAACAGCAACGGCGCACCGGGACGGATGAACACCAGATCCGCCACGCCGCGCCGCGTCCCCATCGCCTTCAGCTTGGCGCCGGTTCGCGGATCCCGCACCTCGCCGTTTGGAACGTGGAAAAACAAGCAATCCGGCCAAGCGAATTTGCGAACCGCGTCGACAACGCTGATATGGATTGCGAACTCGTTCGCCTCCCATGACGTCAGCCGAAACGGTTTCGCGCGCGGCTTGGCGGCTGGTCGAGCTGCGCGTCGTCGGCAACGTGCAGCGTGATATGAGTTCGATCACCGGTGCTTAATTCCGCGACGCTGCACCGGCCTCGCTCGAGCGACCCGACAGGAGGATTACAGGTCGTAAGCGTATGAAATACGCTTCGCAATGAGCAACTCGATACTCGACTGCCACCGGGCCTCGGCGCCCGCGAAAGCCGCGACGCAGGCCCGCACGCTCTTAGCTCTGCTCGGCCGTCCTCGTCTCGATCCGTCCGATTGGTCAGCTCGCGCATCCTTACCGTCGCGGCCGCGTTTGACGACGAAGGCGCCAGCGTCAGTCACCGGGTCGCTGACGCGTGGGGCGCCTTGCAGTGCCATCCCGAACCGGATCGAAACATATTGCCGCGCCGTAGCTTTCTTGGCTTCCCCCTCGCCGGCCTTTCCAGGTACCGGCCGCCGCTCCAGTTCCCGATGCGTTCACGAAGCTGCACGAATTTGAGCAGCCATCACCTCGGCGACCGCGCGGATGAGGCCCCGCATCCGCGGTGACAGTTTCCGCACCGCCGCGCGGAATTTCCGGCGGCATTTCGCGCTGGTCGCGTTCGGTCACGCGGTAGCCTCCCCATGTTGACGATTTTGCAAACGGCGTCGCTGCGTAGCAATTCGCAGCCAAAGAGAACGGTCGCCATGATTGCGGTGCTGTTGGCCTGGAACATCGAACCGACAACGCGCCGGTGCCGGTGGTTGCGTCCGATCTGGGCGTGTCCGCCATTTCGATGTCGCATTGCGCACTGGCCTTGACCTCGATTGGGCCGGCGTCGGCTGCGATGCCGGCGGCGTCAAGCAAGACAAGTTCACCAGGAGCGAGGGCGCTGCTGACCAGCAGCGGCAAGTTCAATAACGTGCCGCCGAGCGCGCTCGCAGCCGGAAATTTCTGCGGAAACGTCGACAAAAATTTTGCCGCGCTCTGACTTGCGATCCAGATACAGCCGCTGTTGCCGCCGACGCCGACCGCCATCAACGCGCTGCGCAGATCGGCCAGGATTGCATCGGCATCGTCACCGCCTGACGTAATGATCTCGGCATCGGTCGCTTCATCAATAACGATATCGAAAAACTTTTGATCCACGGCATCGGCAACTGCGCCTCGAGTTCGCGCACGAAAAGTGCTTGCCCGGCGGCAGAAACATCGCCGACTAATTCATCGGTCACGACAATTAACGCAGCGGCTCTGTGTGGCTGCAGCAGTTGATTTTGGAGCGAAAGCCGCGAAAGCGGCACCGGCTTGCCCTCGCCAACGATCCAACCGGAAGCGGTGGCTGTCGTTATTGCGACCCTTCGCTGCAACGGCACGCGGACGAAGCCGTTGTCCGACAAGAGACGAAAATAAATTGATGCGGTCCTAAGACTGTCCACGAAGGCAGCGACTGTATTTTTATAATCGCCGGCAGCAGCACCGCCCCACTCGGGATCCAGTGTTGTACCGGCAGCGACCTGCGCTTTCAGAATTCGTTGCACCGGGGCCGGGGCGTTCGCTTCGATCCAGGCGTCCGCATCGCCGACAAGCGCCTTCGATCGGATCGCCAAGGTTCGCGCCAGCCAGGGAAAGTGCGCGGCACGTTGCGCGGTTTCTAAATTCGCTGCAATCGGTCCCAACGCCACGGCGGCCTCCCTGAAAAAGAATTCAGCCGTGATGTTAGCAGGCTCGGCCAGCTTACCGGTTACGGCGTTACATCGGAGCCGATCATGATGCAATGTAGGTTTCGACCATCCTGTCGAGCGCACCTTCGATCGCATTCGGATCCTGATCATCCCATGCCTGCAGGAAACCATCCTCGCCCAACGCCAGCACCAGCCGGTCGATGTTCACTTCGACGGTGTATTGCTTGACGCCTGCCCTTCGGGGGCGGCAGCGTTGCATTCGACGCCGGCGGCGGCGGGCTCGGGTTGGCGTCTGCCCTTCGAGGCGCCTCGCAATGGCGGCAAGCCACGCACGGCGCCGGCGCACCGGAACGGCAGTCGCCGCGATCGCAACCCTTGCAAGCGCCTGTCATCAAGTGCGATCATTCGATGCGTCACAGCCACTGGGGGGTATCGAAATGTTCACGCCGTCTTCCTTCGTATGACCGCGGCCCGTCCTCCGTTTACACCGAGAGCCATTTCCGAAAATCAAAAAATGACCCGCAGGCAACCCCTAAAGCATCGGGGGGCAACCCGTATCTGACCGCGGCCTGCCCTAAACAAATGGGTCAGTGCTTCGTCAGTAAAGTCCAGTATTCCTCTTGCTCCTGCGCCGCCCGAATACGGTCCAGCTCGCGGAGGATCGGCTCGTAATCCAAGGGCCGATTCGGATGCTGCCGCGCCACTCCGCCTCCGCCGCTGCCTCCGCCTCTCCCTCCGCCAGACGTTGCGCACGGACGGCCTGGGAATATTTTCCATGACGACAGCTTCCGTTGGCGCGACCAAAGGGTGCACCTCGCTTGGCTGGGAGACTTGGAGTTCGGTGCCATTGGTCAACCATAATTTCGAATACTGCGGAAATTAACGCGAAAGGGCGGCGGCGGTCATACGTGCGAACCTTTCCAAACATTTTGATATCCCCCCATCTTTTTGAAAACTCATAGCTAATTGTGACGCTGTGATGCGTTACGATCTCTCAGCATAAAAGATCGGCGGGGTGTCATCCCTCGGCATGTCCCTGTTCTTCATCGCCTTCGGCATCGCGCTCGCATTCTATTTCTAAGAATAGCACCGCCAGGGCACACGGACGGTCGCGGCCACCCGGTCACGCACGCACGTCGGTTGTTGAATCCCGTAGCCGAAGGGCTTCGTAATCGACGCACGTTCATAGTAGCAATTGCACCACGAGTGAGGCCGCGAGCGCGACGGCCAGGACCACGATGATGACTTTGAGAACAGCCAAAACGGCCCTTAATTCCCGGTCATTCATGCCGCCTACGGTAGCAGGGCAGGCGGGGTCGGTCGTCAGATCTCCGCCAGCAATTCGCACGCGCGTCGGTTGTTGATAGGGGTCTAAAGAGGACTTCCGATTGAAGCGGGCCGTTCTGCATTGCCGACCTGTTGCTTCCAATGAGCGCCCAATGGCCACGACGAGGTAGTGCGGCGGATCGAATTCCTGGAACCACGTCGCATAGGACTTGCCGCCGAGACTGCTCCTCGCCACCCAGTTGCGGCGTCCGTCCGCTTGTTGTTCCAGAATTGCGAACATGTCCGGTTCTCCCCTTGCGATACGCGGGTAGGAAACCTTTCTTGCAACGGCTTGGGGGCATATCGCAATGTGGCCGTGGCAGGTCGCACGGTTCCCGCACGGCGGCGCGTAGCGCCGTGCGAACGGCCACGGTCCGGATATGTGACGGATGTCGTATATGCTATGGGGTTATAGGGGTATATAACGCGACAGATAAGCGACCGATATGCGACCGATATGCGACATGGTTTTGGGCACTCCCTTCGCTCGGCACGAGCCGGCGCCGGTCGCGTTTCTGGGGGTCCTCCTCTGACCGGATCCGGCCGCTGTCGAGCAGGCGGTCCATGGCAGCCTTGAGTGCCGCCTTCGACACCTTCGCCGAGCTTTGCTTCCTGCTCGGCTGCGAACTTGGCCGGCGCATAGTTCGGCCCGAGCGGGCGCTGACGTTGATGCCGCGGGCCAGGAACTTGTCCAGTAGCTGCAGGAACACCTTCTCCGCCTTCCGATCGGCGGCGGCCTTCTCCGGGCTGTTGGCCCCTTGGCCGGGGAAGTCCCACGGCGTGACCACGCCGACTTCGTCGCCGTTCGGCAACTCGACGCTGACGAACTGGCGCCAGGTTGCGGCCTGGCCGGCGCGCTGTAGTTGCCCTTGGCGCGATCGACCCGGAACCGTGACAGCCGCTCGAGCTCGCCGATGGCGGCTGCTTCCGCATCGGCCTGGCTCATCCGGTTGAGCACCCGCGCGGCCCGAACCGCGTCGCCGGTGCCGCTGGCACCCCGGATATCGTCCATGGCGTATTCGGCGGTGCTGCCGGCCGGCTGCTTGCGGGTGTGGTGGGCGAGCTCAAAGGCGCAATCGTGCTCGTCGGCGATGCCGGAAAAAGATGCGGACGATCGCATCCATCTTGTTGTTGTCCTGCTCCGATACCGAGTGCAGCGTCACCAGCGGATCGAGGATCGCAACGTCCACCTGGTTGTCGCCAATGGCGGCCGAGATCTGCCGCACCAGCACGTCGTTGATCACCAGATTGGTGTAGCCTTGCGCCACGCGCAGCGGGAACTCGGCGCCCGATGTGACCCACAGCCAGCCGCGCAACTCCTCCTGCGGAATCCTGTAGTGCTGGCAGATGGCGCCGATGCGCCGCCGGATCTCGTCGAGGTTGTCCTCGCCGTTGTGGTACCAGACGCGCAGCCGCTCCTCCGGCTGTTCGCCGCAGAAGTTCGCGGCAGGTTGCCATGGCGATCGCCTCGACCAGATCCAGCGAGCTCTTGCCAACGCCGCCGGGCGCAATCGTCGAGCTCACGGTGCGGCGCTGATAGTGTCTGCCGTACAGCCACTGGCGCGGCGGCAATGTCGCGGGATCGAACGGAATGAACGGACGCAACACAAACGCGCCCGGCTTGCTGCGCGTCTTTCGGTCCGTGGTTTCGTCCTCGCCGCCGGCGGTCTTGGGATCAGCGGTGTCGGCACTCTCACCTTGGCCGGGGCTGCCCTTGATCGCGTATGCGCGGACATAGAAGCCGCCGTTGTTGTAGCCGATGTCGGGCCGCCGACCGTTTTCGATCGCCCTGATCCATGGCGCGTGAAACTCGCCCGGCAGACATGACGGAATGGTGCCGGTTGCCGGATCGTAGTCCCGCAGCAGAACGCGCATGTTGCGGTACTCGCTGAGGATGGTCCGGACAATCCGCTTGACCTCGTCCGCTCGGCTCCACGTGAGGCCCTCGCGCTCGGCCGCGGCCATTGCCGCGTCGACCACCTGCTTGAGCACATCGTCGGGATGCTCACCCCGCCGCAGCATTTCCGGAATGGCGGGGCAATAGGTGGCGTTGACTCGTCCCTCGGCCGGCGTACATTGCCGTCAGCGCCTCGATCGGATCGGCCGGCACGCCGTGCCCTCGGCATGACCGTTCGCGCCGGCCTTCTTTGGCGGCTCGGTGCGCTCGAAGCCGAATTGCTCTTTCAACGTGTCGGCGGCGTAGCTCGATAAACTCGCGCGCCTCGGCCTCGGCGATCTCCGGCAGGTCATCGCGGCGGAGGTTCCACGGGCAATGATCGCCGTGCCATGTGTACGGACGGCCGGTGTCCGGGTGCACGCCGGCGACGATGATTTGCTGGCCGTCACCCAAGCATCTCGATCTTGTGCACGCTGCCATCCGGCGCCCTGAACCACTGCACAAACTTTCGGAACGGCCGATTGGTGCGGAACAGCAAGGCGCGCTTGGGCACGTCGCCGAAGCGTGTCAGGATTGACCCCGCGACCATCGAACCAATCGCGCGCCAGATCCTCGACCGCCTGCGCCGCGCCGTCATGGCGGATGTCGATATCGAGTGGGGACAGTCGCCGCACAGGATGCCCGTGTTGCCGCCGCCCCAGCGGGCAATCTCCTCGTCGGCAACGTCGGTCCTCGTCTGCCACTCAGTCGAGCAGCGGGGACTTGCCGACGCAAGGGATCGGTGCGAAGCCGCCGGCCTTCAACGCGATGCGCAATTCCAGAGTAGTCATGCAGCTCGCGCTGCGCGCGTATCCGGGTCTAGCGTGTTTCCAGAAAAGAGCGCCGCCGGCATTTGCGCCGACGGCCTTCGCTTCTGCTTCAGGGCCCGGCTCGTCATCGTGCCCTCGCTGCAAGTTCGTCGGCGGTCGGCCAGCGGCCAATCGCGTAGCGCTTCCGAGCATCTCTGGGATCGTTCGCGCAGCTCTGCTTCGTCCGCCTCCGGATAGTGTCGGTCGAAGCAGCTCGGCGCCCTCTGCGATCTCGGCCCGCAAGTTTTCCAGCAGGCTACGCCCGTTACCGGTGAGGTTGCGGGCCGCCTTCCTTTGCCTTTTCATGGCCAGGCTCCCCCCTCAGATCGGTATTTCGTCGTTGAGGTCGGCGCCGATCGATGTATCGGGCCTGCGCCGCGCTGTCGCGGGGCGCCTTGCCGACGACGGCAAAGACCGGCGTTGGTACCCATCCGACACGCGGATCCTTGTGGTTGAAACCGCCCGCGCGCAGCCGGACGATCGGCACCTCATCCGGATTACGCCGCAGCATGCGGTTGTAGTGATGGACAAGGTTGCCGACGCCGGTACGTCCGACTTTTGACGTCGTCGAAAATGTAAACATCTGTCCGTCGGCGCAGTCCTGCAGCACAAGGTTTTGCTGGTGCAGCCACGGATCGGTCGGCGCCCCGTTCAGGCCGATCGGCCACTGCCCGGGGTCGTCGTCGCCAAGTTCGGCGCGCTTGGGCAGCTTGAACCCGTGGATAAAGCAGCCCGCGATGCGCGTCGGCGGTTCGCCCTCGGCGCCAAACTTGATCCAGCCGAGTTGCAGATCCCCGACCAGCGCGAAGAATTCCCGCTCCGAGCCGATCGGCTCGCCGTCGTCGCTGGTGACGAACACGCCGTCCTTATTGAACTTGACGAGCCTGCCGACAATAGAACTCGGCGCGACCTCGTCAGCGTATTTCTCTGGCTCGGTGCGGTTGTCCGGCAGCGTGGCCGCGGTGGCCTTGCCGTTCGATGCGGGCGGCGCCGCCTTGCGCTTGGCGAGCAGTTCCTCGGCTTCGCGTTTTTGCCGGGCGTTGATTTCGGCGGGGTCGGAGGTCGGCGCTTCGTGGTTGCTTGTGTTGGTATTGACATGGCTTCCTTTCTTTCCTTTCGCGCGGTTGATCTCAGCTCGCGGCGTTGCGCGGATTGCGCCGCGATGGTCTTCAATCAGTCGATGGTCGGCTTCGGCGCGTCCTGCGCTCGATGTCGGCGAATTCGTCGCGCAGCATCGCGACGATGTTGGCGCGCAGCTCGGTCAGTCGCACTATGGTCGTTGGCAAGGCCGGCGCGCATCGCGCGGGCGACCATCGCGCAGAGGGTGGCAGCGACTCCTCGGCACGATCGCCCATGACGGCCCCTTCTGGGTGTGCGTCGGTGGTCGATACGCGGCTCGCGAACGGGGCGCTGCTCCAGCGTTTTCAGCCAGTCTAGGTCAGCGCCTTCGGGATAGCGGATGATCTTGCCGTCCTTCACCCAATTGGGACCAATGCCCTGCTTGCGCCAGTCGCGCAGCGTGCGAACGGTTCGGTCGAGCCGTTGCGCCTGTTCTTCTTCGGAGAGATATCCGGGGAGTGGCATTGGGCGGCACCTCGTGTCGATAAGGTGCGTCCCATATCGACCACGTTGCGGTGCCTGTCATCAACAAAGGCGTCCGGCTAAGTCCGCCCTTCGCTGGACTTAAACTCGCGTCGCCGTTGCGATCTTCGGGCACTCGTTCGCCCGGCTTCCAGTAGAACCTGGAAATCAGTTCGGACACACGGCGCGATCGCAGGAGGAAGTCCCGGAGCCCCTTCAGCCCTTTTGCCACGACGCTTAAGCGCTTCATACACAGCACTCCGGCCCACCCCGAACACGCGCGCCGCATCGGCGATCAGCGGTTTCTTTCTGATGTTCTGCGTCTCTCCCCAGACGACATAATCCGCGATCCTCCTCCAACGGCGCTGCGCCTCGAAGTCGGGAGGATTGTGGCTTGGCCGTTTGATCTTTCCGGCGAGGATGTCGGCAACGAAGGCGCGCTCCGTGGTCTTGAGCGTGTCGGAACGAACGCGCTTTTCAAGTTCTCGCCAATCCCCCGCTTTGCCTTCTCCAGGGCCGACGACGCGATAGCGAAAGAAATCTGGGAGCCGTCGTTTCGGCAACATTGATCTGGGGCTTGTCAACCTCCTCCAATTCGTCATTGGAGAATTTGTAATCGTCACCCATGACGGCCGCCTTTCAGCGGCAGGACCGCGGCGGCAGGCTTCCCGGCACCGCTGATCACCGCGCCGATCTTCTCCGCGGCCTCTGCGACAGGATCATCGGCAAGGTGGGTGTATCTCTGCGTCGTTCGCGGTTCGTGTGACCGAGCAGCCTCCCGATGATCGGCAGGCTCAAGCCGCCGCCGGCCCCGATGGACGCGAACGAATGTCGCAAATCGTAAAGCCGCGCGGTTTTGCCGAGCCCGGCGTGCTTGCGAACGAATTTCCAGACGTGATGAAACGCCGCGATCGGCTCGCCCGGCACCGCACCGGGGAATACCCAGGTCGCACCGCCCTTGCGCCGTTTGCGCAGCCGCTCGATCAGTTCGAGCGCGGGCGGGCTCAGCGGCAGCTTGTGCACCTTGCGCCGCTTGACGTGCGCCGATGGCTTCACCCAAAAGCCGGGCTCGGCGTCGAACTGCTCCCAAGCCGCGAGCATCGCCTCTTGCGGGCGGCAGCCCGTCAACATGACCAGTCGAACGCAGTCGGCCGCCGCCCTGGCCACGGTGCGGCCCGGCTCTTGCGCGGAGGAGCCATAGTCGGCCAGCGCGTCGCCGATCGCCGCGAGTTCGGCTTGACTGAAGAACCGCTCGCGCCCGTCCTCGGGGTTCCTCTCGACGCCGCGGCAGGGATTGCCCTGCGCCTGATCGCGCCAGGGCCTGTTCTCGCCGGGCAACGACCGGAGCGACAGGGAGAACATCTTTGAGGCAACGGCCAGGATCCGGTTTGCCCTGACCACCCGCGGGCCCTGCCGGCCGATCGATGCGCTGATCTTCCGGTGCATGGCCCGGATGTCGTTGTCGTGGATGTCCGCGACCTTGCTGTGCATCCCGAGCTGGTGGCCGATCTCGGCGAGCATCTTCTTTTCGTCGTTGATGCGCTGCTGGGCGATCTTCGGGCGCGGCCCGCCGCCCGACTTGCGCGGCAGGTGTTCGGCTATGTAGCGGTCGATGAGGTCCTGCACGGTCGGGGCTTCCCGCCGCTCGCGCTTCTCGCCGGCAGGATCGCGGCCGCTATCGATCTCGCGCCGGAATTCCTTCGCCTGTTCCCGGGCGGCCTCGACGGACCACGCCGGCCAGCGGCCGATCGTGATGCGGCGTTCCCGCCCATCCAGGTGGTAGTTCAGGAAGAACGACTTCGCGCCGCCCACGTGCACCCGGAGCCCCAGGCCGGGGATCTTCGGATCGGCGTCCCACAGCAGGCCGGGCGCGTGCGCCTTGCTACACGGTCTGTCGTCAGTCACCCATGGCAAACCCCGCGTCAGTCTTTCGTCAGTGCCACGAACCGGCTTTGACCTGCAGGTACACTGTATCCAATTTCCGTTTACTGCAACAACTTTCCCAATGTTTCCGGGGGCCTTTCACGCGCACCGGAAAGTCCGTCAGTACCAGGGCTTGCGTCAGGGGTGGCCTTTAGACTGCAAAACCGTGTACCCCGGTTCAATTCCGGGCGTGGCCTCCAAGCGTTGCGGCACCTGGCCCTCCTCCCGGCGCCCCGCCTGCAACTCTCGGCATGATCAGAACGGCCCCCGCGCCGATCGCCTCGCCGCACCCCCAAGCATGAAGAATGCATGAATGCCGCCATGCAGCACACTATTGCTGCTATGCAATAACTAACGGTGATTTCAGTGGTATACCAGCCTATATAGAGTTCCAAGAAACAAATGACGAACAAAGGAAACTTCAATGACCACCATTGCCCTCTCCCAACTGATTCACCGGGCCCCGGCCTTCCTTTCGCGGATTTTCCAGCGCATCACCGCCTTTCTCGATGGCATCGAGGAGGCGCGCTTGATGGCGCAGCGCTTCAAGACGCTCTCGCAGATGACCGACGCGCAGCTCGCGGCGCGCGGGCTCAGCGCGAAAACATCCCGCAGGCGGTGCTCGACTTGAGCCACCGCGCCTGACACGGGCCGGATCGCAGAGGTCGGCAAGGCCCCACAAGACGACGACGCTCCCGGCGAGCGCTTGAGAGCAGTCATGCCGGCCGCGGACACCCGCTGGCCGGCATTGTCGTATTGAAACCGGGCGCCGCATCGGCTCGCGGGGACGCATTTGGCGCTAGGCAACGGGAAACCCGTTTGTTATAGGCGGCTCCTTCCTCTGAGGCGAATGGTCCCCGGTAGCTCAGTGGTAGAGCAACCGGCTGTTAACCGGTTGGTCGCTGGTTCGAATCCGGCCCGGGGAGCCAAACCAAATCAAACACTTAGACGGATGATCGAGATCAGAAAAAAGTCGATTTCCCCTGGTTGGGCTACGTTGTGGGCTACATCGCGCAGGCGAAGCGAATAAGCGCTCGGACAAAGTTGACAGATTCGGATTCCGGAACACTAGTTTTCGGCACAGGTGAATGAGCGGCATCAGCGCCAGCGGACGAGCATCCGAGCGACCGCGCCCTTCTAGTGGACAAGACGGGCTTCACCTGACAGCGGGACGCGACGGCGTGCTCCCGCCGACTCAGGCGTTGCGTCCTTGGGAATTGCAGGGTGACCGCGATGGCACACCTGGTCGAGAAAGAGACGCTTCTGCGCGCCAACTCCGCAATGATATTGACGCTGGTCGGCGGCGGGCTTGCCGTCTGCGCCCTGGGCGCCGTGATCTTCGATATCGGACGGGCATTCGGGGCCTGGTAGCAGGCGCGCTGCCTCCTGCGTCTATGCACGTGGGCGGCCGGAGATATTTGCGCTGCACCTCGGCGGCGACGCGAGCGACGATGCCGTCGCCGATCTCGCGACCTTGCAAGGCGGCGGCGACGTCGACCAGGAAGCGCGAGCGATCATCCGACGTCCGGATTTGATAAGGTCACGCAGAGAAAGGCGACTTGCCCCGTCGGTCCGTCGATCAGCCGCCGGGGCTTTTTATGGGCGCGCCGCCTGCTTGGCCTCGATCCGCGCCAATGCTTCAAGCGGGCTCGGCTCCCATCCCGACAGCTTGGCGTCGAGCAATCGTTGCAACAACAGCGCCGCTGCCCTGCGACCACCTTTCGCGCCCATGCCGTCGTCGTCCTCGTCGTCGACGTTGGCCTCGCACGGCGGGCTTTGATACGGCCGCAATTGCAAAGCGCGGCGCTGGCAGCAATAGGCCGCGAACATCGCGACCTCTTCGAACGTTCGATCCTTGAGCATGGTGTCAATCTGCTGTTTGCGCCCGGCGTCGTGCGAACGGGCCAGCTTGATCGCGCGTCGCAGCGCCTCGCGGTCGACCCGTTTCATGTGAGCCCTCCAATTCCATCCGCTCATAGTAACTGACATGCACCGGCCGGCGCGGCGTGTTCGGTTGACGGGCTTGCGGATTAGCCCGGAGCTCTGAGCGACAAACCGATCAGCGCCTTGACCATCTGGCGTGGATCGCGATCCAGGGCGACGGCTTGTCATCGACGATGACAGCCCCGCGCAAGGCTTCGGCCGCGCGCTCAGCGAGCGCCGCGCATTCGCAGCAGCGGCACAACAGCGGCAGGTCGCAGGGCTGGAAATGGCGGACGGCAACGACAGCACGGTGTCGAGGAAGATCGTGCGCTCGCGCTCGCCCAGATGTGCCGGGGGCATCAACCGCGACGGAATCCCCGTCACAGCAGGGGCAAAGACGGCGAGCGCGGCAGCGGATTTACGCGGCAAGACAAAACGCCTTTAAGGACATCGACCGATGGCCCCCAAGTCTTGCGCCGGTTCCGCGCGGCGGTCGGCAATTGGTTTTCGGCGGTCGATACGCAATTTCGACAGGCAGTAAATCGGCGGCGCGGCCGCGCCCGACCGACAGGCCCTATCGCATTTTTTTGATGCCCCCCAGGCCCCCAGTTCGCACCGACGCTCGCTCTGAGCGCGTGGTCGGTCGGCAATGTCTGCTTTGCCCCGAAAGCGGCCAAATAGCAGACATCGCGGTAGGTCCGCTTAGGGCCAAAGGCGGAAATCGCGGCTAGGGTTTCCGTAGGCGTGGAGCTATCGTCGGACCGAACATTTTTCTGGGGTCGAGTTTAGTGGACGTTGGGCGGGAGGAAGACGATGGAGACAATTAATTCCGTCCTTGCTCGTTATATTCCAACGTCGACCGAACTGATCGGAGGCCAGCTGCGGCGACGCAAGGTTTCTGCTGGCAGCGAAGTTGGGGCCGACTATCAGATAACAAAAGAGCTGCCCGACATTTTGCGAGAGGAGATTGCGAAGAGCGGACGGGACGTTGCTACTTTCAGAGTGTACGGCTCGGTCGGCCAAATTAATTTTCAAATTTCCCGGGTGCCTTGGGTTTCGGCGTTACTACGTAAAATTACCACATCGACAACACGCGGTTACTACATCGTTCTATTGTTTCGAGAGGACATGGCCGGATGTGTGTTGTCTCTCAATCAGGG
>CAVRFL010000014.1:0-150590 GCA_963720385.1 uncultured Alphaproteobacteria bacterium | reverse complement strand
CCGAGCGGGTGATCTTGAAATCCTTGAAGCCCTTCGGGCCCGCGATGCCTTGCCGGCCTTCCAGCATCTCTGCGAGACGGCCGTAGACGTTGCGGTCGAGGATCGCCTGCTCGTCGTCGCGGTCCTTGGCGAGACGTTCGATCTCTTCGCGCTCGATCGCCATCGCGCGCTTGTCCTTCTCGACGCTGTGGCGGTTGAACACCGCACCTCCACGACCGTGCCCTGCACGCCCGGCGGCACGCGCAGCGACGTGTCGCGCACGTCGGACGCCTTCTCGCCGAAAATGGCGCGCAGGAGCTTTTCCTCCGGCGTCATCGGGCTTTCGCCCTTCGGCGTGATCTTGCCGCACAGGATGTCGCCGGCGCGAACTTCCGCGCCGATGTAGACGATGCCCGCCTCGTCGAGGTTCTTGAGCGCCTCTTCCGAGACGTTCGGGATGTCGCGGGTGATTTCTTCCGGGCCGAGCTTGGTGTCGCGGGCCATCACCTCGAACTCCTCGATGTGGATCGAGGTGAAGACGTCGTCCTTCACGATCCGCTCGGAGAGCAGGATCGAGTCTTCGAAGTTGTAGCCGTTCCACGGCATGAACGCGACCAGCACGTTGCGGCCGAGCGCGAGCTCGCCGAGATCGGTCGAGGGACCGTCGGCGATGATGTCGCCGCGCTTGACGTGATCGCCTACCTTCACCAGCGGACGCTGGTTGATGCAGGTGTTCTGGTTCGAGCGCTGGAACTTCATCAGCCGGTAGATGTCGACGCCCGGCTTGGTCGGATCGGCCTCGCCAGTCGCGCGCACCACGATACGGGTGGCGTCGACCTGATCGATCACGCCGGTGCGGCGCGCCGCGATGGCGGCGCCGGAATCGCGGGCAACCACGCCCTCCATGCCGGTGCCGACGAACGGCGCCTCGGCCCGAACCAGCGGCACCGCCTGGCGCTGCATGTTCGAGCCCATCAGGGCGCGGTTGGCGTCGTCATTCTCCAGGAACGGGATGAGCGCCGCCGCCACCGAAACAAGCTGCTTTGGCGACACGTCCATGAAGTCGACCTTGTCCGGCGCCAGCTGCAGCACGTCGCCGGCATGACGGCACACGATCAGCTCTTCGGTGAAGCGTCCGCGCCCGTCGATCGGAGCGTTGGCCTGAGCGACGGTGTAGCGGCCCTCCTCCATCGCCGAGAGATACTGCACCTCGTCGGTGACGCGGCCGTCCTTGACCTTGCGGTACGGCGTCTCGACGAAGCCGTACTTGTTCACCCGCGCATAGGTCGCGAGCGAATTGATCAGGCCGATGTTCGGACCTTCCGGCGTCTCGATCGGGCAGATGCGGCCGTAATGCGTCGGGTGCACGTCGCGCACCTCGAAGCCGGCGCGCTCGCGGGTGAGGCCGCCCGGACCCAGCGCCGAGAGCCGCCGCTTGTGCGTGATCTCGGACAGCGGGTTGGTCTGGTCCATGAACTGCGAGAGCTGCGAGGAGCCGAAGAACTCGCGCACCGCCGCCGCCGCCGGCTTGGCGTTGATCAGGTCCTGCGGCATGACGGTGTCGATATCGACCGACGACATGCGCTCCTTGATCGCGCGCTCCATGCGCAGGAGGCCGATGCGGTACTGGTTCTCCATCAGCTCGCCGACCGAGCGCACCCGGCGGTTGCCGAGGTGGTCGATGTCGTCGATCTCGCCCTTGCCGTCGCGCAGGTCGACCAGCGTGCGGATCACCGCGATGATGTCGTCCTTGCGCAGCACCCGCATGGTGTCGGGCGCGTCGAGATCGAGCCGCATGTTCATCTTCACGCGGCCGACCGACGAAAGGTCGTAGCGCTCGGAATCGAAGAACAGCGACTGGAACATCGCCTGCGCGGTGTCGACCGTCGGCGGCTCACCCGGACGCATCACGCGGTAGATGTCGAACAGCGCGTCCTCGCGCGTCATGTTCTTGTCGACGGTCAGCGTGTTGCGGATGTAGGCGCCGACATTGACGTGGTCGATGTCGAGCAGCGGCAGTTCCTTGTAGCCCTTCTCGATCAGCGCCTTGAGCGAGCTTCTCGGTGATCTCCTCGCCGGCTTCGGCGTAGATCTCGCCGGTCTTCGGATTGACCAGATCCTCGGCGATGTAATGACCGACCAGTTCCTGGTCGCTCATGCGCAAGGCCTTCAAGCCCTTCTCGGCGAGCTGCCGGGCGGAGCGCACGGTGAGCTTCTTGCCGGCCTCCAGCACGACCTTGCCGGTGTCGGCGTCGACCAGATCGTTGATCGCCTTGTAGCCGCGGAAGCGGTTGGCGTCGAACGGCACGCGCCAGCCTTCCTTCTGCCGCTTGTAGATGACCTTCTTGTAGAAGGTGTTGAGGATCTCCTCGCCGTCCATGCCGAGCGCATAGAGCAGCGACGTCACCGGAATCTTCCGGCGCCGGTCGATGCGCGCATGCACGATGTCCTTGGCGTCGAACTCGATGTCGAGCCAGGAGCCGCGGTACGGAATGATGCGGGCGGCAAACAGAAGCTTGCCCGAGGAGTGGGTCTTGCCCTTGTCGTGGTCGAAGAACACGCCCGGCGAGCGGTGCATCTGCGAGACGATCACGCGCTCGGTGCCATTGACGACGAAGGTGCCGTTGTTGGTCATGAGCGGGATATCGCCCATGTAGACATCCTGCTCTTTGATGTCCTTGACCGACTTGGCGCCGGTCTCTTCGTCGATATCGAACACGATGAGGCGCAGCGTCACCTTGAGCGGCGCCGCATAGGTCATGCCGCGCTGACGGCACTCATCGACGTCGTATTTCGGCGACTTCGAACTCGTATTTGACGAATTCGAGCATCGACGTGTTGGAAAAATCCGAGATCGGAAATACCGACTTGAAGACGGCCTGCAGGCCCTCGTCGGGCCGGCCACCGACCGGTTCCTGCACCAGCAGGAATTGGTCATAGGATGCCTTCTGAACCTCGATGAGGTTCGGCATCTCTGCGACTTCCTGGATTTTCCCGAAAAACTTGCGAACGCGCTTGCGACCTGTGAACGTCTGCGCTGCCATTCTCTCTCTGCTCCGTCGTACCTTCGGGTCCGGGACGACTCTCCGGAAGGCCGCAATCCATCGCGACCGTCAGGACAGGCGTCGAGCCCAAATGTTTAAGCCCCAGTCGTTTCTATGCGATTCGGCTCGCGCCGGACCGCCGCACCTTGCCCGCCGCTAGGCGGATATAGAGGCGATTCCGGGGACTTCGCCCCGAAATCACCGCTTTGTGTTCCGTTATCCGTCCGAGGCCGCCCAGAGGCGGGCCCGTTACTTCAGCTCGACTTTTGCTCCGACCTTTTCGAGCGTCGCCTTGATCTTCTCCGCCTCTTCCTTGTTCACGCCCTCTTTGACCGGCTTGGGCGCGCCCTCGACCAGATCCTTGGCCTCCTTGAGGCCGAGACCGGTCAGTGCACGGACTTCCTTGATGACCTCGATCTTCTTGTCGCCGGTCGCGGCCAGGATCACGTTGAACTCGGTCTTCTCCTCGGCCGCAGGCGCTGCCGCCGCCGCCGGGCCCGCCGCCACCGCAACCGCGGCAGCCGCCGAGACACCCCACTTCTCTTCCAGCATCTTCGCGAGGTCAGCGGCCTCGAGCACGGTGAGACTGGAAAGATCACTCACGATTTTCTGCAAATCAGCCATTTTTCATGTCCTGTTGGTTCGAACCAGTCGAGACTTTGCGAAGGGCCTCACGCCGCTTCGCCCTTGGAGGCATAGGCCTGCACCACGCGGGCGACCTTCGCCGCGGGAGCATTGACCAGCTGGGCGATCTTGGTCGCCGGCGCCTGGATCAGGCCGACGATCTTCGCCCGCAGCTCGTCCAGAGACGGCAGCGAAGCGAGTTGCTTCACCCCGTTCGGGTCGAGCGTGGTCTTTCCCATCGCTCCGCCCAGGATCACGAACTTCTCGTTCGCCTTGGCGAAGTCGTTGGCGACCTTTGGCGCGGCCACCGGATCGCTGGAGAACGCGATCAGTGTCGGTCCCTTCAAGAGGGGCGCGATGGAGGCCACGTCAGTGCCTTCGAGAGCGATCTTGGCGAGACGGTTCTTCGCGACCTTCACGGAAGCGCCCGCCTGCCGCATCTGCTTGCGCAGAGTCTGCATCTGGGCGACCGTGAGGCCCGAATAGTGAGCAACGACCACGACGTTGGTGTCCTTGAAGACACCGTTGAGCGCCGTGACGAGCTCCTTTTTTGCCGCTCGATCCACTAGCCAAGCTCTTTCCGGTTGGCGGCCCGCTCATCGGAACCGCCGGGTTGCGACCTGCCGTCCGGCCCACCGGGCTGAACGACGCTCTACTGCCCTGCCCCCGAAGCGGCACCGCCGCCCCGGATGTTCCGAGGTTCGAACCGGTCGCGAGCGCGCCAAACGGACGGCCCAAATCGGTCTCGACCCGTCTATGCAGGGAATTAAGCGAAAGGCTTAGCGCCTCAAGCACCTGCAGTCTCGGACAGGACTGTCATCCGAAAACTCCGGACGACCGCACGCCACGAAATCACTGAAACCGTCTCCGCCCTCCAGATCGATCCCGCAGGATACCTAAAAGGAAGGAGTTCCTAGTCACCATGATTTTTGTAGGACGCGCGAAGGCGCGCCGACACGTTGGCCCGGCACGCCGATGACGATCATCTAAGCCTTTCGAGGTCGTTTGCCAAGCCCTGATTGAGCTTGGGTAACCCCGCTTTGGATCAGGTCTTTTCGGGCTGCGCCCCGAACAGGGACCCCGGCTCGATCTTGACCCCCGGCCCCATGGTCGAGGACACGGCCACCCGGTTGATATAGGTGCCCTTGGCGCCCTGGGGCTTCGCCTTTTGAACGGCATCGGCGAAGGCCTTGATGTTCTGCACGAGCTTTTCCTCGGTGAACGAGGCCTTGCCCACGCCGGCCTGGAGGATCCCGGCCTTCTCGACGCGGAACTCGACCGAGCCGCCCTTGGCGCCCTTGACCGCGCTGGTCACGTCCATGGTGACGGTGCCGACCTTGGGGTTGGGCATCATGCCGCGCGGACCCAGCACCTTGCCGAGCCGGCCGACCAGCGGCATCAGGTCGGGGGTGGCGATGCAGCGGTCGAAATCGATCGCGCCGCCCTGCACCTTCTCGACCAGATCTTCCGCGCCGACCACGTCGGCGCCAGCGGCCCTGGCCTCGTCGGCCTTGGCGCCGCGCGCGAACACCCCGACGCGGACGCTGCGGCCCGAACCGTTCGGCAGGTTGACCACGCCGCGCACCATCTGGTCGGCATGGCGCGGATCGACGCCGAGATTCATCGCGATCTCGATGGTCTCGTCGAACTTCGCCTTGGCGCGGTCCTTGACCATCTTCACCGCCTCCTCGATCGTATAAAGATGTTCGCGGTCAACACCTTCGCGCGCCTTTGTCGTCCGTTTTCCGTGCTTTGCCATGGCGCCTACTCCCGAACCTCGATGCCCATCGAGCGGGCGGAGCCTTCCACCATCTTCATGGCGGCCTCGATCGAAGAACAGTTCAGATCCTTCATCTTCTTCTCGGCGATCTCCTTGACCTGCGCCTTGGTCACCGCGCCGACCTTGTCGCGTCCCGGCGTCTTGGAGCCGCTCTCGAGCTTCGCCGCCTTCTTGATGAAATAGGACACCGGCGGCGTCTTCATCTCGAAGGTGAAGGATCGGTCCGCATAGGTCGTGATCACGACCGGGATCGGCGTGCCTTTTTCGATGTTCTGCGTCTGCGCGTTGAACTGCTTGCAGAAGTCCATGATCGCCAGCCCGCGCTGGCCGAGCGCAGGCCCGATCGGCGGCGACGGATTGGCCGCCCCCGCAGGCACCTGCAATTTGAGAAATCCGGTTACTTTCTTTGCCATCGGCTACTCCTGTCAGTGGTGCGGATCTTGGCGATTGGCGCTCGCCTCACCTCCCACGCCTGCTTACGTAAACTACAACTTCTCCACCTGCGTGAACTCGAGCTCGACCGGTGTCGCGCGGCCGAAAATGCTCACCGCCACCTTGAGCCGCGAGCGCGCATCGTCGACTTCCTCGACGGTTCCGTTGAACGACGCGAACGGACCGTCCGACACCCGAACCTGCTCGCCGATCTCGAACGAGATCGACGGCTTCGGCCGGTCGATGCCCTCCTGCACCTGCTGGAGGATGTGCTGCGCCTCGGTCTCGGTGATCGGCATCGGCTTGTTGTCGGTCCCGAGGAAGCCGGTCACCTTCGGCGTGTTCTTGATCAGGTGATAGGCTTCGTCGGTCAGGTCCATCTTCACCAGCACGTAGCCCGGGAAGAACTTGCGCTCGGCATCGACCTTGCGGCCGCGGCGCACCTCGACGACCTTTTCCTTCGGCACCAGCACTTCATCGAAGCAATGCTCCAGATGCCGCTGCTTGGCCTGTTCGCGGATCGATTCGGCGACCTTCTGCTCGAAGTTTGAATAGGCCTGCACGATGTACCAGCGTTTGGTCATGATCGAAGCATCCGTCGCCGTCATCCGGCCCAGCCGATAATGAAGGTCACGATCAGTCGCATGACCTGATCGGAGAGGAGAAAGAAGATCGCCGCGAGCCCGGTCATGATGAACACCATCAGCGTAGTGATCGCGGTCTCGCGCCGCGTCGGCCAGGTGACCTTCTGACCCTCGGCGCGCACTTCCTGCAGAAACTTGATCGGGCTGGTTTTTGGCATTGGCTGGCTTGTCAAACGGCAATACACCCCCGCCGCTCGGAATCGACCCGACGGCAAGGAGCGTACATATTATGGTGCAATCGTCGCGCCTAGGCCCCACATGGCCCGGCGGGTGCGCTCAGGGGGTGAGATACGGTCTTGGCCGCGGCCGGTCAAGGGACCAGAGGTCAGAAGCCGGTCGTCAATAATCGGAAAAATGGCAGCAATCCCTTCTGATTACTGATGACTGACCGCTGATGCCTGGGGCTGGCAGGAGTGGAGGGACTCGAACCCCCAACCCCCGGTTTTGGAGACCGGTGCTCTAGCCATTGAGCTACACTCCTACGCGGGCGTTGAACTAGGCCACCGCGCACAGACTGGCAAGGCCACGCTCGCAAGGCCGCGCCATCTACTTCGCGCCCAGGATCGCTTTGACCGCCTCGACCACGTCGGGCGGCGAGGCAAAGGCGTCGGCATAGATCTTGGTCATCTCCTCGGCGCCGGTGGCGTCGATCGTCAGGTTCTTCTTCTTGATCTCGGCCAGGAAGGCCGGATCGCGCGCGGTCGCCGCCAGCGCGGCGCGCAGCTCGTGCAGCCGTTCAGGCGGCGTGTTGGGCGGCGCCAGAATCGGCCGGTCGAGCTTCTGGGTCACCGTCAGCAGGTCGAGGGTCTGCCGGGTAGTCTTGTCCTTCACGAATTCCATCAGCGCGGGCGTATTCGGGTAGTCCTTGTTGCGCTGCTCGGACACCACGATCGGGACCAGGAGCCGGTTGTCCCGGATCCAGTCGGGATGCAGCGCCGGGATCGACTTGAGATGCGTGCCGCAGCGGCCGTCGACCTCCTGCCGCTGCATGGCGAGGTCGATGTCGCTGCCGGCCTTGTAGCCGCCGACGACCCTGATCTTCGCGCCGAACAGCCGGTTGAGCATCACCGCATAGACCTCCATCGGGGAGCCCGCCCCGATGCGAGCCGACGGTGACCTCGTTCTTCAAGAGATCGTCCCAGGTCCTGGCCGGCGCGGTGTGCCAGAACGCGCAGGTCGCCGTCGGCGCGGTCGAGCGCGCCGATCGAATTGAGCTTGAGCGTGTCGAAGCGCGCGCCGCGGCTGCCCCACAGCGGCGCGAGCGGCGCCGTCGCATTGACCATGGCGATGACGGTGCCGTCCTGCGGCGCCTGCACGTAGAGATGATTGGTGGCGATCAGCCCGCCGGCGCCCGGCATGCTCTGCACGATGACATGCGGATGGCCGGGAATATGACGGCCGAAGTGTTCGGCGAGCGCTGCGGGCGTATTCGCCAAAACCGCCGGCGACGCCGACGCTGATGACGAGGCGGATAGTCTTGCCCTTGTAGTAAGGCTCCTGCGCCAAGCCCGGGCTCTGCGCCGCAGCCGCCAAGCAGAGCGCAACCACCGAACGCATCGCGCTCCCCGCTATTGCGGATGACCAGCTCGCGAGCAAGGTGTCACGGTGTCTCGATCTCGCCCGCCCATGGTCTCGCGGGCGGCGGCGATCACCTCCGGCGGCGCCGAGAAGGCGCGTTGCAGCATCCTGGTCATGTCCTCGCCCGCCATCGGGTCGACCTGAAGATTGCGCCGCTCCACCTCGGCGCGGAATGCCGTCGTCGCGCATGGTGACGGCTGCGAGCGCGTCGCGCAGCGCCTTGACGCGCTCGGCCGGCACGCCGGGCGGCGCCAGCACCGGCCGGTCCATGGTCTGCGACACCATCAGGAGTTCGAGCTGGCGGCGGGTCGGCTCGTCCTTGCACGAATTCCATGACCGTCGGCGTGTCCGGAAACAGCGCGCTGCGCTTCTCGGCGATGAGGATCGGCGACGTGGATCTTCGCTCGGTCAGCCAGTCCGGCCGCGTCGCCCGGATGACGGTGAGCTGGCCGCCGCAGCGGCCGTCGACCTCGCCGCGCTCCATCGCGAGATAGATGTCGGTGCCGGACTTGTAGCCGCCGATCACCTTCATCCTGGTGCCGAACAGCTTGTTCAGCATCGCCGGATAGGCGTCCATCTGCGAGCCCACGCCGGAACTGCCGACGGTCGACTCCTTGATCAACGAGATCGGTCCAGGTCTTCACCGGCGAGCTGCGCCAGGTGATGCACATGCCGTCGGCGCGGTCGAGCGCGCCGAGCCAGTTGAACTTCAGCGTCTCGAAGCGGACGCCCTTCCCGCCCCACAGCGGCGCCAGCGGCACGGTCGAGTGGACGATGCCGATGGTGGTGCCGTCCTGCGGCGCCTGGGCATAGAGATAGTTGGTGGCGGTGAGCCCGCCGGCGCCCGGCATGCTCTGGACGATGAAGCTCGGGATTGCCCGCGATGTGGCGGCCCATGTGCTCCGCCAGCACGCGGGCATATTCCGCATAGCCGCCGGCGACGCCGGTCGAGATCACGATGCGGATTGTCTTGCCCTTGTAGAACGGCGCGTCCTGCGCCAGGCGCCGCGCCGGTCAACGCCGTCAGAAGCAGGATGCCGAGTCCGGCGCGCCGCAGCATGGCTGCACCGATAACGTCCTTGCGTCATCCCTTGGCGGGCGCGGTCTTGACGGGTATTCTTGGCCTCGAAGTGCTGCGCGGTGCCGGGCTCGAAGCGATGCGCCGAGACGTCGGTGCGGCCGCTCTTTTCGAGCTTCTCGGAGGCAGAACGCCGCGACCTGGAGGATTTCGAGGTCCTCCTCGCCGACATTCTCGAACCAGTAGCGCGAGAAGCGCGGCGTGATGGTGCCCTCCATCGGGCCGAACTCGCCGATCACCACGTCGTCCGGACCGTAGAAGCGCACGCGGCCCTTCAGCACCATCCAGAAGCTCGCGATGCCGGTGTGATAATGCAGGTTGTTCTCGCCGCCGTTCTTCTTCACCACCTGCACGACGCCGCGCACGATGTCCTTGCGGCCGAGCGCGACGAAGCCCTTGCCGGAAGCTGACGCCGTCCGGCTTGGCATAGCTGAAGGTGACCAGTTCTCCTCGGCGGCGCGGTGGAGCTGCATCAGGTTTTCTTCTTTTTTGGTCATTTCGGTCATCGACATGGTTCGTTTCCTCCGTGTTGTTCGAATTGGGTGTAGTGGCCGTTCCGCTGGCGACCGCGATCATCGTGTAATCGGGGTCCGACAGGAAGTGCTCCGCGATCGGGCACTGCTTCTTCAGCAGCTCCAGCCGGGCCGCGCCTTCGGCGCCGCGCCCGACCGGCGGCGTGTTCATCACCGGGTTGCGGTCGATCAGCTCCTCGACGTCGTTCTTGAACGCCTGCATGTCCTCGACCGTGAAGCCGATATGGTCCATGCCGGTCGGCAGGATGATCTGGCCGAGATAGTTCTTGATGCGCCAGGGCATGATCATCAGCGTGACCTTGCCGTCGCTGAGATAATGGTTGGGATCGCCGGCGCCCGCGTTCTGCTCGGCGAACTGGAACACGTCGGACATAGAACCGCGCCATCTCGTCCGGACGCATGGTGCGCATCGCCACATGCGTGATGCAGCGCGGCTGCTGCTCGCCGGTGTTCTGCACATAGGCGGCGTGGCGGTTCTTCATGTCCTTCTGCGAGATGTCGAACACGTTGCCGTCGGGATCGTTGGCGGTGATGCCGGCGAACGGCCGCGTCGAGGGCCGCTGCACCCAGTCGGCGGTCCGGATATTTGGTGCGCATGCGGTCGAACGCGGTCTCGACGTCCTCCACCTCGATGCCGAAATGGTCGAGACCGGCCGGGCGGCCGGCCTTGCGCGGATTGATGTTGAGCCCGACATAGCCGTCGCCGACCGTGAGCGCCGACTTCGGCGAAGTCTTCGACTGGTACATCCCGAACGCGGCCTCGTAGAACTTGGTGATGAGCGCGTATTTCTCGCTCACGATGGCCACGTGGTTGATCTTGGCGAACATGCCCTCTCCTCTTCCGTGCGCGTCCGGCGCGCCTTGTCGTTATTTTCCGGCCATCATTCCTTGGCGGCCGACGACCACGTCCGGCGGCACGGCATAGGCCGCCGCCAGCGTCTTGTGCACGTCCTCGCCGCTCACCCAGTCGAGCGTGAGCCGCTGCTTCTTGATGTCGGCCAGGAAGGCCGGATCGTCCATGGTCGCATTGAAGGCGTCGCGCAGGAGCTTCACCCGCTCCGGCCGGCACGCCCGGCGGCGCCAGCACCGGCCGGTCAAGATCCTGCGACACGATCAGGAGCCGGATCTGCTGGCGCGTCGGCTCGTCCTTGGCAAGCTCGAGCAGCGTCGGCGCGTCCGGGAACATGCGGCGTGCGGTGCTCGCTCACCACGATCGGCACCGCGATCTTCTTCTCGGTCAGCCATTGCGGGCGCAGCGATCCGATCGAGGTGAGCTGCGGGCCGCAGCGGCCGTGAACTTCCCCGTGCTCCATGGCCTAGAAGATCGACGAGCCATCCTTGTAGCCGCCGATCACCTTCACCTTGGTGCCGAACAGCTTGTTCATCGCCACCGGGATAAAGCGTCCATCTGCGAGCCGACGCCGGATGAGCCGACGATGAACTCCTTGTCGAGCATGTCCGGCCCAGGTCTTGATCGGCGACGTGTGCCACGCCGTGCAGGGACCGTCGGAGCGGTCCATGCTGCCGAGCCAGTGGATTTTCAGCGGATCGAAGCGCGCGCCAGCCATGCCGAACAGCGGCGCCGAGCGGCACGGTGGAGTGGATCAGCCCGATGGTGGTGCCGTCCTGCGGCGCCTGGGCGAACAGATAGTTGGTGGCCAGCAGCCCGCCGGCGCCCGGCATGCTCTGGACGATGAAGTCGGGCTTGCCGGGGATGTGGTTGCCCATATGCGCGGCCAGCAGACGGGCATACGACAGCGTAGCCGCCCGCGACGCCGGCGCTGATGATGAAGCGGATGTTCTTGTCCTTGTAGAACGGCGCCTCCTGCGCCTGGGCGCCAGACGCCAGCAACGCCGCCAAGACTGCGAGCAACCGCCCACCGATTCGCATGGCCTCTCCAGACGTTCCTCTGCCGCCATCTTAGAGCATGGTCCCGAAAGTGGGAACCGGTTTCTCGGAAAGACCATGCTCCAACGAAAGCTCGCCCGCCGATGCCGCGCAAATGCGGTTTTGCATCGCTGCAACGTGGTCTTGATGGCCTCTTGACGGCTTTGCCAGACGGCGCCCGGCGCAACTATGATCCGCGCAACAACAAGGAGACTTCCATGAACGTGATCGCCCAGGCGCAGTTCAAGACCGGCGCCCGCCGCTACGAGATGACCGAGGCCGAGCGGAAAATCCGCATCGAGGCCGCGGCCGCGTTCCGCCTGGCCCACCACTACCGCTGGAACCTGCAGATCAACAACCACATCTGCGTCCGCATCCCCGACCGCCCCGACCACTTCCTGATGAACCCGCTCGGGCTCGGCTGGGACGAGATCACCGCCTCCAATCTGGCGACGGTGACGCTCGACGGCGAGATCGTCAGCCACGACGGCGTCGTGCTCGGCCCGGCCGGGTTGAACTTCCACTCCGGCATCCTGGAGGCGCGTCCCGACATCAACTGCACGATGCATGTGCACGCCCGTCCCGGGTGTCGCCATCTCGGCGACCAAGCAGGGCCTGATCATCGTCGACCAGTCGAGCATGCATCTCTACGGCGAGGTCGGCACCCACGACTTCGAAGGCTTTGCCGAGGGCGAGGACGAGGTGCCGCGCATCCTGCGCGACCTCGGCGACAAGCATTGCCTGATCATGTGGAACCACGGCCTCCTCACCATCGGCCGCACCATCGCCGAAGTCGTTCCTCTACATGCGTCGCCTCGTCGATGCCTGCGAACTGCAGATCCAATTGATGTCGATGGGCACCGAGATCCGGCACATCCCGCAGGACGTGCTCGAAACGACGCGCAAGCAGATCGTCGAGAAGCGCAAGTCGCCGCGCTACGCGCAGGTCGAGTGGGACTACCACTGTCGCCTCGCCGAGCGGCTCGATCCGGGCTTTGCGGAGTAATCGGTCGTTCTTCGCGCAGGCTTCATCGTTCTCGCGAGGCATTTGTCCTCCGAGGTTTGCTTTGGCCCCTCACACAATGTGAGGGAAGCGGAGCGCCGGAAGGCGCTTTGGGTGCTTGCGAGGCACCCGTTCGCGGGCCAGTGACGTAGGCCCGCAGGCGCTTGCGAGGCGCCTCACGTCCCATGACGCGGGACGTCCGCCTCTCGGCGCTCCACCGCGGCAATTTTTGGCCTCGGACTGTGCTTCGGACACCAGGGCAGACTTGTTTCCAAGTCTCGAGCACGGGCGGTTTGCACCCGCTCGCCCTGGGCGTACTGCCCAACTAGGGCGGCCCCTCATCATGGGGGCGGACAGTGACCCGAGGCCCCCCGGAGCTGGTTACGAGCCAAGCCCGCAGGCGCCGCATCCCGCTCCGCCTCAAGCTCGTCTCCGGAGACGCCCTCGGTGAGCGGGATGACAGGATCATAATCATAGAACAATAGTCCTGTCAAGCAGTTTTCAAAGGAGCACGGAGCGCGTCCACTTTACCCGAAAACCGCCAGATAGCAGACATCCCGTTACGTCTGTTCTGGGCCCAATAAAGGACTCATGCGCCGCAACAAAAACGCCGGCGTGGCCCCTTCTGCCTGCTCGCAAAGCTGATGTAGCATCTTGGCCAAGCTGCCCGCGGGACGTGCCGAAATCCCGACCATTGCAGTGGCGGCACGGGTGCCATCGGCGGGCGTCCAGCCTCACCGTTCACATATTGAACCGAGCGTCCAATCGTTGCGGGCCGACGCTGGGAGGAACTGATGAAACTTCCCCGCCGTCGATTTCTGCATCTGGCCGCGGGCGCTGCGGCGCTGCCGGCATTCCCGCGCTTCGCCTGTGCGCAAGCCTATCCGTCGCGGACCGTGCGCATCGTCGTCGGCTTTCCTGCTGGCCAGGCGATCGACCTGTTCGCGCGCATCATCGGACAGCGTTTGCAAGAGCGGCTCGGCCAGCCATTCGTCGTCGAGAACCGGCCGGGCGCTGCCGCCAATGTCGCCACCGAGGCCGTGGCCCGTTCGCCGGCAGACGGCTACACGCTGCTCATCGTTTCATCGAACAACGTGGTCAACACCGCGCTCTACGGAACGGCGAACGTCGATTTCTCGCGCGATATCGCACCGATCGCGACCTTCGGCCGCGGATATCAGGTGCTGCAGGTCAATCTGTCATTGCCGGTGAAGACCGTCCCCGAACTCATCGCCTACGCCAAGGCTCATCCCGGCAAACTCAACATGGCGTCGCCGGGGATCGGAAGCGCAGGCCACGTCTCCGGCGAGATGTTCAAGATGATGACCGGCGTCGACATGCTGCACGTGCCATATCGCGGCTCGGTGCCGGCGCTGACCGATCTCATGAGCGGGCAGGTGCAGGTTATGTTCGACAATCTGCCCTCCTCGATCGAGCACATCAGGGCCGGCAGGATACGCGCGCTCGCGGTCACGCCCGCGACGCGCTCGGAGGCGTTGCCCGATGTCCCGACCGTGGGCGAGACCGTGGCAGGCTACGTGGGCGGAGGCTGGTCCGGCATCGGCGCGCCCCGGAACACGCCCGCCGAAATTATCGATCTGCTCAACCGGGAGGTCAACGCCACTCTCCAGGAGCCCAAGATCAAGGAGCGGATCGAGAACATGGGCAGCCCGGTGCTGTTGATGTCCCCGGCAGAGTTCCGGAAACTCATCGCGGTGGAGACCGAACGATGGGCCAAAGTGGTGCAGTTCGCCAACATCAAGCCGGAGTAAACGGGAAATTTAATCGCCGGTGGCCCAGAAAGGGAACGCGATGAAACTTCCCCGCCGTCGATTTCTGCAGGTGGCAGCGGGTGCTGCCGCACTTCCAGCGGTATCGCGCGTCGCATGGGCGCAGTCCTATCCATCGCGGCCGGTGCGCTTGGTCGTCCCCATTGCCGCCGGCGGCTCGCAAGACATTCTTGCGCGCCTCATGGGTCAATGGTTGTCGGAACGGCTCGGCCAGCCATTCGTCATCGACAATCGGCCGGGCGGTGGCGGCAATATCGGCACCGAAGTGGCCGTGCGCGCGCCGGCGGACGGCTACACGCTCCTCCTTGTCTCTTCGGCAAACGTGATCAACGCGACGCTCTACGACAAGCTCAATTTCAACTTCATCCGCGACATCGCACCGGTCGCCGGTATCATCCGCGTGCCGCACGCGACGGTTGTCCATCCTTTGGTGCCTGCAAAAACGGTCCCTGAGTTCATCGCCTATGCCAAGGCCAATCCCGGCAAGGTGAACATGGCGTCCGCCGGCACCGGAACCGGGACGCATCTGACGGGCGAACTGTTCAAGATGATGGCCGGAGTTGACATGGTGCACGTGCCGTATCGCGGCGGTGGGCCAGCGCTTGCCGACCTTCTCGGGCGACAGGTACAGGTGATGTTCCCCACGATGGTCTCGGCAATCGAGTACGTCAGGGCCGGCAGCCTGCGCGCGCTGGCGGTGACCACGGCGACGCGATCGAAGGCGCTACCGGACATGCCGACCGTCGGCGAGTTCGTCCCGGGCTATGAGGCGAGCGCGGTGTTTGGCCTCGGCACGCCTAGGAACGCGCCCGCCGAGATCATCGAACTCCTCAACAAGGAGATCAACGCTGCCCTCGCAGATTCCAAGCTGAAGGCGCGGCTTGCCGACGTCGGTGGCGATGTGCTTGCTCTCTCGCCCGCCGACTTTGGAAAGCTGATCGCAGAGGAAACCGAGAAATGGAGTAAGGTGATCCGGACCGCCAACATCAAGGCAGAGTAATCGGCGCGAAGCCGGCCAAATATTCCGTAACGCCCGATACGCGAATTCCAGCGGAATCACGGCGCGACGAACGTCGCAACCGGAGTTTTGCAACACATTCCTCTCGATAGCGGACATGAAGTCGACGCTTCGGCACGTCAGCTTCGGGCCAATACCGAACTTTCTGATGACGCAGGGGCTCGAAGGTCGAAAGCGCGCCAGTTCGATGATCGCGACCTCGTTCAAGCGCAATGCTTGGCGGAATGATGTAGACTGGCGCGGGGCTCTCACGCGCGCGTATTGCGCAGCAAAGCCACTGCCAGGCGGTGGCGCCCATAATACGGGCGCCAAAACAAGTGAATTGCGCTGGTACCTCATCCGGGATGTCGGCCAACAAAGAGATCGTTGCGATGCAGACCGTCAAATTCAACGCCGGGGATACGATCCTCTCCGAAGGCGAGGACGGTGATACCGCTTTTCTCATCATTGCAGGTTCGGTCGAGGTGAGCATAGGCGAAGGTGCCAAGGCCAAGAGTATCGGGACCTTGGACGCCGGCGACGTGTTCGGTGAGATGAGCCTGATCGAGCCAGGGCCGCGATCTGCCACGGTCAAGGCGGTGACCGACACCGAATGCTTCGTGACCACCTACGACGAGTTCATCGCCCCCGCCCAGGCCGATCCGGAACGTGCGGTTGAGTTAATGAAGACGCTGGTCCGCAGGCTGCGGCAGACGAACGAGCGCATCGCCAGAATGAATCCGAGGAATGGGCCACCGCATCCAGCAGTGCCTGCAGGTGATCCTCGCCGGTCTGGACGAGCGCGACGCCCTCTCCGGAGCGGACATGGAGGCCCTGCAGCGCGAGCTGCGCATGTTGCTCCAGATCGAGCGCCTCCAGATCGCGACCGCGGAGATCGACAAGGCCGAGCAGGTCCTGGAATACATGCTGCGCCCGAGTATCGAAGAGTGCCTGAACCTGTGGTTCGGCAAGTCCGAGCAGACCGACCAGGATATCTGGAACCGGTTCGGCGCGGACGTGGCTCTGGCATCCAGGGGGCACTACGACCACTGGGCCCTGAATGTCGAGCACCCGCGCCTGCTGGTGGCGCTGGTGATCATGCTCGACCAGTTCCCCCGCAACATGTACCGCGACACGCCCCAGATGTATGCCTGTGACGCGCGCTGCCTGGCCCTGGTGAAGCGCGGGCTGCGCGTCGGCGTGAGCGGACGCCTGCGCCCGATCGAGCGGGTCTTCCTCTGCTTGGTGCTGACCCACTCCGAGGCGCTGGACGACCAGTATCTGTGCATGGAGGAGTGGGGTCGGGCGATGGAAGATCTGGCGCCGGATGACCCGCTGAACGCCTTTCACGAGATCTTCCACCGGCACGTCGCGGTGATCAAGCGCTTCGGCCGGTTTCCTCACCGCAACAAGGTCCTGCAGCGGGCGAACACCATGGCGGAGGAGGACTTCCTGGAGAACAGCTCGTTCCGCTTCGACCTGCCGCTGATGCGGCGGTCGGACGGCGCCTTCGTGTTCGCCGGCACGGTGAAGAAGCGCACCGTGAAGCTGCTCGACCACGAGTACCAGACCTTGCTGCCGGACATCGACGAGGCGCCGCACGGGGCGTTCGAGTTCAAGTATGCGGGACCGGACGCCGTCTTCACCAAGACGCAGGAGCAGCTAAAGAAGCAGGGCTACATCCGCATCGGTGACAGCGTCCCCGACTTCACCGCCGAGACCAGCATGGGCCCGATCAACTTCCACGAGTTCATCGGCGACTCCTGGTGTGTGCTCTTCTCGCACCCGGCGGACTTCACGCCGGTGTGCACCACCGAGTTCGGGACCACGGCCAAGCTCCAGCACGAGTGGAGCAAGCGCGGCACCAAGGTCATCGGTCTGAGCGTCGACGGCGCCGAGGACCACGAGCGCTGGATCGCGGACATCAACGAGACACAGCACACGCAGGTGAACTTCCCGATCATCGCGGACAAGGATCGCCGGGTGTCGATGCTCTTCGGCATGCTCGACCCGACCACCTTCCGCCACGGGTCCAGCCTGGGCGAGACCATGACCGTGCGCAGCGTGTTCATCATCTCGCCGTCGAAGCGGGTCGAGTTGATCCTCTCGTACCCGGCCTACGTTGGCCGCAGCTTCAATGAGATCCTGCGCGTCCTGGACGCCCTGCAGCTCTCAGCGAAGTATCACGTGGCCACGCCGGCGAACTGGCAGCCCGGAGATGACACGGTGGTGCTGCCCTTCATCTCGGATGAGGAGGCAGAGCGCATGTTCGCGGACCAGGGCGGTTTCCGCAAGGTGCGCTCCTACCTGCGCTTCGTGCGTGATCCGTCGCTGCGTATTGTCTGAGCTTCCCAACCCGATTTCGGACGAGGCGTTCGCGAAGACATGGATCTGCGTTACAAGGGCGTACGCCTTGTCACCCTGCGCGAGCTTGCGCTCGAGTCACCGCGGCTCGATGCCGGCCTTCTCGATGATCTCGCGATTGAGCGCGACCTCGCGCACGACGCGCTCGGCCAGAACGTCCGGCCCGCCGCCGACGATCTGGAATCCGGCGCCGCGCGCCCGCGCGATCACATCCGGATTGCTGAGCGCGGCCTGCGTCTCCGCCGCGAGCCGTGCGACGATGTCCTTCGGCGTAGCGACGGGCGCGAACAACCCGACAAAGGTATCGGTGATGAAGCCGGGGAAACCCGATTCCACCAGCGTCGGCACGTCCGGCAACGAGAACCAGCGGTTCTTGCCGCTCACCGCCAGCGCATGGATGGTGCCGGCATGAACCAGCTTTTCGCTGGTCGGCACCGCGTTGGTCACCAGCTCGACCGATTTCGAGAGCAGCGCCTGCACCGCCGGCGGGCCGCCGGTGAACGGCACATGGGTGATGTCGATGCCGGCGCGCAGCTTCAACAGTTCGACCGTGAGCTGCGCTTGGGTGCCGAGGCCGGGGCTTGAATAATTGAGCTTGCCTTTCGCTTCCTTCGCCTTGGCGATGAATTCGGCGAGCGTGTTCACATAGCCGGGCAGCACCGAAATCATCTGCGGCGAGATCGCGAGATCGCAGATCGGCGCGAAATCCTTGACCGGATCGAACGGGATCTTCTTGTAGAGCGACGGATTGATCACGATCGCGCTGGTGGTGATCAGGAGCGTATAGCCGTCCGCCTCCGCACGTGCCGCCGATCCGATCCCGATATTGGCGCCGCCGCCGGCGCGGTTGTCGATCACGACCGACTGGCCGAGCCGCGGCTGCAGCGCGTCCGCCACGATGCGCGCGATGATGTCGCTCGGGCCGCCGGCCGCGAACGGAACGATCACGCGGATGGGCGCGGTTTGGATAGGCTTGCGCGAACGACAGCCGCGGCGCGGCCACTGCAAATCCCGCGGCAGCAGCGGCGCCGCCGATGAGCCGGCGGCGATCGATCCGCCCGGATGACTTCCTTTCACGCATCGCCCTGCTCCCGCGCGCTTGCTTTGCGCCGCACTGTAGCAACGAATCCGGAAACCGCCGCAACCGACAAATCCGCACAGCACCTGCGCGCCCGTGGAGGACGGGCGCCCTGCCCTGTGCCATAGTTCCGGCGGCGCGCGCGGGGGTCACGATGGCGACGGCAACGATTGACGGTCTGGACGTCAGCTACAGGACCTGCGGCTCCGGGCCGGCGCTGTTGATGCTCGCGCCGGGCGGCTTCGAGGCGACCATGGAGCGGTGGTCACTCTCCGGCGTCTGGAAGGGCATGCGGCCGTTCGAGACCTTGTCCGAGCACTTCACGCTCATCGCCTATGATCGCCGCGAATCCGGCGCCTCCGGCGGCCGCATCGAACGGCTGTCCTGGGCGCTGTTCGCCGATCAGGCCAAGGCCCTGCTCGATCACCTTAAGATCAGCGACGCCTACATCATGGGCGGCTGCATGGGCTGCTCCGTCGCGCTCGCCTTCGCCGCGCGCTATCCGAAGACCGCGCGCGCGCTGATCCTGCACTGGCCGGTCGGCGGCTATCGCTGGAAGGTCAACGCCGGCGACCGCTTTGCACGGCACGTGCGCTTTGCGCGCGAGCACAAGCTCGACGGCGTGATCAAGCGCGCGCACGAGGGCAAGTCGTTCTGGGCCGATCCCGAAGCGGGACCGTGGGCTTCGGTGCTGGTGCACGACAAGGCATTTGCCGAAGCGTTCGCGGCGCAGGATCTCGAGCGCTATGTCGGCCTTTGCGCGGCGAGCGGACGCACGCTGTTCGACCGCGACACCGCGCCCGGGGCCGAGCCGGAAGAGATCATGGGCATGACCATGCCAGCGCTGATCATGGCCGGCGATGATCCTTCGCATGCATTGTCGGCGGCGCACTATCTGAAGGAGCTGCTCCCGAAGCCGCAGCTGTGGCCAATCGTGCCGCCCAACCAGACCTCCGACAATGTGCGCGAGCGGATTCTCGAATTCCGCCGCGCGGTGGGATGAATGCAATGGCCAATTCCGACCAGCAGCGCCACGACCTGACCAAGAACTTCCTGCGCAAGGAGCTCTACGTGATCGTCACCACGCCGGTGGCGCCGCGGGAGGAACTCGACAAGCTCCTGCAGCAACACCTTGCCCATCAGATCAGACTCGAGAAGCAGGGCATCATGTTCGCGGCAGGGCCGCTGACCGGCGAGGACGGCGCCCGGGTCGGCGGCATGATCGTCATTCGCGCGGAATTGTTTGCAGCGGCGCGTGCGATCGCGGACAGCGATCCCTATCACAAGGCCGGCTTGCGGACCTACACGCTGACGCGCTGGACGGTCAACGAAGGCAGCTACGGCGTCCGCGTCAACTACTCCGACCAGACGGTGACGATCGAATGATCCGGCTCGCCGCCCGCGACAGACATGAGCTCGATGCCCACCTCGCCCGGCCGTCAACGCGCGTGCGTGGCGGCCTCGTCATTGCGCAGGAAATGTACGGGGTGAACGCCTATCTGCGTTCGGTCTGCGATTTCTACGCGGCGCAGGGCTACGTCGCGATCGCGCCCGCGCTCTACGACCGCAAGCAGCGCGGCCTCACCTACGCCTACACCAAGGAAGACCACGACCGTGCCCAGCAGACCTACACCGCCTGGAATCCCGATCACGCGCTTGCCGATCTCGATGCCGCGCGCGATGCCATTGCCGACTCCGGCAGGATCGCGATCATCGGGTTCTGCTGGGGCGGATCGCTGGCGTGGCTGTCCGCCTGCCGCAGCGACTACGCCGGCGCGGTCTCCTATTACGGGTCGATGATCCCGGACCTCGCCGATGAGCACGCGCGCTGTCCGGTGATCGCGCATATCGGCGACCAGGACACGTCGCTGCCGCCGGCGCGCGTGGCGCTCTTTCGCGCGGCGCAGCCGTCGGTCCCGGTGTTCATCTATGAAGGCGCGCCGCACGGTTTTGACAACGAGAACCGCACCGAGCGTTACCACCCCGTCGCGCACAAGCTTGCGCGCGAGCGCACGCTGGAATTTTTGGCGAGGCATGTCGGGTGAGGCGCCGCCTCACTGCGCCTTGATGCCCGCCTCCTTGATCACCGGCCACCAGCGCGCGATCTCGGCCTTGTGGTAGGCGCCAAGCGCCTCCGGCGTCTGCATGTCGGGCGGCGGCAGCTCCTGCCCGATCGCGACCAGGCGTTTCTGCACCGCCGGATCGGCCATCGCCTCGACGGCGGCGGCATTGAGCTTCGCGATGATGTCCTTCGGCGTGCCCTTGGGCACCCAGAAGGCGTGCCAGAGCGAGACGTACATGCCGGGCAATCCGGCCTCGTCGACGGTCGGAAGCTCCGGCGCGGCGGTGAGCCGGCTCTTGGCGGTCACCGCGTAAGCCTTGATCGAGCCGGCGAGCACATGCGGCACCGCGCTGCCGGCCGGATCGAACATCAGGTCGATCTGCCCGGCGATCAGATCCTGCATCGCCGGGCCGCCGCCGCGATAGGGCACGAACGCGAAGCGCGTGCCGGTCTGCTTCTGGAAGAAGACGCCGCCGATATGCGCGGTCGAGCCGACGCCGGCATGTCCCTGCGAGGCCTTGTCCGGATTGGCCTTGAGCCACGCGACAAGCTCCTGGAGATTTTGCGCCGCCATCGCCTTCTTGGCGACGATCAGCAGCGGCTGGGTCGGCAGCAACACGACCGGCTCGAAGTCGTCCAGCACATCATAGTTGAGCGACATGATCGCGCCGTTGACCACGTGCGTCGGCCAGGCGCCGAGGCTGATGGTATACCCGTCCGGCGCGGCGCGCGCCGCGCGGCCGACGCCGATGCTGCCGTTGGCGCCGGTGACGTTCTCCGCGACCACCGTCTGGCCGAGCGAGGCGCGCATGCGCTCCGCCATGATGCGGCCGATCGCGTCGGTCGAGCCGCCGGTCGCGTAAGGCACGACCATGGTGATCGGGCGCGACGGATAAGGCTGCGCCGAAGCGAGCCCGGCGAGCCCGAAAGCCGCGACAACCGCGATCAGCAGCACCCTCATGTGCCCTCCGTCGAGCGCCGATCAAAACCGACCACTACCGTATCCGCCGCCCGCACCATCGGCGAGGGCAATCCGCGCACGCGGGCTGCCGGTTCCTTGCTCGACGCCTCTGGGTTGCGGTATCGCTTCAGACGTTCCGGCCAAACTCCGATTATTCAACGATTTTCGGTCTTGTTCAAAGATTCTTAATTTCCATGGAACGAAACGGATCATCGCGCGTTGGAGCGCCGGTATCCCCCATGCGCAACAACACGCCACGTCCACCGAATTGCGACGCCTGCGGTCGCCCGACGTCATTGGTGCGGGCCGAGCCGCATCCCAAATTCGCCAATATGCTGCAGCGGGTCTTTGTCTGCCGATGTGGAACTCGTGACCAGCGATATCGTCGCGGAAACGACGCGGCGGCCGGTTGTATCGGCGAAAGTCACAACGGCGATTTAAGGCGCCTGAGCGCGTCCTGAATTCGGCTGCGATTGCACAGCCGAAGTTTCACACAGTTTTGAACTTGGAATTTGTCTCTCGGACCTTGCATGGTGGCAATTGTCGCCGACGCACAGCAAGGCTCTCAATCTCGCGCAGGAGAGATTTCGGGGTTGGTTCTCCTCTCCCAAGGCTTCAGGTCCGACTGGGCGAGGCGCGCACGGACGGCTGAAATTTCGGCCTGGTCGCCACCATGCTCGTTTGCCGCGCCATGCGATCGGTTCTTGACCAGGAATTGCAGCAAACGCGGAAATACATCTTCGTGAACGCGATTCCCCATGAATACATCCTGGTGACCGTAACGCGGAAATACAACCAGCTCGTGGCGACCTGGAACAATCGCCTCGACCTCCCTGTGGCAACGGATGTTACTGTCCCTAAATACATTGTTGGTTTCGCCGGTCATAAACAGAACCGGAGTTTTTAACTCCGCAGCGCCAGCAAAATAATCGGACGGCAGAGATTTATAAGTCGGGTCGTTTGGCTTCATCTTCACTGTCCGGCCGCCATTGCGCAGCATCTTAAGGACATGTCTATGATAGTTGAGACCGACGGCACCATACAGATCGCCGCCACGGCGATGGGTGACATCCGCGAGATTTTCGTGAAAATACAGCGCCGGCCACCCAGTGCCCCACATCAGCGACAGCATGTGGCAGGCGGGCACGTCAGCGACAGCATGTGGCAGGCGGGCACGTCGCATTCGCGATGGAACAGTGAAACCGCCTTTGATAACAGCTTGCCGATGGTCAGTCTTGGATCCTCGCTCCACCGCGGGCTGACATAGGGTTGTTGGAGCACCCGTTCCATAAAGAACGGAAATATCGTCCCCTTGATGCGTGACCAGGTGGGCACATTTGGCGTCAACGTAACACTATTGGCGATACACGAGCGTATACCGGTTACTGTGCCGCCAAACAGAGACATCACGAAGCTCATCGAGCCGAGACAATGGCAAATCACGTGAATGGCGACATCATGCCCCGCGACTTGACGTACCTTTTCAATCGCGGCCGGGTGGTCGAACACCGCGCAATCATCCATGCTCCAGTCGTTGGGAACGAGATTGTAACTGTGCCGGTTGCTCATCCGAAAATCGAGCGTCCAGACGTCTGTGAACCCGTGGTCAAGCAAGTAGCTGACCAGGTTATAGTGCTCCGGCTGGATGAACATGTCGGAGGACGTCGTGAGGCCGTGAATGATGACCACGACGTCCTTGCAAGGCTTACGGCAGAACCGGAGCAACGAGAGGCCGAGGCCGTCCTGCGTCGTGAACCAATGCGTTGTCGCTTCAGCGTCCTGCACGCCTTCGAGCGTGTAAAGGGGAATTTCGCGCTGCAGCGCAGCGAGCCGTTTCGCTCGAAACCGCCAGCGCCGCCGGCGACTTTGTGAAAGTTGCGCAGGTTTTGTTGCACGCCAAGTGTACCCATGAAAGCGCGTTACGAACCGCCGAAGCCATGCGGACGTCCAGCCGGGTACAGGCGATTTTCAAAACCGCAGTTCCGGCGGGCTCACTCGCTGATCCGGAATGGGCCGGGGACATTGCCGGCCTTCAAAACCTCGCCGAGGCTTTTGCGGAAAGCCTGAAAAATGTCTCCGTCTTTGATCGATTGATGAGCGACGCAGCATTCTTGCCGGTGCCGCTGCGCCAGCGTGTTGGCATCGTGCTGTCGGGGGCAAGTGCCGGTGTTGTCGGCGATGGCTCAGCGAAGCCGCTCGGCCGGCTTCAGTTGGCTGCTCCCCTACTGGAATTGCGCAAGGCCGCCGGCATCATTGTTGTTTCTGACGAACTGGCAAAGGCAGGCAGCAAGACTGCAAACGCGCTGATCGCGCGTGAATTGCGCTCGGCTGTTGCGAGCGCCACGAATGCATTCTTCCTTACAACATTGATCGAAGGCACATCGGTCGCAAGCTTCAACAGCAGTGGCTCTGACCCTGACGCGATCGCCGCCGATATTCGTACGCTACTCGGGGCGCTGGAGTACGGCGCTGGTGCACGATTGTATTTCATATCGTCGCCGGGCGTTGCAAAAACACTGGCGACGTTGACCAACGCGCAAGGATTTGTTTTTCCGACGATGACACCACTTGGCGGCACGCTCTGTGGCGTTACGGTTCTTGTCAGTGATGATGTTGGCGACAAGCTGATCTTGTTGGATGCGTCCCAGATCGCAGCCGACCAACTCACAATGACGCTCAAAACCAGCGAGCAAGCGGCGATCAGAATGTCTGACGATCCTGACGCAGAAGGCAACCCGGTCAGCCTTTGGCAGACTAATAGCGTGGCTTTGCTGTGCGAGAGGTGGTTCGGTTTTGAGCTGGTGCGGGACAGTGCGGTTGCGGTTTTAGAAAACATCACTTGGGCGGTTGGCGAGACTGCATAAATGGCTGAACGCGACCAGCGCGAAGTGCCGCCGGAAATTCAGGCGGCGATGCGGAAACTGTCACCGCGAACGCGGGGCCTTGTTCGCGCGATGGCCGAGGTGACGGCTTCTCACGTCCGCGAACTCCGTGAACGCATCGTGGCGTTGGAGCAGCAGCCATTTTTGCGCGAGGCGGGCGTGTGGGAGCCGGGCAAGGCTTACGGCACCGGCCAAGTTGTTTCGGATCACGGCAGTGCATGGGTTGCAAAGCAAGCAACATGTCAACGACCCGGTGAAAGTGATCATTGGCGCCTACTCGTGAAGCGCGGTCGCGATGGCAAAGGCGCGGCGCGGCCGATCGGACGGATCGACGAATGATGGACCAGCTCGAAACGGCATTGGAAGCGCGGCTCACGGCGTTTTTCGCCGACGCGGATGCTCAGCTGTGCACCGAATTCGAATTCGACGGCGAAGGTTTTCGACCTCGCGACCTGGTCCTCTTGTCGGGTCGCGACAGCGGGGCCGCCGCCGCCAGCGTCGTGGCATTGCCGGCCCCGTCGCTGACAACGCCAGCGCGGGACAATGACAGCGATGCTTGACCAGGCCGCCAAGCCGCGCGCGTTTCGGCTCACGGCGTGGGAAGCGGACGAGTCTCCTGTGGCAGCGCGGGTTCTTATCGCACAAGCTGGTCTGACTTTGATGGATCGTGACCGCGCCCCCGATGATGGGAACAGACCCGCAACCAGCCTGGAATGCCAATTTGGTTAACGTCGTCTCCATTTTAGGAACGGATCGACAACTCGGCACTCAGGCAAGTCAAGCGCAGTGCTTGAGAATTCGGGAACGGACGGCGAACCAGTAAGCGACCCCATTAACCATAATACCAGGTAAATAGTGTAGCCACCCGCTCAAGGTAACGCGGCACTCCGGTTAACCTTAATGGCAGAAATAGAATGAAGTTGCCGGCCCCCGGCTAATTGCCGAATCCCCGGCGATTAAAGGAGGAAACCATGATCCCCATGGAAATCCCGATGAGTGAATTGACCGATACGGAACTGGACGGAGTGTGTGGAGGGCTCCTCAACTTCAACATTCTCTCTCCCGTCACACAGACCAACACCGCCGAGCAGGTTGGTGTTGCTCTAAATCTCGGCGGTCTCGCCGCCGTCGTCCTACAATCTGCTCGTCAGGCAAACATCAATATCTAATCAATGAATGCCCGCACACTCCTCAGCTGCTCTTCGCGGGGGAGTGTGCGGGTTACATGGGCGACGATAAGCCATCTCGCTATGGGCAAGACGACGCCGATGTTAGCGATGTGGCGAAGCTGGCGCTGATCGGCCTGGCGCGGCAGCCGGCGGCGTTGTGTTGAAAACAGGTGTGACCCTCGTTTGGGAAAACGAGGGCCACGGCCCTGCAATCAGGGATCGGGGGGATCGGGGGTTGCAGGACGACAGCACGTCAGCAGTGCCGGGCAAGCGCTAGCAATCACGCGAAGGTATAAGGGGGCTCTACCAAAGGATGGACCGTCGGTCTTTTACGCCGTGATGACGGTGGCTGCGGCCACTGCGGCAATCGCCGTGTGGGAGTTCACCCTAAGAAAATAAGTCCTACGACGCCATGTCCGTCGCAAGCGACGGCTGCGGCTGAGGATTGCTCGCCGTCCACTTTCGTACCCTGACGGCGGGCGATACGGCGGGGCCGCTCTCGCTGGGGCGGCCCCGCTTGTTTAGCCGCCCGGTTCACGCCGGGCGGTTTTTTGCCTGTTTCCGATTCCCAGATGGGGCAGTCGTGAGCTAGTATGTGAGTCGGGATATGAAGAAGAGAGGTAATTCGCGCGCTATCTAGCACAAAGGGGGGACCGACCATGCAGGCTGAACGCAAGCCATATGAATTGCTGGTGCGATGGGATACCGACGGCAATTTGCTCGGCGCGCACGTCCAATGGTCGAACGTGGTTACCAACGATGACGGATCGAAGCAGATCTATCCGACAACGGTCGAACCCGTCGCACTGGGCGATCTCTTTCTGCAACGTGTCGGTGCCATGCTGACGATGCGCGGTCGCGGGCATTTCAGCGACGCCGATGTTAGCGATGTGGCGAAGCTGGCGCTGATCGGCCTGGCGCAGCAACCGGCCGCTTAAGCTCCACGCCCGAATCGGATCCCATCTGCTCCAACAGAGGCGCCGCGGCGCTGCGCTGGCCTAGGCTCCATGCGCTGGCGGGGCCGAGCCTAGGCCACCAGCGGGGACCTGGATTAAACTCGTCCACTGTCTTCCCCTGGTCTTCCCCGCGCAGTTTTCTGGGGAAGACACTTTTCAAGAAGTGCCTGATTTTATTGGAGCGGGTGAAGGGAATCGAACCCTCGTCATCAGCTTGGAAGGCTGTTGCTCTACCATTGAGCTACACCCGCGAACAGCGCCTACAGTCATATACAGTCCGTTACGCGACGCTTCGGCGCATTCCTTTCACGGCTCATAATAACACGCCCGCTTACGCTGACGCTTCGGCGGGCGAGGTTCGCTTTCGCTGGCTTGCCAGCCGAAGCACCGAAAGGTGCCAAGGCTGGTGGGAGAGGTAGGACTCGAACCTACGAAGGCGTAAGCCAGCGGATTTACAGTCCGCCCCCTTTGCCACTCGGGACACTCTCCCAATTCCTTGCACTTGCGGCGCCGACTTCAGATATTCGTTGAGGCGTCGGCAGGCAACAAATCGGCCGCGTTTTATGGGGAGGCACCCCGTCCAAGTCAACCGCGACCGGCCGCGCGCGGGCCGATTTCGCCTGCCTTGCAGTTGCAGGACGGCGCCGGTACCTGACGAAGCGGAGGCACCACCCGCCGATGCGCGATCGATCCCCAGACCGGCCGAAACCGGGACCGCGCCCGGGCGCAAAGCCCGGCGTCACCCATCAGCAACGCGACCGGCGCGAGCGTTTCGAGCGCGCCCGCCGCGAGAGCCTGCGGCCGGAGGACCTGTCCGTCCTGTACGGCTGGCACACCGTGAAGGCGGCGCTGGAGAACCCCGTCCGCAAGACCCGCAGGCTGCTCGCCACCGAAAACGCCGCCCGCCGCCTCACCGAGGAAGGCGTCGCGGCGTCGCCCGAGATCGTCCGGCCCGGCGCCATTGCCGAACGGCTGTCGCCCGATGCGGTCCACCAGGGCCTTTATCTCGAGGCCGATCCCCTGCCCTCGCCGGACATCGCCGATATCGCGCCCGGGCCCGTGCTGATCCTCGATCAGATCACCGATCCGCACAACGTGGGCGCGATCCTGCGCACCGCAGCCGGGTTCGACGTCGCGGCCGTGGTCACCACTGCGCGTCACAGTCCCGAGGCGACCGGCGCATTGGCCAAGGCCGCCTCCGGCGCGCTCGAATATGTGCCGATCGTCACGGTGCAGAACCTCGCGCGGGCGATGGCCGAGCTGAAGGAGCGCGGCTATCTGCTGGTCGGCCTCGATTCGTCGGGCGACATCGATCTTGCCGACGTGCCGCTGCGCGCCCCGCTCGCGCTCGTGCTCGGCGCGGAAGGCAAGGGATTGCGGCAGCTGACGCGCGATAACTGCGACCACATCGGCCGGCTCGAACTGCCCGGCCGCATCAAGTCGCTCAATGTGTCGAACGCCGCTGCGCTTGCGCTCTATGTCGCGACCAAACGGCTTGCCTGACTACTCGCCCTGGGCACGCACCCGCAACGGCGCGACATGCTGGCCGGTAGTACGGATAGCCCCGACCGACATAGGGATAATGCGCCATCCGCCGCGGCAGCACGACCGTGGGATTCGTGTAGATGCCCGGGCCGGAATAGACCGGGCCCTGATCGACGATATAAATGCGCGGCATCTCGAGCACGACGACAGGGGCCGCTACCCGGCAGCAGGGCAAATCGGCCGCCGATGCAGCCGAAGCGGAAAGCATGGCAAGGGCGGCGAGCGAGAGCGAGCGTCGGGTCATCGTGTCCTCCGGGCGATTGATGGTCAGTGACGGAAGCGGCGGTGCCGGTGCCGGTGGCGGCGATCCGGCAGCTCGATTGTCGGCGCGGCGATCACCGCCGGCGGATAGGCCGGCGGATCGATGGTGGCAGGCAATTGCTGCGATTCGACGCCCCATTCGCGGTAGTAGCTCGGAGCCGGAGGCGGCAGGCGTCGATCCGGCGGTGGCTCGACCTCGCGCCGGCCATAGCCGGGCCGCCGTCCCAGCGTCGGGAAATAGGGACCGGCGTAAAAAGGCGCGGGCGCGATCAGCGGACCGCTGACGATCACCGGCGGCACGTGACCTGGTCGCGACAGGCCCCAGTCGCCTTCGACCACCGTGTAGGAGGCGTCGTAGCCGTTGATCACCACCGGAATGCCCGGCTTGCCGGGAATGACCAGCACCGGCGCATGGTCGGCGCGCGCAATCGCCGCGCCGAAGACGCCGCACGCGAGGCCGATTGCGAGCGTTAGCCTGAAATCCATCGAGCGCCGCCCTTTTCGCCTTGGATTTTGGCGGCATTCTCCAATGGAAAAGTGAAGTCCCATTCCCCCGCCGGAGTTAATTGCGCGGTAATGTTAACCGCGCGTCACCGGCGGCCCGGTCAGCAGCGACCGCGCAACCGCCGGAACATCGATACGCTCGATCAATTCGTCATGGATGTTGATCAGCGAAACCCGCAGATAATTGCGGATGGCCGGGAAATCCGGGGCACGCAGCTTTTCGTGGATCGGCATCAATCCAAAATAGGTTTCCGCCAGCGGGATCGGAATGTCCTTCACGAGTTTGGGCGGGTGCAGGCCGACCTGATCGAGTCTCCGCATGAGATCCGCGCGAGCTTGCTCCCAAGCGAAGGATCCAACCGGCGGCGGAACCGGATAGCGGTCGAATACCGACAGCACCAGCGCGACAAGCCCATCGAGCCCGGCACGGCGCTCCTCCCCCATGGCCGAACGCAGCACGCCTTCGACCATCTCGCCGACAATGGCGAGGCCGAGCGGAAAGCCCTGCCAGCGCGCCTTCTCGATCGCTTCCAGAAACTCCGGCTCTCGCATCAGCACCTTGGCGTAGTGCCCGGCGCGGGCGCGCGAATATTCGTACATGCCCTTCTGGATCAGGAAGGCGGCGTTCCTGTCGATGAAATCGGCGAGCGCCCGGGTCTCCCGGATCGCGGGGGCGCGGCGGAATATGTCAAAAAATCCCATCGCCACTGGACCTCGCATTGGCGGTGGCTGGTGCGGTAGGATCACGCCAACCCGGACGACGTCGCGTCCCAAGGTGGCGCAGGATCGAGCATGCTGCAAGGCTGGGTGGTCATCGCGGTTGCGCTCGGCTACATCGGACTCCTGTTCGTTGTCGCGAGCTATGGCGACCGCGCGCGCCGGTTCCGGCCCGAAGGCCGCTCGCGGCACCTGATCTATCCGCTGTCGCTGGCGATCTACTGCACGTCCTGGACCTTCTTCGGTTCGGTCGGCCTGGCCTCCCGCACCGGCTTCGAGTTCCTGACCATTTATGTCGGCCCGATCATCATGATCGGCCTGTGCTACCCCTTCATCATGCGGGTGGTGCGCCTCGCCAAGGCGCAGAACATCACCTCGATCGCCGACTTCACCGCCGCCCGCTACGGCAAGTCGCAGGCGGTCGCGGCGACGGTTGCGCTGATCGCCATCATCAGCACCATCCCCTACATCGCGCTCCAGCTCAAAGCGGTGTCGGCGTCGCTCGGAACGATCATCGGCGAAGTCCGGCCCGACATCGTGGCGAACATACCGGTGCACGGCGACATCGCGCTGTTCGTGGCCCTGTCGATGGCGGCGTTCGCCGTGCTGTTCGGCACGCGCCACATCGACGCCACCGAGCACCAGGACGGCTTGATGCTGGCGGTCGCGGCCGAATTGCTGGTGAAGCTCATCGCCTTTCTTGCCGTCGGCGTCTTCGTGACCTTCTGGATGTTCGACGGGCCGGCCGCGCTGTTCGCTCAAGCGATGAAGCAGACCGACACCGCCGCGCTCATCAACCGCGAGTATCCGTTCGGCACGATCGCGGCGATGACGCTGCTGTCGCTGTTCGCGATCCTGCTGCTGCCGCGGCAGTTTCACGTCACCGTGGTCGAGAACCACGACGAGCGCGAGGTCAAGCGGGCGGCGTGGCTGTTCCCGCTGTACCTCGTGCTGATCAACCTGTTCGTCGTGCCGATCGCGCTCGCCGGCATGCTGACATTCTCCGCCGGCACCGTCGACGGCGACATGTATGTGCTGGCGCTGCCGCTCTCGGCAAAGTCGGACTTGCTGACGCTGGTCGCCTTCGTCGGCGGCCTGTCGGCCGCGACCGCCATGGTGATCGTGGAGTTGGTCGCGCTGGCGATCATGGTGTCGAACGACATCGTCGTGCCGTTGATGCTCAAGCGCCGCGAACGGCTGATCACCGAGGGCGCCGACGTCGGCCGCTTGCTGCTGACGGTGCGGCGCGTCGCCATCGTCGTCATCCTGCTGCTCGCGTATCTGTACTACCGCTCGGCCGGCGCCGCCCAGCTCGCGTCCATCGGACTGCTGTCGTTCGCCGCCATTGCGCAGCTCGCACCGGCGTTTTTCGGAGGATTATACTGGAAGCGCGCGACCGCGCGCGGCGCCATGGCCGGCATGACGATCGGCATCGTAATGTGGGCCTACACGCTTCTGCTACCGAGCTTTGCGGATGCAGGCCTCGTCGCCTTCACGTTGCTGAGCGAAGGGCCGTGGGGCCTCACTTTGGTCCGGCCGCAGGCGTTGTTCGGGCTCGAATTGCCGCCGCTTCTGCATGGCGTGGTTTGGAGCCTCGGCCTCAATATCATTGCCTATGTCGGATTCTCGCTGACCCGCGATCCGGCATCGATCGAACGGCTGCAGGGCGATCTCTTTGTCCCCACTGACCTGACGCCGATCTCGCCGAGCTTCCGGCTGTGGCGTCCGGCGGTGACGATCGAAGAGCTGAGCACGACGGTCGCCCGCTATCTCGGCGAGAAACGCACCCGCACGTCCTTCGACAGCTACGCCTCGACCCGCGGCATCGTGCTCGATCCCAAGGCCGAGGCGGACTTCCAGCTCATGCGTTATGCCGAGCATTTGCTCGCTTCGGCGATCGGCACCGCGTCCTCCCGCCTGGTGCTGTCATTGCTGCTGCGCAAGCGCACTGTGTCGACCAAGGCCGCGCTGAAGCTCCTCGACGACGCCAATGCGGCGATCCACTACAACCGCGAAATCCTCCAGACCGCACTCGATCACGTCCGCCAGGGGATCGCGGTCTTCAACAAGGATCTGCACCTGATCTGCTGGAACCGGCAGTTCGGCGACATCCTTGCGCTTCCGCCGCAGTTCACCCGGGTCGGGACCGCACTCGATGAAATCCTGCGCTTCAACGCCCGGCGCAACAATCCCGCCGCCGAAGTCGTCGAGGCGCTGGTCCAGGATCACGTCAAGCAGTACGTCTCCTCAAGCGTCCCGTTCCTCGAACGCGTGCCCGAGCGCGACCTGGTGATGGAGGTGCGCGCCAATCACATGCCCGACGGCGGCATCGTCACGACGTTCACCGACATCACTGCCAGCGTGAAGGCGGCGGACGAGCTCGAGCGCGCCAACGAGACGCTGGAACGGCGCGTACAGGAACGCACCGAGCAGCTCACCCGCCTCAACACCGAGCTGGCGCGCGCGAAAGCCGGCGCCGAGCAGGCCAACATCTCAAAGACCCGCTTCCTGGCCGCGGCCAGCCACGACATCCTGCAACCGCTCAATGCCGCGCGGCTTTACGTCACCAGCCTGATCGAACGTCAGGGCAGCGGCGAACCATCCCAGCTCGTCGGCAATATCGACGCGTCGCTTGATGCCGTCGAGGAGATCATCGGCGCGCTGCTCGACATCTCGCGGCTCGACACCGGCGCGATGAAGCCGGAATTCGTCAGCCTCAGGATCGATGACATCCTGCGGCAGCTCGAGGTCGAGTTCACGCCGCTGGCGCAAAGCAAAGGCCTGCGGCTCGATTTCGTGCACTGCTCGCTTGCGGTGCAGTCGGACCGCCGGCTGCTGCGCCGGCTCCTGCAAAATCTGGTGTCGAATGCGATCAAGTACACGCTGGAAGGCCGCGTGCTGGTGGGCTGCCGGCGGCAAAACGGGTCTCTGCGCATCGACGTCTACGATAGCGGAATCGGCATCCCCGCAACCAAAAGGCAGGCGATCTTTCAGGAGTTTCACCGGCTCGACGAGGGCGCCAAGGTGGCGCGCGGGCTCGGTCTCGGCCTATCGATCGTGGAGCGGATCGCGCGGGTGCTCAATCACAAGGTCGAGGTCGACTCCACGGTCGATCGCGGCTCGCATTTCTCGATCGACGTGCCGCTGGCTTCGACCGTGCCGCTGCGCGAGCCGTCGCGGACCGCGCTCGGCATCGATCGCGGCCAGCTCAACGGCATCGAGGTGGTCTGCATCGACAACGACACCGCAATCCTCAACGGCATGGACATGGTGCTCACCGGGTGGGGTTGCCGCGTGCTCAAGGCTCCGGACCTCGCGACTGCTGTCGCGTCGATCGACGAGATCGCCTTCACGCCTCGCGCGTTGCTGGTCGACTACCATCTCGACGAGAGCAATGGGGTTGACGCCATCGCGGAGCTGCGCAGGCGATACGGTGCAGACCTCACGGCAATCTTGATCACCGCCGATCGCAGCCCGGACGTTCGCCAAGAGGCGCAGCGGCATGGCATCGTGCTGCTCAACAAGCCGGTCAAGCCGGCGGCGTTGCGCGCCCTTATCACCCAGGTGCGGATCAAGCGAGCAGTAGCGGCGGAGTAACGCCGGCCATCAACTGTTGAGCAGCGCCGTCTGCGGCCACTGCCCTAATTCGATCTTCGACGCGGTAATGACCGCCTGGGTGCGGCTTTCGACGTTGAGCTTCTGCAGGATCGCCGAGACATGCGCCTTGACGGTGGCCTCGGAGACGCCGAGCTCATAGGCGATCTGCTTGTTGAGCAGCCCCCCCGACAGCATCATCAGGACGCGGACCTGCTGCGGCGTCAATGATGCCAGCCGCGCCAGAAGATTCGCGCTCTCGGCATCCGTCCCGGAACCGAAATCCACGTCGGGCGGCGTCCAAACTCCGCCTTCGAGCACCCGCATGATGGCGGAACGGATCACATCGATACCCAGTGTCTTCGGGACGAACCCGGCGCCGCCGAAGTCCATGCAGCGGCGGATGACTGCGGGATCGTCATTGGCGGACACCACCACGACCGGCACGCTCGGATACTGCGCGCGCAAATACATCAGACCGGAAAATCCGCGTACGCCCGGCATCGCCAGATCGAGCATGATGAGGTCGACCTCGCCGTTGCCTTCAAGAAGCTTCGTGACCTCGTCGAACGAACCGGCCTCGGCGATCTCGACACGGTCGAACAGTCCGGCGACCGCCTCGCGCAACGCGCCGCGGAACAGCGGGTGGTCGTCGGCGATCACCAACCGATAATGTGCGGACTCAGTCACGAAATCCGGCCTCGCGTTGTCTCTTGGGCCCGGTCACCAGCAACAATCTACAATATCTGCTCCCAGTCGTCGTCCGCACCCTCGCCCAGCCGCTCGCCCATTGTTGCGCCGCAACATGAAAGCGCGTGCGGTGCACACATAATCTCAAGTGCGGTATCGCCAAAAGTCGTATTCGGACGACGATGCCACGATGTTACCATTATTTTTCGACGCGGACACTTTTTCCGTCAGCGCGAAGGGCGGCGGTCGTCCCGATTCAAAATCGGACGTCAGCCGGGTTGAGAATCTTCAGGCGTCGTACGGGGGACCGCGCGCTCGTCTGAACAGGGGAGGATACGCAACGATGCCTACCGAACAAGAAAGAGAAGAAGCCCATTGGCGGAAGACGACCAACCTGATGCTCATCCATCTCGGGATCTGGTTTTTCTTCGGCTACGTCATCCACATGTTTGTCAACGTCCTGAACAAGGTCACCATTCCGATCATCGGCTTTCCGCTCGGCTTCTATATGGCCGCGCAGGGCGCGCTGATCGTGTTCGTGGTTCAGCTGTTCTTGTTCGCAAAGCAGCAGAACAAGATCGACCGTGAATTCGGCTACGCCGAAGAAGAAGAGTGAGAGGGGGCGGGATCATGGCTACTCAGACAACTACCGCAGCAGACGCCTTCTATAAACAGCTCGGCCGGATGTACGGAACGTATACGGGCGGCTTCGTCGCGTTCATCCTCCTGCTCGCCGCCATGGAGTATTTCGGCACCCCGAACTACATCCTCGGCTATTTGTTTGTGTTCTTCACGCTCGCGGTCTACGCCATCATCGGCGTCGCAACGCGGACGGCGCAAGTTTCCGAATACTATGTCGCCGGGCGGCGCGTGCCCGCCTTCTACAACGGCATGGCGACCGGCGCCGACTGGATGTCGGCGGCTTCTTTCGTCGGCATGGCCGGCTCGCTGTTCCTGCTCGGCTATGACGGCCTCGCCTGGGTGCTGGGCTGGACCGGCGGCTTCGTGCTGGTGTCGATCCTGGTCGGACCGTACCTGCGCAAGTTCGGCGCCTATACCGTGCCTGACTTCCTGTCGTTCCGCTACGGCGGAAATTTCGCCCGGTTCCTCGGCGTGATCGTGCTGGTGTGCTGCTCCTTCACCTATGTGACGGCGCAAATCTACGGAACCGGCCTCATCGCGTCGCGCTTCCTCGGCATGGCGTTCGAGCTCGCAGTGTTCGCGGGACTTGTCGGCATCCTACTGTGCGCGATGCTCGGCGGCATGCGGGCGGTCACGTGGACGCAGATCGCGCAATACATCGTGCTGATCGTCGCTTATCTCGTGCCGATCGTGATCCTGTCGACCCAGCACTACGGCATACCGATCCCGGAACTGACCTATGGAAGGGCGATTGCAGAGATCGGCGCGCGCGAGCAGCAACTGTTGAAGGAAGGGCTGGCGATCCTGTGCACGAAAGAGGCCTGCCCGCCAGGGACGCTCAGGCCGCACATCCAGCCGTTCATGAACTATACGCGCGCTGAACTACTTCGGCATCATCTTCTGCATGATGGTCGGCACCGCCTCGCTGCCGCACATCCTGATGCGCTACTTCACGACGCCGTCGGTAAAGCAGGCACGGGACTCGGTGGCGTGGTCGCTGCTGTTCATCTTCCTGCTCTACTTCTCGGCGCCGGCCTATGCGGCGTTCTCGAAGCTCGAGGTCTATACCAACATCATCGGCCGCGACCTCACCTCGATCCGGCCGTGGCTGTTCACCTGGGGCGAGCTTGGGCTGATCCAGATCTGCGGCAAGAATGCCGCCAGCCTGGATGCTGTCCTTGCCGCGTGCAAGGAGATTGCAAATCATCCCGGCGTTCTCCGATTCCAGGACTTCGTCATCAATACGGACGTGATCGTGCTCTCCACGCCGGAGATCGCGGGGCTTCCTTATGTGATTTCGGGCCTGGTCGCCGCGGGCGGCTTGGCGGCGGCGCTCTCGACCGCCGACGGTCTGCTGCTCGCAATCGCCAACGCACTCAGCCACGACATCTACTACAAGATGATCCAGCCGCTGCCCGAACAGCGGCGGCACATCGTGCAAGGGACGATCGTCGCTGTCATCGTCCTGGCAGCGCTGTGGTTCCTCGATCAACCGTTCTGGTTTGGCATTGCGTTGCGCTGGTGGGTGCTTCTCGCCATTGCCGTTCCGGCCGGTGTCGTTGCCCTGTTCTGGCAAAGCGCGACCGAGGTCGGCAAACGCCTGATCATCGCACGCATCCTGCTGTTCTACGTGGCCTTGTGCTCAGCCGCGCTGGCTGCGACGAAACCATCGGACATCCTGGCCATGGTCGGCTGGGCGTTCTCGCTTGCCATGGCCGGCAACTTCCCCGCGCTCACGCTCGGCATCTGGTGGAAACGCGCCACGACGCCGGGTGCCATCTGCGGGATCATTGCCGGCTGGGGCATCTGCCTGTTCTACCTTGTGACCTCAAGGTACTTCCCGCAGGCCGGCGTGACCTATTTCGGGATGTCATCGCTGCTCAACCCGGAGACGGGGCAGGCCTTGATCGACGTCGCGAAGGTCATGGCCGATCCGAAGTGGGTCGCGGACGTGCCCGCGAGTGCAGCCAACCCGATGGCCAACAGGGTCGGCTGGTTCGACCTCAACAACATCAACTGCGGCCTCCTGGGGATGCCGCTCGGCTTCCTGGTGATCATTGTCGTCAGCCTGATGACCAAGGAACCGTCCAAGGAGATGCAGGCCTTCATCGACGAGATCCGCAAGCCGCGCGGCAAGACGGTGCTGGAAGAGAAGACCTCCTGACCGTTCCGCGACAAACATCGAAAGCGGGGCCTTCGGGCCCCGCTTTTTTGTGGCCTGTGGCTGGCGGCCGTGTTGTGGTTGACTTGCGGGCCGCTATCATTGGCGGCGCGGCAGCGAGCGATCCGTGACCAACCCGATCTTCTCATATTGGTATTTTCAACTGCCAAACTTCATTTTGGCAGCGCTGATGTACACGCTGCTCGGTCGCGTGCTGCTGGGGATGTTTGTCGATCCGGATTCGCAGAATTACATCTGGCGGTTCTTCTGCCGTCTCACCGATCCCGTGGTCGCGGCGGTCGCGCTGGTCACGCCGAAGGCGGCGCCGCCGGTCGTTGTCTGGCTGTTCGGCGTGGTGTGGTTGTTCTGGCTGCGGGTCGGCCTGCTCAATCTTTTCCTTTTGATGGGCGCGCTTCCGCGCGCGAGTTGAGCGGCATCATGGAACGCCACTGGTATTATATCGGCATCGCTTTTTTCGGCATGATCAACGGCCTGTTCAACCAGCTATTGCTGTTGTTTGCGCTCATCCATGTCCAGATTCTGGCGCCGGCGCTGTTGTTCGGCAGCGTCGGGCTGACGCTTATGTTTTCCTCGCTGATGGTCTCGACCGCAACGATCATCCTCGGCGGAATCCCGGCGGCGATCTACGAGCGCTTTGCGGGCGCCAAGGACGACTCGCCCGTGACCTCGCTTTGGATCTGGCTTGCCGGCACGGCAATCCTGACCATTCCCGCAATTGGCGGTTTTTTCGCAACGCGTCTGTAGGCCCGTTAAAATCATGGTACGTGGCGCCTGACGCGGTTGTGGCCGCCACAATCCGGTCCTACGCTACCGCTCGCTGGGGAGCGATTCCGGCCGCTGGTCTGCCGGCGAGACCCGACGCATGGACCATATCCGTACCCTCGCGTACGAGACCGTGATGCGCGCTTGTGGCTTCGGCACGCTGGCGATCTTCTGCGTCATGGTCGGCATGTCGTTCGATGCACGCGCGGCCTTCCAGACCGGCGGCTTCCTGACAACACTCATGGCGCTGATCCTGATCTATAAGGCGTGGGAGGCGCGCACCAAAAATCACCGCAGCACCGAGCTGTGGCTCTACCTGCCCAAGGAGCAGCGCCCGCCGGAAGGTTACGCGCAATGGGCGGTTGCCACCGCGATGCGTGAAACCTATCTCACATTCGCGCGCTGGACATCGCTGGTGGCCATCGCGATGTGGGTGCTGGCGCTGCTGTTCTCACTTCTCGGCCATTAGCCTCCGCACATCGCCAATCCAGAAAGCCCCCACGACAATCTGGACATCGTTTCCGGACAGGCGCAGAATTTTGGGCTTGCAGGAAATTTCCGAACAGGGCGCGCCAGACGCCCGTTCGCCCAGGGAGGCACGCATGAGCATTTCCAAGCGCGAACTCACGACGTCTGCGGATTCGATGACGCCCGTTGCCGGCAATGGGCTGCTCGATCGCCGCGCCTTGTTGGGGCGAGGCGTCCTGTTCGCCGGCGCCGCGGCGAGCGGCATCGGCGCATCGCGGACCGGCGCGGCGGCCGAGCCGCTCACGGACGATCCCTGGTCGCAATATGCCGGCTCGAACAGTCCGGCCTACGAACAGCGCTCGAAATACGAGCAGCAGCGCGTCAACCGCGTCCTGACCAACCCGAACGGCGAGATGCGCACGCAACACGCCCGCACCCCGCACCACCTGCTCGACGGCACGACCACACCCAACGGCCTGCATTTCACGATCTGTCACTCGGGAACGCCCGACATCGATCCGGACCGGCACCGGCTGGTGATCCATGGTCTGGTGAGGCAGCCCAAACTGTTCACGCTTGAAACGCTGGCGCGCTATCCGATGACGTCGATCACGACGTTCATCGAATGCGCCGGCAACAGCGGGCGGATGTTCTCCAAAGAACCGATACAGATGTCGGTGCAGGAATTGCACGGCCTGGCCTCCTGCGCCGAATGGACCGGCGTTCGCCTGTCCACCCTGCTGGAAGAGGTTGGCGTCGACCCGAAGGCGAAGTGGGTGATCGCCGAAGGCGCGGACTCGCTCGCCTTGCACCGGAGCGTGCCTTTGACCAAGGCCTGGGACGACGCGCTGGTCGCGCTCTACCAGAACGGCGAGCGGATCATGCCGGGTAACGGCTATCCGATGAAGCTCGTGCTCCCGGGCTGGCAGGGCAACATGAACGTGAAATGGCTGCGCCGCCTCCAGGTCACCGAAGGCCCGGCCATGGGCTATTTCGAGATCCGCACCTACACGCAACTGCTGCCGAACGGCCAGTCCTACCGCTTCCACTTCCTGAACGAGGTCAAGTCCTTCATCACCCATCCCTCGCATGGTTTGACGCTGAAGGGACCGGGCCACTACGAGATTTCCGGCCTCGCCTACTCCGCCAACGGCCGGATTGCCAAGGTCCAGGTCTCGGCCGACGGCGGCCGAAGCTGGGCCGAGGCCGCCTTGCAGGCGCCGGTGATCCCGAAAGCCTTCACGCGCTTCCGGATGCCCTGGAACTGGAATGGCGGGCCGGCAGTTCTGCAAAGCCGCGCCTGGGACGAAGGCGGCAACGCTCAGCCGCTGCGCGCCGAATTCGTGGCGCATCGCGGCGAGGCGCGGCAGCATCCGCTCAAGAACCAGTTCGCAAGCCAGCATTACAACAGCATCACGAGCTGGGGCGTCGATGCCTCGGGGCAGGTGAAACATGTCTATGCGTAGGACGCTGCCGGTCGCCCTGCTCGCTCTCGGATTGGGAGCGGGCCTGGCTTACTCCCAGAGCGGCCCAAACCTCGGCCAGCCGATCACGGAAGCCGACGTCGGGGCCTGGAACATCACCGCCTCCGCCCGACATGCTGCCCAAGGGCAGCGGCACGCCGACGCAGGGCGCGCTGATCTACAAGGAGAAATGCGCGCTCTGCCACGGCGAGAACGGCAAAGGCGGGACCCAGCTCCGCGCTCGTCGGAAGCCCGCCGCTCAATGCGATCGACGCGCCCAGGACGATCACGAATTTCTGGGGCTTCGCCACCACCGTGTTCGACTTCACCAAACGGGCGATGCCGTGGCCGACGCCGCGCACGCTCACCGACGACGAGGTCTACGCGGTCGTCGCCTACATCCTCTCCGAGAACAAGCTGATCGGCCAAAACGACGTGATGAACGCGCAGACCTTGCCGAAGGTACAGATGCCGAACGCCAAGAACTTCATCATCCGGTTCCCGGACCGCATCTGAGCGCGACGACCACGAAAAGGGCCGGTGGAGCGATCCACCGGCCTTTGGCTTTGCGAGCGTCATGACGCCTAAAGGAATCGCGTCGGGCGCATCAGCGTGCGCCACATGTGCGCCGAGGGGCTTGAATCCCAGCCGAGGCCTTCCTCGGGCTGGCGGAAGTTGCGGCCGACGATGTCGACGAAATCGTCGATGCTGACCTTGGCGTCGGGATCGAACGAATAGATGTCGTTGACGCAGATCTGGCGCGCGGTCATGTACCATTTGTGCTCGCGCGCGCGCTTGTATTCCTCGACGATATAGGGCTCCGGCTTATAGTCGGGCCCGAAATTCTTCACATACATGTCGGGATACTTGTAACCCACGGACTCGTCGGGGAAGAACCGAAGCGCCTGGTGCACACGCACCGCCCAGCTCACTTCTTCGTCCACGTAAGGCTCGATCATCTGCGCGCCCCAATAGCCGTGGTCCGCGCGGATGAAGCCGGCCACGCCGATGTCGTGCAGCAGGCAGGCGAGGATGGCCTTTTCCGGCAGGCCGGCCTTGAGCGCGTGGGTCGCGCTCTGCAGCAAATGGTTCATGGAGGCGAAGCGGCAACGGAAGTAGTCGAGCAGCGTCGGCTTCGCCGGCATCTTTGGCAGCCGCGGATCGTCACCCATCAGCATGTATTTGCCGGGATACTTCTCGTTCAGCACGGCGCTGCTGTCGTAGCCGACCCGGCCATCGGCGAGGTTGAACAGCAGCGACTTGGTGACGACGCGCTCGAGCTCTTCTTCCATCTGATGCTCGAGCTCGTCGGCGCGTTCCGACAATGTCTTGGGCTGGGCTGCGACATTCATGGGGCACCTTGGCGTTTGTTGTTGGCCGATTGGCGTTCACGCGACTCTATACGGAATCGCCCCCGGCAGCGAGGGGCGCGTCACCGGGGTTGCGAGCCCTGTTTCTGCCAGCGCAGGCGGCTGTGCTTCAGCCCGAGACCCGCCATCAGCGCCGCCATCCGGATCGGCGCGCCGATCCCCTCCACCACCGGCACGCCGAGCTCGTTGCTGAGCCAGTCCGGCTTCATCTGCACCGGACACTGGGTGATGCCCTGCGGGATGATGACGTCGGCGCCGTCCTTGTCGATCAGGTCGCGCGCCGCCATCAGGAAGGACTCGATCATCCGGTCCTTGTTGGCGGCGATGTGCTGCACGTAGAACCCGGACGCCCGCCGCCCGGCAATCCACGACTCCATGCCGTAGGCCACGCATTGCGCGCGATGCCGCGGTATCGCCGAGGGGTGATAACAGACGACGCCAAAGCGATCGCCGAGAAGCGCCGCGACATGCAGCGCCGCCTGCAGCGGCGCGATCACGGGAATGTCCACGGCCGAGCGGCCGCCATCGACGCCGATGTCGAGCATGCCGAGCGGCACCACCGCATCGTAGCCCTCGCGCTCCGCCTGCCGGAACGATTCGTGGAAGATCGGCGCCGCGGCCTGGATCTCCGTCGGCGTCAGGCCGTCGAACGGGCGCGCCGGCACCCGCAGGATGCCGACCTCGAGGTCGGCCGACGAATAGGCTGTCGCCGTGTCCGCGCGCAGCTTGAACTGGTCCGGCGGATAGTCTCCGATCACGAACGCGACACGGATCATGGCGCCCCTCTCCTACTTCTTCTTGCCTTCGGCCTTCTTGTCGTTAGCCGCTTTCGCCGATTGAAGCTCATCCACCTGCTTGCGCAAGGCCGCCAGCTCGGTCTTGAGCGCGGCGATCTCGCCCTCGGCCGCCTGCAGCCGGCGGTGCGCCTCCAGCGCGTTGCGCGTCATGGTCCGTTGCAGGAAATTGACGTTGGCCTGCAGGCAGCCGGTGCGGCGGTCGAGGCCGGTGGTCTTGGTGCAGTCCTCAACCCCGGCGATGTCCTGCGCGGACGCCGCCGCCATGCCGACCAGCATCACGGCTGCGAGCATTCTGATCAGGCGCATCGGCTCATCCTCCTGTCGTAAATCTGCAGTGCCGCCGTTGTACACAGGTCCCATGGACGGCGGGGTGGCGACTCAAGCTATTGTCGCATTGTGGTCGCCGACCAAGGAGACGGTAATGCAGTCTGGTCCTATCGGGTCATTTCCGAAGCGCTGCGCCTATTGCCACGAGCCGTTCTGCTTCAGCGACAATCAGGTGCAGGCCCTGCCGGTCGGAAACCAGTTCGTCTGCAATGAATTCTGCGCCCAGGCGCTGCGCGAGGAAGCCCATCTGGCGATCAAACGCGCGTCCTGATTCGGCGTCCCAAAGACGCCTTTCGTAAATTGCACTAAACCGCTTCCGCGGTAGGGAATTGGAGTGCGTCAACGCAGAGGGCGAGAACTCGGGCGTGTCTATTTGGTAGACGTTGGTCTATTGGCCCGTTTCAAGACCAATTGAATTGACCCGCCGGAGGTCGCGGCCGGATTCGTGAACTTCATTTCATCCGAGGTGATCGAGGTGATCAAACGTTTCTGCACCGTACCAATTTGGTTCGCATATGTGCTTCCTTCTACGACTACGGTAATCATCTTGTCGGCGTCGCTGACCGAGTAGGTACCGTAATAGGCAAGTGAGCCTTCCACGATGGCCTTATTTTCTTCTGGAGTCCCTTTGCCGAGTTTGGCGGAAGCGAGCTTGGGGAGGTCTGGGCGTGCGTTCACCAAGGCGAAGTGGCCGTCGGACGCGAAGATAAGAATGCCCTTAGGGTTAGGACCGAACTGATCAACCTTTGTACCATCTGGGCGCTCCACGACGTTCGAGACGATAATCCATGTTCCTATAAGCTGATCTTTGAGTGATTTTGGTTGAGCGAACGCAGTCATTTTTAGAGCGCCGATGGCAAGGCAAATCGTTACGGCGATGAGTAGCGCAGTTCTTCGACGCATAACCTGCTCCCATGTCTCGCTCAAATTGGATTGAAGATACCGCCATCTCCGGGAATTAGGGAAGAGCCGAAAGCGGCTCAACAGAGCCATTTCTGATACGTCGCACAAAAAGGTTCCTGTGACGGCTCCGTTAGCGGCGCCGCTGTGCCTGAGCACGTGGCCGCCATCGCAGAAACCTAAGTATTGTGCGACCATGCGCCCGGATTCCTCGGGGCGCGCGCGATCTTGTTTCGTTATTGGCAGACGTGGACGGAGCGGCGCAGGCTTGCCAGGCTCGACGCCGACCGGCTGATGGACGAGTTCGGCCCCGCGGCCTACGAGGTCGCCTGGACCATGGCGCAGGAAGTGCACAGCGGCAAGCTGATCGACACCAGGCCGGACGGCCATTGGGACCGGGTGCGCAACATCATCGCGCGGCGGACCTACCGGCCGTTCTGGGGTCGCAGCGACGCGACGCGGTGAGCGTGTCGTGGCGCGGCAAGCCGCGCGTGCGCCAGCTCTAGAGCCGGCCCAACAGCAGCAGGATCAGGACAATGACGAGCACGAGGCCGATGCCGCCGGAGGGGTAATAGCCCCACCCGCCGCTATACGGCCAGGTCGGCAATGCGCCGACGAGTATGATGATAAGAATAATGAGCAATATGGTGCCGAGCGACATCGTTTCGTTCCTCCGGCGTTGAAAGACCCCGGCTGCGACTAGTCCGGGGTCTTCGGCCCAAGCAGGTGCGCGGTCGCATCGCGGGGTGTTGCTCAGGCTGACCGTCAACCGGCAGCGGCGCTGGAAGTTCCGCAATCGACTTGGTGTCCGAAACGACTTGGCCCGGCATCGCTGCCGGGCCGCTCGGACAAACAACGGCAAGCGTGCGCACGCGGGGCGCACTGCGATGCGTTGTCCCTTATAACAACGCGCGGGACCTGCTCAAAGTTCCCAGGCCTCGAAAGCCCCCTGCCTGTGCGGCCCGCGCCTTTTGGCGCTCTGGTCGAACGGCATGCAGGCCGAGACGCCGTCAGGCCCTGATCGACTTCAGCACGCTATCGCGCAACTGCGCCTGGTCGCGCACCCCGGTCTGGGCGCACTCGATGATCTTGCGCGCCACGATCTCCCGCAACGGGTCGTCGGTTTCGGCAAGACCGAGTTCGTTGCAGGCCTGCTGAAAGGCGGCCGACATGACGTCGATGAATTCGGGTTCAAAGGCAGAATTCTGCAAAAGCCGAATCAACGGCATTACCGTGAGCTCCCAAGTCCTGCGATGGGTGGGAGCCGATCGGCCTTCCCTGTCACCGCCATCCCGATGCGGCCAAGTGACAATCAAAAGCTATAAGTATTAAACTCGTGCCGTGCAACAGATGTAGCGCAACGTGCCGAGGCGAGCGGCGAGGTTCGGCTGCACGCACATCCCGTCCAGCCGGTTGCTTGAGTTTCATGAACGGATGTAAAGAAAAAGCACTCGCGCAGAAGCAAGCCATTGCGGCTGCGATCCGGTTCACACCGTCGGAAGCGAGGAACCCATGCGACATGTCATTTACGCGCTATTGGCGGTCGCCATCGTGGCGATCTTTGCGACGTCGAATCTCGCACTCTCACAAGGCGGAACGCAGGTCTGTCGTCCAGGCGGACGTTGCTACGTCACGACCGCCGCAAACTACAACCGCTGCGTCGACCTCGCGCTCCGGCGCGGATTGCTGCTGACCAAAGACGACCGGCACAATCTCGATATGTTCGTCTATCAATGCGTGGCCGGCCGCGTGCCGCGATAGCAGGAGCGCGCGCCTGCTGCGCCCCTCTTGCGCGGTTAAATGTCGCTGTTTCAACGCCGCCGCAGGTTAACGCTGCCGCGTAAACCAAAACGGCGATTGGTCAACAATATTGTCTTGCTTTTGCCCCATTCGGCCTGCATTGGCTGGGGCTCACCCCGGATCCATGGAACCTTAACAACAGCGCGGCCGTTGCCTGCCGCGTACCGTGGGTCCGTTCGACCTCTAGGACGGAGAGCGTTAAACAATGGGACAGCGGAACTTTGCGGTTTTCACTCGTTATTGTCTCGGGGCTATTTGCGCGGGATTGTTCCTTTCAATCGCATCGACGGCGTCGCTGGCAGACCCGGCGGACTCCCGCTGCGCGCAGCTGGAGGAATTGAATTGGCAGTACATGGGCGTGTCGCTTGAGCAGTGATCAGCAAGCCCTCAAGCGCAAGCTGATTGCCTGGTACAACGCCAACTGCAAGCAACGGCGCGCGTCGCGATAAGCGGCCCACCCGACATGGTGCATAGAAAAGCCCCGGCGCATCGCACCGGGGCTTTGTTTTTTCTGGAAAACGACCGAGCGGCCTAGTAGCACCGCTCGACGTTGCGATAGAAGACCCTGCCGTGTCGCACGACGCGTACGCGCACGATTTCGCAGCCGGGATCGTAGGCGTAGGCATCATAGTAATACGGGTCGTAAAAGCCGAAAGGCGCGAAGCCGAACGCAAAGTTGCGGCCGTGGAAACGTCGGTGACCGAACCGATTATGGAGGGTGCCGACGCGACCACTGCTGATATTGCCGCTGCTGAATCGGCTGGGCCCGCCACCGCTGATCATCGCACTGCCGCCACGACCAGCGCCGCTCATCATCGCGCCGCCGCCTCCGCTGAAGTTCGCGGCACCGCCGCCGCCCATAGCGCCTCCGTGGCCATGGCCGCGCTGCGCTGCTGCCGGCGACGCGGCAACGATCGCTACGGCCGCTGCCGCGACACATCCCAAGAACATTTTACGCATGTGGAACTCCTGTTTCTTGTCGGTTTGTTCGACAACAGGAGAAGCGCGGCGGAAGTTTCGTTAAACTTTGCACAGGTCCATGAACGCAGGATGAATGCTGGAACTCACGCGGCAGACGGCGACCGATTGCGATGCCGCTTGGCTCGGCAGCAGAGCAGCGGTTTTGTAACTCAAAAAATATATGGCCCCAATGCTCCCCATGGTCGGCGTCCAGATCGGCATCGACAAATCCATTTCGACCGTCGTGACGATCGTGCCCGGTCTTTGAATTCCGTTTCGGGAAGCTTACGTCGAGGCGGTGCCAACGCGCCTTGAAAAGCAAGCGAAGGCGAAAACCAACTCCTGTTAACGTCGCGCTTGGTACGCCTTACGGTATCGCGAGCCGAAGCCGCAATACCGGTACGAACAGTTGCCGAACGGAAGCATGCGAGAGCTTCGGTCTAACTCGCGGTCTGGGCGCCACCTCGCCGCTGTCCTCCGTCCATTTGTTCTTTGGCTGCGTATTCTTTTTTCTCGGCTTCCTCCGCGCACTGGCGCCACGCTGCTGCGATCTTATGCAGCGCTCCAGCATGGGCCGGGATTTTCTTCGCTAGCTGCTCACACTCCTCCGCATAGGCTCTGAATTCGCTTGCGTTCGGCATGGCACTGATTCTCCATGTCTAGATCTCCTGCTCGCGAATAAAACGTCCCAATAGGGAACAGAGTTCCCTGCATAATCTGCGGAACGAAAAGGCCATTGTGTCGTTGGCCCGCTTAAATTGAGCGGTGAAAAAACAGGTCGCGCCGACGACTATCGCCGATATGCTGACGATTGCATTCGCTTAGCAGAGCTTCGGACCATAAAGCGCGCCTGCTTGAGATGGCGCAACGTTGGCGGGATTTGGCCGCACCGGAAGAAGCTATGTGTCCCGCGCCGTTTTGACTGGTCCGGTGGCAATCCCGGTGGCAAAATTTCGATTTTCAATGGGGATCGATTTTGGACACAAAGCGTTTTTCAAGCGATGTTGCATCGCTGCAAGCAAGAATGGAACGCTGGGATCAGGACCTTCCTAAACGGGTTCCTGTTCGGCTTTGTGGTCGTGTATTTCTTGTGACGGCGGGCAAAGGGAAGTTTGGAAAGAAAATGGGCCGCCCGGACGCGGCAACACCCGAACGGCCCCCCGACCCAAGCCAAAGTAGAGTTGATTCTAGAGTCCTTTTTGTGGCGAACTGAATCACATCTACAAAAATCCGCCCGGCCTCCCCGACGCAAGCCCCGGCTAACGCTGGCGCGTCGGAAGACTGTTTCGCAGGGACTCAGAAATGACCTTCGTCGACTGTATGGCCGATTGGCTCAAGGTCGCATAGTCGACGACTTTTTGTTGCACGCGCGCCGCTTCGCTCTGCAGCTTTTCACGCAGCGCCTGAAGCTCGGCAATAAGATTGTCAATCTCCCGCTCCGGGGCTCCCGTCACCCGCTGTAGCAGTGAAGCGAGATTATTTGCCGGGGGCTGACCCCCATCAGCATTGAAATCTTTCTGCTGGCCGACGAACTCACGGATTTCCCCGGTCACGTCCGCCAATTTAGCGATGTCCGGACGTTCACGCGTCGTAAAAATCCTCATGCTTGATCCCCCCGTTTTAGCCGCCCTCCCCAGGGCGTCTCCCTTCAGTTGAGGCACGAGAATGTGACCACTTCACGGACGCCCATGACGCGGCCCGTGCGCTCGCTGCCCACCCGCGGCATCCAAACCGCGTGCTGGTCGCGCGCTGGGGCGGATGGACGATCCGCAGCAACTGGCGCGACCGGGGTTCATCGCCGCAGGAAGTCGGCCTTGGCGATGTGAAGCTCATCCAACGTCTTAATTTCCGAACAGCGCCCACATAACGGCACATAGTCCTGCTGATAATGCGAACGCCTTTGCGACTTCGTATGACGCCAGCATCCCGGCCCCCCGCGATGTTTTTTCAAACGCTCGCCGATGCTCAAGCAACAGCATGACCAGATTAGGGCGCTCTTTGACTACCAAAACACCATCAGTGTTCTTTTGCGGCATGTGCGTGCGTTCACCTAAAGTGCCTAAGACCTCCGGATGATTTACCGCGAGCATCGATAGCCGGATGATGCATGTTTGCTTACGCCTGAATTGACGATCTCAATGAAGGGGAGAGAACGGCTATGAAATCACACATCGCAAAAGAGAACGATCGTTGTCCCGTTTGCGGCACGGCACTCCGGTCTGAGCGGTGTACCTCCTGTGACGGGACGGGCACGAGGTGGATAATTCTAACTTGCAAGAGTTGCGGCGGAAGCGGCCAGCAGAAAATGTGCCCTGAGCGTGCCTCGCACTTGGCTCCCTTTTCGTTACCGCCCCCGCGAGTCCACGGCCGGATGAAAACGCCCAACGGCCACCGAGCTGGGCGCCCATGAAGAATTCAGTTGCCCCTCGTCCTCCGCCGCATCAAATGGCCCGCCCGACGATAATGAGGCACAAGCTGCAGCGGCTTCCTGTTCCTGCCGAATCGCAATCCAATCCCAGGTCATGGCGCTGATCTTTTTGCGACAAGGCACAAGCGGCACGCAGATCGAGGACGAGCGCGCGTCCGATGTCATTGAAAAGACGTTCGCGCGGGTGAAGTCTCAATGAAACGTGGCCGGTGGCAATCCGGTGGCAATTTTTGAACGGACGTGCAAGAAACCCAATATTGCCGGGTTAGCTCAGCGGTAGAGCAGCGGTTTTGTAAACCGAAGGTCAGGGGTTCAAATCCCTTACCCGGCACCGGCAAAATCAAAGATTAGCCCCGAAGCGGACTCCCGGCCATCATCACCCCGTCAACAATCCGCGGAGTTTTTCGGTCGTGGCCGTCAGTTCCGCTTCACGTCGCCCGAGTGCGGTTTCGCGTGCTGACAGGTCGCCTTCCCGGGCCTTTGCCTTGGCGTCGAACGCCTTCTCGCTTGCCCTGCAGGCTGCCTCACGATCGGCGAGCTCTGTTCCGAGCGCGGTCAGCCGTTGCTCGCGTTCAGCAATGACCTGTTCCGTTGCGTGAACCTCTTTGCGCAGCCGCTCCGCAGTTTCACGGTCCTGCCGTGCGGCATTCGCATCCGTGATAGCCGCCGCGCGCTCTGCCGCTACGGTGTCCTGCAGCGCGGATAACTGTTCCAACGCCGCTTTCGTTTGCGCAGGATTGGCGAGCGCCTCGAGCAACTTTAACAGTGAGGTTGCGTCCGCCGGCGCCGCCGAAGCACTCATCGCCATCATTTCGAAAACCCTCCTATTTGTGCTCGGATCATCGTCCGAGCACTCGATCTTTTTCCTTGGCGAAGTCCGCGTCGGACATTCTGGAATAGTCTGGTGCAGCCGGACCTTCCGGCACGCGACCCGATGAACCGCGCACCGCAGCGGTGACGGCCTCGCGATCCTCGGTGGCGCCGCGGTCGATCACTTGCGCAACAACCTCGTTGCGGAATCGCCGGCCGAGCTTTTCGACGGCATCCCGGTAGGTTCGCGGGTCCGCTTTGCGATTGAGCCACGCATTGGTTAGCCGCTGATCTTGCTTGGCTGCGTTATCCAAATAGGTGTGCATGAACTGGTCGGTGAACATATGCTGGTCCGCATCGCCTCGAACCGCCTGCATTGCCGCGTTGAAGTCGCGCTTTGCCTCCTCGGCGACAAGGTGAAGCTGAATTTCGTTCAACCGTTTGGCGCGACGCGGCGAGCGACCCCGAACGCCTGAGCGACCGAGTACTACGGGAAGCCGGCGCGACACACTCGTGTTGCCGCCGGCCGGGCCGATCCGCTAGTGGCGCGGGTCGAGGCACAGTGACCGATGGAAGGCAGCCGCGGTCCCTGTGGGCCGCCACAGGCTTGTGAAGGGGCCCGATACTCGGGAAGCGATGTGCCCGCCAGCAGGTACTCGATGCTGCCGCACAACTGGCTGCAAAACGAAGCGATTGGGTAGGGTGATGGGCCCCCGCATATCCGCAAAAAAAGGCCCGGAAAGAAAGTGAGCGAACCTGTGAAATGGGTCACAGGTGCCCTTGACGCTCGTGAGCTATTGATACGCCCACGGACGCCAACAAGGGGATGCGCCATGACCACCCAGATGAATTCGCCCTTCGCCTCCAAGTTCGTATTTGCGATCGCCCTGGCCGGTTTGATTGCGGTCGCCGGGTCGGTTGGAGCGGGCAACACCGAGCAAAGAATTGATCCATCGACACTGCTGACCAGCGCCCAAATCGCCGATCTGCCGGTCCTCACCGTCGCACAGCCATTTTGAAATAACGCGGAAGACTGCCCTCCCCAGCCCCCCGAGGCGGTCCTTCGAAGGCCCCGAGCCGATTGCTCGGGGCCTTTGCTTTGAAGCCTTCAATGGCGCGCGCTAACGTGCTGGTCCCGAGCGGCCGATATCCACCCTCACGGAGCCGCTGAGCTTGACGCAGGTGGTCGTGCCCTGGACCTGGACAAAGCCAGCGCCGTATTGCGCGCAAGGATTGACGCTGACCTGAGGGGCCTTCTTCTTCGGCTGCTCGGCCGCCGCGGCCATGCCCGGCAGCAGCGCGATCAGGAGGATCAGCTTTCGCATCAGCCCTTTTATCGCTGTCGGCCCAAAAGCAAAAGGCTGCCGACGTGACCCCCTTCCTTCAGGTCGCCTTCCAGCGAAAAGGCCCCGGCTTTGCCGGGGCCTCCGGGGCAGCATGGCCCCTCCTAATCTACTTCTTCGATTTCTTCTTTTTTTTGGCTTTCTTCGCCTTCTTGGCCTTCTTCGCCATGACAGCTCTCCGTGCTTGGGACCGGCGAATCGGAATTGTATCCGCGGATTGCGGATTGGGCGATCAATGTGCGGATTCGCGGCGAGCCATGTCGCCGCTCGGTCAGCTCATCATCGAGATGATCGTCTGGACCTGGTTCGAGGCCGCCGTGATCAGGCCCTCATAACTGGTCTCGCCCTGCGCAGCGGCCTTCAGGATGGTCTCCGCCAGATACGCCTTGATGCCCGGCGTTGCTTGCTGCGCGGGAATGCGCGTCATCACCTCTTCAAGCACCATCCGCATGAGGCCGACAAGTTCTGGGCTGAAGGCCGGCATGACATCCCTCCTTCGATAAATCCGTCGCGCGCAACATCGCCTGACATTGTGGCGCCACCAATTCACAAGCCCTCGCAGGCGATCACGCTGTGGTGATCCGCGCTACGCCAACGGCAAATACAATATCGAATCGCATCGACTTGGCTGGCATTCCAGCTGCCGCGGTTACGCCGAAATTATGCTACGCCGCGGCCGGCTTGAGCCGGTCGACGGCGCGGCCGAAGGCCGCCGCCAGGACATGCAAGGCGTCGGCCCGACCGATGAGATTCGTCGGGTCGACCATGTCCACACGCGGCAGGTTGCGGCGGCGCGCCATATGCGCCGACGTCGCCAGCCGATCCTCGACCTTCACCAACAGCACCAGTCCGTCGCCATCCAACAGCCGCGCCTGCTTCTCGGCTTGGGCGACGAGCGTTTCGACTTCGCCCCTGAAGTCGATCGGCCGCCCCAGTTGAAACTCGGTGACGACCATCTGGCATCGCCAGACCCACTGATCCACCAGGCCCCCAAGAATCGCCGCATCCATGGATCCCCTCCATGCCGCGCTGGCCGAATCGGTCAGCGTCGACTACAAGCCTAGCAGAGCAGGGTTTGATGTCCTCGTAATTACAGCATAGTTGTCGAGCGGAATCGTAATATGTCGCTGACGCTCGTATTGGTGACGCTGAAAATCGCCGTCGCACTCTCGTAACAACGAGAGGCAAGGGATTTATTGCTTCAAGTCTGAGCAATCCACAATCGAGTTGCTGAAAAACTGCGCAGCATCACGCGGAGTGCGATGTTGCGTTGCTTGACGTGCGTCAAGGCATCCTGAACGCAATCGGAATGTCGGCGAAGATTTTGTAGGACTGCGACTTCGGCTTCGCCATGTCCTCTTCATTCACGTACTGGATCGAGCTCTTCCCGAGCAATTCTCGCGGTAGAATCATCACCCGCACGAACCGCGACGCGCGATCCATCGCGCCTTGCGCGAACACGCCGTCGGGCCCGCTTTCGTACCACGCGCCGCCGGGGCCGTAGCTGGTCGAGCGGCCGTGGGTGTCGATGCGGATGCCGCCCTCGACCAGGCAGCGGATGCCGGGTCCCTGATGCCGGTGCAGATAGGCACAGCCGCCGGGCGGGAACGCGACGCTGTCGCCGCGCAGCAGGAGCTCGCCTTGCGGCAGCGTTTCGAGGGTGGCGGAGAGCTTGAGCCGCGACACGCCGCCGATGGCTCCGGCGGCGGCGCCGTCCGCCGCGACCTCGAAGCGCCAGGCGGTCAGGCCCTGCTGCCCCGGTGTGAGCGTCACTGCGCCCTCCCCGGCCCAGGCCTCGCCGTCGGTGAAGGTTTTGCCGTCAACCGTAGCGGCACCATGCACGACAAAGATCATGCGCGGCAGCGCCGGCAGCCGCATCTCGTCGGCCCCGCCCGCGAGGATGTCTTCGTAGAGACGCAGGAACGTGGGCATCGGTGTCTCGAATCCGAAGTTCGCACCCCCGTGCTGCAGGTGCCCATGCGAACTTCGGATTCAAAGGGACACCGCACTTAATAGCCTGGGAGTGCGGCTTTGGTTCAGAAGTTCGCTTCTGGCCCCAGCCGCAAATGAGGGCGAACTTCTGAACCGCCGCACTCCGTTACAGCCGCTGGATCTTCGCGCTGTCGATGACATCGGACCACTTCTTGATCTCGCTTGCCAGCCGCTTGCGAAGCTCCTCGCCAGAGCTTGCCTGAGCCGTGATGCCGAGCTCCGCGTACCGCTTGATGACGTCCGGCAAGGCCAGCACCTCGCGGACCGCCTTGTTCAGCGTGTCGAGGATCGGCTGCGGGGTCGCGGCGGGAGCGCCGAGGCCGTTCCAGGACAGCACCTCGTAGCCGGGCACCCCCGCTTCGGCGATCGTGGGCACGTCCGGCAGGAAGGCCGAGCGCTTGGGGCCGGAGGTCGCGAGCGGGCGCAGCTTCTTGTCGGTGAGGACCGCGTTCATGGCCGCGTAGAAATCGGTCATCATCTGGATATCGTTGCGAATGACCCCGATGATCACATCGGGCGTGGTCTTGTATGGAATGAGCTGGATGTTGACCTTGGCGAGTGAGCGGAGCAACTCGGCGCCGAGATGCTGCGTGCTGCCCACGGCAATGGTGCCGACGTTGAGCTTGCCGGGCTGCTCGCGGGCCGCCTTGATCAGATCGGCCATCGTCTTGTAGGGCGAATCCGCGCCGGTCGCGAACACCAGCTCGAAATTGCCGAGCGCCGAGATCGGGGCGAGGTCCTTCACCAGGTCGAAGGGAAACTGCTTGTAGATCGCCTGGCTGATCGCGGTGCCGTTGGTGATGAGGCCGAGCGTGTAGCCGTCGGGCGCGGCGGTGATCATCGCGCGCGCCGCCGCAATACCGCCGGGCCCCGGCATGTTCTCGACGACGAAGCGCTGGCCGAGCTTCTCGCCGAGCTTGTCGGCGGCGAGCCGCGACGTCGCGTCGGCAACGCCGCCGGCCCCGAACGGCAGGATCAACCGCACCGGCCGGCTTGGATAGGCCTGCGCGCGCACCACGTGCGGCATGCCGAGCGCGCCGGCCGCGGCCAACGCCGAAGTCGAGAACGCCCGGCGTGTGATCCCGGTCTTCTTGGTCATCATCGTCTCCTTGCGATCACGCCACGCGTGGATCAGCTCGCCTTCTTCACCTTGAGGCCGTCGAGATGCGCCACCACCTGGTCGATGTGCACGACGTCGACGTATTTGTGGTGCATGTCGAACAGGTTGACCTTGTGCGACAGCAGGCTGCGGTCGAAGCAGCACTCCTCCACCAGCACCACCTGGTAGCCGTGCGAATAGGCGTCGACCGCGGTCGCGCGCACGCAACCCGAGGTGCTCTCGCCGCACACGATCAGGGTCTGGATGCCAAGCTGGGTCAGGTGCGCAATCAGCGGCGTGCCGAAGAACACACTGGCGCGCTGCTTGGTGATGACCACGTCGCCGGCCTGCGGCTTGAATTCCGGCCGGATCGCATAGTCGTTGGGATTGACCGGCGGCCGGTTGCGCTTGGTGGCGGCGACGAAGTTGGGGCGGCTCGCCGAACGCGTGTCGCCGGTCGAGTAGAAGATCGGCAGTCCGGCCGCACGCGCCGCGGCGAACAGGCGCTGGGTCGGCGCGATGGCGGCATAGGCGTATTCGCCGCAGGAGTTCGGATGGGTCCTGGCGAGCTCCGCCGGCGGCTTCGGCCCGCCGGCATAGACGCACTCGTAGAGGTCGATGGCCAGGAGCGCCGCATTGCCGCCGATCGAAATCTTGCGCTCGTAATGCGCATAGACCTCGAGGATGTCGGGGGTGACGATGTCCTTCCAGCAGTGGTCTTCGAATTCGTTGTTCATGATTGACCTGTTGCGGGGTGTTGGCCGGTGTCTGGCCGTTCCGGGAGCTCAAAACCTAGCCGGGAACATGGCCGCTGTCATTGGATTTGGGGTCGCGGGACGTGCGTCACATGGGTCTGGGCATGCCGCGCGTATGGGCGCTATGCTGCTGTCCAACAACGAACACGCCAGAGGGACGGAAATGGCCAAGCTCACCCGACGAACGGTCGTGGCCGGCGCAGTGCTCGTGCCGTTTGCCGCGCGCGCCCAGTCCTGGCCGTCGGGGCCGATCCGGATCATCGTGCCCTACCCTGCGGGGGGATCAGTCGATCAGGTCGCCCGTCTCGCCCAGTCCGGGCTTGCCAAGCGCCTTGGCGTGACGATCGTGATCGACAACCGGTCGGGTGCCGGCGGTTCGACCGGTAGCGCGTCGGTCGCGAAATCGCCGCCGGACGGCAACACCTGGCTCCTGGTCTTCGACAATCACGCGGTCAATCCGGTGCTGCTGCCCAATTTTCCCTTCGACAACCAGAAGGACCTCGAGCCGGTTTCGCTGATCGGCACCGCGCCCTATCTCGTCGCCACCCATCCATCACGACCGTACAAGACGCTGGCGGAACTGATCGCCGCCGCGAAGGAGCAACCGGGCAAAATCAGCTATGCCTCGGTCGGCAGCGGCAGCATCGGCCATCTCGCGATGGTGCTGCTCGCCAAGCAGGCCGGCATCGAACTGACGCATGTGCCCTATCGCGGCGGGGCGCCGGCATTGAACGACGCGGTGGCAGGACACGTGGACCTGATCAACGGCAGCGCCGCACTGCTGACGCCGCACGTCGCCGCCGGCCGGTTGCGTCCGGTCTTCCAGACTGGAGCACAACGGCTGCCCGGGCATCCGACCGTGCCCACCGTGGGTGAAGGCGGCTACAAGGCCGAAGCCTATGCATGGTGGGGCGCCTACGCGCCTGCCAAGACCCCGAAAGACATCATCGACCGTTTCCGGAGCGCACTGGCCGAAAGTCTGCGCGAGGACAAGGCGGCACGGATGCTCACCGAGAGCCAGCAGATGAGCCTGCTGCTGACCGGCCCGGAGGACTTGCGCAAGTTTGAGCTCGAGCAGACGCGCATCTGGGGCGCGGTGGTGCGCGAGAACAGCATCAAGGGCGACTGACCGCGCAAGCGCGGCAGATGGTCCCGCGGCGTTGACGGCGCACCCACAAACTGCCTATGCAGCCGCACTAAATAACGCTTGGCCTCAAGAAAGCAACGCGTGACCATCATCATCATCGACGACGACGTGAAGCGCCTGTTGCCGATGGCCGACTGCATCGAGGCGATGCGGGTCGCCTTCCGCGATTTCGCCAACGGCGTCGCGGTCAACCGGCCGCGCATGCGCTACCTCGCGCAGCATCCCGATCCCGAGCGCAAGTACCTTGCCAATGTCCATGTCGGCGCAGTCCCCTCCTACGGCATCGCCTGCGTGCGGGCCGGCTCGCAGATCATCAAGCCGCCAAGCGCCACCGTCGACCGGCGGCTCTACGAGAATCCGAAGGCCTTCAACTGGGGTATCGTCATCCTGTACAGCATCGAGACCGCCGAGCCGCTCGCGCTGATGCATGAATTTCAGCTGTCGGGAATGCGCGTCGGCGCTACCACCGGCGCCGCGGTCGACGCGATCGCGCGCAAGGACGCGAGTACCCTCGGCCTGTTCGGGACCGGCAAACAGGCGCATGCGGCGCTGGAAGCAATCGCCTGCGTGCGCCCGATCACGCGGGTGAATGTCTACAGCCCGAGCGCCGAGCACCGCAGCGCGTTCGTCCGCGACATGGCGCGCGACGGCATCGACGTGGTCGCGGTCACCGACGCTAAGGCCGCGGTCGCCGGCGCCGATATCGTGTGCTGCGCCACCACCTCGATGAAGCCGGTGTTCGAGGGCGACTGGCTGGAGGACGGACAGCTCGTCGTCTCGATCGCCAATTCCGACGCCACCAACAAGCGGTCCGAGGTCGACCGACGCACTTACGAGCGCGCGACCGTGGTTATCGTGAACGACTGGGAGACCGTGGTCGACAACGACCAGACCGAGCTGCTCGACCCGCTCAAGGACGGCGTCATCCGCCAGGACCAGATCCACGAGCTCGGCGACCTGTTGACCGGCAAGGTCAAGATCACCCAGCCGTCGCGCGGATCGGCGGACAAGGGGATCATCTATTTCAAGAACAATTCCGGGCTGGCGATCCAGTTCGCCGCCGCCGGCGGCATCATCTACAAGAAGGCGATGCAGCAGGCCAACAACAAGACCATCCCCACCGAATGGCTGGGAAGCGATCTCACGTCCTATTACGAGGCCGGTTTCCGGCCATCGCCTTGATTGGAGACTGACGATGTTTCGCACCACTGCTGCTCTTGCCGCCTTGCTGGCCGTCAACGCCACGACGGCATCCGCGCAAACCGCGTCAAACGACGACGTCGCGGATTTCTACCGCGGCAAGACCGTGCGCTTGGTCGTCGGCTATGGCGCCGGCGGCGGATACGACGTCTATGCCAAGATGCTGGCGCGGTTCATCGGCGAACATATCCCCGGCAAGCCCACCGTGATCGCGCAAAACATGCCGGGCGCGGGAAGCCGCAATGCCGCGAACTGGCTCTACAAGGTCGCGCCCAAGGACGGCACCGTGCTCGCCGTGCTCAGCCAGGCCACACCGGCGGACCAGGCGCTCGGCCAGCCCGGCATCCAGTTCGACGTGCGCAATTTCAACTGGATCGGCAACATGGTCGTGGTCAACAACATTATGATCATCTGGGCCGAGACCGGCGTGCGCACCATCGAGGATGCGAAGAAGCGCCCGCTTGCGATCGGCGCCACCGGTGCGAGCTCGCCGTCGGTGATTTATCCGACGGTCGCCAACAATCTGTTCGGCACCCAGTTCCGGATCGTCTCGGGCTATCCCGGCGGCGGCGACATCATGATCGCGCTGGAGCGGCGCGAGGTCGATGGCCGCGGCAGCAACTCCTGGGCGTCGCTGAAGGCCAACAATCCGGGTTGGATCAAAGACGGCAAGGTCAACATCCTGTTCCAGGTTGGTCCGCGCCGCGAAGCCGACCTGCCCGACCCGCCGCTCTTGACCGAGCTCGCGCAGAACGATGAGCAGAAGCAAATCCTCGAGGTGGTGTCCGGCGACGCCGCGGTGGGACGCCCTCTCCTCACCGCGCCGGAGGTGCCGGCCGAGCGGGTGCGGGCGCTGCGCAAGGCGTTCGACGACACGATGCGCGATCCGGCATTCCGCGAAGCCGCCAAAAAAGCCAACATGTATTTCAATCCAATCGGCGGCGAGGAATTGCAGGCAATCGTGACCCGGATCGTCAGTCCGTCGCCGCAGGTGATCGAGCGGGTGAAAGAGGTGATCCGGCCGCGCGACCTGCAAGAGCGGCCGGGCACCAAAAAGAGTGGCGCGCCGAAAGAGGCGAACGAATAGGCGGCCGGACGACCTCTCGCCCCCGATCTCAAGCAGCATGTGCAGTGTTGCCGGCATGCCACGAACGCACCGTAACTGTGGGCACCGAAGCGACGGTGCATTGACATCGGTTGGGCAATCCACTCGACTGACGAGCGGTATAGGTGTGCCGTCCCCGGTTGGGGCGGCCAAAAGGGAAGCCGGTGCGGCAAGCCGTTGTTCGCGGCTGGTCAATTCCGGCGCTGCCCCCGCAACTGTAAGCGGCGAGCCCTCATCCGACATGCCACTGGGCAATCCCCGGGAAGGCGGAACGAGGGCGGCGACCCGCGAGTCAGGAGACCTGCCTGTACTGGTCACCCTTCCGTCGCACGGGGCGTGCGCTCGGGGCGGTTTTCCGCAGCGGTGACGTGCAACCGTCGCGGAGGTTTTGGCCAGTGGCCAGGTTCCTCACCTGCAAACCGTTGACCGGCGTCTGCCGCGTGGCACGCGCCTCCGCGATCCGTTCCAACGAACGTCACGGAGGCATGTCATGGAGACAGCAACCACCAGCCTTGCAATTGGTACCCATTCAAGAGCGTTGACCAACACCGCGCCGCGCGTTCTTGCGGCGCTGAGTATCTTTCTTCTGGGCGGCACCTCGCTCTCCTCCGCGCAGAGCACGCAGCTGCCGGAACTCGTTGTAACGAGCCCTACACTGGTTCCGACGCCGATCGCACAGATCGCCAGCTCGGTCACCGTTATCACCGCGCAAGACATCGAACGCGAGCAGTTGCGCACCGTTCCGGACGCGCTCAAGACCGTCCCCGGACTTAACGTCGTACAGTCCGGCGGACCGGGCGGTCTGACGTCGGTCTTCATGCGCGGCACCGACTCGCGCCACACCAAGGTCCTCATCGACGGCATCGACGTCAGCGACCCTAGCACTGTGACGCGCGTCTTCGACCTTGGCCAAATGCTGACGGCCGATATCGATCGCATCGAGGTGCTGCGCGGACCCCAAAGCGGGCTCTACGGCGCCGACGCGCTCGGCGGCGTGATCTCCATCACCACCCGCAAAGGCGAAGGTCCGGCCAAGGTGACGGCCATGGTCGAGGGCGGCTCCTTCGGCAGGTTCAATCAGACCGCGAGTCTCAGCGGCTCGCAGGATATGTTCAACTACGCGTTCAACGTCGCGCATGTCCGGGCGCCAAGCACGCCGGTGACGCCGCCGGAACTCGTGCCTCCGGGACGCCGGATCAACAACGACTTCTACGACAACACGACCTACTCGCACCGGCTTGGATTTGATCCCAACGAGAACCTCTCGTTCAACTGGTTCGCGCGCAGCACCTACGCGAAACTCCGCTTTACCGGCGAGGACTTCAACTTCTTCCCGAGCGTCCCAGCGGAATTGCAGAGTTCGCAGGGTACGAACCAGTTCTTCACCCGCGGCGAAGCGATCTGGACGCTGCTCGATGGCCGCTTCAAGAACTATTTCGGCGTCAACTACACCGATCATAGGACGTCGCGCTTCGCCCCCGACCTTGGTTTCGGTGCATTCAATGCCCTCGATCAGGGCGAACGCGTCAAATATGACTGGCGTGGAGTAGCCACCGTGATGCCGGGGCAGACGGTCGTGTTCGGCCTGGAACGGGAACGCGAGAGCCTTAATACCACCTCAAGTTTCGGTTCGTCGTTAGATGCGCATACCGCCTCAAACGGCAACAGCGCCGGCTATGTCGAATTGCAGTCGGACTACCAGAACCGCTACTTCCTTGTTGCCAACGTGCGCCACGACGTCAACGACGCTTTCGGGCCGCACACGACTTATCGCATCGCACCGGCCGTCATTGTTCCCGAGACGGAGACCAAGCTGAAGGGCAGCTATGGGACCGGCTTCAAGGCGCCGACCTTGTTCCAAATGTTCGTGAACTTCCCGCCGTTCTTCTTCGGCAACCCGAATCTGAAGCCGGAAACGAGCACGGGCTACGATTTCGGGTTCGAGCAACCGCTGCTCGACAATCGCGTGCGCTTCGGCGCCACCTACTTCCACAACGACGTGAAGGATTTCATCAGTCCGGTCACCATCGCCATCGACCCGATCTTTGGGGCCATCCAGCAATACGACAACGTCAGCCAGTTCGAGAGCAAGGGCATCGAGGCGTTCGCGGCAGCGGTCGTGAACTCGTACTGGAAAGTGCGCGCCGACTATACCTTCACGGAGGTCGATGCGGCTGACCCGTTCGCGCTGCTGCGCAAGCCGAGGCACAAGGCCAGCCTGACCGCGATCTGGACGCCGACCGACCAGCTGACCCTCTCAACGACAGTGCTGTACGTCAGTTCGTGGCGTGACATCCTGCGCGGCAATACGTCGGTCCATCTGGATCAGCCGGGCTACACGGTGGTCAATCTGGCGGCGAACTACGTGGTCAACCAGAACGTCACGGCGTTCGCGCGGATCGATAATCTGTTCGACAAGCGCTACCAGAATCCGAACGGCTTCCTGCAGACCGGCTTCGGCATCTATGGCGGCGTGCGCCTCGCCAGCCGGTAGGCCGTCGGCGTCAACATCGCGCGCCCCGCACCGAGGGGCGCGCTCGCCACGTCTTGACAGCGAGGCCCCTCCCCCGAACCATGGCGGAAAAGCCCGGGGAGAAATTCATGCCGCGCGGTACCTGCCTGCTAATCACCCTCGCCGCCGTCCTGATCGCGCCCGCGCCTTCGCGCGCTGCTGATGTGGTCAACGTCGCCAATGTCTCGCGCACGCTGTTCAGCCTGCCGTTCTGGGTCGCACAGCATCGCGGCTTCCTCAAAGCGGAAGGCCTTGAAACCACCAGCAACATCCTGGACAGCGCCGAGCGGATCAACGCGGCGCTCCGCTCCGGCGCGATGCAGATCGCGATGGGCACGCCGGAAGCGGTGATCATCGATGCCTATGCGGGCGGAACGCTGCGCCTCATCGCCGGCAACACCGGCAAGCTGCCGCACTTCATCATCGCGCGGCCCCACATCAAGACGCTCAAGGACCTGCGCGGGGCCAATTTCGGCATCCTGTCGGAGAAGGAAGGCTCCACCTATGTGGTGCAGGACATCGCCAAGGCGGTCGGGCTCACGCCCGCCGACTACAGGATGACCGTGGTCGGCGGCGCGCCGACCCGCTGGAAGCTCCTGCAGGCCGGCAAGATCGACGTCGGGCTGCAGCCTTTTCCGCTGAGCTACATCGCCGAGGACGCGGGCTTCACCAATCTCGGCTCGGTGATCCCGTTCGTGCCGGACTGGCAGTTCACCACCATCAATGCGGACATGCGATGGGCGGCGAACAACCGCGACCAGGTGGTCCGTTTTCTGCGCGCGGTGCAGCGCGGGCGCGACTTCATGCGCACGAACCCGCAGGAGACCGCCGAGATCGCCGCGAACGAACTGCAAACGACGGTGGCGCTCGCGGCGCGCGCCATGGGCGATGCCGACAAGCTCGCCATCCTCGATCCGAACCTGGGCGTGACCGAGCCCGGCCTGCGCAAGGTGTTTTCGACGCTGCAGCTCGCCGGCGACATTGCGGCGGGCGAAACCTTCGACCTCGCGCGCTTCACCGACCTGAGCTTCTGGAAGGCGAGCCGGGAGAAGTAGCCCGCATGGAGCGAAGCGGAATGCGGGACCGGTGTGGGCAGTCAGTTCGCCTGTTCCCGGATTTCGCTTCCCTCCATCCGGGCTACGATTGCCCCGCCGCCGCTTCGGTCTCCGCCATCAGCCACTCGAGATAAGGCTGGTCGACGCTCTCCAGCGGGATCACGATGATCGCCGGCACCGAATAGGAATGCATCTCCTTGACCGCGGAGGCGACCCGCTCGCTCAGCTCGGCGCGGGTCTTGACGATCATCACCGCCTCCTCGCCCCGCTCGACCGCGCCCTGCCACCAGTAATAGGAGACCATGCCTGGCAGGATGTTGACGCAGGCGCAGAGCCGCTGCTCGACCAGCGCCCGGCCGGCCTCCTCCGCCTCGACAATGGATGGATAGGTCGTATAGACGAACACCGCGCGGTCCGTGTTCATGCGTCCCTCCGCCGAAGGCTTTGAAGCCGATAAACCCGAGCCCCCAATCCCAGCCCATGAGCCCCAGATCAAGCGATAAGCCAAGCCCCCGACGAGGCTCCGGCCCGGGCTACGAACGGATCGCCTTTGTGGCAAGCCCGATGGCAGAAGCCAAGGAGGCGGAAAAGCGGCTGAGCAAGCAATACGGCAGCGTGAAGCCGGAGAATGCCGACGTCATCGTAGCGCTGGGCGGCGACGGACTGATGCTGCAGACGCTGCGCCGGTTCATGCGCTCGGGCAAGCCGATCTACGGTATGCACCGCGGCACCGTCGGCTTTCTGATGAACGACTTTCGCTTCGAGAAGCTGCCCGAGCGGCTGGCGGCGTCGCACAACACCGTCATCCATCCGCTCTTGATGCGGGCCCGCGACGACCGCGGCCGCGACCACGATCACCACGCCTTCAACGAAGTCTCGCTGTTCCGCCAGACCTATCAGGCCGCCAAACTGCGCATCCTGGTCGACGGCAAGGAACGGCTCGCCGAGCTGGTCGCCGACGGCGTGCTGCTGTCGACGCCGGCGGGCTCCACCGCCTACAACCTCTCCGCCCAGGGCCCGATCATTCCGATCAACGCGCCGTTGTTGGCGCTCACGCCGATCAGCCCGTTCCGGCCGCGGCGCTGGCACGGCGCGCTGCTACCCGACCGCGCACGGGTGCGCGTCGAGGTGCAGAACACCGAGCGGCGCCCGGTCGCCGCGGTCGCCGACCACGACGAGGTGCGCAACGTGCGCTCCGTCGACATCCGGATGGATCACTCGATCGCGATGAACATCCTGTTCGATCCGGACCACAGCCTGGATGAACGGATCCTGCGCGAGCAGTTCCAGTATTGAGCGAATGATCGGCCGCAATGATCCGATTTGGTTGGATCGGATCATGGTCTCAGTATCTGACGAGCACCATGCCCCGGCCGCCATGCTTAACTCTTCCTTATAATTCGTGCCTTTTAAATACTGTTAAGTCCCGTAAACTAATGCCACAAAACGCCGATATTACTTGCCCCTCAGCGTAAAATTCCGTTAAAAATTGTTAAGCCCAATAAAGGGCCGATCGTTAGTCCGGCGTTAGTTCGCCGCTCGAAGGAGACCCGATGCCGCGCCCGCGCCAGGATCAAACGCCGCCCGCCACGCCGCACCGGCACAAGCTCAATGACCAGTTCGTCAAGCGGCTGCGCCCGCAGACGCGCAAGTATCTGGTCTGGGACACCCACCAGCGCGGCCTCGCGGTCATCGTGCTGCCGACCGGGCACAAGGCATGGAAGTGCATCTACTCGCTGCAAGGCCGCCCGCGCTGGTACAGCGTCGGTGACGCTACCGCCATTGGCCTTGCCGACGCTCGCAAGCTGGCCGCCCGCGTCATGTACGCCGTGGCCGAAGGCAAGGACCCGGCAGCCGACCGCCGGGCGTCCCGCAGCCGGGGCACGTTCGAGGAATTGGCGGCGCTCTATGTCGAGCAACACGCCAAGCGCAACAACAAGAGTTGGCGGCAGGCCGATGCACTGGTGAAGCGGCACCTGATCCCGCCTTGGGGCAAGCTGCAGGCCGGGGCCATAACCCGCGCGGACGTCAAGGCCATGATGGCGAGTATCACCGCGCCGATCGTGGCGAACCAGACGCTGGCGGCGGCCTCGGCAATCTTTTCCTGGGCCGGGAAGCAGGACGTCTTGCCGGTTAACCCGTGCCGCGGTGTGGATCGCAACCAGACCCGCAGCCGCGAGCGGGTCTTGTCCGCGAGCGAGCTACCCTTGTTCTGGAATGCATTCGACGACGCCGGCCTGATGGCAGGCACCGCGCTCAAACTGGTGTTGTTGACCGGTCAGCGGCCCGGCGAAGTCGCGCACATGCGCACCGAACATATTGTCGATGGCTGGTGGGAGATGCCCGGCGCACCGGTGCCCGCGCTGCGCTGGCCCGGCACCAAGAACGGTCAGACGCATCGCGTGTGGCTGCCGGCACCGGCCCAGACGTTGCTCGCGGACCTCGATGCCAGCGGCCGGATGTTCGCTGGCGTCAGCGACCTTGCCCCGGCCATGCGCGCCATCTGCGCCCAGCTCAAGGTGGAGCGGGCAACGCCGCATGATCTGCGGCGCACGCACGGCAGCATGGTCACCGCGCTAGGCTTCGGCCGTGACGCCATGAACCGCATTCAGAACCATCGCGAGGGCGGCATCGCTTCGGTTTACGATCGGCACCAGTATGCCGACGAGAACCGCACGATCATGGAGGCGGTGGCGGCGCGGATCGTGGCGTTGGCCGAGGGCCACGCCGCCGACAACGTGATCACGGCGGCGTTCGCGAGAAAAAGTTAAGGGCCGCTGTAAATTATTATTTACAGTCGAGCCCGCTCGTGTATTGTGTGTTTTGGACTTCACGGGCTGGCTTGTCCCAATGGCGCTTCACCAGCGCCGGGACGGCCTTTTTTTGCGCCACCCGGCCTATGGAGGCCGGACGATGGCGGCTCGTAATCCCCAAGCCCAAGAAGCAAGCGCTGCGCGCAACCCCGCGTGTCGTTGTCGACAACGATCCGATCGAAGGCGCACGCCTCCTTAGCAAAGCGGAAGTTCTGTACCGCGTCGGCGTGACGTTTCCCACCGTGTGGAAATGGATGCGGCAGGGAAAATTCCCGCGCTCCCGTTCGCTTGACGGAAAATCATTTTGGCTCGCGTCCGAGATCGACGCCTGGATCGCCGCACTGCCGGTGCGCCCGTTGAAGGGTGATGATGCGAACCCGCCGATGGGGGCCGCCTGATCGGTGCTCGCACAAAACGGCGTGCGCCCCGCGTCGGCGGTGACCGACAACGGGGCGCGAAAGACTTCAGGCTGTGGCAAGCCCAAGTCCTTTAGCCGATTTCCTAAACCGCGCCAGACCACCCCGGCCGAGTGGCTTTATCGCCTACCGGACACGTCCCTGTGGCGCGGCGGGTGCGGCTGCCGTCGCAGATCGGCGGTGATGCATGACCGCCGAGGCCGCAGACCTGGCGACGTTGTCAGCGCCGGATACGAAGGCGGGTCGCCTTCAGCGCGCCTGCCTCGATCTGCTGCGCGAGCACGAACGCAAGGCGACATCCCCACCAACGGCCACTTCCTGTTCTACGAGCTGGAGCAGCGCGGCGTCATTCCGAAGAACTACGACGGCATAAATCCTAAAACCGGGCAGAAGTGGGCGCGCACGCCGCTGCAAGATGTCAGCGTCGCGACCGATGCATCTGCGCGAATGCGGCTTGATCCCGTGGGATTGGATCGAGGACGAAACCCGCAGCCTCGAGCGAGCTGGCGCTATGCCGACACCGTTGCCGACTATCTGCAAGACACCATCGATCTGGCGCGCATCGATCTGTGGCAAGGCGAAGAGCCGCCGCTCCTCCTCTGCGAGGCCCGCACCACCATGGGCGTGCTGCGCGACTCACGTACCAGTACCTCGTCCCGATCACCGCCACCAACGGGCAGTGCGGCGGCTTCACCGTCACCGACATCGTGCCGCTGCTGAGGAAAGCGCCGCGTCCTCTACATCGGCGACTTACGAACTGCGCGGCCCAGCCGATCAGATCGAGCAGAACACCAAGCGCTACATCGAGGAGCATACCGGCCGCACGTTTGCCGGCGATGAGTGGACGAAGATCGCGCTCACCGAGAAGCAGGTGAACGCCAGCGTCCGGCTGCAGCGGCTCGCCATCACCAAACTCGACAAGCGCTACAAGCCAGCCAAGGAGTACGAAGCGATCGAGTGCGAGGCGCTCGGTCAGGGCGTACTGGTACGCCTCATCCGCAAGCACCTCGACCGCCTGCTGCCTGAGCCGCTCGATGTAGAACGCGAAGACCGCGCGCTGCAAATTTTCGGGGCCATCATGACCGCCGCGCCTCAAGCGCGCCGCCGTAACGACGGCCGCCACAATACACGCGGAGACACGCGACGACACCGACAGCAAAATATCAAACAACACAATGACAGCGCTCAGGCGTTATAGCATGACCGCCGAGATCATCCGATTCCCGAAGCGCCGCCGCGCCGCGATTTTTATCGTCGATACGTTGATGGTCTGCTGGTCTTAACGCCCAACGATCATGGATGGATCCACACTGACGCAGCGGACGCAATCGCGGACGCACAATGGCTGTCTGAAAATTTCGGAACTTGCCAATCCGGGCGATGGCATCATGAAAGCCGCTCGCACCGTCGCCGACATTCTGCGCGAAAACGGGCTACCGCCGCCGCCGCCCGGTGCGACACGGTATTACGCGACGTGTCCCAAATGCAGCCACCAACGAACGCCCGCCCATCAACGTCGCGCGTGCCTCGGCATCACCGTCGACGATAAGGGCGTAACCTTTGGCTGTAACCATTGCGGATGGACCGGCGGGGAAAAGTGAACGCCGGCGGCAAAGGACATGCGCGCGGTGATCCGTTTGTCGCGATCTATGATTACTACGATGAGACCGGCGCATTGCTGTTCCAAGTGTGCCGAAAGGCAGACAAGCAATTTCCGCAGCGGCGGCCGGACGGCAAAGGCGGATGGACGTGGCGCACGGCCGGCGTTCGCAAGGTTTTGTATCGCCTGCCCGAGCTGATCGAGGCGGTGGCGACTAAGCACACGATCCTGATCGTCGAAGGCGAAAAGGACGTCGATAGCCTTTGGCGCATCGGCATCCCGGCCACCACCAACCCCGGTGGGGCCGGAAAATGGCGAGCCGAGTTCGGCGAGCACCTGCGCAGCGCCGATGTCGTCCTGCTTCCTGACAACGACGAAGCGGGCTGGAAGCATGTGCACGAGGTTGGCGCTGCTCTCACCGGTATCGCCGGCCGCACGCGGGTTCTTGTGTTGCCCGGTCTGCCGTCGAAGGGCGACGTTAGCGATTGGCTTGATGCTGGCGGCACGCGAGAGCAGTTCGATGTCTTGGTCGAACAGGCGCAGGACTGGCAGCCGCCGAAAACTGATGACAGACAGTGAACCGAACGAGGATGAAAAGGCAAAGGCAAAAGCGCGCGAGGATGAACTGCTGGATGCCCTCGCCAAAGCGCAAGGTCTCGATTACGACCGCCAACGCAAGGCCGCCGCCAAAGAACTTGACGTATCGGCGCAAGGCCATTGACGACGAGGTTAAGGCGCGACGCGAGGATGCTCAGGTCGCGCCGCTTTATGGCCACTGGATCGTTGAGCCGTGGCCGGAAGTGGCCGATGGCGACGCCTTGTTGCGCGACATCATCAAACGCATCAAGCGCCATGTCGTCATCAGCGATGATGGCGCTCTGGCTGTCGCCCTGTGGCTCATGTTGAGCTGGGTGCATGACGACATCGCGACGCACAGTCCCATCCTGAACATCAACAGCGCCGAGCCGGAAAGCGGCAAGAGCACGACGATGGGACTGATCGCGTTTCTGATGCCGAAGTGTATCGCATCGGTCGAGGCGAGCGAGGCCGCGGTATATCGCGCCATCAAGCGGTGGCAACCGTCGTTCTGCTTCGATGAGTTCGATAGCATCCTTGCCGACGACGACAAGGCGGCATTGCGCAGTGTAATCAACAGCGGCCACACTCGCGGCCAAGGCGTGTTGCGCTGCATCGGCGACGACAAGGTGCCGGAGTTGTTCCCGACGTTTGCGCCGAAAGCGATTGGCATGTGCGGTCGGAAGCTGCCGCCCGCCACACTCAGCCGGTGCATCTTTGTTGAACTACGTCGGCGTAAGCGAGATGAGCACGATCGAGAAGTTTGGGCACGTCAGACGACAACGGGCTGGCCGACCTGCGCCGCCGCCTCCGCCGCTGGGCTCTCGATAATCAAGACACCCTGCGCGATGCGAAGCCTTCGATGCCGGACGAACTACAGAACCGGCGCGCCGACAACTGGCAGCTTCAGTTGGCTATCGCCGATCTGTGTTCTGGCGTTGATGACTTTGGCGACAAGGCAAGGGCCGCTGCCATCAGGATCGAAACCGGGCCTGACAGCCGCACCGCCAATGCTCGGGCGCTGGCGGCGACCAAGACGGTATTCGGGAGCATCGGGGACGATGCGATCAGTTCCGACGACCTGATCCAGAAGCTCACGGCCGATCCGGATTCGAGTGGGCCGAGTGGAAAAAGGGCAAGCCGATCACTCAGAACGCAACTCGCTCGTCTGCTGAAGCCGTACGGTATCGCTCCCGAACCGGTTCGGATCGGCAAACGGCAAGTTCGCGGCTACCTGCGCGCACACTTCATCGAGGCTTGGGAAAGATATGTCTGATGCCGCTTCTGTCCTCTCCTAGGCGCTTTCAACCCGTCACACCCGTCACAAACCCCCGTGGCTCTAGCACAACATGCCGTTTTCAACCCGTCACAAGTGGCCCCTGTTGTGACGGGTCAAAAAGCGCAGGAAACCCCCGTGGTTATTGGCTTTGTGACACTTGTGACGGGTTGAAAGGGGGTAGGAGAAGGAAAAGCATCAAATGACAGACCAAAGACGCTACGGCGTGATCGAGGTTCGGCGCATCAATGCGGATACGTACCACCTCACCATCGGCGGTGTGCTGTGGTCCGAGGTCGAATGGTCCGCCTCGCGGCAGCGATGGTGCATCCAAGATGCCGCCGGCCATTGCCTGGCCCACGTCGAGCACATCGTGGGAGCAGGACCTGGACGTGCAGACAGCCATCCGGCTGGCCAAGCGCATGATCGTGCGACGGCAGGATGCCGACGCCGGAAGACGCGCTGACCGACTGGGGCGTGATCCGAGGCGTGCATCCGCAATGAAACGAAACCGCCTGACCGGCAAACATTTCTATTTGCGCAGGATCGTCCAAGACCCGGCGAAAATGCTAACGACGGCAGCACCCATCGCCCCGTAGAAGGTAATCGTGAACCAGTCCATCGCAAGCTCCTATCGGACAATCCATCGCAAAGCTCCCCGATGGCTGAAAACGCGAGCGGATTAGAGCAGGTTGCATCAAACAAAATTACAGGGGGCGGAGAAGTTTGAACTGAAGATTAGGTCGCGGCCTGCCCGCAGGTTTTCGCCTGACTGTCGCGATTGCGAACTCAAGCAGAACCGAGGTTAAAACGGCGGGGGATATGAAATGTTTGCAGAGGTTCGCACGTATGACCGCCGCCGTCCCTCCGCTTGCATTTTGAGCAGGATAGAAGACTATAAATTATGACTAGTCTCCTAAAAACCAACCCCTATTGAAGGCGGCGGTGGCATTCCGCAGGAGCCGGATTGGTCGTCAACGTATTCCGATGTTCTCGACATCGCCTTGGCCCACGAAGAGTGGGGCATCGTCGTCCGCGAGATGCAGGCGGCACAAACGATCACCGTTGCCAATGGTCATGCAATTGCGCGGCTGATTCATTTCCGATTGATATATCAAACTGCGTTGCAGTGGGTGGCCGAAAAGGGCGCGGTGATAAAACAGGGAAAGGGCAAAACAAACGAGCGTTACAGTGCGCAGTGGTACAATCCGCATTGGTCGGTTCTACGAGGCAGCGCCGATGCAATTAGCGCGCTCGAGGCCGAGCTTGGAATCTCGCCGGTACGGCGCGGGCGCGCGGCCAGGGCTCAAAAGCGGGTGACGACGACGCGAGCGGCGGATGTCTACCTCAAAAGCGTTGCTCGACATGACGACCCCCCAGGCACCGGGGGCTAACCCGTACCTGACCACACCCTGAACCCCCTGCCATGAACGACGCCAGGATCGACCGCATCGTTGAGGGGATGCGGCGGTTGCGCGACGAGATCGAGCGGCTGATCGAGGACGTGGCGGGTTCGGCAAATGCACTTGCCGAACAACCGTCCGCCGATGCCAGCGATCCCGCTGACGACTTCGCCGCGCACAACATGATCGACACCTGGGCCGCGGCGGCGCGTTTCGATTACCCGCAGGACACCGTCAGAAAATGGTGCCGACAAGGCTGCGGCCGGCGGGTTGGTGGGCGTTGGATGGTGTCTATCGCCAAAGTTCGACGCCGGATCGACGGCGGCGCCTAAGCCTGTCGCGTTGTCGCGTTTGACGTGTCGCGTTTAGCGGCGTGATCTTCGGTCAAACCACAAGAGGGATGTCCCGATGATGCCCGAAGTCTCAACCGCAAATTTCCCCTGGTTGGCGCGAAGTTTGGCGATCCAAAGTAAGAGCCTTGTTGGCGAAACGGAACGCTGGGCCGAAGCCGTGGGCTGCCCGGATCGAGTTCAAACGGATCCTGAAAGCAGGCGTTGCCGCCGGTACAACACTTGATGCCGAGTGGGCCGGTGCCGCCGTGGGCGACTATCGAAATGTCGTCGCCGGTTTCATGGAATCGATGCGAACGCGATCGGTGTTTTACAGATTGCTCAACGACAACGCTTTCCTCCGCGTGCCGTTGAACAAACGGGTTGCGATAACGACAGCCGCCGCCACCGGGTGGATCATCGGCGAGGGCAAGCCCGTTCCGCTTTCGCGGCTTAGCCTCGCAAATGCAATGCTGACACCAGTCCGTGCCGCCGCGCTGATCGTCGTGACCGACGAACTCGCCCGCGATGTTTCTGCCAGCGGGCAAACGCTATTCAGTCGCGAACTAAAGGGCGCAGTTAGCGACGCAGTAGATCAAAAGTTTTTCGAGATCATTATCGACGACACGACCGATGCCGAGGTCATTCCGAGCACTGGCGATGATATCGAAGCGATCCTGATTGATCTGCGCAGCGCGTTGGCGGCCGTCACGACCGGCGGCAACAGCGCGCTATACTGGATCGCCAGCCCGGACGTTGCAAAATTTCTATCCACGGCTCCGCAGCAATTTCCGGCGGCGAGTGCGCTTGGCGGTGAACTGCTGAACCTGCCGCTGTTGGTCAGTAGTGGCCTCGCGCCCGGTGAACTTGTCCTGTTCGACGCAGTTGGTGTTGCAGCCGACGCCGACACGATCGAGGTCAAGGCCAGCACTCAGACGGACATCGAAATGCAGGACGCGCCTACGTCGGACGCAACCACCGGCACCGGCGCGGCGATGGTCAGCATGTTCCAGGTCGACAGCACCGCGATCATGGCGACTGCAATTTTTGGCGCCGAGCTTTTGCGCAGCGATGCCGTTGCCAAAATCACCGGTATGGGTGGGGTCACTGCGTGAACGAACGCGATCAGCGCGAGAAGCCGGCCAGCATTTACGCGCTGGAAAAGAAAGTGCCAAAGGATATCCGGGCCGTCATCACTGCGGTTGCCGCGGAGATGGCTGTTCACATCCGCGAGCTCTATCAGCGCATCGAAGAACTGGAACGGCGGCCGTTTCTGAACGAGGCGGGTGTGTGGGAGCAGGGCAAGGCTTACGGCGTTGGCATGGTGGTTTCGGACCACGGCAGCGCGTGGGTTTGCAAGGCAGGTGACGTGCCAACGACCGGGCGACAACAATGATCATTGGCGACTGCTGGTGAAGCGCGGCCGCGACGGTAAGGACGCGAAGCGGACTTCGGGCGGATCGTAGTATGACGATGATCGAAGCACGGTGGAAGTTGCACGCCGCCATTGCTGCGCACGCTGCGGCCGTGGAACACATGCAGCTCAACGTATGCGAAGACGGCCGCTCTGTTCTGCGTAATCTGCGAAATGTCGGACGGCACCGATATCGTGGTCGGCTTCGATCTTACCGGCTTTCGTTGATCCGGAAGATGACGATGAGTGCCGACGGCTCATGGCTGAATTCTTCTTCGCGCCCACACCGCCGCTGCCGTTGCCGACGAGCGAGCTCGACGATGACAGCAAACCTGCAGCCTAAGCCACTCAAGCTGGTCGCGTGGGAGTGCAGCGAGTTTGAGATTCAGGTTTCGCTCGTTGATGCGCTGCGCAAGTTTGCCCGGCCGGATGTCCTCTGGCTGCACATCGGCAACGGCGAACGGCGCGACGTGATCACCGGCTCGCGGTTGAAGCGGATGGGCGTGCGTCCCGGTGCGGCCGATCTGCTGTTCCTGCGCGCCGGTGCGCCGCCGTTGTTCCTGGAGCTCAAGACCTCGCGCGGTACACAGTCCGAATCCCAACGCGCCTTCGAGGCGCAGGCCATCACGGCCGGTGCGGAATACATGATCGCGCGTTCGCTCGACGCCGCGCTGGATGTGCTGTGGCGGCGCGGCTTCCTGGCGCGGCGGCTAGTGTGAACGTTGCGGGAACGCACTTTTGTTCTCAGTACCTTTGTTACCGTGAACGGAATAGCACTAAACCAACAAAAACAATCTTTTTTCACTCTATCGCGTTTGCTCTTTCCCCACCGAGTGTTCGTTGCCTGCTTGCCACCGCGGAGGTGCAGAGTTCCGTCTATCAGCGGCTGGGGTTGCGCTAAGGCGCCGGTGACAGAGAGAGCAGTTGCGCTCCCGCCTGAGACGGCAGAGGAGACTGCCATGGTCGCACCCCGCTCACACTCGTATTATGCAGAGCGGCACCGGCTGGTACTGGGAAGTCGCGACGTATGACCAGGAAGTCGTTGCTGCGCGGCATTGCTGACACGCGCTCCCAGGCTGCGGCGCCGATGCAAGCAGAGTAGCGATGCTGCAAGAAACAGAGACCTCGAGAAGCGGCCTAGCTCGGCCACCTGCAGAAACGTTCCGTGGTATTTGCCGGCAGCGCATGCCGCCATGCTTCATCTGCGCGCCACTTCAACGACGCCGATGTTAGCGATGTGACCTCATTGGCGCTGTGCGGTCTTATTCAGCAGCAGCCGGCGGCGTGTAGTGGTGAAGCAGGTGTGGCCCTCGTTCGGGAAACGAGGCCACGCCCTGCAAACGGGATCGGGGGATCTGGGTTGCAGGACGACAGCACGTCAGCACTGCCGGCAAGCGCTAGCAATTGCGCGAAGGTGTGAGGATCGATATCAAAGGATGCGGTGGTTGCCGCGCGCCGCGCCCCCGCTCGTTACAATAGGTCAAGCAGCCGCCCGTTCACGCCGGCGGTTTGTTATTGCTGTTCCATTGCATCCGTGCTGGACTTCTGGCGGGTGCACACGCTCGGGGCGCGTACACCTCCGTGAACAAACTTGCCCCGTCCTCAGGTAGAGCGGGCCAATTTATTGACCGCCTGGTTCACGCCGGCGTTTGTGCCGCCCGTTCGCCACTTGAAAAGCGTCACCGCGTCGCGGCATTATCCGGCAATGCTTTCCCTGAGCGACAATCAACTTAAGATCGTCATGGACGCCGCCGCCGGGCTGAAGCCTGACCGGCGGAGTATCTTTTTGGAACGGTGCGGCGCGATGTTGAAACTGCGCGGGAATTTCAGCGATTCCGATGTTGCCAACGTTGCAAAGTTGGCGACGGCCGGTCTTGTGCAAACCGCCGAAACGCACCGATTTACCCCCATGCTGCAGATCCTCGGCGCATCGATTAACGCGGCCCACGGCCTTCCTATTGGGTCGGATTCCGGTCGCCTACGGATTCGGAGGATTCTCCGACCCGCTTGCAGAACCTTCGCAAACAGGCGCCCGAAACCAAAGTGATCGCAGACGAGGCGCCAAGGTCTTCGCGCGCCGTAGACTACTATGGAAACGGCGGGTCTCGTTTCGAGACCCGCCGCAGTCGTTCCGTTGCTGGAGCAACAGTGCGACGAATTACCAGCAGCGCGACCAGCGCCAGTAGTGCCGCCACCACCGCGCCAGTAGTGGCAGCGACCGTGCCACCGGCAGACGATCCGGCTGGAGCGCCAGCGATGCCAGCACCGGCGCCACTGGACGTCTTCGGTCATGCTGGTGTCGAGGATCGACGGCTCGAGCGCCGACGGCGATACAGGTGCCGCGTTCGCGTTTCTCATCGTGAGGCCAGCGCCTATGGCCAAGGCCGCAACCAACGAAAGCAAGACCTTTACGATGAATTCTCCTTGGGTTCGGTTCGAGCAGCGATAAGAGGAGACCCTTCAGCAGCCCGGCGTTAAGAAATGGGCCTGTTTCTCAAGACCTACTACATCAATGTGTGCCTGAACTGCCGTGGGCCGGTTGTTCATCTCGCGTTCATGACAGGTCAGCAGACACAAAACAGCGGATACCTATTGTGCAGCAGGTTCAGCTCCCTCCACGATGCCCTCCGTTGCTTCATACCCGATCAGTCATCTGCATTCCCCCGCCCTCGGTCGTTTCTAGAGCGCCCCTAGGCGCCCCCACAGGGCGGCCGCTGGTGCGCTCGCGAAGCGATGGCTAAGGTCGTGCCCGGCGTTAGTTTGTCGTTAGTCCGCCAGCAGCAGCATGGTCAAGAAGCCCAATAAAATAGGGCCTAATTGCAAGCACCACGGTTAACTCTTCCTTAACAGCGAAAATCTAGCATTGGGATTGCAAGGTCCTGGGTACGCGCCCCCGGGCCCTTGAGTGGTGCCATGCTTCGCATCGACTTCAATCGACTTCGGTTTCTGGTCATCGACGACAATGCGCATATGCGGCGCATCGTGCGCACGCTGCTGCATGGCTTCGGCGCGCGCGAAGTGTATGAGGCGGAAGACGGGGCTTCCGGTCTCGAGGCGTTCACTCACTTCATGCCGGACATCATCGTGGCCGATTGGGCGATGCCGGTGTTCGACGGCCTCGAACTCACGCAGATGATCCGGCAGCCGGGCGCAAACTCCAATCCATACGTTCCGATCATCATGCTCACCGGCCACTCGGAGAAGAAGCGGGTCACGGCCGCGCGTGATGCCGGCGTCACCGAATTCATGGCCAAGCCGATCTCGGCCAAGTCGCTCTATCAGCGCATCCTCAACGTCGTCGCCAACCCGCGGCCGTTCATCAAGACCAAGAACTATTTCGGCCCCGACCGGCGCCGCAACGCCAACTCGAACTATGTCGGACCGGAGCGTCGCAAGGGCGGCAAGGCGGACACGATTCGTCAGTCCAGTCTCATCGACAAGGCCAAGATCCCAGGCTGAGCTATCGGAACTCGAAATGGCCAAAAACAAGCCAACCAAGCCATCGGTTGCCACCTACGGCGACTATGAAATGATCACGCCGTCCAATGAGCTGCGGATGACGGTGTCGGAGGTCTCCGGCAAGGACGGTCCCGACCCGGTGGCGCGCGCCGAGCACGCGCTGGCGCAGCTTTCGAGCGAGTTCTCATCGTGGATGGAATTCGGAATGTAACCGCCTCGACGTCGCCCGCCGAAACGTCAAGTCGAAGGGGTTCACGAAAGTGACCATGCGACGCGCTGTTTCATGCCGCCCATGACATCAAGGGCGAGGCAGCAACATTCGGTTATCCCTTCGTCGCATCGTCGGCGGACAGTCTGTGCCGGTTGATCGAGCACACGCCGGACATGAAGCGCATTCCGTTCGCGCTCGTCGATCAACATGTCGATGCCGTTCGCGCCATCATCCGCGAGGGGGCCCGCCCCGACATCGAGCAGATTGCAGATGCGCTGAACCAGCGGCTGCGCGAGGTCACCGACGACTTCCTGGCGCAAGAGAACAAGGACCGGCCGGATGTGCTTGCCGGCATCCTCGCTCCGTCGATCGCCCCGACCGACCCGCCGTTTTGATTTCTTGAGAGCTACGCGGCAAAGCGCTCGTCGTCGAAGCGCTCATCGGGGCACGGCCGATCGAAGTACACCGGGTCGACCGCATCCTCCGCCACCAGCTCATTGCAGAACATGCGAGCTTCCTCCCGCGCCGCCTCGGCCGCAAAGCGGCGCAGCAGCAGCAACAGCGGCTCGATGTCGCCGATCGATTCGTCCGCGCAGCCCGTCAGCACGCGTTCGACCATGCGCCGCTTGAGCCGCGTCGCGCCGCCGGGCTCGCCGATGAAGCCGCCTTCCCGCATGGCGTCGACCGCCTCGCGGAACGCCGAATAGGTCGAGGCCGGCAGTTCGGCTTTGTCGTAGAGCGCCCGGAAACCGGAGCCGCGCCGGTCGTGCAGCAATGCGCTCACCCGCTGGTGCGGGATATCGGCAAGCTCCGCCAGCGCCTGCTCGAACATCACGATATTGCCCGACAGCAGCGCCCGCAGCACGAGGCCCGCCGTCAATTGGCCGCTCTCGCGCAGGTGGCGGATCAGCGGCGGAATCTCGCTCGACGGCGAGACCGCGGCGAGCGTGACCGTCGCCTTCTCACAGGCTTCCTTGGCGATGCGCTGGGCGTGATCCTCATCGAGCCAGGCGCGCGCGGCGACAAACCCGGCCAGCGTCTCGGACAGTTTGGCGACCAGGGCCTGCCGCGTTGGCGCGGGCAGATCCTCGCGCGCCAGCATGGCTTCGCGAATCGCGGCCAGATGACCGTGGCGCGCGACGATGCGATCGAGCGAGAATTTAACGATCTCGGCGCTGCCGTTCTCGACCAGCACCAGGCAGGCCTCGGCGGCGCCGACTTCCGCGATCGCGGCGGACACCGCACACGGCAACTCCGTGCGGCGCGCGATGGCGGCCTGGGTCTGCGGCCGCCCGGTGGCAACCGCATCGACCAGATCGGCGTCCATCAGGAGCGGTGAATGTTCGAGCACCCAGCTCGCCACCTCCGGCTGGTCGGAGGCGAGCCCGAGGATGACCGGCGGCGGCGACTGGTCGCTGAACGCCAGCGCCCGCGCCAGCGCTTCGCGCACCAGCGGCGACGGATCGTCGAGCAACATGATCAGCGCGCCTTCGGTCGCGGCGCGATCGTCGGGCGACAGATCCGAATAGAGATAGGCGCGCGCCATTGCGGTCGTGGCCTCGGCGCGCTCGGCGGCGCCCGCCGTACGGAGCCATTGCAGGAATTGACGAACGATCATTCTCGACCGGAGCCACGATCAAGTGCCGCAACACGGCACGGGGTAGGTGCCATCGTAAGGGAGCGATGTTTAATAAAGCGTTCACCATAAATCTTTGGATTGATTGCCGGTTCGTAAATACCGCACACCGTGCCGATCGCCTGGCGATCGCTGTAAAGCCGCGCCTATGCGCGGCCGTTGCCCCTGAACAGGCTGCGCACGTCCGGCCGCATGTCCCGGAACAGATCGAGGGGCTCTTGTGCACCCGGTGGGTTCACCGCCTGGGCGGTCGCGGCCGGAACGCCCTCGGTCTTGGGGGCCCGCGCGGTCGCCGGCGTGCTCCACAATTCAGATACGATCGGCGCGACCGCGCCGCGTCCCGGCGCCATCGTGAAACAACGACTGGAACGCCGGTTCGGCGCCCGCCGCCACCGGCCGCGCGGCAGCGACGGCGAACGCCCTGGTCGTCCCGTCCGTGTCCGGCGCCGGCGGCGCCGCGCCTGGCGCTACGGATGGCACCTTGGTGTTGGCTGCGACCGCGGTCGGCATGACACCCGGCGCCACATTGGCACGCGCCACCTGGTAGCGGCGATTGAGCTCGGAATAGACGCCGGCGACGCTGCGCGCATTGCCTTGCCGGTCGTAGAAGATCGACCGGTTGGCGCGGGCAGCGGCCGGAAATAGATTTGCGCCATCGGCTTGCGGGCGATCCCTCGCAGCATTGATGAGCTGCCCGGCGCCACCGGTGCCGAAGAAATGGGCCATGTAAAGCTCGCCGTCGGTCGGCCGGCGGCCGATCCGCTGGCGGAGCGCAGCGGCGTTGCGTTGCGTGAAGGCGCCGGCCATCGCTGCGTTGGCGGCCGGGTCCCGGCGCAGTTGCAGGATCTCGTCGCGCAGCTGCGGGTCCGCCACCTGATAGCGCCCGGACGAACTGCGCGATATTGCGTCGGAATAATTGCCGAATCCCAGCGCGCGACCGGCATTCTTCATCATGCCGAGCCAGGTCTGCTCGATGAACTGGAACAGCCCGGTCGCGGTCGAGCTCCTGGCTTTAATATTGGGGTTGAAGTTCGACTCGACCTTGGCGGTCGCGAGCAGATATTCGAAGCTCGCGCCGGTCGCCTGGGCGGCCCGCCGGATCGCTCCGGCGACACCCGACGCAACTGAGCCCGCGCCTTGTTGCGGCGCAGGCTGCCGGACGGCAGGAGAGGATTTCGGGACGACGGACATGGACGCTCGATCGGCGCCCGTGGCGCCTGCCACGAGTTCCTGCCAAGTGTTAACGATTATGGTAAATGGAACCTTAATGGTTTCGTGCGGGCGACCGCAGCGCCCGCCCCCGGGAGGACGATTATGCGCCCCAAGCCCGACCCCCTTGTTCACCGCCATCCGCGCGGCGGCATCTATTTCGACGACTTCGTGGTCGGCCACCTCTACGAGCATCCGCTGCGCCGCACCGTGACGCAGATGGACAACATGCTGTTCTCCAACATGACGCTCAATCCGCAGCCGCTGCACATCGACCGCCACTTCTGCGAGCAGGAGACCGAATGGGGCCAGCCGCTGATGAATTCGCTGTTCACGCTCGGGCTGATGATCGGGATCCAGGTCTCCGACATGACGGTCGGCACCACCATCGCCAATCTCGGCATGACCGACGTGAAATTCCCGCATCCGCTGTTCGAGGGCGACACCGTCCACTGCACGACCGAGGTGCTCGGCAAGCGCGAGTTCGAACTCGCGGCCGGGCGCCGGGATCGTCGAATTCCTCCACCGCGCCTACAACCAGGACGACAAGCTGGTCGCCGAATGCCACCGCCAGGTCTTCATGCGGATGCGGCCGCGCTGATCGATGAAGTTGTCCTTCGCGACCCTCGATGTGTTCACGGACCGCCGCTTCGCGGGCAATCCGCTCGCAGTCGTGTTCGACGCCGATGCGCTTGACGACCGTCGGATGCAGGCGATCGCGCGCGAGTTCGGCCATCCGGAGACCGTGTTCGTGCTCAAGCCCGCGGCCGGCGGCACGGCGCGGGTGCGCATCTTCACGCCCGCCGTGGAATTGCCGTTCGCCGGCCATCCGACGGTCGGCACCGCGCTCATTCTGGCGCTCAAGGGACACGGAGACGCCGGCAAAATCGTGCTCGAAGAAAAGATCGGCCTCGTTCGCTGCACAGCGGCACCCGCCGGTGCAGACCAGGGCCACGCGCGCTTCGTACTGCCGGAGCTGCCGAAACCGGCAGGCACCGCCGCGCCTGCTGCCGCGATCGCTGCCGCCATCGGCCTCGCGGGAGACGACATCGGTTTTGATCATCTCGCTCCGATGCGCTGGGCGATCGGCAACATATTTACGTTCGTGCCGGTACGTAGCCTCGACGCCGTCCGCCGTTGCCGCGTCAATGACGCCAAGTGGGACGACGCCTTCGAAGTCGGCGGCGTCCGCAGCCAAGCCTACGTCTTCAGCCGCGAGACGGCTGATCCCGGGAATAGCTTCCACGCCCGCATGTTCGCGCTGCGGCTCGGCGTCACCGAAGACCCCGCCACCGGCTCCGCCGCGGCGGCGTTCGCGGGACTGGCCGCGCAATCACTGTCGCTTGGCGACGGCGAGCACCGGCTGACCATCGAGCAAGGCTACGAGATGGGACGGCCGAGCCTGATGGAATTGCTTCTCACCATGCGCGACGGCAAGCTTGCCTCCGCCAGCGTTGGCGGCCCGGCGGTCGTCGTCACCGAAGGAACGATCGAGGCGTGATGGGCATGCGTTCCCTCCTGTTCGTCCCCGCCGACGGCGGATCAAAGCTCGACAAGGCGTTCGCGAGCGACGCCGACGCCATGATCGTCGACCTCGAGGATTCCATTGCGCTCGACCGCAAGGACGCCGCGCGCGCGAGCGCTGCGGCATTTCTCAAGACTGCGGTGACACAGGCGAAGCGCCCTCGCCTGCTGGTGCGCGTCAACGGCATCGCAACCGGCCTCACCGACGCCGATCTCGACGCCATCGTGCCGGCCAAGCCGGATGCCATCCTGCTGCCGAAAGCGGAAGGCGGCGCCTCGGTCATCCATGCCGACGCCAAGCTGGCCGCCCGCGAAGCGATCGCCGGGATTGACGACGGCCACATCAAGATCCTGGCCCAGGCGATCGAGACCGCCGCCGGGGTGTTCCTCGCCGGAACGTTCAACGGTGCGAGCGCACGCCTGATCGGGATGACCTGGGGACCGGAGGACCTGTCGGCGGAGATCGGCGCCGAGACCAATCGCGACCGGGACGGCCGCCTGACCGAGCCCTATCAGCTGGCGCGCTCCCTGTGCCTGTTCGGCGCGGCCGCCGCGCAGACGGCGGCGATCGAGACCATCTATGCGGATTTTCGCAATCTCGACGGGCTGCGGCGCGAGACCGAGGAAGCGCGCCGCGACGGCTTTGTCGGACGGCTCGCGATCCATCCGGCGCAGGTCGCGGTGATCAACGAGGTGTTCACGCCGACCGCCGAGGCGCTGTCGAAAGCCCGCGCAATCGTCGCGGCCTTTGCCGCGTCGCCCGGATCGGGCGCCATCGCGATCGACGGGGTGATGTACGACCGGCCGCACCTTGCGCGCGCCCGACAGCTGCTCGCGCGGGCGGGCGAAGCGGTCAAATAGCGAATTACTTGTCGCCGTAGACCGATTTCGGATCGAACGCCTTGTCGGCGTCGCGGAATTCGAGCGTCGTCGCGCCGCTCTTGCCGAGCTTCACCGCGCGGTAGAAGCACGAGCGCCGGCCGGTGTGGCAGGCGCCGGGGCCGCCCTGCTCGACCTTGATCCACACCGCATCCTGGTCGCAGTCGACCCGCATCTCGACCACGCGCTGGACGTGGCCGGAGCTCTCGCCCTTGTGCCAGAGGCTCTTGCGCGACCGGCTGAAGTACCACGCCTCGCCGGTTTCGACCGTCCGGCGCAGCGCCTCGGCGTTCATATGCGCCACCATCAGGATCTCGCCGGTGCGCGCATCGGTCGCGACGCAGGTGACGAGCCCGTCGGCGTCGAATTTGGGGGCCAACGCAAGGCCTTCCTCGACCGTTTCGGTCGAGCCGCGTTGTGAAAATATCGATTGCTCAGCCAAGGAATGCCTCGCGCGATCCCGCGCGGATCAGCGGTCAGCCCCGCGCACCATGGTGATGAAACGCACCTGCTCGTCCGGATTGTCCCGGAAGCTGCCGATGAACTGCGTGGTGATGGTCGAGGAGCCGGGCTTCTCGACGCCGCGCACCGACATGCACATGTGCTCGGCCTCAAGCATCACGGCGACGCCGCGCGGATTGAGGATTTCCTCGATCGCGGTGGCGATCTGCGAAGTCATGTGCTCCTGCGTCTGCAAGCGGCGGGCATAGACGTCCACCAGCCGCGCCAGCTTCGACAGGCCCACGACCCGCTCCACCGGCTTGTAGGCGATGTGCGCCTTGCCCATGAACGGCATCATGTGATGCTCGCAATGGGAGCTGAAGGCGATGTCGCGCACCAGCACGAAATCGTCGTACTTGCCGATCTCGCTGAAGGTGCGGTCGAGCACCTCGGCGGGCACTTCGCGATAGCCGCGATAGAGCTCCTCATAGGCGTCGATAACTCGTTGGGGGGTTTCGATGAGCCCCTCGCGATCCGGGCGATCGCCGGCAAAGGCGATGAGGGTGCGCACGGCCGCCTCGGCCTCCTCCCGCGAGGGGCGGGGCGACGGCGCCTGCGGCGCCTGGCGCACATGATCGGTCAATGCAGCCTTGGGCCAAGGCTTGACGACAGCGTCCATGACGGTCTCTCCGTTCGACCGGCCGTGCAACAAGGCCGGGGGTGTCACCGGGGCGGCCGCATCAGTGATACGCGCTTTCCGGGCCCTAAACCCATGCGCGCGGACTGGACGCCGCATTCCCAATTTACATGGCTCCGCACCATTGCGAAACCTGCTCCCGGTCGGCGCTTCGCACCGGCCGGCTGGTTCCCTATATATTCTATCGCAGGCGCGGCGCAATCAGGCTGCCGGGACCATGAACCGCTAATCGCAAACCATGCTCAACGAGGTCTACAACCGCCGAATCATCGAACTGGCAGGCAACATCCCCCGGCTGGGCCGGCTGGATGCGCCGGATGCCAGCGCCACCGCCCATTCCAAGCTGTGCGGCTCGACCGTGACCGTGGACCTCAGGATGGCCGGCGACGAGATCACCGACTTCGCCCATGAGGTCAAGGCTTGCGCCTTGGGCCAAGCCTCCTCCTCGATCATGGCCCGCAACATCGTCGGCGCGAAGGCCGAGGAATTGCGAAGCCTGCGCGACGCGGTGCGCAAGATGCTCAAGGAGAACGGCACGCCGCCGGCGTCCGGCCGCTGGTCTGACATCGCGGTGCTCGAGCCGGTGCGCGACTATAAGGCGCGCCATGCCTCGACGCTGCTCACCTTCGACGCGGTGGTCGACGCCATCAACCAGATCGAAGCCAAGCGCAGCGCACCCTGAACGAGCCAGGGCGTCCTGAAGCAGTCATGTTCAGGCGCTGATGGAAGCGCTTGTCGCGGACCGCCCGGCGACCTATGTCGGGGACGTCCATCCGAGATTCCCCTGCCGTGAACCCTCCCCGCGAACGGATCTTCAATGTGCCGGGCGCCGTGCTCGCGCTGGCGACGCTGCTCGTGGTCATCCATCTTGTCGTGAATTATGTTCTGACCGACCGGCAGATCAGCGAACTGCTGTCGCTGTTCGCCTTTTCTCCGTTGCGCTATGCCGACGTGGTGCCGCCCGGTTTACCCGCTTGGTGGGGTCCGCAACTCTGGACGTTTGTCAGCTACGCTTTCTTCCACGCCAATGTCAGCCATCTCATCTTCAATCTGGTGTGGCTCATGGCGTTCGGTCCGCCGATTGCGCGCCGGTTTGGTCCGTGGCGATTTCTGGTGTTTTGCGCGGTCACCGCAGCAGCCGGCGCGGCTGCCCATCTTGTCACGCATCTCGGCGAATTCGCGCCGATGATCGGCGCCTCGGCAGCAATCTCCGGCACCATGGCCGCGGCGATGCGTTTCGTGTTCCAGCGCGGCGGGCCGCTGGGCGTGCTCGGTCGCGGCGAAGAGGAATCCTATCACGTGCCGGCGGCACCGCTCTCCGCCATGCTGCGCGACCCGCGCATCCTGGCATTCCTCGCGGTGTGGTTCGGCGTCAACATCGTGTTCGGAATTGGCGCGGTCACGATGCCGGGCACCGAAGGAACGGTGGCCTGGGAAGCCCATATCGGCGGCTTTCTGGCCGGGCTGCTCAGCTTCACGTTGTTCGACCCGGTCCATCCCTCAACAGCGGCCGACGGCCAAGACTCATCGCCCATAGACGCCAATGATGATCCCATCGACCGGCAGTAACCGGCGGCAAAATCTCCGCATTTTCACCACCGCATTTGCACCGATCTGCACTGTCTCGCGTAAGCCACGATTAAGGATTAAGAATCATGATTCTGAGGTTCGAACGCCTTGACGCGGAACCGCAGAGCGTCTGACATAGTCGACAGCAAACGGCCGGCACACCGCGCGAGCGGGAGATGACCAGTCAAGGGAGGCGACCCATGATCGTCAAAACAATTCTGTCCAGCAAGGGCAGCGACGTCATCACGATCGAACCCACTGCCACGCTTGAAGAAGCGATCGCAGTCCTCACCAAGCATCGCATCGGCGCGCTCGTCGTGCTCGGCGCTGACCAGCGCGTGATCGGCATTCTGTCCGAGCGCGACATCGTGCGCGCGTTGTCGGAGCAAAGCGCCGGCGCGCTGAAACAGCCGCTGGCCAAGACCATGACGCGCGTGGTCGTTACCTGCTGCGAGGCCGACACCGTGAGCGACATCATGGAGCAGATGACCCGTGGACGGTTCCGTCATATTCCCGTCTTGGAGCAGGATCGCCTGATCGGCATCGTTTCGATCGGCGACGTGGTGAAGCACCGGCTCGGCGAGATGGAGCGCGAATCCGAGGCGCTCCGGGATTACATCCAGACGGCGTGAGCCGCGACCGCTCTCACGCCAGCGCCTTGATGGCCTGCTCGATCTGGTCGAGCGAACGCTCGGCCGCTTGCGCGCCGATCCGGATCGCATCATCGGCGCGGTGGAAATCGAACATGCCGATGTCGCCGAGTCGCGGGCCGATCATGATGTCGGCCGGATCGCCGGCGAGCCGTGCGCGGGTGATGCGGTCTTGCATCACGCTATAGGCCTCGATCATCACCGTCGGCAGGCCGGGTCGCCCGGCCCGGCCGAAAAGCTTGCGCCGTAGAAGCTTCTCCGCGCGTCGGCGCTCGCGCCACCCGCCCTCTCCCGCCGTGGCAGCAGGCGGCGAATCGTTGTCGTCCTCGAAGCCGTGACTCTGGATGATGGTCCCGCGGCCGAGCAGATCGGCATTGGTGTTCACGCCGATGACGAGACGCGCATCGAGCGCGCGGGCGGCCGACACCGGCACCGGATTGACCAATGCGCCATCCAGCAGCCAGCGGCCGCCGATCCGCACCGGCGCGAACACGCCCGGCAGCGCATAGGACGCGCGCAAGGCTTCGAGCAAACGTCCGCGCGTAAGCCAGACCTCGTGGCCGGTCTCGATCTCCGTGGCAATAGCGGCGAAATGGACGTCGAGAGACTCGATCTTGATCTTGCCGATGGTCTGTTCGAGTTGGCGCGCCAGCCGGGACCCGTTGATGAGGCCCGATCCCGCGAGACTGACATCGAGATAGCCGAGCATCCGCCGGCGGGTGAGACTCCGCGCCCATTCGGCCGCGGCCTCAAGCTGGCCCGCGGCGTAGCAACCGCCGATCACCGCCCCCATCGAGGTGCCGGTGACGATCTCCGGCTTCAATCCGTGGGCCACCAGCGTCTGCAACACGCCGATATGGGCAAAACCGCGCGCGGCGCCGCCCGAAAGCGCGATGCCGATCGACGGCGTGCTGTCCTTCGGTGGCGCAGCATCGGCGCCCGCTTCAACCGAGCGATCGCCGCGGCGGGTCCGGCGGAGCAATCTTTGCAGCACGACGCAGACTCTCCTTGCCGCAACCGATGATCGGCCGGGCCGTCACAAGCAAACAGGCGGGGGATGCGGAAAGTTCCGCAGGTCATGTGATGTCAGCGGACTGCCGGTTCAAGCGCCCCGGGGGGGCCTACTCGGCCGCCTGCTGCTTGTCGGCCGCATCGCCGTCTGAGTTCTTCGGCCGCGCGACGGCGAACACCTTGTCGACCACCGTGTAGTCCGAATAACCGCAGCGCGCGATCGGTTGCATGGCAGCGGTGTCGAGACGGCCGTTTTTGATGAAACGGTCGTCGATATGGACGCCGATCACCTGCCCGAACACGACGTGGCGGTGCACGGGGCTGCCATCAAGATCGCTGAGGTCCACGATCTGCAACACCTTGCACTCCAGCGCCGCCGGCGACGCCGCGACGCGCGGCGGGCGCACCAGGCGCGACGGCGCGGCTGCAAGGCGCGCGTGGACCATTTCGTTGTCGCCGCGCTCGAAGCTCGCCGAGGTCTCGACCACCGCGGCGCGCAGGTCGAAGGTCGCGAGATTGCAGACGAACTCCTTCGTTTCTGCCACGAAGGTCAGCGAATCCTTGTAGCCGTCGGAGGAGAACATCACGATCGGCGGATCGTCGGACACCGCGTTGAAGAACGAGTACGGCGCGAGGTTGATCTCGCCTTTCGCGCTCATGGACGTGACCCAGCCGACCGGGCGCGGCGAGACGATCGCCTTGAACGGATCGCGCGGGAGGCCGTGGTCGTTCTTGCGTGCGTCGTAGAACATGGTCGATGACCGCCGTTGGCGTCCTAGCTGTTGGCGAAGCGCGTCGCGATATCGGCGAGCGGCGGGCGTGGCCGGTCTTCCGGCGGATGCACCGGCGTGCCGATATGAATAAAACCGGCGATCTTCTCGTTCTCCTTGACGCCAAGCGCGGCAAGCGCGTTGCGGTCATAGGCGTACCATTCGGTGATCCAGTTCGCGGCGAAGCCGAGCGCATGCGCGGCGAGCACGAGGCTCATGGCCGCCGCGCCGGCGGAGAGCACCTGCTCCCATTCCGGGATTTTCACATGCGGAGCGGCGCGGCTCACCACCGCGATCACCAGCGGCGCACGCGCCAGCCGCTGGCGCTCGCCCTCGACATGCTCCGGCTTGCTATCGGGATATTTGGCACGAAAAGCTTCGGCAATCGCCTCGCCGGCAGCGGTCCGCGCCTCGCCCTCGAAGACGATGAAGCGCCAGGGCACGAGCTTGCCGTGGTCGGGGACGCGCGAGGCGATGGTCAGGAGGGTATCGATCTCGGCCGCCGTCGGCCCCGGGGCGACCAGCTCCACGGGCTTCAGCGATCGGCGTGTTTTGAGCAATTGCAGAGCGTCTGGCATCGTTTTTCCTATGATTTTGCCTGCGCTACCATAAGGGTCGGCCGGTTACCATCCACTCCTTGGCTTGAATTCGCCCAGATTCCGGTCGAAACCCTGCTCAATGGGCTTGGGAACGACCAGAGCGGGCCGCGGGGCGCGTCTGATTTGGGTTGCGGGGATATTGCTCGGCGTGTTGGCCGGCGATGCCGCCAGCAATGCTTCTGCCCAGATTTTCAACCTTCCGACTATCCGTCCGCCGGCCGACATTCCCGAACAGAATCCACCAATACAGAATCTCGCGCCTCCGGGTGAGAGCGCGACGCCGGTGGCACCGCGCGGTCCGACGCTGCAATCGCTGCCGCCGCCATCGAATCCGGCCCCGTCGCCGCCGCAGCGGGCGACGACACCCGCGCAGGCGCAGCTCGCCCTCGCGGCCCGCTACGGATCCAATCTGCCGCAAATCACCAGCGGTCTGCACTGGCGCATCTATCCGGTGAAGCCGGACCAGGGCGGCGCCTTCCGCCCGCTCAAGGAAGACCGAACCGCTTCGCCCGTGTTCTCGCTGCCGCCGGGCAACTACGTGGTCCATGTCGGCTTTGGTCTCGCCAGCGCGACCAGGACCATCCAACTGCGCGCCGACGGTTCCCGCGAGACCTTCGAGATTCCCGCCGGCGGTCTGCGCATCCACGGCCGGGTCGGCGACGCGCGCATTCCGCCCGGGCAGGTCTGGTTCGATCTCTTCCCCGGCAGCCAGTTCGAGCCCGGCGACCGCCGCGCCATCGTGCAGTCGGTTGCGGCGGGCGACGTGATCCTGGTCCCGGAAGGCGCCTATCACATCGTCTCCCATTACGGGGACGGCAACTCGGTGGTGCGCTCCGACATCCGCGTGCAGACCGGCAAGCTCATCGATGCGGTCGTCACCCACCGCGCCGCGATCATCACGCTGAAGCTCGTCAGCCAGTATGGCGGCGAGGCGCGCGCCAACACCCAATGGTCGGTGCTCACCCCCGGCGGCGACGTGGTCAAGGAGTTGATCGGCGCGTTTCCGCGCGTGATCCTGGCTGAAGGCGAGTATCGCGCCGTCGCGCGCAGCGACGACCGCGAGAAGCCCTACGAGCGCACCTTCCGGGTCGTTACCGGCGTCGACACCGAAGTCGAGGTGCTCGCGCGCTGACGCGAGCAATTCGTTCCCTTCATTCCGTCTGATTGGCCGCCAAGCGCGCGCGCCGCGTCGGGGCACTCTGAGGGGCTGGCGTCCATCGCGTCGTACGTTAGATTGGGCCCGGAAAAATATCCGGCCCAATCGAAGGAGAGAGCCATGCAGGCCTTGTCGCGGTTTTCCCGTGCATCGCTCGCACCGCTAACGGCTGTCGTGCTGTTGGGCGTCACGGCGGTCACCGCCCAGCCGAGGCTCGACGTTCCCTACGTGCCGACGCCGCAGGAGGTCGTCGACCGGATGCTGCAACTGGGCAAGGTCAGGGCCGGCGAATATCACATCGATCTCGGCTCAGGCGACGGCCGCATTGCGGTGACGTCCGCGGCCAAGCATGGCGCTCGCTCACTCGGCGTCGACCTCAATCCGGTGCGCATCGAGGAAGCCCGCGCCAACGCCAAGAAGGCCGGCGTCAGCGACCGCGCCCTGTTCGAGTTGAAGAACCTGTTCGAGACCGACATCGGCAAGGCCGATATCGTCACCATGTATCTGTTGCCGTCGGTCAATCTCGAGCTTCGGCCGAAGGTCCTGCGCGACATGTGGCCCGGCACCCGCGTCGTCTCCCACGCTTTCGACATGGGCGAGTGGGAGCCAGATCACCGCGAAAGCGTGATCGGACGCACGGTCTATCTGTGGGTCGTTCCCGCGCGGGTCGAGGGCCGCTGGACCTTCGAGGGCTCACACCAATTCACGGTGACCATCAAGCAGGCATACCAGCAGATCACCGGCACCGCCGACGTCGGCGGCAAATCGATCCCGCTGCAGGATGCGTCGCTCAGCGGCGCCGAGATCGGCTTCGCCGTCGACATCAACGGAATGCCCCACCGTTTCCAGGGCATCGTGAGTGGCGACCGGATCGAGGGGCGGCGCAACGAGTGGCGGGCGGCGCGGGCCAAATAGCGCGTTCCCGCATTGCGCACGTCCAAGCCATTGGAGCGTGCCATGCCCGACCATAACCGGCGGGAGCCGCCGCGCGCCGGCATTTCGGTGCTTCAGGGCGTCGCGTTCATCGTCGGCATCGTCGTCGGCATCGGCATCTTCAGAAGCCCGCAACTTGTGGCACAGAGCGTCACCAGCGAGGCGGCGTTCATCCTGCTCTGGGTCGTCGGCGGAATAATTACGCTGGTCGGCGCGCTGGTCTACGCGGAGCTCGGCTCCGCCTATCCCTCGGGCGGCGGCGAATATCATTTTCTGTCGCGCGCGCTCGGCCGGCCGGTCGGCCTGCTTTTTGCCTGGGCGCGCGTCACCGTCCTGCAAACTGGAATCATCGCGGCGATCGCATTCGTGTTCGGCGACTACGCGCAGCAGCTGGTCCCGCTCGGCCCATGGGGGTCCGCCATCCATGCGGCGCTGGCGCTCTCGATCCTGACGCTGGTGAACCTGCTCGGCCTGCCGCAAGGCAAGGGCTTTCAACTGGCGCTGACCGGCCTGACGCTCACCGCGATCACAGCGGTGGTGATCGCCGGGCTGTGGCTCGCGCCCGTGCGCGTCGCGGCCGCGCCATCCGATCCAGTCAGCGCGGCGGTCGGGCTTGCGCTCGTCTTCGTGCTGCTCGCCTACGGCGGCTGGAGCGAGTCCGCCTACCTCTCCGGCGACCTCAAGGACGTGCGACGCAACATGGTGCGCGTGCTGGTGACGGCGACCGGGCTCATCACGCTGATGTACGTGCTGATGAACCTCGCCTTTCTGAACATTCTCGGGCTCGACGGCATCCGGAACAGCAGCGCGGTGGGCGCCGACGCGGTGCGCAAGGTGGCAGGGCCGCATGGCGCCATTGCGCTCGCACTCGTCATCTGCTGCGCCGCGCTCAGCGCGCTCAATGGAACGATCTTCACCGGCGCGCGGCTCTATCGCGCGGTCGGCAACGATCTTCCGGTGCTGAAGCGGCTCGGGCTGGACGCATCGCGGGACGGCAGCCCGACCGTTGCATTTGCCGTCCAGGGCGCGGTCGCGATGTCGCTCATTATCTTTGGCGCCATGACCCGCGACGGCTTTCAGGCGATGGTCGCCTATACCGCGCCGGTCTTCTGGCTGTTCCTGCTGCTCGTCGGCATCTCCTACTTCGTCTTGCGCCGCGAACAGCCCGAGCAGGAGCGGCCATTCCGGACCCCGCTCTACCCTCTGATCCCCGCCCTGTTCTGCCTGACGTGCGCCTATCTGCTGTATGCAAGTCTGGTCTACACCGGGATTGGTGCGCTGGTTGGCGTGGCCGTGCTGCTGACCGGCGTGCCGGTGGCGTGGCTGGCCATGCCGCGGACGTCCATGGAGCGATCGCGAGCGGGGCGACCATGATCAACACGCTTCACGGGATCGCCATCGCGTTCAAAATTTGGCCGGGCAGTATGGGAAGCGTTCAATCAGGCTGACGTAGTGCCCCACCCATTGGCAGGTGCCCTCGGGACCGGATCGCGACAGCCACGCGGGCTTGATGACCTCCAGCTGGCCGGCCAGAACCGTGATGGCGATGAACAAAACGCCGATGCCAAAGGCGTAGCGGTGGGCCAGCAAACTCGGCAGATTGCCGAACAGCCAGGCCGCCGCGACAATGATCGTGCAATCGGCGAAGATGCCATATTCGACCTTGGCGCCGCGGAACGTGGCCACCAGGTCCAGCCCGAAGGCCGCAAGCAGCAGCATGGCGACCTGACCGACCAGCAGGCGGTGACCACGCCGCCAGGCGAACACCATCCCCGCGATGACGATCCATTGCAGGAACATGGTTGTGCGCGAGGTTGTGTGCAGGACGAACGTCATGTGCGCGAACACTTCATAGACGCCGGCCGCCAGGCTCCAGAGCAGACGCGTGAGCGCGATCCCGCCGTCGGCGTGCAATGCCGGATCGGCAGTGGCAGCCCACACCAGCATGAGCTCCAGGAAATTGACGACGGAGATCGCGTTCTGGGGATGGTGCCGCAGCGTCATCGACAACAGACCGAGCATCACACCGAGCGCCACGGCGAGCAACGTGGCAAGCGTTTCCAGCACGCCAACGCGCCAGATCAGCGCGAAGGCCACAATGGCGGCGGCGACATAGGCGGCGAGCACCGCCTGGTAAAGCCCTACGACCCCAAATGGCGGCGGCGGAAAGGCGAACGCCGACGACGACCGTTCCTGCAGCGCGGTCGCGACCAGGCTCGCGGCCGGGATCGCCGCCAGAGCGACCAGCACCGACAGCACGGCCAGGACGACGGCGGCGCTTGCCGGCTGCCGCCACAGCGCCGCCCGCACGTCGGACCGCACGCCGAAGACCATGACGACCATCGGCCACGCCGCGGCGGCGACCGCCGCCTGCACCTTGTTGACGACGCCGAGCGTGCACAGCATGGCCGCAAGGCCGACAAGCAGGAAGCGCCAGGCCGCGCCCGGTGATCGCGCGGCGATCAGCAGCAGCAGGAGCGCGAGCGTGCAGAGCCCTGCCGCCAGAAGCTCGGTGCGGAGGACCCGCGCATGCAACATTGTCCCGGTCGAGAACGAGAGCACCACCACCGCCAGCGCAGCGACCCGCCAATCGTCGATCAGACGGCGAATGAGAAAGGCGAACGCCGCAATGAAGGACAGCGCGAGCGCCAGCGACAGCAGGCGGGCGGACCGGACGGCCGCAGTCCAGGCGCGCTCGAAGCCGGCCGCGTCCGAGGCCGGCGGGATCTCCGACAAGGCAATGACGTCGAGCGCGCCCAGCCCATGGAATAGCCGGAACCACAGGTCGAGCAGCATGATCTTGAGATAGGCCGGATGATCGAAGTAGCTCTGCGGGCGTCCGTCATTCAGCAAGAATGCCTGGTACACCATCATGTAATCCATATCGGCCCTGCGCCAATACGGATTGAAGTAGCCGGCCAGGAAGAACGAGACGGCGATCGCCACCAGGCACGCGACCACCGTGCCGGTCCAGCCGAACAGCAATAGGCCGTCGATCCCCTGCTGCGCACGGACCTGCCAGGCGGACTTGATCCGCGCACCAAGGCTGTTTGCGGTCATGGTGTGGCGGCCAGGCTGGTATCAGCCACGCGCCCCCGGTCCGCCGTTTGCCTTGGCGGCCCGCCGCGCAAGCTTCTGCGGTGAATAGATCGGCTCCAGATTGAACAGGCGCTGCGCGTTGCCGCCGAGGATGTTGCGCTTGGCCTGCTCGCTGAGGAACGGCAGGTCGTAGATGGTCGACGGCAGGTCCATGTCCCAGTGGGGAAAATCGGAGGCGTAGAGAAGCTGCGTCTCGGCATTGACCAGCTTGAAGGTCAGCTCCAGCGATTCGCGGTTGTCCACCATCTCCATCGGCTGCGTCGAGTAATACATCTCGCGCATGTAATCGCTCGGCTTGCGCTTGAGCATCGGCACTTCCGAGGAGCGCATCATGTATTCGTTGTCGAGCCGCTGCATCAGGAACGGCACCCAGGCGAGCCCCGACTCGATCCAGATGGTCTTGAGCTTCGGGAAACGCTCCGGCATCGCATTGATGATCCAGTTGGTCAGGTACACCATGTTGTGCCAGCAGAAGCCGAGCGCGTGCACGCCGAAGAATTTGTTGAACAGCCGCAGTCCCGGCTCCGAACCGGTCGCGCTGTGGAACGCGAGCGGGTATCCCCGCTCCTGCAGCATCGCATAGAGCTTGATGTAGTCGTTTTCGAACACGCTGCGGTGGTGCGTCGACGTCACCATGAAGCCGATGACGCCGGGCTTGCCGGTGAAATACTCCACGGTCTTGATGCAGGCGGCGGGGTCGTGGAACGGCAGGTAGATCATCGACTTGATGCGCGGCTCTTCCGCGAGGATGCGCTCGCACAGCCACCTGTTGTAGCCCCAGGCGAGGCCGGTCTGCACCGCGACGTTGGGCGACAGCGACAGGTTGAGCATCGGCGTCGGGAACAGGCACGCCAGATCGACGCCCATCGCGTCCATCCAGCGCCGCATCAACGTGATGTCGCGGTGCGGCTTCTCCGGCGTCTTCTCCTTGCGGCGGCCGCGATAGCGGATGATGCGGCCGTTGAGCTCCTGGTAGGAACCGTTGCCGACGCCCATGCCGGGCTTCGCCAGGCCCTGGTGGCCGGCGTCATGCCGCAGCACCGGGTCGTCGATGTATTCCACGATCTCGTGAAAGGCTTCCGACTCGTAGTGGTGCGAGTCGATGTCGACGATCAGGAACTCCTCGTACTTGCGCCGGACCGCCTGCTCGGCGGCATGTGCGAGCGCCTGGGTGGTGTCGTAGTGCTCGAGCGAGAAATCGCGCAGCGCGACGGGGCCGGTCTCTTCGGTCTTCGCATCCATCTTCGTGTCCTCCCGATCGCATCTCTAGTTGTTGTACATGACCTTTTCCAAAACCGGTTTCCTGTTCATGGGATCATGCACTAGACCGCGACGTAGACGCCGCCGTCGCGTTCGACGACCTTGAACTTCTTCAGGCGCAACCGCTTGTCGCTGACATTGACGCCGTCGCTGAGATGAAACTCGTAGCCGTGCCACGGGCACACGATATGGATGTCGCTCTCGTCAAAGCCCTGTCCGATGAAGCGGCCCTCGGTATCGAGCCGATCGATGACCTGCGGCATCCTGACGCCTTCGCAGGCCGGCCCGCCCTGATGCGGGCAATGATTGTGATACGCAAAATACGTCCCCGCATGCTTGATGACGGCGATCTCGACGTCCTTGACGCGAATGATCCGCACCGCGCCGTCGGCGAGCTCATTGTCGGTGCATACCTTGATTTCCGGCATTGGGGATTCCCCTCTTCACAACGCGTGTCCCGGTTGAAAAACTAGCACATCTGGATCGAGTTCAAGAAAATCATGGCGCCCATGTCCGATCGCCGGTTGAGCCGCGGCTGTCGCCGCAATAGCGTCGCACCCATGCCGCGAGCCGATGCCGGACTTGCACTCACGGTCGCGCGCAGCGTTGCCGCGCTGCTCTGCAGCGGTGTCATCGCGATCTCCGCAACACATCCGGCCTCGGGCGAAGCCGCCAAATTCCCCAACCGGCCGATCCAGTTGATCGTCCCCTATGCGGCCGGCGGCGCGGTCGACCAGACCGCGCGATTCCTGCAGCAGGGCCTGGAGAAGCGTCTCGGGCAGAACGTGCTGGTGATCAACCGGCCCGGCGCCTCGACCACGCTCGGGACCCTGCAAGCCGCCCGCGCGGCGCCCGACGGCCACACCATTGTGATGGTAAGCCTGCCGCACGTCTCCAACTACACGCTGCTCAAGGAGATGCCTTACGCACAGAGCGATTTCATTCCGATCACGCCGGTCACCAACCAGTGGAGCGTGCTGGTGGTGAACCCGTCGCTGCCGCTCAAGACGCTCTCCGACGTGATCGCCTACATCAAGGCGCGGCCGGGCGAGGTCAACTACGGCACGTTTGGGGTCGGAACCTCCGCGCATCTGGCGGCGCTGCTGTTCGAGTCGATGATCGGCGCCAAGATGCAGGCCGTGCACTATCGCGGTGGGGCGCCCACCGCCGTCGGCGTCATGACCGGCGAGGTGCAGATGGCGTTCGGCACCGCGCTGTCCGCCGGCGGCGGTATCGCCGGCGGCCAGTTGCGGGCGATTGCAGTCACGTCCGAAAAGCGCCTCGCCCTGTTCCCGGACGTCCCGACCGCCCGCGAGCAGGGACTGGACTACGTCCACGGCTCCCTGGTTCGGGATTCTCGCGCCGGCCCGCACGCCGGATCCGGTCATCCGGCGGCTCTACGACGTCATCAAGGACACCATGGCGCAGCCCGAGGTGCAGAAGCCGATCCGGGATGCGGGCAACGAGGTGTGGGTGACCTCACCCGAGGAATTTGCACGCTTCATCGCCGGCGAGACCAAGCTGTGGGCAGGCGTGCTCAAGGGCCTATCGATTACGCAGCAGTGACCCGGCGCCGAGCCGTCTTCCCGGCCTGAGGTTTCCAGGCCAGACGTTTGCGGAGATTGCGGATCATGGTGGCGAGCTCCGGCTCATCGACGGCGTCGGCAGCCTCCTGCAGCATGAACCACCGGGTGTGCCGCTCCTTGCGCTCCGGCCATGACTTGAGCTGCCGCTCGACCTCCAGCGCGAAGACTTCCACCGAGCAGGGCACCGACGATCCGTCGGCAAGCCGCTTCTTGTACTGATAGTGCCCGATTGGGCGGTCGCCCATCCGCCCGACAACCCCGCCCTCCTCGCGCGCCTCGCGCTCCGCAGAGTGCTGCGCCGCAAGTCCCGCGCCCTGCCAGCCTTTGGGGATCACCCAGCGGCCGGTGTCGCGTGAGGTGATGAGCATGACCTCGATGGCGGCATTCGCCAGCCGCCGGTAGGGCAGCGCCGCGCATTGAAGACGTGAGGCCTTCTCCTTGCTCATCGGCCAGTCCCGGCAGGCGGCACAAGATCGCTGCGGTCAACACGGACGAGGGCTATGGCGCGTCCGGTAGAATCGCTTGGCCATGATACACCTACGCGCCGCTTGCACGAGTTCCGGCATTTCATTTGGACAAGAAAGTGGCTCATTCCGCTTTAGCCGGTCCGACCGTGTCGTCTCGTCGCGCCTCTGCCCCTCGCCTGTGCGACGCGCTTCACCTCTGGCGGCGCAGCCTCGACGGCTGACGGCAAGAGCCCGGCACCTCCTCCTTGTTCATGGGCCCAGTCCCGACAGCCAGGAGAAGATCGCCGGGCGCGTGGGCCAGCCCACGCGTCGCGCGGCCGGCTACGTCGTCCAGGGTCAACCCCAGGTCTGGTCGCAGCCTCAGGCGGCCTGCTTGAGGCGCCTCACGTCGGGCGGGATCGCCTCGTCGGCCAGCATCGCCAGCGCCGCGTCAAGCGGCATCACCTGCTGGCCCTCTTTGCCGAGCCGGCGGATCGACACCGTACGCTCGGCCGCCTCCTTGCGGCCGATGACCAGAAGCACCGGCACCTTGGCGAGCGAATGCTCGCGCACCTTGTAATTGATCTTCTCGTTGCGCAGGTCGCCCTCGACGCGAAGCCCGGCCCGGCTGGCGGCAAGAATCGCATCTCGCGCAAAATCGTCGGCGTCCGAAGTGATCGTGGCAACCACCGCCTGCACCGGCGAGAGCCACAGCGGCAGGTGCCCGGCGTAGTGCTCGATCATCACCCCGATGAAGCGTTCCAGCGAACCGAACATCGCGCGGTGGAGCATCACCGGGACGACCTTGTTCGAGTGCTCGTCGATGTAGAACGCGCCCAGGCGGCCCGGAAGATTGAGATCGACCTGGATCGTGCCGCACTGCCAGTCACGGCCGATGGCATCGCGCAAGACATATTCCAGCTTCGGCCCGTAGAAGGCGCCCTCGCCCTTGTTCAGCGTCCACGGCCGCTTGCTCGACTCGAGCGCGGCCATGAGCGCGGCCTCAGCCTTGTCCCACACCGCGTCGTCGCCAATCCGCTTGTCCGGGCGGTCGGAGAACTTGATGCGCACGTCGGAGAAACCAAAATCCTCGTAGATCGAGAGGATGAGGTCGTTGATCTTCAGCGACTCCTCGGCGATCTGCGCCTCCGTGACGAACACGTGCGCGTCGTCCTGGGTGAAGGCGCGCACGCGCAGCAGCCCGTGCAGCGCGCCGGACGGCTCAAAGCGGTGCACCTTGCCGAATTCCGCAATCTTCAGAGGCAGATCGCGGTAGGATTTGAGGCCGTTCTTGAAGATCTGAACGTGCCCGGGGCAGTTCATCGGCTTGATCACGTAGATCCGCTCGTCGTCGTTGCGATGCTCGGTGAGGAACATCATGTCGCGATAGGCCTGCATATGACCAGTCGTGACCCATAGCGTGGAATCCATGAGCTGCGGCGAGTTCACCTCGACATAGCCGGCTTCCACCTGGCGGCGGCGGATGTACTGCTCGAGCACCTGGAACAGCGTCCAGCCTTTCGGGTGCCAGAACACGGAGCCCGGCGCCTCCTCCTGGAAGTGAAACAGATCCATCTCGCGGCCGAGCCTGCGGTGATCGCGCCGCTCCGCCTCCTCGAGGTTCTTGAGGTATTGGTCGAGGTCTTCCTGCTTGGCAAAGGCGGTGCCGTAGATGCGCGAAAGCATCTCGCGCCTTGAAATCTCCCCGCCAATAGGCGCCCGCGACCTTCATCAGCTTGAAGGCATTGCCGACTTTGCCGGTCGAGGTCATGTGGGGACCGCGGCAGAGGTCGAACCAATCGCCCTGCTTGTAGATCTTGATCTCTTGATCCGGAGGGATCGCGTCCACCAGCTCGATCTTGAACAGCTCGCCCTTGTCGCGGAACACGCGCTTGGCCTCGTCGCGCGACCACACTTCGCGGGTAAACGGTTTGTCGCGCGCGATGATCTCGCGCATCTTCTTCTCGATCGCCGGGAGATCATCCAACGTGAACGGCTCGTTGCGGAAGAAGTCGTAGTAGAAGCCGTTCTCGATCACCGGGCCGATGGTCACCTGCGTTCCCGGCCACAAGGTCTGCACCGCCTCCGCCAACACGTGGGCGCAATCGTGCCTGATCACCTCGAGCACGCGCGGATCCTCGCGTGGGAGGAATTCTATTTTGGCGTCCGAGCGGATTTTCTCGGATAAATCCCTGACGTCCCCGTCAATGGCCATCGCGACCGTGCGCTTGGCGAGCGAGGGGGAAATCCCTTTGACGATGTCGACGCCGGAGATGCCGTCTTGGTATTCCCGACGCGCGCCGTCGGGAAAGGTCAGCGCGACCATAGTCACTCCTGTTGCTCACTCGCTGCCTACGATTGCAGGTAAGCGTGGTCGATCCGACGGCGACCTAAGCGCGGGCCGCCGTGAATCCCGCATCAAATATACCACCTGATTTTTGGCGGCAACCGGTGGCGTCCCCGAGCATACCTTTGGGACTCTCGGCGGCCTGACATCACGCAAAGACGATTTTCCTGAGCGCGGAGAATGTGTTCTCATTCATCCGAGTTGGCTCAAATTGCGACACGGCATTACTCCGGTAGTGGTTGCCTTCGCAGGTCACATCTGAACGAGGCGGCGCAACTCTCGGTATTCGCCTTCGGAATTGTTCCCCAGCGATAGAACATGCCGGCACTACAACCGGCCCCACAAAAATCAAAGTCAGATCACACCACGGCCAACATTCCTAAGAAACATCTACTTGGTCGCGCGGCGAGCCGCGGGGTGGGGGCAACTTGCGCGAACCAGAGCGTAAAGCGTGACGACCTGTCGGGTCTGCTACGCATTGTAGGTGTGAGTTGCGTTGTGTAGACCCGCCGCACTCGGGGGTGATGATGGGGTGTCTGCGGCGGCCGAAATGGCCAGCAATATTGTATAGCATATTGGCCGCGGTAGTGTTGTCCGCAGCCATTTCCATCTCGCCTTCCGGTGCTCAGCGCGTGCAGCCGGGCGTGGTCCCGATACCAGACAAACCGGATCTTGGAAGTCTGGGCGAACGGATCAACACCAATACGATCGCAATCGTATCGGGCAATATCAACGCCGCATGGCTGACGATTGCCTACGATCTTTCGGCCGTGGTCGACCAGGGCGACGAATTCCGGGTTTTGCCGGTCATCTGGCGCGAAGCTAATCTCGCCGCCCAGAGTTCGGGCTGGCGCCGCTTGGATGCGGCCGAGGAATGGCTCGAAAGAAATCGCGAGCCGCAGCAGTCAATCGGCTCGCAGCAGGACTTTGACCGTTTCCTTGCAGGTAGGCCCGCAGCTTACGGTAAGGTCAGTGACTTGACGACCGTGGATCGCGAACGTCTGTTCCAAGACTTCGTCAGATGGAGCCAGAACCGTCGCTAAAAAGGAGTCTGACAGAAAAAACTATGCGGTTTTGTATCTGCGTATCGATCATTCGGTCGAATGGGAGACCAGTATGAGCGCTCCAGTTCAGCGTGACGACAGTCCAGACGATGCCAGGCTCTATGCGCCGCCATGGGCGCGTGAGCGTCCGCTGCCGGCGGCGGGTCAGCCCCAATTTACCAGCTCGCCGCCGGTAGCGTCCGCCGACGAGCCTACCGGAGAACCGCTTCCGCAGAAAGAGCAGGCCCGAATGCCCAAGGGCGTCGGCGGTCCGAACATTTCATGGGCGCCGAAGATGCCGCCGCAGGAAGCGTTCACTGGCGACGTCGCAATCCAGGCGTTACGCCGACGCCTGACGCTCGAGCCCGACGCAGTGCCGCAGCCGCCGATCGTGATGCGGAAAGAAGCGCCATTTCCATGGATCGCACGTCTCGGATTTGTGTGTTTGGCGGCAGGCATTGGGGCGTTCGGCATCACCGCGCTTTCGGTGACCGACCTGTATTCGCCGGGGTCTAACAAAGGCGACCGCTTCAATGACGCTGCAGGCTTCGCTCCCGCGGCACAATCAAGCGATAACTTCAGTGTTGCGCCCGCACGTCTTGTTATCGAGGGCAGTCGGGCCGCCGCCGCCAACGACCCGCTGCCACTCGGCGTTTCGCTCAAGGACCCGTCCGGCGGGGAGACGGTCTTTCTCAGCGGTCTTGAAAACGGCACCCGGCTGACGGCCGGCACGCCGTTAGGAAGCAAGGGCTGGCGGATTTCGGCGGGAGATCTGGGCGCGGTGATGGCCTATGCCCCTGTCGACTATATCGGCGCGATGCATGCCGCCATCAATTTGCATGCCGCCAACAACGCCCTCGTCGACACGCAGGTCGTCCGGCTGGAATGGGTGCCCAAAACCGAGCAAGCGACGCCAGCGCAACGGCCTGCGGTCGTCGCGGCGCGCCCGCAGGTGGACCCGGACGAAATCGGCAGGCTGATCAAGCGTGGCCAGCAGTTGCTGCAGGCGGGCGATATCGCCCCCGCGCGGCTGCTGCTGCAACGCGCCGCCTTGGCCGGCAACGCTCAAGCCGCGCTGGCGCTGGGCGGCACCTACGATCCGGTGGTGCTGCGAGAACTCGGGGTGCTCGGATTCGCGCCGGACCCAGCCAAGGCCCGCGAGTGGTACCAAAAGGCCCTGGAACTCGGCGCCAGCGAAGCGAGCCGCCGCCTTGAGCGGCTGGCGCAGGCGCAGCGTTAGAAGCACAACTGGGGGCGGCTTGATGCGGCGGCCGACCCGAAAGAATTGCGACATCTCGCCGGGAGTCCGTCAAATCCCGGATTAAGACCCTATTGTCTGCGTCCTTTTTCCCGCAATTTGCCTCAAATCGGCACTAGACCAGAATCACATCTCGATTTATGAAGGCCGGACAAGTGGCTCGTATCTTGCCTTGAAGAGCGACGGAAAGTCGCCGTGCCGGGGCTCAAAACCGCCCAGCGCACCAAGTCACGATATGGGATGGGAAAAGGGGACAGCGTGAAACGCTATCTGGCCGCGGCGCTGGCATGCGCCACCTTGGCTTTGCCTGTCGGCAATCCTTCAGTAGCGCGGGACGACAAGCCCGCTTCAATGCGTTTCGAGTGGCGCCTCGAGGGGCCCGCCGAGGAGTGCGGTGCGCACTGCCGGACCTGGATTTCGGCGACCGGGGTCATCACCGAGGACACGGCGCGCGCCTTCGAGGCGTTCGCGCGCAACAACGATGTCCGCGGCGCCAAGCTGGTGCTGGACTCCGAGGGCGGGTCGGTGATCTCGGCCATGGCGCTCGGCCGTGTGATCCGCAATTTCGACATGACCACCACCGTCGGCAGGACGACATTGCTGCCGGATGACGGCAGCAATCCCCCGCGCGCGACGATCTCTGCGAGCGCGAGCTGCGAATCGATGTGCGCCTTCATTCTGCTCGCGGGAACGCGTCGATACGTGCCGATCGACGCGCGCGTGCTCGTGCACCAGATTTGGCTCGGCGCCAAGAGCAAGCGAGCGCGCGATACGAGCTACACCGCGGACGAGTTGCAGCTCGTGCAGCGCGACGTCGGCAAGCTGGTCCGCTACACGGCCGAGATGGGCGGCAGCATGGAGCTGATCGAGACCGCGCTGCGGGTCCCGCCATGGGAGCCGATGCACCGTCTCAATGCCGACGAGCTGCGGCGCATGAAGATTACGACGGTCGACTACCTGTTCGAGCAGGATGTGCCCGCCCCTCCGGTCGCCGCGGTCACGCCGAACGCGATCACAACCTCGGCGCAGGGCCAGCGCTAGGTTCGATCGCCGAACTTGACGCGCCCGCCTCGACCCTCTCAAATCCCTGACAACAGAGTGCGCGGCCATTGCCGCCGCGTCCAACCGTGCTCCGGAGACTGCTGTCATGGACAAGTTCGTCATTCAGCCGCATGGCCGGCTGCAGGAATGGATCGCGCACGAGAAGGGCTATTTCCGTGACGAAGGCCTCGACTACGAATTCGCCTTCGGTCCCTCGACCGGAAAGCCGAAGCAACTCGACAATGCCGGCAAGGTGAGCGACTTGCTCTCCGGCGCGTTCGAGTCCTACAAGCAGGCGGGCGGCAACAAGGGCGTGAAGTCCGATATCTCCTGCGCCTGCCACTGGACCGTGAACCAGGCCGCCTCGCAGCAGATCGGCACGATGTGGGGCAAATCCTATGTCGTCGCGCCGGGCGGGATCATGGTGCCGCCGGGCTCACCCATCGCCAGGCCCGAGGACCTCGCCGGCCAGGAGATCGCGGTCGGTTATCACTCCGGCGGCCATTTCACCACCATCCAGGCGCTAGAGCCGTTCCTGCCGCGCGAGCGCATCAATCTCAAATTCGTCGGCTCGGTGTGGGCGCGGGTCGATGTCGGCGTCGACCGCGACGTCCCCGCGACCTCGGTCTGGGGCTTGACCTACCTGCTGCTGGAGCAGCTCGGATTCCGCAAGGTGGTCGACACATCGTTCATGATTGCATTCATGTTTCCGTCCGGCGTCGATCCCGCCGACGTCGAGAAATACATGAACGGCATGAAGCGCGCGCAGATGGATCTCGATTTCGAGCCGGAGAAATACAAGCACCACTACCTCAAGGAAATTCCCGAGCGCTACCAGGCGCAGGTCGACGTGCGCCGGTTCGGTCCCGGCGAGCGGGTCGTGTTCCTGCCTTACAGCGAGGCGGTTTATGCCCGGACCCAGGCCTGGCTGCAGGAGCGCGGCCTGTTCGAGGTCAAGCCGCCGGTGAACTACACCGGCTCGGTCGCGGCATAGGCAATCACGCGAGCGCTTCTGCGTCGTTAGTCACCCGGCGCAGCTTCCGGAGGCATTTCGTTCGTCCCGCGCCAACGCCCGTAGCGCCACGGCATGAACCAGCGCGCGCGCGCCGGCTTCGACGCCGGCACGAAATCTAAACCCGACGTCCCCCAAGGATGGCAGCGGCACAGCCGCGCGAGCGTCATCCAGCCGCCCGCCCACAGGCCGAAGCGGTCGATCGCCTCTTCCGAATAGTGCGAGCAGGTCGGAAGGTGCCGGCAGTCATACCCGATCAGCGGCGATAATGTGTAACGGTAGATCGTGACCAGGCCGCGCCCGGCGCGGCGCGGCGCACGCGCGAGCGCCTGCCAGAACGCGGCAAGCGCGAAACGTGAATTATGATGTTCGGACATCGGCGGTGCCGAATTTAGCACGGCTGTGGCCGCCCCGGATCGACGACGGCCCGCCCTCAATTTGGAAGAAAATTCTATCTCCCTCGCCCGGCCCCCGCGGAAGAATTGCCGCTCCGCGCTGTTTACGGGGGACATCAGGGATGCGTTCATGGAGTTGACCGACCAATACAAGCGACGCGCCGCCGAATGCGTCCGCATGGCGGAGCGGACGGACAATGCGGAAGACAAGACGTTGTTGCTGCAGATGGCGCAGACCTGGATGCGTCTCGCCGAAAAGGCTGAAGAGCGGCGCGACGAAAATTAGGGCGTGTACGCATAAATCGGGGAATTGTTCAGCGATCGCTGCCTGATGTCCGCTTTGCCCCCTCAGAGCGGCCGAGAAGCCGACATCATGGACCGCGCGCTTTGGGCCATTCCAGACATTCCGGAAAGTCGGACGACCTGAATGGTTAGGAATCCGCTTCAATCTCTGTCGCTGGCAAGCACGCCTTCAATCGTGAATATCGGTCTGCGGATTTCGCGCACGCTTTCGTGATTGATCAAAAACAGCAGATTGAAATTCGGATAGTCCTTGTCCTCGAACATGACCCATGGTGCGATTTTCAAGGATCAACCACCGCCCGTCCAGGCGCACGGCGGCGATCATGTGATGCTGCTGGACCGCCTTGTCGAAGCCAAGCACCAGCCACAAATCGTCGAGCGGGGTACCGGCGGCATACAGGGCAACAACCTTTGCAGTTGCAAAGTCCTCGCAATCGCCCCGGCCCGACAGGAAGCTTTCCAGCGGACTCGCCCATTTGTCCGGCTCCCGGTATTGCGACCAGTCGCTTTGAAAATGAAGGGCGGTGTTGACGCCGCGATTGACCGTTTCGATCCTTTCGAGGCCTTTTTGCTTGCGCGCCTTGTCGATGATCGCAAGATAATGGATCGCCGGCGGCGACCGGCATTTGTCGAGGCCGTCCCGGCAGTGGTTGAGTGCCTCGAGATCGGCCAGCACATGCGATTTGAGATCTCGAAACTTGACCCACAACGGCCCTTCCGGGGCGCGAACATATTGCAGACCGAACGGTTCGTGGATTTGGTCGGACAGCGCGACCTCATTCGACACGGCGGCGAACATCACCCGACCGTCGTTCACAGGCGGAAAGTTTGCAGCGGGTGCAGCCTGGCAGAAGCCGACAATGCTGAGTGTTGCTGACAGAGCGAGACGCATGCGAGCCCTCCCTGTGCGAAGCATATTGTAGCGGACCGCAGCCTCGGCCGCACCTCCAAAGCATGGAGATGACGGTTCGGAATTACCGGTGACGCTCAAGCTTGTAGGGCCGCCGTGTCATAAAGTCCGCCCCCCGCGGCGGAAATGAAGTGGCGCGACGTCGAGCTCAGCGAATGATCGATGAGTTCGGCGTCGCGCCCGTCACATCCCCACACTCCCCGGATGTTCTGAATTTCTTGCCGTGGGGCCGGCGGCCGCACCGGCGGCCGTAGCACGCGTCGACACCCGCGACGCTAGGTGATGCGCGCCGCGCGTGCCAGCGCATCCGCTCCTTAACGCTAACACCGGGACGGATTGGAACTTCGGCGCCTGCGGCCGCCGCCGGCACGCGCCCTGCTCTGTCGCTGCGAGATGGCGCACAACACGGCCGGCCTGTCCCGAATACGGACATCAGCGGCGAGTTGCGCGCCCGTAGTGAGACAGGGCCGCTGATGAGACACCCGTCGATCCGCGAATTGTTCGATTACTGGAACCTGCGGCGCGGCCGCCGTGCCGCGCCCGACCGCGGCGATATCGAACCCGGCGCCATCCGAAAGGTGCTGGCGGACACGTTCATCCTGTCGTTCGACGACGCGGCCGGACATCCGTTCCGCATCGCCGGCACGCGGGTCTGCGCCGCCTTCGGGCGTGAACTCAAGAACGACAGCTTCCTCGATCTGTGGGACCCGGAGTCCCGCAACCAGGTGCGCGATCTCCTCAATGTGGTCGCCAGCGAGGCTGTCGGTGTCGTTGCAAGCGTGCGCGGGACCTCGACGGTGCGGACCACCCATGACATGGAACTGCTGCTGCTGCCGCTGAGCCACCGTGGCCGCACCAACGTCCGCGTCCTCGGTGCGCTGGCGCCCCGGGACGCCGTGGAATGGCTGGGCGCCTGCCCGCTTGGGCATCTAAGCCTCGGCACGCTGCGCTATCTCGGCCCTGAACTCGAAGCCACGCCCCCGATCGCCCCGGTGCGGGCCGAGGGACGGATCCGCCACGGCTTCATCGTCTATGACGGCGGCCAGCCGTAATCAGCGCCAAGGCATCCGCGTCAAGCCGCGCTGGCTAACGGGCCGTTAACAAAGCCTCTCTAGGCTGTGGTTTCACTGCAGTCCGCCTGCATGGTCGGGCACCAATCGCTAAGAGCCGCCGCATGGCGCTGCCCCAGACCAAAGCCGCAATTGTCCCGCTGGCCGATGAGCGCCGCCGGTTTCAGCGCGTGCGTGTCAATCTGCTCGGCCGCTATATGCTGGCGGACCGGCGCGAGTTCCCCTGCCAGGTCACCGACATGTCGCCCGGCGGCATGGCCGTGATCGCCCCGGTCAGCGGCCAGATTGGTGAGCGCATCATCGCCTACGTCGATCACGTCGGCCGGTTGGAAGGCGCGATTGCGCGTCTATTCCAAAACGGCTTTGCGATGAGGGTGTCGGCGACGATCCACAAGCGCGACAAGCTCGCGGCCCAGCTCACGTGGCTTGCCAACCGTCATATCCTCAACCTGCCGGAAGATCGCCGTCACGGCCGGTTTACGCCGCGCAATCCGGCGGCGCGCCTGATCCTGCCGAACGGCCTCAACGTGACTTGCCGCGTCATCGACCTCTCGTCTTCGGGCGCCGCGCTTAAAACCGACCAGCGGCCCGACATTGGCGCGCTGGTAACCATCGGCAAAACCACCGGGCGGGTGGTGCGTCATCTCGAAGAGGGGTTCGCGGTCGAGTTCACCCGGCTGCAGCATCCCGACTTTGTCGAAGAGAACGTCACCGGCGGGTAAACGCCGGCGCCCTCGGGCCGCTCGTCCGTCGGGCTTGCACGCGCCGCAGGGCGCATTCTTTCATCGCAATGTGCCGTCACGCCCGGTCGCGCGTGGTTAACCGCGGCTGCTTTCCGTATCGCGCGCACCGGTGGATCCGGCCCGGCGGCGGTTAATGCGTCGCATTTTACTCAAATGCCGATAGACTGTATTTTACGCAAATGATCGTCGAATGATCTAAGTATTCGCCCCAGTTTTTACTTGCGTTCTTCTCAAAATGACTTGCCGAACTTAGCGGCGACTCAAAAGCTTTGTGGGAAACGTGGCCCCGCCGACAGGGAAGGGGCTACCGGATGCAAAGCCATAGCAGGCACGCCGTCGCCGGATTGGCCGCGGCCATCATGCTGGCCGCGCTCGCAGGTCCGGCAGCGGGACAGGCAGGACAGGCGAGTGAACGGCCGATGTTCATCGCGCTCGGCGCCAGTTCACGGCCGCCGATCGGCTGGGTTGAGTTCTGCGCCGAGAACGGGCGCGAATGCGACACCAAGCCGATGGAAGCTCGCGACGTGGTGCTGACGCCGACCGCTTGGAACGATCTGGTGCGGATCAATCGCTGGGTCAACACCAAGATCAAGCCCCTCACCGATATGGAGCATTGGGGCGTGGTCGAGCGCTGGAGCTATCCCGACGACGGCTATGGCGATTGCGAAGACTACGTGCTGCTCAAGCGCCGCATGCTGATGCAGGCCGGATGGCCGCGGCAGGCGCTGCTGATCACGGTCGTGCGCGACAGTCGCGGCGACGGTCACGCAGTGCTCACGGTGAAGACCGACAAGGGCGAGTTCATCCTCGACAACCAGAACGAGGAGATCCTGCTCTGGTCGGAGACCAGCTACCGCTTCGTGAAGCGGCAGTCGCAGAGCGATCCCAATGTCTGGATATCGCTCGGCGATCCGCGCCCCGCGGCTTCAACCGCGACGTCGCGCTGAACGAGACAAAGGAACTACGCGGCCCCGGTCACGTCCCCACCCCTCCCCGTCCCCAGACCGGGTTCGCGCGCGGCCGCCCTTCCCCCCGAGGGCGGCCGCACCTTTTTGCGAGGTGGTCAGGCCAACTTGCGAAGCCCCTTCGCGTATTGCTGCCAGCGCCGCACATAGATGTCGGCGGCGCCGCGGATCATGGTGGCGGATTTTTCGTCGAGCGTCCGCACCACGCGCGCCGGGGCGCCGACGATCAGCGAGCCGTCGGGAAACGCCTTGCCTTCCGTCACCAGCGCGCCGGCGCCGACCAGCGAGTTCGTCCCGATCGTCGCGCCATTGAGCAGGATCGCGCCCATGCCGACCAGGCTGTTGTCGCCGATTTTTGCCCCATGCAGGATGACGTTGTGGCCGATCACGCAATCGCGTCCGATCACAATCGGAAATCCCGGGTCGGTGTGCAGCGTTGCGTTGTCCTGGATCTGCGAGCGTTCGCCGAGCTCGATCCATTCGTTGTCGCCGCGCAGCACCGAGCCGAACCAGACGCTGGCGTCGGTCTTCAGGCGGACGCGCCCGATCACGGTCGCGGTTTCGGCGACCCAGTAACGGCCGTTGGCCGGCAGCTCGGGTTTCTGGCCGTCGAGTTCGTAGATCGCCATGCGCGCGCTCCCCTGTGGAGGGCGCGACTTTGCCATGATGTTTCGTCGTTTGCGAGGCTAGTGTCCTTCGACACTCGCCGGCTAGCTGTGCCGCACGGCCACTGCCATCACCACGACCGTGCCGCTCATCAGGCTCCACATTCCGGCGGCAATGGTCGCCACCATCACACTCTCGAACCGCCGCCCATCGAAGCGGCGTGCGCGCAGCGTATTGCGCATGATGATGAAGGGCGCGGCGAAGGCGAGGAACGGGATCGCCGCGAAGGTCGAGGGACGCGGGCCCCGTTGCAGGAGCCGGAAGCTCGCCGGACGCTTGGTCATGGCTTGGTAGCCCGTGGCCAGGAATCCAGCCCAGGCAAAGCCCAACATCAGGGCATAAAAGGATTGAAGTGCTTCCGGCGACACGCGCAACCCCGCAAAACGTCAGCGACTGCATTGCATCGCAAGGAGCGGCCGCCGGCGCCACCACATCCTTAATTAATCGTTAACGCCCGTCATGTTTGATGGAGGACTACGCGATTTGCGGGCTCGACGAGGGGTTTGGCGGATGAGCACGGGCTATGTTCACCACCGGCACGCGCCGCACGCTCGCCACCAGCATGGTCTGCTGGCGCTGCCGCTGACCGTTGTCGGTGTTGCGATCGCCGCCACCGGCTTCATCCTGCACGTGCTCTGGCCGGGCTGGCAGGGCCCGCCGCTCGGGCCCAATGCGCCGGCGCTGCCCGTCACGGTCGCGGGGGTGCCCTTCAACGTCCCGCCGGCCGCGATCCGCGTACCGATGCAGCGCCAGCCCGGCGCGCATGAACGTATCGACCTCGGATTTCTGTGGCCGTCGCTGCAGCCGCCGGACGGCGCGCCATTGCCGAACGTGCCAACGAAAGGAATGCCGAAGGTGTATTCGTTCGAGCGCGTCTTCGTCACCATTGCCGTCGCGCGCGATACCCTGCCGCCGGCCGAGCGAGTGAAGACCATCTATCCGCGCTATCTGGAAACCGAGGCTGCCGCCGGTCCTGACGGGTTGGCCATGGTCGCTTTCCGCCAGGGGACGCCGTATCAGGGCGAAGACCTGATCTACGACGCCGCGGCGCCGGAAAATTTTCTGGTGCGCTGCAGCCGCAACCGCGCTGGATCGACGCCCGGCACCTGCTTCTATGTCAGGCGCATCGGCGAGGCCGATGTTACCGTGCGCTTGCTGCGCGATTGGCTGAACGACTGGCGTTCTGTCGCCGACAATATCGAGCGGCTGATGACCAGGCTGCGTCCGCCGGGCGGGTGAGCCAGTCCGAGGTGGATGGGCTCTATCCTCCGCTCATTCCCGCATAAGCTGAAACCAGGAATTTGATTTTTGGGCCGGGTCGCCCTTTGCCCGGGGACGAGCGGAACAAAGCTGCTATTCGAGATCGGTCCCCAGGATCGCCATCTGGAAATTGTACGACCGCTCGTCGTCCTCATCGTCCACGAAAATGACGCCGATGAACTCTTCGCCGATATACACCTCGGCGGAATTGTCCTTCTTCGGCCGCGGCACGACGCGCATGCGCGGATTGCTGAACAGCCGTTTGAGATAGGCGTCGATCTTCCTGACTTCCTGCACGTCCACGTGGATTATCCTTCTTAATTAAGCGACCGTGCCACGCCGGAGGTTACGGTGGCCTGCCGCAAGATGATACGAACTTCGGAATCGGGGCACCAGCCGATCAGCCGTCGTTGTGGTGAAAATACTGGTCCATGGTGCGCGACGGCTCCGGACAGCCCGCTTCGCCGATGACCCGCGCAGGAACGCCCGCCACCGTCGTGTTGTGCGGGACCGGCTTGAGCACCACCGAGCCGGCGGCGACGCGCGCGCAGTGTCCGATCTCGATGTTACCGATGATCTTCGCGCCCGCGCCGAGCATGACGCCGCGCCTGATCTTGGGATGACGGTCGCTGTATTCCTTGCCGGTGCCGCCGAGCGTCACGCCGTGCAGGATCGAGACATCGTCCTCGATCACGGCGGTCTCGCCGACGACGAGGCCGGTCGCATGGTCGAGGAAGATACCGCGGCCGATCGGCGCCGCCGGATGGATGTCGGTCTGGAACACCGCCGACGAGCGGCTCTGCAGGTAATAGGCGAAATCCTTGCGGTCCTTGTGCCAGAGCCAGTGCGCCAGCCGATGGGTCTGGATCGCGTGGAAGCCCTTGAAATAGAGGACCGGCTCGAGCATGCGGTGGGTCGCCGGATCGCGGTCGAATGTCGCCACGATGTCGGCGCGGAACGCCAATCCGATCGACGGATCGCTCTCCAGCGCTTCCTCATAGACCTGCCGGATCAGTTCGGCCGGCACATCCGGATGATCGAGCCGCTGCGACACGCGGTGCACGACCGCGGCCTCCAGCGTGTCGTGATGCAGGACGGTCGAATAGATGAAGGTCGAGAGCTCCGGCTCGTGGCGCACCGCCTCCTCGGCCTCGCTGCGGATACGCGCCCACACCGGGTCAACCTTGTCGAGCGCGTCTGTCGCTCGTGCGTGTCTCTGCGCCATGACCGTCTCCGACTGGCCTCGAGGAGGAGTTCTAGCATAACTCCCCAGCCAATTCGTATATGGCGGCAAAAGGCCGATGCTCCAGAGGGTTACCGGACAATTCTGTCAGGGCCTCTGAGCCAGGAAGTCGAGCGCGCCCTGCTTGAACACCCGGTCGCCCACCGCCAGCATGTGGTCGCGCCCGGGAATGTCGAGCGCCTGTCCCTGCGGCAGTAGCGCGACAAGCTCCTGCGCGGACCCTGCGACATCGTCGTTGCTGCCGACCGCGACCAGCGCCGGCATGGCCAGCCTGGCGCAATCCTGCCGTGACAGCGTCTGGCGCGACCCGCGGATGCAGGCCGCGAGCGCCCGCAGGTCGGAGTTGGTTTGCTCGGCGAAAGCGCGAAAGGTCCTGCCCTGCGGATCGCGCACGTCGGCGAGTGCCGGCGCTTCGAGCGCATCCGCGATCGATTCCGGAAGCCCGACGCCATCCACCAGCCGGATGCCCAACCCGCCCAGGACAACGCTGCGCACCCGATCCGGATGTGCGAACGCAAGGAACGCAGCGATGCGGGCGCCCATCGAATAGCCCATCACGTCGGCGCGGGCGATGTCCAGATGATCGAACAGCGCGCGCACATCCTCCGCCATGACGGCGCTGTGGTAGGCGGCGGGGTCATAGAGCTTGGCCGACGCGCCGTGGCCGCGATTGTCGAGCGCAATCGCGCGGCGGCCGGCCCGGGTCAATGTCGAAATCCAGCCCGGATGGAGCCAGTTCACCTCCTTGGTCGAGGCGAAGCCATGGACGAGCACCACCGGCTCGCCCTCGCCTTCCTCGAGATAAGCGATGTCGACGCCGTCATTCCGGAATCTGGGCATGCGCCAGGATAGACCGTTATGCCCGGACGGGCATCGCCGCGCAGTGATCCAGCGCGCGAGCGCGCCTGGCGCGGCGGTGCTCGCAATATCGCTCGGTGGCGCGTTCGGTCGCGCGCTTGAGCGCGGTGATGAAGCCCAGCACCGTCAGCATCGCCCACAAAATCCACCATGCGAGATTGAATGCGCTGGCGGCCAGGAACAGCGCGCCGCGGCCGAACATCTTCAGGATCGCGCGCGTGCGGTTGCCCTTGACGTCCGCCAGCCGGGCGACGCGGGCGACGTCGCGCGGTCCTTGCGCGATGCGAAGCCCGTCGAGCGCCGCCTGGGTGCCGGCGCGCGTCTGCACGCGGCCAAGGTCGCCGACCATCCGCACCAGTTCCCGCGATTTCTCCACCTTCACCGTCTCGCGCACCGCGCGCACGGCCATTGTCGGCTCCGTGATGCTGGCGTTACCGACCGCCCGCCGCAACGCCGTCCAGTCCGCCATCTCCCGCAGCGTGCGGCCGAGATACTGGCGCATCTGAGCGGTCATGCGGCCGGTCTTGCGCGCCGCCTTCAGCACCGACAGGCCGACCCGCGCCGGCGCGGCGCTGCCAAGCGTGACATAGGTGCCGGCGGTGAGCGCGATGCCGACGCCGGCGAGGCCGAGGACCAATTCGTCGGCCGGCTCGCCTTTCGCCATGCGGGCGCCTTCACGGATCGCATCGCGGATGTCTCCGAACACGAACAGGTCGCCGAGCGCGGTCCCGGCAAAGCCCACGAAATCCTCGGGCTCACCGACGATCAAACCCTGGGCGAAACTGCCGGCGGCGCGCTTCGCAGCCGCTGTAGATGAATTGGCGGCCGCGACACGTGCAATCAGTGCCGGGTCGACCGGCACATTGCGGTCGCGGGCCAGATCGAGAAAGCTCTGGGCGAGGTCGGCGTCCTTGGCCTTGAGCGCGGCCTCGATCTCGCGGCCGGCGACGTCGGCGTTGAACGAGCGGTCGAGTGCATGGTCGGCCAGGCGCACCGGATCGTCCTGCGCCATCAAGAGCGTTTCGGCCTCGATCCCGCGCGGCACCACGGTGAGCGCCGCAACCGCGCAGGCAAAGGCCGCGCCGAGCGGCAACGCAATCCGCGAACCGTGCATAAGCTTCAAGTCTCCGCCCCCCGCCCGAGCAGAACTGGTAGCATCGGATTGTGCCGGCAAGATGCCGGCCGGCAAATTATTCCGATGAGGTTCCGCGTTAGCGCCGCCGGCCCTGCCGGTTCCTGCGCAAGCCACGCCGATCCTGCACTGCGCTGGTTTAACGCTAGAAATCTGCAAATTGGCCCGCTATGGTGCGGCGCACGGTCGATGCCCCTCGCCGTTGCACATCTGGCACAGCCGGGCGGCCCATTCAACCTGCGGATCGGACCATGGCGGAGAGCTACGTTCCTCATTTTCACAACACGCCCGGCGTTCCGGTCATCGAAATCGGCGCCCGGGAATTCATGTGCGTCGGCGAGCTACCGCCGTTCGACCATCCGCACGTCTTCCTCGATATGGGCGACGCCGTCGAGATCATCTGCCCCTATTGCTCGACCCTGTTTCGCTTCGACGATACTCTCGATACGCACGCGGCGCGCCCGCCGGAATGCGCCCTGACGCAAACAGCGGCGGCCTGACCACGGAGGACCGCCCGTGACCTTCCCGCGCACCGTCGTCATCGCCGGCGCCGGGATTGGCGGGCTGACGGCGGCGATCGCCCTCGCCAAGCGTGGCTTCCGCGTATCCGTCATCGAGCAGGCCGAGCATCTGGAGGCCGTCGGCGCCGGCATCCAGCTTTCGCCCAACGCGTCACGGGTGCTGATCGACCTCGGTCTCGGCGAGCGGCTGGCGCCGTCCATCGTCGCGCCGCAGGCGCTCAATGTCATGAACGCACGGTCCGGCCGCGTGCTTGCGCGCGCGCCGCTGGGCGACGCGGCCGCGAGGCGCTACGGCGCGCCTTACTGGGTCATCCATCGCGGCGACCTGCATACGGCCTTGCGCGAAACGATCGACGCGACCCCGCTGGTCGCATTGCAGCTCGGCATGCGCGTCGCCGATTTCGCGATCAACAACCACGGCGTCACGGTCGGTGGCGGAAACGGCACGCAAACGACCGAGGTGGACGGCTGCGCGCTGATCGGCGCCGACGGCCTGTGGTCGGAGCTTCGCGGTCGCCTCGGACATCGCAACGCGCTCCGCTTTGCGCGGCACACCGCTTGGCGCGCGCTCGTCCCCGCGGACGCGGTTTCGCCCGCGCTGCGCGCGTCGTCCGTCAACCTGTGGCTGGGGCGGCATGCGCATCTGGTGCACTATCCGGTGCGCGGCGGGCGCCTGATCAATGTGGTCGCGATCCTGCGCGACGATTGGCGCGAGACCGGCTGGAGCGCCGCCGGCGACCGCGCCGAGATCCTTGCGCGATTTCCTGCCGGCCTATGGCACGCGGCGCCGCGCGATCTGATCGGCGCCGCCGGGCCGTGGCAGAAATGGGCGCTCTACGATTGCCAGCCGCTCAAACATTGGGGCACGGGCCCGGTGACGCTGCTCGGCGACGCCGCGCATCCGATGCTGCCGTATCTCGCACAAGGTGCGGCGATAGCGATCGAGGACGCCGCGGTATTGGCCGGGAGTCTCGCGCAGACGCCCGATGACGCGCCGGCCGCGCTGCGTAATTACGAAAAGAAGCGCCAGAAGCGCACCGCGCGCACGCAAACCGCCGCCCGTCGCAATGGCACCGTCTACCACATGGGTGGCGCCGAAGCGTTCCTGCGCGCGCTTGCGCTCGTGGCGATGCGCGGGACCGGACTGCTGCGGCGGTACGACTGGCTTTATCGCTGGCGGCCGGACTGAGCCGCGCCCATATATCGTTGTGCGAGGCTGCGGATTCTCCCCATGGATCAACACGTGCACAGCGATGGCAATCGGCCGCCCGCGACCGGCGTGATTGACCCCGTCTGCGGCATGACGGTCGATCCGCATACGACGCCACACCGCCATACCCATCACGGCCATCCCTATTACTTCTGCTCGGCCGGCTGCCGCACCAAGTTCGCAGCCGACCCGGACAAGTACCTGAGCGGACATGACAAGGCCGCGGAGCTTGTTCCCGAAGGCACGGTCTACACCTGCCCGATGCATCCGGAGGTGCGCCAGATCGGTCCCGGCGCCTGCCCGATCTGCGGCATGGCGCTGGAGCCCGAGATCGCCACCGCGGAGAGCGGACCGAATCCCGAGCTCGCCGACATGACGCGGCGCTTCTGGATCGGGTTGCTGCTCACCCTCCCGGTCTTCATCCTGGAGATGGGCGCGCATCTCTTCGGCGCGCATGCGTGGATCAACCAGACGCTGTCGAACTGGCTGCAGTTCGCCTTCGCCACGCCGGTCGTGCTGTGGGCGGGATGGCCGTTCTTCGAGCGCGGCTGGCAGTCGCTGGTCACCCGCAATCTCAACATGTTCACGCTGATCGCGCTCGGGACCGGTGTCGCCTATGGCTACAGCGTAATCGCGACGCTCGCGCCCGGCCTGTTCCCGGCCGCGTTCCGCGGCCATGATGGCGCGGTCGCGGTCTACTTCGAGGCGGCCGCCGTCATCAGCGTGCTGGTCCTGCTCGGGCAGGTGCTGGAATTGCGCGCCCGTGCCGCAACGTCCGGCGCGATTCGCGCGCTGCTCGACCTGCAGCCGAAAACCGCGCTGCGCATCGAGAGCGATGGCACCGAGCTGGAAGTCTTGCTCGCCGAGGTGGCGGTCGGCGACCTTCTCCGCGTACGGCCGGGCGAACGCATCCCCGTGGACGGCGAGGTGATCGAAGGCCACTCCTGGGTCGATGAATCCATGGTGACCGGAGAATCGATGCCGGCGGCCAAGGCGCCCGGCAACAAGGTGATCGCCGGCGCCATCAACCGCGCCGGCTCATTCGTGATGCGGGCCACCAAAGTCGGGCGCGACACGCTGCTCGCCCAGATCGTGCAGATGGTGGCGGCGGCGCAGCGCTCGCGCGCGCCGATCCAGCGGCTTGCAGATCAGGTGTCGGGATGGTTCGTTCCGGCGGTCATCGCGGTCGCGATCCTCGCCTTCATCGCCTGGGCCCTCTTCGGTCCCGATCCCCGCCTCAGCTACGGGCTGGTCGCCGCCGTCAGCGTCCTCATCATCGCCTGCCCTTGCGCACTCGGCCTGGCGACGCCGATGTCGATCATGGTCGGCATCGGGCGCGGCGCCCAGGCCGGCGTCCTCATCAAGAACGCCGAAGCACTTGAACTCATGGAACGGGTCGACACCCTCGTCATCGACAAGACCGGGACGCTGACGGACGGCCGGCCGAAGGTGGTCGCCATCGTGACCGCGCAAGGCTTCGTCGAGAACGAAGTGCTGCGGTTCGCGGCCAGCGTCGAGCGCGCCAGCGAACATCCGCTGGCGGCGGCCATCGTGGCGGCCGCCACCGAGCGCAAGATCGAGCTTGGGCGCGTGATGGGTTTCGATTCGCCGCCCGGCAAAGGCGCGGTCGGCGTGGTCGAGCGCTGCCGGGTGGTGCTCGGCAACGCGTCGTTCCTGTCCGAGCTGGGGATCTCCACCGCCGCGATGGACGCGGAGGCGGAGCGGTTGCGGCGCGACGGAGCGACCGCGATCTACGTGGCGCTCGACGGCAAGCTCGCGGGCATCATCGCCATCGCCGACCCGGTGAAGGAGACGACGCCGGCCGCGCTTGCGGCGCTGCGCCGGGAGGGCTTGCGCGTAGTGATGCTGAGCGGCGACAACCGGACCACCGCGGAGGCCGTCGGCCGCTATCTCGGCATCGACGAGGTCGACGCGGAGGTCCTGCCGGATCGCAAGGCGCTCGTGGTCGAGGGGCTACGCCAGGAAGGGCGCGTCGTCGCCATGGCCGGCGACGGCGTCAACGACGCGCCGGCGCTTGCCGCCGCCGATGTCGGCATCGCCATGGGCACCGGGACCGACGTCGCGATCGAGAGCGCGCATGTCACTTTGCTCAAGGGCGATCTCACCGGGATCGTGCGCGCGCGCAGGCTTTCGGCCGCGACAATGCGCAACATCCGCCAGAACCTGTTCTTCGCCTTCATCTACAACGCCGCCGGGGTGCCGATCGCCGCCGGCCTGCTGTACCCGGTTTCCGGCGTGCTGCTGTCGCCGGCAATCGCCGCCGCCGCGATGGCGCTGTCGTCGGTGAGCGTGGTCGCGAATGCGTTGCGGTTGCGAAAGGCCGATATCTGAGCGGGCGCTACTGGATGGCGGTGCTGCTGCGCCAGCTCGGCGGGGTCAGGCAGTTCTTGCGGCGCGACGCGCTGTCGATCACCGCGAGCTCTTCAACCACCGTCCGGTATTCGCCGCGATAGGCGATCGTGCTCACCACGCCGCCGGCGGCGCCCTGCTCGGCCTTCTGGATCAGCTCCCGCAACTTGCCTTCGCGCGCGACCGCGGCGTGACCAGCCTTAAGAATCTGCTCGCAGGTGTGGTACTCGTATTTGCCGGGATCGGCGAACAACATCACGTCGACACTGCTCGAGGTCGAGCAAGCCGCCGCACCAAACGCGACCAGCACGAGCATGGTCGCGCGCATGAGTGTGACGGTGAAAGTCCGGTCTGGCATGGGTCCATCGGCGGCAGAACAGCTCATTACACTAGCCAGCCGTAAACAAACGGTGCCGGACGGGCTATGCCCGCCAAATGCGCCGATACTGCGCCCTAATCGTGGTTCCTGGCGACCCTCTCGGACGTTGTGCGGATGCGTGGTGCGGACGGCCGGACTTAGGCTGATGGCCCCCGCATATCCGCAAGAAGGCCCGGAAAGAAAGTGAGCGAACCTGTGAAATGGGTCACAGGTGCCCCCGACGCTCGCGAGCTATTGATATGCCCACGGACGCCAACAAGGGGATGCGCCATGACCACCCAGATGAATTCGCCCTTCGCCTCCAAGTTCGTATTTGCGATCGCCTTGGCCGGTCTGATTGCGGTCGCCGGGTCGGTTGGAGCGGGCAACAGCGACAGAATCGATCCCTCGACACTGCTGACCAGCGCCCAAATCGCCGATCTGCCGGTCCTCACCGTCGCACAGCCATTTTGAAATAAACGCGAAAGACTGCCCTCCCCAGCCCCCCGAGGCGGTCCTTTGAAGGCCCCGAGCCGATTGCTCGGGGCCTCTGCTTTGGACCCTTCAAGCTCTAACCGGTTCCTTCGGTGCCGGGCCGGTAAGCGCGTGGTTGTGACTCATGATCGTGGGGCGGCCATTTGATGCGGCGAAGGATGAGGGGCATGGCGGCGCTGGTCGATCGCTGCAACCCCACTATCATGCCGATGACTCAGCACTGACCTGTGCGATACAGGGCGCGCGCAGCGCGAATCCGGTTCAAGTGATGTGACTGGTAGCCCCATCCTCGTTGATCTGCGAGCCTAAAACATCGTTTGGGAATGGTCTTGCGGCCAGTCGCCATAAAATCATCGTTGCGGTTTGTGGCCGCGCTTCTGTCCTGTGGCTCCGCATTCAACGTACTCACGGCGGTGAACGCGATCGTGAAGGCCCCAAGAAACAGATATCACTGTGCGCATGGGCGTTACCCTCAAACTGCTGGCGAGACTGACAAGGCCGCATGAAATTGCGGATTGAACTGACAATCAAGCCGCCCGGGTCACCCCGGGCGGTTTTTATTGAGCCCGCGGCATGGCCGCCCGCTGAGATGCGGACACAGTGCGGACACGTAAAGTTTGGCGAGGCGTTGCATCTGTGTCGCAAACGACCTGCCACCAGCAACAAATAAGCCCCAGGAGAGTCCGGGGCTGATCTAACGCTGATCAATGATCGCCTTCAGGATTGCAAAGAGAAGGCTGACTAGCGCGCCTTGCAGCAAGTAGTCGGCGAGTTTAACCACGAAGTCCGCGTTGGACTTCCCGCCTGCCAGGTACAGAACGTATGCCAATATCACGAACACCACGATGGCGACGCCCGCAGCTATAAGGCCTCTCTTCGTCGGGATGTCCAAAAAGTTTCTGCCGTCAGGGGCCATTTGCTGTCCTCCATGTTCTCGCGCCCGCGTATGGAATTGTCCGGCACGGAAGGGGAACCGATGCAACATGTGCAACATGAGAAAGGCCCCGCCGATCTAGGCGAAGCCGCTGTTTTCCCCTGATTTCATTGGTGCGGACGGCCGGACTTGAACCGGCACGGGCTTTTGGCCCAACGGATTTTAAGTCCCCGCTTTCGCATTGATTGATTAGGGTTTTTGCCCTGATCGTTGCAGCCTTGTTGCAGTCGACTCAGTCTCAATCTGATTTGGCGTTTGTGCTCAGTCTCAGGCTCAGTCTTAACTTTGCAGATGGGACACGCCACCCATAGAAGAAAAGACAAATCAGCCGCCGAAACACAAAAGCCTGAAACTCAGCACGTCAGTAGATAAGACTCAGCCGATCAAAGTTGGCCATGACTACAGGACTTCGACGCCCCTCAGGTTACCCGAATTGGGACAGTGAGCCATTGCGGCAGTTACACCGCGTCAAGCGCCTCGCCGTCCGAGTGCAATCAACGCGCTTGACGTCCGAGGTCTTACAGCCCGTCCGGGCTCACTCGGCCTCTATGGAAGGAAGCCTAAAGTGGAGCCATTCGGCGGCTGCCTTTGCATCGGTTGTCTCGAAAAGCGGCTCGGCCGCACCCTGAGGCCCGAGCGATTTCCTGACGTGGTTACCCGTTCAACCAATGCCGGGCACCGCACGTCTACTCAATCGGCGAGGTAGGAAGCTATCGCCTTACGTTTAGCCAACATCGCGAGATTTTCTCACACACAATATTTTTTCCGAACGAAAATGCCTCGCGAGATTTCCCTATAAAATTTGCGCAGCAGGTGTGCCCGGGCGACGAAGGGCGACTTTTGCCCCCGCCCTCACCGCACGCCCTCGCTGATGAAAGCGCCAAGGCTAGCTCAGTCGCAGACCACTCTGGCTGTGCAGAAACCCCCAGCTTGAGCGGGCTCAGCTTCGCCAGCGGCGAGAGCACAAGCCACTGGTCGATCTCAGAACCAGTGCGCATGCACCGTGCTGCGCTCTGAGATAGAGCGGAGAGACTGTTACACTTCTTCTCTGATATTGTAACAGTTCGATCAGCGCCCGTTGATTGGATTTGCAGGGAAAACCCAGCACGCCAGCACACAGCATCATCGGTAGTGAATGTAACAGTTAGCCCGCTGTCGGCGGCAGAGGGTGAAGGCTGGATAGAAAAAGAGGCCCACGGATGCACGCCGCGAGCCTCAGTAGGAGGTTACCGGGCTGACAAACCCGGTAACCCTCTCACCGTAGGTGCACGCGGAATGCATGTCAAATCCGGCGCACGAGCCCTTGGTTCCTGATGGGGACCGTGAGCGGGCTCATGCTCAATCACCGTTCCCCTGCGGGTTCGCTCAATCGCTCGCTCAAGGCGAGTGGCGAAAGTCGCCATCCGGTGGGATCAGCAGGGTGGCAGAAAGTTTCGGATGACAATATGGGGCCGCTTCAATCGCAGCACGAAGCCGCACATTAAGCGGCACCTCTTCGCTTTGATAAATCGCGGTCAACAGTTCAAGCGGAGTGCAACCATCTCTGCGCCTCTCTGCTCATCTTTCTCCCCTTAGGGGTAGGTAACAGGAGTAACACCAGTAACAGGAGTAACAGGTAGGTTATATCCTAATAGGGGGTGGGGGGGAGAATGGACGGCGCCCTGCTGTTACCTGTTACACCTGTGACCACCCCTCAAGCTCAAATCCTCCTCAACTAGCTTTTCAACCTCGCCCAACCTCATCCCCTCGCAAATCTGAGATCGTCTCAGCCTCAACAACCTCAGCCTCAACAGCCGCAAGGGTAAAGCCGCGATGTGGTCCCTTTCCGATCTTGATTGGGTGCTCAGGGCGTTCCCAGCCGAGCCCACGCATTACATCGGCAAGGCGCTTGGTGTGATTGTTGTGCTGGGCGATCTTTGGGCAACCCGATCACATCGCCAAGTAGGTAGGCGGTGGTGATCCTCCATTCGAGGATCGCCCATCCCATCGCAGGCCCGGACAAACCGCCCATCGGTATCCTTTGCCTTCTCAATCAACGCCGCCACCGCGGCTTCGGATTACTCTTCCCAGGGGTCCGGTTCGACCCTTCGTTGGGCGCGGCGGCTCGCGCGAAGCTCTTCGCTATCACCACGGCTCACCCCCGCTTCACAACAGAGACTTCGGCCCAAAGCTGATCACGGTCCTTATTGATGCGATCAAGATGTTCAATCTTCTGCACCTTCACCATCGGCCAGTACCGCCGATTGCCGGTCGTGTCACGGAGATAGGTTTCCTCGTTTGTGGTAGCAGCAGAAGATACATCTTCGCTTTCGATCTATCCTGGCCCGAGTATATACCGGCCGAGCAGCATCAACAGTCTTTGAAATAAAACAGCTTCACCTTCGTCACATCGGATTTGTGCAGCCCTTCAAGCTCAGCAACCTCATAAATCCACACACCTTCAAGAATCGCCTCTTGCTGTTCCCTCTTCTCCACTCCCACAATTTCGCTATCGGAGAAATTCTCTTCCCCCGCCAATGTCTTCAACAGCGTTGATTTGCCCACCCCCTGCTTACCCTCAAGCACGACCATATCGTCGAATTTACAACCGGGTTGGCGTACTCTTCGCACAGCCAGCAATCAACATCTTGCTGCCAACCTCACGAATAAAGGGGGAGGCACCGGCCCCGCAATAATCCGCCAGCCAACTATCAAGCCTCGCCTGCCCATCCCAGCGCAGCCCGTCGAGATAATCGCGGACCTGATCAAACACGTTGTCAGGCAAAGGATTTTCAAAGCATCGAAGGTGTACTGGCCATTCGGATCAAAGCCGAACCGGTCCGGCGCCGGCTTGCCTCACCTTCAATACAACGTTTTCTAGATTTCCAGCATCCCCGCAGTCATGGCCCTTGACGATGATCGTGTCGTGAAACTCATCGTAACAACATTCGGCGCCAAGCTGACGGATTGCTTGCAGAGCATTAGCCAAGCTAGCGGGGATGCCCGTTGGACTTTTCGAGTGTTGAAAGCCAACGGCCGCAGGCAGGGAATAGCCGCCCGGTCTTTGCCACCTCCGCCTTCGCCTCCTCGCTGATTTGGATGCCAACGACTTGGCCAAATTGCCCTGTGTAAAGGCCTGCGACGCAAACAACTCCCTCGCTCTGGCTTCGGCCTCTGCGCCATGTTTGTGCCCAATGCTTTTGCAGAAAGCCTCCTGACTTTCGGAGGAGACAATACTGAGCTTGGCCACCGCTTCTTTAACCCTGCGCTGAATTGATGTATTCGGTTGGTTAGACTTTGGTTCGTCCTGCATCATTCAACTCCCCAAATTAAAAGAGGGCCCCGTGAAAGAGCCCCCATCCAGCAAACCGCCTGATTTGACTTCGGTGTTTCATTCGTCGTCATAAGGCCCCCACAAACTCAGAGGGTCCGCTACTCGTCTTGCACGACGCTGAGCCCGCTCCTCCCGGGCTATTTCCCTTTGAAGCTCGTACAGCGGCATATTGACGATGACGAAATCCGCCCTTCGCACCTCCACCACTTTCTCAGTGCCTTCTGCATTCACATCAGCCCTCGCACTTTTACATCAGCATCCCTGATCGTCACGCTCTCACGGGTCACCACTTTTGGTTTTGGCCTCGGCGTTAGCCCGCATACCTCATCCAAGCACGCTTGGACCAAGGCTCGCTCTTCTGCTGGGGTCATTGCCATCCCGCTCTCCTTCCTCCGCTCTAGTAATTGCGTCAACAACTGCATCAAGCTGAGCCTGCCGTCACATGAGCCTCACCTCGCCATTGGTGTGAACCGCCTTCGGGCCTTTGTACCAATTGGGGTCCTCTGACGAGACGATCACCTCCGCATCAGCGACCACCCGACCCTCGACACAAACCAGCTTGGGCTTCGCCTTCAGGCTTCCGTCCAAGTATTCGTCTAGAATCCCCTCAATCTCACGCTTGCGTTCTGGCGTCATCATCACCACCTCCATACCTTTGCTCACACCCAGCCACTTGCTGAGCCATTCCTCAGCGACGCCTCGTCACGCCTCCGCCCAGCCTCGCCCTTCTCCCCGCTAGCCTCAACACTACGCCGATAAGCTCGGGATGGGACTTGGCAAAGCCCTCGCCGAGTCCGTAGTCGATGATGTCAATCACTGCCTTAAGCTTTTGTTCGAGTGTCATCATTGCTCACTCCTCTCGCCCTCTCACGCATCCGGTCTTGCTGGCATCCATCATCTGATCGCACCACAGCGCAACGCCCTGAGGCGGACCAAGAGGGGCTGGCTCAACCCATCCACTGGGCTCAGATGGACCACCCGGCTGAGGCGGACTAGTCGGAGTGAGACGAACTCATTGTCTAAGCGGAGCCCCGTGGATCACTTCGCTCACTCGGCCCTCCCTGCGAAAGTCCTTTCACCAAATCCCGCACAAGATCGGTCGCCACTGCACGCACCATCTCTCGCATCCATTCTTCCATCGGCTTACGTCGGCTCATCGCTTGATTTGTCTTTGCTCATCGCTTTGCTCCTTTGCTGATTTGTGTCTGAGACAATCCCCTCGCCTCAGTCGCCTCATTGAGTTGAGTTGTCGCTCGGCTCTCCGGCAACGTCACACCCGGCACGCCGAAGAAGTATCGGCCCTTGGCATCGCCCAAGGCGGTGTACCAATAGGCCCACTCGTCGGCTCCGGCATCCTGAGCTCAAGCACCTCACGTGATTGGGAATGGCATCGGCCACGGTATGCCCTGCCAAACCTGAGTGGCGCTGTCCAAAATCTCACTCCGGCTGGTATCAGTGTCCGACCACCCTGGATCGGCCACGGGGCCATCAATTGAACATTGTGCCATCCCCGCCTCCATCTCTGATTTGGCTTCTCTATAGCTTTTCGCTCGCTCACGAATTCCTCAGTCATCTCTTCGCCTCTGCTTTGTCGATCCCACCATCGCTTGAGTAACTGTCTCAGCCGCAGCTAGTCGCACTCTGCGCTCTGGGCATTGAGTTGAGAGGCAGCGCAGCACGAAGAACATTGCGGTTTCGGTCCATTGCAGTTCTTCAAAACTCAAACCAGCCATCGGGGAATTTTCCCAATGCAGCCAGAGTTCATGACAGCGGCAATCGGGCCACCGCGTCACATCGCTGAGCCCGCTTCATCTCCCCGCCTCCTTGGCTGAGTGGCCTTGTCTTTGGCTCTGGCTTCGATCAATTGGCCTCAGCCGCTTGCCTTCATTCCTCAGCCGCTCGTCCATCATCTCTCGCACTTCGTCAGAGGCGAAGCCCGGCCAAAGGACATTGGCCAGCTTGCTAAATCGGTCCATCTTGTCCAAATCATCCTCAGCCATTGCGTTGTCTCCTTCGGCTCCGCTTCAATCTCAGCCGGGCGTGTCACCACCAGCGGCGCATAGTTCACATCAATCCCAAGCGGCGGCTCAGGCCCAACCGGGTCATGATGCCAGCAAGTGGTCTCAGGTTGCGGCGGCACTCTCAGCGGTCGGCAAAGGTTTGGCGTATCTTGCCCCTCAGGCTCAAGCTCGCTCTGAGCCCGCGCACGTGATAGGTGTCCTGAGACGGACCCTCAGCCATCGTCTCAGAGGCGGGCTGAGATGGACTAGTCACCCCAGCCCGCCCTGACTGAGACGGGGTTGACAGCACTCGCCTCAGTCATTGGCTCAAGCTCAGCCGCAAGCGTTGATTGCTGGATCGCCTCAGCCTCAGTCATTGGCTCAGCCTCAGCCTTTGGCCGTTGGGCAAAGGCAAATCGTCTTAGCTCTGGCTCAGGCTTGTCGGGTGCTGGCATCTTCTTCTCTCTTCGGCTTGAGGCCCATTGATCGAAACAGGTCCACAGCTTGTCGCCGCTCAAGTTCGTAGTATGCATCACCGCAAGCTCGGCAGCAGAACCTCTGCGCACGGAGATAGAGCGATGAGATTGGTTGGCCGCAGTTTTCGCAAAGGGGCATCGGCGATCTCCTCATTCTGATACCTAAGGATTACCACATTTCGCAGGCGTTTTCAATAACAATTTCAATTGGTTAACGGGGTTAGACCACCTCCCGCCAGACGAAACCATGAGCAAGGGCGGGGGAATTGCTGCGCCGATGATTTGTTCCAGCGAAAAAGGGGTCAGGGTTCCCCTCCCTCTCTTGGTCAAGTTGTCCATCGAACAAGCCGACGAGTTTGCTATCGTTATTTCGCTGGTCAACTTGACCACCGATCACACCAGCATTTCTTTGATATCGCTGGCGAACTCTTTCACGAGCTCTAACCCGTGCTCATCGGGAAGCTCTTCCCAGACCACCTTGAACTTCTCGAACTTCACGACCTCAGGCGACCTTGTGATCTTATCTCTAACCGTCCCCACCGTTGCATGGCTAAGTTGGCAGAGACGGCCGATCTGACGATTGCTCCAAGCCGGATACTTCCCGATCATCAATCGGATGAAGTCCTGCTTCTGCGCATTCGTCATCTGCCTGCGCTGGATATTGGCTGAGATGACATAGCTCTCGCCTCGGCCATCGTCCCAACGAACTCTTTGAAGTTGGCAGCGACGAAGTTGTGGCCAACCTCCTTCCCGGCCTTGTAGACGATACAACCGTCGAGGATGCGACCCTGGTCAACCGTTATCTGTACGAGGATGCCTTGCTTGGCGATGTCACACTTGAGGGCTTCGAACTCGTCACCCTCGAAATAAATCGTAGGAGGTTGGCGGGGGTGAGCGGCATAGTCCCCCGTCATCGCAACAGGTGGCAGCTTTCTTTCAATGACGTTCATCGCCAGCCTCCTTCTGCAGCAAGGGATCAGTCGCGGCTGAGTATCGACAGCGAAAAACAAAACCATGAACCGTCACGCTGCTCGCAAGCAACAGGTCGTATCCTGTCTCGTGGTTTCACACCCTGCGTCAGCTTTACTCCCTCAGCAAACACACGATACAATTCATCACGTGATATTTCCAACGTTTCCAACTCGTCAGTTTCGATCGTTGGCAGTTCATCTTCCCTGATTACTACGTCACCAGAACTAGTGGCGATGGTTATCGTATTCATCGCATAGATACCGACTTCGTTCTCATCACGGTCACAGTTAGCCTTGAGCCACACTGCAGGCCATTCATCTGACCCTACGATCTTCTTCGCTCGATGAAGTAATACGCCAGGGATCAGGCGGACGCCTGACGTCGGACGCTCCTGTTTGATTTTTGCGAGCCTTGCATTGATCCGCCTCGCAAGGTCAGCCAATCTCATTGCTGGCTTCATCTTCCTTCTAGTCATCGCACAGCCCTCCAACTTCCGCTCTAGCGCCACCACCGGCACTCTGAGCTTGCGACCAATGCGGATTGTGGGAATGTCGCCCCGCTTCGCCGCTTCGTAAGAGCCGTGGCGGCCGAGATCGAAGTATGCCCGCCCGGCTTCGGGCACTGTTAGCGTCTTGCGTTCGTCCATCACAAACTCCATCGTTTGGGTTGAGACCCCAACGCAGCGGGTGTACCGCGTCCGGGGCTGTGGTGGGTGTTATCATCTACACCCACTGCGGTCAAATTAATTTTGCCCCATTGCGGAAAGTGACGTTTGGGTGTACATGCGGCCGGGCTCAGAAGGGATTTGGCATGGCGAGAAAACAGAAGCCGGAAGACATCGTTGATATGAAGGTGTGCCTTACCGAGGCGCTGCGGGCTCGCCTTGAGAAGAGGCGAAGCAGCAACGACCGTTCGATCAACGGCGAAATCGTCTACCGACTTGGTGCCTCGCTTCGAGAGGAAGGTGTAGCGCTCGCCAATCAATTAGAAGAACAGCAGAAGGAATTTCAGACGAAAAATCTAAAAGAAGCTTCGCGAGATTGTGTTTAAGTTGACCGCTGAGATGGACGCAGCAACCAGGAAGCGGAAAGTTAGCGATGGCCCGTATCCGCAAGCGCACGTGGACTTGGAACGGCGCTAAGCGCACGAAGTGGCTGGTCGATTATCAGGACCAGTCTGGCGCACGACGGTTTAAAACCTTCTCGACGAAAAAGGCGGCGGAGCAATGGGCAGTCACAGCTTTGCGCGAGGTGCAAGCAAGGCACTCACACGCCCTCGAGCGTTAGCATCACCGTGGCGGAAGGGATGGAGCTATGGATTGCCGCTAGCGACGGGCTTGAGTACTCCACCATCAAGCAGCGAAGCGAACACAAGCGCCTTCACATCGATCCCTTCATCGGCTCGCTCAAATTGGCGAGCCTGACCACGCCACGGGTCTACGCCCTCGACCAGCAACTACGTGATAACGGGTGCTCGCTGGCGATGCGCCGCAAAATCCTGACCAGCGTCAAGATGATGCTAACGCATTCCCAGAGGACTGGCAGGGTTGCACAGAATGTTGCGCTCGCAGTCAGGATCAAGACCGACGACAAGCGGCAACATGCACCACTGCGGGCCGGGCGTGGACTTCCCCAAGCCGGGAAGAGCTTCGCACCATCCTCGACAAGGCAGAGGGCCGCTGGCGACCACGGGTTATCACAGCGATCTTCACCGGGAATGCGAGCGAGCGAGCTTCGTGGATTGCCGTGGGCCAACGTTGCATCCAGACGCAGGCGTTATCCACGTTCGCCAGCGGGCCGACCTCTAGGGCAACGCTGGCAAGCCGAAAAGCAAAGCAGGCAATCAGGACATTCCGCTAGCGCCGATGGCAGTCAATGCGCTGCGGCAACGATCGGCAAAGCAGCTGGCTCAATCTCGTCTTCCCTGATCATCAAAGCAACGTTGAGAGCCACGACGACCTGCTGACTTGGTTCAAACAGTTCCAAATCGCTAATGGCATGACCCGAAGCCATCGGCAAAGCGAAATACGGCCTGCACGCCCTCCGCCACGCCGCCGCCAGCTTGTTCATCGCTCATCTTGGCTGGACGGCAAAGCGAGTACAGTCCGTGCTCGGTCACTCCATCCATCCAAATGACCTTCGACCTCTACGGCCACTTGTTCGAAGATCAACGAGGGCTGACCGGGAAGCGATGCAGCAGCTCGAAGCATGCCATCACGGGCTAACCAGCTTTCAGAAATACAAGAGCCAAATCAAACCGCTGCGACAAGCCGCACAAGAGCAAATCAGTGAGAGCCCGGCTCTTGTTCCACCCTTGTTCCAAAACGTCATAACACGTGCCACAACTCCCAGGACAAAGACGGAACGGGGTTGCAACAAGATGCAACAAGAGCTTCGCCAACAATTCGCCAGAAGCCCTTCCATCACGGAGGAAGTCGTTGATTTCACTGGTGCGGACGGCCGGACTTGAACCGGCACGGGCTTTTCGCCCAACGGATTTTAAGTCCGTTGCGTCTACCGTTTCGCCACGTCCGCGTGCGCCGCTTCTAACACGCGGGAGGCGCGCGCGTCATTCGGCGGCTTGGCCCTTATAGACTTCGCCCCATAAGCTTTCCCAGTCCTGGCCGTTGGCGTCGGTGATACGGCCGTCGCGCTCGTAGAACTTGTTGGGGATCTGGAACATCGCCAGCATCAGTCCGCCGTCCGGCGTCCAGGCGGAGTGGCGGCTGCCTGCATCGCGCCAGACGAACTCGCCGGGGCCAACGTCGAGACCTGCGTCGGGCCCGTCCCGGTCCACCAGCCGGCCCTCGATCACATAGGTCTGCTCGATCTTCACGTGCTCGTGGTCCGGAAGCACCGCGCCAGGCGAGAACCGCGTCAGCGCGGTGACCAGTCCGCTGTCGGGATCGAACAGCAGCGTCTTGATCTCGCAGCCGGGAAACCGCGTCTTCTGCCATTCCATATTGGCGGGGCGCACGTGATGCGAGCGCGGCTCGGCTTTGGTCTTGGTTTCTGCCTTGGGCGTGACGGCGTCCATCACGATTCTCCCTTGGAGGGTTGGCGCGTGCAACCATCATAGCACCGCGGCGGGCGCGCCTACAGCCCGGCCTCCTTGATCGGCGGCTGAAAGGTCAGTCCGGTGTCCCACGGGAAGAAGATCCAGGTGTCCTGCGACACCTCGGTGATGAAGGTGTCGACCATCGGGCGGCCCATGGGCTTGGCGTAGACGGTGGCGAAATGCGCCTCGGGCAGCAGCTCGCGCACGAGCCGCGCGGTCTGCCCGGTATCGACCAGATCGTCGACGATCAGCACGCCCTTGCCGCGCCCGCCGCCGATCTTGGCGATGTCGGGCGCGATCGTCTTGATCACCCGCACCTCGCCCTTGCGTGGTGTGGTCGTAGCTGCTCACGCAGACGGTCTCGATCAGCCGGATGCCGAGCTCGCGCGCGACGATCGCGGCCGGCACCAGGCCGCCGCGGGTGATGCACACCATCGCGGCAAACGGCCCGGCGTCCGCGAGTCGCCAGGCGAGCGCGCGGGCATCGCGGTGGAACTGATCCCACGACACCGGAAACGGCTTGCGCGACTGCTCGGGATCGGGCGCCATGGACAGTCGCTCACACCCGCAGGTCGATGACGAAATCGAACCGCGCCGCCATCGTGCTGTCCTTGGCGCCGCCGCCGTCGGCGACGCGCATCAAGAGCTCCTTGCGGAACAGGCCGTCGCGGCGGTTGCCCGGCTCGTCGGGAAAGTAGAGCTGCGTCGTCAGCAACAGCTTGCCGCCGGCGGCGACATTGACGTGATAGTGCCGGGTGCGGCCGGAATAGAGCGCCGGCACGATGGTGCGGAAGCGGTAGCGCCCCTTCTCGTCGGTGTAGACGCGCCCGCGATAGCGGAAGCCCTTGTTGTCATAGGCGCCGCGCTCGTCCGCATGCCAGAGGTCGACGACCGCGCGCGCGACCGGATGACAACCGCGGGTCAACACGAAACCCGTGAGCTCGACCTGGCGCGCCTTCGAGCCGGACTCCACCAAGTCGGCGCGGCCCGGCGACCCCGCCCGAAAGAACGGGCCTTCGGTCTGCGCAACGGTGGTTGCGTCGTCGTCATTGCATTGCGGCGTGACCGGAAGCTCCTGCGCCAGCGCTTTCGCGCCGCTCACCCCGACACTGCCGGCGGCAAGCACGCCCTGAACGATGGCACGACGGGACGGACGATATACGACCATGGCATTCACTCCTGATCTCTGAACGCCCCCTTAAAGCGCCGCCCTCAACCGTTTCAACATTCCCTCGACCGCAGTTTTTGCCGCCGTCAGCTTTGCCGGGTCGCGGGCACGCAGCACCACATTGGTGTTGGGCCCGCGCTGCTCGTCGAAGAACGGATAGCTGCCGATCGCGACCTCCGGATGCGCCTTGGCGATCTCGCCCAAGGGCGTACCGATGTCGCCTTCGCGGCAATCGGCGCGCACCGTCTCCGACAGCATGCGCACGCCGGTCTTGAGCTTCGGCGCAACCTCGTCGAGCATCGCCTGCATGATGGTGGGCACGCCCGCCATCACAATGACATTGCCCAGCCAGAATCCCGGCGCGGCGGACACTTTGTTGTGAACGAGATCGGCGCCGGCGGGGATCCGCGTCATGCGCATGCGCGCCTCGTTCATTTCGCCGCCGGTCTGCGCCAGCCGCTCGCTCAGGATCTTGACCGCGCGCGGATCGTGATCGATCGAAACCCCGAACGCCTTGGCGACGCATTCGGCGGTGATGTCGTCATGGGTCGGCCCGATGCCGCCGGTGGTGAACACGTAGGTGTGGCGGGCGCGCAGCGCATTGAGCGCGGTGATGATCTCCAATCTCCTCGTCGCCGACCACGCGCACTTCCTTGAGGTCGATGCCGAGCGCGGTCAGGTATTCGGCGATGTAGCCGATATTCTTGTCCTTGGTCCGGCCGGACAGGATCTCGTCCCCGATCACCAGCAGGGCGGCGGTGACCAAACTGGCGGATTTCGGAGCGCTGGCAGCCGTCATGTTCGTCCTTGGGTCCGTTCCGACGTCGATGCGTGCGACATAGCCTGCCACCGGGCGCGATCAGGCTTCAAGTCATCCGCGTTCCGGGGCAAAGTAGCGCCCGAATGGGGACGACGCCAATAGCCGCAAAGCGCGATCCGCAAAGAATAGCGCGACGACGGAGGAACGGTCATGACGAGGATTCGATTGCTGGGCTTCGCGGCCGCGGCGGCGCTGGCTTGGATCCTCCCTTGGACCCTCACTTGGACCTTCCCTTGGACCCTGCTTTGGACCCCGGCAGCGGCCCAGGACACGATCGACCGGCCGATCAACATCTATGTCGCCGGCACCGCCGGCGGCGGCATCGATCTCTATGCGCGGGTGCTCGCGCGCCACCTCGGCCGTCACATCCCGGGCAAGCCGACGGTCAACGTGCAGGTGATGCCGGGCGCCGGCGGCATCCGCGCCGCCAACTTCCTGGCCCAGCAGGCGCCCAAGGACGGCACCGCGATCACGACCTTCGCCGGCGGCCCGATCCTCGAGCCGCTGATCGGGTCGCGCAAAACCGACTACGACATCAAGCCAGTTCACCTGGATCGGCGCCGTCACCAAGGACGTCAGCTTGTGCGTCGCCTGGGGCGCGAGCCCGTTCAAGACCATCAAGGATGCGCAGCGCGAGCCGATGATCGTCGCCGGCACCGGCGCGGGCTCCGACACCGATACCTGGCCGGTCATCCTCAACGAGCTGATCGGCACGAAATTCAAGCTCGTCACCGGCTATCCAGGGCACGCAGGAAACCATCATCGCGATCGAGCGCGGCGAGGCGCACGGCCGCTGCACCTTCAGCCTGTCCGCGATCAAGACCGCCAAGCCCGACTGGCTGCGCGACAACAAGATCAACGTCCTGACCCAGCTTGCGCTTCGAAAAGCACAAGGACTTCCCGAACGTGCCGCTGATCTACGAGCTGGTGTCGAAGCAGGAAGACCGGCAGCTGCTCGACCTGATGATCGGGCCGAGCGCGATGGCGCGGCCGTTTGCCGGACCGCCCGGGCTTCCGCCCAAGATCGCGACCATGCTGCGGCGCGCCTTCGACGCGACCATGAAGGACCCGGCGTTCATCGCCGAAGGCGAAAAGATCCAGGCGGAAGTCCTGCCGACCACCGGCGAGGATGTGCAGAAGCTCGTGGCCAAGCTCTATGCGCACGCCCAAGCCGGTGGTCGATCGCGTGAAGAAGTTTCTCGCCCATTAGTGCCCATTTTCGAAGTTCGTGAAATGTCCGCGGCACACGCTGACACGAACTTCGAAAACAAAGGGGCGCTAGCACTTGATAACTCTTGGTGCCGCTTTTCGATTTGAAGTTCCTAGCCGAATTTGCTGCTACTGCTGTAGGAACTTCAAATCGGCGGCACCGAGGCCGACAGGGAGGTGACGATGCCATCCAAATTCGATTTCGGACGGACGTTGCTGGCGGGCCTTGCGATGATTCCGGTGCTGGTCTCCGGCGCGCTTGCGGAAGCAAGTCTCGACGCCGTGATCAAGGACCTCGTCGCCGCCAACCGGATTCTCTATCGCCAGGGCGTGGTCGACGGTTTCGGGCACGTCAGCGTGCGCCATCCCGCCAACAAGGACCGCTATCTGATGTCGGCGTCGCTGGCGCCGGGGCGCGTCACCAAGGACGACATCATGGAGTTCGACCTGGACGTCGCAGCCGATCGACCAGCGCGGCCGCTCGATCTACTCCGAGCGCTTCATCCATTCCGAAATCTACAAGGCGCGGGCGGACGTGCATGCGGTCCTGCACAGCCACTCGCCGACGCGTCATTCCGTTCGGCGCCTCGAACGTGCCGCTGCGCCCGATCGTCAACACCGCCGGATTCCTGTCGCCCGACGTTCCGGTGTTCGAGATGCGCAGGGTCGCCGGATCGCGCAGCCTGCTGGTCACCGATGCGAAGCTCGGCAAGGCGCTCGCCGACACGCTCGGCAACCGCACGGTCGCGCTGATGCGCGGCCACGGCAATGTCGTGGTCGGGCCGAACATCCGGCGCATGGTGTCGCGCGCGATCTACACCGAGGTCAACGCGCGGCTGCAGCTGCAGGCGCTCGCGCTCGGCAGACCCGATCATCTATCTCGACGAGACCGAAGCGCGCGCCGGCGAAGAGAACCGCGACAAGTCCGAGCGCGGCCACAGCACCGACCGCACCTGGCAGATGTGGGTCGAGGAAGCCATGGGACCGGGCAGCGCCGACCGCTGATCCCCGGCCGCTGGCGAGAAACGCCGTCCGGATAGCCACTTCCCGCCCAAAATAGAGGCAAAATCCACGCCGGGGTGCCCACGGCCTGTGCACAAGTCCAATTGGTTTGGCGCGCGGCTTGCTACTACACTTCCGGATCGTTCCAGAGCGGCCGGACGCCGCCCGGGGGCAGAACGGTGGCAGTGGTTTTCGATGAGATGACAGGGGCCGACGGGTCGGTTCGCCCGCCCTATGGCGAACTGTCGCGCTGGCTCGACCGAGGTTCCGCCCGAGGTGCTCGACCACCGGCGGCGCGAGGCCGAACTGATCTTCCAGCGGATCGGCATCACCTTCGCGGTCTATGGCGAGGCCGACGCGCAGGAGCGCCTGATCCCCTTCGACGTGGTCCCGCGCATCCTCGCTGCGGCCGAATGGGATTTCGTGAGCCGCGGCCTCGAACAGCGCGTGAAGGCGATCAACGCCTATATCGGCGACGTCTACGGCCGGCGCGAGATCCTCAAGGCCGGCGTGATCCCGGAGGATCTGGTGTTCCAGAATCCGGTGTTCCGGCCGGAGATGAACGGCCAGAAAGTCCCGCACGACATCTACGTCCATATCGCCGGCATCGACATCGTGCGCGTCGACGCCTCGACGTTCTATGTGCTCGAGGACAATGCCCGCACGCCCTCCGGCGTCTCCTACATGCTGGAGAACCGCGAGATCATGCTGCGGCTGTTTCCGGAACTGTTCTCCCGCCATCGCGTCGCGCCGGTCGAGAACTATCCCGATGAATTGCTGGCGACGCTCAAATCGGTGGCGCCGCGACCGCGTCGTCCGATCCGACGGTCGTGCTGCTCACGCCCGGCATCTACAATTCCGCCTATTACGAGCACTCGTTCCTGGCCGACAAGCTCGGCGTCGAGCTGGTCGAAGGCCGCGACCTGTTCGTGAAGGACGAGACCGTCTACATGCGCACGACCCAGGGGCCGCAGCGCGTCGACGTGATCTACCGCCGCATCGACGACGACTTCCTCGATCCGCTCGCCTTCCGTCCCGAATTCAGCGCTCGGCGTGCCGGGCCTCATGTCCGCCTACCAGGCCGGCAACGTGACGCTCGCCAACGCCGTCGGCACCGGCATCGCCGACGACAAGGCGGTCTACAGCTACATGCCCGCGATCGTGAAGTTCTATCTCGGCGAAGAGCCGATGCTGAACAACGTGCCGACCTGGCGCTGCCGCGAGCAGGACCACCTCACCTACGTGCTCGATCATCTCGAGGAGTTGGTCGTGAAGGAAGTGCACGGCTCCGGCGGCTACGGCATGCTGATCGGCCCCAAGGCCGACAAGGCGCAGATCGCGGCGTTCCGCGCCAAGCTGAAATCGTCGCCGAAGAACTTCATCGCACAGCCGACGCTGGCGCTGTCGACGGTTCCGACCTGCGTCGAAGAAGGCATCGCGCCGCGGCATGTCGATCTGCGGCCGTTCGTGCTGGTCGGGCGCGACCGCATCCGGATCGTTCCGGGCGGGCTCACGCGCGTCGCGCTGCAAAAAGGATCGCTGGTCGTCAATTCGAGCCAGGGCGGCGGCACCAAGGACACCTGGGTGTTGGACACTTAAAGCATGCTCTCGCGCACCGCCGACAACCTCTACTGGCTCTCGCGCTATGTCGAGCGCGCGGAATATCTCGCGCGCATCCTGGAAGTGACGCAGCGGCTGACCACGCTGCCGCTCTCCTATGTCGGCACCGGCAACGAATGGGAATCCGCGGTCGCCACCGCCGGCTGCGCCGGCGCGTTCTCCGCGCATTATTCGGAAGCCAACGAGGAGACGGTCACCGAATTCCTGTGCTTCTCGACCGCCAACCCGTCCTCGATCCGCAACTGCTTCGAGCTCGCGCGCACCAATGCGCGCGCGGTGCGCACCGCGCTGACCATGGAAATGTGGGACGCGATCAACGGCACCTGGCTGGAGCTCAAGCGCTTCGGCAACGGCCCGACCTCGCGCGAGGAGTTCATGCGCTTCCTGCGCTGGGTGCAGGAATCCTCGCTGCGCTTCGACGGCCGCGCCTACCGGACCATGCTGCGCAACGATGCCTACTGGTTCTCGCGGCTCGGCCTCTACATGGAGCGCGCCGACAACACCGCGCGCATCCTCGACGTCAAGTTCCACCTGCTGCTGCCGGCCAACGAACGCGTCGGCGGCCCGCTCGACTATTTCCAGTGGTCGGCGATCCTGCGCTCGGTCTCGGCGCTGACCGCCTATCACTGGGTCTACCACGAGAGCGTCAAGCCCTGGCTGATCGCCGACCTGTTGATCCTCAAGGACGAGATGCCGCGCTCGCTCGCGAGCTGCTACGGCAACCTGGTGCAGAACCTCGACTACATCGCCCAGGCCTACGGCCGCCAGGGCCCGGCGCAGCGGCAGGCCCGCGCCGTTGCGCACCCGGCTGGAGAACAGCCGGATGGAGGAAATCTTCCAGCACGGGCTGCACGAGTTCATCGGCGAGTTCATCGCCGCCAACAACCGGCTCGGGCGCATCCGAGCGATCACGAGCAGTACCTGAAGTGACTGGTGCGGGCACGCGGCTGTGGACATTTCGGACGCCATCGTGATGATGGCCAGTCCATGCGTATCCGCGTCGTCCCACCGAACCACGTATCACTACGACACGCCGGCCACCGGCGTGATCCAGATGCTGCGGCTGACGCCGCGCAATCATGACGGCCAGTTCGTCATCAACTGGCATATCGACGTTCCGCCGATTGCCGGCTCGACCAGCACGAGGACGCGTTCGGCAACATCTCCCATGCGTTCACCGCCGAAGGCCCCTTCAGCGAATTTGTCGTCTCGGTCGAGGGCGAGGTCGAGACCCGCAACACCGACGGCGTCGTGACCGGCGCGATCGACGGTTTCCGCCTTCGCTGTTCCTGCGCGAGACGCCGCTGACCAAGCCCGACGACGCGATCGCAGGTTTTGCCGCCGCAGCGCGGAAGGCGGCCGGCGATGACAATCTGAAGCTCCTGCATACCGTGCTGGCGCAGCTGCATCGACGACATAACCTTCGATCCCGATCCGACCCATGCCGCCACCACGGCCGCCGAGGCCTTCGCCCTCAAGCGCGGCGTGTGCCAGGACCTCACGCACATCTTCATTGCCGCGGCGCGCAGTGTCGGCATTCCGGCGCGCTATATCAGCGGCCATTCCATCGCGACGATGGCGTTGTCGACCAGGACGCCGGCCATGCCTGGGCCGAGGCCTTCGTGCCGACCTCGGCTGGGTCGCATTCGACGCCGCGAATGGGATCTGCGCCACCGACGCACATATCCGGATTGCGGCCGGGCTCGACTATCTGGGGGCGGCACCGGTCCGGGGCATCCGCTACGGGGGTTCCGGCGAGACGCTGTCAGTCAATGTCCAGGTCGAACAGACGGCGCGGCAGTCACAAGGCTGATCGAGTGTCCCGAATCCCGAAGTTCGCTCGATTTGGCGGCACGTTCATTGCGAACTTCGGATTCAAAGGGACACTAAGGGGTGTACTCATACGCGTGCCAGAATGTCTGCTTGCGGGGGTAAAGCAGACATCCAAAATCAAGGACGTCACGTCAGGTTTTGACCCAACAGCGACATGAGCGGTCAAATTTTCGAATTGAATTTTGTCTTGGACCCTGACACTTGTACAAGGAGCGATATTGAGCGCGACCCGTTTTCGGGAGGACAATGATGACCTACCTGCTGGGCCGCTGCGCATTCATCGCGCTTTCATTCGTCGTATTCGGCACGTGTGCGCCTGCCCGTGGTCAGAGCTACCCCTCGAAGAACATCACCATTATCGTGCCGCTAGGCGCGGGCACCGGCATAGACTTACTGGTCCGCCTTTACGCTAACAAGCTATCGCAAGTACTAGGCAAGTCGGTGATCGTCGATAACAAGCCGGGCGCTGCCACCATGCTTGGTGCAGCCGCGGTCGCGACCGCGCCAGCCGATGGCCACACGCTCGGTGTGCTGACGAGCGTGGCAATGTCGATCAATCCGACACTCTACAGGCGGATTAGTTATAAGCCGCAGGAGGATTTCGTCCCGATCTCATTGTATGTGAAATCGCCCTTCATTCTGGTGGTGAACCCTGGGTTGGCAGCCAAGTCAGTGCCCGAGTTCATCAAATTGGCCAAAGAATCGAAACCGTTGCTAAACTACGCATCTGTCGGCGCAGGCACGCTCCAGCATCTGTCGATGGAATTTGCCAAGAAGCGGTTCGGGTTCGAGGCGACACATGTGCCCTACCGAGCCACCGGACAATCGGTGACTGACCTGATGGCTGGCCATGTCACGGCAAGCTTCGTGGACGCCGGGTCAGTGATACCGCTGATCAAGGACGGCAAACTGCGCGCGCTCGCGGTCTCATCATCTATACGATTGCCCCTGATGTCCGACGTGCCCCCGTTCTCGGAAGCCTCAGGTGCTTCGGACTACGAAGCCGTGTCATGGCACATCCTAGTGGCTCCGGCGAAGACTCCGAAGGAGATCGTCGACCGGCTGCACGTTGAGATGAAAAGGATCATGGTAATGCCCGACATCCAGGGGAAGATCCTGGAGCTCGGGCTGATCCCAAATGACACGCCTTCGATAGAGGGCATGCGGACTTATGTAAAATCCGAACATGAGAAGTGGGGAGCGTTAGTCAAGCAACTCGGCCTCGAGGGCTCCCAATAGGGCGTGGCATAGGGGGCATGGATGAGCGATTGTCGTCTTGTGAGGGAATAGCGGACGTGGTGCTCACAATAAGCATGTCTGCTTCTCGACCCGAAGCCAACATGACGTGTTTCCGATCGCAAGGGCGCGATGTGTCGGTTTTGCCCCTGATGAGACCTGCCAGCCTCGTCGATCAATCCGCCGTTCGAGGCGGAGTGGCCGCGATGTCACTCCCGTGGTGGGACAGTGCGCAGATAGGCGACAATCGCGCTCAGGTCGGAATCGTTCATTTGTCCATAGGAGCCGAAGTCCATCGGGGGCTTGAGTTTTGGGCCGTCGCGGGAGACACCATCCGCGATGGCGCGCTTGATTTCCGCATCGGTCCAGGCGCCAATGCCTTTCGTGCGATGCGAAGTGATGTTGGTTGCAGTCGAACCATCCCAAGTGGCTGGAAAGCCTTGTACTAACGCTGGGCCGAATTGCGCTTCCACCCTTCCCGAGCCCATTTTCGTAATCGGAAACCCCTTTCTCCCAGGCGGAATGGCATTCCATACAATGGCCAATGGTTACCAGATAAGCGCCTCGCTTTACCGGGTCTTAGCTGAGCCGCGGTGAAGCCGGTCTCAGCATCGGGAAAGCGATCGCGGTGCACTGGCGCCTTATAGACCGGGTCGGGAACCAAGTTCCGAACTGGTTGCACCGAACGAAGATAGACGACGATCGCGTCAAGATCGTTTGGCAGAAGGGCTTTAAAAAAGTTTGCGGCCATGACCGCCGCGAGGGGCGCAGGTAGCCGCGCATTGTCCGGGCGGATGCCGTGCGTTATGGCACGTTTGATCGCCTCGTCGCTCCATGCTCCAATACCAGTCTCGCGATCCGGCGTGATGTTGGATCCGGTGGCATTAAAGGCCGGAGTCGTGAACGACAGTCCGCCAGACAACTCTCTCTCAACGATCGGCACACCCTTGTCGTCTTTCGGCGTGTGGCAATTGCCGCACGCAAGAGAGCCGTTCACCAGATAGCGGCCACGCTCCAGAGGCGTTTGTGCAATGGCGCTGCTGGCGAGGACAACGGTAAACAGAAATGTTGCACGGATCGGGTCATCATACTCGCCCTCATTCTCGTCTTTGGCGCCCCTGGCCGCTTCGATCGCTGGCGGGGCAGGAGCACAGTCGGACCATGCCATGAGCGGATATTCTCGCTGGCTTGGTTGTTATCCCAAAATTGTTCCCTTGCCTCGTCCATCCTTGCTCTGCTCAATCATGACGGTGTCGTACTTGAGTGCGATCTGTTTGGTGAGTTCAGCATTCATCAGTTGGTCTTGGGTTAGCGTGTGGATGGCCGCGAACATGCCTTCGGTGCCCGCCGGACTATAGACCATCAGCATGCGCACCCCGTCTTTCGATGTTACCTGGTGAGGCACACCAGGCGGAATGTGCACACAGGAACCCTTTTTGGCGTGAAAGAGTTCATCGCCGACCTGAAAATCAGCACTGCCATCGAATACGTAGAACGTTTCGAACGCCTTGATGTGGTAATGGGCGCGTGACTGAAAGCCGGGTTTGCAGTTCTCTTCCACCACCTCGAAAGTTTGATCGGTATCTCCCCCAGTAATCTTGACGATCACTTCATTGGCCTTTGCGTATATGTTGCCTTCGCCGGGGGCGGAGTGCTTACCTTTGCGGTCTGCGATGGTCGTCATGGCCGTCTCTTCCGTTATCCGTTGCCGGCGCCAGACCGGCGACACTGGACGGTAACGGGACCCTCGCCTAAGGTCCTTGGCTCAGGTGCTGAAAACTTCTGAAATCCGCGGCCTCTGTTGGCGGTCGTGATGATCGGAGACGAAGTCAGGATCGGCCCATTTCGGCTGGATCTAGCGAAGCGCGAGCTGTCGCGCGACGGCGAGCCGGTCCGGCTGGGCAGTCGTGCACTCGACATTCTGTGTGCGTTGGCCTCGGCGAAGGGCGGTCTGGTCACCAAGGACGCCCTGATGGCCGCGGTGTGGCCCGGCCAGATCATCGAGGAGAACGCTATACAAGTACAGGTCTCGGCACTCCGGAAGGTCCTCGGCGAGGACCGGAATGGGAAGGACTACATCATCACGGTGCCGGGCCGCGGCTACCGGCTGATCGCCTTCGTACCTGAGCCGTCGCCCACGGTCGACCAAGCTGACGCCGCGCGCGGCTCTACTGAGAACCGATCGATCGCCGTCTTGCCGTTTCAGAACATCAGCAGCGACCCGGAGCAGGAATACTTTGTCGACGGCATGGTCGAGGACATCATCTCCAGGACTTGCGCGGATCACTTGGCTCTCTGTCATCGCCCGCAATTCGAGCTTCATCTACAAAGGCAAGGCGATCGATATAAAGCAGGTCGGACGGACCTCGGCGTGCGTTACGTGCTCGAAGGCAGCGTGCGCAAGACTGGAAGCCGCGTCCGTGTCACCGTTCAACTTGTCGATGCGGAAAAGGGCATTCATCTCTGGGTCGAGCACTATGACCGACAAGCTTGACGACGTCTTTGCATTGCAAGACGAAATCGCGATGAGTGTGGTGGGCGCGATTGAGCCGAACCTCAGAAATGCCGAGCTTGAGCGGATCAGGCGTAAGCGACCGGACAGCTTGGACGCCTATGACCTTGTCTTACAGGCTATGCCGTTGGCCTATAGCCATATGCCCGATAAGGCGTCTCTGGCCATCCCGCTGCTCGAAAGGGCGCTTGAGCTCGAACCTGGCTACGCTTCGGCACACGCACCTCTGGCGTTGTGTTATCACGCTGCGCTATGGACGCGCCGGCCTGCATGAAGCGGATCGTGTTGCGGCAATTCACCACGCGCGCGCGGCGATTATGGCGGTGGCGACGACGCGATTGCGCTGGGGATCGCGGGCTTTGTCATCGCAATGGATGAAAGAGACCACGCCACAGCCTTGAACCTTTTCGACCGCGCATTGACGCTCAGCAACTCCAACGCGCTGTCGTTTTCGTGTAGCGCGCTCGCTCTTTCCTGGATGGGCGAATCGAGCGTCGCCATTGAACGTGCCCTACGCGCTCTTCGACTTAGTCCCTTCGACCCCCTGAATTATCTGTCGTACAATGCACTTGCAATTTCTCACTTTCATCTCAAGCAATACGAGCAATCACGAGACGTCGCACGGCAATCGATTAAATCGAACCCACACTTCGCCATGTCTCATGCGTTCCTAGCTGCCGCGCTGATACGGCTTGGAAACGACGAAGAGGCAGAGATCGAGGCACGACAAACGATCACCTTGGATCCGAACTTCTCCATCCGGCGATTTTCCGTAGCGGCCGGATTTGAGCCCGCTGTGTTCACGCCATTTGCAGATGCCTGGCGACAGGCAGGCATCCCCATTGAATAGTGGCGATCGATTATTGTTTCCCTGCACTTGACGGGCTGCGACCGAGTTGGTTTTCGGTTCGCGTCCGGATGTGGCCCAAAGCGGACGTGCCGAAATGCGCACCGCATGTCCGCTCTTGAGGGATAAGCGGACTTGAATTGCTCACTCCGAGCTTTTCCGGTTTTGACCCTGCAGCGGACATGGGCGTGCCTCACTTCGCGTCCCGCTAGAGGGCGTAGGGCTCAATAGATATCCAGGTCGCGCCGGCCACGACCTTGCCTTTGTAGGTCTGCCGGATTTCCTCGATCAGCACGCCTTCGGTCTCCGCCCCCGCCGGCCCGGCGTCGCGGGTCGAGTGGTGATAGGTCACGAGCAGGCCCGGCTTCACCGTGTTCGCGATCTCCGCCAGTTCGACCGAGGAGGTGTGGTGTCCGCGGCGGAATTCCTGGAAGCTGGGCGGGTCCTGGCGATAGGTGTCCATGGAATAGGCTTCGTGGATGAGCACGTCGCATTCGCGGCAATTGTCGATCGAGCGATTGGACCGGCGACGTATCGCCGGAGATCACAATGGTCCGGTCCTTGGTTTCAAATCGATAGCCGAATGACTGAAGCGCTTCGCCGTGGTGCACCGGAAACGCCGTCACGGTGACGTTGCGGTCGCTGTAGACGACGCCCGGCTCGATCTCGTGGGCATTCACCGTGCAGGCGCCCCGGCGGTGCGGGCCGACCTCGGTGCGCACGTGGATGTCCACCTCCCATGCCTTGAAGATATTTTTGGTCATCGCTTCGAGACCTTTCGGCCCGTAGACATCGAGCGCTTTTCGGCCCCGTCAGCCATGGCGTGAACATCAGGTCGGGATATCCCATGGTGTGATCGGAATGCAGGTGGGTGAGGAAGGCGGTCGCGATGTTGGCGGCGTCCGGGCCGAACGCCGTGATCCCCTTTTGATAGGCCGCGGCCGCCCGCCGGATGACGCCGGCACCGAAGTCGACGAGATAGGGCGTGTCGTTGACGATGATCGCGGTCGCCGGCCCGGAGCGGTCGGGTTCCGGACGCGGCGTGCCGGTCCCGAGCATCACGACGCGGGTGGAGCCGTTGGCATTCATCGTTTCCTCTGGTGTTTGTTCAGCGACATGGAGCCACCTTCTGACGGATGTCGCTCGTGGCAATCGCGACCGGTCGGGATGCGTCAATCTTCAATTGACGCGCATTCCGGTAGCGTTGACGATCCTAGCCCAGAGCTGCACATCGGCTTTGATGCGCGCTTTCGTGTCGGCGCTCCCGGCCCAGTCGATCAGCATGTCCTGCGCGCGGAATCTTTCCTGAAACTCCGGCGACGCCAATGCCTGTTGCACCTCGCGCTCCAAGAGCGCAGTGACCGCATGCGGAAGGCCGGCTGGCGCCACGAGCACGCTGTAGCCCTCGAATTCGAAATCGGGATAACCAGCTTCGGCGATCGTCGGCAGCTCCGGCGCAAGCAGAGAGCGCTCGCGAGGTCGATATCGCGAGACCTTTCAATCGGCCCTCGCGGACGTGCTGTGCGACGCCCGAGGTCCCCACGAAACCGAATTTGATCTGGCCCGCCGCGAGGTCGGCCGCCAGTTGCGTATTGCCGCGATAGGGTACCGGTGTTGCCTGGAAACCGGCCAACAGGCGGAAGTATTCCATGCACAAATGGCCGGGCGTGCCGGGGCCGCCATGGGCATAACTGATAGGCTCCTTCTTCGCGTAGGCGACGAACTCGGCCACCGAGTTGACCGGGATGGACGGATGCACGACCAGCATGTTGGTCGATTTTGTCAGGGTCGAAATGTATGTGAAGTCTGCGTTGGGATCGAACGGCGGCTTCTTATAGAGGCTCGGGTTCACCGTGAACGTCGTGCCCAGCGCCACGAGTAGCGTGTGCCCGTCGGGAGCAGATTTGGCGACGGCTTCGGCCCCGAGATTGCCAGCAGCGCCGGGCCGGTTTTCGACGATGAAGGTCTGCTTGAGACTCGCCGACAGCTTGTCGGCGATTGCGCGTGCAATGAGATCGAATGATGTACCGGGGATCCCTGATACGACAATCTTGACCGTCCGCTTGGGATAGGACTGCGCCGATGAAGGGTTCGCGGCTCCGAGAGTGCAGCCGACCACCAACGCCATCAGCAAGGATCGTGACGCAACCATGCTTGTCTCCATCCTTGGAAAAGCCAGCTGCAACGTGCCCGTATCCGTCGTAACTGAAAAGTACTATTATCCTGCATCTGGATAGCAATATTGCTAAGGGATTGCGCATGCGCTGGGATCACCGGATCGGACGCCGGATCAAGCTGAGCGACCTGCACATCCTGCTCGCCGTGGCGCAATCCGGCAGCATGGCGAAGGCGGCGAGCCAGCTCGCCGTCTCTCATCCGGTCGTCTCGCGCTCAATCAGCGAACTGGAACACACCCTCGGCGTGCGGCTCCTGGAGCGAAACCCGCGCGGCGTCGAACTGACCGAATCCGGGCGCGCCATCCTCAATCGCAGCCATGCCGCGTTCGACGAGCTGCGCCAGGGCGTCAAGGACATCGAGTTCCTCGCCGACCCGACCGCGGGCGAAGTGCGGATCGGGACCACGCCACCGCTGGCCGCGAGCTTTGTGTCCGCCGTTGTCGATCGGCTCTCCAAGCGCTATCCGCGGATCGTGTTTCATGTCGCGGTCGAGACAGACGACGTGCAGCGGCGAAACCTGAACGAGCGCCGCCTTGATCTCCTGGTTTCCCGTAAATACGGCGTCGTTGAGAGAGCAATTGAGTTTCGAGGTTCTTTTTGAAAGCCCGTATGTCGTGGCAGCAGGCGACAAGAATCCTGGATCGGTCGGCGTCATATCGAGCTTGCCGACTTGATGGATGAATTCTGGGTGCTGCCGGCGCCAGACCATCCGGTGGGATCGTTCGTTGCGAAGCCTTTCGCGCCAGCGGCCTTGATTACCCCCATGCAACGGTGGTCACCGCTGCCCTTGAGATCAGAGTCAATCTCTTGCGGACAGGCCGCTATCTCTCGATTGTGCCGGAGTTCTGGCTGCAATTCCCCGACCGGCATCCGTTCATCAGGAAATTGCCGCGTGGAATTGCCGGTTGCCAGCGGGCCGATCGGGATCGCCACGCTGAAGAACCGCACGCCCGGCCCGGTCGTGCAGCGCTTCATCGACTGCGCCCGCGAGGTCGCAAAACCACTGGCAAAGAAAAAAGTCTAGACGCCCATGTCGGCTTTTGGCCCAAAGCGGACCTAGCTGAAATCGAAAACGACTTCCGCTTTCGGGGGTAAAGCGGACTCGCTGTGCTCGCTTTGAGGATTTCCGCTTCTGACCCAAAGCGGACGTTGAAAATCGCCGGATACCCGCTGGGAGGTCACTTTGGACGACATGAAACAGCGACACTCACTTAGGACGCAGGGTCTTTCTTTTGCGCGGTGCGTTAGGAATGACCTTTGGAATATATCCTGCCAACAATTCGCAAAAGTCATGCGCATAGCGCGGCAGCGAGCGCCGCTTGTCCCAAAAGATTGAGAGGGGTTCCTGAAGCGGTCTGCGCTGGTGCGTTATCTGAAGCGCTCTCAAAGTATAGCGATGAAATCGCACGTTCGACGGGACGACCGCAATGCCGTGTCCGGCTTCCGCGAGCGAGAGCAGCGTGTGCGGAGAGCTGCACTCAAACAGAATATTAGGCCGGACGTGGGCAAGCCGGCATGCCGCATCGAACGTCTTGCGAAGGACGAAACCGGGGGCCAATACGAGCAAAGGGTACGGGGCAAGGTCGCGGATTTCGATGGCGCGACCACGTCCAAGATCGAATGGGCTGTGATAAACCGCCGAAAACGTAATGGGCAGGAGCAGACGGCTTCCGAAGTGACCGATGCTCGCCGGCAACGCCGCATGCGCAACAGTGCCGAGCTGGGCGTCGCCTCGCTCCACCATGGCCAACACTTCATTGCCGATTCCTTCTATCAATCTCACCTGCACGTTGGGATAGTGCTTGGAATAACGATGCAGGAATGTAGAAAACACATTATCGATCATTTGCGGCGAGGCGGTCACTTTCAGTACGCCACTATTTCCGTGCCGGAGTTCGTGTACCTGGTCGCTGAGGGCGCTGACGTGTCCCAATAGGCTGCGGCAGTTTCCGAGGAACTGCTCGCCCTCTCCTGTCAAGCGCAGGCGGCGTCCAATGCGATCGAAAAGCGCGATTCCCAATTCCTTTTCGAGGTCAATGATCTGCCTTGAAAGGGCGGGCTGGGCGGTGTGCAGACGCACCGCGGCCTTCGACACCGTGCCGTGTTCGGCGACGGCGACGAATGTCTGCAGGTGCTTTAGGTCCATGATTTTGTTTATGCCGCTTCAGCATAAAAAACTAGAGGAATTATGTATTGGACAGCTGTTGCTACCTCGGCCCATCGTATGCCTCATAGGAGGAACGCCGATGAACCGGTACAATTCCATGGGTAAGCTATTTGTCATTGCGGCGTCTGTGTTGCTGGGCGCCGCGCTCTCAGCGTCCTGTGCTTGCGCTCAGAGCACCAACGACGTTGTCGGAACGTGGACGCTCGTCTCATCAGTGACCGAGCAAGGCGGGAAAAAGACCGACCAATTTGGTCCCGGAGCCAAGGGCATGATGCGCCTGGATGCCGAAGGCCGCTTTATGCTGACAATCATCGGAGCCGACCTTCCAAAGTTTGTCTCCAATAACCGCGCCACCGGTACATCGGAGGAAAACTTGGCGGTTGTAGCGAAGAGCATCGCGCTCTTCGGCACCTACTCCATTGACCTGATCGAGAAGACCCTCACCTTCAAAATCGAGAGTGCCACATTTCCCAATTGGAACGCGACAGAGCAGAAACGATCCATTGTTACCGCCAGCGGAGACGACTTGAAGTACATCACTGCCAGCGCGTCTGGTGGTGGAACCGCTACAGTGACTTGGAAGCGCACCAAGTAAACGGGGCGCGCACACGGCCGTCTCCCCGCCCTTTTCCGGGTTTGCCAATGGCGCCAGCGCGTCAACGATAGAACGCTGGATGTCCGCTTTGGGTTGTGAGTTCAACCGATCGACGCAACACCTTCTAATCTTGCCAGATAGGAGGTGTGCGGATGGAGGGACATGCGCGGACATGGTTCACGCCGAAGCAGAGGGCCGAGCTCTGGGAGCGCTGGAAGAGCGGTCAATGTGTGGCGGATATCGCTCGAGCGCTTGAGAGGAGGAACAAGAGCGGCGTCTATCGGATCTTGGCTGTCAATGGAGGAATTGCTCCAGCGCCACGCCTGAGAGCTCCTGTAGCGCTGAGGCTTGAGGAGCGCGAAGAGATCTCGCGTGGCATTGCCGCCGGTCGGTCGATACGGCGGATCGCACAGGACCTCGGACGAGCGCCCTCGACTATAAGTCGAGAGATAAGACGTAACGGCGGCTGCAGCGCTTACCGCGCAAGCGAGGCTGATACGCGCGCCTGGGAGCGGGCGTTGCGCCCGAAGCCTTGTCGCCTGACGCGCCATGCGGGGCTACGATGGCGCGTGGCCCAGAAACTCTCGCTGCAGTGGTCGCCGGAGCAGATCTCTGGATGGCTAAAGCGGCAATTCCCTGCCGACCAAGGCATGCAGGTATCTCACGAAGCGATCTATCGAAGTCTCTTTATTCAGACACGCGGCGTGCTGACGAAGCAGCTGATGGCACACCTGCGTACCGCGCGGCAGATGCGCCAAGCCAAGGGCGGTACCACGAAGAGCGGACTAGGACAGATCGTCGATACGGTCTCCATCCGCGAGCGGCCGGCTGAGGCCGAGGATCGCGCCGTGCCAGGCCACTGGGAAGGAGACCTTCTCGCCGGAGCGAACAACACGCACATCGCGACGCTCGTCGAGCGCCATACTCGTTTTACGATGCTTCTCAAGATCCCGAGCAAGGACACGGCGACCGTGGTAACCGCGCTCGGTAAACACGTGCGCAAACTGCCGCGGGAGCTGCGCCGCTCCTTGACTTGGGATCGAGGCAAGGAGATGGCTGACCACAAGAGCTTCACCATCGCCACCAACGTGCAGGTCTATTTCTGCGATCCACGCAGTCCTTGGCAGCGTGGCAGCAACGAGAACACCAACGGCTTGCTGCGACAGTATTTCCCGCGAGGAACAGATCTCTCGCACTTTTCTCAGGCGTACCTGAACAAGATCGCTCTCCGGCTCAACCAACGACCACGAAAGACCTTGGGCTTTGAAACTCCTGCCGATAGACTACGAGCGGTGTTGCAGTGACAGGTTGAACCCGCCGGGCAAAGCGGACTCGCTGGTTCGCTTTGAGGATTTCCGATTCTGACCCACAGCGGACGCCTGACAACACGTTCGGGCATGTTGGAAAACGACACATGCTGCTGCGCGGCCCTTTCCGCTAAGCGGAACCTGACGCCATTAAGGAGCGATACGCTCCAAGCCTTTCGCTTTGATCACCGCGACGGCCTGCGGCCCCGTGAGATGCTTGATCAGGGCCTTGGCCGTGTCTGGTTGCGCGGCGGCGGTACCGACGCCCGCCGTGAGCACCATGTAATCCTGCAGCTCGGGCGGGAACAGACCCGCAAGCTCCACACCGGGGACAGCCAGAAGTATGTTGGTGGTCGCAAACCCAAGCTCGGCCTCGCCGGTGGCGACCGCCTGGCCGATACGATCCGCAACTTGCTGCAGTTTGGTCTTGGCTTTCATTTGCTCGGCGATGCCGAGGCGGTCAAGCACCTTCGCTAGAAGAGTGCCGGTCGCGCCCTCCGCTATATAGGTGACCGACTTCGCGTTGAGCAGCGCGCGTTTAAACGCGTCGGCCGAACTGATGTCGGGCTTGGGTGCACCCGCGCGCACAGCCACACCATGGCCGACGCGAGCGATTCCAGTGCGCGTGTCACCAGCGATCTTGGCCTGTCTAATCAGATCGTCCATCAAAGGTGCCGGGCCGATGGCGAGGTCGAATACCTCACCAGTCTCGATCCGCCGTTTCGTCACGCCGGTCACCCCGTACTGGATCACCAGCTTGTGGCCTGTTTCGCGCTCGAACTGGGGGCCAAGTTCCCCGATCAGCTCCGATATTGCGGGCACCGCTATGATCTTGACTTCAGCGGCCTCTGCCGCGACGCCTTGAGCCAACAGGAGCACAAACCCGATTTTTGCCGCTGCGGCGAGTGACAACTTCCTCATAGTATCCTCCCATGGCGTGCCCCCGTGTGTACCAAATCATGCACGAGGCGGCCATGTCCGGAGTTGGCCCATCGCGTCAAAACCAGCGGGTTTTATTCACGTCCGGTTTTAGAGGCACTGCGGAAGTCAGCTAACCAACAGCTACCGCCGCCGCCCAACCTCCCATAATAATCATGCAAACGATCTGAACGGCATAGCAGCCGAACCGTGCGCCAGCGACCATTTCGGTCTGCTGGGGTCCGATATGCAGGGTGGACTGCGCTATGCGGGCGATCAGTAGAATAATCGCTAGGAGATCCAGCCACGGGCTTGAGGCCCCGGTGACCAGAAGCGCGATCACCACCGCGGTGTAGATCGGCAAGTTTTCGAGGCAGTTCGCATGAGCGCGCATGGCGCGCTTGTACCAGTCCGTTCCCTGGACTTCGTCCGGCCGCCACTCCTGGATCGTCGCGCAGCCGGTGAGTATGCGGCTCCAGCGGAAATACCCGATCGTTCCGGTTAGGAGAAGAAGCGTCCAGGCAGCAAATAACAAGAGTACCCAAACAGGTATCGTCATGACTCCTGTCTCAACCAGTAATGCATCGACAATCTAGCTAGGGCGTGTAGGCATTAACGCACGCGCAGTTCGGACGTCCGCTTTCGGGGGCAAACCGGAACACATTTGTTCAGTTAGAGACTTTCAGGTTTTGGCCCAAAGGGACCTACCGAGATATCTTCTATTTAGCCACTTTCGGAGTTGAACGACAGACGACGCGTTCCGTCGAGCAATCAACAGCGCTGAGCCCGATCGCCCACCCAATCGCTTGTCATGTGTCGATAACCAATTGATTTAACGTCATAAAATGTTTGTCGATGTGTGAACTAGCTCACCTTCGTCGGAACGGCCGCGGCCTACTCTCCAAGCATACACCCCCAGACATTGTCACACTGGCAAGAAAGAGAGACGCAACAATGCTCACCACAATCTCTGCCCAACAAGTCGTTGCCCCTCGCTCCCCCATTACGCGCGAGCATCCGCGGACTTCAAATACTGCGCCTGCGCTGGCCAGCGCCGTCGTCGATTCCGTTTGCATGAACCTGACCGCGCGACAACACGAAGTCCTGGCGGTCTTGATGCAGGGAAAAAGCAACAAGGCGATCTGCCGGGTGTTGAAGCTGGCCGAGCCGACGGTCAAGAATCACATCACGGCCATTCTCAAGTCGCTGAATGTGACCAATCGCACCGAGGCGGTCATCAAAGTGACCAAAGCGGCTATCCGATCTCGGTCATATACCTATACTATCGCTGGCTATTCGACTTTTAGCCAAGCATGAGCAGGAGAGCGCGGAAGTTAGGATCCACGATCCAATTCCTGCCCCAACGCGTTGTCGCCTGTTGGCCCTTCGCGACAAAACCCACACTCCTGGACTTGCGTCCGCTTTCAGGGCGAAGCGGAAGTGCATGGATGCAGGGCCTAAACTCTCTCGGTCGAGAATGACCCAAACCAGACATGCGTAGCGCGGTGGTTTCGACCGGGTTTGACGCCTCCGATGCTATTGCGGACCCCCGCACCATGCTAATGTTCACGCAGATCCTTGGTCATCTGGAGAATGCCGACGAAGAGGGGAACGCCATGTTCAAACGCTCCGTTGCGGCGACATTTGTTGCTGTCGCAGGTGTCGCATTTACCACTTCGCTGCTGGTTGCAACGGCGCCATCCCCCGCGCATGCGGCCGAGATCAAGCTACTCGTCCCGGTCTCTCTTCGGGTCGTGCTCCCCAGCCTCCTGCCGCAATTCGAGAAGTCGTCGGGGCACAAGGTCACGGTCGGCTACGCCACGCTTGGCGCAATCACGAAACGCCTTGTCGAGGGCGAGGCCGCGGACGTGGCGATGGTCTCGCCCGAACAGCACGGGGAGTTGCAGAAGCAGGACAAGCTGCTTGCGGGCAGCCGCGTGGAGGTCGTCAAGGTCGGCTTCACCGTCTTTGTGAAGAAGGGCGCCCCCAAGCCCGACGTGGGCTCGGTGGATGCGCTGAAGCGCACGCTGCTGGCGGCAAAGTCGATCGTTCTTGGCGACCCGGCCGCCGGCGGCGGAGCCGGCGTCTATACGGCCGGCTTGATGCAACGCTTGGGGCTTGCGGCGGACATAAAGGCGAAGACCAGGCTGGTGCCGTCCGGCACCGAGGTTGCAGAGACGGTGGCGAATGGCGAGGCCGAAATCGGAATCGGGGTGGCGAGCGATGCGGCGATCATTCCGGGTCTTGACGCCACCCCGCTGCCAACCGGAGCCCAGAGCTACTCTGTGTATGTGGCCGGGATCAGTTCGGGCAGCAAGCAGGTCGATGCGGCGAAGGCGCTGATTGCGTTCCTGACTTCACCCGCGGCCAAGCAGGCCTTGACGGCCAATGGCTTCGAGACGCCATGACCCGGCGTGATCGCACCCGCATTGGCGATGTCTTGAGTTAGCGAAGGTTGTCGCGATCGAACTGCGCAAGCGACTGCTTCGCAATTCGCACGCCTCGCGCTGTTCATGGCACACGAGGCGGCCGTATCGGCTTAAGGGAGGAACGTCATGAAGCGACTCTGTATCCTACCGGCAGCCACCGTAGCACTGCTGTGCCTTGCAGTTGCACTTCCTACACGGGGCGTGATCGGCCAGACAAAGATCACCAACCAGCTCGTAGGGACATGGTCGTACGCCTCAGTTGTCGCAGAGCGGCCGGATGGCAGCAAGTTCGAGCCGTGGGGTCCCAAGCCGAAAGGCAACCTGATATTCACTGCCAACGGTCGCTATTCTGTGCAGATCATTCGGCATGACCTTCCTAAGATCGCATCCAAGGACCGGCTGAAGGGCACGCCAGAGGAAAATGAAGCCGTGGCGAAAGGCGTCTTCTCGCATTTTGGCACGTACACGGTCAACGAGGCCGAGGGTACGTACACGCTTCACGTCGAGGCCAGTTCATTTGCGGCTGATAACGGAACCAAACAGGTGCGAACAATCACTTCGTTCTCGACGGATGAATTTACGACCACCAATCCTACTCCCAGGACCGGTGCGATAGTCTATACGGTGTTCAAACGAGTGAAGTAGCTGCACGACTGAACGCGTCCTATTTTCAACTGGCCCTGCCCGAAGTCGGGGCTTACTGCTCGGACGCATATTTGCGATCCGTGCGCTAGCTTGCTGCGGTGCATGAGTTTGCTGGTGGCCCGTTTCGGCCGTTCGCTGCGACGCCGAAAACTTCCGGAGTCGAGGGTAAAGCGGAAATTCACGACGCCTGCACGCACCGTCGCGAAAGACCCACAGCGGTCATCGTGATGGGCGGGACTAGCAGAACGAAACGTTATGGAACGTCCGGCCGGATCAGTAGAAGTGGTGGCCGATCATCCGGGCCGAAAATATCAAGACGGAATGAATCCGAACGCGGCCTAACACCACAATAACCGCATGGTGCATTGCTAGTGCCTGATCAAACTCGGCGGCTCTTATTTTCAAAACGGGAGCAGTCCCACCACCAGCTTGCGCGCGGCGCTCTTCCATCCCTGCACGCTAGTCCAGTGCCCCATTTCCGGTCCAGGCCGATTTTGTTGCAGAAGTTTGTTGCTGGCGCCGGCCAATATCTGTTCAGTGGTGTATCCCCGAAAGCCCCCGAACTCGCGTCCTAAGCGCTTTGTCGCATGTTCGAAAAATTAGCGGGATTGCCCTTGTCCTGTGGTGGTGGGTAGAGTTGGCGCAGGCTGCGAGATAGGCGGCAGCAACTAAAGCTATCTGCTATTGGCGAGTAACCGGTGGTGCCGGGTGGATTGGAGGCACCGTCGAGGGGGCGCTTCACCTCCAATGTGAACGGCACAACTGCTTGCATGTCCCATGTCTGCGGAAAAACTGGCGCGCGCCAAGTCATCGAGGGTAGTACTGAGTATGGCGCGTACTCTTGGGCAATCAGCGGCTGGACCTGGAATAGCCAACCGAGTCTTAGTGTGGTGTCTTGGGCCATCGCTGCCGAAGAAAAAATGAACATCGATCCGGCTGCGAGAGCAAATTGCAAAGATTTTCGCATTGTTTTTCTCCATAGAGGAACCCCAGCCGAGTCGGGAGCTGGGGTTTCTCAATCAACCGGGACGACTCTGCTTGCGCGAGACTCATCGAGGGACTGTGGATACAACAAAGGGGAGATAAAGAAGGTTGCATCACACGCAAGTTAAATTGGCCCCGACAATAGTTCGTCTAGCTCCTTACAATAACCTTGAGTCGCCCTTAGATCTAGAATGCGCAGGCCATGAGGCTGCGTGATACGGAAGGTCAGGCCCTGAGGGCGGACCGTTCGCATGTCGCTCAACAAGGAGGTGATGCTATGCGTACATTCGATTTTGTCCCTTCTACCGTTCAACCGTCGGCTTCGACCGAGTGTTCTCTACGCTCGATCAGCTCGTCGGCATGGACGGATCGGTGCCGAGCTATCCGCCCTACAATATCGCGCGGACCGGCGAGAACGCCTATCGCATCTCGGTTGCAGTCGCCGGCTTTACCGAGCTGATCTCTCGATCGAGGCGAAGGAGAATACGCTGACGATCCACGGCGAGAAGCAAACCAACGACGAGGTGGAGACCGGCGAAGTGCTCTACCAGGGCATCGCCGCTCGGACCTTCGAGCGTAGTTTCCAGCTCGCCGACTATGTTCAGGTTAAGGGCGCGAGCCTGGAGAACGGGCTCCTGCACGTCGATCTCGTGCGCGAAATACTACAGGCGATGAAGCCTCGGGCCATCCCGATCGCAAGCTCCAGTAAGGTTCTGGAGGTAAAGCCGACCAAGATCGCTGCGTGAGGCATTCGCGGGTTTGAATTTTGGGAGTGCCCCGGTTTCCGGGGCGCTTTCGTTTTGACCGGACGCGTGGTGCGCGGAAGGGGGGCGTGATGTCTCTTCCTGGCCCTTAGCCGACATCAAGCGATGTCTGCTCGCAGGTCTGCTTTTGGGGGTAAGCGGACTCGCTGTGCTCGCTTTGAGGATTTCCGGTT